>DHPR01000013.1 GCA_002410925.1 bacterium UBP13_UBA5359
CGTGAAATAGGACCCGGCGATACCGTCGTCATTAAGATACGCGGAGGCAGGCTGGAAGTGGTAAAAAAGACTTCGTAATTCTTGCCGAGGATATCTGAAAGTTTCTCGAAAGCCGCATTACACGCGGCTTTCAGGCATATTGGATTATCCAAAACAGGTTTGACGCACTTGCAGCGGTATGCTACTATATCTTTAATTTGAATGGAAAGGAGGTGCTAAAATATTGGCAGCAAGATTCTTTAGATTGATATGCGTTATAATAGGCAGCATTTTAGGATATTATGTAGGCAGTTTCTATAGCGAAGCCCATTCTGTCAACCTCAAGGTAGATATACTTAATTTTATCGGCCTCATGGCCGTTATGGCCATGATAGCTTATCTTGTGGCTCCGGTAATCTACCGTGCTTTGAGCTCTTGCAATCGCAGCATCAGCCGGACGGTAAGATCTCTGTCACCGCGCACGGTGGCGCTGGGAGTGGTCGGTCTTATAATAGGATTAATCATCGCCAATTTGACGATATTGCCGTTGGTTCTTATTACTAAAAGCGGCATAGCTCTCTTGGTATTGAGTTGTGCCGTTCTGGGCTATCTGGGAGCGGTCATTGCTATAAGCCTGGGGCAGACCAAAATTGATAATCCTCTTTTTAATACCGTTTCCAATGATAGCAGCGGCGGTATAAAGCTTCTGGATACGAGCGTGATTATCGACGGCAGAATAGCAGATCTGGCGAAAACAGGTTTCGTAGAAGGGGCTATACTCATACCCAGGTTTGTGCTTGAGGAGCTGCATCATATATCGGATTCACCGGATGCTTTAAAGAGGAACAGAGGCCGGCGAGGGCTCGATGTTCTTAATCGTTTACAGAAAGAGCTGGAAGCAACGGTAGAGGTTTATGAGACGGATATAGAGGGCGACGAAGTCGATGCCAAGCTGGTAAAGCTGGGCAAGCTGATGGGCGCCAAGGTTATAACTAACGATTATAATCTCAATAAGGTGGCGGAGTTCGAGGGTGTGCAGGTTCTGAATATCAACGAACTGGCCAATGCAGTCAAGCCGGTTGTTTTGCCCGGTGAAGATATAACCGTTGCCCTTATAAAGGAAGGCAAAGATCCTGATCAAGCTATCGGCTATCTGGATGACGGCACGATGATCGTTGTCGAAGATGGCAAGCGTCTGATAGGAGAGACGGTGCCGGTAGAGGTTACCAGCACTTTGCAGACGGCTGCAGGCAAGATGATCTTTGCCCGTCCCAGAGAACGGACAGACCTGGAGGTGACCGTTTTTGATAACAACGGCGGTAGTACCCGCAGCCGGTTCAGGAAGAAGAATGGGAAATAGAGCTAAGCCGTTGCTCGATATCGGTGGAATCCCGATCGTAATCCATACTCTTAAGGCTCTTCTGGGATCCGGGAAAATAGATAATGCGCTAATCGTCTGTAGAGAGGCAGAGATGTCACTCTACAGACGTTTGCTTGTTAAGCACGGTTTCGGCAGTGTCGGGATAACAGCCGGCGGCGCCGAGCGCCAGAGTTCGGTTTTCAACGGCTTGAAGCAATTGCGAGGGGCAACGAAGAGGGTATTGATTCATGATGCCGTTCGTCCCTTCATCGATAATGCCATGCTGGACAGAGTGATTGAGCCGCTATCGCGCTATGCCGGCGTAGTTGCCGGTGTTCCGCTCAAGGATACCGTTAAAGAGGTTGCCGCCGATGGTGAAATTCTGTCCACCCCTCCCCGTGAATATCTTTGGGCTGTTCAAACACCGCAGGCCTTTGATTTTAAGACGATATATGAATCCCATGAATTAGCCCGGCAGGATAATTATTCAGGAACCGATGATGCCGTTTTACTGGAAAGACGGGAAATACCGGTTCTAATGGTGCAGGGCTCATATGAGAATATTAAATTGACGACAGCGGAGGATATCCTTCTGGCAGAGATGCTGTTAAAAATGCGGAATGCGGATTGCAAATTGCAGGCAACTTAAGTTTGCAGCCCAACATCTGCTTGGGATGTGAGAAGAATTGCAGGACGAAGAGCGAAGCTTGAAATTAACAACCGATAATCAACAACCGGCAACTCTCTTTAAAGGGCATATGCCCAGGGTAGGCATGGGGTATGACAGCCATAGGCTGGTTGCAGAGCGCCCGTTAATTCTTGGAGGCATTACCGTTCCCCATGCTATGGGTTTACAGGGGCATTCAGATGCAGATGTACTGCTCCATGCCCTGATAGATGCTCTGCTGGGTGCTGCCGGAGAGGGTGACATCGGGAGACTCTTTCCCGATACCGATCCACGCTGGCTTGGCGCCGACAGTGCCGATCTATTGTTGCAGGTACGCTCGTCGATAGAAGAACGCGGTTTTCATCTGGTCAATGCCGATATGACGGTGATTGCACAGGCACCACGGCTGGCTCCTTATATTCCTCATATGCGCCAACGCATTGCCGAGATTATGATGACGGATACAGAAAATATAAATATAAAGGCAAAGACTGCCGAAGGCATGGGACCTATCGGTAATGGTGAAGGCATGGAGGCCTATGCGATTGTTCTGATAGAACGCTCCGGATGACCGGAGGCCGTTCTTCAGGTTCGGCTCTTAACATAGTAAAGAGGCTTGAGCATATAAAAAAAGGAGGTAAGGTTGATGCAGATTGTAATCAAGGGAAGAAATATGGAGATGACCAGTGCCTTAAGAGAGTATGCCGAAAGAAAGGTGCGTCCTCTGGAACGTCTTTTTGGCAATATCATGGAAGTACAGGTTATTATGAGCATCAACAAAAATCCCAGCGTAGAGCGTAATCAGGATGTGGAGTTATCTGCTCTGGTCAACGGTGTCTTTATGGGAGTGGAGGAGCATGATAACGATATGTACAGAGCCATCGATAAAGCGGTTGATAAGCTTAGCCGCCAGGTGAGCAAATATAAGGAAAGAATACAGGAAAAGGCTGATATGAAGTATACCCAGGCCATGAGTATGGCTGAGGAGATGCTGGAGGACAGGAAGGAAGAAAAGGAAAAGGAAGAGGAAGAGGAGGAGTTACAGGCTCGGCCGCAGCAGATAGTAAAGCGCAAGAGCTTTCTGCTGAAACCGATGTTTCCTGAAGATGCCGCCATTCAGATGGAAGAACTCGGCCATGCCTTCTTTGTCTTTCGTAATGCCGAGACAGAGAGCATAAACGTTATTTATAGGCGTCGGGATGGTGATTATGGTCTGATCGAAACCCGGTAAGGTCATGATACTCACCATCACCTTGAATCCTGCCCTGGATAAAACTCTCCTGATCGATAGTCTGAAAGTGCATGATACCAACCGCATCAGATCGCTGGAGATTGATCCCGGTGGCAAAGGTATAAATGTTTCGCGATTGCTGAAGGAGCTAGGCATCTCAACTGTGGCATCCGGATTTATTGGAGGAGATGCCGGGCGGTATATCGAGAGCTCTCTGCATCGGCAGGCTATAAGGACGGAGTTTGTTGAAATAAAGGGCGTTACTCGTACCAACATAGCTATAGTTGAGGAAGAGATAGAGGCGCCGCCTACAACCTTTAATGAAGCCGGCCCCGATATTTCAGCTGTAGAATTGGAGGAGCTGGAGCGCCGGTTGAGCACTTTGATGCATGAGGCCGATATGGTAGCTATAGGGGGCAGCCTGCCTCCGGGCGTTCCCCGGGAAATTTATGCTCGTTTTATCAGATTAGCTGCCGATTGCCAGGCCATGACCGTGCTGGATGCCGAAGGAGCCCCTTTCGATTTGGGAGTGGAGGCCGGCCCTGCCATGATTAAGCCTAACCTGCGGGAGGCAGAGCGCATAACAGGCAGAAGGCTAAAGAGTGAGAGCGATATTCTTCTTGCTGCCAGGGAGCTGCAACGCCGAGGAGTGGAAATAGTGGTTATTTCGATGGGTGCAGAAGGGGCTGTCGCCGTCGACGATAAGGCATGGAAAGCTACGCCGCCGCGAGTAGAATCCTTTAGTACCATTGGATCGGGGGATTCCATGATTGCCGGCATTTTGTACGGATTGATGCGCGGTGAAACTTTTGCTGAAGCATTGTCCTGGGGAAGTGCTGCAGGAGCAGCCACTGCCGCTACACCGGGAACGGCATTGGGCAGCCTGGAGGATATACGCAAGCTGAAACCTGCTGTAAAGGTGGAAAGGATAGAATAGCTCAAGTGAGCGGAATTCAAAGCAACTTAAAGCGGCTTAATATAATCTGCTTTGGTCATCTGGGGCTCTGAATTCTTCTTATTCGAGCAGTCGATATTGGAGAGAGATTATGAAAACCGATAAACAAATTATAAACGTGAAGCATAATTATCAAAGAGTGAGGGTGCGTTTTGCACCGGCGCCGACAGGTTATCTGCATGTAGGCAGCGTCAGAACCGCTCTTTTCAACTGGTTGTTCGCCAGAGCCAACGATGGAGATATGATTCTCAGAATAGAAGATACGGATATAGAAAGATCCGCCGCCGTCTATGAAGAAGATATTCTGGCAGGTTTACGATGGCTGGGGCTGGACTGGGACGAGGGACCCGATATAGGGGGAACACATGTACCGTATCGACAATCTGAGCGTGGCGATCTTTATACCCGCCGGGCAATGGACTTGATAGAGCGCGGAGAAGCATATTATTGCTTCTGTAGTGAGGAAGAACTCGCTGCTCGGCGAGAGGCTATGCTAGCTGCCGGCAAGACGCCGCGCTATGACAATTCTTGCCGGGCACTGAGCCGCAAAGAGGTGGAGCGTCGCTTGAATGAGGGTTCTGTTCCGGCTGTACGCTATCGGGTGGAGCCGTCTAAAGAGCAGGATGCGGAATATGGGATACTAAATAATGAATATCATGAATGTGTGGTAAAAGATCTGATAAAGGGAGAGGTCAGCTTCCGCCTGGATGAAATAGGTGATTTTATTATCATGAAATCCGGTCTTAAACCGGCATTTATCTTCGCCGGCGTGGTGGATGACGCCCTGATGGGTATAACTCATGTCGTCAGAGGAGAGGATCACCTTTCCAATACACCGCGACAAATACTTCTTTACAGGGCATTGGGCTTTGGGTTGCCTCAGTTTGCGCATATACCTCTCATTCTTGGTCCGGATCGCTCCAAGCTGAGCAAGCGGCATGGAGCAACTTCCGTTATTCAATTCCGCGAAGAGGGGTATCTGCCGGAAGCCTTTTTTAATTATCTCTCTTTGTTGGGATGGTCTCCGTCGGAGACGGACCTGGAAATACTCCCTCGCCAAAGGGTGGTTGAGGATTTCAGTTTGGAACGTATCTCCAGTAGCCCGGCTGTTTTTGATACGGATAAGCTGAAATGGATGAACGGGCAATATATAAAGCAGGCTCCGGCACATTGTCTGCTGAAATTAGCGCTGCCTTATCTGCATCAGGCCGGGCTGATGGCAGCCGATGACAGTCAGTTCACGGAGGAGTGGCTGTTGGAAGTGGTGGAACTGGTGCGTACCTCCATCGATCTTATCAGCCGGATACCGGATGAAGTTTCCTTCCTCTTTACCGCTATGCCGGAGATGACGGCTGAGGCTGAAGAGATTCTGGCCGTAGAAGCATCCAGAACGGCCCTTAATGCCTGCATAAGCGCCTTCGCAAGACATGAAGAGTTACAATATGATATTATAAAGTCTGATTTGGATGACATCGTTGCTGCTACCGGTCTGAAGAAGAGACAACTTTTTCAGCCACTCAGGGCGGCTTTGACCGGGCGCGTGCACGGTCCGGAATTGGTGCGTATCATCGCCCTTCTGGGACGTGACCGCGTGCTGCAGCGGCTGAAATAAGAGGATAGGGATGCTGACCCCTAAAATAAAGCATGGAAAGTAAAGAAGGGAGTGAAGACGATGCTGGATACTATAAAAGCTGATATACAGGCGGTTTTTGAACGTGATCCCGCCGCCCGCAATATTATAGAAGTGTTGACCTATCCAGGTCTGCACGCCATACTCTGGCATCGAATTGCTCATCGCCTCTGGCGTTGGCGTATGCCGTTGATCCCTCGCCTGATATCACAGGTATCCCGTCTCTTTACGGGTATAGAGATACATCCGGGGGCCGTTATCGGCCGCAGTTTCTTCGTAGACCATGGTATGGGTACCGTTATCGGTGAAACTACCGAGATAGGAGATAATGTAACCCTTTACCAGGGTGTCACTCTGGGTGGAACCGGTAAGGAGAAGGGAAAACGCCATCCCACCATAGGTAATAATGTCATGATCAGCACCGGGGCCAAAGTTCTAGGCTCCATAACCGTAGGCGATAATGCCAAGGTGGGAGCCAATGCTGTAGTTGTCAAGCCTGTACCGGCTAATTGCACCGTGGTCGGTGTTCCCGGCCGCGTAGTAGTGCAGGGAGGCAGGCGAGTTGTTGAAGCCCTGGAGCATGGCAATCTACCGGATCCGGAAGCGCAGATGCTTCATTGCCTATTGAAGAAGATAGAAGCTTTGGAGCACCGTATAGAAGCTTTGCAGAATGAAAGAGAGAGGCCTGCTCTGTCATATAATGACGAGCAAGAGCATAAAGCCAATAAATAAGGGCTGAAATTTCAAACTTGCAGGTAAATGGGCATGGATCTCTGAGCCTTGGCGCCCGGTCTGCAAAGATGCCTGAATATATAAATACTGAGGAGGTGGCCGATGCCACTGCGTCTTTATAACACTATGGCCGGGCGGAAAGAGGAGTTAGTGCCCGCTCATCCAGGTTCTGTTTCCATGTATGTATGCGGTGTGACACCGTATGATTATTCCCATTTGGGGCATGCCCGCGCCTATGTAACGTTCGACGTGGTAAAGCGTTATTTACAGCATTCAGGGTATGAAGTCTACCATGTTCAGAATTTTACTGATATCGACGACAAGATCATCAAGCGTGCGGCGCAGGAGGGCACGGATGCCGGCACACTGGCACAGCGCTATATAGATGCCTATTTTGAGGATATGGATGCTTTAGGAATTATCAGAGCATCCGTCTATCCCCGAGTTACAGAGCATATCGACGCCGTGGTGGAGATGGTAGCCGTACTGCAGCAGAAGGGGTATGCCTATGAGGTGGATGGCGACGTTTATTTTGACGTGGCGCGTTTTAAAGGATATGGTGCTCTGTCCGGCAGAGATCTGGAAGAAATGAGGGCTGGGGCCCGGATAGAGATCAATGAACTCAAGCGCAGCCCTCTGGATTTTGTTCTTTGGAAGAGGTCCAAGGATGGCGAGCCTGCCTGGCAGAGCCCCTGGGGGCCAGGGCGCCCCGGCTGGCATATAGAATGCTCCGCTATGTCGCTCAAATATCTTGGCTGCGGTTTCGATATTCACGGCGGAGGGCAGGATCTTATCTTTCCGCACCATGAAAATGAAATCGCTCAGTCCGAGGCATATGCCGGCTGCAGTCCCTTTGCTCGTTATTGGATGCATAATGGCTTTGTCACCATAGACAGAGAGAAGATGTCCAAATCACTGGGCAATTTCTTCACCGTGCGCCAGATACTGGAGCAATATGAGGCGGAGGTGGTACGCTACTATCTTGTCTCCGTCCACTACCGTAGCCCCATAGATTTCAGCGATGAGCGCCTGGAAGAGGCCAAGCGGGCTCTGGAGCGTTTGCGTCAGACCAGAGACAGCCTGACCCGGACACTGAGGCAGGGCGGGCTGCAGGAAGGCAGCCCGGAGGACGCCCGTTTAGAGCGATTGACCGCACTGCAGGCGGACTTTGACATTGCTATGGACGATGATTTCAATACCGCCGGCGCTTTGGCGGCACTGCACAGCCTGGCCGGTGAGGCCAACCGTCTTATGGCCGATCCCGGCCTGGCCGGAATGACCGGAGCAGGGACTCTCTTGCAGAGCCTGCTGGACGGCCTGCATCACATGGGCGATCTGCTGGGCATACTGCGTGAGGAGACCGGCCTGACCGGCATGACGGAAGAGTTGATGGACCTGCTGATAGAGGTCAGGAAGGAACTCCGCTCACGCAAGCTCTGGGATCTCTCCGATCTGTTGCGTGACCGCCTGCAAGGAATCGGCATCACTCTGGAGGACCGGCCGGAAGGCACCACCTGGAGGAAAGCCTGAGATGAACTACGCAGCCGGGCGCAATGCCGTCAATGAGGCTCTGAAGGCAGGACATGCCATAGAGAAGATATTGGTTGCCAAAGGCTCCCTGAGAGGGGAGCCTTTCCATCGCCTGGTAGAAGAGGCCCGGCAGGCAGGAACCTATGTGCAGGAGACGGATCGCGCTAAACTGGATGAGATTACCCCTCGGCATCAGGGCGTTATCGCTATTCTGGCAGCCTGGGATTATACCGAACTGGACGATATCCTGGCCCGCGCCGGCAAGAGCGGACGTCGGCCGTTGCTGGTGATCCTGGACGAAGTCAATGACCCCGGCAATCTGGGCGCCGTTATGCGCTCTGCCGAGGCCGCCGGCGCCGACGGCATCATTATCCCTAAGCGCCGCTCCGCAGGCTTGACGGCGGCGGTGGCCAGAAGCTCGGCCGGAGCCATCGAGTATATGCCGGTAGCCCGTGTCAACAATCTGGTAGCGGCTATGCGCCGTATCAAGGAGGCCGGCATCTGGATAGCCGGCGCCGAGGCAGACGCCCCGTCTCTCTACTATCAGGCTGATTTCAATATACCGCTGGCCCTGGTCCTGGGCGGCGAATCTAAGGGGTTGGGACGCCTGGTTCGGCAAGAGTGTGATCTTCTGGTTCATATCCCCCTGCTGGGGCGCATATCCTCTCTCAATGTCTCGGCCGCAGCCGCGGTCCTGCTCTTCGAAGCCGTCAGGCAACGCTCGCTTCGGTAAGATTGCGACCGCTGAAAATCCCTATTGACCATTGCTTCTCGTAAGCATATAATAGGAATGTAGGCTTTTTACTTAAAAAGTTATACAAAAGCTGATCAGGGTGACAAGCACTTATTTTGTTAAGCATGATATTGCAGGCCCATACACCCGGGGGAAGCAGAGCCATAGCCATTATGTCATATTTTTATGTAATATTCTCCGGGGAGGGCGGTACATTTGATCGGCACATTACAATCCGTTCGTCCAGCGTATCAGACTATGGTGGATGAGGAGGTCGTTTTACAGGCGCGTGAAGGTAATCAGCAGGCGGCAGAGCACCTGATTCGTAAATATAAAAATTATATCAGAGGCAAAGCTAAAACCTACTTTCTGCTGGGAGCCGATAGCGACGATATTATTCAGGAAGGCATGATAGGTCTCTATAAAGCCATCAGAGATTACAAGGAGGAGAGAGCTGTTTCCTTTAAGGTTTTTGCCGAAATATGTGTAACTCGGCAGATAATTACGGCTATTAAGGCAGCTACTCGTCAGAAGCATAGCTTTCTTAATTCCTATGTATCTTTGAATAAGCCTATCAATGACGAGAACAGCGACGGGGCTACAATGGCTTCCTTCTTTGTGGGGAAAGAACAGGATCCGCAGGAGGTGGTTATACAACAGCTGATGCTGCGTAATCTTCAGGAGCGTATTCGAACCAGCTTAAGCCCTTTTGAGATGGATGTGCTTACGCTATATCTGGAGTGTAAATCATACAGCCAGATAGCCGAGACCCTCGACAGGCCGGTTAAATCCGTGGATAACGCATTGCAGCGTATCAAACGCAAGCTGGGCCGGGAGATCCTGGAAAGTGAGGAGCAGATAGAAGAAGCTGTATAAAGTGATTGATGCAACTCTGCCACAGGTAGTCAAAACGATCTAAATAGTGTAAAATAAAGGACTGTCGGCATAAGACGACAGCCGTTTTCTCAGGCGGCCTTTAAAGGCCGCCTGAATGTTATTATGTCCGGCGGCAAATTGTATGTGAGGAAGGTTATACCGTGAAGAAGCTTCTATCAGGCAATGAGGCTATTGCTCGTGGAGCCTGGGAGGGTGGAGCGAGAGTGGCCTCGGCCTATCCAGGAACCCCCAGTACCGAGATTATGGAGAAGATTGCAACCTATCCGGAGATTTACTCGGAATGGGCGCCAAACGAAAAAGTTGCTATGGAAGTAGCGCTGGGAGGTTCCTTTGGCGGAGTCAGAGCGCTGGTCTCCATGAAGCATGTAGGTCTTAACGTAGCCGCGGATCCCCTCTTCACCGCCGCTTATACCGGCGTTAACGGAGGCCTGGTGATTATAACCGCCGATGATCCCGGCATGCACAGTTCCCAGAATGAACAGGACAACCGGCATTATGCCAGAGCAGCTAAAGTGCCTATGCTGGATCCCTCTGACAGCGCTGAAGCCAGAGAGTTTACCATGGCTGCCTTGGATGCAAGCGAGAATTTTGATACACCCGTGCTGTTGCGCACCACCACCCGTATTTCTCATGGAAAATCTGTGGTGAAGACGGCAGAGCCATTGCCGCTGCGCCAGCCCGGTTTTCAGCCGAATAAAGCTAAATATGTCATGATACCTGCCTATGGCAAACGCCGCCATCTGGCGGTAGAGGAGCGTTTGAAGCGCCTGGCAGAGTTTGCCGAGGCTACAGCACTCAATAGAACGGAGTGGGCTGACACCTCCATTGGTATTATCACTTCCGGCATAGCCTATCAGTATGTCAAAGAGGTCGCTCCTCATGCATCAGTGCTGAAGCTGGGCCTTATCTGGCCATTGCCGGCTGCTATGATCAAAGAGTTTGCAGCCGGGGTAGATCGTCTTTATGTGGTGGAGGAACTTGATCCTTTTCTTGAAGAACAGATCAAGGCATTGGGGATATCCCTGACAGGCAAAGAAGCCTTCCCTGTTACCGGTGAGCTGAACCCCGAGCTGGTCAGAAAAGGGCTGAGGCTGGGCGAAACTGAAACTGGAAGCGCCGAAGCAGAGATGGTCAAGGCCATCGATTTACCGATGCGAGCGCCCGCTATGTGCTCCGGCTGTCCGCACAGAGGCCTCTTTTATACTTTGAAAAAGCTCAAGTTGGTAGTTGCAGGCGATATCGGCTGCTATACTCTGGCTGTAGGCAAGCCATTGGAGGCTATTGACACCTGTGTTTGTATGGGAGCCAGTATCGGCGGCGCTATGGGCATGGAGAGGGCCGGAGTGGAAGGCGTTATAAGCGTCCTTGGAGATTCCACTTTTATCCATTCCGGTATAACAGGTCTGATAAATATGGTCTATAACGGCAGCCATGGCACAGTAGTGGTGCTGGATAATCGTATTACCGCTATGACAGGACGCCAACAGAATGCAGCCAGCGGCAAGCGAATATCTGGCGATGAGGCGCCTGCTTTGGATATACCGCAGCTTTGCCGAGCCCTGGGCGTCAATGACATTCATGTGGTGGATCCCTATGATTTGCAGGCTGTGGAGAAGGCCGTTCGGGCTGCTGTGGATCATCCAGGCGTTTCTGTAGTGATCACCCGGCGTCCCTGTCTGTTGATAGATAAAAAGGCACGCCGTCAGCCCGTTCGTCTGGACAACGAAGCCTGCCGAGGCTGTGGACTCTGCCTGAAACTCGGTTGTCCCGCTATAGAAAAGGTTCCCGGCGAGGGATGCAAAACCGGTATCAGAATCAATGAGACTCTCTGTATCGGTTGTGGTCTTTGCAATCAGATCTGCCCCAGTCGGGCTATAACGGTAGAGCGGGAGGAGAAGCGGTTATGAGTAAGGTTAGCAACATTACATTTGCAGGCGTAGGCGGACAAGGCATTCTGCTGGCCTCCGATATGACTGCCAACGTGTTGATCTCAGCCGGTTATGACGTTAAGCAGAGTGAAATACATGGTATGTCCCAGCGAGGCGGCAGTGTTGTCAGCGATTTACGCTTTGGTCGGAAGGTTTATTCACCGCTTATTCCTAAAGGAGAAACGGATATATTGATAGCCTTTGAGCGCTTGGAGGGGTTGCGCTCTATACCTCTGCTGCGTCCGGGCGGCATAGCAGTGGTCAGCGATGAAATCATTCTACCCGTGGGCTGTTCCGCCACGGATTATCCGGCAGATGCTCTGGAGCGTATAGCCGCCGAAGCCGGCGAGGCCATAATAGTGAATGCAACCGAAACGGCAGTTAGGGCTGGAAACGCACGGGCGGCCAACATGGTGCTAATGGGTATTCTCTCCTGCTTGCTGCAGGTGAAAGAGAATATCTGGCTGTCCGCCATCCGTGAACGTTTCAACGGTAAGATATTTGAAATCAACGAAAAGGCCTTTAACCTGGGGCGAGAACATCAGGTTATGGCTGTGACGAGGTGAAAGCATGCATACCAGAGAACTCTCCGTATTCGTAGAAAATAAGGCCGGCCGGCTGGCGGTGTTGACGAAATTGTTGGGCCAGGCCGGAATAAATATTCGCGGTTTCTCTGTGGCTGACATGTCCGATTACGGTATAGTCCGTCTCATAGTGGACAAGCCCGACGAGGCTGCTGCTCTGCTGCGTGACCGCAGTTTTATTGTTCGTGAGAGCAATTTGATATGTATACGTGTTCCCGATCAGCCGGGCGGATTGAGTTCCATACTCAACATGCTCTCCGCATCGGATATAAACGTGGAATATATGTATGCTATCGTGGATACCCTGATAGTCTTCAACGTAGAGAACCCTGATCAGGCAGAAAGCCTGCTGCTGGAGAGCGGGGTGAAAGTGGTCTCCGGACCCGAGGTATACTCACTGTAAAGGGAGGCAGAACGTGAAAATAGCCATTATCCTGATCTATGCCATAGGAATGCTGGCAATAGGCTTTATCGGCCGCAACAAATCTAAAAGTACCAAGGAGTTCTTTCTCTGCGATCGCAATGTGGGGCCCTGGGTATCGGCTTTTGCCTATGGCACCGCTTATTTCTCCGCGGTGCTCTTTATCGGTTACGCCGGCAAGCAGGGCTGGGGCTACGGTATCCATACCATGTGGATAGTTATAGGCAATGCCATGCTGGGAAGCTGGCTCGCCTGGAAGCTGCTGGCTGCCAGAACTCGCGATATGACTATCCGCTTGGGAGCCATTACTATGCCGGAGTTTCTGGAAGGCCGATATGGCAGCCGGACGCTCAAAATATTGGCTGCAACGATCATCTTCATCTTTCTGGTTCCATATACGGCTGCTGTTTATATGGGGCTGAGTTACCTCTTTGAAATGACCTTGCAAATACAATATATCCATGCTCTGATCTTTATGGCCGCTTTGACCGGCTGCTATCTGATAATGGGCGGCTATTATGCCCTTACTCTGACGGATTTCGTTCAGGGGCTGGTGATGCTGATAGGCGTAATTGTCATGGTTACCGCTTTGGTGGGGCAACAGGGAGGGCTTATACATGCCACTCAGAGCCTGATGAACCCTGAGTTTGCGCCCGGGCTTAAGGAAGCCGGAGCTATTCCCGGCTGGTTGACGCTATTATCGCTGGTATTTGTTACCAGTTTCGGCCCGTGGGGCATGCCCCAGATGGTGCAGAAATTCTATGCTATTAAAAGCCGTGACGCCATCAAGCCCGCCACTATAGTAGTTACGTTGTTTTCTCTGATAATTGCTTTTGGCGCTTACTATACCGGAGCATTGACCCATCTCTTTTACGCTGTTCCTCCGGCCAATCTTGATAATCTGATGCCCCTATTTCTAACTCAATTTGCACCGCCCTGGATCACTCTGCTGATAATGATGCTGGTCCTGGCAGCCTCGATGTCCACGCTTTCATCGCTGGTTCTGGTTTCAGCTTCGGCTGTGGCCGTCGATATTTACGCCGGTAACGGCAAGCGTTCCGACAGATCTACAGTCGCCCTGATGCGGCTGCTGTGCGCCGGCTTTGTTGTTCTCTCCTGTGTGCTGGCTTTGAAGCAGCCGGCTGTTATTGCCGATCTGATGATAATCGCCTGGGGTACCGTAGCCGGCTCCTTTCTGGCACCGTATATCTACGGCCTTTTCTGGCGGCGAGCCAACACGGCCGGGGCATTTGCCGGACTTATTACCGGTCTTTTTACCTCCGTCTTTCTCTATATCAAGCTGGGCAAGCCCGGCATACCGTTGGCGGGAACTATAGCCATTCTCTTACCCTTGGCGGTTATGCCTTTGGTAACAATATTGACCAGGCCGATGCCGCAGGAGCATACGGAGCGCGTTTACGGCGAAGTCGGGCAGCCGGTGGCCGAGAAGCAGGCTGTGGCCGAGGCATGATGCTTCTTACAGCCGGGAAAGGAGCCGAGGCTCCCTTCCAAAATAATATTATAGAATAGAAGAAGGTAATTTCAGTGAAGATGAAGATTTGGGACAGACGACGTGAATGCGCCCGTCGCGAGGAAATAGATGAATTGCAACGCCGGAATCTGGCTCACACCTTAAAATGGGCTTATGATAATGTAGCGATGTATCGACACCGGATGGATAAAGCCGGTTTCGATCCCACTGCATTCAAGTGTCCGGATGATCTGCGCCGTTTGCCCTTTACCACCAAACAGGATTTGCGGGATAATTATCCATTTGGGCTTTTTGCCGTTCCCAAGGATAAGCTGGTACGCATCCACTCTTCCTCCGGTACCACAGGCAAGCCGACCGTGGTTGGCTATACCAGGCGTGACCTTAGAACATGGTCCGAACTGGTAGCCAGAATGGTTACTGCTGCCGGAGTTACCCATCGTGATACCATTCAGATATCGTTCGGTTATGGACTCTTTACCGGTGGTTTCGGGCTGCATTATGGAATGGAGCGGGTGGGCGCATCCGTCGTTCCGGTTTCCAGCGGCAACACTCAGCGCCAATTGATGATTATGCAGGATTTCGGCACTACCGCTTTAGTGAGCACTCCTTCTTACGCTATGTATATGGCCGAAACTCTGGCCGAAGCCGGTATAGATCCTGCCGGTCTCGAACTGCGTTACGGCCTTTTTGGATCCGAACCCTGGTCAGAGGAAATGCGAACCGAGTTGGAGCACAAATGGAATATTACCGCCACCGATAACTATGGCTTAAGCGAAATCATGGGGCCCGGCGTCTCCGGTGAATGTCTGCTAAAGCAGGGTATGCATCTGGCCGAGGACCATTTTTTCTTTGAAATCATCGATCCCAAAACCGAAGAGCCTTTGCCGGCAGGTGAAGAGGGAGAATTGGTTATAACTACCCTTACCAAAGAAGCCTTACCTGTTATTCGCTACCGCACCCGCGACATTACCCGAATAATTACTGACCCCTGCCCCTGCGGACGCACGCTATATCGTATGACCAGAGTTGTGGGGCGTACCGACGATATGCTTATCATTCGCGGCGTTAACGTTTTCCCCTCGCAGGTGGAGAGCGTGCTGCTGGAGATAGAAGGCACTCAGCCGCACTATCAGCTGGTAGTGGACAGGCAGGGGCAACTGGATACCCTGGAAGTTTGGGTGGAGGTATCCGATAATCTCTTCTTCAATGAGATGAAGCGGATGCATGAACTGAGTGAGACCATACGTTCTCGCATAGAGAGTGTACTCGGCTTGAACGTCAAGATCAAGCTGGTGGAGCCCAGGAGCCTGGCTCGAAGCGAAGGCAAGGCCAAACGCGTTCTGGATATGCGGAAGAAGTAGGCAGGCACTCTCTCATAGCTTGATACTAGAAGCCTGTCTTTCACAAGAAGCTTAAATTGCCGGCTGCGAGAAGGCGCTGAGGAGCCCAAATCGTTAAACCTGCGGCTCAGTGAAGGAACTATTGCATGAGAGAAGAGAGAGAGAACAGAAAAAAAGCAGAGATCCATCCTCACAATAGACTCAATGATCTGGACGGTGCGGCATGGCTCTTCTTTACTAAATCTGTCATATCCACCGCTTATAACAGTACCTACGGACATAAACTGCGCCGCCGTCACGGCGCCAACAAGCCCCCTCAGCTTATGCGTGAATTGATAGAATTCTTTACCAAGCCCGGCGAATCTATCTTGGATCCCTTTGCCGGTGTGGGAGGAACCCTTATAGGTGCCTCCATCTGCCGGCCTCTTCGTCGTGCTATAGGCATAGAGATCAACCCGGAATGGCTGGATATCTACCATCGCGTCTGTGAGCAAGAAGAACTGGTGGAGCAAGAGACCATCTGTGATGATTGCCGCATTGCCATGGCCGCTATGCCCGATGAGAGCTTCGATTTTATTGCCACCGATCCTCCTTACAGCATCCATCTTCCAAAAACCATGTGCCATCGTAATTTCGAGTGGGCTACCCGCCGCTCCGATTACAACATGCGTTCTGAGGAGGAGGGAGACCTGGCCAATCTGAAGAGCTATAGCGACTTTCTGAAGGCCATGAGCGAAATGCTGGCACACTGCCGCCGTCTGCTGCGATGCGGCCGTTATATGGCCCTGATAGTACGCAACAGCTATCAGGATGGACGCTACATCATGGTGCATGCCGATCTGGCTGCCCGGGCTGCAGAGGCCGGGTTGATTCTCAAAGGAGAGAAGGTTTGGTATCAGGCCGGATCCAAGCTTCGTCCCTACGGTTATCCCCACGTCTACGTTCCCAATATAGCTCATCAGCATATTCTGATTCTGCGCCGGGAAGATTGACATAAGCCCATTCTCTTTGATAGAATCATAATGCTTAAAACATATTTTCCACAGCGGGCCGACGTAGCTCAATTGGCAGAGCAGCTGATTTGTAATCAGCAGGTTGCGGGTTCAAGTCCCATCGTCGGCTCCATTTTTTTGCTCTTTTTATGCGGGTTTCGGGGTTTTCCCGGAACCTGTTTTTTATTACGGGAGCAACGGCGGAAGCAAATAGGCGCTTTTGCTGTAGGGCAGCAAGCGCCGACAGCCACAGCAATGCCGGAAGATGATTGACAAATCTTTATCTGAAGACTAAACTGACTGATATATGAGCGAATACCTGGATTTAAATATAAAAGCATTGCCGGCAAGCGAGTTAATACGTATTCTGGAGAGCGGTAATCCGAAACTGGACCAATATCTCTGTGATCAAGTCTATGCCAGCTCCAGCCGCGAATATCTGAGCCGCCAGAGAGCGCGTTTAGCAGAAACGGTAAAGTTTCATCTGCGCCGGGTAGGGGACAAGCCTACCTGGTTGCTCAGAGTTCCTGGTAGACTGAATGCCTTTCTGGAGTATCTGGATATGTGCGCCGGAGACCATATGTCGACAACCATAGATGGTGATATCCCGGCAGCTCTCTCTCCGCGGGAAGATGATATTATCAGTGCAGCCAATATCAATCCACTCTTTCCGCCAGAGGATATATCCATCGGTGCCGAATTCGAGCGTTTTACCGCTGAGCCGCTGGAGAAGCATTCGCCTGGTATGGAGGATACCTGGGATAACAGAACTAAAATCCTGCCTTATTTTGGAAGACGCAAGGGCAATTGGCTTAATTACGTTCTCAGCCCTTATCTTAGAACCATGTGGGCTCAGCCCGGGGAGCCGCTCAGAGGAGGGGATATCTCCTTCGGCACGGCGACTCTACCCTTTCGGGCAGGAGTCAGCTCCTCCTCAGCCATTGTAGTCTTGTCATTTCTAGCGCTATCTATCTGCAATCGCCGGCGTATGGCACAGCTTACCCTGACCGACGCCTGCAAGTTACTGGGCGAGGCGGAATGGTATGTGGGCACCCATGGCGGAGCCAACGATCAGACCACTATTCTCTGTAACCGTCCCAACAGCGTCCTTTACAATCGCCATTCACGCGAACAGCTGGAATCCACACCCTTGCCCTTTCTTAACGGTGTCCACGTAGTGCTGGCTAATTCTCTATGGGAAGTCAACAAATCGTTGAACGGCAATCAAAGCTTCAATATGCGCAAAGGATGGATGGAGATTGGAGATGAAGTTCTACGCCTCATTATTGCCGCTGTTACCGAAGCTATTGCCGCCGGCAAGGCATCCGGTAGCGGCTGGGTATCATCCGTTTTAAAAGAGAAGCTGGGGTTCGATTTTGTACCCGAACTACCGCTTTTGGAAGATAATCCCGAGCTCTGGGAGAAGATCAAGGCCAATTACAGAAAATTCGGCAGCCTTGAAGAGAGCATTTTAGGGATACCCGGTAAAGCTGTCAATGAGCTTATCATGACTTTACCGGTAAAGGTTACCGTGGACGATGCCGCCAGGTTGCTTGGCAAAGAGCGGGACATTATCGAGAAGTTATATACTCGTCCCAGGCGGGTTATCGGCGGTTATCATATCCGTACCACCGCTAGATTCTTTCATAGAGAAAACATTATCGGCAGGAATCTGGAGCGTATATTTCTGGAAGCGGAAGAGAGGGTAACATCCGGTGAAATCTCCGTCGATTCTCAGGAGTACGACGCCTATCGCAGGCAGGTCGGTGGTATGATCGATCATTTACAGCATACTCTCTGTTTTGATTTTCGTGTTTCTAACAGCCAGTTGGATAGATTGCTGAGCATTGCTCGTCGGTGCCCCGGTTATCTGGGCGGCAAACTTACCGGCGCCGGTAAGGGCGGCTGCGTTTCTATTCTGGTAAGGGAAGCCGAATCGGAAACAATGTGCCGTTATCTGGATCGTGAATATTACGGTAAGCCGGCTAATTTTGAAGAATATCGCCAAATACTGGAGGATTCACTGCGTTACTTTCATGATGACGACTTTGAGCGCTCCTCTGCTGAAGAGCGCTTACGCAACCTTGAAAAGGCATTGCAGTCCATAGAGGATCAACGGCGTGTTGTTACCTTTAGCCGCGGTGCTTCCATTCTTGACCTGCAAAAAGCAGATAATATATCCCTTCCGCAGCTATAACCGGCGTCTCTATAACGATAATTCGCCAGGGAAGAAGTACGGCCAGGCCGAAGCATGATAGAATACCCAGAGCAGCCCATATTCCGGCACCTACGATAGCCCCCAAGCCTATGCCGACGGCATCAATCAAATTGAGAGTTCACTTCGAAGCGATATCGGAAGATCTTCTTTTCACAGGATACGGAGAATCACCTTGAATTATGAATTGCTCTATGCTCTTATATCCTTTATATCCTTCTGATTTTATTCTTCAGCAGGGAAAGAGGGGCACCGTGTCGAAATTCAATCGTAACTAACCATAGAAGAGTTTTCATCCGATTGCAATAAATGTAAACGCTCAGAGCTACTCCATACAAATGGAATAGACCATGAATCTATAAAGCGGAGGGGAGAAATCAAATTGTTTAAATGCAGTTATCGCCTCATCATTATACTTTTATTCGCGCTGTTATGGCCGTTGTCTCCATCAGCTTTTGTCGCTGCGGAAGATATTGCCAGGCTATCTGTCGATACACAGCAGCAAGCTGTGGAGGCAGCTATTGCCAGGGTAAAACCTGCATTGGTACGTATTCATGTGGTATCGGCAACCTATTATAGAGGGCGTGAAGAGAAGGTTGAGAGCTATGGCAGCGGAGTCATTGTTTCGGAAGATGGATATGTGGTAACCAATCATCATGTGGCCGGCAACGCCAGGTATATAAGCTGTACCATGGCTGACAGGGAGGAGATAGATGCCGAATTGGTAGGGACTGATCCGCAGACCGATATAGCTGTAATTCGTCTTTGCCCGGATAAGCCTAAACGCTTTCCTTTTGCTCTTTTCGGTGATTCAGCAAAGGTCAAAGTGGGCGATATTGTTCTAGCCATGGGAAGTCCCCTGGCCTTCTCACAATCCGTTACCAGAGGTGTGGTCAGTAATACCGAGCTCACCATGTCCGATATGTTTAATGAGATGCTTGAGCTCGATGGAGAAGATGTCGGTTCGATTGTTGTTTGGATAGCGCATGACGCTGATATTTACGGCGGTAATTCCGGCGGACCGCTGGTGAATTTGGAAGGTAAGATTATAGGTATAAACGAAATCAGTGTTGGTTTGGGAGGAGCCATACCGGGCAACCTGGCATCCGAAATAGCCGCCGGGTTGATCTCAGAGGGACGGGTGCGCCGAAGCTGGCTGGGAATTAGCGTGCAGCCTCTGCTGAAGAGCTCAACGGAGAGGAGGGGGGTATTGATTTCCGACGTCATGCAGGGATCGCCGGCGCATAAAGCCGGCGTTCAATCCGGCGATATATTAGTTAAGCTTGGTAAACAGCCGGTAGATGTTCGCTTCAGAGAAGAGATGCCCGCTTTTAATCGTTGTGTGGCGGCTCTGGAGATAGGCAAAGAGATCGAAATGACTCTTATTCGGCAGGAGAAGGAATTATCTTTGAGTGTGATTGCAGAAGAGCGTCCTTCCACAATGGAAAGGGTAAGGGAAGAGAAGATATGGGGTATATGCGCCTGCGATATAACGCCGATGCGAGCCCGGCGAATAGGACGCAGCTCCCTTTCCGGTGTGCTGGTAAAATCGGTACGCACCGGCAGCCCCTGCGATAATGCCAAGCCCTCTCTGGAAGTTGATGATATTATAGTATCGGTTGCCGGTAAACCTGTTGCTACAGTCGATGAATTGGCCGGCATAACTGAAGAATTATTAAAGGGCGAGACGGAGCAGATATCCGTGCTGGTAGAGTTTGAGCGTAAAGAGAGTAATTATTTGACAGTGGTTAAAATAGGCCCGGATGATTCCCGTGATCAGGGGTTAGAAGTAGTTAAGGCCTGGGTGCCGGCAGGGATACAGGTATTGACTGTAGATATGGCGTCCGCGCTGGGGTTGGAAGGAAAGAGAGGCGCTCGTATAGTTCAGGTGTATCCCGGCAGCAATGCGGAAAAAGCCGGACTCAAGGTGGGAGATATAATTGTAGCTCTGGACGGGCAGCCTATCGAGGCCACCCGGCAAGAGGATATTGAGGTCTTACCTACCATGATAAGGCAATACAGGATAGGCAGCGTTGTAGAATTAACAGTGCTGCGTAATGCCAGGCAACTGGCACTGCAGATGAAGCTGCCGGCTGCTCCTAAGCCTGCACGCGAGATGGATAGGTATCGTTGCGAAGATTATGATTTTTCCGTCCGTGGCATAGCCTTTATGGACAGAATAAAAGAGGGCTGGTCTGAAAAGCAGACGGGAGTCATTGCCGAGGCCGTTGATGATGGCGGATGGGCCTCTCTGGGAGGCCTGGTTTCAGGCGATTTGATCCGTGCCGTAGGCGGATATGTTGTTAATGATGTAGCCGGATTCGAAAGGATTATGCAACAGGTTATGGCAGAGAGCAGCCGAACGATCGCTGTTCAGGTGGAACGGAAGCGCCAGAATATATACCTCGAGTTGCAGGCGGCAAAAAACCGAAAGCGGTGTCCGAATAATCGTTAATAATGAATAATATCCTAATATCGTTGGAGATTCGAAAAGGAGGCTTTCTGTGTCGATACGTAATACGAGTATATTTATGGTCTTGGTATGCTTCTTCTCCGTTCTCTTTGCAGCTTTACCGGTAGAGAGCGATGATGCCTCTCTTTGCAGGGAGATTATCCTTAAAAATCAGTCTGCCGTGGTAACTCTGGAAGTTGTGGCGGTCAATAGAGTAAGCATGTTCGGTGAGGAGCGTAAGAGTGAGAACAAGAGCGAGGCTACAGGCATGATTATCGATCCTTCCGGGCTTATTGTAAGCTCTCTGGCGATGATCAATCCATCCGAGTTTTTCAGCGAAATCTTCTCTTCCATCTCTGCAGAGGGCGATATCAAGCAGAGCGGAGAGATTACCGGTCTGAAAATTTTGCTGCCCGGCGGCCAAGAAATTCCCGCCAGAGTAGTGTTACGTGATAGAGATCTCGACTTGGTTTTTATCAGTCCGCTGAAAAAGCCGGATAAGCCTCTGCCGTTTATGGATCTGAATCAGATATCAGCGCCCGCTCTTCTTGACCAGGTGCTCTTGCTGGGTCGTTTAGGCGTGGTGGCGAACCGTACCATTTGTGTCGATCTCTGTCGGGTTAGAGCCATAATTGAGAGGCCCCGTACTTTTTTTGTGTTGAATGACGCCAATAATTACGGGGGGCCTGCCTTTACAACCGATGGCAAGTTGCTTGGTATTACAACCATACGCAAGCTTCCCCAGGGAGCCGTTTCCTCATCAGGCATGGGTAATAATATCCTTCCGGTAGTTCTGCCGGTTGCAGATGTAGCGGAAGTTGCCAGGGAAGCTCTGGCAGCAATAAAGAAGAAACGGTAGGCTCAGGCTCGTTACTTAAGCCAAGGCGCATAGGCCTTTGCAAACAAGCTTGGATATCCTGGGCCTTTACTATCTTATCATCAGATTTAAAGCAGCCAGAAGAGCCAATATCTGCGCTGCCTGGATAAATCTCTTCTCCGGGATGCGTTTCAGAATGACTATGCCGATAACGGCACCGGCAGCTACCACCGGGAAGAGCAGCAGGTTGAATGACAAAGAACCGCTGTTTATCAAGCCCAGCTTGAGGCTGAAAGGCACTTTAAACCAGTTTAGCAAGAAGAAATACCAGGCGCCTGTTCCTATAAATTCCATTTTTGGCAGGCGCATGGCCAGCAAGTAGATAATCATGATAGGCCCGGCAGCATTGGCCAGCATAGTAGTAATGCCTGCTGCCAGGCCCATCAGGCAGGCGAAACTCCATTCGTTAGGAATATCCCTTTGCATACTATATTTTTCTCGCCAGAAGTTGATTCCCAGCATAACGAGCGTTATGGCTCCGATTATAGGCTTAAGCTGTTGATCCTCTATTTTACCCATTATAAGATAACCGCAGATTATGCCTGCGGCAGCCCATGGGATAAGACGTATCAAGTGTGTCCAAAGAGCCCTTCTGCGATAATAAACTACTGCGAAGGCATCAGCAAATATAAGCATGGGCAATACTATGCCGGTGGAAATGCGGGCAGGAAAGACGTTTGCCATAAGCGGCACAGCCAATATTCCCAGACCGGGCAAGGCTGTTTTAGATAAGCCGAAAATTAGAGCGCTGGCTATGGCCGCAGTCCACTGAATAAAAGATAGATTGTACATGGTCGGCAGGGTTCCTTCCTGTAGGATAAGCGCCTTGATTATACCACCTGCGGGCAGATCATTACATACCTGTGTGCATAATGCACGCAGTGATAGCGGATGTTTATTTCCTCTTAACCAGGGTAAAGATTGATTGGATCGGTTACATGAGAAACTCAGCCTGCGATGTGAGGAATATGACACTCTGCTTAAAACGCTTGTTGAAACGCCAACTATACAGTATCATAACCTTGCAGGACGAATGGTCTATAGGTATCTACTCGGGCAATTCTCCCCTCTCTCTGAGTCCGTGCAGTAATCTAAAAAACCCTGTTCTTACGGTAGCCGATATTACTGATATACCGGCCGCAGCTGTAGCAGATCCCTTTGTTCTTCGCAGAAATGAAGGTTGGTACCTCTTTTTTGAAGTTGTAAATGCCGATAATGGACGAGGATCTATCGGTTATGCTGTCAGTGATGACGGATATAGCTGGAGGTACGGGCGTATCGTCCTGGAGGAACCCTTTCACCTTTCATATCCTTATGTTTTTGAGTGGGATGGCCTATATTATATGTTACCTGAAGCCTCTGCTTCAGGCTCTCTCAGGCTTTATAAAGCAACAGATTTCCCTGAAAAATGGGTCTTTGCAGGTAATTTGAAAGAAGGAAATTTTGTCGATCCGTGTATATTTTTACACGATAAGAGATGGTGGCTGCTGACATCGACAGGATGGAAGGACAGGATAGATATCCTCTGTCTCTTTTATGCAGATCGGCCTACAGGACCATGGCATGAGCATCCTCAAAATCCCTTTGTCCGCGCCGATAGAAGATTCTGCAGATGCGGAGGTAGAATCACATTTGTGGACGGCCGCATCATACGCTACGTTCAGGATGATTATCCTACTTACGGTTATCAGGTTTGGGCCTTTGAGATAACCGAATTATCCATCTCCCGATATGCCGAAAGGCCTCTTGCGGCCAAGCCGGTTATCGGCGGTAACGGCAGAGGGTGGAACGCTGAAGGCATGCATAACATCGACCCCTATCGCCTCGGTAAGGATAACTGGCTGGCATTTGTCGATGGCTACAGAGTGGTCAGACCGGGCAGGCTTTATACTCCTTTGCTAAAAGAGATGCAAAATGTCTGGTAACAGGGTTCTCATCATCAATTTATGCTCGGCCGATTATCCGGGCGGAGTAGAGCGGGTTCTGGCGTCAATTGAAGCTCTTCTTGCCCAGGTCGGATATAAGGTAGATTGGCTGGTGGAAGAAGCACTTTCCCCCAGACAGATCCTTCTTCTCGCTATCCTATCCTGGCTAAGGCTTAAAGAATTTGCAATCAATATAATGTTTGCTCACAAGCTTAGCCGATGCGGAGAGTATGCCGCCATTATAACAAACGGTTTTTACGGTACGCATATCAAACGCAAATGCTGTATACATATCTATCACGGTACGGTGGCCGGCTATAGAAGAGCAGTGGCGAGTCGTCTCTCTTTTTTTAGTCATCTACGTCTGCGATCCATGGAGATACTGGAGCGTTTCAGCGGCCGCGGTAAAATAGTAGTGGCCGTATCCGAGCACTGTGCTAAGGAGCTCAAGCGATATTATGGGCTCAGCGCGTCGCATATCATAGAGAATGCCGTTGATACCTCTTTCTTTACCCCCGTTTCCGATAAAGAGCGTAAGATGAACAGGCAAAGTCTCTTTGAATCGGATGCGCCGGTGATCATTTTCGTCGGTCGGGTTGAATATGCCAAAGGCGCCGATATTCTCAATGAGATTATTTATCTGTCACAGAAAAAATATAATTTCCTGATATGTGCCGGTGAGTTGGAAGAGGTCTATAGAATAAGGGATGCCTCAAATGTGATTTATATGCTGGGATTGAATCCGGCAGCAATGAAAACCGCATACGGGTCCGCAGATGTTTTTCTGTTGCCCAGCCGATA
This sequence comes from bacterium UBP13_UBA5359, assembly GCA_002410925.1. Taxonomy (GTDB): domain Bacteria; phylum UBP13; class UBA5359; order UBA5359; family UBA5359; genus UBA5359. Next base: position 24,742 of record DHPR01000013.1, read on the forward strand.
TGAAGGATACGGGCTGGCTGTTGCCGAGGCTTTGTCTGCCGGTATTCCGGTAGTGGGAAGCAAGGTGGGGCTGATGGCGGATATTCACAAAAGCAATCCCGTGATCGGACACTATATTCTGGATAGGGATGCCGATCTCTCTGAATATCTCCAGCGAATAGATGAAGCCGTTGCAGATCGAGAACGGCTGTCGCTTCTTTCCAGAGAGTATATTCTGCAGCTCCATGATCCGGAGCTTTACAGCAAGAGATGGCAGCAGATAGTCTTTGATTTGAATAAGTCAAATATAGCTGATAATAGCCCTGAATTTACCGTTTTCTTCCCGAGGGATTGAATGCAACTCGCGAATGTTAAGGGTGATGTTCTGTCCCAGCATATCCTCTATATTTCTTTCGATAATGCTTCCAAGATTCTTTTCATATCCGAAAGAGGGCACGATATTGATAGTGAATGATGAAGCATTCGTCCTTATGAGTTGAGCCGCCAGGACTCCCGGCAGGCTGGACAGCATATGATAGAGAGCAGTATTAATGCATCCTCCCTCGCCGATAATCATATCTTCATAACGGCTGACGCTATCCTGCAATGGTGGCAATGTATCCCGTCCGCAGGGGCAGCTTTTTTCCGCCCAGGCAGCCATATCGCCGCTACGATATCGTATGAATATTTGATTAACGTTGGCAAAGCCGGTGACCACCATCTCACCGGTTTCACCTTTTTTCGTCGGGCTTCCGTCCGGCCTGAGTATCTCCACTAAACCGAAATCCGGATTGATATGCAGGGTGCCGTATTCACATTCAGTTGCCAGAGCGCAGTTCTCCGAGCTGCCGTATTCCTGAATGACTCTGGTGCGAAAGATACTCTCCATGATGGGACGCATGGAGTGTTCAAGTCGCTCCCCACTGGCAATTATAGCTTTAGGAGCATGCACTTCAAGCTGAAATTCATTTATCAATTGTGCCAGAAAGTAATGCCCGGAAGAATATCCCATCATGATCGAAGGCTTGAAATCATTTAATTTATCCGCAAAAGCCTTCGCATTATCTGAATTGATATGAAAAGCTGAAAGATAGAGCTGCTGTTCCCAGCGGTTGTGTCTCCAGAAAGGCGGATAGGAGTTATTGGCTGAAACTACCTTGCGTCCTCCTATTACCGTCCGGGGTTGATGATAGCTCACATTAGCCCATCTGAGCGAGCGTGCCTCTCTGACCCCTCCGGTATGCTGGTGCATAGCGGCATCCACATAAATCCTGATACGTTTGCCGGCGGTGCCGCTGGTATAAATATGAAAAAAAAGGCCGGGTTTCCGTCTGGCCTCTTCTGTGAGCAGGATATCAGGATCGTTGTGCACTACGGCTTTCTCCAGCAAGGGCAGTTTTTTGAGATCGCCGCTTGTAAAGGTATCTAGCATATGTGCGGTAATGCCGTATTCGCTAAAGATGCGACGATAATAGGGCACGCTGATATAGGCCAGCTTCAATTGCCGGCGCAGCCTGTCTTCCACAAAATCCGTCATTCTGTCGGCCGGCCATCTCTCACGCTCAGAATACTCTCGCTGCATCCTTTCGAAGACCGGTCCGAATCTTTGCCGTGCCTGATACCATCCAAAGAGATCTATTCCATATTGTTGCAAGTTTACCGGTAACAAGCGAAAGAACTGATGAAAATGTTCATTCATAAATCACGGCTCCTTGTATAAAGGATTATAGAGATTACCTCTTTTCATAATTCGTCCGATTGCTGCATAATACATTTTCTATACTCTTTTCTTTATCAAACATAGAAACTCTGCTCTCGCAATCAGCATTATTTATACCCATGTCGTCACAATCATTATCACCCGATATATCAATCATTCTTTTGCCTGCCGTATAACGCTGCCGCTTTCAGACGATAGGTATTGATCAAACTGCGTTCCTCCTTTGAAATGAGCTCAAAGCGCCATTTGAGCAGCGAACGGGTGATTACATACCATGCACTGGCAGCTGCAGTAACCGCGTATACACTGATATTGGCCAGTGCCGTTCCCATAGCTCCCCATCCCCAGGCGAGCAGACTGTAAGCCATAAGGCCAAAGATTATCGACGGCACGGAGACTTTGATAAAAGCTTCTTTAATATTCCCTTTTACCAAAATCAAAGACTGAAAGGGCCTGGTGATGTTCAGGAAGACGACACCGATATTCATCAACAGGGCGTAAGTAAAGATGATATTCTTATCACCGTGCGGCAGTATATAATCGAGAAGAGTCTTGCCTGATAGCATGAAGATGGCAAGTTGCAGAAGGCTGAGCACAAAACTATATTTGACTGAATGGTTAACAAGCAGATCTGCATCGCTATGACCATATCTCTTAATGAAGACGGTAACCACGCTGGATATGAGCGCAGGGACAATAAGAAAGATGCTGGTCAATTTAAGAGCTACCGTATAATTGCCTGCATCGTGATAAGATGCAAATATGCCCAGGATAAAGGTATCGACCATCAATATGGTATCGTATGAACTCTTGTTAAGATAATTCCAGACGGCAAATCCGGCAAAGCCACGGCGGATAAGAGGATATGCTTCTTTCCAGGGCAGCAAATGCACGTGAAAAGATTTTACAAGCAACAATGTCCAGAGATAAAATCCCAACGCAGAATTGATCGTCAATATCAGCATATACAGCATAAGGCTCGGTCGGTAATAGAGAATGATTAAAGCGATGATGGAAAGCAAGCCCAGCAAGAAATTTACCGTAAAAACCAGGCGCTGCCTCAGGTCGACGGAAAAGAAGCTGCGTGAAATATCCATACCGGCAGTGAGAGCAAAGCTGATCGTCTGGCCCGATATGGCAATCAATACCAGCATACTACCTTTATGATAAGACATGAAGATACCTGATATAATTGCGACCGCCAGCATTGCCAGGCTCTGCAGCAGCCAGAAATAGTATGCGGCCGAGAAATATTCCGATTGCCGGCCGGAGGAATCATCACGGTAGATAATACTGATAAATGAGAACTCCAAAAAGCCCAGAATGGCCAGGAAGCCTTCAGCAATACCGATTATTCCTATGATATCCAGGTCCAGCCAGCGGGCCAGCAGAACAAAGGTAATTACGCGGAAGGCTTTGTTGCTCAATATATCGGCAAATTTATAAGCGGTGACTTGCAGTAGTTTCTGATGCATGCTGCCTCTCATAACGGAATCATTAACAATCATAGCTGCGCATTTTCTGTGCCGATAATTAAGAAAAGGAGAAAGGAACTATTATGTCGAATTAGTATTGAGAAATTATGAGTTGTGCAGGGCCGCAAGCGATTTAGTTAGCCGTTATACGGCATCGCTTGTTCGACTTAGTCGAGGGGAGGCAGTCCTGGCCCTGCCAATGCAGCTTTTAACTTTGGGAGATTGGTTGTGCACAAAATCAAGATAATACTGTTGCTGCTTTTCCCTTTGCTTTTTTGCAACCAATCGCCGTTACAAGCCGATCCTGCTTATAATATCAGGATTTATAAAATTCAGCACATAGTCAGGATGAAGATCGGCGAAGATAAGGCTCTATGCGACGGTAAGGCCGTGTCATTGGCTGCCGCTTCCTTTAATCTCAACGGTGTATCTTATATATCTCTTCGGGCAGCCGCCTATTTGGCAAAGGCGCAGATAAACTGGAATAATCAGGCACGACAAGCAGAAATATCCTTTGTTGACAGATGGAGATTAAGGAAAACCCTTTATTTTCTCCCTGACGACGACCGAGCTTTTTGGGGGATTGCTTCGGCTGATATATACTCCGAGCAAATGGGCTATCCATCTATTCTCCAGCAGGGCAGGCTCTTCGTGCCCGCCAGGTATCTATCGCTCTTGTTGGGCAGAAACCTGCACTATTACAATAGAGAGATTATCTTTTATTGGAATGAGAGCAAGGCGGAAATTATCGATATCCTCGACAAGACGGATAAGGGAGATGTCCAGCTATCCATGCTCTATGCCGCAGGAGTAAATAACCCCGATCTGGTTGTCTGGCATGGCGCATCCGGACAGGGAGTATTGAAATGTGATACAGCCGCCGCCGAATATGCCGTCATAAATGGAAAGAGATACACCTGCTTCAGGCCCATCCTGCAACTTGAACCGGGGGCCAATACATTTGAAATTTTTGCCGAGCACATCTCTACCGGCATCTCCTTCACAATAAACTACGAAAAATAAGAGGTCAGGTCTACGCCTTTGACTCTTTTGGACAAAAGTGTCAAGGGCGTAGATCCGATCCCCCTCCTTTCACAAGTTTATCTTTGCTCCAACTCGGGTATAAATAGGATAGTCAATGGCAATAATCATGCCATTGTATTCTTCACGTATATAAGATTGAAAGAAGGGTGAAGGCCCGGTCGGGAAGATATTCATGATCCGGACTCCTGAGGGGCAATGATGTACTTGGATGTAAGTAATTTGAAAAGAGCGGGAGAGCGGCATATGCCGTCCGATATATGCTTTGAAATTCTGGCAGCCGTTGAACAGATAAGCACACTCCCGGATCCTGAGCGAATAATAGCAATTCTGCAGGAATGGATAGAACGGCTGACTCCAGCTTCGGGCATATCGATTTATCGTCTTGATTGCAGAGGCGCAATAGAGAATATCTTTCGTTGGGGAGAAACGCCGAAGAATGGTGATATGGTTAGCCTGGATGTAGTTGTCGGAGAGATAACCAGAGGATATGTCCATATATATTTTCCCGCAGAGAGAGGCTCTATCCATATCGATTCTCAGGCCAAAGAGATACTGATGCCTCTGATCCGGCAGGCCTTTCGGGCTTTGGAGAATATGGCGCTGCTGGAGAATTGCGAGCAGCGCTTGAACGAGCTGAATACCATTTATGAGGCCAGCCGTGTAATCAGTGCCTCTCCTGACCTCGACAGAGTGGTCTCCTTTCTTATGGGCTTGGCAGGCAAGATTCTCAATTGTGATAGCGGGCTGGCATTGCTTTTGGATGAAAAAGCACGCCGGCTTACTCTTGAATATGTTCAGGGAGAGGTGGCATCCTTTGCTTCCGGCCTGGAAAAGCTTCTTGGGGAGGAGCTCTACCTTCAGGTTGAAGAACTGCCCCATCCATTCGTATATGATGCCGCCAGTGCGGAGAATCGTTTTGATGCTCTGCACAAGGCCTGCCCCTGGTTGAAAAGCTATGTGGCACTGCCGCTGCGAGCTGAAGGGAAAAATATAGGCTTGCTGATATTGGCTGCATCCACCGGGGTGGCGTATCCGCCGGAGCTGATACGCCTGCTAACCATATTATCTGCTCAGGCAGCAGTGATATTGAAGAATGCTCTTTCCTACAAGCGTGCCGTGGAGCAAAAAACTCTGGAGTTATCGACGCTCTATTATGCTTCAGCCAGATTGAGCTCAGCCTCCAATGCCGAGGAAGCCAATCATGTCATTCTGGATATAATAAGCGGTGTCGTTAAATATGATGAGAGCTTTATCTATGTTTACGATAATATCAATGAGAGGTTGATACTCAATGCTTCACGAACAGCAACCGATCCTCCATACCGGATTATCGATTGCGCTGATCAGGATAATGCCTATGCCTGGGCCTTTCACGAAGGAAAAGCAGTAATTTTCAGCGATACTGCCAGAGAAAAGCTATCCAAAGACCTGGCGGAGAAGAGAGAAATGCGGTCAGCCATAGTGATACCGCTGGTAGTGGAGCACAGAGCTATAGGTATTCTGGCTGTCCAGAGCCGTGAGCCCGCTGTTTATACGGAGGATCATGCCCGCATGCTTTCAATTATCGCCTCTCAGGCAGCGGCCACATATAAATCGTTGGAAGTGCTGGATACTCTAACCAGCTATACGGTGAACATACTTCGCAGTATTGCTTCGGGAGTGGTTACGGTGGATACCGAGGGGCGCATAAGCCTCTGGAATGCTGCCATGGAAAAGTTTACGCGCCTGGGACGACGTAAGGTTCTGGGTGGAAGTCTTATGGATGTCATGGGAGGAATAGATGCCGAAGCCTGCCGGCGTATAGACGAGGTGAAGCGCCAGGTAATGCGCTATGGAAGAACGATACGGGGATACGAGATATCTCTGCCCGGAAAAAAAGGAGAGCTTACCTTTAATCTGAATTGTTCCCGTTTGAAAAGCAGTTCCGGTGAGATTCTAGGAGTAGTTCTGGTATTTGAAAATATAACCGAACGCAAGGCTATAGAGGGCCAGGTTCGCAGAGTAAGCCAGCTGGCAGCTATAGGGCAGCTGGCTGCCAACGTAGCGCATGAGATAAGGAATCCTCTCAGCGCTATCAAAGGTGCCGCTCAATATCTTCAAAGTGAATTAGGAGAGCAATCCATCTTCTCAGAATTCAGCGCTATCATTAGCCAGGAAACGGACAGGCTTAACAGAGTAATTACAGACTTTCTCACCTTTGCCAGGCCCAATCCGCCCAATTTGCGTCGTTATGATCTCAATGAGGTATTAGGACGTTGCCTGAATCTCCTGGCTGCAGAGATAGAGCAAAGAGAGATCAAAGCAAAAATACGTCTTTCCGGCAAGCTGCCGGAAATATACATAGATAGCGATCACCTGGAGCAGGTCTTCCTTAACCTTCTGATCAACGCTCTGCAAGCGATGCAGAACGGAGGAACGCTGACCGTATCCAGTGCTCTGACCCGCGATAGAGAGGAAACCGGCGGCGGCGGTTATATACGAGTAGATATAAGAGATAGCGGCTGCGGTATCGCCCGGGATGATCTGGATAAGATATTCGTTCCCTTTTTTACTACCAAGAGTGGTGGCAGCGGGCTCGGACTTTCTATAGTACATCAGATAGTGGAAAGCCACGGAGGCTTTATTCGTATCAGCAGCCGCGCCGATTACGGCAGCATCTTCAGCATATATATCCCGTGCAGAACCAGAGAAGAGGCGGAAGAGTTAATGCGAAGCTGCCGAAATGTCGGTAGTCCGCAGTTGACAAGATAGAGGAGGAGCAATATGGCCAAAGAGCAACAATCAAAAGTACTCATTGTCGACGATGAACCCAATATAAGACATATACTCGGCGCTATCTTACGCAAAGACGGATATGCTGTGCAATCAGCGGATAATGGCGAAGGAGCATTGAAACTTCTTGAAGAAGAAGCTTTCGATCTGATCATAACTGATCTGGTCATGCCCCAGATGGGCGGGATCGATCTGCTGCATGAAATTCAACAGCGCAGGCCCGGTACGTCCGTAGTTATTATGACGGCTTACGGTACTATTAAAACAGCCGTTGAAGCTATGAAGATGGGAGCGAGAGATTATATCACCAAGCCCTTTGAAATGGATGAGGTTAAGATTGTAGCTCGAAACGCACTTAATATGGCCGGCCTGGTCAAAGAGAACCGGATTCTCAAACAGGAATTAGGCCGGCGCTGTGCCTGTGACGAAATGATCGGAGATAGCCGTGCCATGGCCGAAATAACGGATATGATAGAAAAGGTGGCTAAAAGTCGGGCTACCGTACTGATTAGCGGCGAAAGCGGCACCGGTAAGGAATTAGTGGCCAGAGCCATACATCGTAATAGCCGGCGGTCCGGCAATCCATTTATCGCCGTTAATTGCGCTGCACTTTCCAACGATCTGTTGGAGAGCGAACTATTCGGCCATGAAAAGGGCGCCTTTACGGGGGCTATGGCGCAAAAGCCGGGCAGATTCGAACTGGCGGATGGAGGTACTCTCTTTCTGGATGAAGTAGGAGAGATCAGCCCTGCGCTCCAGGTAAAGCTTTTGCGTATACTTCAGGAACGCGAATTCGAGAGGGTGGGAGGTACAAAGACTATAAAAGTAGATATAAGGCTTATAGCAGCCACCAATCGTGATCTGGAGGAGGCGGTAAAGAAGAACGACTTTCGTGAAGATCTATATTATCGTCTTAAGGTTATAGAGATGCATACTCCTTCGCTTAGAGAGCGCATTGAGGATATTCCCATGCTGGCAGAACATTTTCTCAAACGTTTTTCACATGAGAACGGTAAAAAGCTGAGAGAAATAAGCAGCGAGGCGACCAATCTCTGTCAAAGCTATAGTTGGCCAGGCAATATCAGAGAGTTGGAAAACGCTGTGGAATATGCCGTTATTATGGCCGATGAACGCTGTGAGGAATTGACGCCGGAGATGCTTCCTTTGAGCATACAGCTTGCTTTTAATCGTAAAGAGGATGAGGTGAAGGCATGAGAGTTCAGCAGGCGACGAGGCAATCACAGAAAATAGATCCTAAAATAATAGCTACCAGCGCCATTTTACAGCTCTCATCGTTAGAACTTACGCAGAAAATAGAGAGCGAACTTCAAGAGAATCCTGCACTGGAAGAGGAAAAAGAGAGCCTTTGCCCTAATTGTAATCAGCCTATGAAGAGCAGTATTTGTGAACACTGTGGCGCAGCTTCCGATGATAGGTCCAGTGCCGATAACCTGGTATGGGAACAATTCGGGTATTACTATGACGGGACAAACTATCATCATTACGAAGATCAGCACGACCCATTGTCAAGGTTGGAGGATGAGGTTTCACTGCAAGAACATTTGCAACAATTGTTGCGCATCATCATCTCTAATGAAGATTATGTCATTGGCGATTTTTTGATCAGCAACATAGATGATAATGGATATTTACATTGCAGCCCGAGTGAGGTTGCAGAGAGACTGCGCTTGCCGGAAGAGAGGGTTAATGCAGTATTAAAGTCATTGCAGACGCTGGATCCTCCCGGTGTGGGTGCTCGCACTCCTCAGGAATGCCTTCTGTTGCAATTGGATTATCTGGCAGATAGAGGTATGGGAAATTCATTGGCTTATGCTATTGTCGAATCTTGTTTCTTTCAACTGGGAAACCATCGTTACAAAGATATAGCCAGAGCTTTGGGTGTAAAGGTGGCCGAGGTCCAGAAAGCCGGCGATTTTATTCGAGATAATCTGAATCCTTATCCCGGCAGGCAGTTTCGCAGCTCATGGGATTTTCAGCCGGTATCCAGATCAAGCCTTACGCGGCCTGATGTTATTATTCGTTATGATGGAAAGGCATATACGGTGGAAGTTGTGGACGGACGGGACATAACGCTCAGGATCAATAAATTCTATCGCAATCTCTATCTGGATATGCAGAACAACAGAGAGAGTTATACTCAGGAGGAAAGAAAACATACCGCCGGCTATATCGAGAGAGCAGAATTGTTGATCAAAAATATTCATCAACGGCGGCAAACCATTCATGATATAACCAGCTGCATAATCGATTTTCAATATAAATTTCTGGAAACAGGAGATAGATTGGATCTTATACCCCTAACTCGTACCAAAGTGGCCGCTACCCTGGGAACAGATGAATCCACTGTTAGCCGGGCGCTGACCAATAAATATGTGGAACTGCCCAGCCATCAGATAACCGATTATGATATCTTTTTTGATGCCTCACTCAGTATAAAGGAGATAATCAGGAAAATTATTACGGAGGAAGATCCATGCAATCCCATCAGCGATGAGGATATAAAGAAGAAGCTCTGCGGTATGGGCTGCGACATAGCACGCCGTACCGTGACTAAATACCGTGAGGAGATGGAGGTACTGTCATCTAATTTGAGGAGGCGTTACTGAAGAAGCATAGAGCTGAGAAAAGAAAGAGCAAGGAGGAGAAAAGAGATGGCTGAAAATAATGGCCATAACAAGAACAAGGAAAAGAGTAGGAGAAAGATGGCAGGCCGACCGGACAGCACTATCGAGGTGGATGAACTGCAGGCTCTCTCTACCGATGAGGCACGCCAGATGCTGGAGATATTGGGTACCGAGAACGCAGGTTATGAAGCAGACGACCCTGATATGTCCATCGAGGATGCCAGGCCGTACTTTCCTCCCCTGGAAGATCCTTACAGCCCACCTGCCGAGCGTGAGCTGCAGGATGAACCCGACATGACGGATCCTGCTTTTAGAAAAGAGGTTACTCCCGATGACTACCTGGAAAAGAGGGTCAGATATGAACTGGAGCACAGCGCTCAGATTACTATGGATAATATAAGCGTATCCAGCAATCACGGCATAATATTCCTTAATGGGAGGGCGGGCAGCCTTGAAGAGGCCGGAGAGGCAGAGGAGATAGCCGGCACAATTGAAGGCGTAAGAGAGGTAATAAGTAATTTGAATTGGTGAATATTTAGCCGGGAACTCTTAACGATTTGATAACGTCTAAGCTGTGTAATATAATGGCTGTATAAGTATATTAATAGAATAGCCATAAACATATACAGCACCAACGGTGATTTTTTGAGAAGAGCCATAATTGCAGCCATAATGGCAATCACGATTATCTTTACAATCGCCTGCTTGATCTGGGTAAAAAGCAGAAGCCTTCCAACACTTATCAAGCAGGCGATTGTTTCTGAGCTTTCACGTAATTTGGATACGGCCGTCTTCGTTGGCGATGTTCAATTCGGAGGACCTTTTTCCATTCAGCTGGAAAATGTAGCCATAGCCGGTCGTAATCAAGAAGCCGGCACGGAGCCCTTTCTGCAAAGCGATGAAGTTGATGTGATACTCGATCCGCTGAGATATCTCTTTTCCGGCGGTAAACCCATAGATATCATAAGAGGATTGCATATCGGACGGCCGCAGGTCAGCTTGTCTCGGGTTTCCGATGGCGGATGGAATATTCCTTTGCCGGTATCAGGCTCCGGCTCTGGTAGAAGATGGCCGGATATCGAAATAACGCTCCATAATGGAACTTTGGCGGTTGATGCAGCTGAAAGAGATAGCATGCTACCTGAGCGTATAACCGCCAATCTGGATAACGGCATCCTGAATTTGAACAAAAAAGAGCTCTCTTTCAACATAAATGCAGGGGTAATCAGTGACGGCAGAGATAATAGGAATAGGGTGGTTTTAAAAGGCAGTTACGGTACAGCGGGCGGGTGTTTGCAAATGCAGTTTGATCAATTGCAGGCCGGCATATGGCGCCGAATGCTCTCTCGTTTTACCTCTGCAGATATAATCTCCGGCAGCCTTAGCGGGTATATAAATGCAGAACATAAATCCAATGCATGGAGGCTGAACAAGGGTTCTGTTAATTTATCCGATGCGCGTATATTACCTTATAAAGATGCTGCAGAAGTCATGATACGTCAGGCGAAATTGCGCCTGGATGATAAAAACATTTATCTGCCTCGGACAGCCCTGCAATGGCTTGGTGAAACGGCCTATCTTTCCGGCAATATCGAAGATTACAGGCAGGCACGTAAGCTTGACTTGAAAATCGATGCCGATTCGACGAACTTAGCTCGATTGGCAGCCGCAGTAACGCAGGGTGATTTGCCCTGTATAGAGGGGCAGGGCACGGTCGGTATTCGAGTATCGGGTTCGCTATCCTCGCCACGCCTCTTCGGCTCAATTAAAAGCGATCGCATCAGTTATAATAAGGAGCGCTTACAAGATGTCAAGGCTGATTTTGCATGCTTAAATGGAGGCAGATACCTTCTCTCCGGTGAAGCACGTTATCTTGATGCGCCTATTAGCGGCCGTTTGACGGGCAAAAACGGTCGGCTTAGCTATGTCGGACGGGTGAATAATCTGGAGGCCAGGCGCATACCCGCTTTGGCGCAGGCCGGCCTGGCCGGTATAGGTAGAGTATCTATGCATTTTCAAGGCCGCTCTGGGCATGAAAATTATTTACTGCAAGGCAAATTCTCGGGTGGTTCAGGAAATATAAAAGGATTCGGTTATAAATCCGTTACCGGCCGTTTCACTTCCAACGGCAATGGTATCAACCTGCAAGAGATGAAGTTCGGCACCGAGTTTGGAACGCTGGAGGCAAAGGCTATTATACATAAGGGGCGCTTCAATCTCTCTCTTCATGGCAGCGATCTCCAGCCCGGCAGAATATTGCCGCCGCAATTCAAGGGAATCAAAGCCAACATGAAGGCAGATATAAGAGGCCCCTCCTCCCGGGGCGGCATGGCGCTCACAGCCCATTTTAATTTCAGCCAAGGCATTTACGGAGTCAACTCTTTACATTTGACATTTCCTCAGACCTCTTCTTCAAAAGCTTGCGAGCGCAACTCCTTACGTTTGGCATTTTCCCAGCTCTTCTCTTCGGAAGAGAGCTCTCAACCCGTTCTACGTGCCGTTGTCAGCGGTCGGGAATTGATATATCAAGGTGTTCCGCTGGATAAGCTTGAAGCCGATCTAATATATAGCGAAGGCCAATTAAGAATTCCCAGCCTGATTGTAAAAGAGGCCGCCGGAGATTTAACCGCAACTGGAATAAGTGTGCCGGTGGCGCTTAAGAACGGCCGAATAAGCTTTGGCGGTCCTATTGCCGGAAAGATAGATGCGTCGCTTGTGGATATGACAGCCTGGGGCTGGAAACGTTTAGCCAATTTCTCAGGACCGCTGAAAATTCATGGAAGCCTGAGCGGTAGCGTTGAGAATCCCATCTTATCCGGTAACATTGCTCTTCCGAAAGGCTATCTGAATTTACAGGGGCTTGACATCAGTGCTTTGGCCTGCAATTTTACAGCTGACAGGGATAAAATTGATATAGCGAATCTGAAAGGAAAGATAGGGCAATTCGGTGGCGATTCATCTATTGCTTCTTACACCATAGGTAGCTTCAGCGGTGACGGTAACATATCATTGCAGAATTGGCAACTGGATAAGCTGCATGGACGTTTGGCACTGACGGATGGACGTTTGGAGAGCCTGGCCTATCTAGTCGCTCCCTATTTTAAAAATATTTCGGGCGCTTTTTCGGGTGATATTTTTATTGCGGGAAAGGTATCTTCTCCTGCTATTATCGGAGATATTCGTCTGGCGGATGCCGGAGGCTATTTTGGCTCTCTGAAAACCCCTCTGGCGGGTGTGAACGGCCAGCTTCATTTGAGCGGCAATCAACTTGAAATAGTCCGGTTGAAAGGCATGATGGATAAGGGTACCTTTAATATAAGCGGTGATGTGGAATTAGAGGGTATCAAGCCTACTTTTTTGAAGTTGGCTGTAGCCTCCGATAATGCTCGTATCAATTACTCACCTTGCTTCGATGGGTTAGTCGCTTCTGAATTGCTTATCTCCGGCCCGGTAGCAGAACCGCTGATTGAAGGCAGCATCGGCATTACTAACAGCCGAGTCTCTCTGGCCGGCCTGAACGGTGCGGATAAGAGCTTTTTTCATCCGGAGCTTAATATCAAAGGCACCATGGGCCATGGCGTCGAGATCATTCTCTCAAAGATATCCGCTCCCGTAAAGGGAACGCTTGAAATCTCCGGCACACTGGAAGCGCCCCGGTTGGAACCCCGGAATATGGTGGCTGATTTCGGACTGTTTAAGATTCCTATTAAGAATATTTCGCTCTTCTAAACTTGCAAACGCACTCGAATCCCAAGCAACCGACTCCAACCCCAAGCAACCTACCCCAATCCTCCTGGCTCCTGGCTCCTGTCTCCTGACTCCTAAACTTGCAAACGCACTCGAATACTGAACAACCGCCCTCCACCCCAAACAGCCTTGCAGCGCTCTATTTTTGGTCACGACGTGCTATAATGATACTATAATTGAATCTTTGATCACTTCGGGAAGAGGGAAACCATGCAGCTTCAATTCCACGGTGCCGCTCAGACGGTCACCGGCTCCATGCATCTCTTATCATTCAATGATAAAAAGGTATTGTTGGATTGCGGCCTTTACCAGGGACGGCGCCAGGAAGCCCGAGAGCGTAACAGCAGCTTTCCCTTTGATTCTCGTCAGATAGATTGCTTGTTACTCTCACATGCCCACCTCGATCATTGCGGTAATATACCCTCACTGGTCAAGGCCGGTTTTGCCGGCAAGGTTTTCTGTACCCATGCTACCAGGGACCTGGCAATAGCCCTTCTCTTCGACAGTGCGCGTGTACAGATGGAGGATGCCCGATATTTGAATGCTCATCTTCCCGCAGACAGCCCGGAGGTCAAGCCGCTTTATGATACTAATGACGTGGCGGAATGTCTTGATAGCTTTGTCGGAGTGGATTACGACCGTAAGTTCTATCCTGTGCCCGGAATGGCAGCTGTTTTTCGTGATGCCGGGCATATATTGGGATCGGCTGCTATTGTCTGTGATATTGAGGAGGATGGAAGGAATAAATCTATCTGCTTTAGTGGTGATCTGGGACGCCCTCGTATGTTTATCTTGCGCGATCCGTACCAGGTAAAGAATGTCGATTATCTTATTTTGGAAAGCACTTACGGTTCCAGGCTTCATGAGCCCATAGAGAAGAGCAAGGAGATACTGCGACGACATATTGAAGAAATATATCGCAGCGGCGGCCGTATAATAGTGCCTGCCTTTGCCGTAGGGAGGACACAGACCCTTATCTATATCCTCCACCATCTGTATAACGAGGGCGGAATACCCCATATACCGGTATTTGTGGATAGTCCCCTGGCCATGAATATCACCGCTATATTCTCCGAATATCCGGAGTACTACAGTGAAGAAACTCGACGATTTATCGCTTCTTCCAATGAAAAGCCGTTCGGCTTCGGTTCCCTTACCTATATCAAGAGCGTAGCTGAATCCAAGGTGCTGAACGGATATCGTAAGCCATGTATAGTGATTGCTTCTTCGGGAATGTGTGAAGGCGGCAGGATACTTCACCATCTGCGCCATGGTATAGGTAACCCTGATAATCTGGTGCTTATCACCGGCTTTGCGGCAGAGAACACTTTGGCAAGGCGCCTGATTGATGGAGAAAAGCAAGTTCCCATTCTTGGGGAAGAGCATACCGTGAAAGCCAGGATATCCGTTATGCAAGAGCTTAGCGCCCATGCCGACAGAAATAATCTGCTGGATTTTGTCGGGCGCATCGGTCCCTCCTTGCGCCGGATCTTTCTGGTGCATGGCGATTCCGATGCGCTGCAGGGGTTGTTCGATAGCCTTACCGATAATGCTCTGCATGATGTTGCCGTTCCTCTGCCGGGCGATACTTTTGATCTTTGAAGATACTCTTGCCGGGTAAAGCAGGCGGCCTGCTTCCTGTGCGGAATCTTTTTAAAGTCGTTTACAAAAGTTCCTGTAACGTAGTATAATTAGGCAGGCAGTTACTTGCGCAAGAAGAGGAGTATAAAGGAGAGGAGAAGGATTATGTGTCAGGACAGCTATAATATGTTCGATGTCAGAGGTCGGATAGCCGTAGTAACCGGTGGGGGTGGGGTACTATGCCAACGTATGGCAAGCGACCTGGCTGCACAGGGAATGAAAATCGCCCTTCTCGACCTTAGAAAGGATGCAGCTGAAGCAGCAGCAGCCCATATATGCAAAAATGGCGGCAGAGCCATAGGATTGGAATGCAACGTTCTGGAGCGTGATAGTCTGCAGCAGGTTTGTGATGAGGTTATCAAGGCCTTCGGGCGCATAGATGTTCTAATCAACGGCGCCGGCGGCAACAATCCTCGAGCTACAACTTCCAAGGAGAGACTCTTTCCGGAGGACCTGACGGCAGTTGCTGAAGAGCTAAAAACCTTCTTCGATCTCGATCCTCAGGGAGTGCAGTTCGTTTTTAATCTTAACTTCCTGGGAACATTGTTACCTACTCAGATATTCGGCCGGGTAATGGCAGAGCAGGAGAAGGGAATAGTAATTAATATCTCTTCCATGAATGCCTTTCGTCCATTGACCAAAATACCCGCTTATTCTGCCGCCAAGGCAGCCATATCTAATTTTACACAGTGGCTGTCTACTCATATGGCGCCGGCAGGCATACGTGTCAATGCAATAGCCCCCGGCTTCTTTTTGACGGATCAGAACAGGTTCCTCCTTACCGATGAAAAGAACGGCGATCTGACCGCCAGAGGCAATACCATCATTGCCCATACACCTATGGGACGTTTTGGAGAGCCGGAGGATCTTAGTGGAACGCTGTTATGGCTGGTATCGGATGCTTCGGCCTTTGTAACCGGAATAGTTGTTCCGGTTGACGGCGGTTTCTCTGCCTTCAGCGGTGTGTAAATATAATTAATAGGCTAACAGGCTAATAATAGGAGATACAGAAGTGATTACAGGAGAAGGATATACCGATCGTTTTCTGACCGAAAATGAGATTACCGATATTGCCGCCAGGGCACTGGAAGGGGCTCGTCTGGAAGGGAAAAAACTGTTGCTGATAATACCGGATCATACGCGCTCCGGGCCTATCGATATAATGTTCAAGGCTCTTTACCGGCTGTTGGCGGATAAGACTGTTACGTTTGATATACTGGTAGCTCTGGGAACACATCCGCCCATGGCCATGGAGCAGATTTATCATCGAGTGGGCATCACCGCCGGTGAACATAAGGAGAAGTATTCCAAGGCGCGGTTCTTTAATCACCTCTGGAAGGATCCTGAGGCGTTGACAACAGTAGGCACTATTCCCGCCGGGAAGATTGAGGAAATCAGCGATGGTCTTTTCAGTATGCCTGTTAATATCGCCGTCAACAAGATGGTAATGGATTATGATCATCTGATGATTGTCGGTCCGGTCTTCCCTCATGAGGTTGTAGGTTTCTCCGGAGGCAATAAGTATATCTTCCCCGGCATAGCCGGACAGGAGATCATTGACTTCTTTCACTGGCTGGGCGCGTTGATCACCAATCCTATGATTATCGGCAAAAAATATACTCCGGTGCGTGCCGTAGTGGATCTGGCTGTTTCCTATATACCGGTGCAACGTAGCGCCTTCTGTCTCGTGGTCAAGGGCAGCGATGCCGCCGGGCTGTATTACGGTGCTCCGGAAGACGCCTGGTCGGCAGCAGCCGATCTTTCGGATAAGCTGCATATTACTTATAAGGATAAGCCTTATCATACGGTTCTATCCTGTGCTCCGGCTATGTATGACGATCTCTGGACAGGCGGAAAATGTATGTATAAATTGGAGCCGGTAGTGGCCGATGGCGGCAAGCTTATCATCTATGCGCCTCATATAACGGAGATATCTTACACCCATGGCAGAGTATTGGATGAGATAGGCTACCATACACGCGATTATTACACCGCTCAATGGGAAGAGTTTAAATCTTATCCCTGGGGTGTGGTGGCGCACTCTACTCATGTCAGAGGTATCGGTGAATATGAGAACGGCATAGAAAAGCCCAGAGTGAAAGTTATACTGGCTACCGGTATACCTGAGGAGCGTTGCCGCAAGGTCAATCTGGGCTATATGGATCCGGCCGGCATCAGAGTAGAGGATTACATCGGTCGTGAGGATGAGGGCATACTCTATGTTCCCCAGGCCGGAGAGGTGTTGTACAGGCTGAGATGATAGCCCGAATATACAAACGAACGCAAAAATAATTAAAAACGGGAGGCAAAAAGATGTCAAAAGCGGATATAGGATTAATAGGATTGGCGGTTATGGGAGAGAACCTTGTTCTTAACATGGAGAGCAAGGGCTATACTGTAGCCGTTTACAATCGTACTCTTCAGAAAGTGGATGATTTTCTGGCCGGCAATGCCAGGGGAAAGAAGATTATCGGCACTCATTCCATCCAGGAGCTGGTGGCGTCGCTAAAGACGCCTCGCAAGATAATGCTGATGGTTAAGGCCGGCTCTCCGGTTGACGATTTTATTAACATGATAATTCCCTATCTGGATAAAGGCGATATTATTATCGACGGCGGCAATTCATTCTTCAAGGATACCATACGCCGCACAAAAGAATTAGAGGAGAAGGGCTTTCTCTTTATCGGCACCGGTGTCTCTGGTGGTGAAGAGGGTGCGCTGAAGGGCCCCAGCATCATGCCCGGAGGCTCTTCGGCAGCCTGGCCGCATGTCAAGGATATCTTCCAGAAGATCTCCGCAAAGGTGTCCGATGGTTCGCCCTGCTGCCAGTGGGTGGGCAATGATGGAGCCGGGCATTTTGTCAAAATGGTACATAACGGCATAGAATACGGTGATATGCAGCTTATCTGCGAAGCTTACTATATCATGAAGAATGCTTTAGATATGACTGCCGATGAAATGCATGAAGTTTTTGCCGAGTGGAACAAGGGCGAACTTGATAGTTACCTTATAGAGATTACGCGAGATATCTTTGCCCGTAAGGATCAGGAAACAGGAGAGCCTCTGGTAGAGCTTATCATGGATACAGCCGGGCAGAAAGGCACCGGAAAATGGACCAGCCAAACAGCCCTTGATCTGGGCATAGCTGCGCCCACAATAGCTGAAGCCGTCTTTGCTCGCTGCATCTCCGCCATCAAGGATGAGAGAGTCGCAGCCTCCAAAGTTCTCAGTGGCCCTGACGGGAAGTATGAGGGCGACAGGGCAGCCTTTATCGAGGCTATCCGCCAGGCTCTTTATGCTTCCAAGATTTGCTCCTATGCTCAGGGCTACGCCATGATGCGTGAAGCAGCCAGGGAATGGGGCTGGGAGCTTAACTTTGGCGATATTGCGCTGATGTGGAGAGGCGGCTGCATCATTCGAGCTCAATTTCTGCAGCATATAAAGGATGCCTTTGATGCCGAACCCGGTCTGGCTAACCTGTTATTGGCACCATATTTTAAAGAGGCTGTTCAGAAAGCCCAGGCTAACTGGCGCCTGGTAATCAGCACGGCTACCAATCTGGGAATTCCCGTTCCGGCTTTTAGCTCCGCTCTGTCATATTATGACAGCTACAGGCGCGACAGATTGTCAGCCAACCTGATTCAGGCCCAGCGAGATTACTTTGGTGCTCATACCTACAACAGAACGGATAAAGAGGGCGTTTTCCATACCGAGTGGCTTGAGAAATAAGAGCGAAATCTCTCGGAGTAAAAAGGAGCGAAAGGCGCCGGAGAGGATAACCCGGCGCCTTTCGTTACTCTTGGTATAGATAATTGTCCGATATACCACAATCTGGCATTGATTTTGTCTGGTATACAGCATGACGGACGAAAGATGCTTTGGAGAACGTATCGATCGATGATACCGTATTGGAGGCAGAAGATATTGCATGCATAAGGAATAGTGTGAAGGCTCTGGATGCAGCAGAATAAAAGAGGAGTCAATGCCTGGTAAAGGTACCGTTGGAAGCGTTCAGGCGCGCCATGCAAGCCCTTTAAGTTGCTTTAATAGCATGAAAACTGTATAATTAACATTAATTCATTATGCTGTGCACTTAATTCGTGGGAGTGTAATAATGGTGCCTGAGAAAATTCCATCAGAACCGAATCAAGCGACTGCAATAACTGCTTGCATTGCCGGTAAGCTCTTCTGTCGCATCTATAACGTTTGCACTCCTTTGTTTCTTATGCGTAAATCATCATAATTATCCGTTACTTCAGGCATGCTTCGATCATTTAAGGTACTATTCAGGAGGGGTATGGTATGAATATATTTTCTGCAATAAAAAAGGGCGATCGGCTGCACATAAGAAACTTGCTAATAGCTGATCCTGCGATAGCAAATTTAAGAAACAGCGATGGTTATAATTCAACACCATTGCATGAAGCCTCTTCTGTCGGCGATCTCGAAACAGTTAAACTTCTGCTTGAGAATAAGAGCGATATCAATGCTCAGGATAAGATGGGGTGGACACCGCTTCATGTTGCTGCCAACAATGGGAATGTTGATATATGTCTGCTATTGATTGAAGCAGGCGCTGATTTAGAGGCCTCTGATGAACTGGGTTATACTCCTCTTCATGAGGCAGCCAGTTGGGGACATATAAATGTGGTCGAACTCTTATGTCAAAGAGATGCGAATCTCGACGCTATTGATAAAAAAGGCTGGACTCCTTTGCATTATGCTGCCAGCAAAGGGCGCTGCGCCATAGTGAAATCTTTGTTGGAGAATGGGGCTTCAATCGATATTTCCGATAACAGCGGCGAAACGCCTTTAAGCCTGGCATATAAAGGCGGGGTTATGAGTGTTGCCGGGATAATTGACGCTCATATCCAGAAGAAGTAGAGGTCGGTCGATTGCAGCCTTTATCTCGCAACGAAGCCAGGCGCCTTTGGAGGGCGATTATAGAATTTGATATGCTCGATAAAGGCGATCGGGTACTTATCGGACTTTCCGGCGGCAAAGATAGCCTCTATCTTGCACATCTACTGTCGGCTGTCCGGCGCTATGCTCCTATGCCTTTTGAATTAGCCGCCGTTACTCTGGATGTGGGCTTTGCCGAGGTGGATTATTCATCGCTTCATCGCTTCTGCAGCGCTCGCGAGATTCCATTTGAGCTGCTTTATCTGGATATGGCCAGGCATATACTGGAAGAGGGTAATCGCCAGGGTCCGTGTGCTGTTTGCGCCTATTTTCGTCGTGGCGCCCTTTGCCGCTATGCTGCTGAAAAGGGCTTTAATAAGCTGGCTTTAGCACATCACCATGATGATGCTGTGGAGACTTTTTTAATGAGCATACTCTACTCCGGTCAGATCAAGGTCTTTGAGCCGGTTTCTCTGATGGAGCGTACCGGCATAACGGTAATCAGACCGCTAGCTTATTTCCGTGAGAGTAATATCAAAGCATCGAATATTTTCAAGGAAATCATACCGTTGCATGCAGGCTGTCCTGTCTGTAAAGATACGCAGCGAGCCAGGGTCAAGGAGCTAATCAAGGAGTTAAGGCGGGAGAATCGTTCAATTTATGATAATCTTTCCGGTGCAATGCGTTACGGCAAGGCAATTACTCTATGGCCGGCAGAGCCCGGTAAGGGCGAGATGTTGGAACGACATCGCAATTTCTATAACAAATACAAACACGATAGAGGATTGAGAAAGGGGTAATTATGCGCGATTTACCGGTTTACAGGATCAAGCGCCTCAATGGAAGCATAAGCGTTGACGGCAGGCTGGATGAGCCGGCCTGGCAAGAGGCCGAGCCTATCGAACTGGTGCTGGCAGATGATGGCGGCAAGCCGTTACAGCAGACTATTGCCGGGATGCTCTGGGATGATGAGAAGCTTTACATTAGCTTCTGGTGCAAGGACAACGATATCTGGGGTACTATGGCGAAGCGGGATGATCCCATATGCAGAGAAGAAGTGGTGGAAGTTTTTTTCAGTCCTCGGCAGGAGATCAATTCCTATTATGAGATAGAGGTCAGTCCGCTCAATGTCATCTACGATTTAGTCATATTGAACGATTTAAGAGGACATATTGAGGCCTTGGATCAGTGGAACTGTAAGGGGCTGGAGACAGCCGTATATATCGAGGGTGAAGTCAACAAGCGAAATCTAAAGGATGAATACTGGTCTGTAGAGATGGCCATTCCTTTCAAGAGCATTTATATGGCCCATAGCATCCCACCCCTTCCCGGCGACGAGTGGAGGCTCAATCTCTATCGCATCGATAGAGCCAGAGAAGTGGACGAATACAGTGCCTGGTCTCCACCCGGAAAGATCAATTTCCATATACCGCAAAGCTTTGGACGAGTAATATTTGACTAAATATCAGCCAAGGCAGGAACGAGTATTCGCTTGTAGAATTAATAGTATTTGAACGCCGGCATGGATCGGCATCCTCTATGTCTCTATGCTCCAGCGTTTGATTCATAAACACAAAGATAAGGAGGAGAGTTTTAATGTTTGAGCCTGTAAAGATAGCGGATAATGTATATTGGGTTGGCGCCGTAGATTGGAACTGTCGCAGCTTTCACGGACATTCCTATTCTACGCATCGCGGCACTACCTATAATGCCTATCTTCTGAAGGGGGAAAAGAATGTGCTGGTGGATACGGTTTATGCTCCCTTTGCAGACGAAATGCTGAAGCGCATCAGCCGTGTAATCAACCCTTCCGATATCGATTATATCGTAGTCAATCATGTGGAGCCTGATCATTCCGGGGCACTTCCAATTATATCCCAAATAGCTTCTCATGCAGAAATTTATTCAACAGCTAAAGCAGTAGAGGTTATATCCGCCTATTACCCTGATGTGCGTGTAGCAAAGAGAGTTAGAACGGGCGACGCACTTGATTTTGGCGGGCGCAAACTTATCTTTATCGAAGCTCCCATGCTGCATTGGCCGGAGAGCATGTTCTCCTATCTGCCGGACCAGGCGCTGCTTATGCCTAATGATGCCTTCGGCCAGCACATGGCCAGCGGCTTTCGCTTTGCCGATGAGGTTGATCAGGGGTATTTAATGGAGGAAGCAGCCAAATATTATGCCAACATCCTGCTGCCCTACAGCAAGCTGGTGCTTAAAAAGATAGCCGAAATTCAGCAGTTGAATATTCCTATCAAAATAATAGCTCCCAGCCATGGGCTGATATGGAGATACGAGCCAATGCAGATAGTGGAGGCTTACCTGCGCTGGTCTGCACAGGAGGCGAAGAGAATTATTGTAGTGGCTTACGATACGATGTGGCAGAGCACCGAGGCTATGGCTCTGGCTCTGACTGAAGGCATTGAAAGCACAGGAGCCGATGTCAGGCATTATAAATTGGGCCTTTCCGATTATAGCGATGTCATGCGTGATATACTGGAGGCTGCTGCAGTTGTTATCGGCTCCAGCACCATCAATAACGGCGTTTTGCCTACGGTGATGCCCCTCTTGCATGAAATCAAAGGCTTACGTCCGGTTGGGCGCAAGGGACTGGCCTTTGGCTCTTACGGCTGGGGTGGCGGAGCAGTCAAAGAGATTGAGGAAATTCTGACGGCAGGGGGGATGGAGCTTTTTGAACCGGGATTGTCTGTTAAATGGCGCCCGCATGAGGATGAGCTTATCGCCTGTTTTGATGCCGGGAAAAGACTGGGAGGAGCTCTCGATAAATAATTATTATTGTAATTATTATTGCCTCTTTATCGGCGGCTGGAGGTTGACGTATGCCGTTCTTTTTGATATAAGTAATAAGATGAGTAAACGGTATATGCGGAAGGGGTAGAGATGACCGGCGAATTCAGTGTAATGAATTATAGCGATGAAAGAGTTGCCAAGCAGCTTAACACTGAAAAACGGCTGATGATTAAACATGTCACAAAACATGTTTTGATCAATGAAGAAATGCCCTGAAGCATACAGGAACAGCGAGTGTGAGCGGCTCGTCAGGATCAATGATAAGAATATAAAGGTCTCCTGTAACTACGGCGGGGGACCTTTTTATTTTTGACCATTATAATTGAGGGAGGATGTAGTGAAATGTCTACTCGACGTAATGAAACCATCGACCTGTCCTATTTAGGACTGGTCAATCCAGGCGGTATCTATCGTAATCTATCGGTTCCGATCTTAATCGAACAGGCGCTGGCCAGGGGAGAGGGAGAGCTTACCTCTACCGGAGCTCTCAGCGTCAGGACCGGTAAGTATACCGGACGTTCACCTAATGACAAGTTTACCGTGGATGAACCCGCTGTTCACGATGAGATCGCCTGGGGCAAAGTCAATGTTCCTATAGCAGAGGAGAAGTTCGACCGCATATATAATCGTATGATGACCTATCTGCAGGGGAAAGAGCTCTTTGTCTTTGACGGCTTTGTAGGCGCTGATCCCCAGTATCGCCTGCCGCTTAGAGCTGTTACCGAGCTGGCCTGGCATAATCTCTTTGCTCATCAGCTCTTTTTACGCCCGACAGCCGATGAGTTATCTGCTCATGTTCCGGAATTTACAGTCATATATGCTCCCGGCTTCAAGGCGGATCCCGAGCAAGACGGTACCAATTCAGAGGCCTTTATCATTCCCAACTTCAAGCGGCGGATAGTAATCATAGGCGGTACTCAGTATGCCGGAGAGATGAAGAAATCCATCTTTACTGTTATGAACTATCTATTGCCCAGGCAGGGCGTATGCCCCATGCATTGTTCAGCCAACGTCGGGGTGAAGGGAGATGTAGCTCTTTTCTTTGGACTTTCAGGCACCGGCAAGACCACATTATCGGCCGACCCTGAGCGCAAGCTGATTGGCGACGATGAGCACGGCTGGTCAGACAACGGTATCTTCAACTTTGAAGGCGGATGTTATGCCAAGTGCATCAACCTTTCCCGTGAAAATGAGCCGCAAATCTGGGATGCCATACGTTATGGGTCTGTGCTGGAAAACGTCGTTGTGGAACCGAAGAACAGAGTTCCTGATTACGATTGTGCCATCCTTACCGAGAATACCCGGGCAGGCTACCCTGTGGATTTCATCCCCAATGCCGTTATTCCCGGCGCCGGTGGACAGCCTAATGTTGTTGTCTTTCTGACAGCTGATGCATTTGGCGTTCTGCCCCCGGTATCTGAATTGACCAGAGAGCAGGCCATGTACCATTTTCTCTCCGGTTATACCAGCAAGCTGGCCGGAACAGAGCGCGGCATAACAGAGCCGGAAGCCACCTTCTCTACTTGCTTTGGCTCACCCTTCCTGCCTCTCTCTCCTATGATCTATGCTCGGCTTTTGGGAGAGAAGATCGAGAAATACAATACCAGAGTTTATCTTATCAATACCGGCTGGTCAGGTGGACCTTATGGAGTTGGACAGCGTATAAGCATCAAGCATACCAGAGCCATTGTGACCGCTGCTCTTAATGGCAGCCTGACCGGTGTAAGCTACAGGCAAGATCCTGTTTTCAATCTCAGAATACCTGAGGCCTGCCCCGGAGTGCCCGCCGAGGTGCTCAATCCCAGGAATACCTGGGAAGATAAGGATGCTTATGATAAGCAAGCTATCAAGCTGGCCAGACTCTTCATAGAGAACTTCAAGAAGTTCTCCGATGTGACCAGCGAGGTGGCAAATGCCGGACCCAGGGCAGGGGATATGGCTAACGCTTGCTGACTGTTGACATAGCCGGCATAGCTTTGTGCGCAAAGGCAGAGGGCGGGGATATATCCTCGCCCTCTGCCTTTGCAGTTTCTCTCTCATATCATCTTTCACGATGAACTTCCAGTATAAAGAGTGCGATAAGTACCCGTCAAGATTACAGCTTGCACATGAATTTGAACACTCTATCTGCAGACCACGGCAATCCTTCATGCCCAAAATCAGGATAGATTACCAGATTCTTTTTAGATGTTATCTTATTGTAGGCGGCAAATTGTGAAGATGGCGGGCAGATGGTATCCATCAAACCTGTGGTCATCATTACCTCAGCCCTGATACGCTTGGCCAGATGCTGATTGTCTATATAACCCAAACGGGTAAAAATTTCATTCTTTTTCTCATGCAGAGGATCGAAATACCGAAAATATGTTCGCAGTTCATCATAAGCGCCTATATCCAGATCCATTTCCCAGATGCGCAGATAATCACAGAGGAAGGGGAATATTGGGGCTGACAGCTTGATGCGCGGCTCCAGAGCAGTACAGGCCAGCGTTAATCCGCCTCCTTGAGATCCTCCCGTAACTCCTATTCTGTCGGGATCGACTTCCGGCATATTCATAACTATGCCGGCCAGTTGAGCGCAATCCAGGTAGATATTTCTAAAGAGCAACTTTTCAGGATTTTCATTCAATCCGCGAATTATATGGCCTCTGAGCGTATTCCCCTTTGTACCTCCAACATCCTCCGATTTGCCGCCCTGGCCGCGACAATCCATAGAGGCTACGGAGAAACCCTGAGCCACAAAGTGCATCTTAGCTGTCCAATCACCACTGTTGCCTGAATATCCATGAAAAAGGAGGACGGCCGGATGGGGTTTCCCGGCTCCTTTGGGCCTCAGATATTGAGCATATATTCGAGCTCCGCCAACCCCGGTAAAGTGAAGATCAAAGCACTCGGCAAAGGCAGCACCGGTGTCGTGCGGGTGCATTTCCACCTGCGGGTCTATGGCTCTCATCTCAGCTAGGGAAGCATCCCAGAAGCGATCCATATCGGCCGGGCAGGGGTTTCGCCCCTCGTATTTCATAAGCTCTTCAATGGGCATATCTATTATAGGCATAACCAACCTCCATTATTTGCCGGCATTACGGCTCTATTATCACCACATTTTAACTCTTTATCCATATGCGATCAAGCGCATAAAGTGTTTTGTTTTTATATCTGCGTAACGGGTATAAATAATTACATAGCTGAATATTAATGAGGTGATAATGATGCCGCTACCGGATGGCGTATGTGCATTGCTGGCACGCATAGGATGTGAACCCAGGCGGAAGGAAGCTCGAAAAAAAGTCGGCAGCCTGCTTGCCAGCTATCGTCAGATAGATATTGCCAATCAGAGCCTTGATATGGATAGCAAAAATGCCGAAGTGGTGGAGCTGGGCATGAAAGGAATGAAAGTTGTTGTCGGACCGGAGATAAAAACGGGAGACTGGCTTGAACTCAGTCTCAATCTGCCTATGCATGTTGTTCCATTAATGCTGACAGTCGAGGTAATACATTTACATCATCTGCCGGGACAAAGCAAGCGCGGCATTGCCGGTATCAAGGTTCTGGAGAGCAGTAGCAGCGTATCAGAGAAGATCGGCGCCTTTTTGACGCAAGCATCTCGTAACAAAGGCTGACAATGACAAATTGGCATTCCCTGCCGGCTAAGGAAGCAGCCGGTATTTTGGATACCGATCTTCAGGTCGGTCTCAGCCCGGATGAAGCATGCAGGCGGCTTGGTCGATATGGAGCCAACGAGCTAGAGCGCCGTCGTTCCAAGTCCGTTTTAACCATCCTTTTGCAACAATTTATGAGTCCCCTGATTTATATTCTTTTTGTCGCCGCAATAATTTCGCTGGCGCTTGGGCATATTATCGATGCAGAGGTAATTCTCTTTGTGGTACTGGCAAATGCTTTGATAGGAACTTTTCAGGAAGGCAAAGCGGTCAAGGCCATTGAGAGCCTGCGGCAACTTGCATCGCCGGAAGCTACGGTTATCAGGGGCGGAGAGCGCCGAAGGATCAGTGCGTCAAATTTGGTACCGGGTGATCTTTTAGAAATTACGGCCGGCGACAAGATACCCGCGGATGTCAGGTTGATCGATACCGTCGGATTGAAAGTGAACGAATCGGCTTTAACCGGAGAATCGGATGCCGCAGATAAATTCAATCTTACCCTGCTGCAAGAGATAACTCTGGCGGATAGAGATAACATGGCTTATGCCGGTACGGTGGCTCTGGAAGGGCATGGCCGGGGATTGGTTACGGAAACCGGCATGAGAACCGAAGTAGGGCATATAGCAGCTCGTATAACGGGTGAAGAGCAGGTAAAGACCCCTTTACAACGGCGCATAGCAGCCTTTGGCAATCTGCTTGTTCTGGCTGTTCCCAGCATAGGACTGCTAATAATAATTGCGGGTGTTCTTCGTGGCTTCCGGCTTCTCGAGATCTTTCTTGTTGCTGTCAGTCTGACCGTTTCCGCCATCCCTGAGGGGTTACCCGCAGTGATAACGGTTATCCTGGCCATGGGCATGAGACGAATGGCAGAGCGTAAGGCGGTGGTACGCAAGCTTACGGCCGTTGAAGCACTGGGTACGACTACGGTAATTTGCAGTGACAAGACAGGAACGCTCACCAGAAATGAGATGACTGTAACAGAGCTCTATACAGGCATAGTTCTGGATGTTACCGGCGCCGGCTATTCTACTGCCGGAGAGTTCATTTACAACGGGTATGCGGCTGATCTTGGAGAGAACATCTTCTTGCTTTTAAAGACGGCGGTACTGGCAAATGATGCTGAATTGAAGGCTGGCAGCGTTATCGGTGATCCTACTGAAGGCGCACTTCTGGTAGTATCCATCAAAGCCGGTGCGTTGCCCGGGGAGGTGCGTTCTTATAATCCCAGGATTGATGAGATACCTTTTAGTGCTGAACGGCGTTATATGGCTACCTTAAATGATGATCTCATGGGCGGCAGATATATTTACGCCAAAGGATCCCCGGAGAGTGTGCTCTCTTTGTGCAACCATTTTATCGATCTGAACGGCAAAATCAAACCATTGAACAAAGCAGCTGAAAATAATTTTCTGAAACAGGCTGCCGATATGGCAGGCAGGGCATTACGGGTTCTGGGCTTTGCTTTTTCAGCGGCAGACGCAGACCAGGAAGCCATTGGAGATGAAATAAGCGGCCTGGTCTTTATAGGACTGGTAGGAATGATAGACCCGCCTCGGCCGGAGGCGATAGAGGCTGTTTCTATTGTCAGGCAGGCCGGTATCAGAGCGATCATGATAACCGGCGACCATAAGCTTACTGCTATGTCCATTGCCAGGCAGCTGGGAATATATGATGAAGGCGATCTGGTGCTGGGAGGCCATGAGCTGGAGGAACTGACTGATGAATATCTGGAGAAAAAAGTCGGCGCCATATCTGTTTATGCCAGAGTCAGCCCGCTACAAAAGCTAAGAATAGTAAAGGCATGGCAGAAAAACGGAGCCGTTGTGGCCATGACCGGAGATGGCGTTAACGATGCTCCGGCCATAAACAGAGCGGATATAGGCATAGCTATGGGTATCACAGGCACGGATGTAGCTAAGGAGGCCGCCAAAATAGTATTGCTGGACGATAATTTTGCTACCATAGAGGCCGCTGTGGAAGAAGGGCGCACTATATATACCAACCTTAAAAAGGTTATTCTTTATCTCTTCTCAACCAATCTGGGAGAGGTTGTAACCGTACTGGCCTCTGTATTGGCCGGATTGCCTTTGCCGCTGCTACCGGTCCAGATATTATGGATTAATCTGGCAACAGATGGCGTAGCAGTCATTCCACTTGGCCTGGAGCCGATGGAGAGGGGGGTGATGAAAGAGCCCCCGCGTGACCCTGAAGAAGGCCTTCTCACGGCTGAGATGCTGATTTTTATTATCTCCGTATCTCTGATAATGGCCGCAGGCACCCTTCTGCTCTTCCATTCATATGCTTCAGGAGAAGATTTTGTCAGAGCCAGAACCGTAGCCTTTACAGCCATGGTAACATTCCAACTTTTCAATGCCTTTAGCTGTAAATCGGTAAAAGAATCGGTCGTCAATCGTAATCTGCTGAACAACCGCTTCCTTATAGGGGCGGTTCTATTTGGTTTTATCTTACAAATGGGCGCTCTTTATCTACCATTTGGCAACCGTATTTTCAAAACGGTACCGCTGGATGCACCGACTTTTTTGCTGACCATAGGCATTACCGCCTTGATAATTCCGGCGCTGGAAATTATCAAGCTATTATTTTTAAGAGAACAGCAGAGAGCTACATAATCAGGAAGAGCCGCTTATTCAATGGTGCAAATAGCGCCAGGCCGCTTTATTTACAAAGTGACCGTTTCCATTGCCCTGAAAATATGCTTCATATACTCTGCCGCCAGATAGACCGTTGTTATATCCTGTCCTACGGCTAGGTCCGGATTTTCAGCACCCAGAGATATAACGGCTGCTTTATCCTTCGCAGCCGGTGAAGGATAAATGGCGCCGCCGAGAAGACTCTTGAGCTGCTCTGTTTCAAGGACACCCGTATTATCCTAAAGCTTATGCGCCTGTCCAAAAAGACCCGGGCTCAATACCAGAGAATAAGGTTGAGAGCGGCCCGTATCTGCAGGAGCCGATATCGCGGCGACAATCTGCCTGCAGTCATGGCCCCGGTTCCGGAGCCTGCTCTTCATCACTATTTGAAATATTCCCTTGCATGGCGAGATCTATATATCTATTCCCGCCGCGCTTAGAATCTCGCTTATATCGCTATCCCTATCCGCCATCTTGGCAGCCTGAATAGGATCAAGCATCTCCAACAGTTTCATAAACTCCGCTACGTGCTCTTTTTCCTCATCCCGAATATGTGCCAGCACAGCTTTAGCGCGCTCATCATCAGTGGCGTCAATGTGCGCCTGGTAGAGTGCTGCGGCATCGAGTTCAGCAGCAATATCCTGAGATATTGCTCTGGCCAGTTCATTCTTTTCCATCTTTCTTGCTACCAAGGTGCCAAAAGGATTGCTCAAGTCCATAGAGGTTAATCTCCCTTCATTTAATCATTATTTTACTGCTTGAGTCGGTTTGATAACATTGCAAGGGTTGCCTGCAAAAAAGCAATTAATATTATCGACAGTAGTATCGAGTATTCTTTTCAGCGCCTCCCTGCTGTAAAAGCCTATATGCGGGGTCATGACCACGTTACCCCGATGAAGGAGAGCGATGTTGGTTACCAGGACCTGCAGATCCTCGCGAGTCATCTGCCGGTCTATGACTTGCCACTCTTCCCGGATAGCCCTTTCTCCCTCATAAACATCCAGGCCGGCCCCAGCGATCGTTCCATTCTCCATAGCTTCGGCCAGGGCCTCTGTCTCCACCAGGCTGCCCCGGGCTGTATTTATCAATATGGCGCCGGGTTTGATCTGTTTGATGGTATCCTTATTTATCATATGATAGGTGCTCTTGACCAGAGGAACATGCAGCGTAATTATGTCAGATTGTCCAAGCAATTCCGTTAGCGGTATATAACGAAAGCCGAGCACTTCAGCAATAAGTTCATCAGGGCGGATATCATAGGCCAGGACATTCATGCCGAATCCTTTGGCAATGCGGATAACACGCAGACCTATGTGGCCTATGCCTACCACCCCGATAGTTTTTCCCTGTAGATCAAAGCCCTGCAAACCCTTGGAGGAGAAATCCAGCTTGCTGACACGTTCTTCTGCAGAAATGATCTTGCGTGACAGAGCCAGCAGCAGTGCAAAAGTATGTTCGGCTACAGTATTCTCGCCGTAGGCAGGAACATTGCAAACAGTGATTCCTCTGCTTTCGGCTGCTTCCAAATCTATATGGTCGACACCCGTTGATAAAGTGGCTATCAGTTTCAATTTCGGCATAGAGTCCATAACGGCCGCGGTTATTTCAGAATAGATAAATACTCCCATAACATTACTATCGATATAGCCCTCAGCCGGCACATCAGCAATGGTATCGAGAAAGAACAACAGGTCATAATCTTTCCCCAGGCATGATTTCAGATATTCGACCTCTCTCTCTTCCACCTCAAAGAAGGCGACTTTTTGCTTTATTTGCTCTTTTTGCATCTCTCTACCCTCTGTAACCGGAAGACCTTTCTATGGCCTTCCAATGGATCTCAACCTCAACCAACCCCACAAACGAGCTTAAATACTGAACAACCGCCCCCAACTCTCCTGACTCCTGTCTCCTTACGAGCTAATTACCCGCAAAAAGTATATCGTAAACGAATTTGCCCGTTTGATTTGTAATTTACCGGGGAAAAACATTCTTGATGCGGCAAGCCGACCCAAATACAGGAGGTGATTGCGATGGCAGAAGAGAGAGAGGGAAAGGTAACCTGGTGCAGTGCTGTTGATTGCGGTTATAATGAGGATATGAAATGCGTTGCAGATGGCGTGGCGGTCAATATGCATGTGGATCATGCAGATTGCGAGACCTATACCGAGAATACTCATATGTGACCGTGGGGAACCTCCGGTAAGCTTGTATCGTCTAATCAGTAATATGGAATGATTTTGTGATGGAGATACAGAGGGAGAAAGAATCCGGTTGCGGAGGGTATGAAGCTTGAAATTATGCATTGAAGAGGGGGGCGATATACTTGATAAGGCGATACATGGCGACATTTCTGGTTGCCGGCATAGCTGTTGTATTGATGATAGGAGGTATGGCCTCAGCCGATAAAGAGGGCATGAGAACGGTAAGCAAGGGAAATTACTGCGCGATAGAGAAGAGAGAGCAACAGGTTATAAACAATGAGGCTGATTGGAATGCGCTGTGGGAAAGAATGAATGCCGGCGTACTTCCTGTGCCGGAGCGCCCGGCGGTAAGCTTTGAGAAGGAGACGTTAATCGCTGTTTTTACAGGAGTACATAACTCAGGAGGATATAGTATCGAAATCACAGGAATGGAAAGCAGGGAGGCATTGACGACAATCGGCATCAGGGAAAAAACGCCTGCGGCAGATATGATGGTTTCCATGTCATTGACCAGTCCATATCATATAGTTGCTTTGCCCAAGCTCAGCGGGAAAATAGAGTTCAAGAAAAGCTGATTTGATGCCGGCAGTGAAGAGAAGTTGGCTGATATTTTGTAGTAGCCATGGTATATCAATCCTCTAAGGAGGTTAGCCATGGCTACTTTATTTAGGAAAAAAGATGCCAAAAAGCCGAGTTTATTACTTAAAATTCCCAACGTTTTCTTTTTATATATAATCCCGCTGCTTTTAGTTATACCGGGTATCTCGGGAGCGGAAATACCTGAGGATCGGGCTGAGATCAGGCGCAACTCGGAAAAGAGATATATAGAGGGCGAGGTTCTTATCAAGCTTAAAGGAGGTGGCGATCAAGCGATAAATGCGCTTAGCCGTCGTTATCGGGTATCTTCATCCTCCTCATCCAGGCAGGTAGGGCTGCATCGCGTCAAATTGACAGATGGCCTGAGTGTGCCCAAAGCAATCAAATTATTATCCAAAGATCCATCAGTGGAGTATGCCGAGCCTAATTATGTGGCTCGAATATTCTCTGTTCCCAACGATACTTATTACAATTCCCAATGGTCCTTGCAAAACATAAAAGCCTCCAGGGGTTGGGATATCAGCGTCGGCAGCGTTGATATTAAAGTAGGCGTGGTTGATACCGGCGTACAGTATGATCACCCAGACCTGAAGGGACAGGTAATAAATGGTTATAATTTTATCAATGAGAACAATCAGCCAATGGATGATCATGGCCACGGCACACATGTGGCCGGTATCATCGCCGCAGCTACCAATAACAATCTCGGTATTGCAGGGATAAACTGGAAGTGTAGCATAATTCCCGTCAAAGCACTTGATAGCGGAGGAGCCGGCAGCTACGAGAACATTATCAGAGGCGTAACTTATGCTGTAGATAATGGCGCCAGAGTTATAAATATGAGTCTTGGAGGGTATGCCTATTCTCAGGCACTCAAAGATGCCGTGGATTATGCTCTGAAGAGAAACTGTCTTGTAGTGGCGGCAGCCGGCAATGAATCCACCAGCCAGGTAAGCTATCCTGCCGGTTTCCCGGGCGTGATTGCCGTAGCCTCCACAGATCAATCGGATAATCGCTCCTATTTCTCCAATTATGGGCCTTATATCTCAGTGGCTGCGCCAGGCCAATCCATACTAAGCACCTTTATCGGTGGAGAATACAGGTATCTTTCAGGAACATCCATGTCCACTCCGCATGTTGCCGGATTAGCAGCCCTGCTGCTATCCAGGAGTCCTTATCTGTCGCCGGCAGAGATCAAAGCCGTTATCGAGCAGACGGCTGATGACCTCGGCACTCCCGGTCGTGATAATTTCTATGGCAGCGGGCGCATCAACATTACTAAGGCGCTGGAGGCTCTATCCATACCCGGAGATTTGTCACTGAGGTCTGTCATGCCGGATCAGGCTGTCCAGGATTCCTCTATCTATATCGAAGTGACCGGCAGCGGTTTTACCAACGCTGTTACGCTTTATTTGCTTTATGAAGATAAGCGGCTGGCTGCCAGTGATATAATCGTGTCAAGCCCCTTGAAGATGACAGCCAGGTTGAATTTAAAGGGTATCCCCACAGGCACCTGGGCATTGGAGGCAGTAGATGGTGCTAGCGGGAAGAGAGCAACACTGGCTGGGGCTTTGACCATCAGGAAAGATATGTCAATGGCGCCATCCGCCTGGCCGACAGAGAGTGGAGACAGATACAGACGCAACAGCACGGCCGCTTTCGCTGTTAACGGTAATCAGGCGGTTACGGTATACATTACTAACCTTCTTATGACCGAGCCTGTTATAGATATCGACGGTACCATATACATAACGCAGAGCGACAGGACGATTGCAGCTTTAGATTGCGACGGCAGGCTGAAATGGCGGAGCAATCTGGGTGCCCGGCCGTCAGGAACCCCCAGCATATCTGCCGGAGGGCTTATTTACGTTGGTACGGAGGATGGGCGGCTTCACGCCTTCAGTCGCAGCGGTGATAAGATCTGGGCGACGAAGATTATTTCATATTCCGAAGATCTCTTCCCGCCGCAGCCGGTTGGAACAGCGCCCGGCATAGGTACCGACGGCACAATCTATCTCGGTTCCGACGACTGGCATATTTACTGTCTCTCTTCGGATGGGAAGCCGCAATGGAGCTATCTTACCGGAGGTAAGGTCCGTTCATCTCCAGCTGTGGCTACGGATGGTACAATATACATAGGCTCTTCTGACTGGGGGCTATACGCCCTGCACCCGGACGGAACTTCTGTCTGGAAGACCAGCGTTTTGGGTTTTGAAATAGATGCGGCATATTTCACTTATGGACCTATATATGCCTCTCCCGTGCTTGGAGCAAATAGCATAATCTATCTGGCCTCATCCGACGGCTATATATATGCTGTGGCACCCGATGGAGAGACTATCTGGGAAGATACGCTGGATGAACCTATTGTGGTGACGCCGGCACTGGATAGTAAAGGCAGGCTCTACGTGGCCACCGCCAAAGGCAGCGTGACCGCCTTTAATCAGAGAGGAGAGAAGACCTGGCAGATCAAGCTGGGAGATGGAGAACTGGCATCCCCGGTTGTTACCGCTGATAGTATACTCTATGCAGCAGATAGAAGAGGGATCATTTATGCACTTGCAGCGGAAACCGGAAAGTTATTGTGGAGAGAAACGCTATCGTCTTCACTGATAGGAAAAGGCCCCGCTGTAAATAATGACGGAGCCCTTTTGGCCGCTACGCTGAAAGGCCTCGTAAAAATCCCCAAATAATCGGCCCGCAATCGCACTCGAATCCCAAGCAACCGACCCCGACCCCAACCCCAACCTCCTGTCTCCTATCTATTCTCCTGCATTTCCCGCATGGCAGCAGCCAGCTTTTTCTGTTGTTCCGGAGTAAGGATTGCCGTGATCTTCTTTGCGCTCTCCTGATGCACAGCGTTGATCTTCTCGCGAAGAGCCTTGCGATCGTTATTCTTCTCTTTGCGCAAAGCATTGATTTTATCTTCGCCTTCTCCGGCGATCTTCTCTATCTCTTTTATCTGCTTGTCGGATAATCCCAGGCTCTTCTCGAGCCGGCCGGTTATTACGGCTATATTTACACCACTTGGCCTTATCCGTTCCCGCATTTCTCTCCTCTTAGCAGATAGCTTCTCTTTCTGCTCCGGAGTGAGAAGGGCATTGGTCTTTTCCCGCATGCTTCTGGATAAGCCCATTACTTTCTTTCTAGCTTCCTTTTTTGACAGACCGCTCTCCTGAATACCTTTTAATTCATCCGTAAATTCCTTACGTATCTGCTCCATTTTAGCCTTTTGATCCTCGGTCAGGTTTAGTTCATCATAGGCTCTTTCCATCCATTGCATAGGCTGCATATTCCAACCATGCTGCTTGTCGGGGCCGGCGGCAGGCTTATTGTCATCCGCAAAGGCTATTCCGGCCATACCTGACAGCAGCAGCAATACCGTTGTCAGCAGAATGAATCTTTTCATTATGTCACGCCCTCCTTAAATAGGCCCCTTTTCTTTCCCGCTCTCGTCTGAACCCGGCATTCTTTCTGAGCTGCTCCAATTTTCTGTGCTGTTCAGGAGTCAGTATCTTCATTATGCGTTCTTTGCTTTCATTTTGTATATTTTGGATCTTGTTTCGGATCATCCCGCGATTTTTTTCAGTGCCGCTGAGCAATATTCTGATCCTCTTATTGCTTTCATTGTTGATCTTTTCAATCTGCTTTATCTGATTAGCGGACAGCTTCAGCTCCTTGCGGAAGCGGAGGGCTGTTGCGCCTATGCCTTCGCCACGGTGGTTCCCACGCTTGCCGGCCTGCTTTATGGCGGCGGCTCTTATCTCCTGTTGCTTAGGTGTCAAAACACTGTTTATCTTGCTCTGCATCTCTTTATTAAGATTGGTTAGCCTTTCCCGTTTCTGCTTGTCGCTCAGGTTGCTCTTGCGTATGCGCTCAGCTTTAATGGCAAAATCCTTACGAATCTCTTTAATTCTGGTCTTTTGCTTCTCTGTCAGATTCAGTTTGTCAAAGGCGCTCTCTCTTCGTTGCATAGGCTGCTGCACATTCCGACCAGGCCGCCCGGGAACAACCGGCCTCCTGTTATTGCCCGCAGCCAGAGCCAGGCCGGATATGCCCAACAAGAAGAAAGTGATTACCAATAGAATAGATTTTTTCATCTTCATTCCTCCCAGCTATCTTTGCTGTACCGTATACGGAAATATAATATGGAAGGTTTCAACCGGAGCGTCGGCGAAATTCACGCGGCGTGACGCCAAAGCGTTTGCGGAACTGACGAGAGAAGAAGTTGCTATCCGTAAAGCCTGTTTGAGATGCAATCTCCGTAATAGTTAAATCTGTATGGCGTAACAGGGCAGAGGCCCTCTCCAGGCGCCGGCGGATCACATACTCCATTGGCGATACTCCCAGAGCGGCACGAAAGATCCGGTGCAGGGTGCTGATCGATGCTCCGGCAATCCGGGCAAGCTGTTCCAGTGTCAGGAGCTCCGATGAGCGTTGTTCGATATGGCTCATAACTGCTCCCAGCTTGAGCCATTGCCACGATTCAGGGGTGGCGATGCCGGCATAGCGCCGTGATAGGAAGACAATGGTCTGAAAGAAGAGACTGACAGCCATTCCCTGATATCCAGGCTGATACCCATCGAGCTCTTCTGCTGTCTGTTCCAGGATGCGGCCGATCTCATCCAAATCAGTTTCGGACAGCGTGAGGTAGTGATGTGCAGAGCCGGACATACCCCTGATGCCAGGCTCCAGAGAGAAGAGCGCATGGTAAGCCGGAAGAGTATAAAGATCGCTTGCCGGCAAATTGAGCTTTGAGATATCGAATAATACATTATAGATTTCCAACTGCTTGCAATTCTCATAGGTGTGCTCGGAACCGCTCAATATTACAAAAACGTCTCCGGCAGCAATTGGATACTTCTTACCGTTTATGTTGTGCAGGCCATAGCCTGCCAGCACAACCACCAGTTCGCAGAAGTCATGGGTATGCATTTCAAGCCGATCATCGGCCCTTGTGCGAAAGACGGCCAAAGGCATTCCCGTTTTGGAAAAATATTCTTGTCCACGAAGATGATAGACCATGACAAGATAATGCTATTATTTGACCTGATTGTCAAGGTTATCGATATAAGAGACTGCTATTATAAGGCAAAAGCCTGAATGCAGGGGAGCAATGTCCGGATTCCGTAAGCGGCATTTTGCATTTCGCTTTTAAAACGGGGTTGACCATGGATAATCGGAAACGGTTTCAACATATTTTCAACTTCCAGCCGGTAGACCGCCTGCCGAGATTGGAATGGGCTGCGTGGTGGGATAAGACCCTGGATCGGTGGCATGGGGAGGGGCTTCCGCGGGAGCTGCCGGCCGGAGAGAACCTGTTCCATTACTTTGCTCTGGATGATCATAGCCAGTGCTGGATCAGCCCCGGCGGGCCGTCCTGCCCGGTGCCTGCAAACTATGGCGGGCCGTTGATTGCCGATAGAGCCGATTATCTGGCCATAAAGGAGCATCTCTATCCGGAAGCAGCCTTCGACGCTGCCGGCATAGAAGTCCGGGCTGCTGAGCAATGTACAGGCAAAACGATTCTCTGGATCACGTTGGAGGGCTTCTTCTGGTGGCCCAGAAGGTTGTTCGGCATAGAGCCCCATATGTATGCCTTCTATGACCAGCCGGAATTGATGAAAGAGATCAATGAAGATCTGCTGGAGTTTTACTTCAAAGTCCTGGAAGAGTTCTGTGCCGTCTGCATCCCTGATTTCATGACCTTTGCCGAGGATATGACCTATAACCATGGCCCCATGCTTTCAGAGAGCCTCTTTGATGAATTCATAGCCCCCTATTATGCCCGCATAGTGCCCGTGCTCAAAGATCACGGCATCCTTCCCTTCATCGATAGCGATGGTGATATAAGGGAGATAGTGCCGTGGTTTGAGAAATTGGGAACGGACGGCTTTCTGCCGCTGGAACGGCAGGCAGGGGTCGATATAGCGGAATTGCGTCGCGATCATCCGCAGCTGCGAATGATCGGCGGATTCGATAAGAGGGTGATGCATCTGGGTGAAGAGCATATGCGAATGGAGTTCGAACGGTTGCTGCCGGTGATGCGTCAGGGCGGTTATATACCCTCCGTAGATCACCAGACACCCCCGGAGGTATCGCTGAATCAGTATCGCCTTTATCTGCGCCTGCTGGAGGAGTATAGTATCAAAGCGGTCAAGCCATAAAAGAGAATGACGAAAAGTATGCTTTCTTCTATGAATCTATGTTGTGAAGTTATAAATATGGTAATCCTTTGAGGATAGATTATATGGAGGAACTATTGATGAGTATGAGCAAATTGCAAAACCCTGCTCCGCTGTCGCGGCCGGCACCGTTCTGGAGTTGGAACGATAAACTGGATGAGGCCGAACTGCGCCGTCAGATACGGGAAATGGCGGCCAAGGGCTGGGGATCGTACTTCATGCATTCCCGTGTGGGATTGGTGACCCGGTATCTTTCAAACGAGTGGATGGCGCTGGTGAGCGCCTGCATCGATGAGGCCGAGAAAACGGGAACCTATGCCTGGCTCTATGACGAAGACAAATGGCCCTCCGGCTTTGCCGGGGGAGCGGTGCCGGAGAGAGACGAGGCTTACCGGGGCAGAGCTTTGGTGCTGCTGAAAGAAGGCCGGCTTACCGAGAACGATATGCCGCTGGAAAGAATTACATATGGCGGAAATGATTATGAGATCTGTCTTAGGGCAGATTCCCTGGGAAATCTCTGGTTCAATGGCGCCTGCTATGTTGATCTGATGAACCCTGAGGCGGTAAGGCATTTCCTTGAATCTACGCATGAGAGGTATAAGGCCGCCTGTGGAGAGCATTTCGGCCGCACCATTCCGGGAATATTCACCGATGAGCCATGCTACCTATGGCCAAAGCAAGCTCCGGCCGTCCCCTGGTCGGATTACCTGCCGGATTTCTTTCAGAAGATGAAGGGTTATGATATCAGCCGGCATCTGGCTTCCCTCTTCTTCGAAACCGGTAATTACAAAAAGGTACGCTTTGACTTCTACGATGCCGCTACCGAGCTTTTCAAAGAGAGCTTCACCCGGCAGTATTATGAGTGGTGCCGGAAGAATAATCTTATTATGACCGGACATTTCATGTGCGAGGATACTCTCTGGGCTCAGACCCAGTGGTCCGGAGATGTCATGAGCCATTATGAATATATGACCTGGCCGGGAATAGATAAGCTGGGACGCAATTTAGAGCAGGTCGTCACTGTCAAACAGGTATCCTCCGTTGTCGATCAATTAAAGAAAGAGCGTGCTTTCAGCGAAGCTTTCGGCTGTATGGGAGGCCAATGCAGCTTCTTCCATCGCAAATGGATTGGAGATTGGCAGGCAGCTTTAGGCATCAGCTTTGTCAACCACCATCTCTCACTTTACTCCATGCGGGGAGAGAGAAAGCGCGATTATCCGGCTAACCTTTTCTATCAGCAGCCCTGGTGGGCAGATGAAAGAGAGTTTGCCGATTATCAGGGGCGGCTATGCGCCTTTGCCGCCGAGGGCGAGCGGTTAACAGATATTCTGGTGCTGCAGCCCCTCTCCAGCGTCTGGAGCGAATACTCGCCCTTGCATACAATAAATCAGTTTGCTGCCGAAGAGATATATGACAGGCCATTTGCCGCCGTCTCGCGTCGCTTGCTGGAAGAGAAGCTGGATTTTCATTATGGCAACGAGAACTTGATGATGACATATGGAGCGGTTGAAAATGATATCCTTAATGTAGGTGCCTGTTCCTACAGCTGCATTCTGGTGCCGCCAGCTCTGAATATCAAAAGGCAGACGCTGGCACTGCTGCAAGCCTACTCCGCTGCCGGAGGGAAGTTGCTCTTCTGCGGTACGCTCCCTGTGTTGGTGGATGGCGAAGAGAAGGAGACCCATTTTCCCGGAGCTATAGTTGCCGCCACGCTGGAAGAGGCCATATCACATATCTCTGCTCTCTTTCCCGATAGAATAAAGGTGATCGATAAATTGACCGGAGAGAATACCCCTTCTGTTTACCTTCACAGCCGCCGGGTGGGAAACACCCTGCGACATCTTCTGGTCAACACCGATGAGAAGCGAGAGATAGAGGCTCAGGTAGAAGTGCCCGGCTCCAGCCGGAGCGCTCTGGCAGCGTTTGATCTTTGCACCGGCGATCTTTACCGACTTCCGGCGGATAACGATACCATCAGCGTTACCCTCTATCCTGCCGCCAGCCTGCTGCTTATCAGTGGAGAGGAGGCCGAAGAAGCCGCTAGAGATCTGCCCGTATTTCTTGGCAGCGGAGCCGCCTTCCTTGATCTCAGCCATATGGCGCCACAGATTGTGATAGAAGATTTCGCTTGCGAGTTGCTCGAAGAGAACCTTCTGCTGCTCGATGATTTCGCTTTGGAAATGAACGGTAAGAAGGTTTATGAAGGACCCGTTTGCGGCGCCTGGCATAAATATTTTTATACGGCCCCCGACGGCACCCCCTTCAAAGCTACTTATGAATGTTCTTCAGAGAGTGCTGTTGGCGGCTGCTTTGCCGTTATCGAAATGGCAGAGAATCTGGAGTCAATAACCTTCAATGGTCTGCCGGTGCATTCCCTGAAGACCCCCGGCCAGTCCGGAGCCTTCGATCCGCAGCAAAGCTGGAAGGATGTGAACTTTACCAGAGTGCCCCTGCCGCCGCTGCAGAAAGGCATCAACACTCTTGTTATTAAGGGGAAGGTCGTCAATAACATTACCGGATCGGGCTGCCATAGCCGAGTAGAGGATTGGCAGGAGCATCAGCCCACTGAAGCCGAGGAGGTTTATCTGTGCGGTATCTTCTCTCTGAAGCGCATATCCGGAGGACGGCATACCATTGCCCCATTCAAGCAACCATCCGGTCGTAACCTGACAGAAGAGGGCTTTCCCTTTTATAGTGGACGAATAAGGCTGCAGGCGACATTTGCTATGGAGAAAGAAGCACAGGAGAGAGTTTTTCTACAGATGAATGATGTCAGCGCCGCCTGTGTCAGAGTTAGAGTCAACGGGCAGGAATGCGGCACTCTGCGCTGGGAACCCTTTCTCCTGGATATATCTACTGCCGTAAAGTCTGGAGAGAATACTTTGGAGATAGAGGCCGCCACCACTTTGGTTAATGCCTTCGGTCCTAACAGACGAGCCAAAATCAAAGAAGAAGCCTATGTGAGTTCGCACTCCTTCTGCGATATGGCCCGTTTCAAAGAAGGCTATGAACTCTTTGCTTTCGGCATAGAAAGCGCAAAGATCATGATCATGTGATCTCATGGGGTCAGGAGTTTACAATTAACCTCACCCCTTCTGACCCCCCTCTCGTGACCTCCTCCGTCATTTTTTTGCTTGACACTTTAACAGTTAAAAGGTAAAATGATAAATAATAGAGTAACAAGTTTCGTAAACGTTGGTAACTTCGCATATGCGATCAAGAAGTGCTGAAAAGATTTCGATATCGTATGTGGCCAGGCTGGCCATTATCAGCAAGGTCACTCTATCGAAGACGCTTAACGGCAAGCCGGCTCTTTTCGAGGATACGAGGACGAAAATCCGCCGTAACGGATATAGTCTTTATACCCGCATACAGAAGCTTGCCAAAGAGAAGCGAACCGGATCTACCCGCAGCATAGCATTTGTACTGGTGAACGCGGTTGTACCTTTGAAAGCTTGGGTTGCGCTCGAAGCAATATTCATGCGTTGTCGCGATATTGCGGCATAAGGAGGAAGAGAATGTTCTATTCAAGAGTTACCGGAGTTACCGGAAAAGCAAGTTGCCTGCCTATTGTTGTGGTGAGAGCCTTTCTCGCTATTTTAGCTGTAATTATGGTAAGTATTTTTAGCGGACCGGCAAATGCCGATTTGCCTGAAACGCTGCTGCACTTCACTTCCCCTGATGCCGATAAGGGAAAGGATTACAAGGTTGTTAGAAAGGTGGTCATTGACAGCGGCCTACCTTCTGATGAAGGAACTGTCGAAATGTGGGTCTGTCCATGGGGCTGGGAATCCGGTGAAGGGAAGTGGCATTTCTTCCTTGAGGCAGGCAATAACACGGGCCCCGCATTGCCGCGAGTGCTCCTTTACAAGTTTCCTGATGACAATTTGCGGCTTCTATGGCAGCAAAGCGCCACGGAAAAGAAAGCCATCGATATCCTGAAAAAGGTTGAATTCGAGGCCGACAAGTGGCATCATTTGGCCTTTACCTGGAAGCAGGGAAGCGGGAAATGCGATCTCTCTCTCTATTTTGATGGCAAATTGCTGGGGCGACGCACAGGCGCTTTCGAATTGGATATGAAGGCTTTTTCGGGTGTATTGCACCTGGGCGACGCCAAGGGCTGGAACCCTGCAAGCGATCACGGCACTGCAATTAAAGACCTGCTGGTTCTGGATAAGGCTCTCTCCGCTGAGCAGATTGTGGCCGAAGCAAAAAAAGCTGATGTAGCTCGCGGTTTTTCTTCTATCGAGGGAATTCCGGGAGTGAAGAACGGCTTTTCCGCGCTCTGTTACGGAGCAACGCAGTATTGCTGGCAGGTTGATTATTTCGATGACAGGGGTAATAAAATAGGTAATGAATCTTTCACCTTCCGGTCCTGCAACAAGGCTGCTTCATCGCTGCCGACAGCATTTGATTTTACGCCTCCTCCGTATACCGTAAAAACGCTCTTCAGCCTTGAAAGCGAAGCTGAAGAAGGCTCTGTCGGATTTGCAAACGCAGTGGTCAAACCCGGAACGTTTGTGCGCAAAATGCCGCAGCATTACTGGAAAGGCTGTTGGATATGGGATGATGCTCCCGTTATGGCCGATGTTCACCTATATTTGCGGCATACTTTTACCATTGACGATCCCGCCGTCGTTGAGGAGGCGCGTTTTCAATGGCTGACCGATGAATTTTCAGAAATTTTTCTTAACGGCAAATATATAGGCAGGGTAACATCCTGGGCCAGAC
The DNA here is from genome assembly GCA_002410925.1 of bacterium UBP13_UBA5359. Taxonomy (GTDB): domain Bacteria; phylum UBP13; class UBA5359; order UBA5359; family UBA5359; genus UBA5359. Next base: position 67,502 of record DHPR01000013.1, read on the forward strand.
CGACGCTAAGCGAAGACGTCAAACGATATTTGAGAAAAGGTACGAATATCATTGCCGTCAAAGCTTATAATCAAGCGGGTGCGGCAGCCTTTCTGTGTGAATTGACGATCAACTACAGCGACCGCAGCGATTACATCTGCAGCAATACCGATTGGAAGGTATCTTCCACTGCGCCTGATGGGTGGGACCTGCCCGGTTTTGATGATACTTCCTGGCAGCAGGCCACCTGCAAGGTAATTATCCCTCGCAATCCTTATGGGCTTGTGCCTTACACTTACTTTGGCCGCAAGCAGAAGGCGGAGATAATTCCCCTGACCGCTTCATTGCGTGTGCAAGGCGAAGGGAAGCAGAAAATTGCAATTACAATAAAGAGCGAAGGCAATTTTGCCGATGAAGAGGCGACGGTTTCGCTGCACAGAGGCAATTATATGGTAGCCTCAAAGAGGTCTTTCTTTAAGCAACATCAGCCTGGTCTTTTCTGCCTGTCAACCGTATTCGATTTTCCGTCCGATGCTGATAAGGGAATATATATCATAAAGGTCGGCAGCCCGGTACTGCAGCTCACGAGCGGCAATGTCGCCGGTACAATAGAATACAGTCCTTCATCCGCCGGCAGCAAGAGAACAGTGGCCGTCATAAAGCCTGTAGACGGCATACCGCGTCTGTTGATCAACGGCAAGCCAATCCCTTTCGTAACTTATCGCCTGGGCACTGACCACCGTAGCGATCATACGGCTTACTTGAATGATTTTTATGATGCCGGAGTCAAGATCATCGAACTCGATATCCCGCTTTACCGTGTCTGGAAATCCCAGGATAAGATAGATCTCGATATGGTCGATTCCATACTGGATGAAGTGCTCTTTGCTGCTCCGAAAACACAGCTGATAATTTCATTCAGCATTTATGCTCCTGAGTGGTGGAAGCGCTTGCATAAAGATGAGATGACCGCCTTCGAGGATGGTGTGTGGCCGCAGGTTTCCTATGCTTCCAGGCTTTTTCTCAATGACTCCGAGCGTGCGCTTGGAAGCATAATAAAGCATATCGAAAACAGAAGATGCGCAAACAAGATTATTGGTTACTATCTTGCCGGCGGCGAAGATGGCCAATGGATGCTATGGGTAGAGGGCGGCAGCGGAGCCATGGTAACTCGCGATAAAAAAAGGCTTAGCGATTATAGTAAACCGATGCGGGAATACTTTCACAGCTGGCTGCAGCGCAAATACGGCTATATCGGCAACCTTAACCGTGCCTGGGGAACTAACATTGCGGATTTCCGGTCTGTTCCGCTTCCCGAAGCGAGCATTCGTAAATCTGTTGACGGCGGGTTCTTCTATGACCCTCAAAAGCAGATGAATGTAATAGATTTCCAGCAGGCGCTCTCCGATTCCGTTACGGATGCTATTCTTCGTTACAGCGGTCTGATAAAACAATTGACCGGGAATAGAAAGACGGTTGGCGCCTACTACGGCAAGATATTTACTATTGGAGGGCATAACGAATGGGCTGAATTCGGCTTCGGCCGTCTTGTGCATTCAAAAGAGATAGATTATTTCTCTGGCCCGTCATATTTCCAACGTCAGCCGGGTAGTCCTCACTCGTCCAGCGCACCGCTGGCAGCCATAGCGCTTCACGGTAAGATGTATGTCGATGAGGCCGATCTTCGCACCTATGCGGGAGGAGCCGGAAGCTGGGCATATACTGGCAACCCTTGGGATACAGTTAACACTATCAGGAAGATGTTCGCTCTGAATGCAGTGGAGAACCAGGCGATCCGCTGGTTTGATATTCATCCCGGTGAATTTGCAGATCCGGCTATTATGCGCGCCGTAACCGATATGAGCCGAATCGCGGCTAAGGCCGTTACATGGCCGGCTAAAAGTGCCGAGGTTGCGGTTATTGTAAGTGAGCAGAGCATGACCTGTACCAGCATGGAAGCCAACGATTATATGGGGCGTGCAGTCAGAAATCAGTGGGGAGGCATATTCTACAGGATTGGTGCTCCGGTGGATTTCTACATGCTTGACGATTTGCGGCATTCCGATTTTCCAGCATATAAGATGTATATCTTTCTGAACGCCTGGTCTATAGATGCCGGCTTGAAGAGCACCCTTAAACGTTTACAGAAGAATGGATCCGTCTTTGTCTGGTTTCACGCTCCGGGCATTATCACCGATGGAGAGCTGAACGTCGACAACGTTGGAGATCTAACCGGCATCAGGATCAAACGCCTTACCGATACCGCTGCCATGGTGCAGTATAGCCCGCAGAGCGATATTCCATTTCTATCACAAATCAAGCCGATGGTTTCCGGCCTGTCCGGTATTAATACCCTCTATTATCCTGAGGGAGGCGAGTCTATAACCTTTGGGAGTCTTGGCAGTTATCCGTCCGGCGCTTTCAGAGATCTCGGTACCTGGAAATCGATCTACTTCAGCGCTCCCGCAATGACACCGGAGTTGTTCAGGAAGATCGCCAGGTATGCCGGCTGCCACATATATAGTCAAAACAGTCATGACATGATCTATGCGGGCAGCGGTATGATAGGCATTCACACCGCTGTCAAAGGCCTGAAAAAGATCGATTTGCCGGCAGAGTATATTCTCAAAGATCTTATATCCGGCGAAATAATCAACGGCAAAAAGAGCAATAGCATAGAGCTTCTCATGGATGCCGGTGAGACCAGGCTCTTTGAATTGGTCCCCTGAAGGATCTTTACTTTATCGTCTGCTGCGGCACTCCGGCCAGCCTACGATAAGAGCTGGCCGAGCGGGAGGATATCGAGCCGCTGCATACGTAATCAAGCATAGCCTTGCTATCGGCCTTTGCCATCCTCTCTCTTCGGCTGCAAAGGAACCGAAGGCGGCAGAGTGGAACTGCGTAATTCGGCAGGAAGAGCAGAACGCAAAACAATGAGCAGCATCGCATGCAATGCAAGAATGAGGGAGTTAAGATGAGCGAATTACAGAACAAGAATAGCGCGCTGAATAGAGTAATACCGCGCATATCCGTACAATATTTTCTTAACCACAATTTAGAGGCCGACGAGGTGGCAAGCCAGGTAGAAGCGATGGCCCGGGCAGGTATTGAGTGTATACTATTGCATCCGAGACAGGGGCTTAAAACCCCCTGGCTTTCAAAACGATGGCAGGAGATAGTGCAATCAATATATAGAAAAGCCGCCGAATGCGGCGTCGGGATAGCTATATGGGATGAGTATCCCTTTCCCAGTGGCAATGCCGGAGGCTTGCTTGTTTCCGAACATCCGGAGCTTGTCGGCAGGCATCTCGAATTTCTCGTTTACCCGATAATAGCGGAGAAGCATATCTATAAATTCGTAAGCGATGACAATTCTCAGGAACTCGGGCATCTGCTCGGTGGCTATGTGGTGCACCAGGGAGAAGTGATGGATTTTAGCGAAAGGTGTGGATTGGTAGATAGCAAGGAGGATACCAGAAGGCGCATCCAGCATGCCGATTACCAGCCTTCCATCTTTCCTTATCAATATCCTCATTTCCGGTGGGCCTCCATGGATCATCGCCATGCTATGTATCTTGAGGATCCCGAACGCTTTGCCGGCGGCTATGTGATCGGCGTGGCGGCATACAGCAATTTGCAACATCGGTATTACGCACAAAGTGATCTTCTTAACAAACAGACTTTGGAAAAGTACGTGGAAAAGGTCCATACATATTACAACGATCTGGCCACAGAAGATGGATGCCTGCCATACTATGCTTTTACCGACGAGCCCGGCCCCAGTGGTTCCTATCCCTGGACACCTTCCTTCTTCGATGAGTTTCAAAAGGATCATGGTTACGAACTGAAGCCTTTGATGCCTCACCTCAGCTTTGATATCAACGATATCAGCATCCAGGTCAGAAGGGATTACAGGAAGACACAGGCACGATTATTTGCAGAGAACTATCTCGGTACTATAGCAGGGTGGTGCCGCAAGCATGGCATGCGCTTAGGGGGACATCTGCCAAGGCTTGAGATGATAGGTGAATGCGATAATTTCCCGTACAAGTTCAGGGCGTGCAGCTATATGGACATTCCTACTCACGATCCATTGGGCAGCAATACATGCAAAAAGGATCTTGTATTGCGCACGATAGCCATGAAAATTGCCGTCTCTGCATCCAGGATCTTTGGCAAAAAGGATGTCCTTACCGATAGTTTTGCTCTGCTTCCCGATTCGGCGTCGATAAGGGAGATAAAGAACTCTGCTGATTGGCAGATGTTTGCCGGTGTAAACTGCTTTGCTATTCACAATTTCTCTTATTCCATTGCCGGAGCGCGCAAGGATGAGGCACCGCCTTCTTACTTTTATCATCAGCCATGGTTTTCCATGATGAAAGACCTGACAGGCTATATGAGCGAAACGTGCGAGTATTTACGGGAAGCATTATTCCCCTCCGAAGTGGCCATAATTCTGCCGGAGACCACAGTCAACGCCTTTTCCGGCAGCCCTGAAGAACATCGAAAGCGCCGTCAGGAGATAACAGAAACCTATATTGCGCTTGGAGGAGCACTTCTCGATGCTCGGGTTGCATTTGAATTTACGGATGAAAGAGGTGTTTGCGAGGCCGAAACGAGTGACGGATTTCTGAAGCTGTCATCGCTGCGTTTCAAGTGGGTCCTGCTCCCCGATTTAAGCTATATTGAGGAAGAAACGGCTGTAAAGCTGGAGAAGGCCGCTGCTTCCGGCATAAAAGTCGTCTGCGTAGGCAGGAAGCCCATGCTTGTATCCTGCAAGGGAGAGAAGAAGATATGTGCATGGGATGCCACCGGAATAAGCTTCTGTGCGATGGAGGATATCGGCAATCTGGTTTTTGACGACTTCGATGTGAGGGGCGGAACAGAGGGTACAGAGAGTATCTGGGCCTCAAGAGTTATAAAAGATGGCGTGGAGGGAACGTATCTCTTTAACGCATCAAACCGCTTGTTCGATGGCTTCGTTAGAGAAAGCAGGGTTGTTCTTTATCCTTACAGCGGGCTTCTTATAAGGGATATAAGCGCAATTGACCAGATTGCGGCTACCGGTGGTCTAAGTGCCCTGGAGAGCGGCGATTGCAAGATTATCGACCGTTTCAGGGTTGCCTTCAACAACAATCAATGTCCGCTCTATGTGTGGCAGGTTATACCATGCGCCGATCTCGATAGGGGGGGCGTCTGGGAGAGGTCTCCTGCCATAAATCTAATGGAGGAGAGGACCGTTGAACGGCTGAAAAGCGATACATATTACTTTTCCAGATTTATCACCGGCGGGGCAATCGATAATCTGAGACTTATTATTGAACCACTGGAAGACGGCATATTGCCGGATATCTGGTGGAACGATCATAAGCTGGAAGGATTTGAGATGACTTCCGACTTTGACATATTCAATTACAGTCTTTCTATACCCCGGGAATACTTCTGTAAAGATGCTCCTCAGTTGCATATATTGAAGGTAAAGGTGCCTGAAGGATCTTTTGGCTTTTGCGATGCACCTGTGCTCGTGGGCGATTTTGAAGTCTCCATCGATCATGCGCTGCATGGCATGCCAAGATTAGATTCTCATAATGGTATATATGATAACGCGCTGCCTGCAAGCTGGAGTTCCTTTGGTCGAATGTTTTACTCAGGCGATTCCCTTTACAGCTTCGATATCGAGGTCGACGAAGAAAGCAGCCGCAAGGATTGCTGGATGCGCCTGGGAGAAGTGGAAGCCCTGGCAGAGGTCAGTGTGGATGGAGCTTTAAAATGCCGTTCATTCAGCCCTCCTTACACGGTTTGTATGGGACGATTACCAAAGGGTAGGCACAAAGTGGAGATAAGGGTAATAAACACTCTTGCCAACCGCTTGCGTTGTCAATGGCGCAAATCAGGGCTGTTGAGCGAGGTAGAGGTGTACTTTTCGTGAAAATTGCATGAATACAAAAGAGCAGGAGAAATCATGCCGTTCAGCCCGTATGTCGGCACATCAACGCCTACATGCGCTTGACACTTTAACTGTTAAAAGGTAAAATGATGAATAACAGGGTAACAAGTTTCGTAAACGTTAGGGAGCTTGCTATGCGATCTGAAAACTCTAAAACAATTTCGATGGCGGACGTGGCCAGGCTGGCTCTTGTCAGCAAGGCCACCGTGTCGAAGGTACTTAACGGCAAACCGGGCGTTTCCGAGGATACGAGGGCGAGGGTTCGCCGTGTTTGCGAAGAAAACGGATATCGTCTTAATACCAGCATACAGGACCTTGTCAGAGAGAGGCGAACCGGATCTACCCGCAGCATAGCATTCGTACTGGTAGGCAAAGAATTCTCCGATCCCGCTTATTCCCGGTTCATCGATGGAATAGCCGGATGCGCTGCGGAAAATAATTTCCACCTTGTTTTTACGAGCCTTACCGGCAATGAAACGCTGATGTATGATCTTCCGCCCATACTCAGAGACGGAAGAGTCGACGGGTTGCTGATTTCGGGCACACTGACATCCAAGACTATCGCCATAGTCCATAAATTGGGCATACCTCATGTGGTGCTGGGTAATTACAGCAGCAGCATAAAAGGCCATTCACCCGTTGTGGAAATAAACTTGAGCATAGGTATTTACAAAGCATTTGAGCAGCTTAAACTTGCCGATAAAAGAAGAATAGCTTTCTTTGATGAGGATCTGAATCGCTATCTGAATAAAACAATCTTTGAGGCCTTCAAGGCTTCCCTGCAGGAGAACGACCTTACGTTCTATCAGGATCTGGTATATGTAGGCGCAGGCAGTATGGCGGGGGCTTTTTCCGCATTGAAAGATCTATTCAGCGCTGATAAGCTACCGTTTGATGCTATTTTTTGCCATGATTTCAGGGTTGCCAGTGAGATAAGCCATTTGATAACCGGACGTTTTGGGCTTAAAGGAGCGATAGATATCATACTTGTAACCTCGAGACCTTACTCTTATTACAGGCTTCCGGTACCCGCCGTATACATCGACGACAACATGGATTCTATCGCTTACAGCGGTACGAATTTACTGCTTGCAGCTATTATGCAGGGCGAAGATATCAGTGACCAGAATATACTGATAAAGTCTACCGTGGAGGTTTCTCTTTAAGCCTTTGAAATATTCTATGATATTTTAAGGAATAATGTCTGCTGGATAACAAAACTATTAAAGTAAAGGATGTGCGAAATGAAGGGGTTAAGAAGCAACAAGGGGTTTACGTTGATTGAACTGCTAGTCGTTATTGCAATTATAGCGATTCTGGCAGCTATTCTCTTCCCGGTCTTCGGTAAAGCAAGGGCCAAAGCCAGGCAGGCTACGTGCCAAAGTAATCTCAAACAACTGGGGTTAGCCTTTGCCATGTATCTGCAGGACTGGGATGAGGTTTTTCCGCCGCAAAGCAAAGATAATGAAAATCAATGGGGCTGGGTGTTAAAAGAATCTAAATATATAACAAATAATCGGATAATGGTCTGCCCTGATGCCGGACATCTTGATCACGCCACAGGGTTCGCCGATTTTCCCAACGATGCCTGGAGATATTCTTACGTTAATTACGGTTATAATTTCAATTATCTCGGCTCTTATTACAACGGTACTGCTTATGTGTTCCCTGCGCGGAGCCTGGCCGATATTAAACGCACAAGTGAGACAATACTGTTGGCCGACGCTTATTATGATCCTGCTGCCGCTAACAGGCCAGCCAACGTGTTAAGCAGCGTTAACACCGGAACTTTTGTTATTCACGATCGCCATAACGAGGGAGCAAACGTTCTATGGGTTGATGGTCATGTATCATGGAAATATAATGCTCGCAGTACAATTCAGGTAGCGAATTATATGAACGGCAAGTAGATATTGGAGACAACTCCTTGCATTTGACAAGGCCTTCTGCCAGAGCCGCCAACTGCTTATGCCATCCGAGAGCGGCCTGAAGCTGCTCAGGTGATATGACCGTTTGCCCGCAAATTGACCATGCTGAATGGCCGTAGGTAACGAATGGGGTCAGGAGTTTACATTTAGCCTTTGGCATAGTAGCGTAGAATAGCAGCTATGCCATCGCAAGCAGAGCGAAAAAGAGCTTGGCAGCGCTTCGATGAGTGAAGTAAATCCCTGACCCCTCTTGTTTACAGTTGATTATCTCTTCAGAAGGAAGTTGTTGCAATCATCCCTGTATAAGCTGGGGGAGAGTCGGTTGATCTTCTTGAAAATCTTGGAGAAGACTTTGGGCTCATGGTAGCCGACGGATTTAGCTATCTGCTCTATAGTGCAATCCGAGTTGGCCAGGAGCATTCTTGCTCTGTTTATACGTAGGTTAAGTAGAAAAGACGATGGCGACAAGCCGGTAACGCGTTTGAAAAGGCGGCAGAAATAACTGCGCTCCAGACCAAGTTCGCTTGCTATATCTGCGATTCTGATATCTTCGCTGTAATTCAATTCCATGATATTGATTGCTTGTTTGGCATAACGGGTTTCGGAATTTTGCACCAGAGGCGACCGTTCTCTGTCCGTGTGAGTTATCAGTTCAGCCATCAACAAAAAGAAAAGGCCCTGCTGTCTTACCCCTGCTCCCGTTAGCGTGCCGTCGATGCTCAGCATCTCCGACAGAATTCGCCGGACGGCATGCTTCTGTGATAATCGTATAATGGGATCGGCCAGTGACAGGCCGCAGCTGTAAAGGTACTCATCCACTCGTGCCCCGTTAAAGGCGAAGTAAGCGTATGTCCACGGCGTCTTTTTATCTGCTTCCCATGATACGGATGCATCCGGATAAGCAAGAATGCATCTGTTCCGTTGTACGGCATAGCTTGCACCACCGGTATGGAACGTTCCGCATCCTTCCAATACGATATAAAATGTATAATGTTCCCTTATATGCAACGGGCTATTCTGCTCCGGAAGGCACTTCTCTTGCCCGTAAAAGAGCAAAGCCAGATCCATATTTTTATGACCGGGATAGATAACTTTATGCATGTGCGGGCTTTTGATCGGGCTGAGTTCCCTCATGCGGCTATTATAACAAATTTGAATGCGATTTAAAAGAATAGGGAAGTAGGGGCTTTTTATGTCACAAAAGAACACATAAATGCAACATGACAGGGTTTGATATTCCGTTGCAAGATGATAAGGTTAACTCAAGCAGTTTTTGCAGTGCCGCTCAACGATTGCCAACCGCTACTCCTTTTTGCCTGGGAAGAGGATGAAGCGCCGGATCGCTCAGTTGAAGCTTACGGCGGTGCTGGCGATCACTGACTATGAAGGCTTCTTTGTTGCATCTGCGGATAAATGGTTTCAGCCTTGCAAGGGTGGAATATGATATGATGAATAGCATATTAAATCAGGAGGTGCTCGAGTGAAGAGAAGAAAGTCAGGGTTTACGCTTATCGAATTGCTGGTCGTCATTGCAATCATCGCGATTCTCGCGGCTATCCTCTTCCCGGTCTTTGCCCGGGCAAGAGAGAAGAGCAGGGCGGCCACCTGCCAGAGCAATCTGAAACAGATTGGACTGGGCCTGGCCATGTATGCTCAGGACTGGGATGATTATCTCTATCCCGCCGCAAGATCGGGCAACTGGAAGGATATGCTGGTGGATTGTAACACCGGCAAGGGATATGTGCCCGATGGAGTCTGGAGATGCCCCAGTGATCCTGATCCCACAGCATGGCAGAAGATAAATTACAGCTATGCGATTTCATATTACGCGCTTTTTGATACTCCGCCCTGGACGTCCATATGGGGAGGTGGCTTCTCCAGCGAAACAGCCGTCGTCCTCGACTGTATCAATTCTATTGGCGCAGTTTATCCTAATACGCCGGCAAGGGTATCCGATCGTCACAGCGAGGGAGCGAATATTCTCTTCAAGGATGGCCATGTCAAGTGGATGCGTTATACCAGCATACCTGGATATCGCTATCACAAGTTCTGGGGCTGTGACAAAAATATCGTTCCCGAGGGCGGTCTGAAATACTGGCCGGAATACAACTGATCTACCAATAATATTTTAGGATAATATTTTAGGAGCGTGTAACAGGAAATGAAGATTGGCTTTATAGGCTGTGGCAGGCGAGCGGCGGTCTTTGCGCGTGAATTGAAAAAGGTGACGAAGGGGAGGGTGGAGTATGCTGCCCTGGCCGACAGCAACTTGGCCTTCGGAGAACGTTTCAAGGGTATTTATTGTGAGAAGGATACGCCGCTCTATGAAGATTATCATGAGATGCTGGAGAGGCACACTGACCTCGATGGAGTGATCATATCCTCTCCGCAGGATACGCATGAGGATGCCGCTCTGGCCGCTCTAAAGAGCGGCGCTCATATTCTGCTGGAAAAGCCTCTGGCCACCACCCCGCAAGCTTGCATCAATATTCTGGAGGCAGAGAGGCGCATCGGCAAAAGGATCACTCTGGGCTTCGTGCTGCGTTATACACCTTTTTATCGCAAGGTGAAGGAACTGGTAAATATGGGTCTTTGCGGCGATATACTGACCGGCAATGCCGAGGAGATCGTCAATCCCGGCGTTACCAGAAGCATGACGAGCACCTGGCGGCGCAAGCAGGAGCATGCCGGGGACATGCTTTTAGAGAAGTGTTGTCACGATCTGGATATAATCACCTGGCTTATGGGCAAGCTGCCCATAAGCGTCAATTCCTACGGCAACCTGAAGGCTTTTCGCAAAAAGGATGGCGCCGGGCCTCGCTGCAGCAGTTGTCGCATAGCCTCACGATGCACATATTATGTGGATATAAGCAGAGATGATCCTGCTTATGTTCGTACGACCTATGATGAATGCGTTTATGATGGCGGCATGGAGACCTGCGATCATCAAGTCGTCAGCCTGGAATATGAGGATGGCGCTCTCTTTAACTTTACGGTGACGCTGGGGGCGAGCATGTCATTGCGTACCATACGGCTTATAGGCACAAGGGGCATGCTGCACGGCGGACCGATCTCCAACAGGATAGATGCGGCGGTCACCATGCCTTGCTCGGAAAAATGTGTTACCAACACCTATGATATTATCGGCAACAATGGAGGGCACTACGGTGGAGACGAGGCGCTTTGCCGTTCCTTCATAGCGGCTGTAAAGGGAGGCAACGGCATGCCCGTGGCCAGTGTGGAGGATGGTTTGCACAGTAGCATGATCGCCTTTGCCGCGGAAAGGTCACGTCTTGAAGGCAGGCGTGTGGACCTGGTGCGGTTTTATGAAGAGTTTGGCCTGAAGATATAGGTAAATATAAGGAAGGTCGTGGATGTTGCGGCATCCCGGTATCAGGAGGTATCGTATGATCGACAAAAAGTGGGTAGTATATGTTGCTTCTATGTTCTTTGCGTTCTTTATTGCCTCTCCAGGGGGGAGCTGTGCGGAAGAGAATAATGCCAGGATAATCAGGGAGCTGTCCGACGGCAGCAGAGTTATGCTGGTGCAGAAGCTGCCGCGCTTTTCCTTCAGCAGTCCCAATGCCGAATCGGCTGCCAGGGTCTTTGCCGCCGATCTGGAAAGTCTTTCCGATAAACTTCCTTTCAATACACTGGTTAGTAGCACTGCTTGGTATCCTTTGAACGGTTCGCTGAGCGACACCGGCTGGAAGCACAAGGCTGACATTATGAACGCCTGCCTGAAGGAGCTGCATGACAGAGGCAAGGTGGCTCTGGTCTATTTTGAGGAAAAGGATATAATTGAATTTACCAAATCCGCTCTGGGAGACTGGAGTGAAGATGAAATGCGTCTCAGCGTCGACGGTAAACGGCGCTTTAAAGATATATGCTTCAACAATCCTAAAACCAGAGACCGGGGCAAACAGTTGCTGACAAAGCTCTTCTCCACGGTCAATATGGATGGTATCTATTTCGAGGAGCCGGGCTGGTTCGGCAGCGGTTTCTGCCATTGCCGTCATTGCCAGACAGCCTTCAAAGAGTATCTGCGCAAGAAGTACGGTACAGCTGTAGAGATAGAGCGTAAACTGGGCAAACCTCTGGCAGAGATACGCTCGGCCGGCAATGATGACAGGCTGGCGCAAAGAGAGCTATGGTATGAATGGTACCGTTTTTGCCAGCATTCCCTCGCCGATTTTCTGCAGGATCTCTCTCTTCATGCCCGCAGGGTCGCTCGGGAGAGATGGGGCAAAGAGATCATAACCACAGCCACGACGGGCTATGACGGGGCCATACATCCTTACGCGGGTGTTCGTCATACGGAGTTTCTGAGCGGCGGTGCCATGACAGGCATGTGCAATGCCTATTACTGGCAGGATTTCGACCGCAGAGGGGCGGCTCTCGGGGATATATCCTTCAAGCGCTATCATCTGCGGGTAAAATTTTGCAAGGGCCAATCTTGCGACAAGCCGGTGTGGTTCTATGTGATAGGCAAGAATGAACCGGGATGGGCCTACGAAACCGGCATTTATGATGCCATTCTGGCCGGATGCAACGGTTTTTTCCCTTATGCCCAGTCCGCAGAGGTGGCCGACGGCTATAAGCGGGCTGCGGATTTCATCGAACGCAACATGGATGCTATTGGCGGACAAATGCCCTATGCCGAAGTGGCCGTTCTAAATTCATATGAGCAGACCTCCTTCAGCAGCTTCGGCCTGCAATCCCCGGGAGCATATGATTATGTTTGTCGCCATATATTCCCCACCTTTTACGCCTTTTCCGATGCTCATATACCGGTAAATTATATTACCGGTTTCGATTTGCGGGAACTGACAAAATACAAAACGCTGGTAGTCGATGAAATAAAGAATATGAGTGCGGAGGATATCCGAACGTTGAAAGACTGGGTGCTAAAGGGCGGCAACCTGGTAGCCATGGGTTTTCTCGGCGGCAGAGATATTTACGAGAGAGATTATCCGCAGTATCCTCTGGCAGAGCTGTTGGGGATAGAGGGAGCCCCGGTATCTATAAAGGCCTCTCATCTGAAGAGAGAGGGTGGGGCTGTTATTGATTATGGACGATATCTGCCTGTAGGATATTTTGGACCGAAAATGCTTCTTTGCCGAGATGCCTATGGCTTCTCCCCCAGGGCAGGTGTATCGGTTTTAGCGCGATGGAATGACGGGCAGCCCGCCGTTATCTCCCATAATTACGGCAAGGGGCGAGTGATTTATAGTGGTGCTTTCTTTCATTTCCTTGAAGGTAAAGAGGCGACGGCTATGGTAAAGGGAATATTCAGAGAATTGCTGGGCGGGCTGCCTTTGGAGAGCAGTCTGCCTTCTCGGGTGGATTTCAACACTTGCCTCAACGGCAGCAAATTTCTGGTATATCTTCTCAATCTTGAGGAGGTTCGCCTTAAGGATATCGCTTCAGGCAGCCTGATGGAAGAGAATGTTGCCGCTGTGAAGAAGCCCGTTCCTTTGAAGCTGTCGAACCTGAAAGTCAAGCTGCCGTCGGGATTCATTCCGCAGGCATGCTATATCAGCACGCCGGAGGGCGCCGGAAGAGAGAGAATAGCCTTCAAGAAGGAAGGAGATTATCTTGTTATATCGCTGCCCGAATTACGGGAACTGATAATGCTGACGATTGAGGGAGGCAGAAAATGATGCTGCGTTTTTGCAAGAATGTCCTGTATCTTATGGCGGTCATGCTGGTTGCGACGGGAACGGCCGACGCGGAAACCCCATTTGCTCGGCAGCCAGGCGGAGAGGCGGAGATAGCGCTTTTCGAAACCTGTCAGAGCTATCCTCGTTTAAACGGCCGCCTTCTCGATGCCTGCGGTTTGAAATTCGATTATTTCGAGATAACGGCTATGACCGATGTTTCGCTTGAAGGCTATCGGGTGGTGATCATCGGTGAATCGTGGCTGCGCAATCTCGATATGTCCGCTTTGAAGAAGAGCCGCGCGAAGATCGAGAAATATCTCGCCGGGGGCGGCAGAATCGCCGCCTTCAGGAATGGTTTGGACCCCAATGCCTGGCTGCCACAAGAGCTGAAGGTGAAGAGGGATGCAAGGGAACTGAGAATGCCGGTAATCCTACGGAAGGAGCATCCCGTCTTCAATGCCAGGCACTCTATTGCAGAGGATAAATTCGGTTTTTACGATCCTCCGCTGAAACATCCCATATCTTCTCTTAAGGCTCTCTGTTGGGGAGGGTCGATCATCAATCCCTTTATCAATCTTTCGCCCGACTGGACACCTCTGGTAATGGGCACAGTAGAGAAGGAGGGGCTTTCTGAAAGCGATTATAAGGGATATGCTCTTGTAGAGGCATCCTACGGCAGCAAAGGCGGCAGGATTCTTCTTTGTGAGATGATACCGGTCTTCTCCGCTGTTGAACGCCGTTCGGATACAGGAAAGGCCTTTGTGGAGAATATGCTGGCTTATTTATGTGGTGAATGAACCATTAATATATGATACGGTAATTCGGGAGGCAGGAAATGAAGCTTAAAGTGGCTGTTATAGGAATGGGCGGCAGGGGACTATTCTTTTGTGATGTCTTCAGTAACAATCCCCGTAGCGAGGTAGTGGCCGTTTGCGATCTCGACAGGAAGAGACTGGATGCTGTCAGAGAGTGTCTTGGCGCAAAAACTGCTTACTATCAGGATAGTTTACAGATGCTGTCGGAAACGGATATCGATGCCGTGGTCGTGGCTACCAACGATACCGACCATAAGGAGCCGGTGCTGCAAGTGTTGCAGGCTGGGCGTCACTGTCTGGTTGAAAAGCCTATGGCACAGAGCTTGGAGGACTGCGATGCTATGATAGCCGCCGCTGAAAAGGCCGGCAAGATTTTGGGAGTGGGTTTGGAGCTAAGATATTGCACACTCTTTCAGCAGATGAAGGAGATTATCGATAGAGGCGATATCGGAGAGATTAAGTTGGGCTGGGTCGTAGACAATGTTAGCGTGGGTTATACCTTCTTTCAAAGAAGGTTCAAACATCGCAGTTTCGCCAAGAGCCTTCTGTTGCAGAAAGGCACTCATTCCATCGATCTTATGAACTGGTTTGTCGGCGGCAATCCCATCAGAGTTTACGGAACAGGTGGATTGGATTACTTTGGCGGAAAGGAATCGCCGGAAAAGACCTGTCCCAGCTGCATGGCAAGAAAGAGATGCCCTTACGCTCCCGCTGCGCTGGAGTACGAAGGGCATTGCGGAGTGACCCTGTCGAATCCCGTCTCCTGTGTCTTTACCAGCGATGTGGATGTTCATGATAATGCTATGCTCAATGTGCAATATGACAACGGCGTTCGTACCACCTATACGGAATGCCATTTCACTCCGGAGTATAGTCGCGAGTTTACCTTTGTAGGTGACAAAGGCAAGATCTACGGCTATTACGAAAATACCAACTTCAAAATCAGAGTATCCCGCAGGCACAAGGAGGTTGTTGAGGAGTATACGCCTCCCTTTATCGGTGGTAGCCACGGCGGCGGAGACAAAGGGATGATAGAGACCTTTATCGATGCCTGCCTGAAAGGGTCTGAGTTCATTATGGATGGTTTGGCTGGTAGAAACAGCGTAGCCGTCGGCCTGGCGGGAGATGAGAGCATTCGCACAGGCCGACCAGTGGATATATGCTAGATTATGGATCATGGGGCCAGGAGTTTGCATTTAATCCCGCCTCTTCCTGGCCCTGCTTGCTGTTTACCGCCCCTCCTGCTGTTTATTGACATACGCCTGGTACCATAGTAAGCTTGTTTAATAATAAGCTTGCAACTGATTCTTTTTTGATTAAAACAAAGCTCAGAAGAGGCGCGGTATGGGAAATGCATTTTCGGATTTTAACGCTCTGGAGTATTTCTTTTTGGTCTGTGCCATCATCGGCGGTTTCTTCGTCCTGATCAGGCTGATCATGTTGATGATGGGCGGGGATACGGATATCGACAGCGGTATCGATATCGATGTCGCGCATGTTGACTCTGACGTAGGCTTTCATTTCTTCTCGCTGCACGGGCTTAGCTCCTTCTTCGTCATGTTCGGCCTGGTCGGCCTGGCCCTTTACCGGCAAAGCCGGGTCGGGGCGGCGGTATCCGTTGCCGGGGCGGTAGTCGCCGGGCTAGTGACGGTATGGGTCATCATTAGAATCTTCCAGTGGGCGGCAAGTCTGCAATCAAGCGGTAATATAAGCATAGAGGATGCCGTCGGCAGCACGGGTACCGTTTATCTCAGCATTCCGCCGGAAGGCATCGGCAGGGTTACTATCAACCTCAGCAACCACTTGAGAGAATTCGATGCCATGGAGAAAGACGGCCTGGAGCTGGCGACCGGCAACCCGGTTCGCGTGGTCAAGGTCAACGCCAATGTTCTCATCGTCGAATCCATAAAATAAAAAGAAAGCAGGAATTTGCCATGTTCGATTTCTGGTCACTCCCTGTAGTAGTTTTTCTTGTCCTGGTAGTCACGACTATTCTCTTTCTGGCTTCTCGCTACAAACGCTGTCCCTCGGATAAAATCCTGGTAATCTACGGCAAAGTCGGCAGGGGACAGACCGCCAACTGTATTCATGGCGGAGGCGCCCTGATCTGGCCGCTGATTCAGGATTACTCTTATATGAGCCTGACCCCGATGACTATCAATATCCCTCTGCAGAAAGCCCTCTCCATGCAGAATATCCGCATCAACGTTCCCTCCACCTTCACCGTGGGCATCGGCACAGAGCCGGAGATAATGACCGCCGCGGCCGAGCGCCTGCTCAACCTCACGCAGGTACAGATAGAGGGGATGGCCAGAGAGATTATCTTCGGACAGTTAAGGCTGACGGTAGCGTCGCTGACCATCGAGGAGATCAATCAGGATCGTGAAAGATTTCTGGAGTCGATCAGGAAGAATGTCGCCCCTGAGCTGAACAAGATCGGTCTCTTCCTAATCAACGTCAATATAACCGATATCACCGATGAATCCGGATATATTGATTCCATCGGCAAGAAGGCCGCCTCCGAGGCCATCAACCAGGCTAAGGTAGATGTGGCCGAGCAGGAAAAGATGGGCTCCATCGGCGAAGCCGTGGCTACCAAGGAGAGAGAGATCCGGGTGGCTGAGAATGTGGCCGAGTCGGAGAAGGGCAAGAAGAAGGCTGAGGCTGACCGGCGCATTGTGATCCATCAGCAGGAGGCACAGGCGGTAGACGGCGAAAATCAGGCCAAAGCTGCCATCGCCGATACCAATGCCGAACTGGCGGTGAAGCAAGCTCAGGCCATGCAACGCGGCGAAGTCGCCAGGCGCAAGGCCGAGGTGGAGATACAGAAGGTCCAATACCTGGCCGAGCAGGAGCGGCTCAACGCCGCTGAAGTGGTTCGGCAGGAGATAGATAAGAGAAAGATCGAGATAGCAGCCGAGGCGGAAGCGGAGAAAATACGCCGTGAAGCTAAAGGAGAGGCCGATGCCATTCTCCTTAAATACCAGGCCGAAGCTGAGGGCGTGCGCAAAGTGCTTGAAAGCAAGGCCGTCGGCTATTTGGAACTGGTCAAAGGTTGTAACGGCGACGCCAAAGCGGCAGCCACCCTGCTCATGACCGAGAAGATCGAGCAGATAGTGCAGTTGCAGGTGGAGGCTATCCGCAATATCAAAATTGATAAGGTCACCGTCTGGGATTCTGCCGGCGGCGGCAAGGACGGCACCGCTACCTCCAACTTTCTTTCCGGGCTGATCAAGAGCCTGCCGCCGCTGCATGATGTAGCCGGCATGGCCGGAATAGATCTACCGAAGTATTTAGGGGAGATGTCCTCCGAAGAGACAGCTACGGATGGAACGGCGGTCTCGGTTGCCGACGAGACTCCGTAGAGACATTAGGGATAGGGGGTATGGGGTCAACTCTTTACACTTGACAAAACATTCTGCCAGAGCCGCCAACTGCTTGCATCCTGGGCGGGAGTATGCCCCGGGAAGAACGAAAGTGCCGACAAGCGTAAGAGTGAGAAGGCGAACAAGGGCAATATGCATCTGAGAGCCACTCTTGTGGAATGTGCTCAGGCGATCAGGTATACGAAAGGGAGATATCTGGAGCACAGTGTAGCCGGATTGCAGCCAGGCGAGACAGCAAACGTGCTAAGGTGGCAATTATGCACACGGTGTTGGTAATTATCTGCCATATGCTCAAGGAAGGGAGGTTATACCAGGATCTTGATGGTGACTACGTTCTTTTGCGGAGCACCTTGCTCGGGCCTGGCTTGCCCATCTGTATCAGCGGCAGTATGTCGTCCTTCTCAGCAGCCACCAGAACCTTGTCGTCTACCTGGAGCAGCGTGCCTCCGTTGGGGACAAAGATCTCTTCCTTTCTGGCGACAAGGATAAAGAGAATACGCTGTGGAAGGTTTAGATCGACAATTCGCTTGTTTGCCAAAGCGGATCCCCCGGCGATGTGTATTTCCGTTAACCAGTTTTTTATGTTCGATATAAGCATCGATTTTGGCGCGGGCATATCTCGTTTGTTAAGATGGAGAAGCTTGGCCAGAAAGGGTATGGAAGTTCCCTGCAGCAATGCAGAGGTAACCACAATAAAAAAGACGATATTAAAGATTCTGCCTGCTTCAGGAATGCCTGCAAGAAGCGGAAAGGTAGCCAGGATAATCGGCACTGCACCTCTCAATCCAACCCAAGAGACGAACAGCTTCTCACCCGGCGGCATCCTGGAGAGAGATAGCGATAAAAAGACGCTGAGAGGGCGGCCAACAAGCATCAGAAAAACCGATATCAGCAGGCCTGCTTTGGCAATCTGAAGGAGCTGCGACGGAAAAACCTGCAAGCCCAGCGTGACAAACATCGTTATCTGCATCAACCAGGCAAGGCCATCATGAAAACTGAAAAGGCTTCTCTTATGCAGTATCTCGGAATTCCCCAAAACCATGCCGGCAATATAAACCGCTAAAAAGGCGTTGCCGCCAGACAGGACGCTCGATCCGTAGCAGAGCAGCAGAAGAGAGATTGTCAATACGGGATAAAGACCTTCATATCCTAGGCGCAGCTTGTTGACAAGGAAGATACTGGCTTTGCCGAAAAAATAACCGATGATACCGCCTATCAGCATTTGAACTATCAACGAAGGGATAAGGCTTGTGAAAGATGCGCCACGACCGGCAATGATGGCTATCAAACCCGTAGTTAGAAAGACCGCCATAGGATCGTTGCTGCCCGACTCAAACTCCAGAAGAGATTTCAGATGATCTTTCAACTTCACTTTTCTGGACCTGAGCACAGCAAAAACCGCTGCTGCATCCGTTGATGACACTATTGCGCCAATAAGCATGCTTTCAATAAGGGATATACCGAGAATGTAGTGAGCAAAGAGCCCCGTAAACACGGCGGTAAGGGTGACACCGATAGTCGACAGGGCCAGACCCTTCCAGAATACCGGCTTTATATCGCTGAACTTTGTATCGAGGCCGCCGGCAAAGAGGATGAATGCCAGGGCAAAAACACCGAGCGTTTGCGCCAGGTTGGGATAATCGAAGTGAAGGCCCCCCAGGCCTTCCGAGCCGGCAAGTATTCCTATTGCCAGGAATAGTAAGAGCGCAGGCACACCGAGCTTATCGGAAGCCTTGCTGGCGATTATTCCAGATAATAAAAGCCCTGCAACTCCGATTAATATATATGCGAATGAATTCACGTTCTCCATATACCCTCTGTGAAAAATAATTCGAAAATTTCTCCTGCAAGCGCCGTTTCCGTCACTTCTAGTCGCAGGATAACCGGCCATTATTATACCAAATTGCCGCACTTTGTCCATCAGATCAAGTGGCCTGGAGTTTACATTTAGCATTTAGCATAGTAGAAACGCCATGGTCAGGCATTTAAGAATAGAATATCAGCTATGCCATCGTAAGCAGGCAATAAAAGAGGTTGGCAGCGCTTCGATGAGTGAAGTAAACTACTGGCCCTCTTGCTCTGCTTCAAGTCCCTTGACTTTACATTTTTTGGTGGTATTATAATAGTAACAATAGTAAGAATAGTAACTATGTGAGATGATAAGGCGTGGAAAAAATCAAACAGCTTGAGAGAGAGAATTCAACTCCTCTTTATATTCAATTAAGGGATATAATTAAGGATGATATATTAAATGAAAAGCTGCTCCCCGGCGACAAGCTCCCTGATCTTAAATCTTTATGCCGGATATATGACATAGGTTTAGTTACAGCCAGACAAGCGATTACCGAGTTGGTAAATGAAGGTCTGGTTTATAGAAGGCCATGGCATGGGACATTCGTTAATATCAATGCAAAAGATACGCCGGCTTTTAAAAATAGACTGAAAACTATTGCCTTTGTTGCTCCTAATGTTAGGGATTTAATGATTACAGGAACAGTCTATGGGCTGGAAAGAAATTGCCGTGATAAAGGGCATCATCTTCTATTTTGTAATTCCGAGAATAATTATTCCATGGAGCGGGAGAGAATAGAAGACTTAATTGAAAAGAAAGTCGATGGAGCCGTTATATGGCTTGCCGATGAAGATGGGCAGGGTAATTTAAATGAGGATTACATTAGAAGTATAGCTTTGGAAAAGAGAATTCCTTTTGTCCTTATAGATAAATATCTACCGCAAGTAAGCACTGATTATGTTGTTAGCGATAATTATTATGGGGCTTATAAAGCAGTAAAGCATTTTGTTTCGTTAGGGTATACCTCCATCGTTCATTTGACCAGGCCGACTATCCGAAATTGCACTTCAGCAAAAGAGCGGCTGGAAGGCTATAAGCAGGCACTTCTTGATTCAGGTTTGCCCTATGATCCTGAAAATTTATTTATCGATGGAGAAAATGATTGGCAACGAGAGATAATCAGATTGGCTGATTCGCGTAAAGAACCTATCGCTTGCTTTGTGGCTATGGAGTTTCTTGCTGTCAAATTGATGAAAGTGATCACCGATAACGGGCTATCGATTCCGAAGGATATATCAATAATCGGATTTGATAACTCAATCTTGGCAACAGACCTTCCGGTTCCGCTGACCACCGTAGAACAACCCTGGAATATTATGGGAAAAACGGCGGCAGAGATTCTGATTGATAATATTAATAACAGGACGACTACGTTAAAGCAGATCAGATTGCAGCCCAGATTGATAATAAGAGAATCCTGCGGTGCAAAGTTAAAAGCAGAAAAGCAGGTGGTTTGAATCGTAAGAAATAGTTATGACTGAGGTTTGACTATCCGGGATCGATTATCAGTTTATTTGAGGGAAGATGTTTTTGCCTAAATTCAGATAGTTGAATTGGAGGGTAGAAATATGAAAAAGCAGGGGTTTACTTTAATAGAATTGCTGGTGGTTATTGCAATAATTTCTATTTTGGCGGGAATATTATTTCCTGTTTTCGGTAAAGCCAGGGAGAAAGGCAGGCAAGCAGCCTGTATAAGTAATTTAAAGCAACTTGGTGCAGCCATGATGATGTATACTCAGGATTACGATGGGAGCTTCCCGCCGGCTGATTTTCAATTATATCAAACATGGACTATACCGCATATAATGTGGCCGCAAATTCTTCTCAATGGAAAATATGTAGGCAGCGTTAAGATTTTCGCCTGCCCTTCTAATGCTGCCGGCGCTCTCGGCGCCGATAATTTCTTGAGCTTTCCACCGAGTACAGTTTCGAACAGTTTTAGATTTATACATTATGGATACAATGAAGCTCACATAGGAACGAGCAGAAGATACGGCGGCAACGTATTTCCTGCGGCAACGGATTCGGATATACGCAAACCGGCGGTAACGATTCTACTGCTGGATAGTATACACGATCCTGCGAATCCGGCTAATACATGCGGCTGGTTTATTGTCAATGATTTTTACAGTAAGACTTCAACGCTTCAAAAGCCGCATCCCCGGCATTCAGAAGGCTTGAACATTTTATGGGCGGATGGCCACGTTTCATACCGCTTTATTAGCGATATAGCTAATCCATATAGCGATTTAAGCTATGGCGATGCGGTCGGCGACAGCGCAAATCTATGGGATAGATATTGATGCTTTGCAATGGCCGATTTACAGCAATAGAAGATGTTGCTGTAAATCGCGGCAAGGTATCCGTTTAATCAAAATAAATCGAGGAGGAGAATTAATTGAAAGCAAAGACATTTTTATTGGTATTGTTAGGGCTATGTATACTGGTAATCCCGTCAGGTATGGGGCACGCTACGTTAGCAGATAATCTAATAGTAAATCCCGGATTTGAAGATGGAACAGACAGCTTCCCGGCAGGCTGGGAAATAAGCGGTGCTTTTTCGGGCTCTTCGGATAAGGGCATAAATAAGTATTATTATTGGGATAAGACTGTTTTCAGAGGTGGCGGAAGCAGTTTATGCTTATTTAACGAGAAGGCTTCCGAGGATTTTGGGAAAGCACATGGCAGAATGCTAAGTGTTAGCCAGGCTGTTAACGTGCTGGGTGATAATACTTACTATGGGTTTTCTTTTTGGTCAAAAGGCGAGAAGGTGGCTCTTAATAGTGAAAGTGTTATCAGGATAGCAGTTTTAATTACGGGAGAAGGAGAATTCAAGACTATACATAAACATTTTGCAAAGTTTGCCATAGAAGATAACTATGATTGGAAAGAGATTAAAAGTAATATCTTTGTTCCTAAAGGAGCAAATAAAATTGCGATCTATATTCAACTGGATGGCAAGACCACAAGCGGAAGGGTATGGTTTGATGATTTCTCTCTGATTGATATCAACAGGAGTAATTTATCGCAGTACAAACAGAGCTTTCCTTTCAGCACAGGGTTTGATAGCAAAATTGCCGATTTAACCGATAATCTTCTTTCACAATCAAGGAGAATTTATGCCTTATATGGAACCCCTGTTATCGATGGCAAACTGGATGATTCATGCTGGAAAGAGACATCTAAGGCCAAAGGATTTTTATTGCCAGGAGATGATAACTTTGCCAAGGAAGATACCGATGCCTTGCTGTGCTATGATGAGAGGAATCTCTATCTGGCTTTTAATTGCCATACGGCAGATCCTTTGAAACTGCGAATGAGTTGCGAGAAGTCGGAGCGCGATGCTACCTTATGGTATGATGATTGCGTGGAAGCATTTATTTACTCAAGGAATAAAAAGGTAACCGCTCATCTGGCCATCAATGCCAAAGGAGCCCGGTGGGATGGCCTGCACCGCGAATTGCTTCCGGATACTTCCTGGAATCCAGCGTGGACAGCCTCAGTTTCGATAGAGCAGAAATCTTGGGTAGTCGAAGCCTCGATACCTATTCAAGAACTAATTAATATCTTGGGCTCACCTGACAATTGGCGTATAAATCTTTGCCGGGAGAACAAGGTCAACGGAGAAAACAGTTCGATTTGTTTTTTACCGGAATCCGTCAGGTTTTTGCAACCTGACAGGTTTGCCGTTTTATCTTTTATACAGGATAAAGTATCTTTACCTAAAGAAGATATCGCTTTGGCGAAAATCAGAGCCTTGCATGATTTGAAGAAATGCCGCCTTGAATCTGTTGTTGCTGATGATTCAAAGGACGGCTATAAATTTAAATATGCCTTTGATTTCGGCACGCTCAGCTCGCCGCTTAAGAGAGGTTTTATTGGTATTAAGCCTGATAGCTGCTATGTCTCTACATTGGGCTACGGTTGGATAAAAAATAATGCAATGAGCGGTGTTAACAGGGGTGTTGAAAAAAGTAGCGGCAGTCCTGATGAACTGACGTGCGATTTTATTGAAGGTAAAAGCGATAATATCTTCAGGATAGACTTGCCTGATGGGGAATATATGGTTTATTTGATTTGCGGCGATACCATATATCCCTCTCCAACATATAAAGTATATTCAGGGAACACAGAACTTGCTCATGTTGCCGTTGGTGGCCGATATAATTTTCAACCCTTTTCATTTCCAGTCAGAGTATCCGATAACAAGCTCTTATTGGCATTCAAAGGGAGCAATGGATGGCTGGCAAATGCCTTGATAGTTTATAGAAAAGAAGATCTTTCTCAAGCACAAACGGTTTTAAATAAAATAGAGAGAGAGATTTATCTGGGTTCAGCTGATCGAATTATTAAATTTGCCAGGTATGAATACAATGAGACAAATCCTTTGTTTGCCGATGCCGATAAAAAGGGTTATTTGATATTTTCCTCCAATTATATGGATATCGTTTATCCCAACAGCATTCCCGGAAAAAAAGAGCTGGTGAAGGATTTAAAGCTCTTTGTTACCCCTGGTGAATATGAGCCCGTAACGTTCTCCATGCTGCCGCTGAACGATCTGAAGAACGTCAGAATATCTCTAAGTAACTTGCAAAGCGGTAAATATATTATCGATAGCTCGAACATCGAGGTGCAAATAGTTAAATATCACTATCATAATGTGGCGATGTCGCAGCCGCCAACATATATGCTTTTCCCCAAGGTGTTGGAAGAGTATGCTGCTTCCGATTTAGAAAAAGGTATGGCCGTAAAAATGTGGTTGACTGTCAAAATACCTGAAAACGCCAGGCCAGGAAAGTATCTTGGCAAGATACTTATTGAAGCGGAAAATGCTCCCGCGAGCGTTATTAATTTAAGTTGCGAGGTGCTGCCTTTCCGATTGGACGAGCTGAAAGATACAACGTTCAACATGTGTTACCATTTACCTCTGAACTATCCTGAAAGAGGGGTGGATGGCTGGGAATTGTTAGAAAAAGATCTAATCGACATGAAAAAACACGGCATGAACTCGGTAAATTTATTTATAATCGGCCAAAACCTATGGCCCGAATTTGGACAAAGAGGTAAGAGCATCAATGTGGAAGCCTTTTTAAAGTTCCTGCGGCTGTGTAAAAAAACCGGATTGACCCAGCCATTGCCTCTGAATATCTGCCCATATTTTCCATGGGATCCTAATCAGGAGCGCAGTAAGAGGACCCTGGATACTCAAGAGTGGGAGTATGTAGCCAGGGCAATAAAAGAATTGGAGGAGAAAGTAAGGCAGGAAGAATTGCCTGAAATCTATTGGTATATTGATGAACCCTACAATGAAACAAGGAAGCACAATACATTAGCTTTTTTGGAATTTCTTAAAAAGTGCCAACCAATGGCAAAAACTTTCGTTACGATGTTCGTGGACCCTTCCGATTCTCAAAATGTCGACATCTTTTGTCCAGATCCTTGTCAGCTATCGAAAGCATTGTTGACAAGCCCTGATTATCTTTCAACGGTGAAGGCAAAAGGAAAATCGGTATGGACGTATAATGGGGCTGCAAATCCGTTTATTCCCTCTACATGTAGATTTAATGTCGGCTTCTATATGTGGCGGTTAGGGGTAGCAGGTCAATTGAATTTTACCTATCAACTTTATTACTATCATCGCAATCCTTATAACCCGCTTGATAATCCTGGGCCTGTTTCATATGGGCATACCTATCCCAGTCAGAAAGGACCGATATCCACTACTACTTGGGAGGCGATCAGAGAGGGAATAGATGATTTAAGATATATAAAAACCTTGGAACGTTATATCGAGTCTGCCAGAAAAAGGAATGATGCTGAGGCCTTGAAAGTAATTCGGGAGGCTGAGCTGTTTTTAACGGATCTGAAAGCCAAGATAGCTGTAAATTTCGATGATTATGAGGTTAAGGATAGTAATGGTGCGCCGTTATATAAGCAACCGGTCTGGACAACCGATCTTTATGATGCTTATCGCTGGAAGATAGCGAATTTCATCAGCAAGTTGCAGTGAGAGGTATTATGGGAATGTGGCATAAAGGTTATAATCATTTACACACTAGCTTTCGTTATCCGAAGAAAGAAAGAATAACTTCGGAAAAGCTGGTAGAGGAACTGAACGAATTAGGCGCCGGCTTTGCTTTCTGTGCCGGGGATCATGGAGATAGCGAGGGTAATAATTATTGGGGTATAGATATCAGAGAGTATGCGGAGTATAAAGAAGCCTGTCTCTCGATGAATGAATGCGGCGGTGCTCTCCTTATTCCTGCTCCGGAAGCTCATTTGATGTTTGCTCCATTTACAGAAAGGCATGAGCATCATTGCTGCGCTCCCATTATAGATTATTTGCCGCAACTCGATTTGCCGGAAAGCCGGGCTTTGGCTGCTTCATATACCAGAGAGGTTGAGAGCTTTATTGCTGAAGCGCATGAATACAATGTGTCTCTTGCCTTGAATCATCCTTATCTCTCTGTCAATTCATTATTTGCCGGCCCTCCGCCTCTATCGCTTAATCCTCTTTTTCAGATGGATTATTTGGAATTATGTACCATAGATAGCCTGGCTTCCCTAAAGAAAAACCTGGAAATATATCTTGGATATCTTTCCAATCCCGTTGCTGCTGCTATGGGATGCTGCGCAGGTGTGGATAATGCTGAAAGCTGCCGGCAGCTGCTTTCAGCAGAAACCAGGGTGGTTCCCTCAACTTATCTCTACGTCCATGAAGAGCTTAATAGGGAAAATCTAATGAATGCCTGGAACGACAGACAGAGCTATATGGCCTATGGAGATTTACGTATAGAGATGATGGAGCCGGTTCCTTCAAAGAAATATATTGAGACAATGGAGCTACCAGCTATTAAACTGGCGCTCCTTTTCGGTGGAAATATGATGTTAACCGTTTATCGCAACGGGATGATGATTTATCGGGAAGAAGTTAATGGAAGGCACGGCTTGAATTGGAGAGATGAAGATCCTCTATCAGGGAAAAACCATTATGTTCTTCATATCGAAGCCCGGGATAAGCATCTGGTCACTTCACCGGTAAATTATCTTTTTATGGAAAGGTAATATTGAAATGCCTGATACGAATTCAACGAACACTCGGAAGTATCCTTTTATCTACGGAGTACAATATTATCGGGCTCCGACACCGAAACGACTCTTTTGGGAAGAGGATCTGCAAAGGATATCCGAGTGCGGTTTCAATATGGTGAAATTTTGGGCTCAATGGCGCTGGATTCATCGTAAACCGAAAGAATTTTTCTTTGAGGATTTGGACGGCTTAATGGCTCTTGCAGATAAATACAGGCTCAAAGTTACGATTAATCTGATCTTTGACGTAGCGCCGACTTGGATTTTTAACATATATCCGGATTCCCGGATGATCGAAGCATCGGGCAGAGCAGTGGAGCCCCGTGCCGTTATTTGTCGTCAAATTGGCGGTTATCCCGGACCGTGCTATAACCATCCGTATGCTCGTTCGGCACGTGAGGAATTTCTCAAACAGGTTGTAGCTCGTTATAAGGGCTGTCGGGCAATGAGCATGTGGGACGTATGGAATGAGCCCGAATCCTGTGTTTTATTCCGTCAACCTCATGAAAATACGTTGTTATGCTATTGTGATCATTGCCTTCATCATTTTAAAGAGTGGTTGCAGATACGCTATGACAGTTTGGAAAGGTTGAATGAAGTCTGGGGACGTTGCTATGGCAAGTGGAATGAACTGGAGTTACCGCGAACTAGAAATACGTTTGTCGATATGATTGATTGGCGCCTTTTTCATCTTGATACCCTTAGCGCAGAGGCACGCTGGCGCATAGCGGCAGTAAAATCTATCGATAGCGAGCATCCGGTTTATCTGCATCCGGTACCTAATACTTTATATCCGTTTAATCCGGTAACAGGAGTGGATGATTTTCAGATTGCAGATGGCTGCGACTGCTTTGGCGGAACTACCAACGGGGTACCTGCAGAGACTCTGCAAACTGTTGCAGCGGCTCAAGGACGTGTAAGTTACAATGTTGAGAGCCATTTATGCGCCGGCAGCACAGCTATGTATCCGCGTTTATTGACTGTACAGGACTTTACTGATAATTTTCTGCCGCAGGTAGGTCTGGGGATACGAGGGTTCTTACATTGGCAATACCGGGGCGAATCGCTGGGGGCAGAAGCGCCTGCATGGGGTTTGCTTGATGTCAACGGGCAGGAGAGCGCAAATCATGCCGGTGCGGTAGATTTTTGGAAAAAGCTGCAACCTATGGCGGAAAGGCTCATGACGGCAGCGCTTGAGCCTCCAACGGTAGCCGTATTCAAATCATGCAGCAATGAGATATTTCAATGGTGCATGAACGGTAATTTCGATGATTTGCATAAAGGAACAATTGGTTATACGCAATTGCTCTACCGAAAGAATCTGCCATTGACTTATGTCAACGACCGTATGCTGATCGATGGGTTGCCGGCAAGCATAAAACTGCTGGTCATGCCGAACTGCTATGCTATGCAGCAGTCTGTTGCTGAAGCGTTATCAAAATGGGTATTGCAAGGTGGCACGCTGATAT
Organism: bacterium UBP13_UBA5359; assembly: GCA_002410925.1. Lineage (GTDB taxonomy): Bacteria > UBP13 > UBA5359 > UBA5359 > UBA5359 > UBA5359. Next base: position 95,630 of record DHPR01000013.1, read on the forward strand.
GCGAAGCGCATACCGGAGGTTATAATCTCAGCACCGGCCGCCACAGTCTTAGTCTGCCTGGCCTTGGGCTATCTGAAATTTTCGGGATACGAGAGCGCAATGCTGTAGCCGTGGCTCATTTAGGAACGTCAAAGGCTGATATTTCTATTGATAATCTGACTCCTGATCTTGCCAAGGCATTTGATACCTTTGGTCTTGGGGGAGAACAAATTTTGCTTCTAAAGACGGTAGATGATGAAATTATCTGGGGCTGGTCGAGATATGCTGAATTGGAAGGTAGCGATCTGCAACCGATAGCTTCTCTGTCCGGACGTCCCCCCTGCATAGCCTCAAAGAAGGTCGGCAGCGGCTCTGTCTATTATCTTGGCACTTTGGCCGGTCAAATATGGGAAAAAGAGGGTGCATTAGCCGGTATTATTGATTCGGCACTCAAAGCGGCAGGGGTACCTTTGGCAAAAGAAATATGGCCGGGGCTGCCGGAAGGAGTACGCCTTGACCCGTTGAAAACTCCGTATGGCACTGCTATGACAATATCTAACCGGACTGATGAACATGTAAAATTCCAGCTGCAGTTTGAGGAACCCATGCGCTCTATCTTTACCGAACGCAAGCTGTCCGATCATACTCAGTTGGGATTGAATCCCGGTCAGGCAGAGCTGCTGGTGCCAGGCAAATGGTGTATGGCGGAATAAGACGGCAGGTCTGTATGAATAAAATATTTGATCTTTTGGTGAGGAAAGACTTATGAAATATATTTTAGTGGATATTGATGGTACCGTCACCTCTTTAGAGAGCAACCCGTATCAGCCTATCGATGGCATCTCTTACGATTATTTCAGAGGAATTCTCAGAGATATGCTGGCCAAAAAATTAAACTGCAACCACTCGCTGGCTTTAAATATGATTCAGGAGAAGGCCGCGGTATTTAACGGCTGCAATTTTCGCGTGGCTCCTTTACTGGGTATCCCGGAGCAGGCTTTATGGGAAGAGGTTTTAGCCTGGCAGTGCAAGCATCTTTCTGTCTTTGACGATGCTGTAGATATGGTAAAGAATCTCTTTGCTGAAGGCTTTAATCTCTATGCGGTCAGCAATAATTCATGCAAAGGAATACAGGCTAAGTTAAGTCACGCCGGCCTGGCAGATATAACCGGCTCTCCTTACTTTAAAAAGTTGTATGGTATGGATCTCTTCGGACTCGGATGGAGCAAGAGTATGCCCGAGGTATACAGCATAATTCTTCAAAAGGAGAGGTTTTCTCCTGAGGAAGTGGTTATGGTTGGAGATGAGCCGGCGATAGATTTGGAATCTCCTCTTAAGGGGGGAATGAAGCATGCCGTTATTGTTGATAGGATGCAGAAAGAAGAGGTTGCTTTTAAGAATAACGGTCTTTTTGTCAGATCTTTAAGAATTATTCCTGAGATATTGCGTGGGGCCTGGAGTTTACATTTAACATAAGTGTTTGTATAATAGCGCCATGGCCAGGCATTTTAGAATAGAATATCAGCTATGCCACCGTAAGCAGAGCGATAAAAAAGGTTGGCAGCGCCTCGATGAGTGAAGTAAACTTCTGCCCCCCCTGTTTGCTATATAGGAGAGAATAAGATGCAAGAGAATAGATCGATCATCTGTGAATTGGCACGCAGGCGCTGCAGTGGCGTCGACGGGGAGTTAACGCCGGCTGTCTTATCGCGTTTCAGGATAGAGTTGTTGGAAGAAATGCTTGGCGATCCTCTGCCCGGTGAACTGTCTTATCAAAATTTTGCCGCCGCGGAGAGGTTGTGGGGCGGAGATATAAATAGATTACAAGCGTTGAGGCTTCTCCATGATGAGATGAAAGCCGGCAACGTCCGGCCGGCACCGAGCAGCGGAGGCATTAACACACATGTACATACCAGCGCTTCCTTCAGCGCTTTCCGCAGCCCCGGCGAAGCAGCCTGGCAGGCCTTTATGAACGGTGTTACGGTCTTTGGCATCAACGATCACTATACTATCGCCGGTTGCAAAGAGTTTTCTGAAGCCTGTAAACTGCTGGAGATAAAGGCGCTCTTCTCCATAGAGGCATTGGCTCTGGATGAGGTGGCGCAGACCTCAGGGCGCCGTTTCAATGATCCTAATAATCCCGGTCGTATCTATCTCAGCGGCAAGGGAGTGGTCAGGGAACTGACACCCGGCAGCCGGGAGGAGGCGCTGCTGGACGGCATGCAGCGAGCACTGGAGCGCCGTCACCGTCTGATGGTGGAGAAGGTTTCAAGCCTGCTCTCCAAAGTCGATTCCGATATCCGCCTGGATTTCGATGATGTGCTGTTGCTGACCCCGGCGGGCAATGTTACCGAGCGTCATATTGCCCAGGCTGTAGAGTCTGCTGCCAGTCGCCGCTACGGTGCGGGAGCAGATTCCACCGCCTTTCTGGCGTCTCTGATCGGCGTTGATGCGGCTGAGGTTCCCGCTGCCGGCGCCAAACGCCAGAGCTTTATTCGTGATCGCCTGCTGAAATCCGGCCGTCCGGCCTTTGTGCCGGAGAGCTCCGACGCCTTTATTTCACTGGACGATATGGTAGCGCTTTTTCGAGGCTACGGAGCCATACCCACTTATCCTGTTCTCGGCAACCCCGGCACGGAGGGTGAGAGCGATCTGAGAGCACTCTTTGAAGAGATGAAATCACGCTGCGTTTTCGCTGTGGAGGTTATTCCCAATCGCAACGATCGTGAGCGATTAAGAGAGATAGTAAGTGCTGCCGCCGCCGCCGCCATGCCGGTATTCAACGGAACCGAGCACAACACCAAGGATGTCCAGCCGTTGCTGGATAAATTTGCTCTCGATCCGGAATTCAAGGAGATATTTACCCGGGGAGCCGCCGTTCTGCTGGCACACCAGCATCTAAGCCGTGAAAGAGGCGTCGGCTATCTGGATATAAATGGCAGGCCATCGGTGAATGGCGATCCGGCTAAAACCATGGCGCACTTTGAAGAGGTGGGTAGAGGCCTTATAGCTTAATCCGTATTCAAAATGCTCTTGCTTGAAAAGCTGATATATGCCATACTTTGTAAGATCAGATTGCAAGGAGTCGGTAATATGTCAGAGAAGATGCTTCCATTTACAAAAAATAAACTGGAGGAGATAGCGGCCATATATCCCACGCCCTTTCATCTTTATGATGAAAAGGCCATGCTGGAGAATATCAGAGCGCTTAAAGCCGCCTTTGCCTGGAACGAAAATTTCAAGGAGTACTTTGCTGTCAAGGCAACACCCAATCCCTATCTGCTCAAGATATTTCAGGCAGAGGGTTTCGGCGCAGATTGCAGTTCATTATCGGAGTTGGTGATGGCTGAAAGAGTAGGCGTCACCGGCGAGGAGATCATGTTCACATCCAATGATACCACGGCGGAGGAGTTTATCAAGGCCAGGGAATTAGGAGCAATTATCAATCTGGATGATATCAGTCATATTCCTTTTCTAGAAAAGACATCGGGATTGCCTGATGTTATCTGCTTCAGATATAATCCCGGTTCGCTGAAGAGCGGCAATGATATTATCGGTCGCCCGGAGGAAGCTAAGTACGGTTTTACCCGGGAGCAACTCTTTGAAGGCTATCGCATAGCCAGAGATAAAGGAATCAAGCGCTTTGGTATACATACCATGGTAGCATCCAATGAATTGGATCATAGGTATTTCATCGAGACTGCCGAGATACTCTTCAATCTGGTAGTGCAGTTATCGGCGAAATTAGGGATACGCTTTGAATTCGTCAATATCGGCGGCGGCATCGGCATACCATATCGGCCGGAACAGGCACCTGTAGACCTTCAGGCTGTAAGCCGGGGCATTCGCCGAAAATATGAAGAGATCCTCGTTGGAAATAGACTTGATCCTATCAGGCTCTATATGGAATGCGGTAGAATGATTACCGGTCCGTATGGTTATCTGGTATCACGCGTTCTGCATATCAAAAAGACATATAAGACCTTTGCCGGCCTGGATGCCTGTATGGCTGATTTAATGCGTCCGGCTCTCTACGGCGCTTACCATCATATCACGATTTCGGGCAAGGAGGACTACAAGGCCGATACCCTTTACGATGTTACCGGTTCGCTCTGCGAAAACAACGATAAATTTGCTATAGACCGGTTGCTGCCGGAATTAGCGCCCGGAGACCTGGTGGTGATACATGATGCCGGCGCACACGGTCATGCCATGGGCTTCAACTACAACGGTAAGCTGCGCTCTGCTGAACTCTTGCTGCGTGCAGATGGCAGCGTTGCCCTTATCCGCCGAGCTGAAACGGTGGAGGATTACTTTGCCACCCTGGATTTTGAAGGGCTATCGGATTTCAGAGTGCAACAACTCCAGCAATCTATTGCTTAATACTTCGGCGTTCAGCGTCGGTGCTATCGCCAGGCCATGGCGTTGCAGGATTTTAATAATTCTGACCGTGGCAGGAGGCGCCAGGTTGAAGCTATGCAGATCATGGTTGAAAAATAACTCCTCAATAGTGCCATAAATCTCCAGTCCGCCACTCTGATTCATAACATAGCCGCAATCAGCCAGATCGCTTACTATATCCATATCATGAGTGGTGCTGATCATGGTTACTTCAGTTTCCGCGTGCAGCTTCTGCAAAAAATTACTTATCTCGCGGCGGCTGGCATGATCTATACCCTCCAATGGCTCATCCATTACCAGCAAATCCGGTTCCAGTATCAGCGCCCCTGCGAGCGCAACCTTTCTGCGTTCACCACCTGAAAGATAATGGGGCAGGCGATCTTTGAGCTCATAAATATTCAATCTTTTAAGGATATCTATTGCTTTGCGATACGTTTCAGAAGCAGAACGCCCAAAGTTCAGAGGTGCAAAGGCTACATCATCAAGGACTGTAGGCCCTATTAATTGTTCATCGGTATTCTGCATAACCGCTCCTATTCTGGAGCGTATCTTCATATATTGGCTGGCCGGATTTACTCCCAGCACTTCCACGGTACCCTCAGTCGGCTTGAGCAACCCTAAGATATGCCTGAGCAGGGTACTTTTGCCTGATCCGTTAGGCCCCAGCACGGCTACACGCTGTCCCCGTGTGATTGTAAAGGGCAGGCCGCCCGTGCTGACGCTTCCTCCCCCTGTATAAGCATGACGGATACACTTTAACGAGACTATAATTTTATCGTTTTTGTTATTCATATCTTTTACCCAGATAGTAGATATGATTATGAAAACCGCGAAGTTTGAGGTTCTCTGCCATACGTTGACTGGCAGCTATGATGTGTGCCAGGAAATGTCCCAATGCCATGCCCAGCCGAGAGAGAGTGAAGACAGGCCTTCGGAAATCAGTGCCGCCGCGCAAATGGAGTGCCGTATATATATCGGCAAAGCCATCCGAGAGAAGAAAGATAGAGCGATATGTAAAGAAGAGAGCCGTTACCAAAAAATCCGGTAGAATGCGTCCCAAAACCGCAAACACGGCCGGAAAGCTGGTGCTGAGAAAGAAGATGACGACAGCTAACGTAAGCGATATAATCCGTAATGATACTGTCGCCAATATCGATAAAGTCAGGCCGCTGACGCTGAACAAAAATATCACAATGAAGATCACCGGATAAAGAGAGAGTGTCAGCACAAGCTTTAGCGGCAAACGAGCGGATACGGCTATTGCAATCATTGCAGCGGTGACTATAGCCGGCAAGCGCCATGACGTTGCACTGAGCAATATAATCACGGCAGCCGACAGAAAGAGTATTTTGAACCCTGCCGGAGATCTGTGCAGCCAGCTTCTGCCTGAGATGGAAATGTAATCTATGTAGTTAAGATCCATATCGAGCGCTGCTGTCCTCTCTGCTTATTAGTTCAGGGTATATGCGATAAAGCGATGATAAAATAGCCGCTGCCAGCAAGCCCTCCAGTATCCATCCCACCGCGCCTATGCCAAACATGAGCACGGCCAGCCGTTTAAGATTCAGATAGACGGCTGCTTCACTCTCCCCTGCCCGAACTGCTGCAGACAGAAGCGTTCTGTCTATCCACTTGCTTCCGGCACTGATAATGCCGTAGCTTGTCAGGGAGCCGGCAGCCAGCCCCGTTACGGTGGCTAGAAAACCTGATTTGCGCAATGTAATTCCTCTATGTAGCAGAGCTTTGAAGGCATAGTATCCTGTTATCATTTCTATTGATATTACCAGGGTATTGAGGCCTGCCACCGTAATGCCGCCATGTCCCAGCAACGACAGGATGAGGTTGACGATGAAAGCCGCAATTACGCTCAGCCGAGGTCCCAGGATGATGCCTGCCACTACCGACAAGTTGAAATGAAAAGAGAAGAGCGGCAGAGGAATGGCCATGACAAGAATCATTACTGCCGAGAACATGCCGACCAAAACAAACTTTCCGGCATCAGTTGCACTGTTGCCGTAGTGTCGGGCCGCGGCCAGCAATATGGCGCTGAGGATATAGCCGGCCATCCATATCCAGACCGGCAAGATGCCGTCGGGAAGATGTATATGGGACATTTTTTTCTCCTTTACCAGAGAGTATTTACCCATTCGAAGGGTATGAATAACCGAAACGAGGCAGGGATAGCCCAGGCCGCGTGGAATATTATAGTAAATAAAGATATGGAATATTATAAGATTGATGGCAATACGGGGGGTGTATGGTGGAGAGATACGGTAAGAGTATTGTCATAATGATTTTTGCATTATCAGTCTTTTGGGGAATTTCAATTCATCCGGTTGCAGCGGATAGTGAAATTCGTGCGGCTGTGGTATCGGCTACCGCCACTGCTACCGCCACTGACGAAAGAGATAAAGGTATCGCATCTACTGCGGGAAAAGAGCAGTCTCAAGAGGATAAAGACGAAAGTAAAAAACCGGCTGCGAGCAAGCCTGTCTTAAGGAAATCTGAGGAGACAAAGCCGGCTGCGAGCAAGCCTGTTGCGCCAAAGCCGGTAACCGGCAGAGCTTTGCCTCCCAAAGAGGCTCCTTTGCCTGCAGACCGCAATGATGCAAAGCCTCCGATTGTAGGACGAACACCGTCACCCGTTACCCCTGTTAAAAGGCCTCAGCCTTACCCGGCAAAGGAGGCCAGGATAAGAATATATTCCCGCCCCGGTAACGCTGCTGTCTATATAAATGACCTCTTTAAAGGCCATACTTTATCCAGCGGTCCGCTTCTTTTGACAGAGAGAGAGGGTAAGCATACAGTAAAGTTGATTCTTTCCGGGTACCTTGAATGGTCCAAGTCCGTTATGCTGCGCTCCGGAACAATCTTTGAGCTTGTTGCCGATCTGACCCCGCAGCCGGGCTATGGAGGATTGCAAATCAGCACATATCCGGCCGGGACGGATATCTATCTTGATGGGCGCCTGGTTGGTAACAGCGGATCCGTATCCAGGCTGGATATCGCTGAAATATCTGAAGGTGAGCATCGTTTAACCGGCAGGGCGTCCGGTTTCAGGGATGCCAGTACCACAGTAAGAGTGCATAAAAACTCCATTACCAAAGTATCTTTGGTATTATCTTACAGACAGACAGACAGCCGGGGAGGAGAGTTGGTGATCATATCCAGCCCTGGGAAGGTTGCTGTCTATGTAGACAACCGGTTTGCAGGAATCACTTCATGGGGCGGGTATCTCCTGATCAGCCGGCTGGCCCCGGGCTATCATTACATACGGGCGTATCTTCAGGATTATCGTGTCTGGGAGTCATGGGTGCTGATAAGCGATAACGATGTCAGCAATCTCCATATACATCTTGAAAGAGAGAGCTTCATAGAACCGCGTTATTATAAATATTCCGGCATATCGCTGCATTGTAATATCAGCGGCGCCCGGGTTTATCTCAATGGTAGCTATGTGGGCTTGACGGATTACGGTGGAGACCTTGGTCTGTATGATCTATCGGCGGGAGAGCATGAACTGCGTTTAACCAGGACAGGTTACCAGGATTGGGTAAGAAGGATCACTTTGGAAGCAGGGCGCACAAGGGATGTGGATGTTCATCTGGTGCCCAGAGAACAGATCGGCAGCCTCTCTATCCATTGCAATACACCTAATGTTGAGGTTTATTTGAATGACGAATACCTGGGCACCATTACCAATGGCGATACGGCATTCTTTGAACGCATCAGCGCCGGCAGATACAACCTGGCGGTCAGGGCGGATGGCTATGAAGATTATAGCAGGATGATCGAAATCAATGCTGAAGAGCGCCTTCAGCTGGAGGTGAAGATGGAGCCCAGTTCTCGGACAGGCTCTTTGGAAATTCTTGTCGCTCCGCCCGGAGCCAGCGTGATGATCGATGGGCAATCAATGGGATTTGCGCCCAGAAAAATTGATGACATCGCTGAAGGAGAGCACGAAGTGCTGTTGCTGGCGGTCGGTTATGTAGAATGGAGATCGATAGTCAGAACGGAGAGCGGCAAAGAGACTTCAGTTCACGCCGTTCTTGTGCGGGAAAGATCTGCAGCTGCCAAAACACCGGCTCCGCCATCGGCTCTTGTGCCGCCCTCTCCGCCGGAGCAGGATGTAATCATAATCACCGGCTCATCACCGTCCATTTATGTAAATGGACGACTGGTTGAGACAGAGACTGCACCCATAATCACCGCTGGAAGAGTGATGGTGCCTTTGCGCGGAGTTTTTCAGGCCTTTGGAGCTGTTGTTATCTGGAATTCCGATACAAAAACGGTTATATGCAGTATAGGAGAGAAGAGGGTTGCACTGCGCTCCGGAAGCCGTGAGGCTTTGGTAAACGGGAAAGCGTATCGCATTGACGCTCCCCCCGTATTAAAGAATGGTAGAGTTCTGGTGCCGTTACGTTTTATCTCTGAAGCGCTGGCAGCCGACGTGCACTGGGATGACAACCTGAAGAGAGCTTATATTGAGGCTGAAAGCAATTGAGCAGAGAGCCAAGAAGCTGTCGCAGAGTAAGTTATTGATTCAGCCTATCCCGTAATCTATCTGCCAGCAGGAGGATATCAAAGGGTTTGGTGATATAATCGGTAGCACCGTAAGCCATAGCCCTATCTATATCCTCCTGAGCAGTTTTAGCGGAGAGGATAATTATAGGCGTAGGCAATGGATTAGGCTTCTGCTTAAGGGCTTTGAGGACATCATAGCCGTTAAAGCCCGGCATCATGATATCCAGAAGAATAATATCGGGCTTCTCCTGCAAAATCTTCTGAATACCCTCCAGGCCGGAACGAGCAGGTATAACTTCAAAGTCTTCGCTTTCCAGCGCCAGCTTTACCATCTGGATGGTATCCACACTATCCTCAATATACAGTAACCTTATCGGCATTTTCCTACCTAATACATACTGATAAAAATGACTGTGCGAATGCTTTGCGCATCGACATACAAGAGATTGGCAATAATCAATAAGGGCTGTTAACATTCAGCTTACCGGGGATAATCGGAACATAACAACGTTAAAATGCATTGACTGAGGATAATGCATTTAGAGCTGGACGTACCGGCATATATCTAAATAGCGTTTGTTCTCTTACAGCGCGTGCAAACCTTAAGCTTGCGCACAATACCGTTGATGCTGACAGTAGCAACCTGCAAATTAGGCATCCAGCGTCTCTTGTTTCTTACATGTGAATGACTTATGCTGTTTCCTGTCTGCGGCCTTTTACCGCATATCGAACATACCTTGGACATTATGGGAGCCCTCCGCAAATCAAGTCTTAACTGCAACATGTTAGCATAAACAGGAGTGCTTGACAAGAGGAATAAGAATATATGATATAATGAGTTACGAAGAAGGACAGAAACAGAAACACGAAGAAAAATAAGACGGAGGATGATATAGAATGGCAGAGAAGCGGATGCCGGAGCAACAGGGACCTGTATGCGTTACACCCGAGATGACCATTGCCGATGTGGTGCAACAGAAACCCGAAGCGGCAGCTATTCTAGCCGAATATGGGATGGGCTGCATCATGTGCATGGGAGCCATGGCAGAAACCCTGGCTGAAGGAGCAATGATGCATGGTGTGGATATCGATGAATTGCTTGAAAAGTTGAATGGTACAGAAGCCGAAAAAGAAGCGCCGAAGAGATAAGCAAAGCGGGCAGACCTGAAAACGTATATAACGTATATTAAGAGAACTCCAATATGGCAATCGATAATCAACAATTAGCAAATATGCCTGCGAAGCTTTCCTCTCTTATTAAGGAACCGGCTGAAATATCTGTGTCTCATTTGAAGGGCGTGGGCGCAAAGAGAGCGGCGCAGTTGGAGAGGCTTGGTATCCGTACCATCCTTGATTTGATATACCTTATGCCGCATAGATGGGAGAACAGAGGAAAGCTGCTTAAGGTGGAAGATCTTTATTCTCTGGCAGGCAAACTTCCGAAGAGGGTATTGGTGAGGGGGCAGCTGACCGGCATCTTTGAACGGCGTCCCGGGCCGCGGCGTCATCTTCTTACCGCTCGGCTGTCGGGAAAGGACGGCCGGCAGGCGGAGGCAGTATGGTTCAACCAGCCCTATATCAAGGAAGCTCTTCTGAAGGCCGGAGAGAGGATTACTATAGCTGCTTCTCCTGTAATTCGCAATGGCAAATTGCAATTGCAATCTCCTCGGCTGGAAACCGGGGAGATTAAAGAGTGCCTTCCTGTTTATCCATTGACCGAAGGGCTCGCTCAGGGATGGCTGCGTACATTAATTAAATCTGCTTGCACTGAATATCTTCAATTTGTTAGAGATCCTCTGCCCGGGTATATAACCGAAGCGGAAGGGCTGATGCCGCTGCACCAGGCCATTGAAACTCTGCATAATCCCGAGAATCTTGATGCTGCCGAGGCGGCACTGGCTAGAATCTCCTTTGAAAAGGCCTTTATCTACCAGGTTATGATACAATCAGGGCGTATGCAGCGCTTCAAAGAAGCCGGAGTGCCGTTGAGAAACGGTAACGGTGAACGCCGTAAATTGCTGGATTCTCTGCCGTTCTCTTTGACCGGTGACCAGAAACAGGCCTTGCAGGAGATAGATAGAGATCTTGAATCACCCTATCCAATGCGGCGTCTGCTTCAGGGAGAGGTCGGCTCCGGCAAAACAATACTGGCCTCTCTGGCGGCGTTGAAGGCTGTTGCCGCCGGCTACCAGGCGGTGCTTATGAGTCCGACTGAAATTTTAGCCAGACAGAGCCGGGATATTTTTGAGAAATTTTTCGCTCCGCTCGGTATTAATGTCCGCCTGCTTATCGGCCAGATGCGAGCCTCAGAGAAAAAACAGGTCATCCAGGAATTGACGGCAGGCAAGCCAGCTGTTACGGTTGGCACGCATGCATTGATTCAGGAAAGCGTAGAGTTTACACGGCTGGGCCTGGTGATTATCGATGAGCAGCATCGGTTTGGAGTGCTGCAAAGATTATCGTTGACCTCAAAGGGTATCAATCCTCATATTCTTGTCATGACCGCCACGCCAATTCCGCGTACACTGGTAATGGCCCTCTATGGTGAGCTGGAACAATCCGTTATCAAAGAGTTGCCGTCGGGACGCGGCAGGACAGCTACCTATCTGGCAAGCGAAGCCGGACGCAAGAGAGTTTATGGTCATATACTCAAGGAGACGGAGCAGGGGCGTCAGGCATACATAGTATGTCCTGCTATTGAGGAGAATATGGAGGCTGACCTGACTGCGGCTGAAGAGATGTTTGAGCGATTGAGAAGCGGTATCTTCTCCGACAAACGGCTTGGATTACTGCACGGCAGGATGCCCGCGCCTCATAAAGAGGAAGTGATGAGTGCTTTCCGAAGTGGAATGCTCGATATTCTAGTAGCTACTACCGTTGTTGAAGTGGGAGTGGATGTTCCCAATGCCACAGTTATGATGGTGGAGAATGCTGATCGCTTTGGATTGGCTCAGCTTCATCAGTTACGTGGCAGAGTCGGGCGCGGTATGCATGATGCCGTTTGCGTTCTTATGTGCGATAAGGTTTCAAAGCAATCTGAAAAACGCCTGAAAGCTTTCTCGCAAACAAATGACGGTTTCAAGATTGCCGAACTGGATTACAGGCTGAGAGGGCCGGGAAACCCGTGCGGATTTGAACAGCATGGATTTGAAACCGCCAGGCTGATAGCCGGCCTTGAAGAGGATTTGCTTGAACGTGCTATCGATTCAGCCGCAAAAATTCTTGAGAGCGATCCCAGTTTACAGAAGAGCGCCCATCAGGGATTAAAGCAAAGTATTATACCTGATATTCAAATTGGGTATTAATAACCAATAACTACCGCGCCGAAGGCGATGCTATTGTAGGAGAGAGATGATTTGCGTATAATAACCGGTGAAGCCAGATACAGGAAGCTTAAAACTCCTAAAGGCAGGAATTTGAGACCAACCTCGGATATTGTCAAAGAGGGTTTGTTCAATATCATAGGCAACGGTATCCGAGGGGCAAGGTTTTTAGATATTTTTGCCGGTACCGGAAATGTCGGCATAGAAGCCATAAGTCGGGGTGCTGAGAGAGCTGATTTCCTGGAATTATCCAGGGGGCATATAGCCGTAATAAGGGATAATCTGCGTACTTGCGGTTTCGCTGGTAGAGCCGGCGTACACGGAGGAAAAGCGGAGCAGTTATTGGCCATGCTGGCCTCAGCTGATATAAAGTATGATTATATTTATGCTGATCCGCCATACGATTATGAAGAGTACGGTACGTTGCTGGAACAGATATCCGAATTGGGATTGCTCAACGAGGGCGGTTCTCTCTTCCTGGAAACAGGCCGCCGTACCGTGCTGCCGGATGAGGCAGGCGATTTTGCAGTTGTTCGTAAATATAGGTATGGGAACACAGTATTAACGTTATATAGAAGAGCTACTCAAAAGAGGTAAATGTAAATTCTGAATTTCCATATAAGGAGTATGCCATGAGAACGGCACTATACCCGGGCAGTTTTGATCCGGTAACCAATGGTCATATTGATATTATAAAGAGAGCTGCCGCTATATTTGATCATCTTATAGTGGCTGTAGCCGTCAATAAGAAAAAGCAGGCATTGTTCTCTTTGGATGAGCGTTTGGAGATGCTGCATGAGGTTGTCAGTGACATAGCCGGGGTAGAGGTTGCTTCCTTTGGCGGCTTGCTGGTAAAATATGCCAGAGAAAACGGAGTAAGCGCCATTGTGAAGGGCCTGCGAGCCATTTCGGATTTTGAGTTTGAATTGCAGATGGCTTCAACTAATCATAAGCTGGAACCCGGTATAGAAACGCTCTTTATGATGACATCCAATGAATACTCCTTTCTTAGCTCCAGCATGGTCAAAGAGATTGCCGGTTACGGAGCTTCCGTAGCCTGTATGGTTCCGCCTTATGTCGAGAGGCGGTTGCGAGAGAAGCTGGATAGAGAGGCTTGAGTTGGGGCGGATTGTTCAGCACTGGGGCGAGTTGTTCGGTGTTCGAGTCCGTTTGCAGATAACAATTGCCGCTGAAGGCGGCGCAGGGGGAGGCTAAGTTGTGGATATTCTTAAGCTGATGGATCGTCTTGAGGAACTGATGGAAAGTAGTCGGAGCATGCCTTTTGGAAAGAAGCTGATTGATGAAGATAAGGTCTTTGTTCTCATCAACCGAATAAGAGCTGCTATGCCGGAGGAGATAAAGCAGGCCAGGCAGATTTCCAAAGAGAGAGAGAAGATATTATCTCAGGCACAGGAAGAAGCTGATGCCATGCTGGAAGACGCTCGCCAAAAGGTGGAACAGATGATTGTGGAAAGTGAGATTCTGGCGGCGGCAGAGAGAGAGGCCGGCAGGATATTGCAGGAAGCGGAAATCAGAGCTTCCGAGACCAGAGCCGGTGCCGATCATTATGCCGGAGACGTCCTTTCACGGGTGGCCGATTACCTGGAAAGAGCCCAATCAACCATCTCTGCTGCAAGCAGTGACCTGCAAAGCCATAAGAGCGAGGATTGACGGACAAATCACTATAGCATATAATTAACCTGTTTTTGCCCCGTGCGACTTATGGAAGGTGTATTATGAAAGTTCTGGTTATTAATTGTGGCAGCTCATCGCTCAAGTTTCAGCTCATCGATATGCAGAATAAATCTGTTCTGGCTCGCGGGCTGGTTGATAGAATAGGTGTGCAGGGTTCATCTCTGTTCAAGGTTGCCTTTAATGGCGATAAAGAAGAGAGAGAAGTTCGGGCTGGAAATCATCAGAAAGCACTGGAGACCGTTATACAATGTTTAACGGCGCCGGGTAAAGGGCCGTTGACCTCGCTCAATGAGATCGATGCTGTAGGGCATCGCGTTTTGCATGGCGGCAAGGTATATCAATCAGCACTGATTGATGAGAAGATAAAGAGAATAATTGAAGATTGTTCTATAATGGGCCCGTTGCATAATCCACCGGCCCTTATGGGGATTAATGCGGCTGAGAAGCTGCTTCCCGGTGTGCCGCAGGTTGCGGTCTTTGATACGGCATTTTTTCATACCATGCCGGAGAAAGCATATACCTATGCGCTGCCATACGAAATCTGCAAAAGCTATGGCATCAGGCGCTACGGTTTTCACGGCACCTCACATCGCTATGTAGTACGGCATGCCTTGCAGCTGCCGGAATTAGCAGATAAAGAGAAGAAAGATATATCTCTTATCACATGCCATTTGGGCAATGGGTGCAGCATTACCGCTTCCGTAGGCGGGCAAGCCGTTGATACCAGTATGGGCTTCACACCGCTGGAAGGCCTGGTCATGGGCACCAGATGCGGCGATATAGACCCGGCTATCGTACCCTTTTTGCAGAAGAACGCCGGAATGGATCCCGAAGAGATAGATACCCTGATGAACAAGAAGAGCGGTCTGCTTGGGCTAACGGGAATCAGCAGCGATATGCGTGATATAGAGGAAGCCGCCGAAAGAGGGGAAGAGAGAGCTGTTCTGGCTCTGGATATCTTCTGCTATCGTATTATAAAATATATAGGGGCCTATACCTTTGCTATGGGAAGAGTAGATGCGATTTGTTTTACTGCCGGTATAGGCGAGAACAGCCCGACAATCAGAAAGCGGATATGCAACGGACTGAACGGGCTGGGGGTAGAACTCGATGAGCAGGCTAACGCGGCCGCATTCGGATGCGAGGCTGTTATCAGCAGCCCCGCTTCGAAGGTTTTAATGGCGGTTGTTCCTACAGATGAAGAGCTGATGATCGCCATGGAAACCAGGGAAGTAATCGCTTAATAGGAGGATAAAATAAATGGCATTGCCGAAATACAGAACATCCAAGGCAAGAAGAGATAAGAGGCGCACACACTGGAAGATTTCTGCCACCAATGTAGCGCATTGCTCAAGGTGCAAAGCCGCCAAGCTGCCGCATACCGTTTGCGAAAAATGTGGTTTCTATGGCGGCAGGGAGGCCGTAACGGTCGCTGCGGCAGAATAGACCGTTTCTTATGACATCTGATTTAATTACCATAGCAATAGATGCCATGGGGGGCGATTATGCTCCGACGGCAACGGTGGCCGGTGCCGTGGAGGCAATGGAATATGAGGATCTGAGGGTTCTCTTGGTAGGCGACAGATCTCAGTTACAGGTTGAGCTGGCAAAAAGATGCTATGACCCATCCCGTATAGAGATTGTTCATGCGTCCGAACGAGTGGATATGGGGGAAAACCCGGCCAGAGCTATGCGGCGTAAAAAAGACGCCTCAGCCGTGGTCGCTGCACGCCTGGTAAAGAATGGTCAGGCCACAGGATTGGTGAATGCGGGCAATACCGGGGCTGCCATGTCCATTGCTCTGCTGGTTATCGGTAGAATTAAAGGGGTGGACCGGCCGCCTATATGCTCTTATATCCCCAGTCGCAGCGGGAAGGTGCTGCTGCTGGATGCAGGTGCAAATGTTAACTGTAAGCCCGAGCAATTGCTGAAATTTGCTATCATGGGCGATATTTTTTCCAGAGCCGTAACCGGCAAAGAGAGACCCCGGGTCGGCCTGTTGAATATAGGCGGTGAAGAGGGGAAAGGCGATGATCTTACCGTAGCCACCTATGATCTTCTGAATAAGAGCGATCTTAATTTTATCGGTAATATAGAAGGAAATGAAATATTTACCGGCCAGACTGATGTGGTTATTTGCGATGGATTCGCCGGTAATGTGGTCCTTAAAGTGGCGGAAGGAATGGCGGATTTTATTGTCTCTTCCATACGGAATGAGTTCAAGCACAGGCCTCTGGCATTGTTGGGAGCGCCCTTCTTTCTTCCTCCCATCAATGCGTTCAAACGTAAAGTGGATTATAAAGAATATGGTGGAGCGCTATTGTTAGGAATAAATGGTGTCTGTGTCATTGCCCACGGCAGGTCGGACGCCAAAGCTATTAAAAATGCGTTACGGGTAGCCCGCGATGCCGCCGCACAGGACGTAGTAGGACGTATCAGCCGGGTCGTTGGAAAAAATCCCGAGCCTGAAGAGTCTAAAGGGTCAGAAGAAGAGCGAGAAGAACATCATCACAAAGCTCCTGACCTTACTAAAGAAGAGGTTTTATAATATGTGGAATGCAGGTATAGCCGGTATAGGAAGCTATGTGCCCGAGAAGGTACTGACCAATAGCGATCTGGAGAGAATGGTTGATACCTCCGATGAATGGATAAGGACACGGACAGGCATATCTGAGCGGCATATCTGCAGCGAGAATATGTCCACTTCGGATATGGCGGTAGAGGCGGCCGCCATGGCTTTGAAGAATGCCGCTGTTGATGCCGCGGATGTAGATATGATAATTGTGGCCTCTGTGACGCCGGATATGCCCTTTCCCGCCACAGCCTGTTTGGTTCAGGATAGGCTGGGGGCGGTCAATGCCTCTGCTTTCGATTTAGAGGCTGGATGCTCCGGCTTTATCTATGCTCTTACCGTAGGTTCGCAATTTATTATTTCAGGTGCTTATCGCAATGTTCTGGTAATAGGCGCCGATGCACTTTCCAAAGTTACCGATTGGGAGGATAGAAGCACCTGCGTGCTCTTCGGCGATGGTGCAGGAGCAGCCCTGTTGCAGCGAGTGCCTTCAGGCTACGGCCTTCTCTCCTTTAAGCTGGGAGCCGTTGGCAGCGGCGGGGAATATCTCAAAATACCTGCCGGCGGTTCCAAGTTGCCGGCTTCTGCCGATACGGTAGCCGGAAGAGATCATTTTATAAAGATGGAAGGCAACGAGGTATTCAAATTTGCTGTTAGAATAATGGGCGAAGCAGCTCTTACAGTTGTAGAGGAAGCCGGTTTGACAACAAATGATATCGATTGTTTAATACCGCACCAGGCCAATATTCGTATTATAGATGCAGCTGCAAGGCGGTTGGGATTATCGCAGGAGAAAGTCTTTATCAACGTACAGCGGTATGGCAATACCTCGGCGGCATCAATTCCTCTGGCATTGAAAGAAGCCGTTGACAGTGGTAGGGTAGCCCCCGGGAGTATAATTATTATGGTAGGCTTTGGAGCAGGACTGACCTGGGGAGCCGTAGCCCTGCGCTGGAAGGAGTAAACCGGTGAAAACTGCCTTTCTTTTTCCCGGACAGGGATCACAATATGCAGGTATGGGGAAGGACCTTTACCATAGCTTCCCCGAGGTTAGAGAGCTATACGACAGAGCATCCTCAACGCTGGGTTTCGATCTTGCCGATTTATCATTCAACGGTCCCTCCGATCTGCTGACCAGGACGGATAATGCTCAGCCGGCAATCTATACGCACAGCATGGCGCTGTCATATCTTTTAAAACAGGCAGGGGCCAAGGCGGATATAGTTGCCGGGCATAGCCTGGGAGAGTATTCGGCCTTAGCCTATAGTGAAGCCCTCTCCTTTGAAGATGGCCTGAGGCTGGTGCGGCGCCGCGGAGAGCTGATGCTTGCTGCCGGCGGCTACGCACCGGGAGGCATGGCTGCCGTTATCGGCCTGGAAGCGGAGGCGGTGACGGAACTCTGCCGTCTTTGCACAGAGCAGGGTGAAGTTTATCCGGCTAATTTCAATGCCCCGGGACAGATAGTTATCAGTGGCCGGCAACAGGGGATAGAGAGTGCTGTAAAGCTGGCTGCCGGTATGGGAGCCAGGCGTATCATGCCTTTGGAGGTCAGCGGAGCCTTTCATACGCCGTTTATGGCCCCGGCAGCTGCTGAACTGGAGAAGCTGCTGTCGCCTCTTGATAATGCAGCTATTCCGGTGGTGACCAATGCTGAAGCCATTGCTCGTATTGATAAGAAGGATTTGAAAGCTGCTCTGGTGAAACAGATAGCCGGTCCGGTTAGATGGGAAGAGAGCATGCGGCACCTCCTGCAGCAGGGTGTGACCGTTTTTGTGGAAGTAGGCCCCGGAAAGGTGTTGACGGGGTTGATGAAACGCATCGAGAAAGGCGTAAATACTGCTTTTACCGATGATGCGACAGGGCTCGCGAGCGTGCTTGACTTTTTAAAGGCAGGTGGATAAAATGGGTATTATGCTAAAAGACAAGGTAGCGATTGTAACCGGCTCGGCCAGAGGGATAGGTCGGGCTATTGCCGAGATTATGGCCCGAGAAGGCGCCGATATCGTCATCAACGATATCAATTTGGAATTGGCTGAAGAGACGGCAGGGTCTATAAAGGAGGCCTATGCTGTTCAGACAATGGCATTGCAGGCCAATATAGCGCATGCCGCTGAAGCGGAAGAGATGGTTTCCGCCGTGGTGGAGCGCTTCGGGCGTGTGGATATTCTCGTCAACAATGCCGGAATTACCAGGGACAGCCTGATAATGCGCATGAAAGAGGAGGATTGGGATGCCGTCCTTACCGTCAATCTCAAGGGCTCCTTTAATTGCATCAAGGCTGTATCGCGCCCGATGTTTAAGCAGCGTAGCGGCAGAATAATCAATATTGCTTCCGTTATAGGTCTTATGGGTAATGTGGGA
Organism: bacterium UBP13_UBA5359; assembly: GCA_002410925.1. Classification (GTDB taxonomy): domain Bacteria; phylum UBP13; class UBA5359; order UBA5359; family UBA5359; genus UBA5359. Next base: position 114,485 of record DHPR01000013.1, read on the forward strand.
CAGGCCAATTATGGCGCTTCCAAGGCCGGCCTTATAGGGTTGACCAAGACGGCTGCCAGAGAGATGGCGGCCAGAGGTATAACCGTTAATGCTCTGGCTCCGGGCTTTATAGAAACCGAGATGACGGCCGTTTTGCCGGAAGATGTCAGGGCGGCAATGCTTAAGCAAGTGCCCCTTGGCAGGATGGGCAGCCCTGAAGATGTCGCCGGAGTAGCCCTTTTCCTGGCCGGAGATACGGCATCATATGTTACAGGTCAAGTTATTCCAGTGGATGGCGGAATGGTCATGTATTGATAATGCATGGTGCCGTAATTCGGATGATCCGGTTGTACGGCACTTTTCATTATATGTAGATTTATTAGGAGGTAATTACAATGGGGATTTTTGATCAGGTTAAAAAAATAGTGGTAGATCAACTGGGTGTTGATGAAGCCGAGGTTACGGAGAATGCATCCTTTACGGATGACCTCGGCGCTGATTCTTTAGACGTAGTGGAACTGGTAATGGCCCTTGAAGAGGAATTCGATCTGGAGATACCGGATGAGGATGCAGAGAAGATCGGCACTGTCGGGGAAGCCATGAAGTATATCCAGGAGAAAAAGAGCTGACAATAGCTGATTAAGGAGAGATCTTGATTTGAAAAGGGTTGTTGTAACCGGTATGGGAGCGGTGACCCCCGTAGGCATAGGTGTTGAGAATTACTGGCGAGCATTGCTCGATGGTGTTTCCGGTGCGGGGTGCATTACCCTTTTTGATGCTGCTGGTTTCAATTGCCGCATTGCAGCCGAAGTGAAGGGGTTTGATCCGCTTGATCACGGCATAGAGCGCAAGGAAGCCAAGCGTATGGATCGCTTTGTGCAATTAGGCATGGCAGCTGCTCGCATGGCGCTTGAAGAATCGGGCTTGGTTATCGATTCAAATAATGCCGCCGATACAGGTGTCATTGTCGGCTCAGGTATCGGTGGCATAGGCACCTGGGAAGAGCAGCACGCTAATCTGATATTAAAAGGGCCTGGCAGGGTAAGTCCCTTCTTTGTGCCCATGATGATAAGCGATATGGCTTCCGGGCAGCTTTCCATAGCCTTTGGCGCTAAGGGGCCTAATATTTCGATAACCACTGCATGTGCTACCGGAACCAATTCCATTGGCGAAGCCTTTGAAATTATCAGGCGCGGCGATGCCGCCGCCATGATTGCCGGCGGATGTGAAGCTGCTGTTACGCCGATGGCTGTGGCCGGTTTCTGTTCTATGAAGGCCCTGACCTGTAGAAACGACGATCCGCAGCATGCCAGCAGGCCTTTTGATATTGCGAGAGACGGATTCCTTATCGGTGAAGGAGCCGGAGTGCTTATACTTGAAGAGATGGAGAGCGCACAGGCCAGGGGCGCCGTTATTTTAGCAGAGATTATCGGCTACGGCAGCACCGGTGACGCTTACCATATAACCGCGCCGGATCCGCAGGGCGCCGGAGCCTGTCATGTTATGCTGCGAGCCCTAAAAAAGGCAGGGCTGGAGCCCCGGCAGATTGATTATATCAATGCCCACGGAACTTCGACCGAACTCAATGACCGGCTGGAGAGCGCTGCTATTGCCACAGTTTTCGGTGCTGCTGCCAAGAGTGTCGCCGTAAGCTCGACCAAGTCATGTACAGGGCATATGCTGGGCGCGGCAGGCGCTGTTGAAGCCATAGCTTGCATCAAAACGATTATGGAAGGCATAATCCCGCCAACCATTAACTATGAAAATCCGGATCCCGAGTGTACACTGGATTATGTGCCTAACGAACCCAGATCGGCCAAAGTGGATATGGCTATGTCAAATTCCTTTGGCTTTGGCGGGCATAACGCATCTTTGATTTTTAAACGATATGAGGACTGATAGCCGTGCCTGACAACCGGCTTGAGCAATTGGAAGAAAGAATAAAATATAACTTTAAGGATAATGGCCTGCTCGAACGGGCCATTACTCATTCTTCGTATGCCAGAGAACATGCCGATTGCCCGGGTGATAATGAGCGGCTTGAGTTTCTTGGAGATTCAATTCTTGGCTTTCTAGCCTGCAATATCCTTTACGGAGAGCATCCTGACTTAAGTGAAGGCGATATGGCCAAGATAAAATCGTATGTCGTCAGCGAACCTGCGTTGGCTTCTTATGCCGAAGAGCTGGCGTTGGGCGATTATATTCTGTTGGGGCGCAGTGAATGGAGCATGGGCGGCAATTACAGGCCCGCGCTATTGGCAGATACATTTGAAGCACTGATAGCGGCACTTTATATCGATGGAGGGCTTGAGGCGGCTGCCGGCCTGGCCTGCCCCTTTATACGCCGACGAATCACTTTAGCCGTTACCAGCGATGACTACAGAGATTTCAAGACGGTTCTTCAGGAGATTATTCAAGAGCACAGGCGTATAACGCCCACCTACGCAATTCTTTCCGCATACGGGCCGGAGCATGACAAGAGCTTCGTTGCCGCTGTTTATGCAGATAAAGAGCTGTTGGGTGCCGGCAAGGGTAAGAGCAAGAAGGCTGCTGAGCAGGATGCAGCTAAAAATGCCCTGGAAAAGTTAAGATAGTTTTTGGTTGTTTAGGCTGAATGCTAAATATAAACTCCTGACCCCAACACCCGGGGCCTAAACAGCAGACGTGAGTGTGAATTAACGTTGTATCTAAAAAAAATCGATCTCTATGCCTTCAAGACTTTTGCAGATAAAACGGAACTTGAATTTGATCCCGGTGTCACTGCCATAGTGGGACCAAACGGCTGCGGAAAGAGCAATATATCGGATGCTATAGCTTGGGTAATGGGGGAGCAGAACCCCAGGCAGCTGCGAGGCAGCCGCATGGAGGATGTTATCTTTGCCGGCAGTGCCGGGCGGCGTCCCCTGAATTTAGCCGAGGTGACGCTCGTTTTTGACAATTCCGATTCACAGCTTCCGCTGGAATACGATGAGGTCAGCATAACAAGGCGCCTTTATCGTTCAGGAGACAGCGAATATCTGCTCAATAAAACTCTCTGTCGTTTAAAGGATATCAGCGATCTGTTACTGGATACCGGCCTGGGGAAAGAGGCCTATGCCTTTATTACACAGGGAGAGGTAGATGCAATCCTCAGCAACAAACCGGAAGAGCGGCGCTCTATATTCGAGGAAGCCGCCGGAATACAGAAATACAAATATCGTAAGCGTGAGGCATTGCGCAAGCTGGATGCCACCCAGACCAATCTTATCAGGCTTAACGATATCGCACTGGAAATAGAGCGTCAGATAGAACCGCTGGAGGAGGATGCCGCCAGAGCCGAGGAATATAAAGCAGCTGCTCAGCGACTGCAATCCGCTCAGTTGGATCTATTTATTCATCGTATAACAAAATTTATTGTTCGTCTGGAGAAGATTGCCGAACAGACAGGCACTATTACTATTGAGCTAAGCCTGCATGAAGGACAAATGAAGACGCTTGAAACCGAACTGGCCACCGCCAGGATAAGGCAGGCAACTGAGGATGATAGAGCCGACGGTTTGCGTACCGCCCTGCAGCAGGCCGCATCGGAAGCAGATAGATTTGACAGCGAATACAGGCTTAATGAGGAGAAGATAAGCAACCTCAAACGATACCTTGTGGATTTTGAAACAAGATCCGCCGAAGCGGATGAATGGTGCCGTCAGGCCCGGCGTGAGAGTGCTTCCTCCCGAGAAGAACTGACCGAATTGAAAAAAAAGATCACAGAAGCTGCTGCAGAGGAAGAGGCGGCCATAAATAGGCGCAAGGCCATAGCCGAGCAGTTGGAGAGCTATCGTTCCAGGATAGAGGATATGCGGCGAAATAATCTTGGTGCGGTGGCCGATATGGCCGGCAGGCGCAGCTTATTGGAAGAGCGGGAGAAACAGCATCAAGCACTCTCTGAAAGCTTGCAGCGATCTGAACAGGAGAGACAGAAACATCAAGCAGCTTACGAACAACAGCAGGCCGGGATTGCCGCACTGGAGGCAAAGCAGAGTGCATTAATTGCGCAGCGGGATGGCAGTGCAGAGGAGCTAAAGAGCCTCATGCAGCAAGCAGCCGAATTGGAGGCTAAATCGGTTGCGCAGGCAGAAGAGGCTTCGCAAATGCAACGCCAGACGGCCTCATTGCAATCTCGCTACGATCTTCTACAAGAGATGGAAAAGAACCTGGAAGGTTATCATCAGGGCGTAAAGAGCGTTATCGGTTGGATGCGTGCCGGCCAGGCAACGCAGGTTATCGGCACGGTGGCCGATATTATCAACGTCTCCGGAAAGTATGAGGTCGCTATTGAAACAGCCCTGGGTTCGGCCATACAGAATATCATTACCCGTGACGAGCTCACGGCCAAAGAGATGATTGCCAGGCTCAAGCAGCATAAAGGCGGCAGGGCTACCTTTATGCCGCTTGATATGATAAAAGCGCCGGACAGAGCCAGGTTCAGACAGTATGCAGATAAGCCGGGCGTTGTCGGCCGGGCAGCCGATCTGGTGCAATATGCGCCGGAATATAAAGAGGTGCTGGAGCTCCTGCTTGGACATATTATCGTTATGCCGGATTTGGATTCTGCCGTGGAACTGGCCAGGAGCGACAGAGATATACGTATTGTTACTCTGGAGGGTGAATCAATCAGCCCCGGAGGAACCATAACCGGTGGAAGCAGCGCTCGGCGGCATAATTTTTTGGCGCGGGAGCGTGAGCTGGCGGAAGCCGCTGCCGCTTTGAAGGGTCTGGATAAAGCCGAGAAGGAATTGTCCTATCAGCGCAGGATAGTATCCGCAACAGCTGCCGCTCTGCAGGAGGATATTAAAAATAGCGAAAGTACTCTTGCCGATATGAATAGGCGGTTGGCAGCCCTGCGGGAGGAGCTTAATCAGGCTCTCTGGTGCAAGGAGGCTTTGGAAAATGAAATACGTAAGGCATTGCTCGCTGTGGAGAGCGGCAAAAATGAATTGGAGAGCATCTCTGAGGAGATCATTTTAATAAAAGATGAACTGCGCCAGATTCAGGATGGTTCAATCGATGCCGATGCTGCCCTGCAGGGCTATCTTGCGCGTGAAGATGAACTGGCTTCAAAAGAGCGAGAGCTGCAGGAAGCCGCTACCGCCCGGCGCATGGAGATAGGCTCGCTGAAGCATAGAGAGCAGACACTGCTTGGCCGGCTGGAGGAACTGGAGAAGGGACTGGCGCAAAATAGTAAATTTACAACAGAAGCAGCCGATCGTATTGCCACTGCGAAAGCCGATCTTCAAAGGCTCGTCGCCGGCGCGGAAATTTTGGAAAAATCACGCAGAGATGCTTCTGCAAGGCGGGACGCACTGCAAACCGATTTAGCGGCCTGCAAAGCAGCCAGACAGCGCTTGCAAGCTGAATGCGCAAGCATGGAGGATGGTGTGCGTACCGCCAGGCAGGCAATCTCCGACCTGCAGTCCAAAGAGCATAGGCTGCAGCTGCAGGCAGCGCGCCTGGAAGCCGATCGTGATGCCCTTTGCCAGAGATTGCGCGAGGAATATCGTATTGGGTATAATGAAGGGCGGGAAATAGCGCATACAGTTGAAAGCGAAACAGCCCTGGCCGGGGAGGTAGAGGAACTGCGATTCGTGATCGAAAATGCCGGCGCAGTCAATCTCAAAGCACGTCAGGAGCTCACGGACCTTAAAGAACGATATGACCTGCTGATCGCGCAGCGGGATGATCTCGTCAAAGCACGGGAGACTTTGCTGGAGGCCATCGATGAGATTGATCGGGTATCTCTGTCCAGGTTCTCTTCTACCTTTGCCGAGATATCCCGAGCCTTTCAGCGGCTTTTTGTAAGACTTTTCGGCGGCGGCGAAGCCGATATATATTTAAAGGATGAGAGCGATCCGCTTAATTCCGGTATTGAAATTGTCGCCAAACCGCCGGGAAAGAAGATGCAGAGTCTGACCCTCCTTTCAGGTGGGGAGCGGACATTGACAGTGCTGGCTCTCTTTTTTGCCGTTCTGGAGGTTAAGCCCAGCCCATTCTGCGTGCTGGATGAGGTAGAGGCAGCGCTGGATGAGTCCAACGTGGAGCGCTTTGGCGAGGTGTTGCGTGAATTTGCCGGCCGGACACAGTTCCTGATAATAACGCATAATAAAGGAACCATGGAAACGGCTCAGACACTCTACGGAGTAACTATGTCCGAACCCGGCGTTTCCCGTATAGTGTCGGTTAAAATGGTTGATGAGGTGAACGATCTATAGCCGGCTAGCCGTTTGGGAAAACGAAAAGAACATAAAGGCGAAACGGTCTGCAGGAATGCCGCCGAAGAGCCGGAGAGAGAAAATGTTTAAAACGTTAGTAAAAAAAATAGATAACCTTTTCAATGGCCGCGTCAGCGTGGATGAAGAGATGCTTGATGAATTGGAAGAGCTTCTCATTCAATCCGATATCAGCCTGGAAACGGCAATGTCGCTGGTGGATCCGCTCAGGGAAGTCAACAGCCGCAGCGGGTTTAAATATGTTGATGAGGTTCGTGCTTTACTGGCCGATAATATTTCACGCCTGCTGCACAGTATAGATGGTGAAATCGGGTTGCAATTAAGCGGCAATCCGTCAGTCATACTCATTACCGGTGTGAACGGCAGCGGCAAGACCACTACCACAGCTAAGCTGGCAGCCTTGCTCAAAAAGAGAGGGCTTCGTGTTTTGGTGGCAGCTGCAGATACTTTCAGAGCAGCAGCCGTTGACCAGCTGGCGGTATGGTGTAATAGAGTCGGTGTGGAGCTGGTCAAGCATCAGGAAGGCGCCGATCCGGCTGCCGTAGTCTTTGATGCCCTCAACGCTGCTCGTGCCAGAGGCGCTGATACAGTCTTGATAGACACGGCAGGCCGTCTGCATAACAAGGCCAATCTGATGGAGGAACTGAAGAAAATATCCCGTATCATCCTTAAAGTTGTACCTGAAGGGCCTTCAGAGGTTTTGCTGGCGCTGGACGCCACTACGGGACAGAACTCCGTCAACCAGGCCAGATTATTCAAAGAAGCCGTGAATGTAACAGGCTTTATGTTGAACAAAGCAGATGGTACGGCCAAGGGCGGAGCCATATTATCTATAGTATCGGAACTAAAATTGCCGGTAAAGTTTCTGGGCACAGGTGAAAAAATCGAGGATATCGTGCCTTTTGATCCCGATATCTTTGCTCGTGAACTTGCCGGCATAAAAGGATAAGGTTATGAAGCCGGTCGGACACAGTTGGTTCACTGGTGAAATTGACAAAAAAGATAAGCGTCGATATACTAAAGCGTATTGATAAAGGAGCGGTGATTTGAGTGCTCGATAACCTGTCGCGTAAGCTGCAGGATGTTTTTGATAAATTGCGGAGCCGGGGCCGGCTGAGCGAAAGCGATGTCAAAGAGGCACTGCGGGAAATAAAGCTGGTTTTACTTGAGGCTGATGTAAACTTCAAGGTCGTCAAGGATTTCATTGCGGCTGTACAGGATAAGGCGGTGGGGGAAGATATACTCCATAGCCTGACGCCCGGCCAGCACGTGGTTAAAATCGTCCATGACGAATTGATGCACATCATGGGCGACGATGCAGATAAGCTTGCCCGCTCATCCACAGGCATGACGGTAATCATGCTGGTGGGACTTCAGGGTTCCGGCAAGACGACCACAGCAGCCAAGCTGGCCGGTCTGTTGAATCGTGAAGGCAGACATCCCTTGCTGGTGGCGGCCGATATATACAGGCCTGCCGCCGTCAAGCAGTTGCAGGTGCTTGGAGAGAGTATCGGAACGCCTGTTTTCAGCATGGGAGACAGCCGTCCTGAGGACATAGTGCGGGGTGCCCTGACGCATGCAGGGCAGCAATCGCTGGATACGGTCATTATAGATACAGCCGGCCGTTTACATATTGATGAAGATATGATGGAGGAGATTCATCGGCTGGAAGAGATATCCCGGCCGCAGGAGATTCTGCTGGTTTTGGATGCCGCTATGGGCCAGGAAGCCGTCAATGTGGCTCAGGAATTCGGCAGTCATGTCAGGCTTACCGGTTATATTATGAGCCGTTTTGACAGTGACACCCGCGGCGGAGCAGCATTATCCATAAGAGCGGTCACCGGCCTGCCGATAAAGTTTATCGGCATCGGGGAGAAGCTGGATGCTCTGGAGAAATTTCATCCTCAGCGTATTGCTTCCAGAATCCTGGGCATGGGAGACGTTCTGACTCTGATAGAGAGAGCCCAGGCCGCGGTGGATATAGCCGAGGCTGAGACATTGGAAAAGAAGCTGAAGACCAACAGCTTCAACTTTGAGGATTTTGCTCAGCAGATGCGTCGGATGCGCAAGATGGGGCCGTTGGATCAGCTCTTGGCTATGGTGCCCGGCTTTGAGCGTATGAAAGATAAGGGCGGCATCAATATAGATGAGCGTCAGATGGCCCGGGTGGAGGCTATGATCGGCTCCATGACAAGAGAGGAGCGAGGCAATCCTCAGGTTATCGATGGCAGCCGCAGACGCAGGATAGCCGGCGGAAGCGGATGTACTGTTCAGGAGGTCAACAGCCTGCTGAAACAATTTGAACAGGCAAAGAAGATGATGAAACAGCTGTCGGACATGGAACATAAGGGAGCGCACGGCCTGATGCCGAAGTTCCCATTTTAAGAGAAGAAATGAATTAAGATAACAGACAAGCAAGGCATAAACAATAAAGAGGAGGAAGTAACAAAGTGGCGACTAGAATTAGATTGAAAAGGATGGGTGCCAAGAAGCAGGCGTTTTACCGTGTGGTCGTATGCGATAAGAGGTCCCCGCGTGACGGGCGTTTTATAGAGATCCTGGGGTATTACAACCCGTTGACCGATCCTGCCGAGATTAATATCAATGAGGAAAGGCTGAATCACTGGCTGGCAACGGGAGCATCTCCATCGGATTCCGTAGTTTCGCTTCTGAAACAGAAGGGCATAATGCCTGCAACTACGATCGATGAGTCTGCCGGGGTTGAAATCCCGGAGCCAGCTGAGGCCTGAGGTTTCAGCCTTTATGCAGGTAGCAGTGGCCTGGGTTCTTATTAATTGCTCGACATAAAGCAAATAACGGGTAACCGGGCATGCAAGGGAATTTGAAGCCTCAGCGATTGCCCGGGCAGCCGTTTCAGGGGAGTGTGCTTATATGAAGGAATTGCTGGAGTATCTGATTAAATCTTTAGTGGATTATCCCGATGAGGTTGAAGTCCAGCCGGTAGAAGGCGAGAAAACCATTATCTTTGAAGTTAGAGTTGCTTCTGATGATATGGGTAAGGTTATCGGCAAGCAGGGCAAGATAGCCAATGCTTTGAGAACTATCCTTAAGGCTGCAGCCACCAAGGATGGTAAAAAGGTTTCAATGGAGATCATATCTTGACCCTTGAGATGGTAGAAGCCGGCGTTATTACAGGCGCACACGGAATAACCGGAGAGGTCAAGTTTAGCCCGCAAATGGATCTTCAGCCGCTACAGGGTGTGGAGATCCGGTTGGCAGACCTGCACGCACCGGATAGAGACGGATTATATAAGGTTGAAAACGCCAGGCCGCACAAGGGATATCTGATACTTAAGCTTAAGGGGTGTAATACCAGAAATGATGCGGAGCTGCTTTGCGGCAGACACGTCATGGTTCCGCAGGATCTGTTGACGCCGCTGGTTGAGGGCGAATACCTGATAGATGATATAATCGGATTGAAGGTTTACACTCTTTTCGGTGCTTTTCTGGGCGAGATCGATGAAGTCATAAAAACAGGCGCTAATGATGTTTATGTTGTAGGACGGCACCTTATTCCCGCTATTCATGATGTAGTCAAGGAGATAGATATAGAGCGGCGGCGTATGGTGATCGATCCGCTGGATGGTATGCTGGAGTAAATATCAAGAGTATCGAGCCCGGAGGTTTGTATGGAAAGTCCGAAACCGGCAACCGATAATCAAAAGCCGGCGGCTGCGCCCGAAGGACGCAGCTATACGCTGGATATAGTTACAATCTTTCCCGGCATAATTGAGAGCCACCTATCGGAGAGCCTTATAAAAAGGGCGCGAGAAAGAGGCATATTGGTCGTTGAAGCGCACGATCTTCGCGATTATACCAGCGACAGACACAGGACGGTTGATGATGCTCCTTATGGCGGAGGCGCCGGCATGATAATGAAGGCCCCGCCTTTTTTTGAAGCTGTAGCTGCAATAACCGCCCTGCGCGGATACAAACCGCACACTATTATGGTTACCCCGCAGGGGAAGACCTTAAATCAGAAGCGAGCAGAGGAATTGGCAACCATGGAAGGATTGCTCATTCTTTGCGGACATTACGAGGGTGTCGATGAAAGGGTGCGAACGGCATTGGCCGATGAAGAGATATCGCTGGGTGATTATGTCCTTATGGGTGGCGAGGTAGCCGCTATGGCTATAGTGGAGGCCGTTTCCAGGTTGCTCCCCGGTGTTCTGGGAGCAATTGAAGCCCATAAAGAGGAATCGCATTATGCCGGTTTGCTGGAGTATCCGCACTATACGCGCCCGGCAGAGTATCGAGGACTCGGTGTGCCGGAGGTTCTCCTCTCCGGCAATCATAATCGGATTGAACGCTGGCGCCGCCGCGAAATGCTGCGTCGCACCTTGCAGCGAAGACCGGAATTACTGCTGAAGGCCGATCTTGCTGATGAGGATAAAAGCATGATGTGTAAGCTTATTAAGAAACGAGATATATCTGTTTAACTCAAATAATCGGCCTTCAGCGCGGTTGTAACCCGTTGACCATTATGATATAATCTTGCTTGCTTGTTTTTTAATAAGTGCATAGAGTTAATAATGAATATGCAGCGCTCTGTTATAAATCCGGGATTACACAATGCAGGATGATGGGTTCGGAAGCCCGCATTGACCGGAAAGAGAAGAAATGACCTGAATGCAGGAGTGTGTGGTTTGGAAAGACACAGTCCGCATTCCGCATTAGAAATGTGGGGGATACTATGGGCCAGATAAAGGTTATAGAGCAGGAGTTTATCAAAGAGAATGTGCCGGAATTCAATGTTGGAGATACCGTCAAGGTGTATGTAAAGATCGTTGAAGCCGGAAGTGAAAGAGTGCAGTCTTATGAAGGCGTAGTCATCCGTAAGCGTAACGGCGGCATCAATGCTAACTTTACTGTCCGGCGCATAAGTAATGGTGTAGGTGTGGAAAGAACTTTTCTGGTTAATTCACCCCGCGTGGATAGAATAGATGTTTTGCGCCGCGGTGATGTCAGAAGAGCCAAGCTTTATTATTTACGTGAACGAGCCGGAAAATCCGCTCGTATCAAGGAGAAAAGATCTTAATGAGCGAACGTCTCAAAGCGGAGATCAAAGAGACAGCCGAATCTTTGGTTATCGCCGTTATTCTTGCTTTGATTATAAGGGCCTTTATCGTTCAGGCGTTTTATATCCCATCAGGGTCGATGGAGCCGACGCTTAACGTGGGCGATCGCATACTGGTAAGCAAGTTTATTTACCACTTCAGGCAGCCTGTTTACGGTGATGTTGTAGTCTTTAAGTTCCCCGGCGATACCAGCCGTGATTTTATCAAGCGGGTGGTAGGCTTGCCGGGAGATGTTATCTCCGTTTCCGAAGGGAAGCTTCACCGTAATGGCAAGCCCATTACCGAAGAATATATAAAGGAACGCATTTATTATGATTTCGGTCCGGTGGAAGTTCCGCCGGGGAACCTCTTTGTGATGGGCGATAACCGGAACAACTCTAATGACAGCCATGAATGGGGAACCTTGCCCAGGGCTAATCTGCTGGGCAAAGCTCTGGTAGTATATTGGCCTATGCTCAAGATGCGTGCCATAAGATAAAAGTAATATTTAGTGATGAGGCAGGGATATGTTTGTCGGCTCACCTGCAATTAAGAATTATGCTTCAAGAGCGCTGTAGGCGAAGCGAGCATGGGAATCCGAAAAGAGATAACTGACGATCAGCGACCGGCGGCGCCTTCGAAGAGCATATTTACGGAGCAACTCTATTCCTTTGACGAAGATTGTCGTCTCGTATCGCCACTGGCTGGAATTGATGAAGCCGGACGAGGTCCTCTGGCCGGTCCCGTAGTTGCCGCCGCTGTTATTCTGCCCGAAGAAGCCCCTCCGTTGGAGGGGCTTAATGATTCCAAGCGCTTGACGCCGCGACGCCGCGAAGCGCTGGCTGCCGGACTTAAGGAGATCGGGGCTGTTGTAGGGATAGGTATGGTTTCCCCGGCCGAAATAGATCGTTTCAATATTCTGCAGGCCACCATGACAGCTATGCAGCGAGCCCTGCGGCGGTTATCCCCTGTTCCTGCCATCGTTCTGGTAGATGGCAACAAAGCACCGCAATTTCCCGGTATAGAGGTAAGATGCATTGTCAACGGAGACAGCAAGAGCGCCAGCATAGCTGCCGCTTCTATAGCTGCCAAAGTCTATCGTGACGAGATCATGCGCAGGTACGATGAGATTTATCCCGGATACGGTTTTGCCTCACATAAGGGTTACGGTACAGCAGAACATATTCAAGCTTTGAAGCAGCTTGGTCCCTGTCCCATTCACCGATACAGCTTTGCCCCTGTCAGCAGCATGGGGAAGGAAAAAGACAACGTTATTAGCCCGGGTGTGCTGGCAGAACAGAGAGCGTGTGATTTTTTGAAAAAGAGGGGATATTTCATCAAAGAGAGAAATTATAGGTTAAAAACAGGTGAAATAGATATAATTGCCGGTAAAGAGAATTTTCTGGCCTTTGTCGAGGTCAAGATGCGCTCCGGTATAGATGAAAGCCGGCCATGTGAAAGAGTGACGCCTCAGCAGCAGGCACGTATTATCAGAACTGCCGAGGCCTATGTCGCCTGGAAAAAGGTAAAGGTTCCGTGTCGTTTCGATATCATCGAGGTTGTGCCTGATGGAGGAGAATACAGAGTGGACAGGCATATCGAAGATGCCTTCCAGAAGCCGGGAAATTGATATATAATATAGTTAACCTGAGCAGGGATAGACAGAAATCAGGCAGGCAGAGGAAACAAGCGGATGATTGCTTGAGGAGCCGGCTTGGATATCCCGGTTCCCGACTTTTGATTACTGAAAAGAGGTGTCCCCGGCAATGCGGTTAAAGGCAGGTTCAAAGAGCGGTCAGGCACTGATAATTGCCATATTAGTGCTCATTGTTCTGCTGCTTATGTCGCAATATTTTGCTACTTTAGTTATTCGTAACCTCACTATGGCCGGCAGCGGCATCAACCGTAGCACAGCTCAGCGCCTGGCTGAAGCCGGTGTGGATTATGCCCTATTCCAATTGCGAAGCGGATATATACCGGAGGCGGCTGATCCGGATAAAGGACGTTTTTTTCCCTGCGATTGGAAGAAGCCGGATAACGATGCCGCTCCCGTCGTACCCGGTGATGAAACAATCAATATAGATGGCGGCTCCTTTAAAATAAGGATAATCAATCCTTATTGCCCAAAGAAATACAAGAATGATCCTTCCAGCGAAGGACTTCTCGATACCCGTCCGGGCAGCACACCACAGGAATACGATGCCGCTTATAATCTTTGTAAATATACCGATGCCAGTGGCAGCGTCTGTGCACATCCGGCCTACGTTAAGATTATCTCTACCGGCACGCCGGAAGGCGTTCTCAACATCAGCAAGACCATAGAGGCGATTGTAGCGGTAGCTCCAGTTTACAATGAGTATATGCGCTTTATCGGTAGCGATACCCTTTTTAAGAATAACGCAGCTTTAATTAACAGCGGCCTTTACGGTTCCGGCTCCAATGCTCTGGATATTCAGCCTGCACCCATATATGTGCTGGGCAATGCTACCTGGGATGTAAGCATTCCATACTATCTTGATGCGAGAATAAACCGAGTTTGTCGTTTTGAGTGTACCGGTAAATTGAAGAATCCGCCTGTGGTAAACACGGCTATCGAAGGTTTTTCGACGTTGCAGACAGGGAGTGCCAATGGTGATTCCGCATATTATGCAGACAATTCTTATTGCTATAACGGGTTAAGCTTCTTTGATATGGCGCATATGCCTTACTATATCTACGACGGCAACCAATATAACGCTATCGGCCGCACGGCATGGTTCGATGACGGAGATTTTATTCTATATGCAGTTTTGGCGGAAAAGAGAGGCCTCTGGATCAACAATTCCGCTGATACCTCTGACAGCTGGCCTACGCCTGTTAGCATCGACGGTTTACCCGCTCTCTGGACAGGCTTTCCCGCCGTCAGCGATAATTGGGAGAAACACGATACCGATGACCCCGACGGTGATAAAGTCCCTGTCTTCAACCCGCCGGCGGTGGAGCTTATCTTTAACGGCGATAGGGTTACTGTCCAGGAAAGGTTCTCCGCCGGCAGCAGTTTTGCCGCCGGAACCAACGAATACAAGATCAAGGGCGCCGTTGCCGATCCTAACAATTTGAAAAACATGCTGCTGGATGATGTTAATAAGTTTGCTCCGGCCGTTATATACATCAACGGCGATGTTCGTATTCGCGGCTATGTAACGAAGCCCGTTACCGTCGTTTCCAACAGGTGTATATATCTTGACAAGGGGATATCCGCCCCGCCAGCAGGCGGGCATACGGTCTATCCCGCTCTGATAGCCCGTAATTATATTACCGTTAATACTACGCAGATGTTCTACTATTACGGGCGGGTAACCGACGGCAAGGAGCTCACCAGCTTTGATGAAGCAGCCTCCGCTCCCGATCCTCTCGCGATAATTCAATCCGACCGGTGGCAGCTGAATGCTGCCGACCAGAGTGTGACTTTCAAGCTGCTCTCCTCAAGCTCTACATCCAATTCAAGATTGGTGATAGATAGATCCACCGGTGGTGCTGCGCCAGCGACAGCCGAGGTACAGATCAAGGTTATCAGGCATGACGGCACTGAGAGTATTTTTTCGGATAATCTGAACGGCGGAGTCTCCCGTGGCTATAAATCGATAACAAATCTGAACAGCGTTAAGGAAGTGGAACTCTCCTATAAAGCAGGTAATTGCGATTATAATATCCATCAGATACAGCTCTTCCATATACCGGTGGATGGAGCCTTGTCCAGGCTGCCTGTAGAGGCCATGATGATCTCTTACAGCAATTCTCTATTTGTTATACCCGGCAATGCCGGCAGCGGCTACAGCACAGTGCTGGACGGCGGCAGCGGAGCTTGGGGCATAGATCCGCCCGCCGGCTTTAAGCTGGACTTCAAAGGCACTCTAGCCGAGAAAACATTGGAGTCCGCTATCCCTGATTGGGAAGCAAGCTGGCTGCCGTATATAACAAATACTTACGATTGCCAATCCGTACGTAATTTCAAGAACCTGTCGCCATATCTTCCCAAGCTGGTAAGAGTAATCTCCTGGATAACCAGATAGATTGAAGCTTGAAATTCGATATTCGTTCAGCGACAGTTGACAGGTATAGATCGTTAGGTTGCAAATACGAGCCGGAGAGTGAATTTAGTGAAAAAGAGGACATATCTCGTAACATCGATGCTGTTGGCCTTGATCGTCTTATGGGCGGCTTCCTCGGCCGAGGCCTTGCTCTCAGAGGTATACGTCTCTACCAGCGGCAGCGATAGTAACGACGGCGCCTCGCCGGCCACGCCAAAGTTAACCGTGCAGAACGCTGTCGGCGCGCTTGATCCTGCCGCAAGCGGCTATATCTATATTGCAGCAGGCAATTATCCCGATGGAGCCGTTATAGACAAAGGGTGTAAACTTTCCCCCTCTGCCGGAGTGACGATCAGCGCCTTAACGATAAGCTCCATCGGCGCTATAACCGATATTATCTCAGACCTGACCGTAAATGGAAGTGTGACTATCAGTAACGGATCCACGCTTGCATTGTTAGCACCGGGAACACTGACCATTGGCGGGAATCTTGACATAGGCGACGGCGCTATCTTCGATTTAAAGGGTGCCAACCTTGCTATAAGCGGCGCTTTCTCCAACAACGGCATCCTTCGTTGCAAAGGCACCGAGACCATAACAGGCCTTACACAGGATACTGCCTCCGGTATCTGGGAATATACCGGAGATACGAGTGCGGCCCCCATAGCTATCAAAGACTTCGGCATTACGGATTATTACGATCTAAAAATCAATGATAACTCCGGCTCAGGTTATACCATAAGCGCACCTCTATCGGTAGCTCGTAATCTGGATATCTCTTTTGGCAGCCTGGACTTATCTGCCGCTTTCGTCACCGTTGGCGGTAATGTAACCGTTGTCTCTCATGGTACATTGACTGCCCCCGACTCCGCTTCCGGTTTCACTATAGGCGGCAATTACACCAATGACGGCGGTGTCTTCAATCATTCAGGCGGAACCGTTACGTTCAATGCCGCTTTCAGCAGCGCAGGAGACCCTCAGAGCCTGGATTCCGGCGGCAAAGACTTTTATAATATAATCCATTCCGGTACCGGCACCTTGAAACTTATCGGTAATGCCCTGAATATTATGTCCAACCTGACCAATGAGAACGGTACTTTCAATACCAATGAGCAGAACGTTTCTATTGGTGCAGACCTTACTCTTGTTGCCGGAAACATAAGGGTGGGCAGTGATGCCGTGACAATGACCGTTAACGGCATGACAAATATCAACGGCGGCCTAATGACGGTTACCGGTGCAAGCTCCACTTTGAAGACGGACAGCGGTACTTTAACCATCAACAACGACGGCAGCCTCAATGCTTTGGCGGGAAACCTTATTGTTAAAGACCTCGCTATCAATAATAATGCCACCTTGTTTGCCCCCGGTACCGGAAAATCCTTTTCCATTGCGGGAGATTTTACCAATTCTGCAGGTGCAGCGGCTTTTTCGCACGGTAACGGAACAGTCCTATTTAACAAATCATCAGCCGGCGCTCAAACTCTGACTTCCGGCGGCGTCTCATTTTACAACCTTGCCCATGACGGCGCAGGTACGCTTCTGCTGGCCGATGATATTGATATCCTGGGAGATCTATCCAATACAATCGGAACCTTTGATGCCGCCGACAAGATCATTACTCTTGCCGGCAACTTCAGCAATGCCGCTGCGGCCGTTTTTGAAGCCGGCCCGAATATTTTTATGTCCAACGATATACCAAAGGAGTGGAGCAACACCGGAACGTTTAATCACCATGACGGCACCGTTACCCTGAGCGGAACGGCAGGAATAGATGCTGCCCTCGGCATTAGCGGCAACACCACTTTTAAGAACCTTATATGCACCACCGATGGAAAGGTCTTGTTGTTTGCTCCCGGCTCCACCCAGACAATAACAGGCGCTCTGACCCTTACCGGCAAGAGCGACAGCCTGGTAAAGCTTAATTCCACCTTGGCCGGCAATGCCTACACCCTTGATGTATCAGATCCCGGCGCCGTCGCCAAGGTATCTTATGTCAATGTTCAGGATTCCACGGCTAAGAATCTTATTATTCCCACAGCTTCCATCAATTCCGGAAACAATACCAACTGGCTCTTTGATACCGGCATAAATCAGCCCTTTGAGAGCAGCGGCGATATAGTGGTGAAGCCTTACGCGGGAAGCCAAACAGCGCTTGATCCCGGACCGGGGATATATTTTTCCTGCATCTTTCCCGATATCAGCCCGGACGGCACAGAGATAGTCTTTGGCGGTAGCGGCAAACTTCGCAAGATGAATATAAGCACCAAAGCGGTAACGGAATTAGCAGATATAGGTCCCGGCAAAGTTATCCTGACCTGCCGGTATAGCCCTGATGGCGACAAAATAGCCTTTTGGGTGGCTGGAAGCGCTTTGCGGCAGATATATTATGTAATGGCTAACGGCGACGATATCCTCAATGAGCCGCTCGGTACCAAGATAAAGTGTCTCTGGGCACAGCAGGCTGCACAGGGGAGAAGCAACCTGGCCTGGGCTTACGAGGCCGGCGCTTGCGACAAAATTTATTTTCTTAACTTTGAATATCTGAATAACGGCAAATTCAGCCGTGCTATACAGAAAGTGGATCTGTCCGGTGCGGTGGAAACAGTGCTTGATGATCTCAGCAACGCCGCTCTGCTTGATAATGCTAATCTGCTCGATTTCGATGTAGCCTATGATTTAACGCACGGCGATATCCCGGTAATTGTGAGAACAAACGGCACCTCCTTCTTGCTTACAACGTATAGCGGTATGGATTTTAATAATCTGTCCAAAATTGACGTCTCTTCCAATCTGGCTGCCTGGAACGGTTATGCCCCCGAAGGAGCTCGTCCGGTATGGGTCAAGGAAGGAGCAGCCTGGAAGATCGGTTACAACAGAGGCGACGACAGCATCGTCAGCCGCGCCGCCAATACCGCAGATGCGCCGGAAGTTCCTATGAGTTTAACAGGTCGTTTCCCGCGCTGGAATGCTGCCGGCAAGGTGGTTTATCGTCGCCCTTCCAAGATTACTCCACCTCCACATCCATAACGTAGCTGCGCACACCCGGCGTATGCCAGACAATATTCTCCACTGCTCGACGCACCTGGATATTGAGCACACGTCCGGTGACATATACTTTACCATTCTTCGTATGAACAGATATATCCAGGTCTTGGGGCAGGTTCTCGCTTTCACCCAGGCTCTCCATCACCGCTTGGGTAACCTCTATATCCGACATGATTATGGGAGGGGTTACCTCGATACGGTTGATTACATCAGATACGCCGAAGACGCCGCGTGCATCTTCCTCCGCCGAGGCCTTTTCATCAATGGTAGCGGCCTTGCCGCTCAATGTTACGATGCCGTTTCTGACCCCGATTATTATATCCTCCGCATCAACTCTCACATCTCTCAGCAAGG
Organism: bacterium UBP13_UBA5359; assembly: GCA_002410925.1. Lineage (GTDB taxonomy): Bacteria > UBP13 > UBA5359 > UBA5359 > UBA5359 > UBA5359. Next base: position 133,274 of record DHPR01000013.1, read on the forward strand.
CGCTCTCCACATCCGCTATCAGAGTGGCATCTGTCTCTACTGAAAAAGGAACCACAGAGATATCATCCTCCACATTGGCTACCTCGTCTACATTCATTGCCAGTTCCACAGCTGCCGCTTTCTCAGTATAGGTATTGACGCAACCGCCCAGATAGACAATGCGATTTTTGACATCCACATCTATTTCATCTGCGTCCACTCTGGCATCCCATTTAAGAGCAGCTTCTATGTTTTTCTTTATCTCCTCATCCCTTCGCATGGCAGCTCCTCCGGTTTTAGTAAATATTACCCCATAACCTTACACAATAAACGAATCTCAGCGATCGCCGCCATGCTTACCGCTATGTGTTTATATTATGCCGATACAGGGTAATCAACCTTAAATAGACTATGCGGAGGTGAAAGGATGTCCGACGGATACGGTATCTCCCCGGCCGATGCCGAACCGCCTGATGATGAAGATTTGAAAGAGGCTGTTGAAGAGAGCATTGCCTTTGATCCCTGGGTAGAGGCTTCACGGATCAATATCAATGTAGAGCACGGTAAGGTAATACTTGAGGGAACAGTGGATTCCGCTATTGAAAAGCGGTCTGCCGCTGATGATGCCTGGGATACCGCAGGTGTGACGGATGTGGATAACCGCTTGGTAATCAAATCGGCTATGGCAAAATAATAGAACAATTGAGAGGAGGATGGAGGATGGATGTCGGCGATATAATGACTAAAAATGTTACACGTGTCTTACCTCAGGACAATCTGCAAAAGGCCGCCGCGTTAATGAAAGATAGCAAGGTAGGCTGTCTGGTAGTTGCCGGCAGCGCCAAGGCTATCGGTATTCTGACAGATAGGGACCTGGCTGTCAGGGCGCTGGCTCAAGACTGGCTGCCGCATGAGCACAATGTAAGCGAAGTAATGACTGCCAATCCCATCACCATTAATCAGGATAGCGATATAATGGAGGCAGCCAGACTGATCGGCCGAAACAGGATTCGTCGTTTGCCGGTAACGGATGACAAAAACAACCTGGTTGGCTTGGTATCGGAAGCCGACGTAACCGAATATATCGGCCAGGCCTTGACCGATATATTCGGAGAGCTGACCAAAGCTGAAAAGTAGTAGCAAGAAAAGGAGGGGATCCGATACAGGAAGGCATACCTGTGCCGGAACCCCTCCCGATACTCCTAAACTTGCAAACGAGCTTAAATACTAAGCAACTGACCCCAACCCTCCTGTCTCCTGTCTCCTGTCTCCTAAACTTGCAAACGGACCCAAATCCCAAGCAACGCACCCAAATCCCAAACAACCGACCCCAACCCTCCTGAAACTAAAACAAGTGCCCGTTCGTATAATTATCATAGAAACAGAACGGAGCAGCCGGACAAATAATCATCAATCTGGCCGGCATAATATAAAGAGGAGGAATAATGTAATGAAGAGGGCTGTTGCTGTATGGGTTGTTGTTGCACTGTTGGTGACAGCATTGCCGATGGTGCTTCTGGCTGACGGCATAAGAATCGGTGGTGATAAGAAGGATGTAAAGAGAGAGGGTATTGTACTATCACAAGGCAAGGCAAGCACGCAGCATTTAAGGCGGGATCGCAAAGATGGAAGCGCTTTCTGGCCCGGAGTTATCGGTGGCTTCATAATAGGAAGCATCATCAACTCTCAAAACAAGGCTAATTATTATTGCGATTACCACTGCTGTTATCACAGTGGAGATAATAGGTGCGATAAGGCTAAATGGCGTATCGGCGAGCCCTGTATAGTTCTTCGTATTTCCGATATAGATGTGGAAAGAGAGATCGGTCATAGCCGTCGGGCTAATTTGCGCCAACCCGTAAAGGTATGGATAGAAGGAAATGACATTCGTGACGCTATCTTTACCATCAAGGGACGTAACACATATCAGGAGACCAAAGTTTACTCCGGAACGCCATTTGTGAGAATATATCCCGAGGATTATCGCTACGGTGAAAATATTTGCGTAACGGTAAGGGCCAGGCAGGGAACGCACGCTAGTAAAAGCATAGACCTTAATTTTACCATCAGGTAGGTAAAAAAATAGAGCGAGATATTAATCAGTTGGTCCCCGCCGCGATGGCTGCGGCAGGGGCGAATAAAGCGGGGAGGGCTGGACAGCCCTCCCCGCTTTATTCTTGCAGCTTCTATTTTCCCGATTTTCGGAAGGTAAAAAATTTTTTGACAGCGAATAGTTATAAGTGATAAAATGTGCCCATGGCCCTTTGTGGTAGTTCAAAGAGCCGTTTGAAGAGTAATATAGCGATAACATGTCAGGGTTGCAGAGGAGTATATGTAACTTAGAGGGCGAAGCTATGCCTATAGCTGGTTGTTATCTTCGAATTTTCGCCTTCTTTTTGTCCTTCTTCTGTAAATAGTTTCAGTTAAAGCTTGGTGATTATCATATGGAGGTGTTTTTCATGAGGAGCAAAGCAATTATCATAGGAAGCATATTGTTGTTGCTTGCAGCATTGCCGGCAGCGGCAAACAATTGCGCTACCAGTGGAGTAAACCCCAATTCATCAGCGCCTGTCTCCAATACCATAGGTATGCCGTTTGCTAATGCTAACGGGCAAACACTTGTTATTAATCCTCAAATTTTTGTTCCTGCTGTATTTATGCAGGGCCTTAGCAAATGGCAGTTGGCTTCAACGGTGCCCATGGCTCCTAGAGCTGTAGTTATTCCCGGCGGCTATGCAGCCGATAATATCAGCACTCCCAATGCACAGGCAGCTTTTGCTGGCACCTATTATGTGACCGGTGTTCTGCATACTCAGCCGGGTGCGGGAGATCTTGACGGTACGCTGGCAGCAGGTATGGGATTTGGGCCTGCAAGCAACGCTGTCGAAATTGGAGCTACCATTGCAGATGTATCTGATATAGGTGATGTTTTGTTCAATGCCAAGTTTCATTTCTTCAATGAAACCGAAAGCGCTCCCGGTTTGGCCGTAGGCGTAGAGAACATCTTTGGTGCTTCTCCGGCACAGGAAGAGACCAGCGCTTATCTGGTGGCTTCTAAGAGCTACTGGGACATGGAGAGGATAAATGCCGAGCGCCTGGCCTTTGCCAAGACAGCCGTATCGGTAGGATACGGTAGCGGGCGCTATGGCAACAGCCCGTTTGCTGCCGTATCCACCAGTTTGTCCGGCGAGACCAAGGCCATAGGAGAATATATAGACAAAGGCTTCAACGTAGGCTTCTCCTGGGCTGCCAATAAACCCGGCAACCTTGTGGTAGTGGCCGGTTGGCAGGACATATTTGGGGATAGCAGCCTGACCCTGGGCATAGGCATGGGCTTCTACAGGTTTAGGTAAGCGCAGATTGCGCGGATAATAGAATATGCAGTGATCCTCCTCCCTCGCAGCAGCGGATAGGGCTGCTGCGAGGGAGGGCTGAAATTAATATTGATTTTGGGTTCACTGGCGAATATTTCAATTCTTCAAAGATATTGAGGACACAGTATTGCCGCAATTATCCTCCGTACACCGAATATTCGGACCGCTCCTAGAGTTTAAGTATAGAACTGTCATAAAAATCGGCATTGATTTCATATTGATTTGCACGGCAGCTTTATGGTCATGGTATGTCTCCTTCAGTCAGGTATCTGTTCCGGGAGAGCCCTTTCTTTTTATTTTAGCCATTATATGCATTAGATTTCCGATTAACATTATTTACAATTTACATAATATGTCCTGGCGTAACGTATCCAGATATGATATCACTCAGTTGTCAGCCGGTTCCATCACCGGCGGCGTTATTATCGCCCTTCTATTTCGTGCTTTCTCTGATCCCTTCTATATACACGCTCTCATAAGGCCGTATTTACTATTTGTTACCGAATCAGCCTTTAATCTTTTGCTTCTTTCCTCTGTTAGAGTATCGGCCAGAGCCATAGCCAGCCATAACAAGCAAGCCGGTACAAACAGACAGCGCCGAGTTATAATAGTTGGCGCCGGCTCGGCAGGAATGGCGCTTGCTTATCAGATACAGGAAACAATGGCGGGCTATAAGATAGTCGGTTTTGTAGATGACGACTTGCGGAAGAAGAATTATAGTATGCGCGGTATTCCGGTAATGGGGCAGACAGCCGAACTGGAGGATATAGTGCATCAGACCGGGGCAGAGGAGATAATCATTGCCATTCCTTCTCTGGAGCCGGAACGCTTGCGTAAGGTAATGATCTCTTGTGAAGCCGGCCAGGTTCCAATACGTATTTTGCCCCCGCTGAAAGAATTAATCGGCGGGAAAGCAGATATTGCCGCTTTGCGAGAGGTGCGGATGGACGATCTGCTGCCGCGGGCGGAAGTTAAGCTGGATAAAGAAGCCATAACCGGCTACCTGCATGACAGAACCGTGTTGGTTACCGGCGGCGGCGGGTCAATCGGCAGTGAACTCTGCCGGCAGGCCATGGCAGCCGGTGCGGCACGGCTCCTGATACTGGGGCGTGGTGAAAACAGCATTTTTGAAATACATCAGGAGCTGGCCGAGCAGATAGACGCTTGTAATTTGGTGCCTATTATATGTGATATTCAGGATTGTTGTGCATTGGAGAATGTATTTCGCTCCTTTAAGCCCGATGTCATCTTTCACGCCGCTGCGCACAAGCATGTGCCATTGATGGAGCAATATCCTTACGAAGCTATAAAGAATAACATAATCGGCACCCGAAATATTGCCTCCCTGGCTGTAAAATATGGTGTTCAGCGTTTTGTTCTGGTATCCACAGATAAAGCTGTAAAACCGTCCAGCATAATGGGTGCTACCAAACGCATGGCAGAGAAGATAATCAAGGCACATGCCATTGCCTCCAATATAAATATGGTCAGCGTTCGTTTTGGCAATGTTCTGGGGAGCAGGGGCAGCGTAGTCAACACAATGACACGCCAGATTCACAAGCGATTGCCTGTTACTGTAACCGATCCGGAAATGGTAAGATATTTCATGACCATACCGGAGGCAGTTCAACTGATTTTGCAGGCAGGTGCCATCGGCGGCAGGGGCGAGGTCTTTGTTATGGATATGGGTCACCCCGTACGCATTATGGATATGGCCTATGACCTTATTCGCCTCTCCGGCCTGATACCGAACCAGGACATACCTATACGTATAACCGGTCGGCGGCCGGGAGAAAAGATCAAGGAGGAGCTATTTACCGTAGCCGAGGAAAATGGTGCAATCAAAGAAGGTTATTTTTACATAGCACCTCCTGAGGATATAGACCTGCAGGAATTATCTGCAACTTTAGATAAGCTTAAAGAGGCAGCGCAACGGCAGGATATCGGTACGATAACTGCAATACTCAAAGAGGCCATACCGACTTTTACCCGAAGCGATGTGGCCAGGGCGAGGGTGCTGGTCAATGAAGAAAGCAAAGAAGGAAGCATCAATACATGATCAAAGGGTGTTGGATTTGAAAACCGGCATAGGAAATCCGCAACCGATAAGCAATTGTCAACAACCAACGACTCTGCAAATAGCCAAAAGGATTCTTGTCACCGGCGGGGCCGGCTTTATCGGCTCTCATTTATGCGATAAGTTAATTGCCGAAGGCCATGAAGTTCTCTGCCTTGATAACTTCTATACCGGCAGGCGGAGTAATATATTACATCTTCTTGGTAATCCTGCTTTTGAACTGGTACGTCATGATGTGATAGAGCCGCTTCGTCTGGAAGTAGATGAAATATATAATCTGGCCTGTCCGGCCTCTCCTGTGCACTACCAGCATAATCCGGTGGCAACGACCAAGACTTCTATCGTGGGCGCCCTTAATATGCTGGGCCTGGCAAAGAGGCTTAAGATAAAGATATTGCAGGCCTCTACCTCAGAAGTATATGGTGATCCCACTGTTCATCCGCAGCCGGAGAGCTATTGGGGAAATGTTAATCCCATAGGTCCGCGCTCCTGTTATGATGAGGGCAAGCGCTGTGCGGAAACACTCTTTTTCGATTACTATCGTCAGCATAAATTGAAGATCAAAGTGGCTCGTATTTTCAATACTTACGGCCCCAGAATGAACTCTAACGACGGGCGCGTAATCAGCAACTTTATTGTACAGGCATTAAAGGGAGAGGCTATTACCGTTTATGGGGACGGCAGCCAGACCAGAAGCTTCTGCTATGTTAGCGATATGGTAGATGGCCTGATCAGCCTGATGAAGAGTCCCGATGAATTTACCGGCCCGATAAATCTTGGTAACCCGATTGAATTCACCGTGCTGAATTTAGCCAAAGAGGTAATAAGGCTCACAGGCTCAAAATCAGGTATAATATATAAACCGTTACCGCAGGACGACCCCCGCCAGAGGAAGCCCGCCATCGACCTGGCCGAGAAAAAACTGGGATGGCGACCGGCCCTCTCTCTGGAGGAAGGCTTGAAAAAAACAATAGAGTATTTCAGCCGGCAGCCGGCAGTAAAAGAGTTGTAAAGTGCAAGATATAAAAAACAGCGGCCAACAAGCAAGAACTGTGTCCGCAGGGCGCTCCCGCAAAGGGATAATCCTGGCCGGCGGCTCCGGAACCAGGCTTTATCCCATTACCATGACCGTCAGCAAGCAATTGCTTCCCATCTACGACAAGCCGATGATCTATTATCCATTGTCGACATTGATGCTGGCAGGGATAAGGGAAATACTGATTATCTCCACTCCGCGGGATCTGCCGGCCTTCAAAGAGCTGCTGGGCGGCGGCAGCCAGTGGGGAATGAACTTTTCATATGCCGAACAGCCCTCACCCGACGGCCTGGCACAGGCCTTCATCATTGGCAGAGAATTCATTGAGGATGCCCTTTCCGCTTTGATTCTTGGCGATAATATTTTCTATGCCAGCGATCTCACCGGCCTATTGCGGCAGGCAATGTTAAGAGAAAAGGGCGCCACCGTCTTTGCTTACAGGGTGGACAATCCTCGGGACTACGGCATAGTAGAGTTTGATAACCGGGGCAGAGCTATCGGCATAGAAGAGAAACCCGTCAGACCTAAATCCAACTATGCAGTGACCGGACTCTACTTCTATGATAAAAAAGTGCTGGATATTGCCGCCGATATCAAGCCCTCCGCCAGAGGCGAACTGGAGATAACCGACATCAATGCAGCCTATCTGGCAGCCGGCAATTTGCATGTGGAGATGCTGGGGCGCGGCGCAGCCTGGCTGGATACCGGAACTCACGAATCCTTGATGCAGGCCGGATCCTTTGTCCAGACACTGGAACAGCGCCAGGGGCTGAAAATAGCCTGCCCTGAAGAGATAGCCTATCGCATGGGTTATATAAACCCGGAAGATCTTGAGCGCCTTGCTGCCGGCTTAGGTAAGAGCGGCTACGGCACCTATTTGCTTAACTTGCTGAAAGAAACTACCGAATATAATCGGTATTAATTGTGTCGGCACAGGGCATCAGGTATAATCAATATATAATACGACAGATGGCAATCAACACCGCAGCTGTATGAAAAGACATTTCACAGCTACGCACAATATCTTGGAATTGGCGCGTAGTATGGATAAGCTTTTCTCACCGAACGTAACTCTGTAAAAGATATAAGATTTTTGGTAACTGTTTCATAAGGAGCGAGCCATAAATGCATATTAGAACAACCGAACACGACCAGCAAAAATCTTTTGCGTCTCAAAAAAAACACACAACAACTCTGCTTACAATAACTGCTTTGATAATACTTATACTGGTAGCCTTACCAGCAATTGCCGATACAGCTATCTATACATTCAACCCGGAAGATATAATCTCCGTTAAAGTTATGAACCATCCCGAATTCAGCGTAGACCAAGCGGTAATAACCCCCGACGGCAGAATAAACCTGCCTGTAGCAGGAGAAATGACCGCCGTCGGCAAAACCTTGAAGCAACTGGAAAATGAAATTACCAACGCTTTGCAAAAGCGCCTGGTCAAGCCCGAAGTAAGCGTTATTATCGTGCAAACCGCTCCTCGGCGCATCTTTGTGCTGGGAGCCGTCAAAAGCCCCGGCGTATATGACTGGAAGCCGGGCTGGCGTGCAACCGAAGCCCTGGCCAATGCCGGCGGTTTATTATCCCGCCCGGAACTGACCGTAGGGTTGATACTCCGACAGAACAAGCAATCCATAGCGCTGGATATTCAGGCCGTTATGAACGGCAGTAACGACGCCAATCTTGAGATACATCCCGGCGATGTCATCAACCTGACGGAAAGAACCATAAAAGTAAGCATCGCCGGAGAAGTTAAATCTCCCGGCACTTACGATCTTCCCATAGGGGCAGGTGTTGTGGAAGCCGTAGCCATGGCCGGTGGAGCCCAGCCCAGGGCAGCCCTCACCGCCGTCAAAGTAAAGCGTGCTGACGGCAGCATTATCTCCTTAGACCTCTTTAAAGCTATGGTCAAAGGCGAAATAACCGATAACTGCAAGCTCTCCTCAGGAGACCTGATACTTCTTCCTCAATCCATTGCGCGTATAGCTGTCCTGGGCGCAGTACAGAAGCCCGGCTATTATGATATAGAAGACGGCACCATAACAAAGCTATCCGATGCCGTAGCCATGGCCGGTGGAGCCGTTAAACATGCCCGCATAGCAGAGATAGGCGTTATCCGCCGGAACAACGGCAAGCAACAGCGTATCATTGCCAATCTTGATAGCATACTTCGCCAGGGCAAGACCGATCAGGATATAGCTATAAACAGCGAAGATATTATCTATGTTCCTGATTCAAAGGTAGATTGGGATCTTTTCCTTAGAAGTATATCCTCCATCGGTGTTTTAAGATGGTTTTTCGATTAAGCTTAAAGAGCCGGCAGAAGCAGACCTCAGAAGTTAGCTAGAGAAAGAGCATAATAACCAACCGAAATTCTTCTGGCGCCTGACTCCTGACTCCTGGCTCCTAACCAAAGGATACACAAACAATCAAAGAAAGGATATTAGAGGACAACAGGCAACAGACCCCGGAAGTCGGCAGAAACAGACCTAACAAAAGAGCTCAACCTTCTGTCTTCTGACTTCTAACTTCCAGCTTCCAGCTTCTGTCTTCTAAGAGGTGCTCACCATGTCCGAATCCGCCAACAATCAACCCAAACCTGCCTCCGGTTACGGCTACGTCTCCATCAATATGCCTTCCGGCATGATGCCCGCAGCTTCCGCAGATGAGGATTCCATAGACCTTCATGAGCTTATAGCCATATTCTTTCGCCGTTGGAAAATAATGTTGATCTTCTTTGCTGTAGTATTTATTGCCATCTGCCTCCTTACCATACTCACAAGGCCTGTTTACCAATCCACGGCCAAGATACTGGTCAATTCCGACACCAGCCGTCGCAGCAACAGCGATGAGCTTCCCCTTATATCGGATTTGATGGGCATAACTCAGGCCCGATCTGTCCAGACACAGATAGAGATCCTGAAAAGTGTTCCCATACAGGAAGGCGCCTTGAGCAGGTTGAACAACAGCGATAGAGAAATACTCAAAAGCTTTTCCGATATCGATATTAAAGCTGTTAAAGATGCCGATATTATAGATATAGCTGTTTCCAGCCATAGCCCTAGAGCGGCAGCAGCATTGGCCAATGCCATTTGTGCGCAGTATATTGACGAAAACCAGCAGGATAACCGTCAGCAAACCAGCGCTGCCGCTGCTTATGTTGGGGTTCAGATGAAAACCATCAAAGAGAAGCTGGATAAGGCACGTTTAGGTTTAAAAAAGTATAAAGAGAAGAAAGGCACTCTGGATCTTACAGCAGAGACACAGCAAAAGGTTGCGCAGCTAGGACAACTGGAAGCCGATTTGAATAAATCCAAAGCGGATAACGCCGGCTATAAATCGCAGTTGAAAGCCATGAAAGGCATTGTCAGCGGTATGAAAGGAGATCAGATAGCTTCAACAACTATTGCCGCCAACCCTACGGTTGACCAGATCAAGACAGAGCTGACCCGGTTTGAACTATCCCGGATATCCATGTTGCAGGATTATTCGGCCGAAAGTCCCGAGATCAAGCGTGCGGACAGGCAGATAGCGGAAGCAAAACAGCGGCTGACCAAAGAGGCATCTACTGAAGTTAGGAGCCAACAGAGATCCCTCAATACCGTCAAGCAATCTCTGACACAGGATACAGCCCTTATTCAAAGCAATATCTGGGCCTCTGAAGCCCGCACCGCAGCCCTGGAAAGTGCAGCCGCAGGTATAAGAAATAACCTGAGCAAACTGCCTGAACAGGAGTACCGCCTGGCGCAGTTAACCACAGACCTGGGCGTTCTTGATCAAACATACCGGATGCTCAATGAGAAATACCAAAGCCTGCGCATCAGTGAGCAGGCCCGCCTGGCCAGTGCCTGCATACTGGCTCCAGCTCGGCCGGATATCTTACCCATCAAGCCTCAAAAGAGCCGTAATCTGGCAGTGGCTTTCATTTTAGGGCTGATGATAGCTGCCGGCGTTGGCTTTTTGGTAGACAGGATGGATGATCGAATATATTCAGAAGCAGATATACAGAGTCTTCTTTCCAAACCGATTCTGGCACATATACCTTATGTGGAAGAGGCGGAGAAACGCCTTCTGTCCGGCATGGAGAAGAAACACTCGTACATTCTGCTTGAGAGCTTTCGTATGCTTAGATCGAATATTACCTTCATGGGTGTGGATAAGCCCATAAAATCCTTGGTCATCACCAGCTGTGAGCCCAATGAAGGCAAGAGCACCACAGCTATAAACCTGGCTACCGCTATGGCCATGGACGGCAAAAAGGCTATTCTGGTAGATGCCGATCTCAGGCGTCCCAGCGTTCATAAAATGATGCAACTTCCACGCAATATCGGGTTTACCAATGTTGTGACCGGGGCTATCTCTTTACAGGACGCCTTGCAAGAAACGGCTGTTCACAATTTATTTGTATTGGCCGCCGGCCCTACACCGCCCAACCCGCCGGAGTTTCTTAATACCAGGGCTAGCCGTGAAGCTTTAAAATCCATCTTTGAAGCCGCTGATTTTATAGTTATAGACTGCCCACCGGCAATGATTATGCCTGATGCCCAGGTTGTAGCCCGCATAGCAGATGCTGTTATGCTGGTTGTTTCTGCTGGTGAGACTAGCAAAAATGCTGTAGGCCGAACAAACGAGGTTATATCTAAATCCAATCTCAATTTCTTAGGCGTGGCCATGAATAAGCTAGGTATGGGATCTGGCGGATATTACAAATACTGTGGATATTACAGATACTATGGGTATTACGACAAGAATGCGGATAAATATGGAAAGTATTATGTTAAAAAGAGTAGTTGATCCTTATCATTAATTTTTTGCAAATGGTTGTTTTGCTTGTAATTCTGGAATAGGTAAATGAAGTAGTTTAAGTTATTATATTCTGTGCTAGAGAGGCAAAAGGCCGGGAACCGGCGTAGAGAAGCAGCGAAGAATGGCAAAGCTTGTGGTTTTTTTGACGATATCAGCGTATTTTTATTCCATGATTAAAATTTCCCATTACAGGACGTTTTTATCATAAATCACTTTTAAAAAGGGTGCCGATAAGCACCTGACGGGATTATGCCTGCCCTGTGATTATCTGTATGCCTCGAAACGTATGTTATTGAACACTTTTTAAGAAGATGGCAGAATAATGAACAAGAATAAAAGAATTTATCTTTCATCGCCAACGATGAAGGATACGCAGCAACCTAAGCATTTATAGATTAACTATTGATCTTTGTTGGAGTACATTCCTGTGAATATGATCGAAAAAAGAAATATTCTCTTTTCGCCACCCGATATTACCGATGCGGAGATTGCAGAGGTTTTACATGCAATGAGGTCTGGCTGGATTACAACCGGACCCAGAACAAAGCTATTTGAAAGAAGAATAGCCGAATATATTGGAGCAAATAGAGCTGTTTGCCTTAATTCCGCTACTTCTGCCATGGAGCTTACTCTTCGCATACTTGGTATAGGCCCTGATGATGAGGTTATTACGTCTGCATATACATATACGGCAACCGCTTCTGTAATAGATCATGTCGGGGCTAAAATAGTACTTATTGATACTGCTCCCAACTCATACGAAATGGATTATTACAAGCTTGTGGATGCTATCACTGAGCGCACGAAGGTTATAATACCAGTAGATATAGGCGGTGTTATGTGCAATTACGAGAAGATATTTGCCGCTGTTGAGAACAGAAAAAATCTTTACAAACCTGGCAGCAAAATTCAGAATTTATTTGATCGTCCTATTGTTATGTCGGATGCAGTACATTCATTCGGTGCGCCTTGGTGTGAAAAAGAGTCGGGGGATATTGCAGATTTTACACCATTTTCTTTACTTGAGGTAAAGTTCCTAACAGGCAGCCAATAGCATCAACAGCCGAAAACCTTGATATATCAATGTATTTTCGGTTTTATTGCTATGCACTATAACGCTGTTTTTGTTACTTTTGACCGAAAGTTTTTATAAAAATAGCACCACTTATAATGAGGATAAGTTTCTAACAAAAATGATAATTATTATGTAATTACCTTAACTAATCAAGGTGTACATGAAGTAATTTAATCGAATATCTGTGAGGTTTCATTTATGTATAAAGCTTTTTTAAAGCGTTTTTTAGATATAGTCCTTTCTTTTTTTGGTATTATCCTTTTGTCTTGGTTTCTTCTCTTGATATCATTAGCTATTGTTATAGACGACCCGGGGCCGGTTCTTTTTAAGCAAAGGCGCATAAGCAAAGACAAAAAGCTGTTTAAGATCTGGAAGTTTCGCAGTATGAAAATAAATACACCGAACGATACGCCAACACATATGCTTAAAAATCCCGAGCAATATATAACAAGGGTTGGTAAGTTTCTGCGCAGAACATCACTTGATGAGTTGCCACAGATTTTTAATATTTTAGCCGGTCAGATGAGCATTATTGGCCCTAGGCCCGCATTATGGAATCAGGATGATCTTGTAGCCGAGCGCGATAAGTCCGGTGCAAACGATGTCCGCCCCGGACTTTCAGGCTGGGCGCAGATCAACGGCCGTGACAAGTTGGAGATTCTGACCAAGGCTAAGCTCGATGGCGAGTATGTTGAGCGCATGAGTTTCGCATTCGATGCGAAGTGCTTCTTCGGCACGATATCGTCAGTTTTTAAGCACGATGGCGTCGTCGAAGGTGATACTGGTGAGTGAAGAAGAATGCTGGGGATACTTCTGAATCAGTAGAAGGAAAAAGACGAGGTTAATATGAAAAACAAATACGCTATTTTGTCGATGGATGTTGAGGACTGGTACCATCTATACTACTTCCTTGATAAAGCCGACAAATCTTATTCCATGCTTGACGGATTTACCAGTTATATTGATTTACTCAATAAACATAACGTAAAAACCACATTTTTTGTGCTCAGTGAGCTTGCCGATATCGCAAAGGATCAAATATTATATGCCGTTTCATGTGGGCATGAGATAGCCTGTCATGGCAAAACACATATCAGGCCACTCGATTTGTCTCTGGAAGAATTTGAAGCGCAGATCACTGAAGCAAAAGCTAAGCTTGAGGATATGATCGGTAAAGAAATAATTGGCTACCGCGCTCCGTGTTATGCTATTGACGACGAGAGATATAAAATCGTACAAAAAGTCGGCTTTAAATATGGCTCAAGCAAAATGGATGTTCCCGGGCACCCGCTGTATGGCAAGCTTGATCTTTCTGAGTTTAAACAACCTGTAAAAGGAATATATACAAAAGAAGGGATGACAGAATTCGCGTTGAATACGCAGAAATTCTGCGGAAAGCATATTGCCATTTCCGGCGGCGGTTGGATAAGGCTGCTTCCCTGGAATACCCTAATGAAACCGCTGATAAAAAAATATCTGAAAGACGCAGAAAGCTACATATTGTACATACATCCGTTCGAGCTGTCAAAAAAGATGATGCCGAAGGTTCCGGACACTAGCTTGCTGACAAATGTTCGTGCAAGACGAGATCTCGGCAAGATGGATGGAAGGATAATAGAGCTGATAAGGCTCTTAAGAGAAGCGCAATTTCAGTTCGATACCTTTGCAGATATATGCTACAGGATTGAGGCTGTCAAATGACTGTAATTATTACAGGTGCGGCCGGAATGATCGGAAGCCGTCTTGCCGCAGATCTGCTTAATGAGAAATACAATGTCGTAGGAGTTGACAGACGCAATAGCAATGATGGCAGAGCAAGCGTAATAATTGCAGATTTAAACGATACCAGAAGTTTTAATAATTTTGTAGTAGGGGCAATTAGGTGATAGGTATATGAATTATAATGGTGTTCGTGTATTAGTTCTTGAAGGGTATACAAGGCAGAGTTTACCTCTGATTAAGGCATTTTTTGAACTTGGATGCGAGGTTACTGCACTTTGTTCATCAAAATTAGACGTTGCGTATGCTTCAAGATATACTCAGCACAAATATCGTGGCGTGTGTAATAGAGAGGATGCTAGAGGTACAGAAAAGCAAATTAGAGAGATGTTGGAAAGCGGAAAATTCGATGTTGTTGTTCCCACGGCGGATTTTTCTGCTTCGCTATTATCTAAAAATAAAATTGAATTTTCAAAATATGCAAAAGTTATTTCAAATGATTGGAATATTTATGAGATTGCAGCTGACAAAATTCGAACAATGAAAGTGTGTATGGAAAATGATATTCCATGTCCATATACGCTATTAAATGCACAAATAATTGATGATGTGCTCAATTCACAATTGAAATATCCAATTATAATGAAACCGAGGGTTGGATACGGAGCTATTGGATTTAAGAAAATTGATACAATAGATGACTTAATAAATGTTTTTGGAAAGAATGATAAACCTATTGAGCATTATGTGTTTCAAGAGTATATTCCTCAAACAGATATTCAGTATGAATGTGCAATGTTTATTGATGATAGTAATGAAGTAAAAACCTCCTTAGTTTTTAGCAAAAATCGATGGTTTCCGGTTAAAGGGGGATCTAGTACATTGAATATTACTGTTGATAGACTTGACATTGTTGAGAGTTGCTCCAAACTCTTACAGAAAATTAATTGGAGAGGTGCCGCTGATATTGACTTAATTCAAGATCCAAGAGACAATACGGCGAAAATAATGGAGATTAATCCGCGTGTTTCTGGTAGTGTTAAAATTACTTTTGTCGTTGGTACGAATCAAGCCAAGCAAATGTTGGAACTTGCTTATGGTCAGAAGGTATCTAAATATGAAAATTACGAAATAGGAAGAAGATTAAGATGCTCACAGACAGATTTGTTATGGTTTATCAAATCACCCAATAGATTCAAGGCAAAACCATCATGGTTTAGCAACTATAAAACTAGTGACCAAACCTTATCCTGGAGTGATCCATTGCCTTGGTTTGCATTTAGCATACAAAAGTTCTTTACCTTTAAAAAGGAAATGAGGAAAAGGTCATGAAGAGAATTTTAATTGCAGGAATTGATAGCTATATTGGAAATTCAATTAAAAAGTGGCTAAATGATTGTGATGATAATTACATTATTGATGAAATTGATATGAGAAACGATGAATGGGAGAAAAAAGATTTTTTCGAGTTCGATGTTATACTTTATATTGCTGGAATCGTTCATATTAAAGAGAAGAAAGAACTTTGGCCATTATATCATAATGTTAACACATTACTCCCATATAAGGTCGCATTGAAGGCTAAATATTGTGGAGTGCCACATTTTGTGTTTTTTAGCACAAAAGGGGTTTATAAACCCAATACAAAGCATATAAATTTTGACACACAACCAGCTCCTACAAAAATGTATGGCAAAAGCAAGTTGGAAGGCGAGAAATTGCTATTGCCACTAAATAATGTCGATTTTCATGTTTCGATTCTGCGTCCAGCAGTTGTATATGGCGAGGGGTGTAAAGGAAACTTTCCAAGATTAGTGATTCTGTCGGAAAAAATGCATGTATTTCCACAATGCACAAGTAGGCGGAGCATGATATATATTTGGAATCTATGTGAATATGTGCGCAGAGTTATTGAACAACCATTGAAAAAAACAATATTGTTTCCTCAGGACAGGAAACCCGTTAGTACGACTAACATAATGAAAGAATTGTGGAGGGCACGTGGAGAAAGATATTACGTAAGTAAATTTGGTGGTTTATGCGTAAAATATTTAATCAAAATGCCTGGCTTGAATACACTAAAAACAATGTTCATGGAAACTATTTATGATGAAACGATATCAAATGATTTTAATTATGAATATTGTGTATATACATTTGAACAAGCTATTCAGAAAGTTGCTCTTACTAAATAGAAGATTTCTCAAAATTTTTGTATTAACTATTAATGGGTTGTAAAAACGACAAGAGGTGTGATATGAAAAGAGAATTGTGTTCATTTATCAAAAAAGATGATTTTGAAATCTTGGAGTATACTCCGACTATATTTCACCTCTTTTATGATCGGATAGAGTATATTTCCTTTCAACGAAAAATTAGGTTTTTGTTTGAATATTTTAGAGGTTATAAAGTCTATTATCTTCTTGCTAATCATACTATTGTTGGTTATTGTGTCGTTTCAAAAGGGGGTGGCCGATACGCATTCGCTTCATGCAATGATATTGTAGTCGGTCCATATTATATTATTCCAAAGTTTCGAGGAAAACATTATTCTGAAATTTTGTTATCAGAACTGTTAAATTGCGATAAATATTCTAAATTGACTGCATATGTTTGGATTAGAAAAAATAATATTCCAAGTTTAAAATGTTCTGAAAAAGTCGGATTTTGTGTGAATGGTGAAGCAAATATTGTCGGTCTCCTGCGAAAAATCAAGATAGTTTATGATGGAAGCGGTGAATATTATGTATTTAAATATGGTAAATAATTAATGAATGTTCTAGTTTTTAGTCAATATTATTATCCAGAACAGTTCCTTATTAATGACGTTTGTGAAACACTAGTGGAAAATGGACATAAAGTTACCGTTATCACCGGAATGCCAAATTACCCGTATGGGAAAATATACTCGGATTATATAAATTTTATCGGGGATCGAGAGATTATCAACGGGGTCGAGGTTATACGCTGTAATGTTCGCCCTCGGAAAAACGGAATAATTAACTTGCTGTTAAATTATTATTCTTATATGAATAAAGCCTCGAGAAAGGTCAAAAGCATTTCATCGGATTATGATGTTGTATTCAATTATCAGCTTTCTCCGCTGACACAGGCGATACCCGCGATACTGTACAAGAAAAAGAACAAAAAAGGCTTAGTAATTTATTGCCTTGATGTTTACCCTCGATCCGGCAGCGATTATACTAAGAGAATCCCGTTTACTTATTCCTGCATAAAATACTTATCAAAAAAGATATACAATGCGGCAGACAAGGTTGCCGTTTCATCTGAACCTTTTATACCATATCTTCATGATGAAGTCGGAATACCCAATGAAAAATTAACCTATATTCCACAGCATTCTGATGCAAGTCTTCTTAATGCTGATCTCTCATCGGAGGATAACGGGATTGTTGATTTTATGTTCGCGGGAAATGTCGGAAAAGGGCAAAGGCTTGATATTCTCGCAGACGCCGTAAAATTACTCGAAAATGAAAAGGACTTTTTGGTCCATATAGTAGGAGACGGCTCATACCTTTATGATTTAAAGCATAAAGTAAACGCTTTCGGCATAAATGATCTGTTTCGTTTCCACGGATATCATAAACGCTCGGAAATGATCCCTTTTTATAAAATGGCAGATGTATTGTACATATCCCTCAGAAAAGAGAATCTTACCCTCCCGGGAAAATTTCAAACGTATTTATCCGCAGGCAAACCGATTATAGGCGCTATTGACGGAGCTGCGTGCAAAATAATAGACGAGCTTCAATGTGGTCTTTACGCGCCGGCAGAAGATACTCAAGCACTTGCCGCTGTGATGAAAAGATATATAAACCATACTGCCCCGACAGTGGACAGCGAAAAGATGAAAGCATATTTTATAGATAATTTCACTCTTTTGAAATTTACGGATCAACTGCTAAAACTGCTTGGCGAAGCAGCTCTCGGGCAGTGATGTTAGGAAAAAGAAAATGAAAATAGCGCTAATTTTATCTGGAAGCTTGAAATATGCTCCTTATGCCAAATACTATATAAATTTGCTCGAAGAAAATAAAATTGAGTATGACGTTATTTCATGGAATAGAGGAATGAGCGATGAGGGAGCAAAATATACTTTTAAAACGAAACAGGACGGAAAAAATGCTTTAGTGGCAAAAGTTCAGAAAGCGATCAATTATTTCAGATACAGCAGTTTTGTACAAAAGGTATGTCGCGGCAAGGATTACGACTGTTTGATTATTTTTACGGTACAGATGGGGCTTATATTAAGTCGTTTTCTGCTCAAAACTCAGAAACGCAGGTACATTTTTGATATACGCGACTATTCAAAACTGGACAGGTATATGCATAAGTTACTGGACAAGCTTTTATATAATTCTGTTCTTAACGTTGTGTCATCGCAATCCTTTGAAAAATGGTTGTTGCATGAATGTACAGTATGCCACAACGTCGATTATACGCGCTTAAACAATATAAGCAGCGAAGGAATCTCCGACCCGGTTATTCCTCCATATAAAGTGGCGTCCATAGGAAATTTTTTAGAATCGGATATTAATATCGAATTGCTAAAGCAATTATTGAATAATAAACTGTTTTGCTTTTACTATATAGGAAAAGCAAATATCGATAAGGAAAAACTAAAAAAATACGTAAACGATTACGGTGTTATGAACGTAAAAATGATGGGCGCGTATTCTCCCGATGAAACGGATACGCTTTACCGTCATAATTGCGATTTTGTTAATATAATAAGACGTGAATCTGCCATAAATAAATATGCTCTGCCAAATAAACTTTATAACGGTATTATTTTGGGTAAGCCGATAATTACAAACAGAGCGAATATCGCAATAGCTGATCTTATTGATAGGTATTATCTTGGAATAATATTGGACGAGCCGTTTTCTTCTGAAGCGATTATAAATGAAATAAACGCTTTTGACCGTAAAGCATTTATTAAAGGAAGAGAGAGATTTCTACACGCAGTTTTTGACGAGCAGATGTTATTCAAAAAAAATGTAATTGATGCATTGAGCTTAAAAAAAGCTTTATGAATTATATAACGGCATATCCAAAAAACAGGAGCAATTCGGATGCATTTGCGTTGTAAATTGGCAGGCGCTTATTGTAACAGCGGCATAGCGCGAAATACAGCATTTATGACAAGTTTATTCAGCTTTGTTATCAGTATTGTGCCAATACTGTTTACCTACAAGTCGTTTGTCCCCGGAGTGAACATGGGAGAACTGGTTCTTGTTATTTTTAGCTTTTTTACAGTTTTCACGAACAGGCAGACAGGCGGTCTTTGGAGTAAGAGGATTATGACCGTCTGGTATCTCTATATATTGTTTATTGCGTTCAACGCATTAATTTCTATTGCTTTAGTTAATGAAAACAGCGCTAATATTATAGTCAGGACGGTGAGATATTCATCTTATTATCTATTTGTAATAATTTGTTCGCGAAAAATAGCGGACGTTAAACAGATAATGAAATGGGTGCTACGAATATCTGTAATAATTGTCTCGGTGATAATTATTCAGTATATCCTTTATTATTCTATGGGAATGAGACTTAAATTCTACATTCCATCATTAATCTATACAGAGGGATACAATTACATAACGTATTCCAGTAATTCATTATTCCGTCCGGCGTCATTATTTTTGGAGCCGTCTCTTATCGGACAATATCTGTACATTCCTCTTGCTTTTTGTTTGCTTTCAAAGACGGACATCAACCACCGGTATATTTTTGCATTCATATCATCGGCAGGCATGCTTTTGTCAAAATCATTGTGGACATATATTTTTCTGATCGTTATCTGGGGCATATGGCTCCTCTCGCGTTATTTTGCAAAAGATATAAAGCATAAGTTCAGGTATCTTCCGCTGCTTATAATTGTTCCTGCTATATGTATTTATTTATGGAATACTACAATTGTTCAGGATGCAGTATCCAGACTGATGTTGGATAATATTACCGAGAGTGCTGCTTTTAGATCTCGCTTCAGCGGTTATGATGTGCTTGATATATTTAGCGTAAGCGAAAGGATATTCGGTATCGGGTTCGGTAATCTTCGAGGATTTTCTGCTTCAAATTATATACTCTACGTTCTTATCGGGACAGGCTACATCGGTGTTGCTTTATTCTTTTTGTTCTGTTTTATTTCCTTTATGTCTGTGCGGACAAGATGGCAGAGAACGGCTTTGTTGTGTTTCTTTTTGCTTTGTTGGGGGGGAAACGCAATGCTGAGTGTAAACTGCGTTTTACAGCTTTCCGTCTGTTTCGCGTATTTTAACGATGCAAAAATCAACGAATAAGAAATTACTTACTGTGAGGCTATAAAATGAAATTATCGATAATTACGATCCATTGCCAAACAAATTTCGGCTCGGTATTGCAAAGCTTTGCGCTGTATAATTTTCTTGCCAGCGCAGGTTATGACAGTGAAATCATAGATTACCGCCCGGATTATATAGACAGCAATCTGGGAAGTGGTATCAAAATTTTTATAAAAAAACTGTTACTTTCAGGAAAACGGAAACGAGCCAAAAATCTTTATGACTCATTTATTGCGGGAAATATCAAGCTGACTCCCACAACATACAGAAGCTGTGAGGAACTTAAGAAAAATCCCCCTGAGACAGATCTTCTCATCTCCGGGAGCGATCAGCTTTGGAATTTAAATTATAAATGTGGGCATGACGACAGCTATAAACTCTTGTTCACTGATAATCTACCGAAAATATCTTATGCGACGAGCCTTAACGCCATAGGTATGGCTGAAGAGGATACTAAGCGGCTGGCAGGTAAAATCTCCGCTTTCAGGTCTCTTTCGGTGAGAGAAAGATCCTCCGCCGAATTGCTGAGCAGAGCAATGGGCCGCAGCGTGGAGTGGGTATGCGATCCGGTCTTTCTGCTTGATAAAAATACTTATGAGAGCATGTGTAAGAAGCCTGAATACGATGATTATATACTCGTCTATCTTGCGGATAAGGGCGAACTTCTTGATGAAGCCGTAAAATATATGAAAGACAGGCTATCCTGCAAGGTAGTATTCGTAGGAGGAGCGCTGCCTAAATGTAAGTGCGATGTTCACATAAAGGGTGCCGGCCCCGAGGAAATGCTGGCGCTTATCAGACATGCAAGATTTATAATAACGGGTTCATTCCATGCCACTTCGTTTTCTCATATTTTTCATAAGGATTTCATGACTCTTATGCTTGGGGAAAACAGCGAACGCATAAGCAGCTTGGTATCACTGACGGGTCTAAATGATCAGCTGGTAAAAAATAAAAATGATTTTGAAAGAGTAAAATGCAACATCAATTTTTCTCATTCCGATGTGGCGCTAAAGAAATTTTCGGAAAAATCCAAAAAGTGGCTTGTTGACAATATTAACTATAGTAAGGCCGTTTATGGAAAGCGACCTTATTCCGAATTCCGAAGTGATAATATGACCCCTCTCAAAGCAGAAAGCGAATGCTGCGGATGCGGAGTCTGTGCCGACAGCTGTCCTAAAAACGCCATAAGTATGCGTGAGGATAGATACGGCTTTTTGTATCCGGCGGCAGACGAAGCTCTCTGCATCAACTGCGGACTGTGTGAAAAGATCTGTGCTCTGAAAAACAGCAGTCTTGATAATAAACCGCTTGCCGTATATGCTGGAGTTACGCGCAAAACCGACATCACGCAGTCGGCATCCGGAGGAATATTTGCAGCTCTCGCAAATGCAGTGCTTGAGGATGGCGGCTCGGTATTCGGTGCTTCGCTTTATAGCACAGGCGGTAAACTGGTCGTGAGGCATATATGCGTTAAAGACAAGTCGGAGCTTCATAAGGTGCTCGGCAGTAAATATGTGCAGAGCGAATCGACGGGTATATTCCCGGATGTAAGAGCCGAGCTCGACAGAAAGGTTGCGGTATTATTTTGCGGAACGCCGTGTCAATGCGACGCATTGAAACGGTATATCGGAATCCGTTATGAAAATCTGCTCCTTATCGATATAATATGTCACGGCGTCCCGAGCGGAGCGATGTTCAGCGCATATATACAAAGTCTTGAGAAAAAACTCAAGGGGGATATCATTGATTTTAAGTTCAGGGACAAGACCAGGGGTTGGGGCGGAACATGCAAATTTTTATATGATAAAAATAAAAAAACCAGAAGTGGATTCCTATCCCCCTCCGAGTCGTCGTATTACTCATTATTTGAAAAACGCGTTATTATGAGACCATCCTGCTATTCTTGTAAATACGCCTGTGAAAATCGTGGGGGAGACATCACCATCGGAGATTATTGGGCGGTACACGAAGAAAATCCAGAATTACTTATTGAAAATGGCGGAAGGTTAGACGCTAAAAAGGGCGTGTCCGCCGTTATTGTAAACACAGAACATGGACTTGAAACCGTCCGTAATTATAAAGGTATATTTGATCTGTATCCGATAGAATTCGATAAGGTAAAAAAGAAAAACGAGCAGCTCTCGCATCCCTCCGCACAGCCTGATATAAGAAAAGAAATACTTGAGCTTTTTGTCGATGAAGGCTATGAAGCGCTGGAAAAACAATGGAAGAAACGCAGCGGTATCAGATATTATGTACGGTGGATAATAAACAGGATGCCAAGAAGATTAAAGATTTTAAGCGTAAAATTGATAAAGCAGGATAATAGAAGGTGTGATAAAACCGGATGAAGTTATTTGAAAAACTTGCAGTTAAGAAAATAGAAGCCCTTATTGATAAAGGGACTCAAGGGCAAATAAGTCCAGAGAGATGTCGCCTGCGTCTTCAGAAAAATCAAGACAAAGCTGTCGGCCGGAAGTCAGGTCTTATCTCCCGCTAAACCATGTCAGGTTACAGCGCTGGAGCTTTATCTTGGCGAGGAGTACGACAATCTCATATGCATTGACCTTTTGTGTCGCAGTGTTCCCGGAGAAGAACTGTTTACAGCGTATTTAAGCCTGCTAGTCTGAGTTTACGAAATATTTCAAAAAAGCCTGGAGAAGCCCATAAAAAGAGGCTTTTCCAGAGATATCAGGTGTAGGCTTAAACGAATCTGTTAAAGTTCGGTACTTTGAAAACTTGATTCTGAATAGCGTTCTTCCTGCTGGGTGTTGTCACCGCCTTGACTTTGCCGTTTTTGGCCGGGTAGAGCAACAGCAGTTCCTTGATGGAGGAAAGCTGCTCATGCATCCTTTCCATGCTTATCTCTATCTCTGCCCGATGCAGTTGCCTCTGTAGCAGGGATGAGAGGGTTAAAGCCAACACACAATAGAAGGCATGTACTCGGATCTTTTGATCTGTCCAATGGTATACTAGTGAGAAGCTGATATGATGCGGAGGTAGGGGTATAGTTTCCTTTAGCCTCAGAGATAAAAGCTACGACTGAAATTCGGTGGGCTAGGTGTCATATGTCGGAGACAGAAAGTGAAAGCAGTCCTTATATGTTTCAGAGCCTTCCTCTTATATGCTTTTTGAACAATTTGCCAGCCTTAGAAAATCCTGTTATTCCTGTTCCTTTACTTCTGCCAGACGTGTCGGAGATATAGCACTGGAAGATTATTGGGAAATACAGTACGAGCACTTGGAATATCTGAAACAAGGACTTGACACCGATAAGTGTCCTGGGCTCTAGTGAGCACGCAAAAAGGAGCTTATCTTGGACAGATACAGGGATAGTTGAAGTTTTTTCCATCGGAGCTTGGCTAGGTAAGCGAATATAATTCGACTCTTCCGCATCCCTGAGATATTCCGTAAAAGAAAAGAGATCCTTTCTCTTTATAATAAATCTGGGTATGATGAAATAGAAAAATCGTTTGTAAAACGAAAAATCTTAATTTTTATATATGAATGATAATAAACAGCACATCTCGGGCATAAAAAATACCTTTCGCAGATTTCTTAAGTGAGGCCTCGTAAGAGAGATAAAGGAAGCTATGATTAACGAAATTACTAAAAAACTAACTAATGTATGGCGCGATAACGAAAACAAAATAAATGTGTTATCAAATATTGTTGCTCGCTTTTGGAGTATGGTTTCTGTGTACATATTTGTACCGTTTTACCTCAAGTTCCTCGGCGAGGAGCTCTATGGACTGATAACATTTTTCTCCACGCTTCAGGCCATTTTGAATATACTCGGAATGGGCTTCTCCAAGGTTCTTCGGCGTGAATACGCTAGTTTTGACGATAGTGCCCCCTCACGGAATTACAAATACAAGCTGTTGCGCGGAATGGAACTGCTTTTCTATGTTATGGCGGCGTGTATTGTGATCATATGTTTCTTCGGCTCAGGGTTTATTACGGACAAATGGCTGAATATCGCTGAGGTTCCCCGCGATATAGTGGTAAAAACCATTCGAATAATGGGCGTATCCATTGCGCTTCAGATAGTAGCCAATCTCTATAACGGCGGTATTATGGGCCTCGGCAGACAGCTTAGGGCAAACTTATATCTACTTGCATGGTCAACATTCCGATGTTTTGCGGTTATAATTGGACTCGCTGCGTTCGGAATCGATATCATAACTGTATATGTAATCTATGCTCTGTCTGACCTCTGTTATCTGATCGCGATGAGATTCGATCTGCCTAAGTTGATTTTCGGCGGCAGACGGAAAATCGTCTGGAAGCTTTCTGATTTCGGAATTCTGAAAAATATATGGAAGATTGCTCTTTCACTTATACTGGTGTCCCTGTTCGCTACAATAAACGGGCAGGTGAATAAGCTGATAATAAGCAATATGCTCTCGCTTACTGAACTCGGAGCATACAATCTTGCCTATTCGCTTTCCAATATTGCGTATTCACTGGCGCTTGCGCTTTCAATATCAGCTTTTCTTGACTATTCAAAGCTTTTCGGCAGTGGCGAGCTTGCAAAGCTCGATTCGCTGTATCTGTCTCATATAAAGAGACTAAATATATTTCTTCTTACTTTGGGTGCCTTCACCGCAGTTTTTTCTGGAGAGATAATTCTCCTATGGTCTGGCAATGCCAATCTCACAAAAATAGTATCGTCCACGGCTCCGCTGACAATTATGGGGACAACGTTTCAGGCAACGCAGGTGTTTCCCTATGAATTCCTTATAGCTCGCGGCAACACAAAGCCCATAAATTGTTTTGTTATCATAAATACCATGCTCATCCTGACGCTTTCACCGTCTCTTATCAGCCGCTTTGGCCTACTTGGCGCAGGTATGTCGTGGCTCATTTCCATGATTCTTCTTACTGGTGGCTATTATTTTTATATCAATAGAAAATATGTCAGAAAGAATCCCTCGCTCTATTTGCTGGAGAGCATCATATTACCTCTTTCTTTTTCCTTTGCAGTTTCAATAGCAGCAAGATTCCTCATTCATGATATTGCTGGTTCCGTTGCAATTACCGTTCTTGTGGCTGTGCTGTTCGGAGCGATTACTCTCGTGTTGAATTATCTTATCTTTGACCGAGGCTTTATTGCCGGCGCAATCAATAAATACAGACATAGAAAGCGAGTCTACCAATGCCTTTACTAAGTGTAATTATCCCGACAAAAAACCGATATATCTATCTGAAGGAGTGTATCAAGTCATTAATAAGCGTAAGACTTGATAATGTTGAGATTGTAATTCAGGACAATTCGGATAATAACAGTGAGATTCTGCCGTATATGCAAGAGTATAGCTCTCCAATAATAAAATACTTCTACACTGACGACAAGATAGGGATGTCCGAGAATGCTTCAAGGGCAATAGAAAATTCAAGCGGTAAGTATCTTATTTTCATCGGAGATGATGATACTGTTTGCTCGGATATATGCATGCTCGTAAGAATAATGGAGGAGAAACAGTTGGACAGCTGTGTTTTTACTCTTGCCAAATACTACTGGCCCGATAATAAATACTGCGACCAGAATCTGCCGAATCTTCAATATTCAGCTACAACAGGTAACGTGTGTATGATTGACCCTATAAACGAGCTCAAGAAGGTCGTTGGCAGTTCCTATAATGGACTATGCAATATGCCGAAAATATATCACGGTCTTGTCACAAGGTCAGCCATGGAAGAGGTGAAAAGAATATCCGGCTCGTATTTTCCAGGTCCCTCACCAGATATGGCTAATGCTGTTGCGCTATCACTTGTTGTGAAAAGACACGCATATGTTGACCGCATGGTGTTTGTTTCCGGTTACGGAGGAAACAGCGGTGGAAACCGTTTTCGCGGAATCAGCATAGACGATAAGGGCAAAATACCTTGGCTCCCGGCTGACATAGCCGAAACATGGTTTGAGAGATTGCCGCGCGTATACACGAATCAAGTCATATGGGCGCAATCAGCTTTTGAGGCGCTGAAGCGTATGGACGCTCTTGAGGAGTATAAGAAATATATAAATTATCATAAAATTTACGCACACTATCTCTCGTATATTCCGCGTTTTGGTGATATAACAAAGTTTCACCCGGGCTTTGTCGTAATCATGAAAACTCTTTGCTTGTGGCTTGTGTTTATAGTACGCAGAATGAAAAATCTTATTTCAAGAAAAGTTATCCGGCGTATGCCCTCTGACGTGCTGTGTAAATTTAAGGTTCCGTCTCTGTGCGACGCACAGCAGTTAATCGAAGGATATAACCGGAATATGGTGAAATGGTGATGGGACAGAAGAAAATATGCTTGCCTTAGGCACAAGGCGGAGGCTAAAAGATGTGTCATCTCGTAAACAAGATGAAGACTCGTAGAAACCTCAATACTGTCGTTTGTGTGGGAGGGTAGCAAGGCAAATGCTGGACTAGGTGCTGGAAATATTTCATTTTGAATCGTATCAAAAATGTTTGAAGCTGCTAAGCCTGGTGCCGTACTTATTCACGGTGATACATCAATAACTTTCGTGACTGCTCTTGCCTATTTCTATTTTCAAATACCCGTAGGATGTTGAGGCAGGTTTTCGTAAATATAACATATATTCACCATACCCCGAAGAATTCAATCGGTAAGCAGTAGGAATTGTTACAAAGTACAATTTTTGCACCTACAGAACTATCAATGCAAAACCTTTTACGTAAAGGAAAGAAACCAGAAGCCATTTTCGTCACTGAAAACACTGCAATAGACGCACTTAAAACAACTATAAAAAAGATTACACCTGTCCCGAACTTGAATAGGCGATGGACAGCCGTCTCATTATGATTACTGCACACCGTCGCGAGAATTTCGACAAGCCGATGCATTATATGTTTCGTTCAATTCGTCGTATTATAGATGAACATACGGATGTTAAGGCACTGTATCCGATACATACGAACCCCCGTTGTCCGTTAGACAGCACAAAAGGAACTCGGAGATTGTGGCAGAATCTATATAACGGAGCTGCTTGATGTCATTGACTGTCACAATATTATGGCGCACAGTTATATGATTCTTACAGGCTCCGGCGGAATTCAAGAGGAAGCACTGTCTCTCGGGAAGCCTCTTCTTGTGATGCGTGATACAACCGAGCGTCCCGAAGAGAGCAAAGCCGGAACATTAAAGCTTGTCGGTACAGACGAAGAGATTGTTTATGAAAACTTCAAGCTGTTGCTTGAGGATAAGTATGCGTATAAAGCTATGGCCTGAGCAGCAATCCATAATAAAGAATTAATTCATGGGGGTTCATGATTATGGGACTATTTAAAGACAAAACTCTCCTCATAACCGGTGGCACCGGTACTTTTGGCAATGCCGTTTTGCAAAGGTTCATAAATACCGGCCTAAAAGAAATCCGCATTTTTTCCCGCGATGAGAAAAAGCAGGATGATATGCGCAAGGCATATTGTAATCCCAAGCTTAAGTTTTATATTGGTGATGTACGCCATGAGGACAGCTTAAGGGATGCTATGGCCGGAGTGGATTTTATCTTCCACGCCGCTGCCTTAAAACAGGTTCCATCATGCGAATTCTTTCCGATAGAAGCGCTGAGAACCAATGCCCTTGGAACGGAAAACGTTCTGAACGCTGCTATTAGAAACAATGTAAAAAGGGTTATCGTTCTCAGCACGGATAAGGCCGTCTATCCCATAAATGCCATGGGCATCTCCAAGGCCATGATGGAAAAGCTGGCCGTAGCCAAATCAAGGGTAGCGGGGGAGAATACCATCATTTCTATTACCCGCTATGGCAATGTTATGGCCAGCCGCGGCTCTGTTATCCCTCTCTTTATCAAACAGATCCAGGAGGGGCAGCCGCTGACCGTAACGGATCCGGCCATGACTCGTTTTATGATGACCATAGAGGATGCGGTTGATCTGGTGATATATGCCTTTGAGCATGGCAGCCCCGGCGACACCTTTGTGCAGAAGGCGCCCTCCTGCACGCTGAGCACTCTGGCGCTGTCTTTGCGAAAGCTGCTTGGCGTGGATAACCCTGTAAAAGTTATCGGCGTCAGGCATGGGGAAAAGCTCTATGAAACGCTGCTTACCCGCGAGGAGATGGCCGTAGCCGAGGACATGGGCGGTTATTACAGAGTGCCGGCCGATAACCGTGATCTCAACTATTCAGTCTATTTCAGTGAGGGGAGCCATGAGGTTGCCGTCAGGGAGGATTACAATTCGCATAATACCGATCTTCTGGATGTTGGCGGCATGTGCGAATTGCTGCTTAAGCTGGATTGCGTACGACAGGCTCTTAATGGGGAAAAAGTGGAGGTATAAGTTTAGATGGGGGAAGAGGTCAGAATGCGGATATTGGTGACTGGCGCTCGTGGTTTTGTGGGCAAAAATTTATGTGTTGCTTTACGTCGTTTGCCGAATCTGGAGTTGTTTGAGTATGATGTAGACAGCAGACTGCAGTATTTGGATGAAGCTCTGGCGGTTGCTGATATCATATTCCACCTGGCGGGAGTGAATCGTCCGCAGAATGCGGAGGAGTATCGGGCTGGCAACGCCGGCTTTACCGCCGAAATTTGCAAAAAGCTGCAACGGCTGGGACGTGCTCCCAAGATAGTTATGAGTTCTTCTATTCAGGCAAAGCTCAATAACCCCTATGGAATCAGCAAAAGATTTGCCGAAGGAATTTTAAGGCGCTTTGCTGTAGATACCGGCGCTGAGTGCGTGGCATACAGGTTGAAGAACCTCTTCGGCAAATGGTGTCGGCCCAACTATAACTCGGTAACGGCAACTTTCTGTTACAATGCGTCTCACGGTCTGCCTTTGCAGATATCGGACAGGAATAATGTGGTGGATCTTACCTATATAGATGATGCGGTACAGGCGTTTGTTATGGAGATCGAGCGACCCTCTCGCCCGGGCTTCCGCTTTGCCTCGCCGCTGGCTTCGCATGCCGTAACCTTGGGGGAACTGGCAGATACCATTAAGGGGTTTGCAGATCATAGGGGCACGTTACAGCTACCTAATTATGAGGAGACTTTTATCCGTGCGCTCTATGCTACCTATCTCTCCTATCTGGATACCGATGATTTTGCTTATAATTTAGATATCAAATCCGACGACAGAGGTGGTTTAGCGGAACTCATCAAAGCTCCCTGCTTTGGGCAGATATTCGTATCAAGAACAAAGCCTGGTATTACCAGAGGCAACCACTACCATCATACCAAGACTGAGAAATTTATGGTGCTTCAGGGAGAGGGTGTTATTCGTTTTCGCCGGATAGATGGAAATGAAGTGATAGAGTATCTCGTTAAGGGAGAGGAGTATCGGGTAGTGGATATCCCACCGGGATATACGCATTCCATCGAGAATGTTGGTGACAAGGAAATGGTAACTCTCTTCTGGAGCAGCGAAGTATTTGACCCTGATAGTCCTGATACATACTGGGATACAGTAATTCCGTCCAAATAAGCAGTTGAATTTTATAATGGAGTGAGTGGGATGAAAGTAATAACTGTGGTCGGCACCCGTCCTGAGATAATACGCCTTTCACGCGTGATGGCAGCGCTGGATCGTTATACCAAGCATATTATCGTTCATACAGGGCAAAACTACGATTATGAATTGAATGAGGTCTTTTTCAAAGAACTGGAGATTAGAAAACCTAATTATTTTCTTGAATGCGCCGGTGAAACGGCTTGCGAAACGGTAGGGCAGGTTATTGCCAGAGTCGATGAGGTGCTTGTAAAGGTTAAACCTGATGCCTTGCTTATATTGGGAGATACCAACAGTTGTTTGGCTGCATATCCTGCCAAGCGAAGAAAAATTCCTGTTTTTCATATGGAGGCTGGGAACCGTTGCTTTGATCAGCGGGTTCCTGAGGAGATCAATAGGAAGATTGTTGATCATATCAGCGATATAAACATGCCGTACAGCAGCATATCCAGAGAGTATCTATTACGGGAAGGGCTTTCGCCCGATAGAATCATCAAAACAGGGAGTCCCA
This sequence comes from bacterium UBP13_UBA5359, assembly GCA_002410925.1. Classification (GTDB taxonomy): domain Bacteria; phylum UBP13; class UBA5359; order UBA5359; family UBA5359; genus UBA5359. The sequence continues at coordinate 163,699 of DHPR01000013.1, forward strand.
TGTATGAGGTGCTGCACTACTATATGCCTAAAATTATGGCATCAGACATTCTTCAGCGGCTTGATTTAAAGGAACATGATTATTTTGTTATCAGTGCGCATCGGGAGGAGAATATTGATGATCCGGTGCAATTTAATAACCTTATGGCTACCTTAAATAAGCTTGCAAATACTTACCAAAAAAGGATAATAGTTTCAACGCATCCGCGTACCCGTAAACGTATTGAGCTTGAAGATGCCAAACTAGATGACATGGTAGAGTTGGTAAAGCCTCTCGGTCTTTGCGATTATGTGAAGTTGCAGATGAATGCGAAAGCTGTTCTATCGGACAGCGGTACCATAACAGAGGAGAGCTCTATCCTGAATTTCCCGGCGTTGAATATTCGTAACGCTCATGAGCGTCCGGAGGGTATGGAAGAGGGAGCAGTGATGATGACAGGCTTGGACCCCATAAGAGTAATGGAAGGTCTAAAGATACTGGAAAGTCAGCCAAGAGGTAATGAGCGTATGCTCGATATAGTGGACGACTATTGTTGGCCTAACGTCAGTGAGAAGGTTGTGCGCATTATCATGAGCTATGCAGATTATGTAAATAGATATGTTTGGCATAAGGGGAAATAATATAACAGCTAAATTAGAAGAGAGGTCTTGCATGTCTAAGATACTCGTTACCGGTGCGGCCGGGTTTATAGGTTTTCATCTCAGCGGGCGCCTAATGGCGCGGGGAGATGAAGTGGTTGGCCTTGATAATATAAATGATTACTATGATGTCTCGCTTAAGGAAGCTCGGCTATCGCAGTTGAAGGAGAACAGGGCTTTCAAATTCTATAAGCTGGACCTTTCTGATTTGCCGGGACTGATGGGTGTATTCGAAAAGGAGCGGCCGGCTGTGGTGGTCAACCTGGCTGCTCAGGCTGGAGTGCGTTATTCGTTAAAGAATCCTCACACTTATGTACAGAGCAACCTGGTAGGCTTTGTAAATATTCTGGAGGGCTGCCGGTATCATAATGTCAAGCATCTGGTTTATGCTTCATCCAGTTCGGTTTATGGGGCCAACACCAGCATTCCCTTCTCTGTCCATGACAATGTGGATCACCCGGTAAGTCTCTATGCTGCCAGCAAGAAGGCCAATGAGTTGATGGCGCATACTTACAGCCATCTTTACGGTTTGCCCACTACCGGACTTCGTTTCTTCACTGTTTACGGCCCCTGGGGCCGGCCGGATATGGCACTCTTTCTCTTTACCAAGGCTATATTGGAAGGAAAGCCGATAGATGTATTTAATTATGGTAAAATGGAAAGGGACTTTACTTATATTGACGATATTATCGAAGGAGTGGTCCGGGTAGCTGATAGAATACCGCAGCCTGATTCCAGTTGGTCTGGGGCTAATCCCGATCCCGGCACCAGCTCTGCGCCTTACAGGGTTTATAATATCGGCAATAACCGGCCGGTGGAGCTGCTTTATTTTATCGAGACTATTGAGAATTGCCTTGGGAAGAGGGCTGAGAAGAGGCTTTTGCCGATGCAGCCCGGTGATGTTCCGGCTACCTATGCGGATGTGGATGATCTTATGCGGGATACCGGCTTCAAGCCGGATACTCCTATTGAAGTAGGAATCAGGCTATTTATAGAGTGGTATAGGGAATATTATCGGGTGTGAGGCCGATGCCTGGGATCTTGCGGCGGCACAGGCATAGGGCTGATAGGGAGCTGATAACGGCTTGAAAGCTAAGGTGCTTATGTTATGAATATATTAGTGACCGGCGGTGCCGGATATATAGGATCTCATACTTGTGTTGCTTTGCTGGAGGCAGGACATACGGTTATTGTTGCGGATAATCTCTGTAACAGCAAGGCTGATGCCTTAGAGCGGGTAAAAGAGATAACCGGCAGGGAAGTAAGCTTTCACCGGATAGATGTGACGGAGGAAGCCGCTGTAAATTCTCTTTTTGCTGCTTACTCCATTGACGGAGTCATCCATTTTGCCGGTTTTAAAGCGGTTGGTGAATCTGTAGAAAACCCTTTGAAGTATTATTTTAACAATACTGTCAGCACTATGCTTCTGGCTGGAGCCTGCCGAAGATATGGTGTAAAGCATTTTGTATTCAGTTCATCGGCCACGGTATATGGAGATAATCAAGTTCCTTTTATGGAATCCATGCCGCTATTGCCTGCTACAAGCCCTTACGGTGAGACAAAAGCTATGAGTGAGCGCATCTTAACCGACATCGCCAAAGCAAATTCGGCCTGGTCGGTAGCCTTGCTGAGATATTTCAACCCTGTTGGGGCACATGAGAGCGGTTTGATAGGCGATGCGCCAAGCGGTATTCCCAATAACCTGATGCCGTATATTACTCAGGTAGCCAAAGGAAAATTGGCTAAACTGAGAATCTTCGGCAATGATTATCCTACGGCGGACGGCACAGGGGTTAGGGATTATATCCATGTTATGGATTTAGCCGAAGGCCATGTAGCGGCGCTGCATAAATTATCCGCAGGGGCGCATATCTACAATCTGGGTACCGGACAGGGTACCAGTGTCATGCAGTTGGTTAAGGCCTTTGAGGAGGCTAACGGCATAGAGCTGCCTTATGAAATAACGGCCAGGAGGCCTGGCGATATTGCTGAATACTATGCTGACGCTTCAAAAGCAGAAAGGGATTTGGGCTGGGCTGCCAAACGTGGTTTGATGGAGATGTGCCGGGATGCCTGGCGATTTGAGCAAAGGAAGAGTCATGGCGGCTATACGTAATAATATTTATCGCTACCGTTATCCTCTCATGCTAATAATCTGGATGCTCTTCATATTCATTCTTTCCACTGATTTGGGCTCTGAGACGCATACCATGGGCTGGACTTCAAAATTGATCCGCTATCTCTTTCCGGATATCAGTGCGCATGGCTTAAAGCTGGCTTCCAAGATTATTCGTAAGGCTGCACATGTGACGGAGTATGCCGTTATGGCCTTTCTGCTGGCCGGGACTTTACGTTCGTTGTTCTCCATATACGGCAGGAAGCTGGCTGCAGGAACCGTTGTTATATGTGCTGCTTTTGCCGGACTGGATGAGTTCCATCAGGGCTTTGCAGGCACCAGAACTCCTTTGATTAGCGATGTTTTTATAGATATCTGTGGCGCAGCTCTGGGAGTTTTGATCTTTACGGTATGGTATAGCAAGGTATCCACTTATCGAATATATTCAAGAGCACGGTTGAGGGATAACAAGCCAGGCCGTAGATGAAAGAGGTGTAAGCAGGGTAAGGAGTTCATGAATGGACTCCTTTTTAGGATACAATAATTGGGCAGGATTATTGCATCCTATTTCTGCCGGCAGTTGCCATAAAAAGAGAAAAAGGCTATTATGCATTTATATGAAAAGTATCGGAGGGTGCACATGAGAAAAGCATTGATAACCGGTATTACAGGTCAGGACGGCTCGTATCTGGCTGAGTTGCTGCTGGATAAAGGCTATGAAGTTCATGGTATCATCAGGCGTGTGTCACTCTTGAATACAGCGCGTATAGATCACCTCCATAAGGATCTGCATGAGCAGGTAAACAAGATACAGCTGCACTACGGCGATCTGAGTGATTCCACCGGATTGCGGCGTATACTGGAGAAGGTTGAGCCGGATGAAATATATAACCTTGGGGCGCAATCGCATGTCAGGATATCTTTTGAACAGGCGGAGTATACGGCCGATGTTGCCGGTCTGGGTGCACTGCGTCTGCTGGAAGCTATCAGAGATTATCAGGAACGCACCGGGCATGAGGTTCGTTTTTATCAGGCCGGAAGTTCGGAAATGTTTGGATCCGCCAAGCCGCCGCAAGCTCTGACGACGCCGTTTCATCCGCGCAGCCCTTATGCTGTGGCCAAGGCTTACGCTTTCTGGCAAACTGTGAATCATCGTGAGGCATACGGGCTTTATGCCGCTAATGGCGTTCTTTTCAATCATGAATCACCTAGAAGAGGTGAAACCTTTGTTACTCGGAAAATCACTCGCGCCGCCGGACGTATTAAAATGGGTTTGCAGAATAAGCTTTATCTGGGCAATCTGGAGGCCAGGCGTGATTGGGGCCATGCCAGGGATTACGTGGAAGCCATGCATCTGATGTTGCAGCAGGATGCTCCGGGCGATTATTTAGTGGCTACTGGTGAGTCTCATACGGTGCGTGAGTTTGCTGAGCAGGCGTTTGCTTTGCTGGGATTGGATTACAACGATTACATTGAAGTTGATCCGCGTTTCTTCCGGCCGGCGGAGGTGGATTATCTACAGGGAGATGCGGCGCTGACTTATGAACAGCTTAACTGGCGCCCCAGGACCAGCTTTGTACAGCTTGTAAAAGAGATGGTGGAAGCGGATCTGGAACTGGCGCGTCAAGAACGCATATTGAAAGATGCCGGGCATGAGTTGATACCTATGTAGAGTTGCTTGCAGCCCGGGCAGTATGAGTTTGAAATGATATTAAGATAATTCCTCGTTAGATTATCGCAAATAAGCAAAAGAAGTTTTTTGAAGGATATTGATAAACCATGATAACAAAGGCTGTTATTCCGGCGGCAGGCCTGGGCACAAGGCTGCTGCCTATTACAAAATCCCAACCTAAAGAGATGCTTCCATTGGGAAGCAAGCCCTGTATTCAGTATATAGTGGAGGAATTGGGCAGAGCGGCTACTCAGGATATTCTCTTTGTAACCGGTCAGAAAAAGAGGGCCATAGAGGATCACTTTGATACTGATGTGGAACTGAATCGCATGCTCAAAATGGGCAATTACGGTGATCTGCTGGATGAGATCGATTTTGAAGCGCTGGGGCAAACCTTCTTTTATACCAGGCAGCGCTATCCCGCCGGCCTGGGTGATGCTATAAGCTACGGCAGGGATTTTACAGCGAATGAACCCTTTTATGTGGCTTTAGGCGATTCCGTTATTTATGAGGAGCGCCCAGCCGCTCTGCTGGAGCGTATGACAGAGGTGTTCCGGGAGAGAGAGTGCTCCTTTGTCATTGCTGTGGAAGAGGTAGAGCCGGAAGATGTTCGTAAATACGGTATAGTCTCTATAGGTCCCGCAGAGGGTGATGACATTCATCCCATAACTGATCTGGTGGAGAAGCCGCCTGTGGGTATGGCTCCCAGCAATCTGGCCATTGCCGCCAGATATATCTTTGATTCCTCTATCTATGATGCGTTACAAAGCACGCTGCCGGACAGCCGGGGAGAGATACAGCTTACCAATGCAATACGGATCCTTCTTAAGCAAGGCAAATGTGGATATGCTGTCAGAATGACTAATGGCCAGCGCCGCTATGATATAGGCAATATGGAGAGTTACTACAAGGCTTTTTTGGACTTTGCTCTCAGAGACGAAAGATACGGATACAGTCTGCGGCAGTATATCAATCGTAACCTGGGGAAGGAGGCCACCTGGCGATGATATGTGCCAGTGCCCCGGGAAGAGCAGGTATAATAGGCAACCCTACGGATGGATATGGAGGAACCCTGATTTCCTGCGCCATAGATCGCCGGGCTAAAGTCACGCTGGCTGAAGCTGAAAAGACTGTTATCGAGAATGAAGGCCTGCAGTGTGCGTTGCATATACCGGATGATTACCGTAACAGGGGCGATGCCTTTGATATTGCCAGATCCGTGTTGCGTTTTTTCAACCTTTATGATAGAAAGCTGCATATAACCATCACCACCGATATTCCGAAGCAGGCGGGGTTGGCCGGCTCTACAGCCGTCTTATCGGCTCTTCTCAGAGCCGTAATGGCTTATCTGGATATCAAAATCAATAATTACATGTTTGCAGAGATAAATAGATTTGTAGAACTCAACCACATGAAGATGCAGTGCGGTTATCAGGATGCTTATATGACTACTTTCGGCGGGTTGAACTATCTGGATTTTCGCGGCAAGGAGCATTACCGTGAATGGGATGAGGAGGATTACGGTACGGTTGAGCCTTTGGGTGAAAGGGTTGGACGGCTGCCCTTTGTTATTGCCCATACCGGAGTCAGCCATGTCTCCGGAGATGTGCATCGTCCCTTGCGTGAGCGCTGGATGGAGGGTGATCCGGCCGTAATGAGTGCGTATAACAGAATTGCGGCTATAGCACGCGAGGGTAAGAAAGCCTTGCTGGAAGAGAATTGGGAACGCCTGGCAGAGCTCATGACAGAGAATCATGAGCTGCAGGATAGGCTGAGCCCGTCAGGGCAGGAGGTTGCGCGGCTGATAATTGCAGCCATGAATGCCGGCGCTTCAGCCGCAAAGCTGGCCGGAGCCGGCGGAGGGGGCACGGTTATAGCTCTTACCTTTGATGCGGAGAGAACGCTTGCCGCTATGTCTGAGGCAGGAGCGGCTGAATTTGTTGGGCTGGCTCCTCTGGCTGAGGGAGCGGTACTTGTAAGCAAGGATACTGATTATTCCATATTTAGCGCCTTAGGCTAACTTCCACTTGTCATTGGTATGCCTGATACATAATGGTATAATCTGTCAGGGGGAGGCGGATACTATTGGTGGCCAAAACAAAAGAGCGTGAATCTGCTTTTGCAGGCTTGCAGAATATGCAAGGGCATGATAAAGCATCTACGCTGGATACATTGCTCTCTCCGCGCGCCAGAAAACTGATCATCCTTATCTTAACTTTATTTCCCGCTGTGACCGTTTTCTTTTTTATAAAATCCTTTGGAGCCAATGTGGCCTTTGGTGATCAATGGGATTTTGTTCCCTTTCTGGAGAAGATGTTTACCGGTCACCTGAGTTTCAGTGATTTCTTTGCTCAGCATAATGAGCACCGTCTGATATTACCTCGCGCCGTAATGGCTCTTCTGGCCTTGCTGACACATTACAATAATGTGGCAGAGATGTATTTCGGTTTATTTGTTATGTGCCTGACAGGATATATATTCTTCCTTATCTACAGGCGGGCGTTAGGAGTGAGTGAAGCCGCTCTTTGGGCATTTATTCCCATCAGCCTCCTTGTTTTCAGCTTGAAGCAGAGCGGCAATATTCTTTGGGGCTGGCAAATTCAAATATTCATGCTGACGTTCTTCTTTTTGGCAACGGTATATTTAATAGATACGCTCGACGGCTCCTGGAAACGTTTACTGCTGGCTGTTGCTTCTGCCATAGGAACAACATTCTCCTTTGCCAATGGTATGCTGGCCTGGCCTGTCTGCCTGTTGCAATTATTGCTGGAAGGCAGATCTGCTGAAGCAGAGAGGAAGGGATTTTATTATAAAGCAGCGTTAATCTGGGGTCTTGCTAGCGTTGCTGTTTGCCTGGTATATTTTCATGGCTATGTCAAGCCAACGCAACATCCCAGTTTACTGGCTGTTCTGCAAAACCCTTTTGATTTCATCAGCTATGTTCTGGGCTCTGTAGGAGTGCCTCTGGCTATAGGGACATTTGTCCTTCCTATCGGTGCGGTATTATTATTGGGTTATCTATTCCTGATACCGTATTACTTTAAATCTTACTCTGCATCAAGGACACGAATCGTATTACCTTTGATTCTCTTTTCTCTGATCTCATCACTGGTTATGGCCGTAGGCAGATCGGGTTTTGGGCCTGAACAGGCTCTGGCTTCACGCTATATTACCATAACGTATATAGGCATAGCCGGATTGTATATGGCGCTCTTTTCGCTTGTAAGAGAGAAGAAGCGTTTCAGTTCTTTTGCTTACAGCCTTTTTCTTTTATATATTATATTGAGCATGGCTATAGGGTATAATACTACGCTTAAAATCATTGCGGCAGAAACTGCGAACAGAGATTTGCTCTCCTATTGTATGAAGAATTATCGCTACCAAAGCGATAGTATGCTTACGGTATGCTGTTCAATACCAGGGGCTGTTATATCCAGGGCTCCCATTTTGGAGCAATACCATCTTAACGTATTTAATGAACCCTTTGTTGAGTTGCCTGAAATATGTAATGGCTCTGCCGGCTTGTTCTGCGCAGATACCTTTAATGATCGCTCTCTTACTGATATAGGTAAGGATGTGCTTATCGTTGATGAAGATATCGAAAATATACAGATAATCGGCTGGGCTATAGATGAAAAGATGTGCAGCTATGCCGGCGGGGTTTATGTGACAATTGACGACCGTATTGATATACCTGCATTGTACGGACGGTATAGAGAGGATGTAGCGCAAGCGCTTGGTGATAAAAATTATGCTTGCTCCGGTTTTGTGGCGTTATTCTCCTCAAAAGTAGCGGGCAAGGGCAGGCACACATTATCCTTTAAGGTTATCGGGGCTGACGGGAAGGGATATTATGTGCCGAAGAAGAAGATTATGGTGGATATCTTGTAATATATGGCCGGTAATATAATATAAGAATGAACAGATTTTTGTACGAGGATGTATAACATGAAAATCGCTTGTAAGCGATTGATAGATTTAGGTCTTGCAGTAAAGGAAACAATATACGGTTCCAGAAAAGGCATAGAAGATACGGCGGTTTCTCTTTTACCACAAATTGCATTACTTTTTGCTAATTTTGTTATTGCTGTGCTCATTGCACGCGGGCTGGGTCCTGATGGTATGGGGAAGTACGCTTTGATTCTTAGCGTTTCAGGGATGGCTACTGTATTATCCGATCTTGGCATTGGGCAAACTGCTATTAGATTTGCAGCAAGAGCTGTAGCGATTGGTGATACGGAACAGCAACATGCGGTTTTGCGCTGGGCTTTCAAATGCAGGTTGTTACTAACTATATTAATTATAAGTATTGTTTATTTGTTATCTCCTACCATTGCTAATAAATTATGGCATGATAGCTCCCTTATTGTATTGCTGCGCATGAGTCTTCTCACTTGCGTCTTTGCAGCAATTTCTGCTATCCCGGTCATCTATTTTCAATCGATCAGGCGTTTCAAGATGAATGCAGCTATATCTATAGGGCAAGCGGTGTTTCTTTTAGTTGCTGTAGTATCTGTAGCCATAGCTGGTAAGTGGTCTTTGGAAATGCTTGTAGCTCTTAATATCATTGCAACAGCTATAGGCTCATTATTCTTTCTAGCCTTTATTCCTAAAACCGCAATTTTTAGTAAGAGTGATGCTGGCAGATTCTTTGCTGTTAACAGTAAGCCCGTGTGTATGCCTGAGAAAGGAACGGAAGATTGGCTAAGTAGTGATGATTTAGGTATAAATTCTTTTGCTTTTTATATGTTGCTATCCTCTGTTTTTGTTGCTCTTATAACGAGGATAGATCTGTGGCTTATGGGAATTTATTTGCCGAAGGATCAAATAGGCATATATGCGGTTGCTTCACGTTTATTTATACCATTAGCCATGGCATTAACAGCTTTAAATACAGCTCTTTGGCCTAGATCTTCTTCATTATCGGATATAAAAAGCGCACTCAGGCTTTTGAAAAGTATCTTCAGGCTGAGCCTGATAGTTGCTGCAGGAGGAGTGATATACTCCTTAATAGCTCCATTATTTATGCCTTGCTTTTTTGGTGCTGATTATGAAAGCGGAATTTTAGTTGCACAAATTCTCTGCATGCGATATTGCTTTGCGATATTGCTTTGTCCTCTTGGAGTTATAGGGTATAGCTTTGGTTTTGTTAAAAGCTATTGGTGGGTTAATCTTATTCAGTTAATAGCTGTATTTAGTGTTAATATAGTGTTGTTGCCCAGGGTGGGTATTATTGGAGCAGCTATAGCATTGGTAATTAATGAAATAATTGGTATGATAATTATCGGGAGTATGCTAAGAAGTAGGATAGTATCTCTAAGAGGAGCGACTGAATGGTAGATGACATCGGAAGCATAAAAGGTGAGATCGTTTCTATTTGGGATAAAGTTTCTGAGCATTATCAATGGGAAAGATATTGGGAATGTAATGAAAATCATGCTAATCTATCAGCCATTTTATCTCATATTGGTAATCCAAAGGGCAAGTATATCATTGAAGTAGGATGCGGTAGCGGCTTTACAACTATTGCTCTTGCCCAAAGAGGTGCAGAATGTTCTCTATTAGATATTTCACAGCAAGCTCTGAATACGGCAGTTTCTGCTTTCAGATCCGTTGGTCTATACACGCCAAAACACTATCTTGCTGATGCTTTAAATACTCGGCTCCCTTCTAGCGCCTTTGATGTTGTTTGGAATGGTGGAGTGATTGAGCATTTCAATAATTATGAGAAAGAATTGTTGCTTAAGGAGATGTTGCGTATTACTAAGCCAGGCGGAAAGGTAATTGTTCTTGTTCCTAATTCTTGGTGTTGGCAGTTCAGATTATTGCAAGTATATAAAAAATGGAGAGGAAGCTGGGAATACGGATATGAGGATGATATGAGTCCGCGACGGTTAACAAAATTATGCGAAAGAATGAAAATAAATAATTTCATTGCTTATGCTTTTAATCCTATTTTAGGTTGGTTATACTTTTCAAAAATCAGGTGGTTAATACAAAAACTTGGTCTAGATACATTAGAATTGCATTCTCGCCAATCTAAATGGGGGTTTATATCCCTATTGATTATTGAAAAATAATATTACTCCTTTTATATTATCATCGTGTTACGTGTTATCATGCAGAAGTCTAAAAGCCTTGATTATTTATTAAGTATCCTTTAGTTAACTTAATTAAAAGATGCGAAAGCGAATGGAAATGCTTTTAACGAGGATAGAAAAGAAATAACGCTATGATAGATTACTTAATTACAAAATATCTTAAAGGGTATACGGCTAAGAGTATATTAGACATAGGCCCTGGATATGCAAATTTTAGCCTAGCAGCTGCAAGGGTTACGAGAGCAGATCAGATTACCTATATAGATTGCGATTTATCTGTTTTAAACTGGCAAATAACTGAATGCCAAAAAGAAGGTTTGGAGGCAAAATCAATCCTAATGCTACTTAGCAGAGAGAGTATTCAGAATCTAGAAGATAAATACGATCTTATTCTTTGCCAAGAGGTGTTAGAGCACCTAAATGATGCTGAAGATGTTTTATTTGCATTAACTCAACGCTTATCAGATCGCGGAAAAATAATTATTACTGTTCCAACGAAAGCTTCAGAGAAATGGCTAAGATTTCTAAATCCGAATTATATGAAGAAAGGTTCGTTTTGTGGACATGTACGAGATATAGATCGCAGTGATTTACTCCGAATATTGGATAGCGCGGGATTGATACCGCTTATAATTTTATCAACACAACCACATTATTTTATTTTTCATACGTGGCTTTTTGCAATGCGTGCACCAGTAGATGCGGCAACTGGCAGATTGTTATCTACTGGTATCAGAACTAAAATAGGCATTAAACTTTTGTTGATTACCAAGAAGCTTTTCATGATGACGAATATGCATTGGTGGGGGAAACGTCTTCCGCGAAATTATTTTGTGATAGCACAGAAAAAACGTATCAAACGAGGTGTAATTTAAAATTGCATATAGCTGAACTAACATATAGGGGTCCAATGGCCATAGGCGGCGTTGAAACAAATGTTCTTGAAGTTGCTAAACGATTTGTAAATGCTGGTAATAAGGTCGAGATAATATCCTCGGATTTACTAAACTTTGAGGGATTGAAAGATGATAAACGACGCTTTGATTTAGACGGAATTTCCGTAAGAAAGCTTTATTCCTTACGAAGTCCACGTAACTTTCTTGACCCTCACCATCTAATTATACCGGAATTGCCCATGGCTTTGATAAGATTAGGTAAAAGAACGATTCTTCATGTTCGCTCATTCCCAGCTTTTCACTCTTACATGGCAATGTCTCTAGGACATATGTTCGAGTGCATAGTATTTACACCTCACTTTGATATTAAAGATATGCGAGGATGTGCTCAGAGCTTCAGTGGTAGAATGGCATTCAATAAATTGCGAAAACTGCTCTTGACCAAAGAAAAAGCTTTTATTACAGCCGATACTGAACTGGAAAAAGACGCATATATTAATGAGATTAATATGCCATTTAATAAAGTTGCGCATATCCCTAATGGAGTTAATCTAGGAGGCCAGTGCTAAACCTCC
>DHPR01000005.1:0-8893 GCA_002410925.1 bacterium UBP13_UBA5359
CCGGAGGCCTGCAACAGAGTGTTCAGCCGCGCAGCCACATCCAATACCACATGGGCTTCCCTTACTGAGCCAGGCCCAATGGCGCCGGGATCAGAGCCGCCATGCCCGGGATCCAGAACGATAATCCTATTGGAAAAGATGGTATGCCCGACTTCAACGATTATTTTACCGGGATTATCGGGGTCTTCATAACTACGATAACCGGTAGGCCCGTTGAGATCCAATACCAGCCTGACAACCGCCGGTTTAAGCTGAAACTGGCTTATGCGAGCTCTTTTGATCTGTCCTTTGCCGTCATTGATAAATTTAGGCGGCAACAGCGGCCGGACAGCATCATAGAGATCCACCACCAATCGGTCCGGTTTCTGCAACATCATAACGGCATGTCTGGTGGGCCCGGAGGCGGTTATCTTTACTCGCGTTATCTTGTCGGAAACTCTTTCGAAAGATATATCTTCTATACGGGTCTTATCTTCTTTAGATAAGCCTCCATGGCTTTGCTTCTTATCCTTCAACGGCTCTTTCAGGCTAGATTTAGAGCCTGCGGCTGCGCAATCCACAGTCAATGCCAGAGAATCATTCTCTTTATCCAGACTATAATTAGCCGAACCATCCAGATCCACCACCAGGCGTACTACATCAGGATCCAGCCAATTCTGGCTCACCCTGGCGGAAACCACCGGGCTGCGGCCGATCTTCTCTTCACGCGCCTGCCCCATAAGAACAGCATCTTTCACATCCATAAATATGCGTCTGGGGCGAATCAGACTTCGAACATCACCATGCAGAGGATAACGCCCGGAAAAGAGGAATTTGACGGCTTTCTCCTCATGGATAATGTTGATATCATCTATGCGAGGAGTGACCACTATATTAGTTTTATCTTCATTCCAGCGAGCATTCAATCCTATGGCATTTGCAAAGGCTCGTAAAGGAACGATAAATACGCCTTTGCCTCCGGTAACAGCCGCCCCCAACGGACAGGGCTTACCGTTGACGCAAATTACTTCATCGCCAAGAGCCAGTTGAACCCGGCTCTTGTCCGGCAGAGTGAAGGCCATCTGTTTCCCCTGTCTGCTGATATCAGGGTTTATGCCCAGAGGAGAGAGTATATCACCCGCTCTGACCTTCACCTCTTCTCCCTGCCATTCCATCCGGGCCGCAGTATTGACGTGTCCGGCCACTACCAGTCTGACAGAGGATGCCTGTGCCGCCTGTATGCCCGTTGCCAGAGAGAAAATAAAGAGCACCAGGATACCAGGAAGGAATTGGACACGATACATCTGATCACCTTTTGCTATAACCATCTGAAAGCCGGAGATAGAAATTCAGAACAGCCCGAAGAGACCTCCCGAGCTGTTGCAAACCGAACTCCTTATTCCGACCACTGACCTTTGTATTATAAATTCTATCAGTCCGATTAATTACACTCTTCTTTATATACTATTCCAGACGCGGTTTTGTTTCTCCTTTTTACATCTTTTCAAAGAGCCTGTTCAATTCATCTCCCTCTATGGTTTCACGCTCTATCAGAGCTCCGGCTATTCTATCCATGCTCCAGCGATGCCTGATAATTATCTCTTCGGCTATCTTATAGCAGCTCTCTATAAGGTTACGAACTTCATGGTCTATAGCACTGGCCACCTCGTCGCCGTAATTGCGCTCTTCCATCAGATCACGACCCAAAAAAACCTGCTCTTGCTTATGTCCCAGAGTCAGCGGCCCCAAAAGATCACTCATACCATATTCCGTTATCATCCGTCGGGCTATTTCAGTCGCCTGCTGTATATCATTTTGAGCACCGGTAGTGATTTCATTGAAGATGATCTTTTCAGCCACTCGACCGCCAAGCATGACGGCAATACGATGAGTCAACTCTGTTTTGCTCATCAGGTACCTATCCTCCATAGGAAGCTGCATCGTATATCCCAAGGCCAAACCGCGCGGCAGAATGGAGATTTTATGTACCGGATCGGTATCGGGGAGAAGCCAGGCCACCATGGCATGGCCGGTTTCATGATAAGCCACTATCTCTTTTTCCCTATCGCTGATTATTCTGCTTTTACGCTCAGGACCGGCCACAACGCGATCTATCGATGCTTCAAATTGGGCCATGCTTACATTGTGACGGTGCTCCCTGGCAGCCAAAATGGCGGCTTCATTAACCATATTGGCTATATCAGCGCCGGAAAAGCCGGGCGTACGCCGTGCCAGAAGGGCCAAATTTACATTCTCATCCAACGGTTTTCCACGAACATGCACTTTAAGTATGGCCTCACGGCCGTTGACGTCAGGGTTGTCGACGGTGACACGGCGATCAAACCGCCCGGGACGTAGCAAGGCCGGATCCAGAATATCGGGACGGTTGGTAGCGGCAAGGACAATGACCTGGGAGTGAGCCTCAAAGCCATCCATCTCTACCAGCAGCTGATTGAGGGTCTGTTCCCGCTCGTCATGCCCTCCGCCCAGGCCTGCACCTCTTTGGCGCCCGACAGCATCTATTTCATCGATAAAGATTATGCAAGGTGCATTCTTCCTGGCCTGAGCAAAGAGATCCCTGACACGGGAAGCGCCCACTCCTACAAACATCTCCACAAAATTGGAACCGCTGATAAAAAAGAAAGGCACACCAGCCTCTCCGGCAACAGCTCTGGCCAGCAGTGTTTTACCGGATCCCGGAGGCCCCAGAAGTAAAACTCCTTTAGGTATGGTAGCCCCCAGGATCTCAAAACGCCGATGATCCCTGAGAAACTCCACCACTTCCTGTAGCTCCTCTTCCGCTTCATCCACCCCGGCTACGTCACTGAAAGTAACTTTGGGGCGGTTGTCGGTAAGCATCGTTGCTTTACTCTTGCCAAAAGACATCGTTTGATTGCCGTCAGTCTGCGTTTGACGGGAGAAGATAGCCCACATACCGGCAATAACCAGCACCGGTAACAGCAGGGAGAAGATGGAAAGCCATATGGATATGCCGGCACTGCTCTTTCTGCCATAAACCGTTACATCTGCCTTCTCCAAACGCTGATAAAGCGATGCATCTTCTACACGATAAGAGCTGAAGAGCGTACCGTCTGATAAGCGACCGGTTATTTCATCCTGTCCCAGGGTAACATCCTCAACCTTCCCTTCATCCACCAGGCTGCTGAACTTGCTGTAGCTTATCCGAGATATTCCTGCAGACTGCTGATTCAGGTTCGTTATCAGAAGAATAAAGAGAAGTATGACAAATCCGTATAACAGTGTCTGACCCAGACATCTACCCAAGTTCCTCGTCCTCACGTACGTTGAAGTGATGGTATAAGAATACCCTTGGGAGAGAAATCTTAAACAGGTCAGGGATACGACCGCCAAGGCTCTATAACTTCGGTTATCTCAGAAGCAAGTGGCATGCCATAGCGCAGGCTGTACCATCTAATAGCGGCAAAGGTTAGTATCAAAGCCAGAATGGAAGAGCACACGCCGATATCTTCAGATATACGCCTTCCCAGAGCATAGCCGATAAACATTATAAGAAGCGGCAAAAGGTATATGATAGCGGAACCGCGCAGAAGTTGAACCGAGCCGGTTTCCACCTTTACCGTATCTCCCGCCACGGCATGCAAGGGATTACGGCAAAGCATAGCGGCCGGATCACCAGGGCTGGATTGGCAGAGTCCACAACGGGAACATTCATTATCACGTCGGAACTCCACCAGAGCAAAATCTCCCTCTACCTTAATAACGGTACCATGCTCTTTCAACTTACCGCTCACCTGCATTCGGGCTTGAATCCGGGCTTTATACCCGACATTCAATTTCTTTCTTCTCGAATACGATATTCAGACTGCAAAATCTCTACCCGATTACTAACAGAGCTAAAGGGAATCAGCGTTTTTCTATCACCAGCGATATAGCACCCAGAAGACCGGCATCATCCCCTAAAGGAGATAATTCCAGACGGCAGGTGGATGCCGGTACCAGCAGGGCTCTGGTCTCTACCGTTCTTCTTATGGGATCCATGAGAAATCGGCCGGCTCCGGCTATACCGCCACCGATAACTATTACCTGCGGGCTGAGAGCCTGAATCAATCCGGCAGCTGCAATACCGACATACATGCCTACCTCGTCCCAAACCTCGATAGCTGTTTGATCGCCGGCTTCGGCTGCCTGGGCTACCACCGCAGGCGTTATGGAGCGAATATCTCCATCAACCATCCCGGGAATAAGAGAGCGTTTTCCCTGCTGCAGCTTCATAGCTGTTCTATCGGCTATAGCCTGTGCCTTGGCAAAGGCTTCCAGGCACCCATAGCAGCCGCATTCGCAGCGTGGCCCATCCGGATCTACAACAATATGGCCTAATTCGCCACCGCCTTCGGTAGAGCCTGCATAGAGCCGGCCATCAAGAATAAGTCCTCCGCCTACACCTGTGCCCAATGCCAGCACTGCTATATGCTCAGCTCCGCGCCCGGCCCCAAATCGGTATTCTCCTAAAGCATGTGCATTTACATCATTGACTATGTAAACAGGCAAGGAAATATGTTTATGCAATTCATCCACTAGCGGTACTTCAGTCCAGCCGGTAAAATTAGGGGAAAAATGAACAACGCCGCTCATCATATTGAGATAGCCGGGCACACCTATGCCAATTCCCTCTACCTGGCGACAGCTCACACCGGCACCGTCCATCAGCCGTTGTACCAGTTCAGCCAGGCGGCGTACAACATTAGCAAAGCCGGAATCGGCCATGGTCTCCGTTTTTTCGCGAGCAATTATAGTTTCATTTTTATATGTCAGGGCGGCCACCATATTGGTGCCACCCAGATCGATACCTATTATATAGCTCATTTGCATTCCCCCAAGCTCATTTGTACACCGAGCCACTCTTGCAAACAGCCCCGCTCATACCTTAGCCAGTTCTGCCTTCAGATGGTTGATGGCATTGATCTCCATAGGATCAGCGTTATAAAGCAATGCGAGATAAAGTGTAGTATAATCGCCTATGTAATTAATCGACATCATTCTGGCCAGCAATGATTCTCCCTGACTCTTTATCTCATGAATACCGCCTACGCGATCACGCATAATCTTCTCGGTAATCGATACTCTGGTCTTTAACCTGGGATGAGCTCCCTCATCGCTAAGTAATATCAGAAAGAAACGCTCTGTAAGCTCACCGAGAAAGCTCCAGGCCATAATTTCATTATGATTCAATTCGGGAAAAGCATTCCAGCCGGCATATATCTTGCTGTTTTCATTGAACTGGCACTTCCAGCGGAAGGCCATCACGCCCATAGGCTCGCTATTGCCGTACACCAGAGGCATCTTGTTCTCAAGCATTAAGGCCAACTGCTTAGCCGGATTGTTATCTGCTTCCACCTCCATACGCAAAGCTTCACGCTGGCTGCGCATTAGAGATACGGCCTCTGCCACATCGCCATCTACAGGAGCTATAAGTCCCATCCTCTGCATAACATTGAGCATAGGCATAAGTATATAACCTGTAGCAGTCCGAGGAGGCTGTCCGGCAGGAATAGTTATTACGGGGCTGTTGTCGGCCTGAGCCATCTCCTTCAACTTACCTCCGGTGGTAATACAAACCGTCATGGCCCCCCTGGCTCTGGCTATGCTATAAGCACTGAGCGTTTCTTCGGTGTTGCCGGAATAACTGTCAACAAAGACCAGCGTTTTCTCATTTACAAAAGCGGGCAGGGTATAATCACGATTGACAACTACAGGAGCGGAAGATTGGTCAGCCACCAAAGCACGCATAATATCACCACTTATGGCAGACCCGCCCAGGCCGGTTACTACTACCTTTTCCGGCATGGTCATCTCCGGCAACAGAAAGCTGTCAGCTATATCCCAGGCACGCTCACACTGATCCGGCAGGCTATCTTCAATTCCCAGCATATTGCCGGGATCCAGCAATTTCATCTCTTTGACATCATTTAACAGCATAATCTATTCCTCCGTTTTTTAATTTAACTCTCTTTCAAAGCTTCCAGCTTTCTAAAATCACACCAGGTATCAAAAATACCCAGCCATAGGGCTGCCTGTATCAAAAGCGGCTGTAGGATACAGAGCAATAATAACAGCCGGCGCAGCAGATCGCCGGCCTGCATACGCCGAAGCTGAAGGCTTATTATTCCCAGCCCGCATATGAGATATGGCAGAGAGAATGATATGAACAGATTCACACCCAACATATGCAAAGCTGCTCTGTTCCACTCTATACCTGCAAAGACAAAAAGTATGCCAATAATAACTCCCCAAACAACGGGATATGTGATTCGCCAAAATTCAAACGGCAGGTAAGGTTTCAAGCCTCCTCCAAAGGAGGGCAGCAGCTTTCTTGTCAACCAGAGGTTGACGGCAACAAGAACCGTAAGATAGATCAACAACAGAGAGGGATATATTTCCAGAATAGTCCTCTTCAGATCAGAGAACATCTGCAAACGCTCTTCAGCATCAAATGCCTGCAAATAGGGCAGATTTTCCGGTTTCATATATATATCCAGCTGCTTCGTCCAAAGAGATATTATACTGTTGCCCTGATGCATTGACCAGGCTATCCAGAGAAGAAAGAGTCCTGCTGCAAATATTGTCCCCTGCCATAGGATATTTGATGGTTCAATATCCATAGATATCTCCCAGCCCAGATAAATCCCCAATAGAATAATACCTAACATGGGCGGCCAGAGATCAGGATACAGCCTGCCAACGGCTAACAGTCCCGGTATGATGGCAAGTATTGCTGCAGGTACACCTTTGCGCTGAACCGCCAAAGCCAGCGGTGCCGGCAGCAAAACAAGCAACGGTAATCCGATTGATGTGAACATAGCCACAGAAACACTTAAAAAACAGAGCACTACTGATAACAGGAGAAAAGACACAATTACTCTCCAGAGGAATTATAATGAAAAAGATAAGGGGGCGGCTAAGCCCCCTGCGATACATTCAGCCGGCGGAAAAGGGCAGCAGAGCTATCTCTCTGGCCCTCTTGATGGCAACGGTTACTTCGCGCTGATGCTTGGCACAGTTACCGGTAGCGCGACGAGGCAGTATCTTGCCCCTGTCCGAGATAAACCGTCTAAGCTTCATAGCATCCTTGTAACCTATGGTTTCATTCTTATCGGCACAGAAAACACATACCTTGCGGCGAGGTCTTCTGAACTTGCTTTCACGCTTGGCCACTTTGTTTCCTCCATTTCTTTAAAGCCTATCACTGAATAATCCTTACCGATTGCAAATATAATTCAGTGATGCTCCCTTTTAGAACGGCATATCATCCAGGCTAACGTCCATGATATCATCGAGGCTATCCGCATCTTCCTGAGGTTTGGCCGATCCTTCAGTAGATTGGGATTGCCGTCCTCCTGCCTGACCGCCATCTTTCCCGCCGGGCCAATCCAAGAAGCGTACATCTTCAGCTACCACTTCGCTTATAGTTCGGCGTTGGCCATCCTGGCCGTCATAGCTGCGCACCTGTAAACGGCCGTCCACAGCCACCAGGCGCCCTTTGTTCAGCTGATTGGAGCAGATCTCCGCCAGCTTACGCCAGGCGATTATACGAATAAAATCTGCTTCTCTTTCACCCTGAGCATTGGCAAATCTACGATCAACCGCCAGAGTAAAACTGGCCACCGCGGCTCCGCTCGGCGTATAGCGCAGTTCAGGATCCCTGGTTAAACGTCCTATCAGAATAATTCTGTTAAGCATGCGACACCATCCTCGACGCTACCGGGGTCAACCCTCGGAATCGCGTCTAATAATAATATGCCTAATATAGTTCTCGTTGAGTTTTAAGAAACGATCAAGTTCGTCCAGCGTATTGTTTTCGCCATCGAAGGTCACTACCACGTAGTATCCCTCGTTTTTTTCAGCAACTTCATACGCCAGGCGACGCTTGCCCCACTTATCGATCTCGCCAACCTCACCGCCGTTAGCGGTTATGACCTGATTGAGCTGCTCTACAGCAGCATCGATCTGCTCATCCTCAAGCTGGGGATCAATAATATAAGTAACTTCATAAGCTCTCATTGCGTCACCTCCTCCTCCGGTCTATCGGCCCCGCACTGCACCGCCCCGAGCCCGGGCTGGTATCTGCGAAGCAGGAAGAAAAGCCTTTATAAGGCTTGTCCAACTGTTTGATTATATCATCGAGAGCAGCGTATTGCAACGCGTATTTTCAGAGGGTTGCGCCAACAAAATGCTACAGATTGCAGATAATCCCAAGCGTTACAAAGCAGAACGCCGCATTGCTAGTTACCCTGGCTTTGCTCAAACGTCCTATATGTCGACAAAGAAATTCAATTTAAAAAAGAGGCAGATCCGCAGACCTACCCCCAAACAAAACATTTAGATATTACTCACCTTTATCTTTTTTAGAGATATAATCCTCTATGGCAGATTTCAGGGCCTCCTCAGCCAGCACAGAGCAGTGCATCTTGACCTTGGGCAGCCCTCCCAGAGCCTCTGCTACAGCAGCATTGCTGATCTTCAGAGCCTCCTCTATTGCCTTGCCCTTAACCATATCCGTTACCATGCTGCTGGTAGCTATGGCCGCCCCACAGCCGAAGGTCTTGAATCTGGCATCGATGATGACATCGTTCTCCACTTTGATGAAAAGCTTCATTATATCGCCGCAAACGGGATTGCCGACGCTACCGACTCCGCTAGGATTCTCTATCTCGCCTACATTATGAGGGTTAGAGAAATGCTCCATTACCTTTGTGCTATAACCGCCCTCCATAATCTGTCCCTCCTTGACATCGTCAAAAGTGATTATACTCCTATGCCCATCAAATGTCATTAAATTAATCATAAAAAAGGCAGCGCTACAAGCGCTGCCGTGTAAACTTGGTTGCGGGGAGAGGATTTGAACCTCTGTCCTTCGGGTTATGAGCCCGACGAG
>DHPR01000005.1:8995-13053 GCA_002410925.1 bacterium UBP13_UBA5359
TTATGAGCCCGACGAGCTACCAGACTGCTCCACCCCGCGATGCAAAAATCATTATACCATGTAGCTGGAGATTGTAAAGGGGCAATCGGCTGAATCAAACTTTCAAAGAGAACTCTTGGGGTACTTTCAGAGAGAGTCCCATAACTTCCCTGCGAAAGAGATGATCATCCATAAGCTTTAAATCGGGACTGATACAGGGAATAAAATCCATCTGATCAAGGATATCATGCCGCAGATCCATTCCCGGCGCTATCTCCGTCAGTAAAAAGCCATCCGTTCCCATCTCGAAAACGGCTCTCTCGGTTACGAGGAGCACTTTATGTCCCTGCTTGCCGGCAAAGGATCCATTGAAAGTAAGGTGCTGAACCTCCCGAACAAATTTTCTATGTATACCCTCTTTAAGAATACGAATATACCCATCGGCCACTTCGACCTTTAAACCTCCGGTAGTAAAAGAGCCGCAGAAAACAACCCTTTTAGTGTTCTGGGATATATTTATGAAACCACCGGCGCCGGTTATGCGAGAAGCGAATTTACTGACATTGATATTGCCGTGACAATCGGCCTCGGCCAAGCCCAGAAAAGCTATATCCAATCCACCACCATCATAAAAATCAAACATATAGGGTTGATCGATCATTGCTTCAGGGTTCACCGCTGCCCCAAAGCTAAGGCCGGAAGAGGGTATCCCGCCGATAGCGCCCGATTCTACGGTCAGCATCATCCTATCACGGATTCCTTCCTCCTGAGCCACCTGAGCTATACCTACAGGCATACCGATACCCAGATTGACCAAAGCCTGATGCCCTATCTCCATAGCTGCACGACGGCAGACTACTTTACGCTCATCCAGTTCCATGGGAGCCAGCAAGCTTATCTCATCAGCATGTCCTTCGCCGCAATAGGCAGGATTGTAATCCGCTCCAAACACCTGGCAATGATTCTCTAACTCAGCTACTACCACAGCATCTACGAAGATCCCCGGCAATCTGACCAACCATGGATCGGAATGAAATCCATCTACCAGCCGCTCAACCTGGGCTATTACCAGACCACCGGAATTTTTGGCCGCCTGCGCCATAGCCAGAGTTTCAAGGCTGGCAATCTCCTTCTCCATGGTGATATTGCCATGCTTATCAGCGGTCGTACCGCGTATTAAAGCCACGTTTATGGGGAACGCCTTGTAGAAGAGCCATTCACGGCCGTCAAGGCATAGCAGCTCCACCAGATCCTCCGTGGTGCTGCTATTGAGCTTGCCGCCGGATATGCGAGGATCCACAAAGGTATGCAGCCCCACATGGGTAATAGTCCCCGGCCGGCCGGCGGCTATATCCCGGTAAAGCTGGCTGATGCAGCCCTGAGGAAAATTATAAGCCTCTATTTTATTCTGATTGGAAAGCTCGCCCAGGGTAGGCACCAGCCCCCAGTGCCCGCCGATAGCCCGTTTAACCAGGCTTTCGTGCCCCAGATGATTCAAACCGCGATCGGCAAAGTCACCCTGCCCGGCACCGAATACCAGCGTCAGATCCTGCGGATTCCCCCTTTCCAGAAAATTTTTTTCCAGATGCAGTGTCAATTCTTCAGGATGGCCGCTGCCGACAAAGCCGCCGACAGCCACGGTATCGCCGCTCTTAACCAGCTTTACCGCTTCTTCGGCCGGCAAAACCTTTTTTATCATAGCCTCCACTGATCCTATTATTTACTACTTACATCCAGCTTTCAAGGAGGGTGACGGTTTTGCGGATATCCCTAATCTGTTCGTCTCCGCTGATCTCACGCTCGATAATCAGTTCGCCGTCAAAGCCTACTTCCTTAAGCCGGGCCATGAATTCGGGATAGCGCACCATACCCTCGCCTACCGGCACCTCTTTACCCAGGTTCTCGCCATCGGTGGGGCAAAGACCATCCTTGGCATGGATATTCCTGACATACCGGCCGAAGACAAACAGAGCATCTATGGGGTTGCCCTTGCCGTACATCAGCAGGTTGGCAGGGTCAAGGTTGATGCCTAAATTACCGGTGCCGGCTCTCTCAATGGCACGTAGCAATACTACTGGCGTTTCCTGCCCGGTCTCGAACCAGAATTCCAAGCCCTTTTCGCCGCAGTACTCGGCCACTTCCTTGATGGCATCCACCACTCCGGGATAAGCGGCATCGGTCATATTTTCCGGAATAAAACCGCAATGAGTGATAACGGCCGGGGCACCTACTCGCTCGGCAAAGTCGGCCCATTTCTTGAGGGCCTCCACTCTTTCCCGGCGATATTCCTCCGGCACCAGACCCAGCGTTACCGGTCCTTCGGTAAAGTTCCAGGCTGCCGGTCCCGGCACACCGCCCCAGATAGCGCAGATGCGCACGCCGGCTTTAGTGGCAGCTTTCCTGGCGTTATCGGCTATATCCGGCCGAGCCAGGGAGATATCCCAACTTGCCAATTGACAGACATGCAGGCCGAACTGGCTGACATGATCGAAACAGCGTCCCTCATTGCAAAGCCTGTTGATTACCCCAATTTCCATTTTACACCCACCTCATCAGAAAACTTAAAGCATAGCTTACCACTATGCAGAAGGCAGGTCAATCGGCAGATTGACAGCAGATTGAACCCTTTGCTGAATGTAGCCGGAAGATTGGATAACAATATCTTTCTGCAGATGCTATACCATTTCAAGCATGGCATTGAGCCTGCATGCCGCGGGC
Source organism: bacterium UBP13_UBA5359 (assembly GCA_002410925.1). Classification (GTDB taxonomy): domain Bacteria; phylum UBP13; class UBA5359; order UBA5359; family UBA5359; genus UBA5359. Next base: position 11,693 of record DHPR01000005.1, read on the forward strand.
TTAAGTCTGAGACATAGTTCGGGTCTGAAATTATTACCGACAGTGAGCCGGCAAACTGATTGCCCTGTCTCCCACCTGATATCAAGAGCTTCTTTCTCTCCCCTATCGGGCGCTGCCAATTCCAACCCTGCTCCTTCCATTGAAGGATTCGCAAGCAGCAGCGTTGAGGCACTATAATTGCTCGGCAAAAGATCAGAGAGAAGCATCCTTTTCCTATTAAAAATTACCGCCAAATCCAGTATTTGCGGATTACAGACCATCTGCAATCCTGTTCGGCAGGCAGTATCGTACGCCCTTATCCCGACAAAGATAGCATCATCCTCGAATCGCCATTCAGAGATCAGTTCCCTCTCTGTCCATACAAAGCTTCTTTCATCCATTCTACTTAACTTGCCTTGGACACAGCGCTCTTCAGAAGATAAAAGCACCGGCCTAAAGTGCATAGGCCGGTTGTCGTCTATATCCGTCAACGGCACCTCTCCATTGCCGTCAAGCCTGTAGCGGCTGCCATCAAGCAAAAACGGCGTAATCCAGCGAGCAAACCTCTCTCGGCTTCTCTCTTTCCAATACGGATCACGCCGGCTACCAATATAAGTCCTCAGATCGGTTAACTTCAAACCGCTGCTGCATCCAGCCCGCAAACGTGCCCGATAATGTCGAGTACAGGCTAATATACCGGTATCATCTACAACAGAGGCATTCCAGCTCCCCGGCTGATACCATACTTGAGATGGGGAAACTTCAGGATAGTTGCCGGCATACCAGGCAGCAAACTCACTTACGGTAACATTCTGTGCCCAGCTTTTTTTTTGTAAATTGGCTATATGGGAGGCCTGCTTATGGTAAGCTCCGGCAAAGCATTTCCAATTCCAGCTATTCTCAGCTATCAGGGAAACCATGCTTACAGGAGATCCGGCAGCTAACACATGCTCCGTCAGTTTGTTGATATGCTTATCCACCATGCTCTCCGGCAGATTCTGCAACTGAAGTATGGCAATTTCAGTTGACCAAATTCCCTTCTCATTACCATAGCTCAGCAACAGATCATCCGTATTCAGAGGATAAACCAGGGCATCTCCGCGCACCTGACGCGCAGGCGCCGGCTGCCACAGATTCTTCTGACAGGGCCAATACGGCAGATTCTGCCAGCCTCCCCACAGAGTATAGCCGTCTATACCATACTGGTTGCGACACAAGCCAATGGCCTTTACACCATAGCTTTCGCTCATATATTCTGCTGAGAAGCTGTCGATCATCCACATGGAGACTACTTTGGGATAATGATGAAAGAGCTCATAAAAGCGCGTCATAACCGCATCTATAAGACGGCGCCGTTCCGCCTGGCTGTATCCCATAGTCAG
>DHPR01000005.1:13333-15813 GCA_002410925.1 bacterium UBP13_UBA5359
GCAGCCAGGTTCCGGAGAGACCGTATTTATCTATCATCTCCTTCAGACCAACCGCCATCTCCCAATTGCTCCATATAGGCGGAGTATCAGTGCCTCTGAGCGGTAGGTTATAGAGTATAAAACGCTTTGAATTTTCCTTCATCTCTTACCTCATAAAAATACCTGTAATATTTATAGCTGCTTCACCGGCCTGTAATACTGCTCTGGAGATATCTTCAATTTCTCAATCATATCAATTGAGAATCGTTTCCCTCCAATCTTATCCAATCTATGAGCATCAGAGCCCAGGGAAAGCTTCAATCTCTTATCTATACCTAAACAAATAACATCAAGATAAGATTTCTTTAACCTCTCTGTGGGGCATCTGGATAAAAAGCCTTCGTTAAGCTCTATAGCTATTCCCTTTTCCTTTGCCCCTGTAAATAAATCATCAAAATCCCGCAATACGTATGTGGAAAACTCCTCCACAATGCCGTTCTGAGATATCAGCCTCCCGGGATGCGCCAGAACATCAACTAACGGATTTTCTATTACCTTTTCCATCAAGCGAAACCAACTATTATAGATCTTGCGCTTGTCCGGCAGAGTTAAATCCAGGCTTTCACTCCAGCCCTTCCCTATACCCGGGTATGCATGGGTGCCTGCCAGTACCGGAAACAGCTCTCCTTTATCGAAATCCTCAAAGATAAGCCTTCCTTCATATGCATAATCGGGATCGATTTCCATTCCTACAAAGACTTCTATTTGCGTCTCGACCGCTTCAACCTCTCTCTTGATTTGTTCCAGGTTAGCTCTTCCCATAAGAGAATAAAAGGCGTGTTCCGTTATAGCAATAGATTTCAACCCCTCTTGACCAGCTCTCTCTATAACGGCACGAACGGTTAAATCCGAAGCAGCATGTCCGGAGTAAACGGTATGGATATGATAATCCACAAGAGGGGCATTCACCTCTTCACCTCTTTCATATGAGCAACTCCAAGGGCATATAAGGAGGCATCAAGAGACCCTGATCAGGGAAAGATCGTCAAATAGAACGGCACCCTTATTACGCCGTGAATAACAGCCGACCAGCATATCTTCAGCGCCGACGGGTACGGCAGCCTGCACTCGAATCTCCTGCCAGCAAACTGAGCCGCAAACAGAGTTGCTTCGGACATCTGAAAGGAGCTTCATCTCGTTATCGAAAAAAAGCAGTGCTATATAATTATCCCCGGTAGCACACTCTCCTCTAATATAGCCGGTCAGCTCATAACTCTGCCCGGGCGCTGTTATCACCGAACAGGCCCACGGATTACGCCAGCAGGCACCTTTTTCAGGTGTTTCCTGTAATTTGACGCAACTCCCCTTCTTTCTGGCGGTATATCTGTTCCATACATGCATTAGGTTCAAGGCACCTTCATCACTAACTTCCTTAAGCCAGCCATCGGGACATCCCTGTCCCTGTTCGTCCTCATCAAAGGATTGATTGCATAAAAGTTCAATATTCAGAGGGGTTTGTCGTAATGTGGGCAAATTACTGCCGATAAGAGTAAAAAGGGTCATTAATACATCTGCCGTCACTTCTGCCGACTTGGCGGCACATTGCAAGGTTACAGCATCAGCCTCTGCCTGTTTGCCTTTTTTTACCAACTCATAAACTACTGTTGACTTTTCACTCGCAAAGCAAGATAACGCCCTCATCCTATCAATTACGGCACCGGTTGCCTTATCCGCATCATCAGCAATAGCCGATGGTTTATACGCATCTATCGACACCAGGTTTCTATCCTTTATACTCTCCATAGCATGGTGCACTTTGCCCACAGGCAGAGGGTGCATATAATGAGGCGGCGGGGTGGCGTCTTCTATATAATGGCACATGACACCGGCAAAACGCACTCCATCACGAAGATTACCCTGACGGAAACTTTGCAATGATTTACCGAAAGCACGGACCACAGCCTCTTCCGAGAAACGTCCATTTTCAAGCGCCCGCCTGACATGTTCATCGGGAGCTTCCTCCATCCTGCTCATACTAAGCTGAGTGCCGTGCAGAAAGTATTCCCCCTCTCCGGTAGCTTCATCAAAACCGCAGTAGAAGGGTGCATTCCAATCCCGGCGCATATCCGGAAGACGAGCAAAGCCCGATTCTGACCTGATTATCTCTCCGTATCTGGCCCAGTTAAAGTCCGGATAGTTGCAGTATATCTTGATAAGCCTGTAAGCTTCAGCTCCCAGCCAGGGCAGGATAGCAGCAGGCATAACCCGCAATGCAGCCGCTGTAATGGCCGAATGCTCTGCTCCACCCCAGGCATAAAGATTCTCAGGCATCAAAAAAGCAATACCGATAACCGCCAAAAATGCTCTTAAGCATTGCCCCGCTGTTTCAAAACGTTTGAAAATCAACTTCCTTGCTCCTCCTCAATGAATTTTTGAGCCTTGGCCACCAAATTCTTCAACGCCAAATCGATATTCTGCCGCCCCATAAAAAGAAGCTCCAT
>DHPR01000009.1 GCA_002410925.1 bacterium UBP13_UBA5359
ATTTCATAGATGAATGGCATGCCAACAATTATCCCCAAATGATCCGAGAGAGCACCCTGAAGGACAGGTTTGATGTATCACTTGCCTGGGAGGAGATAACCCCTGAGGGGAAGAAAAACCTGGATCAATGGTGTCAGGAGCAGCAGGTTGGCAAGGCTGCAAGCATTGAGCAGATAGTGGAGGAATGTGATTGTATAATAGTGCTGTCTCCCGACAATGCCGAGCGTCATGAAGACCTGGCTGATCTGCCGCTGAGAAGCGGCAAGCCGGTTTATATTGACAAGCCGATAGCGCCATCTCTGGCAGCCGCCTCAAGATTGTTCGCCAAGGCGGAAAGATATGGCACTCCCATGATGTCATCTTCAGCTCTACGCTTCGGTTCAGCTCTGCAGAAAGCTTTGGATGAAGAGTTAAAGGAACAAAGAGTCAATTTTGTCTCCGTCAGAGGCGGCGGAGTATTTCATATATATGCCATTCATCAGTTGGAGATGCTGGTGATGGCGATGGGAACTGGGGCACGGAGAGTGATGCAATGTGGAACAACGGAAGTGCCGCTGATGGTCGTGGACTATGAAGATGGGCGCAGAGGCAGTATCAATCTCCTGCGCGGATATGCATTTCAACTCAGCGCTCAATACGGAGAGAATAAAGCACTGGCGATAGACACTATGGACGATTTCTTTCCCCTCTTTATAGAAGCTATGCTGACTTTCTTTGATAGTGGGAAATCCGTAATACCACAGGAGCAGACGCTGGAGATAGCTGCTTTGATAGAAGCAGGCAACGCCGCCCTGCTTCAGCCGGATACCTGGGTGAAGGTACCGGGGTAATGTGAGAACCGATAATCATGCCCGGAGAGATCTGCAAACGGAGTGTGCAAAGGAGCTTGAAACCAATAATTAACAAAGAGCAACCGAGAACCGCCGTTGCAGGCGGTTCTCCCGAGCCCTTATATGCTGCTTTAATCAATGATATCAGACGGCGGATAGAGATAGGAGAACTCCAGCCTGGAGATAAGCTTCCGGCCACCCTAAAGATGGCTGCACAATATGGTGTTTGCCACAAGACGGTGCAACTGGCCATGAAAGCGCTTGCCCGGGAAGGTCTGCTGATACGCCGCAAATATTTCGGAACTTTTGTAGCCTCCGGAGATGTCGGCAGCGCGAAAAAACCGGCAGAGCCGCATGTAGCTCTGCTGATGAAGTATATTAAAGAGAGAACTGCTTCCGATATCTTTGATACAGATATCGTTGATGGAGTTATGGAAGCTGCCGCAGCTTACGGCTGTCGGGTTGATGTTAATCTCTATTCCAGGTTGGACACTCTGGCCATGGATAGATCCCTGACAGGATTTCTGTTGGTTCGCCCCGGCCGGGAAGAGGCTTTGCAGATTAAACGTCTGGGATTGCCTACCGTATTGCTGGATATTGCTCATGCCAGATTAGGGCTGGGTTTTGCTCGCAGCGACAACGCCAGAGGGATACGGACTGCTTTGCAGCACCTTATCCGGCAGGGACATCGAAAGATTCTCTATTTACATAGCGATTGCAGCAATCCGTATAACTTCTCCGGCATAGAGCGGTATAAGACCTTCATGGCGGCAGCCGATGAATATAAGCTGCCGATGGAGAATTCTTCTCTGCTCTTTGCCGATTTCTCCGGCTTGCCGGAAGGTTCCGAATATACTGCATTGCTTACTGATGGGGTAATGTCTACCAGGCATACCCTTAACATATTGCTGCGGCAGGGCATACGGTGTCCGCAGGATATTTCCTTTATCGGGTTTGATGATGTGGATCCCGTCGATTTCCAGGCGCTGCCGCTTACCGTCATCAGACAGCGCCTGGACGAAGTCGGCCGGGCCGGGCTGAAGCTTCTTCTGGACCAGGATCGCGACTGGCGCAGAGCAAAAATTCTGGTATCTCCCGAGCTTATAATCCGGGGCTCTACCGCTTCACATCAGAGCCTTTCATCCTCCCGTTAAACCTCCTGGTCTCTCTAACAACCGGCTTCTGTTCCCTGATTTGTAATCGTACTCAAGGTTGTAAAATTACCTATTGACAGAGGGGCGGCCATGTAGTAAAATTTATACAGGTTTAAACAGGTTAATAATACGGGCGGCAAAGAGAGAGGCCATGATCGGCAAAGGAAAGAGACGAAACAAGGGTCCCCAGCCCATATACAGGTGTTTGCAGGAGAGCATCGTTGCCAAGGTGAGCAGAGGCGAATTCCAGCCTGATGATGCACTCCCTTCCGAAAATCATCTGGCTGAAGAATACGGCATCAGCCGTGGCTCCGTTCGTACTGCCCTAAAAGAGCTGCAAAACAAAGGCATAATCTATTCTGTAGTCGGCAAGGGTAGTTTTATCAATAGGCAGATATCCGATCAACCATCAATTAAACAGGATAGAATCGCCTTTATTGTACCCAGTCTCGATGGTTCGGATTTACAGATATACCGGGGTATTGAAGATACCCTAAACAAAGCCGGCTATATGCTCTCCATCTTCAATTCGCAAAGAAGTATTGAACAGGAAAATAAGAACCTGAAGCTGTTGCTGGAAGGCAAAGAAAAGGGAGCCATTATCTTTCCCAACTGGGGCAGGACTAATGCTGAAGCCCTGTTTGAATTGAAGATGGCCGGCTATCCCTTTGTGTTGATTGACAGGTACTTCCGGGAGCTGGAAACGGATTACGTTGTTACCGATAATAAGAAAGGCGGATTTCTGGCCACTGAGCATTTGATAAAGCTGGGACATAAGAGGATAGGGATTATTCCGGGCTTGAAGTGCACGGCTATCGAGGATCGCCTTGAGGGATATCGCGAAGCTCTGGCCCGATATGGCCTTGTCCACGATCCGGCTCTGGCTAGACATCTGGAGAGAGCCGATGCAGAAAAGAGCGAGCCGTCGGCGGAGATAGGATATAATGAGGCTGTGAACCTGCTTAAAGAGAGGCCAACGGCTATCTTTGCCACCAACGACTTTTTGGCGCAGGGAGCTATCAGGGCAATACAGGATGCCGGTATGAATATTCCCGAGGATATATCGGTTGTTGGCTTTGACAACCAGGGGTTTACCGAGCTGCTTGATCCATCCCTGACTACGGTAGCTCAGCCATGCTATAACATGGGGCAAAGAGCAGCCGAAATAGTTCTTAGAAAATTGAATAACGATCAGAGAAGTAAGGAAATTAAACGTATCACTCTGAAGCCGGAACTAATAATGCGGCGAAGTTGCTTGAGTCCGGCGACAAGAGAATAGAATATAGGGAGGTGTCTGGTAATGAGTATAAGAATGAAACGAGGGAGAGGTTTCACACTTATAGAACTATTAGTTGTTATAGCAATCATCTCTCTGCTCGCAGCTATCTTATTCCCAGTCTTCGGCAAGGCCAGAGAAAAGGCGCGTCAGGCAACTTGCACCAATAATCTGAAGCAGATTGGGATGGCGGTGATGCAGTATTCGCAGGATTGGGATGAGTTTCTTCCCCATGCAGGTAATGCACATGGGTTTGCCTCTGGAATTTTAAACTGGAAACAGTTAGTGGCTCCGTATCTGTCCGTTGTTTCCCCCGTCACAACTCATACGGTTGAAACAGGTGTCTTTAGGTGCCCCAGCCAACCAAACAAGACTTGTGGGAATGCAGCTTATGGTGATAATGGCGGATACGGTGGATACGGCTGGAATATACAATATATGGGATGGCGTAACGAAATCGTGGGTGATTGTCAGCCTTGGATTAATCTTGCAGATATAGCAAGTCCTTCCAACACCATTCTTGTAGGAGAGACGAGTGATTATTATGCCTATGATGGAAGTGGTACGGATCGCTCATATCGCTGCTTTGCAATTTATTATCAACCTGCTTGGGGTGAAGGTGCTGATTTTGCATGCAAGCGGCATAACAATGGCGGCAACTATGCTTGGTGTGACGGACATGTGTCATGGATATCGGCGGATGCTATGCTCAGCAAGGCTCAACAATGGTTCAACCCCAACCGGTACCGGTAAAGAACTCACAAATATATTTTACTGTATGGCGACAACTACGACAACTGAATAAGGTCTGATGAAAACCACAAACAAAAATATGGAGGTTGAACATTATGAAACCGGCAAGCATTGGTATTTCGGTTATGCTGGCAGTAGCATTGTTGTTTTGGGGAATGCCCGGCGCACGTGCGTCGTCGGATGGTCTTGTGGCTTACTGGCCTATGGATGAGGGACAGGGTAACGTCATCAAGGATAAAAGCGGCAATGGTAATGATGGCACTATACGCGGCGGCGTAAAATGGATTGATGGAAAACATGGTAAGGCGCTGGAGTTTAATGGGATTGATAGCTATGTTGACTGCGGAAACAAGGACAGCCTGAATATTTCTGAGGAGATAACTATAGCAGCCTGGGTTAAATTGTATTCGCTGAAAGGCGGCGGTATAGTTAGCAAGTATGGAGGCAAAACCGGGGGGTATTTCCTGGCGCCTTGCTGGCGGGATGACGGCCTTCCGTATTTTTTTATAAGAGAAACAAAAACAGGGGCTACGGTATCAATAATTGGAAATCGACACAAATTAGAGCTGAATAAATGGTATCATCTTGTGGCTACTGCTAAAAAAGGCGACAAGATTAAACTATATATAGATGGTGTTCTTGTCGGAGAAAACAAGGCCATGGATAAGTCTTTTAGCAATGATATCGATAGCCTGGTTATAGGAAGGTACAGCGAATCACTTAATGGCGCCATTGAAGATATAAAGATATATAACAGGGTACTCTCTGGAGAAGAGATCAAGAGGAATGAGGCACAGGCATTCCCTGTGGAGAAGCTGAACCAGATGAAGCAAAAAATTCAGGGTTTGATGAGCCAGGTTGATGCTTTGCTTGGAAAGCATTCTGCAAACGGATATCTGATTAATGTAAAGAACCACACCCTGGCCTTGAAGACCAGGGTGGATGGCTATGCCGACCACACAGAAGCTTTAACCTTGGGGCAAATTAATGCCTTAAATATAAGTATACCACAAGAGATATTTATGCTCGGCAAAGCAATTAATGCCTTTAAAAGCAGCAGAATACAGGGCCGAGATGCATATGTTTTTGCTAAACAACCCATTTCGAATAATCGGATAAAACCGGATGCAGTGTTTATAGCGGATGAAACCGTTAAGAAAATAAAGATTCGCGCCTGTCCCGGAGAATATGAAGCTGCGAGTTTAATAATATGTGCTGTGCATGATTTAAATAATTTGCTGCTTACTCCTACAGTTCTAAAAAATACATCTGGCGGTGTCATTTCTCAGAATAATATAGATGTTAGAATAGTGAAATGGTGGTATCAGGCTGGCGATGGAATTATTAAAACGTGCGGAAAACATTTCATTCCTGAACTAATCCTGCATGACGACTTGCTGGTGAAAGTGGATGAAACGGCCAGCGACAATTTTGTCAGATTGGCTTACCCCGAGGGTGATAAGTATGTGCGTATAAGCAGTGATAAACCGCTGCCGGGTATTGGCTCACGTCCAAGCTTAAGCACATTTCCTGTCAAAGATGAACCTAGTCTTATGCCTGCAAGTATTAGCAAAGGCAGAAACAAGCAGTACTGGTTGACTATCAATGTCCCCCAGAATGCAACTGCGGGTACATACAAGGGTAAAATAGCTTTAACTGCTAACAAAAAAGCAATTGAGCCGGACACCATAGATTTGGAAGTAGAGGTGCTGCCTATAAAGCTATTGAAGCCATACTATACATCAAGCATTTATTACCGAGGTTATCTTAGCAATAATGGCGGTACAATCTCTTCCGAGGAAAAAACCAAACAGCAACTGGAGGCAGAACTTAAGAATATGTACCAGCATGGCGTAACCAATCCAACGTGTTATCAACCATTCGATAAAGCCCTGTTAGGCGAGTATCTGTCAATCCGGCAGAAGATAGGCATGAAGGGGCCGTTGTACTATCTGGGATTCATATCCGATCGCGATATTTATCCTGCTGCATTTTCTACTGGTTTGCAGCAAAATAAAAATGCTCAGCAAATGCTGATAAAGCGTACGAAAGAACTCTCTGATTTTGCCAGAGCCTATGGCATAGATGATGTGTATATATACGGTATAGATGAGGCTGAGGGAAGCCGTCTGGCAAGTCAAAGAGAGGGCTGGCAGACAATACATGATGCCGGAGCCAAAATTTTTGTTGCCGGAAGTAAAAACGAGAATATATCTCGGATGGGCGATATACAAGATTTGTTGGTATGCTTTGGTGATCTTGCTGCCAATGAGTCTAAAGCCTGGCATGATAAGGGGCATAAAATATGGTCGTATGGAAATCCTCAAGGCGGGATAGAAGAGCCTGAAACTTATAGAAGAAACTACGGACTTCTGCTCTGGCAGAACGACTATGATGGCGGTTGCACTTATGCTTATCAAAACGGTAGCGTTAGTACAATGACATGGAACGATTTTGAATCAAATAATGGATACCGCCACCATAACATGACTTATCCAACGGTTGACGGCGTGATAGATACCATTCAGTGGGAGGGCTATCGTGAAGGCGTGGACGATGTTAGGTACCTTACCACTCTGATTAACGCCGTTGAGAGCGCCAAGGTATCAAAAGATGAGAGACGGGTAAAGGCTGCACGGGAAGCAGAGAAGTACTTGGCAGAGTTAAAAACGGTCGATCTAAGCACCCGTGATTTGAGCACAGTCCGGTCGGAGATTATCCGCAGCATAATCAGTCTTGGCAAATGAAGCAATCTATTAACTGCAACATATAATCCAACTATGTGTTATCAGGAAGGAAGGAAGGAAAGTATGAAACTGCACATTCAATACCAGCCGGATGCTCTG
>DHPR01000022.1 GCA_002410925.1 bacterium UBP13_UBA5359
TATGGTGGAAACCATAAACAAGCTGATAAAGATTTCTCGTCAATTGTTGCAAGAGCTTGGTCGGGAACCCTCCATAGAGGAAATAGCCAGCGGTATGGAGATGCCGCCGGAGAAAGTATCGGAAATTATCAAGATTTCACAGGAGCCGCTCTCCCTTGAAACGCCCGTGGGCGAAGAGGAGGATTCCCACCTGGGCGATTTCATAGAAGACCGGGATGCCCTGGCGCCCACCGATGCCGCCTCCTTTACCATGCTGCGGGAGCAGCTGGACGAGGTGCTTGAGACCCTGACTCCACGCGAGCAAAGGGTGCTGAAGCTGCGTTTCGGATTGGATGATGGACGCACCCGTACACTGGAAGAGGTGGGGCAGGTCTTCGGCGTTACCCGTGAGCGTATCCGCCAGATAGAGGCCAAAGCTCTGCGCAAGCTCAAATATCCTAGCCGCAGCAAGCGCCTGCGGGATTATCTGGATTAAACGTAGCTTGCTGTTAACTGCTTATAGACGCCCCTTCAAGGGGCGTTTTTCTTTATCCAGGCTGGGTATAAGAGAGCGTACAGTCTAGGAACGAAGGAGATTATGCGTGCCGGGAGATGCAGATGATTATCGAAGCCGATCTGAAGGCGGAGAAGCGGAAATAACGCCGGAACTGGGGATGCGGCTGGTAGCTCTCTCTGAGGAGATACGCCTTTTAAGAGAACTTCTGTCCCGTCTGCGGCTGGACCAGTACGTCCGTGCACTTCTCAGCAACAGACATATAATCTGGATGGGATTGTTAAGCGGCATAGCTAACGGTTTGGGAGCTGTTATCGGCGCTACGCTGGTACTGGCCATTTTAGTGTATATCTTGAGTCACCTGGAAGTAATACCTGTTATCGGCAAGTTTGTGGCGGAGATAGTCAAGGTAGTAAAGCATTCAACCCGGCCCTAAGCTGATAGGAATCAAGCCTATATTTTTGATAAAGGCCTCTGCGATATCAAAGTAACGAGGGACGATTAATTTCTCAAATGCCCCTGCCCGTAAGCGACCCATTTATAAGTGGTCAGCTCCTCCGGGCCTACCGGGCCGCGGGCATGCAGCTTGTCCGTGCTGATGCCTACTACCGCGCCCAGCCCATAATCGCCGCCTCCGGAAAGACGGGTGGAGGCATTTACCATGACCGAGGCGGAATCTACCCCGGCTACAAATCTTTCGGCCATGTCGATAGAGGCAGTGATGATGCCGTCGGTATGGCCGGAACCGTAGTTATTGATATGCTCTATGGCCGCATCTATGCCATCCACCACTTTGATGGAGAGTATGGGGGATAGATACTCCGCCGTCCAGTCGGCTTCATTGGCCGGCTCCATATCGGTTACAGCTCGGGCGCGAGGACAGCCGCGCAATTCCACTCCCTGAGCTTTAAGAGCGGTTGCCACAGCCGGAAGAACACGCTGGACGGCACCGTCATCTATCAGCAGCGTCTCGAGAGTATTGCAGACTTCCACCTTTTCGCATTTTGAGTTGACCGATATGACTACGGCCATATCGATATCTGCATCGGCGGCTATATACTGATGGCAGATGCCGTCGTAATGCTTGATGACAGGAATGCGGCTCTCAGCCGATATCCGTTCTATCAGGGATTTGCCGCCGCGGGGAATGATAACGTCGATCAGTCTTTCCTGTTGCAGAAGCTCCCCTACGGCCGCCCTGTCGGCAGTTTTTACTATCTGGACAGCCTTCTCCGGCAGCCCGGCTTTGATGGCCGCACCGGCCATGATATCAGCTAGCAGCCTGTTGGTACGCAGCGCTTCGGAGCCCCCTCTGAGGATGACGGCATTGCCGCTCTTGATGCACACGGCCGCTGCGTCTGTCGTCACGTTGGGACGTGATTCATAGATGATACCTACGACGCCGAGAGGAACACTAACCCTTTGTACTCGCAGGCCGGACGGCCTGGTATGTCCCTTGGTTATCGCACCCAGAGGGTCAGGCAGGGAGGCAACTGCAATCAGCCTATCTGTCATATAACGAAATGTTTTATCGGAAAGCTTCAGGCGCTGTAGAAGCGGACCGGCCAAACCGGCAGCCGCAGCCTCGGCCACATCTTGCTCATTGGCAGCCATTATAGTATTTTTTGTCTTTTCCAGTTCTTTGGAGATAGCCAGTAATGCTTCAGTACGCTGCCTTCCTGAAAGAGTTCCCAATATGCGTCCCGCCAGGCGGGCATCTTGAGCCATCCGTGTAATCATATTTCCATTCTAACCAGCGACAAGGCTCTCTGTCAATCTCAGAAGCGGAGGTAAGGAGGCATGGCTGCGGGCTCTGCCGGTTCCGGCAGAGCCCGCGAATCGAGCTTCAAATGCTGCTGCTTTTTATTGATGGCTCTCTTCACTCATAGCCCGCTCGCCGCGTTCTATAAGTTTTTTAACCATATATCCACCCAATTTCCCGGCCTCCTCCGTAGTCATGCTCGGGCCGATGTTGGTGATGCCCAGATCTTTGCGAGCTTCATCTTCCAGCTCTCTTAGGGTGGCCTCCTTGCTAGACATGCCCTCCGCCATATGTATCACCTCCTTTTAAATAGGCGCTGTTTTTTGCGATTCAGGCGTATACCGGCATCCGATCATTATAAACCGTTAATAGAGTATTCCCTTCGTATTAATTGCTAAACATTCGTAGTAATTTTATTTGTATAATCTCGTTAGCAAAGGTATAATAATGCTTACGTTTATATAACCTGCCTCAGTAAGCATAATCGTCTGGTCTTTTACAATATAATTAGTTTTTACTGAAAAAATTGACAGATAGGTAATTCCCAGAGCTTCTATTTTCATATGGAGGCCATGATTTTATGAGTGACAAGGAGAGGAGAGATATGCCATCCTCATCTGTACGACCGCTTAATGAAAAGTTATATTTTAATGATGATGTAAAATTCAAGTTTCTGGATGAAGCTCGAGATGCCATCTTTCTGGCCGATATGGATGGAACGGTGCTGTATTTAAATGAAGCAGCCTGCAAGTTGCGTTATTGCAATAAGAAAAAGCCGCAAGAGGCAGGGATATATGATCGGCAGAGGCTATCCAATGCTATTCTTTCGGAGAGGTATTTATCAGAGCTTCTGGCTAAGAAGCATATAGCCATAGAGAAGAAGGCCTGGCGTAAAGAAGGAACGGTCATATATCTAGATATAAATGCCTGCATAGTGGAAACGGATAGCGGCAACTTCATACTGGCTGTCGCCCGTGATATCACAGAACGTAAGCAAAGGGAAGAGTATTTGCTCAAATCTCATAAGGAATTAGAAACATGTATAAGAGAGAGGAAGGAAGAGCTGGCCAGGATCAAAGAGGCTTTGGAGGCAGAGAAAGCAGAGAAGATAGAGTTGAAAGAGATACTCAAAATGAGTGTCGCGCGGCTGGAAAAGGCTGAAAAAATGAAATCGGAGTTCATTTCCAGAGTTTCTCACGAATTACGGCATCCTTTGACTATGATCAGCGGCTACACGGATTTGCTGGCCACTTCCAGGCTGGGGCCGTTGACGGCAGAACAGACCGAGGCGTTGAGGGTAACGGATAGTCATGTTGAGCGATTGCAGGGTCACATAGAGGATATGCTTAATCTTTCAGTGATAGAAAGCGGACAGGTAAATCTGGATGCGGGTATGATTGATATAGTCAGCCTTATGGAGAAGAGAGTGGCCTTTTTCCAGAGCGTTTATGACAGGAAAGACCTTTATCTTAAGCTTCAAATTGAGTATCCGATCTCACAGCTTTTCGGGGATTTGCACCAGCTTACACTGGTAATGGATAACCTTCTGGATAACGCTTGCAAATTCACTGATAGGGGAGGAGCAACTGTTCGTATCAAACAGCAAGAAGGATGGGTTCGCCTGGAGATAGCCGATACAGGTATAGGCGTTTCGGAAGAAGATATCAATCATATTTTTGATCGCTTTTATCAGGCTGAGCCCGTATTGACGCGAATACGCGAAGGAACAGGGCTGGGACTTCCTATTGCCAGGATATTAGTGGACATACAGGGTGGGCGTATTTGGGCAGAGAGTGCCGGCCGCGGCTGCGGCAGCACCTTCATTGTGTTGCTGCCGATCAAAGGCGACGAATCCTGATTAGCGTTAATCCTTGCCCCCGTCCCAAAGGCTTGCTATAATCTTAAAGTGAATATTCAGGCATTTGCGACCGTCAGATACGTAGATGGTCCGGGCCGTACAATAGGAGTGTTATTTATGGCTATAGATGTAAAGCAGTCTTTGGAAGAGCGCTGTATCAATTCTATCCGTTTCCTCTCGATTGATGCTATTGAGAAGGCCAAAGCCGGGCATCCGGGTATGCCGATGGGTACGGCGCCGATGGCTTTCGTCCTCTGGGATAAATTTATGAAGTTCAATCCCCGCAACCCCGTTTGGGCAAATCGAGATCGCTTTGTGCTGTCTGCCGGCCATGGGTCGATGTTGCAGTATGCTCTGCTCTATCTTACCGGGTACGAGAGCATAACTTTAGATGATATCAAGACTTTTCGTCAGCTGGACTCTAAAGCTGCCGGGCATCCGGAGAATAGCGTCACGGCCGGCGTGGAGGTGACTACAGGCCCGTTGGGGCAGGGTATTGCCAATGCTGTGGGTATGGCTATGGCCGAAGCCCATCTGGCAGCACGTTTCAACCGTCAGGGATTCGATATCGTAGATCATTACACCTACGCAATCATGGGCGACGGGTGTAATATGGAGGGCATCTCGCATGAAGCCTGTTCACTGGCCGGGCATCTGGGGCTGGGCAAACTGATTGCTCTTTATGATGATAATCATATTTCTATCGAGGGTTCAACAGAGCTGGCTTTTACTGAAGATGTGGCCATTCGTTTCAAGGCATATGGCTGGCATGTTCAGACCATTGAGGATGGTAATGATCTGGAGGATATCGGCCGCGCCATAGCAGCTGCCAAGGCCGTCAAGGATAAGCCTTCCATGATCAAGATACGTACCACTATCGGTTATGGTTCACCGAATAAAGCCGGCACCAGTACTGCCCACGGCGAGCCGCTGGGGAATGAAGAGGTCCAGGCTACTCGTAAATGCCTGGGCTGGGAGCATGAACCATTTGATATACCGGAAGATATCCTGAATTATTTTCGTCGGGCCATTGATAGAGGTGTCGGCTATGAAAAACAATGGAATGATCTCTTCAATAATTATAAAGCTGAATATCCTGAAGAGGCTGCTGAGTTTGAGCGTATCATGTCCGGCCGTTTACCGGAAGGATGGGAGAGGGTTCTGCCCGTCTTCACTCCTGACGATAAAGCCGAAGCTACCAGAAGCTTGTCCGGAAAGGTACTGAATGCTTTGGCTGAAGCCCTGCCGGAGTTGATGGGAGGCTCTGCTGATTTGGCTCCCTCTACTAAAACGTTGCTTAAATCTTCGAGTGATTTTGCTAAAGGTGCTTATGCGAATCGCAATCTTCATTTCGGTGTGCGGGAACATGCTATGGCTGCTATATGCAACGCCATGGTTTTGCACGGCGGAATTATTCCGTATTGCGCTACCTTCATGGTTTTTGCCGATTACATGAGAGGAGCGATGCGTGTTTCGGCTATCTCCGGGGCCGGCGTTCTCTATGTTTTAACGCACGATTCCATCGGTGTGGGAGAGGATGGCCCCACTCATCAGCCGGTAGAAACATTGGCCTCGATGAGAATAATACCCAATATGCTGGCTATACGTCCTGCCGATGGTAATGAGACTTCCGGCGCCTACAAGGTAGCTATGGAGAACCGCCACCGTCCTACAGCGTTGGCTTTGACCAGGCAAAACCTGCCGCATCTGCCCGGCTCCTCGATAGAAGGTGTAGCCAAAGGTGCGTATGTGCTGCGGGACAGCGCAGGCACGCCGGAGATTATCCTGATAGGTACCGGTTCTGAACTCAGCCTTTGCCTGGCAGCGGCCGATCAATTGGTAGCTGACGGCCATAGCGTTCGAGTGGTCTCTATGCCCTGTTGGGAACTCTTTGAAGAGCAGGACGCTGATTATAAAGAGGCTGTATTGCCGGCCGCCGTAACCAGGAGAGTTGCTGTTGAAGCCGGAGTCAGCTATGGCTGGCAGCGTTATGTCGGATCAGAGGGAGAGATAATAGCGCTGGATTGCTTTGGCGTCTCTGCTCCCGGCAAGGTCTGTATGGAAAAGTTCGGCTTTACAGTGGATAACGTGCTGGCTACAGCTCGTAAGGTTTTAAGATAATCTGGAGGTAAATGCTTTGTTGAAATTGGCTTTTATGGGCTTCCGTCATGGGCATATACTGAGCCTGTACGATCATGCTGCTCAAAACAAAGGTGTCGCTATTGTAGGGTCCTGCGAAGAGGATGCTCAGACCGCAGCACAACTGCGGCAGGGCGGCCGGGTGGAGCTGACTCATGATAATTACGGAGGTATGCTTGATGAAGTGGATTGCGATGCCGTAGCCATTGGGGATTATTACGGCAAACGCGGTGCAATCGCTATCGAAGCCCTGAAAAGAGGCAAACACGTTATTTCTGATAAACCCATTTGTACCAGCCTGGAAGAGATGGAAGAGATAGCTTCTTTATCTGATCGGAAGGGACTCAAAGTAGGTTGTCAGTTGGATATGCGGGACAACGGAAAGTTTCAGCGTATCAGGGAACTGGTGCAGGGGGGTGCCATCGGAGAGGTGCATGCCATATCCGTCGGCGGGCAGCATCCTTTGATGTTCGGAACGCGCCCCGGCTGGTATTTTGAAAAGGGCAGGCATGGCGGCACCATCAACGATATAGGTATCCATGCTGTGGATATGATACCCTGGATAACAGGCCTCTCTTTTGCTCGCGTAACGGCTGCCAGAGCCTGGAACGCCTTTGCTGCGGAAGTACCCTACTTCAACGACGCAGGGCAGTTCATGCTGGAAATGGCCAACGGCTGCGGCGTTATGGGAGATGTCTCCTACTTCATGCCGGACAGTATGGGCTACAGACTGCCGCAATACTGGCGCACAACTCTGTGGGGACGGGAGGGTGTTATCGAGGCATCCTTAAATACCCCGCAGATATCGCTGGCTAAAAGCGGCAGCCAGGAAGTGGAGATGATAGCACCGGGCGAGGGTACTCCGGGAGGATATCTCAGATCATTTATCGCAGAGATCAAAGGAGATAAAGAGGCCGTTTCTCTTTCCACCGCTGAAATTATTCGATCTTCTCGGATAACCTTGAAGATACAGCAGGCTGCAGACCAGGGCTTGTGCAATATAGCTTTATAGCAGAGGCTGACCTCAACGCTGAGAAAAGATAATGCCCAAAGAGAGGAAAAAAGCGGTCAGGTGTTGAATAGGATATTGTGGAAATTTTCCACAAATTAATGGTTGATTCCGAAAAAGGAGGCAATATGATGAGCGGTAAAAACGTTTCCATCAACCTCATCAATACTATCGAAGGTTCTTTGCTGGAGGATTTCTTTCCGGCCGGCTGGGACATGAGGAAGATAGATGCCTGCTGCAGCAATCCTTCGGAGGCTATCCTTGACCGGCAGCCGTGGTGGAATGAAGGCTTTGAGCCCATTCCTTGCGAAGCACTGGCTGATTTTGATGCCATGTTGGGCCATGAGATAGCTCTGCAGATAAGACTGGCGCGTGAGGCTGGCCGCAAGCTGGCTCTGATTCTTCCCGTAGGACCTATGGGCATGTATCGCTGGGCAGTCTACTTTCTTAAGGAGTGGGGTGTCAGATGCGATCATCTTTATGGATTCAATATGGATGAATGGAGCGATGCCGAGGGAAATACCCTGCCTGCCGATAATCCCGGTGCCTTCCGGTTTGCCATGGAGAAAGCCTTTTACGGTCCTTTAGGCGAGCTGACCGTTCCTGAAAAACAGCGATATTTTGCTACTCGTGAGGTTCTGCCTACTTATGCAGAGCGCATTGCCGATCTTAAGGCGGAGGGAGCGCTGTTGGAGGTTATCTTCGGCATAGGGCGGGTATTTCATATCGCCTTCTGGGAACCGCATTTTGCAGCAGAGTTCTCCACCGATGAAGAATGGAAAAAGCAAACTCACAGGCTGGGTGCTAAACTGCATCCTTTAACTATAGAGCAGAATGCTCTTACCAGCTTTAAGAGCCGGACAACTCTGGTGCCCGCCAGGGCCAATACCATAGGGCCGGGGCTCTTTCTGCAGGCAGACCGTATTATCGGCGGCGCCGATGGCGTATTAGGGCGTGGTATGCAGTGGCAGGGCATGAGCCTCTGGGTAACCTTCCGCTATGGGCCGACACGTTGGATACCCAGCAGCTATATGCCGACTCTGCCTGGCAGGCTCTTCTTTCTTAAGGAGTTGGCCGGTCCGCTTGGGGCTGAGTGTAACTAGTTCAAACTCTGGAACCAGTCTGCGTTTTCGCGATTATGCCTTATCACCCGGGCACCTCCGCTATGAGGAGGTGCCCGGTGTTCACTCATGGGCATATTGGGAGCAACAGATTCAGCGAGGTATCAATTAGCTGCCGATAAGATAACGAGCTAAACTTTTCATCTATTGGCTTAGTTCATAACAGGAGCATCGTTTTTAAGATAGAGAATTGATGGGAATCATATCCAGGCAGAAGAATATGCAAAGCTTAGTTCATAATGGATTTCTGGATTATTTTTCGCAAAGAGTGTAAAATTATCTGATAATAATTGCATATAGCGAGGTAAGGAATGCTGTTTGAAGAGTTATCCAAAAAAGGAACCGATTTTCTGGGAGTTAAATATCCCATTATCTCAGGAGGTATGACCTGGATCAGCGATTTTGAGCTGGTGCGAGCCGTAGCCGATAACGGGGCTTTCCCTGTTCTGGCCGGCGGCAATATGCCATCTGAAGTCTTTGAAAAAGAGGTGGACAGGTGTATAGAAAAGCTTGATAAGCCTTTTGCAGTTAATCTGATCACTATATCTCCCAATTATCGAATCCAATATGAAATTCTGTTGAGCAAAAAGGTGCCTTTTGTCGTCTTTGCCGGTAGCTTCCCCCGTAAAGCGGATATACAGGGGATGAAAGAATCCGGAAAGAGGACTATGTCCTTTGCTTCAGAGGGATCGATAGCAGAGCAGCAGATAAGATTCGGCATCGATGCTCTAATTTTGGAAGGGAGTGAGGCGGGAGGACATATAGGCCATGTTTCTCTAATGGTGCTTCTGCAGCAGGTACTGTTTAACTACGATCAGGTGCCCGTGTTTGTTGCCGGAGGCATAGCATCCGGCAGGATGATAGCGCATCTGCTGCTGATGGGTGCCGCCGGTTGCCAGCTGGGCACGGCCTTTGTTATGAGCGAGGAATGCACCGCACATGCCAATTTCAAAAAAGCCTTCGCCAGGGCACATGCCAGACAGGCCATTGCCACGCCGCAATATGATTCCAGATTGCCTGTGGTAGCCGTCAGGGCCATAAGGAATCAAGGAACAGATAGATTCGGTCGGCTTCAGCTTGAACTACTGGAAAAACTGGAAGCAGGGATTATTTCCAGAGAGCAGGCTCAATATGAGGTTGAGAACTTTTGGGTAGGAGCATTGCGTCGTGCCGTTGTAGACGGGGATATAGAGGGCGGTTCTTTGATGGCCGGGCAGAGTGTAGGATTGGTTCGGGACGTGCTGCCGATGAAGAGCATCATAGAGAAGCTGATGAACGAGGCGCGAGCTGAATTAACCGCAGTGCAGAACAGGTTGACGCAGCCTGTCTGAGGGTAAGCTGTCGACAGCCTTCGATCTTCAACCTTCAGCTCGATCATCTACTTGAGCAACTGAGTGCTTCCCGATGTAATAAAACCGTAATTGGGAGCGGATGCGCTCCCCTTCGCATCATCTGCCACAGCCCGGATAAGGGTGCCTTCCACCCAGCAATCATTGCCTGAGCCGTAGCATCCCTCCAGAAAAATAAAGGCAAAGCCCTTTATTTGGACCGTGCTGCGTCCAGTAAGATCAAGAGCCTCGATTACGGGCACAATACCGGTCCGCGCGCAGCCGGAAACATAATTTGAGGCTGTGCACGGAGGCTGATGCTTGCATAGGTTGATACGATAGGTTATGCCTTTCAATGTAGGACCCGACATATTGCCGGGCTCCAACGGTACCCACTCTTCTGCATCCTGATCAATGCTTATCAGACCGGGGTAGCCGTACATAATGTTATTCTCAAACGTGGAAGCTCCGTTGCCTCCTAAGGCTAGGGCGCCGTAATAACCATGAGCTCCGCTGCCGCCTCCCTCTTTGAGGATAATTTTTTGTCCAAAGGCAAAATCATCCCAGACTATGCCGAAAGGCAGGCAGCCTCTGGCGGTTGAAACAGGGCCGCCGGGCAGGCCTACAGCCGCAGCCTGTGCTTTGACAGTCATAGTGTTTATACCCAGCAGCTTCATAAAATGTGTGGATATGATCCTTACGGAGCTTACTTTGAGACAGCGCTCGGCAGGGTAATCAGAGGTATCCGTATCCTGATAAGGCGTTATGACGGTCACCTGATCATTGCCGATATTATAAACAGCGGTGGTACCGTTATTGCTTTGCAGGGCGGCATCTCTGTTCAGATTACGACTGTAACCATCTATTGCATGGTTTGTTATCTCCTGGACCATCGGTACGGACTTTGCCCCTGCCAGGGCGGCGGCATCGCAGCAGTTCTGCAACCGAGCTCTGGCAGCAAAAGCAAATCCCATATCAACGGCCAGTCCTATGGCGACCAGTAGAAGACCAAGAAAGACAGCTGCTAAAACGACGACCTGCCCTGATCTGAACTCCTTTTTATTAAAATATTCGCTCATTGCCCTGCTCCTTTTGCTTCCGGGCCTGCTTTATACGGTTGAATGCAGGCACAGCAAATGCTACCGAATATTCGGGAGAACTAAGTGCCCATTAGGTTATATTATACCAGATCAAGCGCTTGCAAGGGTATGCTTATTTTCGTCGACGGATATTGGGCAATTCAGCTTATGAAATTACAGCTCTATGCGGGCCAGGTCTTTGACCGTCGGCGCATGGATAACCTTGCCGTCACAGGTATAACGAGAGCCGTGACAGGGGCAATCCCAGGTCTTTTCGGCAGGGTTCCAGGAGAGCATACAGCCCATATGAGTACAAAGAGGAGAGAGGGCATGGATCTTTCCCTGCTTATCTTTATAAACGGCTGCTTTTTCGCCATCTATCTCTATTACTTTACCCTCTCCTTTGCCAATTTCCGCCAGGCTCTTGATGCTCTCTTCAGATAGATGCCCGCCGATAAGATGCTTTGCTGTCTGGATATTTTGACCGACAATGCTCTTGGCCGAGGCCGGAAGATTCAATCTAACGGGAGAGTAAAGATTCTTCCACGGATTGCTGCGGCCCAGAATAAGATCGGAGAGCAGCATGCCTGCAATAGTGCCGTGTGTCATTCCCCATCCTTTGAAGCCGGTAGCTATAAAAATTCTATCCGATGCCGGCGCCAGGCTGCCGATGAACGGTATCAGATCCGCTGATTTGTTATCCTGGGCGGACCAGTGGTAATCTATCGATTCTATATCGAAGAAGCCTCTGTAGTAGCTCTCCAGATTTTTGTATCGTTGTATGGTATCGCCGCCTTGTCCTGCATGGTGTTCCTCGCCTCCCGCCAGCAGATACGTTCCGTTATCTGTCAGATAATGAGGGCGCAGTGAATGGAAGTGCTCCTCATTGCTGTAAAAGAGACCCTGCGGCGATCGGTTCTTAAGCCTCAGACCCAGGACATAGGAACGAACCGGTGTCAGATGCGCAAAGAGCTTGAAAGGATCGAATATAGGATAGTTAGTGGCTATAATCACAGCTTGTGCCCGTATAGTTCCTCTATCGGTTCTTACTATGCTGGGATTACCCTCTTCAATATTAATGGCTCTGGTCTTTTCAAAAATTCTACCGTTTTCGTTGTTTATCTCATCGGCAAAGGCCAGCAAATACTTTCTTGGATGAAAATAAGCCTGCCCGTCAAAACACGCGGCACCTTTGATCGGTAATGGCAGGGGTGCGGTATCTACGTAGGATACCGCCAGGCCCAATTTTTCACCTGCCCTTACCTCAGCCTCTATTTCAGCCTCTTTATCTTCCGTTACGGCATAGATATATGCCGGCAAAGGTGTAAAATCGCATGCTATATTCATCTGCATAATAAATGAAGCTACTCTCTCTATGGCTGTCCGGTTGGCATCGGCATATAAGCCGGCTTGCTCCTGGCCAAGCTTATTCAGCATGCGGCTGTAGCAGATACCGTGGGCTAGAGTTATCTTGGCCGTAGTATATCCCGTAACGCCGCTAATTATATGTCTGGATTCGACGAGCGTAACCTTCAGGCCCGCTCTTTTCAACAGCAATGCTGAAGTCAGCCCGGCAATGCCGCCTCCTACAATGGCAACATCTGCATCCGTATCCCCTTCCAGGCAAGGAAAAGCAGTGTCGGGTGTCGTATCGATCCATAGGGAAACGGGCTTGCCGGGCAACCTGCCTGATGGTTGACATATTTCATCCATATAAGGACTATTCCCGTGCAGGCGGCAGGTCAAACTTCTTATGCACCTCTTTTTTGCACTATTTATGACAAGCCGTAACTCTTTATAATTCATGATCTTTTAATTTGGAATGATTTTTGCCGTGAAAGGCCTTGCTTGCCTGTTATAAAGATATCGACATAAAGGTTTGAATTTGAGGTGGTAAAATGACAAAATATAACTACGATCTTTTGAGCATACATGCGAAGAGCAACGACAGAGACCGCTTGATCGCCGAAGGCGCACTGGCAAACCAGGGTGTGGATGTGCTTAAACGCTACTCATTGGCAGAAAGTGCTCTTGGTATGCTGGCTCGGTTGAAATCATCAAAGAAGATTAACCTGCTCAGCCTGGAGTTTGAAGTTGATACCGACAAAGGATTGTTATCCTGCCAGGCAAAGGGGCCCCTCTCCTCTCTGGTGGCAAAGGAATTGGAAAAGCTCCGGGAGAGAGTGCAGGCCCTAGGGCGTCCTATAGCAGTGCGGGAGAGAGGCTTTGTTTATAACCTTTACCAGCCGCCTATTCCCTCGCAGCGTTTTATTAATTCCATGTCCAGATTGGTAGTGCAGGGAAGAGAGCTTATACGCCCGGCAACCTGTACTCTTCAAGTGACTACCGAATGCCAGCTGAATTGCTATCACTGCAGTGCCGCCAGATACAAGACAGCTCGCAGAGCGGAGCTGACCACTGAAGAGATGAAATCCGTCATCAGGCAGGCAGAAGCCCTGGGATGCTTTAATATCGTCTTTACGGGAGGAGAGCCTCTGCTGCGCAGAGATATCTTTGAACTTATATCCTTTGTTAATCGTGATCGGGCGCATCCTTCCATGTTTACCAACGGATTGCTGCTTACCGATGAGAAGATATCGCATCTCTCTGACGCCGGATTACACTCCATGATGGTATCGTTGGATGATCCGCGCTCTTATGTTCATGATGAGTTGCGTCAATTCCCGGGAGGGTTCGATAAAACGGTGACAGGCATAAATCGTGCTCTGAAGGCCGGTATTTTGGTAGGTATCTCCACTTATGCCGGACCTGAGGATGTGCGTGAGAAACGAGTGGAAGAGATGATTGAGCTGGGCAAGAAATTGGGTGTGCACGAAGTTACCATCTTCGATATCGTGCCTACGGGCAAACTTCTGCAAAGCCAGGAGGAGCAGCTTCTCTCAGCCGGGGATAAGCGGCAATTGATAGAGATGGAGCGAAAGTATAATTCTATGGGAGACTATCCTCACATCATCACTCAGGCCCTGGTCAATGGTCCTGAAGGTTCGGGCTGTTTCGGCGGCTTTTCACAATTCTACATGACCGCCTATGGAGATATAGACCCGTGTGATTTTACCCCCTTGACCTTTGGCAATGTTCGGGATGAGGCTCTGGAAGATATATGGCAGCGAATGCTGGCGCATCCTGCCTATGCCCGACGCTGCAATCATTGCCGCATGCAGGACTCTGATTTCCGTAATTTATATATAGACAGCATACCCGAAGATGCCCTCTTGCCCTGGCCGGCTTTTGATGAATTGATGCATAGGCCCAACAGTCCGCTATCTGCATGTACGGCTGTCAAATAGCTGTTACGGCAGAAATGCAATTTTATCTTACTGCGCATCGAGCAAAGCGCGAATACAAAAAACTGTTGGGAATGCTATACTCCAAAAATCCGTTGCCTTGACCGACGATAAACGATATTGTATAATAATTCAGCCTGATGAAGCATCATGTTCAGGATGCGGGCCCGTAGCTCAGCGGTAGAGCGGTCGGCTCATAACCGATTGGTCCTTGGTTCGAATCCGAGCGGGCCCACCATATAGAGTTTTTAGAGACGGACAAAAGTCCGTCTTTTTACTTGAAAGATGAGAAAAATGTGGAATTGAGGACTTACATGGAAACCTCAAAACCAACAACTGTGCCCGAAGGGTGCGCTGCCGGGCCGGGCTTGGTACAGGTCTACACCGGCAACGGCAAAGGTAAGACCACGGCAGCTCTGGGGCAGGCTTTGCGCGCCCGGGGGCGCGGCCTGCGTGTTTATCTGATTCAGTTTTTCAAGATGCGCGAGACGGGGGAACTACTGGCCAATAAAAAATACGGCTTGTTTGATTGTTATAGTGCCGGAAGAGGTTTTATCACAGGCAAGCCTGCCGAAGAGGATATCAGAGCCGCTGCAGAGGGCTTGGAGAGAGCCGGCCGGATTCTGAGCGCCGGAAAATATCAATTGGTAATCCTGGATGAGATCAATAATGCTGTAGCCGGAGGCTTGTTAAGCAGCGCTGATGTTCTTGCAGCCGTGGCAGGGCGGCATGCCGGAGTGGAAGTTATCCTTACCGGGCGTGATGCGCCACAGGAGTTTATTGCCGCCGCTGATCTGGTAACCATTATGGAATCGGCGAAGCATCCTTTGGACGAAGGTATAGGCGCCAGAGAGGGCATAGAATATTAGGAATCGCCAACCTCTTTAAGGATAATAAAGCAAACTGTCTGTCGTCAGCGAGGCTTACCGTCGATGAAAATGGCATCGGTAGGACAGAGCTCGGCCGCCTCCTCACAACAGCCTCCCGGATCACATGCAGCCGCATCTTTCTTAACGTGAGAGAGTCCGTCGGCCTGCATTTCAAAGATATCCGGGCAGGTATCAACACATATCTCGCAACCTATACATCTATCGGGATCCACATATATTTCCATGATCGATACCTCCAAACTATTCAGAAAGTAGAGATCAAAAGCCGGAAGGCAGCTATCACAAGTATATTTATCAGGCAATTACCTGATAAATTATCCAGCCTCTGACTGCTTCTTTAATTACCCGCAAAAATAATATATCAAACGCCTATGGATTTACAAGACCGAATTGTTGCTGAAACATGCTGGCGTACACTCCGCTCAGATCGAGCAGAGCATCGTGTGTGCCCTGTTCGACGATGCTTCCTTCATCCAGCACAACGATAAGATCGGCATCGATGATGGTGGACAGACGATGTGTAATTACCAGATTGGTACGATTTTTCATGATATCCTGCAGCGTTTCCTGGATAGCCGCCTCCGTTTGCGCATCCAAAGCAGATGTGCAATCATCAAAGATCAGAATACGCGGCTGAGTAAGCAGCGCACGGGCGATGGCTATACGCTGTTTCTGTCCGCCGGAGAGGCTTACGCCCCGCTCGCCAATCAAGGAATAATAACTATCCGGCAGAGCTTCGACGAAATCATCTATGCGTGCAGCTTGAGTTGCTATGATCATCTCCTCATCAGTAGCCCTGGGACTGCCGTAGCAGATATTATCTCTGATAGTTCCGCTAAAGAGCATACTCTCCTGAAAGACTATGCCTATCTGCTTGCGCAGGCTTTCAATCTTTACTTCACGTATATTCTGGCCATCTATAGTGATATACCCCTCTGTAGGATCATAGAAACGTGCTATCAGGCTGGCCAGTGTGCTCTTTCCGGAACCGCTGCGTCCGATCACGGCTACCTTGCTGCCGGAAGGGATATCCAGAGTAATATTCTTCAGCACTCGGCGTGTTCCGTCGTAGCTGAAGCCGGCGTTTTCAAAACGAATATGTCCTTTTTCGGCCTTAAGAGCCGGGGAGCCCGGTTTATCGGCTATCTGAGGATACATATCCAGGAGCTCGTATATCCTGTCCAGAGCCGCTCGCATACGCTGAATAACGGTATTGATCTGTGAAAAGTGCACGGCAGGGTTATAAAGGTAGGCTACCAGCGAATAAAAGGCTATCAATCCGCCTGTGGACAGCCGGCCTTGCAGCACCAGATAACCGCCGTACCATAAAACTACGGCCGTACTCATGCCGCTCAGGAGCTGGGCGATAATGGACATGCCGGAAGAGAGCATAGCCGCGCGATAATTGAGATGATAGTATGTTCTAAGCTTTTTGAAGGCACGTTTATTCTCCTGTTTCTCCTGGTTAAAGGCCTTGATAACCCTTATGCCGGAGATGCGTTCGCTGAGATAAGCGATTATCTCATCCGTTTTTCTTCTTATGCGATGGCTATTCTCACGAACACGGCCGATAAAGCCGTTATAATTGATGATATACGCAGGTATGACCAGCGTAGCCAGAAGCGCCAGTTGTGTATTTATAGCTAGAAGGATGCCTATGGCCGTCACCAGGGTGATAAGGTCGGTAAAGTAGGTTATGAAGCTGGTGGTGACCATGTTCTGGATAATATTGACATCGTTTATCAGTCTGGAGACGATCTTGCCCGATTGCGTACGATCATAGTAGCTCAATTGCAGCCGATTCAACTGAGCGTATATATCCCGCCGTAAAAGATAGACAACTGCCTGCCCCAAACGAACGACGATAAGACCGCGCATATAGGCCACCAAGGCGTTCATGGCTCTCAACCCCAGATAAACAAGGAAAACCCAGAGCAGCAGATGATAACGTTCCTTATATAACACATCATCTACCAGGTATTTCAGCACCAGCGGCATGGCCATGGCAAAACCGGTATGCATAAACATCAGAAGAACGGCAACCAGGACCTTGTCTGAATACGGCCTGATATATTTTCTTAACAATCTCAGAAAATTATACAATATTGAATAGCGCTCCCTTGAGTTCCGGCCGTGACATAATGGCCTCATTCATAAACTGTTCCTCGTAGAAATGGCGATAAGGCCCTTTTTGCTGAAGTAATTCCTCATGCGCTCCCAGTTGGACAATATGCCCCTCATCCAGGACGGCAATCTTATCAGCATTGAGTATGGTAGATAAGCGGTGAGCGACAACGATGGAAGTACGGCCTTGCATGATCTTATCCAAAGCCGTTTGAATCAGCGCTTCCGAAAGAGAATCCAGCGCCGAAGTAGCCTCATCCAGAATAAGTATGCGAGGTTGCTTCAGAATGGCTCTGGCAATAGCGATGCGCTGCTTCTCTCCCATGGAAATCTTGATGCCTTCATCACCGAGACAGGTATTGTACCCCTGCGGCAGAGTTATAATGAAATCGTGGATTTCCGCTGATTTAGCCGCCTCTTCTACTTCTTCCATGGAGGCTTCCAAGCGGCCGTAGGCAATATTTTCTCTGATGGATATGTTGAATAGAAGCGGGTCCTGCAGAACAATACCTATCTGGTCCCGCAGAGAGCTTATTTGCACTTCTCGTATATCATATCCATCAATCTCTATGCTGCCGCTGCGAATATCGTAGAAGCGGGGCAGCAGGTTGATAATGCTGCTTTTGCCCGAGCCCGTATGGCCCACCAAAGCGACCATCTGCCCGGGCTCTATCTCCAGGCAGATATCGTGCAAAATCGTTTGATGCGGTAGATAGCCGAAAGTAACGCTTTTAAAAGATATATATCCCTTGACGAGGGGCAAATGACAGGCCTGCAAGCTCTCCTGGATATCCGGCTCGGTATCCAGAAGTTCAAAAATTCTTTCAAGAGAGGTGACGGCCTGCTGCACGACATCATTGAGTTCACTCAGCTGCAGCGCCGGAGTATAGAGCATACTTATTAGAGTGTTGAAAGCCAGGAGATCGCCGATGGTTATCAAGCCATAGCGGACCTCCATGCCCCCCAGCCAGAGAACCAGGGCTGTCCCCAGGCCGCTGATGATGATGGCCATGGCCGAAAAGGTGCTGCCCAGCGCCCCCTGCTCCAGGCCTAAGCCAAACTTTTCTCTGATTTTTGAGGTAAAGTACTCTACCTCCTGGCGCTCCATGGAGAAGGCCTTAACCACCTGAACACCCGATATCTTCTCCTGGACATCGCCTAATATTTCATCCATCTTCTCCCGGTTACGCAGGTTGCAACTCTTGATGCGTTTTATAAAGAGCTTGAAGTTAAGAATATAAAGCGGCATTACTGCCAGCGTAACAATAGCCAGGCGCCAATCATTGAAGAAGAGGAGGATGCTTACCACGGTAATGGTAATAATGCCGGTTACAGCCTGTATGGCCGGTCCCGATATCAGCATTTGGATGACATCTACATCATCGATAGTTTTGGAAATAATAGTTCCTGTCTGAGTTTGGTCGTAAAAGCTCAGGGATAGTCTTTGCAGGTGGCGAAAGAGTTTATATCTCAAATCCAGAACAATACGCTGGCCCAGATAAGAGATGTTGAGGTGGAAGAGTATACAAAGGATATTATGCGCCAGATAGACAGCCACCAATCCTAGCAGAACATTTATTAGAAGCTGTGGCTGCTGCAGGGAGATAACCGTATCTACCAGGTATTTTATGAAGAATGGTATGGGTAGAATTGTCAAAGGCATCCCGGCACTAAAAAGTATAGCCAGGAAGGCCTGTCTGCGATAAGGGCGGAGTATTGCTAAAAAACGGGTTAGCGTTTTCAACGTCGGCCACCACCATTTACATTAGAAACGGAGAAATAAAGTGCTTCTTCAATGTATACAAACAGTTAA
This sequence comes from bacterium UBP13_UBA5359, assembly GCA_002410925.1. Lineage (GTDB taxonomy): Bacteria > UBP13 > UBA5359 > UBA5359 > UBA5359 > UBA5359. The sequence continues at coordinate 18,922 of DHPR01000022.1, forward strand.
AAATAAAGTTTAGATCACCGTTTGGTACCGGATTGCCTAAACTCTTACCATATAAGCCCCAGTTTAATTTTACACGCTCATTATATGCCCGATCATTATCAGTGTCAAACACGTTGAGTTTTGCTATAATCCATGATAAAATAACATGGCAAATTTGCACGGGCTGTTAGCTCAGTGGTTAGAGCGCCTGGTTTACACCCAGGAGGCCGCAGGTTCGAATCCCGCACAGCCCACCATTTTATTGATTCAAAACATTGAGATCAATCCAACGGAATAGAAGAGAATACAAAGTTTAGCGGTAAGCATATTACAGGGTGGAGCGTTTTATGTGTAATGCTCTCTTTGAACCATCCAGGAAGCTTTCGGTAATCGGCGAGTTCGACGTTGTCGTTGCAGGTGGAGGAGTAGCCGGATGCGCTGCCGCATTGGCTGCGGCACGCAACGGCGCCAGCGTTTGCCTTATTGAAAAGGAGCATGCTCTGGGAGGACTGGCCACTCTGGGCCTTATCGTTGTCTATCTACCGCTTTGTGATGGTATGGGCAACCAGGTTATTGCCGGCTTAGGCGAGGAGCTTCTTAAGCTATCTGTAAAGTATGGCCCCGGCGAGATTCCTGTGTGCTGGCGATTGCCGTCCAGTTTGGAGGAAAGAGCAAAGCAGCGCTACAGTCTTACCTTCAATCCCGCTTCCTTTGCGATTGCGCTGGAGGAATTACTTCTGCAGAACGGTGTAGACCTTCTCTACGACAACCGCTTCTGTAATACCGTTGCAGAAGAGCACAGGATAATCGGTTTAGTGGTGGAGAACAAGAGCGGTCGCTGTGCCGTACGATGCAAGGTAGCCGTGGATGCCACAGGCGATGCCGACATCTGCCATATGGCTGGTGAGGAGACGGTGGTCCTGAATACTAACAGAAGAAGTGGATGGTTCTATTCTTTTAACGGGCAGGGAAGGCAGGCAGAGCCTCAGATCTCTTTGCAAACCTCAGGGGATTCGCTTTATGAAGAACTACCTGCCGGTAGCCGCATCTTTTCCGGAGTGGATTGGCGGGATGTATCCGATATGAACGTAGAAACCCGCAAAATTATCATGCAGAGAATAAAGACTATGACGGAAGCCGAAGGCAAAGAGGGTGCTTATCCACTGGTAATTCCTTCCATACCTCAGTTTCGCATGACGCGAAGACTTAAGGGCGACATCGAACTGGATGAGAGCGATGACAAAAGGATTTTTGAGGATTCCGTAGGTTTGACCGGAGATTGGCGCAAGGCCGGCCCTATCTACAGCATACCGTACAGAGCTCTTGCAGGCAGAGTTGTCGGGAACCTCCTGACAGCGGGAAGGTGTATCTCGGCAACTACATCCGCCTGGGACATTACCAGAGTCATCCCAACCTGCGCTGTAACCGGAGAAGCTGCCGGGACTGCCGCCGCTATGGCGGCGGCGGCCGGAGTGGCTGCCTGGGATTTGGATATAAAAGCGCTGCAGAAGCAGCTTGCTTCGCAGGGCGTTATTTTGTAGAAGGAGCGGATTGGCTCTGTCGGCATACCGTTGATTTCAGTGTCGGGAGCGATGCCGGAAGCGTCAGCTAAACAAGGAAGAGTACGGATCAATTTTTCACGGCCAAGAGGATAGTGATCTTCGATGCTCAGCATAATTGCTTCGGTGGCCTGACCCTTCTTTCGAAATATAAAAATCGATTACAGGCAGGAAAAGAGAGCACTTCCATAGAATAGCTTCCTAGTGTTTGCCTAATTATTTTACTGAACAAAAAAACTTTTAAAAAAGAAGGAGATTGCTATGGTTAGAGTAGGGTTGGTCGGAGCAGGATTCATGGGTAAGATGCATGCCAATGTTTACAGTGTGTTGGATGACGCCACTTTGGTAGCTGTGGCGGATACTGCACCGGGTGTGGCTGCTGAGGTTGCCGGGCAATGGGACGCCAGGGCCTATGAAAGTTTTGAAGATATGATGGCGGCAGAGAAACTTGATTTAGTGGATATTTGTTTGCCCACCTATTTGCATGCCGAATATACAGTCAAGGCCGCTAATGCCGGCGTGGATGTAATGTGTGAGAAGCCGATGGCCATGACAGTGGAGGAGGCAGATCGCATGATAGCCGCCGCTCGCGATAACAACGTCAGATTGATGATAGGGCATTGTATCCGTTTTTGGCCGGAATACGAAATACTTAAAGAATATACGGACAGCGGGCGCCTGGGTAGATTAAAATCCATCAATTTGACCAGAGTCAGCCCTCTGCCGGTATGGTGTTGGGACGGCTGGTTACTGGATGAGAGCCGTTCCGGCTCAGCGGTGCTGGATCTGCATATCCATGATACAGATTATATTCTTTATCTGTTAGGACAGCCGGATGAGATCTTCAGCCGGGGCACGCAGGACAAGAACGGCCTGAGTCATATCTATACTACCATGACCTTCGGCAACACAGTCGCCTCCATAGAGGGCGGCTGGGACTTCAACGACACCTTTCCCTTCAAGATGGCCTTCCGAGCTGTTTTTGAAAAGGGTGCTCTGGCTATGGATGGCGGGCCGTTGACCATCTATGAAGATGGCAAGGATCCGGTTCAACCTGAGATAGACCGGATGGAAGCCGCCGGCGCCGGCGGCAATATCTCCGACTTGGGCGGATACTATCGTGAGATAAAGTATCTGATCGATTGCATAGTTAATAATAAACCCTTGGTTACGGTTACACCGCAATCTTCCAGGCAGTCACTGGCTGTCGTAATGGAGGAGATCAGGCAGGCCAAGGCAGGGGCGTAGATAGCAGATAAAGAACTTAAATCCTGAATAAAAGGGGGAACCTCAAAAATGTTATTAAAATCCATTAGCTACTGGGCATTTCCCGGAGGCCTGGAGGGCACTCTGGATATTAAAGAATTTATGACCAAAGCCAAGAAATATGGCTATGACGCTGTGGAATTATGTATCGGTGAGACAGGAATGCTAGGTCTGGATGCCGATCAGACCTATTGCGAAAGCATTTTGAAGCAGGCGGACGAGATTGGAATCAAGGTAGCCAGTGTGGCTTCCGGGACATACTGGGGCTTTAATCTAGCCGGCGAATCTGCTGCCGATAGAGATAAAGCCGTAGAAGCGTTGAAAAAGATGATCAAGATAACCTCATGGCTCAAGGTCAGAACTCTTCTGACCATTACCGGCGCGGTAAGCGTCTTTTTTCTGCCTGATAATCCGGTGCTCTCTTATGATGTGGTCAGGGCAAGATCCATAGAAGGGCTGAAGAGAGTGCTGCCGGCGGCTGAGGAATACGATGTCGTTCTGGGTTTGGAGAATGTCTGGAATAAGTTTCTGCTCAGCCCGGTAGAGATGGCGCAGTTTATCGACAGCTTCAACAGTCCCAATATCGGAGCCTATGTGGATGCAGGCAACATCCTTCCTTACGGCTATCCGGAGCAGTGGCTGCGTATTCTGGGCAAGAGAGTGGCCGGTATCCACTTTAAGGATTTTCGGGCGGCGGTAGGCAACGCCGAGGGCTTTGTCGATCTTCTGGAGGGCGATGTCAACTGGCCGGAAGTGATGAAAGCTATCAAAGAGATAGGCTATGAGGGCCCGGTGGTAGGCGAGATGATTCCGCTTTACAAGCATTATCCCGAGGTCAGGATAGCCAACACCTCTAATGCCATGGATGCCATACTGGGACGGTAAAAGAAATTTGCCATAAAAGGAGAAGCTAAAGACCGGCGGGAAGATCGAGTACCGCCGGTCTTTGCATACAGGGGCAGAGCCTCTTTTATCTATTTATCTATTCAGGTAAATAATTCTATATTATATCCGGGTAGCGAGCAGGGATTTGCTGTTTTGCATGGAATAAGACAAAGTGTACTAAAAATCAATACGAAATTGGAGGGAAATTCAGATGCGCATAGGTTTTCTCAGCGGATATGACAGAGGCAGAATAGAGTTTGCCGTCAAGAACGGGTTTGGGTGCATAGAGCTATTGACGGGAGATTATAAAAATCCGCCCGAGTATTTCCCAGGCCGTGACGGTTGGCAGGATAAGGCCTTAGCCATGAAAGCAGAGTATGATGCAGCCGGGCTGCGTATCTCCTGTATAGGAGCATTCTATATCAATCACATGGACCCGGCCATTGCCGATGAAGCCCGGCAGCTGGTCAGAAATACCGTTCTGCTGGCCGAACACCTGGGGATACCGGTAGTCGCCGGATTCGCCGGCCGGATAGTAGGAAGACCTCTGGAGGAGAGCCTGCCTATGTTCAAGGAGATATGGACGGAGCATGCCGCCTTTGCCGATGACCACGGTATTAAGATAGCCTTTGAGTGCTGCCCTATGGGCGAGTATCATACCCCCAGCGGCGGTATCAACTGCATTACCGGTCCCAATATGTATGAGAAGTGCTTTGATGCCGTAGAAAGCACCGCTCTCGGTCTTGAATGGGATCCCAGCCATCTTATACCGGTCTTTGCCGATCCGATAATCAATATCAGAAAGTTCGGGGATAGAATTTACCATGTACATGCCAAGGGAGCCAAAGTATACTGGGATATCATCAGGCAGTACGGCATCTGGTATCCCAACGCCATAGAGCATTGTCACCCGGGTTTCGGGGATGAAGACTGGGGAGAGATCATCAAGGAACTGCGGCGGGTCGGCTATAATTATGATCTTAACATAGAGGGCTGGCACGACCAGGTGTTCAGAAATAACCGGGGAGCCAAATTCGATGATATAACCTATCAGGATAGAGGAGTTTCAGCTCCCGATCTTGAAGATGCCGGCCTGATTATCTCTCTGAATTATCTCAAGCAATGGTGTCCGGAAGGCTTTTGATAAGCTTTTTAGTCTTAAAATTTTCAGACCAGTAAATGTGCCTGAGCCAGCACAGCGGCGGCAGTGCCGATGATGCTGCCTACCAGTACATCCGAAGGGTAATGTACGCCCAGATATATGCGGGAGAGCCCTACAGACCCGGCCCAAATGATGGAAGGCATTACCAGCAAAGGATGTGTCAGAGCACAGGTCATAGCGATAGCGAACGATGCCGTAGTATGCCCCGATGGAAAAGAGTAGGCGCATATAGGAACATCGAAAACACGTATTTCCGACAGTTTGAGTGCCGGCCTGGGTCTGTTTACCAGACGCTTGATTATTTGAACCATGGCAAAGCTGCTGCCGAGAGAGGCTGACGATCGGATGCCGATATCAATTATTACCTGCTGCTTGGTAGCCAGGCCGGCGGCCAGAGTGCCAACGGATAAGACTATTGTTATAAAGGCACCCCCGCTATGTGTCATTCGTGCAAAAAAGCTATCCAGCAGCCGGCAACGCATTCTGTTGTTGAACAGCAGGAAGAGCCTTTTCTCATAGGCGGCCAGGCTTTTAGTTACGGCGCTCATTATCATAATATTACCATTTTACCATGACATTGTTATCATGGAAAATATTTTTCAATTTGTTGCGAACAGCTATCTCCGGGCGGGAATAATATAGAAAATGTAACGGTGAAAAGATAGGAGGATCAAATGAGCAAGATAAGCATTGAAGAGATCGAGTTTAAAGGCTGGAAAAAGTCTGTTCGCATAAGCAATGGCATTATCGAGCTGATCGCTCTTACAGAAGTCGGTCCCCGTATTATCAGCTTTGGATTTATTGACGGCCCAAATGAATTTGCTGTATTTGATGAGCAGGCCGGTATGGTCGGGGGGGACGAATGGCGAATTTATGGAGGTCATCGCCTCTGGCATAGCCCGGAGGAAGCGGTTAGGACCTACAGCCCTGATAATACTCCTATAGAAATGATAGAGGAGGACGGCAAGGTTATGCTGCGTCAGTCGACAGATATGCCGACCGGTATAACAAAGGAAATCGAACTGGAAATGTCTTCTGATGAGCCCAAATTGAGTGTGGTGCATCGCCTTACCAATAATAATCTCTGGGCGGTGGAATTGGCACCCTGGGCGCTATCCGTTATGGCTCCAGGGGGAACAGCGGTGGTGCCTCAGCCCGAGCATGCCAAGGAAGATAAGCTTACTCCCAATCGTTCTATCTCCATCTGGCCTTATGCTGACATGAGTGACGACCGGGTCAAATGGGGGCATGATTATATTATGCTGAAGCAGGAGCCTATGGCCGGGAGGCCTTTTAAGTTTGGTATCAATGCTGACAGCAAATGGTGCGCTTATGCCAACAACGGGCATCTATTCGTTAAGCTCTTCGATTATATCAGGGATGCATTATATCCTGATTATGAGGCTGCAGTGGAATGCTATACCAATGACAGAATGCTGGAGCTGGAGACTCTAGGGCCTTTGGTTTATCTGGAGCCAGGCGCTGTCGTAGAGCATCCTGAAGGCTGGGTTCTGCTTAAAGGAATAAAGCATCCGCAGAGCGAAGAAGATATTCATAAGAGCATTCAGCCCGGGATAAATAAGATTCTGAGAGGATAGCGGTAAATTGGTAATAGATTTCCATGTTCATTGCTTTCCGGATAATCTGGCAGCTAAAGCAGTGCCGTCGCTGGCTGCCGCTGCCGGAGAGAGGGCGCATACCGATGGTACTCTTTCAGATCTGAAGCGCTCCATGGATGAAGCGGGAGTAGATATTTCCGTACTGCAGCCGGTGGCTACCAGGCCCGGCCAGGTTGAGAGCATAAATAACTGGCTGGAGGATGTGGTCGATAGCCGTATAACGGCTTTTGGGGCCATGCATCCGGACCTGGAATCGCGGCATATGATGGATGCTCTGGAAAAAATAGTAGATATAGGGTTGAAAGGAATTAAGCTGCATCCGGATTATCAGGATTTTTTCGTTGACGAAGAACGCCTTTATCCGATATATGAAGAGATCTTCTCGCGAGGCCTCTATATCCTCTTTCATGCCGGTGTCGATATCGGTTTGCAGCCGCCCTATCGTTGTACTCCAGACAGGCTGGCTATACTGCTGGAGCATTTTCCGGAGGCCGGAATAATAGCCGCTCATATGGGCGGATTTGCTTACTGGGATACGGTAGAGTACATGCTTCTCGGCAGGGATATATTTTTTGATACCTCCTATGCTGTGGATTACCTTGGTATGGAGAGGATGTCCTGTCTTATCAGGGGGCATGGAGCGGAGAAGATTCTCTTTGCTACGGATTCTCCCTGGGGAGAGCAAGCCGGAGAGTTGGAAGGCATTGGTGATCTGGAGCTCAATCCGGATGAAGAGAAACGGATACTTGGCGATAACGCCGCCAGAATACTGGAGATTTGATAGGTGGCTGAAATGGCAAGCTCCATCGATAAGAAAGAGGCACCTGTAGTAGAGCAAATATTCTCTTCGGAGATGGTTTTTCCCGTCAAAGTAAGCTGGAGATCGGGTATTTGCGGCAGAGGTATTCTGGCTTATCATGGAGAGATGGAGATACATTTCATCAAGAGAGGCGAGGGAGCCTACTTTATTACGGATAATTGCTATTCATGTCGAAAGAATTATCTTGTTGTAATACGCCCGAACGTTGTCCACAGAGCTATGCCGCAAGCTGATTCCTATATGGAGCAATGGGTTCTCTTCTTCCCTTTATCTGTGTTTTCTGAGAGTTGCCGTATACCGGAGCAATCTTGCTGCCTGGAATTGGACGAGAGAGCTGCTACGGAAGCAGAGGTCATTTTTCGTATCATAGAGGAGGAAGGCCGTTGCCGGAATGCACTATGGAAAGAGATAATAATCAATCAATTAGAGCGGATTCTTCTGCTGGCCATACGGGCAGGGAAGGAGTCGGATATCCAGCGACCGGAAAATCCTCTGGTAAAGAAGCTGATAGGATATATTGAAGAGCACTTCAGAGAAGAGTTGAATCTTACCGTATTCAAGAAAGAGTTTTCCTACTCTTCCAGCCATCTTTCCAGAGTCTTTAAACAGTGCACCGGCCTGAATCTTCACCAGTATATTACACAACGACGCATTGCTGAAGCCAAGAGGCTGCTGGAGGAAGAGGAAGAGAAGGTGGATGCCATATCCCGTCAAGTAGGCTTCAGCGATTTCTCTCTGTTTAACCGTAATTTCAAGCGTATAACAGGCTTCACCCCCTCTGCTTATCGCAAAATATTATACCAGGAGGTCAAATAATGTTATTGTTTTTGTTACCTGCATGCTATATAGTAAGTAACTGTGCTTTATATAAAAGAATCTCTTAACTGCCCGGAGTTGCCTTTGAGCATAATACTAGCGGCAATGTCCGGAGAATAGCAATTATTAAATTAAGGATGAAAAGTATCGATGTGTAAAGTGCGCTTAGGTATTATTGGAGTAGGTGTCATGGGGTCCGGTCATGCAAAGTACGTAATGGACGGCAGTATCTCCCGCTGCGAGTTGACGGCGGTGGCGGATGCCAATCCTGCCAACCTGGCCAAATTCCGCAGCTTGAAATGCTTTGCAGACAGTCATGAGATGATTCTTTCCGGAGAGGTGGATGCTGTTCTTATAGCCACCCCTCACTTTTTTCATACTGCTGCAGGAATAGATGCTTTGCAGAATGGATTGCATGTACTGGTGGAAAAACCCATCTCCGTACATAAGGCTGATGCCGAAAGGCTGATAGCAGCTCACACCAATAAAGACCAGGTCTTTGCGGCTATGTTCTGCGTGCGGACGGTACCGCAATATAAAAAGATCAAGCAGATGATAGACAAAGGAGAATTGGGTAAAATCGAGAGGATCACCTGGATAGGTACGGACTGGTTCAGAACGGCAGCTTATTATCGCAGCAGCGCCTGGAGAGCCACCTGGAAGGGTGAGGGGGGCGGCGTGTTGCTCAATCAATGTCCGCACCAGCTTGATTTATTGCAGTGGATGTGCGGCATGCCAAGCAGGATTCATGCCTTTTGCGATTTGGGCTTTTATCACGATATTGAAGTGGAAGATCGCGTTACCGCTTTTATGCGTTATCCCAATGGCGCTACGGGGGTGTTCATAACCAGTACCGGAGAAGCGCCCGGCACCAACCGCCTGGAGATAGCCGGAGAGATGGGAAAGCTGGTATTGGAAAACGGTAAGCTGACCTTTACTCGCAACGAAGTTTCGGCCAGAGTGTTCTGCGATACCAGCGATGCTCTGATGGGTATGCCTGAAGTGTGGAATGCGCAGATACCGATCACCGGTGCGGGCGGTTTACATGCAGAGATAACGCAAAACTTTGTGGATGCCATCCTGGACGGCAAACCGCTGATAGCTCCGGCGGAGGAAGGCATAAAATCTATTGAGCTTGCCAATGCCATGCTCTACTCATCGCTAAAGAATACGGCTGTGGAACTGCCGTTGGACGGGGCTGCTTTTGAAATTGAGCTACAGAGATTGATAGATGCTTCGAGCTCCAACAAACGATAAATAGCGGCCTGACATAAAAAGCCGAGGAGGGAACAGAATGTTCATCGATATTCACGTTCATACCCGTCGCTTTATTTCTCCGTCAAGAGGTGGCAAGCAGGCTTATGCCACGCCCCGGCAGCTGTTGGAACGGTACGAGAGCATAGCTGTCAGAAGTGCTGTTCTTTTGCCCGGAGTCAATCCCGAATGTGCATACGTGCCCCAATCCAACGAGGAGATACTGGAGATATGCAAAAGCTATCCCGACAGGTTCATCCCTTTTTGCAATATCGATCCTAGAGCTATGGCCAACTCCGCCGGCGCTCCTCTTAACGAGTTGATGAGCTTTTATAAAGAGCAGGGGTGTAAAGGCATTGGAGAAATCTGTGCCAACCTGCCCTTTCAGGACCCATTGGTACAAAATCTATTTAAGCATGCCCAGGCTGAAGGGTTGCCGGTAACCTTCCATATGGCGGCTCAGATAGGGGGAATATACGGTCTTTACGACGAACCCGGGCTGCCGCAGCTGGAAAGTAGCCTGCGGGCCTGGCCCGGGCTGAAGTTTCTGGGGCACTCCCAGACCTTCTGGGCGGAGATGGCGCCGTTGGAGAAGATGGAAGACCGGTACGGCTACCCCAGGTATCCCATAAAAGAAGAGGGCGCAGTGCCCAGGCTGATGCGGCGCTATGAGAATTTACTGGGGGACCTGTCAGCCGGCAGCGGGCATAATGCTTTGGCCAGAGATATGGACTATGCGGCGAATTTTCTGAATGAGTTCCAGGACAGGCTCTTTTTTGGCACCGATATCTGTGCTCCCGATACGCCTACGCCGCTGGTAGATCTTTTACTTCGTCTTCGTGATGAAAAAAAGATAAGTGCAGAAGTGTTTGAAAAAATTGCCCGGGTGAATGCCGAAAAGCTTTTAGGCCTGATTTAGAAGGCGGCCTTACCGATTTAAAAGCAATTATCTCGCTGGTAATCGAGCGAGATTGTTTCAACTCGATACAGAGGCCATGCTCTTTGCTCATGGCCGGGGAAGGAAGCGTTGGTTTTTTATGGGGAGCGAAGGAAAGATATTGCAACAAAGAGTGAAGAGAGACAAGTATTTGGAGAGCTTATAAGCTTGTTAATCAAGGCTTCGGTTGGGACTTAACGGGGTTTTTAGTTATGAAAGAGATAATGCCGGCTGTTAGCAGGCTGGCGGATATTTTAAGAGACAAGCGTGATCTCTTACTGGTCATAGCTTTAATGAATGTTGTCTATGCCTTTTCCTATTTTCAGCGTGTAGCTATTCCCGGCACTATATTCGATGAATTACAGGTAGATATGGCGCTTTCCTCTTCCGCTGTCACCATGCTGGGAAGCATCTTTTTGTATGTTTACGGAGGCATGCAGCCCTTTTCCGGCGCTTTAGTAGACAGGATAGGGCCGGTGCGTATTCTATTAACAGGCGGAACAGTGCTGACTGCGGGCTCTCTGCTCTTTCCGTTGTCAGGCACCCTGACTATGCTTTACGTCAGCCGTTTTATAATGGGACTGGGCGCCAGCCTGATATATCTATCTCTGGTCAAGCAGATTGACGGCCATTTCAGTAGCAAGCATTTCTCCATTCTATTGAGCATGACCCTCTTTATCGGTTATAGCGGCGGTCTTTTAGGCACCAGGCCATTTGAAGCCGCTGTTCAGGCATTCGGCTGGAGGAAACCCCTGCTGGCTGTAGGCATAGCCTGCGCCCTGGCGGTGATAATTTGCGCTTTTATTACCCGAAGAACGGCTGTGAACCGACGACAATCAATTAATATCCAGGTCTTTCCAGCCCTGAAGAGAGTCCTGAAAAATCGTGATTCTTGCGTCGGAAGCTATACCGTGTCCGTCATTTTTGCTATTTATATGTTGATCGTGTCCGTTATCGGCAAGAAGATGTTGCAGGACTGTTGCTCTTTAAGCTCAGCGGCGGCTGCATCTTATACCTTTTTGCTGATGCTCTCTTCCGTGATAGCGGTATCCCTGTCAGGGCTGATATCCCGTCTGGCCGGCAATCAGCGCCGGTTGCTTCTGATCCTTTCCACTGTGATGCTGCTGGTCTCTCTCTGCCTGGCTGTGCCGGTACTGCTGGGCGGAGTCTTATGGATTTTACCCAGCTTTATATTGCTGGGAGCTTCGTCTATGGCCACGCCCATATGCTGTGCCTATATCAAAGAGGTAAATGATCCGGCGTATGCTGCTACTTCGATAGGCGTATACAATGGAGCGGCCTATCTATCCGTCGCTCTTTTATGCAACGGCGCCGGCGCGGTGCTGGATCACTTCGGGGCAGGAGTTAAAACAACGGCCCTTGCTGTCAGATATCCTCCAGAGGCTTATGGTGTTATTCTGGCCGGTTGTTTTGTGCTGGCGCTTTCAGCCTTTATCAGCGCCTGTTTTATTCGTGAAACCTATGGCAGCAACATCTGGTCTGCAGCGCAAAAAGTTTTAAATCGGGTTTAGAGAGAAGAGAGTAGCGTGAAGAGCTATTAACATAACAGAAGGAAGTAATCCTGTTCATCGATATTCATGTTAATACCCATCAGAATCTTCGGCCCGTCCAAAGAAGGAGACAGCTTTATATGCAAAGCCTATCCCGGCAGGTCTAATTCCATGCTCACCACAAAATATTACACTTGGATGATTAATAAGTATATTGTTAACGGCAGCCGGCCGTTATAAACTGTATGATAAGGTATGATATGTTCTTCGTGGCAGCGAAACTGTAGCGAGAGGATAGGCAATAGGGAGGAAGTAACAATGTGTAAACTGGCAATTAAAGGTGGAGAAAAGGCAGTTCAATCCTGCCCGGGAGATATTCTCAGCTGGCCCATAGTCAACAAGGCCATGGAAGAAGGAGTAATCGATGTGTTACGGGCAGGCAATATGTCCGGCACTGACATCACCCGCCGCTTTGAGAAAGAGTATGCCGACTGGCACGGCATGGCCTACGGGCTGGGATGCAATACCGGGACTGCAGCCCTGCATTGTGCCATGTACGGAGTAGGCATAGGAGAGGGAGATGAGATAATCTGCCCCTCCATTACCTATTGGGCCTCCTGCGTACAGGCCTTATCCCTGGGAGGCAAAGTGGTCTTTGCCGATATAGACCCTGAAACACTCTGTCTTGACCCCGATGATATGGAAAGGTGCATTACTTCTCGCACCAAAGCCGTAGTGGTGGTTCATTATTGTGGCCGACCGGCCGATATGGATAGGATAATGGCCATAGCCCGCAAGCATAATATTAAGGTGATAGAGGATGTTTCCCATGCTCATGGCGCCATGTATAAGGGGAAAATGGTAGGCACCTTCGGCGATGTGGCCGGTTTCTCCCTGATGAGCGGCAAATCCTTCGCCATCGGCGAGGCCGGCATTATGCTGACCGATGACAAAGAGATATACGACAGAGCCGTTGTTCTGGGGCATTACGAGAGACACAAAGAGATCACGACAGAGTATCTCAAAGCCGGAGCCGGCCTTCCCTGGGGCGGATATAAATACAGGATGCATCAGCTGTCATCGGTCGTAGGGTTGGAGCAGCTGAAGAAGTATCCGGCCGAGACAGCCGAAATAGATAAGGCTATGAATTACTTCTGGGATCTGTTGGAAGGAGTGCCCGGCATAAAGCCGCATCGTCCGGCTAAAGGCAGCGGCATTAGCATGGGAGGCTGGTATCATCCGCTGGGACATTACCGGCCGGAAGAGTTGCAAGGCTTGTCTGTTAACCGCTTCTGCGAAGCCTTGCGAGCCGAAGGAGTGCAATCCGGCCCTGGATGCAATAAAGCTCTGCATCAGCATCCTCTTTTCCACGCTATAGACGTCTATAATCAGGGCAAGCCGATTAACGCCGCTAAGGCATCTTCCGGCAGACAGGAAAATATAAGCCTGCCCGTGGCAGAGGGTATACAGAGCCGCATCTTCACCGTGCCATGGTTTAAGCGCTACTACCCGAATATAATAGAGGAATATGCCGCTGCCTTGAAGAAAGTAGTATTGAGTTACGAAGAATTGCTAAGTGACGACCCCGGCAATCCTGCGGATTCCGGAGGCTGGAATCTCTCCTTCAAGGCATAATTCAAGCTGTTAGTGATAGTAGGGAAGGGAAGGTCGAGAGCATGATCATAGATGTCCACAATCACCCCGACTGGCACGGCCATAATCTGGATAAGTTTCTGGCCAATATGGATAAATACGGCATAGATACCACCTGGTTGCTAAGCTGGGAATGTCCCCCCGATGAGTATGCTTCTCAATATAATAACTGCATACCCCATCCAGGAGAGGGTGGACCTATACCCTTTGCCAGATGCCTGTCATATAAAGAGAGAGCACCGGAGAGGTTTATCCTGGGCTATGCTCCCGACCCCCGCCGGCCCGAAGCTATAGATAAGCTGGCGGCGGCGGTGGAGATATACGGAGTGCAGGTCTGCGGAGAGCTGAAGGTACGTATGACCTATGATAATCCCGATGCCCTGAGAATGTACAGGTTCTGCGGCGAGAAGAGATTGCCGGTAACGGTGCATATAGACTATGAATTCGATACCGGGGTGAAGTATCCCCGTCCCAACTACTGGTATGGCGGAGGCATAGAGGCATTTGAGCGAGCTATACAGGCCTGCCCCGAGACTATTTTTCTGGGACATGCTCCCGGTTTCTGGTCCCATATCTCCGGAGACGGACAGCATGATAAGGTGGGCTATCCTAAAGGTAAGATTGAACCGGGCGGCAAGCTGATAGAGATGCTGAGAAGATATCCCAATCTCTATTGCGATATCTCCGCCGGCTCCGGTTGCAACGCTTTGAAGAGAGATCCGGAGTTTGCCGTATGCTTCCTGCTGGAATTCCAGGACCGGATACTATATGCCAGAGATTACTTTGATAATGTGCATCAGGAGTTCCTCAACAGCCTTGATTTACCTTCGGCTCTTCTTCATAAGATCTATAGCGGCAATGCCGTGAAATTATTATCTCTGCAAAGCCGTTGAAACTTTGCCGGAAAGGTAGCGTCAGAGCCGAACGAAAAAGGCATGCCGGCATCCGCTAGTGAAAAATAGCGGGTGCCGGCAGCGCTCTTCCGGAATAAAGCAAAGCAGTAGAGGTATAAAATGACTGTTCATGCCGAGCCTTTCCATCAGACGATTTTTGAAGAACCCAATGAACTGCCGGTCAGGGCCTCCTGGATGCGGGCCAAATATCCTTCAAAGCCGTTAACCTATCATGAGGAATGCGAATACCACCTGATCAAAAGAGGTCGCGGCTCCTATTTTATCGCCGATAGAAAGTATGAGTATCAAAAGAATACGCTGGTAATCATCAGGTCGAATGAGGTTCATGCCTGCCTGCCTGAGCCCGGTTCTTATCTTGAAAAAGCCACTCTTTACCTGCCGGCCTCATCGGTAAAGGAGAAGAAAGCGGATTTTTCTACCGCCGAAGATAATTTTCATCATCTTCTTAACCTGTCGGAGCAGGAAGCTACGACAATTGAAATTATCGTAAAAACCATTTGCCGGGAGATGGAGAGTAAAGAGGAAGGCTGGGATGAGATAATTGAAGCCATGGTCGCCCATTTTTTGCTCCTCATCAGGAGGATAATGCTGCATACCCGGCAACAAGCGCCGATTGTCGGCGCCAATCCTATGGTTAGCCGGCTGCTAAAGCACATAGAGAGTAATTACAATCAGCCACTGGCATTATACTCTATGGCAAAAGATGCCGGCTGCACTCCCGGCCATCTTTCGCGTCTCTTCAAGCAGCATACCGGCCTGGGCTTTAAACAGTATATAACACAGCGCCGGATAGCCGAGGCAAAGCGATTGTTAAGAGAGGATATCGATCTATCCGTGGATATTATCTCCCAAAGGGTCGGGTTTAAGGACTTTGTTGTTTTCAACCGTAACTTCAAGCTTTTTACAGGCATGACGCCGTCAGCTTACCGATGCATGCTGGCGTAGCTTTCTAAAGAGGCGATTAAATGTTAAATTTTATCACCTTTTGTTCGATATTCTAATTGTATAGCGGTCTGCTTTACGATATAAATAAGGTGAGGATTTGGCAATAGGAGGTGCGACGTTGTTGTTAAGCAAGAGAAACAATGATGCTGACGGCTTCACTTTAATAGAATTGCTCGTCGTTATTGCTATCATAGCCCTGTTGGCAGCTATACTCTTCCCTGTATTTTCCAGAGCACGTGAAGCAGCCAGAGGAGCGCAATGTCAGAGTAATCTCAAACAAATTGGTTCGGCCAGTCTGATGTATGCCCAGGATTGGGATGGAGTCTTACCGATGAGCTATACTGATAAGAAACTTTGGGATTATCAGCTAATGCCTTATCTGGGTTACGAGAGTGATATAAGCAAGGCTATTAAAAGAGATGATTACAGCATCTTTCACTGCCCCAGCGGAAATGCGAATGCCTATGCTAGTGCTTATCTTAGCCGAGGGTATTCATATAATTGGCGTGTTTGCACAAACGCTAATGATACGGCAATTCTCGCCTCCATCGAAACTCCCAGCAATACCCTCCTTGCAATTGATAGCATAAACTCTGCTTATGGAGCTGAAAAGCTTATGGAAGGATTAACTTTCTGCGGAGCAATGAATGCTCCATTCGTGGCCGCAACAATAGACAATTATGGGAAAAATATCTGTTACCGTCATCATGACAGAGCCAACGTTCTTTTTATCGATGGCCATGTCAAATCCTGTGCGAAAGGGCCTTTAAGCGATACCCATTCTCATTATTGTCCTGCGGGCGTTAAGTGGCATAACGGCGGAGTTGTTTATAATTGAACGATACAGGGAGGAAAAAGCGGCATGGATAATAAATATATGTTGAGTTTAGCTATAAGA
>DHPR01000029.1:0-24167 GCA_002410925.1 bacterium UBP13_UBA5359
TGCAGTAACGGCTCTCCCTGAAGAACTGATATCACTATTATGCTAAGACTGAGAAGAATGGCAATAAGAAAGACCTGCCTGACTATAATTCGTGTCCTTCTCTGCAACGGCGTTATGCTCTCCTTGACCTCGCTTAGCGCCGCACCGATCTTGCCATACTCTGTATTCTTGCCGGTAGCGGTCACCTCCATAATTCCCTGCCCCTGCACCACAATGGTGCCGGCATAGCACATATCCCGACGCCAGATATGCCCAGGCTCCGCAGCAGCCGGATTGATCTCTTTCCAAACAGGTACCGATTCACCTGTCAGTAGAGATTCATCCAGCCCCAGATCGGACAGAGCCAGGAGCAGGCCGTCTGCCGGAGTACGCTCTCCCTCTCTGAGAACCACCAGATCACCCGGTACTATCTGCGTAGCATCGATCTCTTCCTCTCGTCCATCACGTATAACCGTAGCTCTAGGGGAGGCCAATTCCCGCAATGCATCCAAAGCCTTCTCTGTTCGCCACTCCTGAACAAAGGTGATGCCTATAACAAACAAAATAAAGATCAGCATTATCCCGCCGTCTACCGGCTCGCCAAGAATAAAATATGCCAGAGCAGCCCCTAGAAGGAGAAGAAACATAGGCTCACTGAAAGTAATCAGTAGACGCTTAGCCAGAGAAATCTTCTTTACCGCTTCCAGCTGATTAAGCCCCAGCTGCTTGAGTCTTTTCTCCGCTTCAGCCTGCTCCAATCCCTTAAAAGCTTGCACATTAAACCCCGTCATTAATATTCACCTTTCCGGATAACTATAAAAAAAGCACCTGTCGGATAGATTAATATCAGTCCCACAAGTGCTTATTGCCCTGCTGCCTTCATGGCCCGGCCCCATCAGCATATAGCTGATTGCCTGCTCTGAAAAAGTGCTCTTAGAGCACGGTTATTCGTTATCGGTCTCAGTATTTCCGGACAACCTGTCCCGGGCTGCTATACCATTTTGATTCATAGTACGCCGACAATACTACCATGAAAGATTATTTCTTGCTTACGGCCTTGTTCAGATCATTGATCAGATCCTCCAGATCGATGCCGTGTGCTTCGGCGCCCTGCTCTATCGTTTCAAAACGCGTGGCCGGGCAACCCAGGCAACCCATACCGTACTGCATGAAAACCTCAACGCTCGCCGGGTAATTCTCGACAACCTCACCGATGGTCATATCCTTGTTTATCACCCGTATCACCTCCTGCCGGAATACTAATATAGAACTCAGAATGAAGACCGATTTCATCTCTTAGCAGCGCATAAAAGCCCCCTTACAACATGCTGAAAAAGCTAAGGGAAGCTGGCTTAGTAGCCCTCGTTAGAGACGTTAACAAGGCAACCTTCCTCAATATTGTTGACATGCCCGCAAACAGGGCAGGACTTCTCCCGGAGATTATCCGTAGGATACATATGCCCGCAATTGGCACATTTAAAGCTCAATTCGGTTGTTGCCTCGGTCTGATTTTTATTCGACATTCTGCTCTCTCCTTTCACTAATTCGTCATCTTTCGTTAATCTCCTTCAAAATTTGTACCTGAGCGTTTTAAGAGGTGGGGGGAAAGTAAGATTGAGGTCCGTTGTGCAGCATTAGAGTACGTTTGCAGGTTTAAGCTTCGCAAACTACGGGTAGATCATGGCTATGAAGGAAAGTGATGCTCAAATAAAGAAAGACCTTCTGGATACCTTGGAATGGGATATACGCTTCAACAGCCCTGATATCGATATCGATGTCAGGGATGGCCATGTAATCCTGACCGGCAATGTCGTCAGTCTTCAAGATAAAGCGCTGGCGCACAGAATTGCTGAACGTATCAAAGGCGTCTGCGATGTTACTGATGAGTTGAAGGTTACGCCGGGTATGTCCAGAAGAGATGAGGATATTACCAATGATATAGAGGAAGCGTTAAGACGCGATGTCTGGGTGAATGAAAAGAGAATCCGCATCATCACCAACCGAGGGGTAGCGCATCTATCCGGAACCATCGACACCTTTGCTGAAAGAGATGCAGCAGTGGATGATGCCTGGCGGACTCCCGGCGTCCAGGATGTGGTTGATAACCTTATTGTCGCCCCTACCGTAACCAGAAGCGATGCAGATATAGCAGCAGACGTACATAGTGACCTGGTAAGAAATATACGGCTCGATCCCTCTGCAATAACGGTGGACGTATCAGGAGGAATGGTCTTTCTCCACGGCAGCGTAGCCAGCTATGCTCAAAAATGGATCGCTGATGATGTAGCCTGGTGGACCCCGGGCGTCAAAGACGTCATAAATGAACTTATCATTGAAGAGCGTGGCTCTTCACAGGATCTACCTGAATAAGCAGCTCTTCATCAGCGTATTAGCGGCCATCTCCGAGCGTCACAGCTAACTATCGGCAGGCAGAGCAGCCTTAGCCCCTTCTCCGGCAGCTATTATTCTCTACTTCGGTACTAATGAATGCTTAAATAATGCTTATCATGCCGGGTACCGACAGACTCGGCCATCATAGGCACGCAGTACCAGACTTTTACCCTGCCTGGAGATTACAGGGTTCGGTGCCAGAATAATCTTTCCGGCTCCGCCGGGAGCATCGATTACATAAGACGGAACGGCCAATCCGGAAATCTTTCCCCGAAGATAGGAGATTATCTCCAGGCCGCGGTCTATGGATGTTCTGAAATGTCCTGTACCCCTGACCGGATCAGCCTGGTACAGATAGTAAGGCTTGACTCTCATAGAAAGCAATCCCCGCAGCAATCTCTCCATGACATGAGAATTATCGTTAACTCCTTGCAGCAATACGCTCTGGTTGCCCACCGGTATGCCGGCATCGGCCAAACGTACACAAGCTTGCCGGCTCTCCTCGGTCAATTCCCGGGGATGATTGAAATGGGTATTTAGATAAAGCGGGTGATACTTTTTAAGTACTCTTACCAGCCTGGTGGTTATCCGCAAGGGCATAACACACGGAGTCCGGCTGCCGATGCGAATTATTTGCACATGTTCTATGGCTCTCAAGCCGGACAGAATTTCATCCAGCTGCTCGTCCGACAGCAGAAGAGGATCTCCACCGGAAAGTATGACATCCTTTACTTCCGCTCGCCCCTTGATGTATTTCAAGCCCTGGCGCAGCAGATCATCATCCATCGGGGACGTTCCTGCCCGGCGGCAGCCCACACGGCGTTTGCGAGTACAGAAACGGCAGTAAACGGAACATTGTTCGGATACCAGCCAAAGCACCCTGTCCGGATAGCGATGAACCATATTGGACAGCGGGCTGTATTTCTCTTCCTGAAGGGGGTCCTCTTCTCCGGTATCGTCATCAAGTTCGGCCTTATCGGGCACCGCCTGCTTCCATACAGGATCACCAATCTTGGAAATCAAGTCCAGATAATAAGGAGTTATTCGCATTGGATAACGCTGAATGACCGCTTCTATAGATTCAAAAGCCTGCCCGAACCTTACTGCCAGAGCACGAGAATCCGTCAGGCTATATTTTAATTGGCGTTCCCATTCAAGCATCTGATCTTTCCCCTTCAACAAAGGCAGGCGCTATGATAGCTTCAGGCATACCGTGTAATGCCTTCTTCTCCAGCGAACAGGCCGTAGCCATGATACCGCCCAGAACAGCCCTACCATTTATAACAAAGTAATAAGGGCAGAGTCTTACCCGGGCATCCATCTGCTTTATCTTATCATCAGATGGTGAATAATACGACAGATTAAAACGTTTACCCTGATGAAAACGCTGCAGAATATAGAGCTCCTGCTCCCAGCCGGATGCAGCCATCTGCAGAGCTGCCGTCCATTCAACTGCAGGCATATCATGTCCGATGTGCAGGCCGCGGCTGCCCCAGGCCAATGGTGAAAATCCCGACGGCTTCAATACCAGGCGGCGCTCCTTCTGAGAGGCGTTTCCCAGCTGTGACCAATCGTTTATAGGACAATTACCGATATTCAGCTCAGGTATAATTGCATTGGGCGGCAACGGCCTCCCATCCAGCACCCAACCCTGAGGGATGATCCTCTTCATCAATTCATAATCATCCAGATTGCTGCGCCAGTACCGCTCCAGCAACGGATGATGAAGCAGCGCCAGCCATAATTTTTCTTCAATAAAAGCTTTTGGAGGAGGAGTCATGGCTATCTTGCCTAGAGATGCAGCTTGAATCATATCTCTGCCGCCCCCCACATTATCCAGATCAAAAAGCTCAAAAAAGCGATAAATGTTATCGATACGGCGTCCATCCCGAATCCGAACTTCATCATTACCTATGATTACATCATGAGGGCTTACGCAAACAGCTTCATACCCTAAATCCGATATCCGAGAAACCAGATAATCCATTTCAGGCTGGTAATCCGAGGATTCATCGGATACCACCACAGCCAGAGTTCCTTTGTTCGGAGCTACAGCTGCAGCAAAGCAGCCTGGTATATCCAACTCAAGCCCGTTCCAACCGGCCGAAACATAGGCCTCCGTCATAGCGGCTGTCATTCCCATACCGCCTGGCAGAGAGTCCAATTCACAGATTATGTATCCCTCTTCGGTAAGTATCAGATCCGGACGAATGACAGCCGGCAAAGAAGGGCGAAAACGTTTACAAATACCCTGCCGTATTATCTCCTCCGGCTTGCCTTTATCCGCATATTCGGCAACCCAGGCCGGGCTCAACCCACGAACTGAATCATAATAGAATTTATTACAGGCCTTATAAAAAGAGAGCAGTATCTCTCCCAGCATCTGTAATTCGCTGTAAAGCTCGGGACTTATGTGAAAAGGTTGCGGCGATACGCGCCAGGGAGCCGAAGCCGACTCTTGGCCCCGATATACCGAAGCCCCGGCAATTTCGTTATATAGATACCGGCCTATCTCTTTGCACTTTGCAGGCACAGTTACCGGTTGTTTGATATTTATCGCTTTCCGGCTTTCCATATAAGCCTCCTTTGCTACACTCCTTGAACGGTTCTGCGCTATATAAAATTCAAGCTCGTTCTAATTCAGCTGCAAAAACCTCTCCTTCAAATCTACCCGGCAAAATCACCGGCTGGCCGTCAGAACGTAATATTCTATGGCAGAGAATTATGAGGATCCTTTATATCCAAGTATCCTACCGTACAGATACATCGCTCTGTCGGCATCGCTATCATCCGGCTCTTCGAGAATATAAGCTACCGCCAAGTACATCTCCGTCAATTCATGTAGAGCCGGAATAATGGCGCCTACATCAATCAGGCGTCTTAAATGTTCTCTCGGCGTTTCCCAGATATGACGCCCCATTCCGATCTCGTTCAGGAAGAGAAGAGCATGGAAGTAAGCCTGCTCGATCCTCTCTCCGGCCGTTCCGGAAAAAGTCTCCGCCTCACCCAGCATGGCCTTGCGGTTTCTATTAAAAGCCCTTCTTCTCAGCAGCTGACGACAGGCATAGGCCAAACCGACTATAGACAGCATAATACTAATTATCGGCAATATCCGGAGACGCCGGTTTCTAAAGAGCATCTTTATCTTTTTCATCATCAGCATACGAGAAGAAGACAGCTGTGCCGCCTTTCCCGGCGTAGCGTCAAAGAGCACCCAACCGTGCCCCGGTATATTGAGTTCCGCCCAGGCATGTGCATCTTTCAACCTTATCACGGTTCTGCCCTGTGCATCAACCTCTTCTGCAAGGTATCCGGTAGTAAAACGTGAGGGTATATCGTTGATACGGGCTAAAACAGCCATAGCCGTAGCAAAATACTGGCAATGCCCCCGTTTGGATTCAAAGAGGAAATAATCTACGCTTTCGCCTCGGGCTGAGCCCACATTCAAACTATAGTTATAATTGGTCATAAGGTATCTCTGTATTGCCCTGGCCTTTTCCCACGGCCTATCCAATCCAGCGGTTATCTTTCTGCCTAATTCAACCGTTCTGGACGAAAGCGCCGGCAATTGTATATAATCCGCTGCAACTATGCCTTTTATTGCAACTTCAGGCTTCTCCTCCTCGGGTATCTCTGAAGGAATTACCGATGTAACAGCATACCGCATACTCTTCTTGCTATCGGATTGCAATGCTACCGATGCATATTCGTTTGAATAGGATAGAACGGAAGCGATATTGATCGCTTTGATGCAGTAGGGGACAGGCAAGAAAGGCGAAGGTGGCGAAATAAGCTCCATATCGATCGTAAAACGCCTGCCGGAAAGATCTTCGTTAGAAAGCCTTGTCCAGCCTGAGGCATTAATAAGCTCAGCTTTACGAAATGTCGCCTGCCATCTCTTACCGTCATAATTCTCGTAACTTGTTTCACGCCAATAAAAAGAGATATCCGTATCGGCTATTGCCACAAGGCGTTCATCACCCTGACTGGAAACAGGCCCAATGATAAAGGGACTATGGCTCCAACTATCCGGAGACTCTATCTTTACCTGAGGCGTGAACCAATGAATCATACGCCAAGAGATACGAAAGAAGAGACGATCGAAATATCGCTGATTGTTCCAGACGGATACAGCTGTCATAGTACAAACCGTTATCAGCAGTATTAATAATATAGCCATCCTTAAATCCGGCTTGATACGCTTGGCATGCCCATATCTTCTGTGCATGTCTCCCAGATGAGCCATCTCCAACAGAGCTTCAGAGCGCATAGCAGCCACCAATCCGATAACGGAGATGGCCATAATAACGATATTAAAAGCTGACGGCATACTTACCGTCAATAACGCTTCTATGGATAATGTGGGCACCAGCAATATGAAAATGTCTTTATCTCTGAGAATAGTGTAACTACGTATGACGGCCGCCCATAGATAGGCATAGCAAAGAATCAGGTAGAGTTTACTCTCTAAAGACTCCGTTTCCACGCTGAATATCTGCTTTAAGGGCAATAAATCACTGTTAAAAAAAAGAGTATAAAGTAGTAGTAAAAATACTCCTGAACCGACATAAAGAAAGAGTCGCCTGCTCGGCACGCTATGGTAACGAATATAAAAGCTGGTAATAAAGCCTACCATTATTACGGCAGGCATCGTCCATGCCTGGCTGAATAATGCCAAGGTTCTATCTACAATGATAACGCCGCAAAACACCGTTATCATACCCCAAAAATATAAAGGCAGCGACCTTCTAACAGGATCTTCCTCATGAGCACACTTAGAATACGTTGCCGGTTGTTGTTTATTGATTGTTGGTCTCAATTTCTTTGCTCGCTCCTATCCTGCCCATCTGCAAATGCTCCCGAACACCCGAACAACCAACCCAACTTGCAAACGCACTTAAATACTGAGCAACCAACCCCAACCCTCCTGGCTCCTGACTCCTGACTCCTAAACCTTCAAACGGACTTACATGCTGAATAACCAACCCCAATCACCCCCCCAACCCCCAAACACCTCTGCCATGTCGTCACCATTCTTTATATTCACCGGACTCAGCCCGGCCATCTCCAACCGCCTGCTTTGTTCCTGCCTGGCAGCAATATATCTCTTTCGCCAACCTGTCCTGGCCATCTTTGCATAAGTGGATGCATCAGGGCTGATCAGGAATACCGATATCCCTCGTGCTCTTGCTGCTATTATATTATCTGCCAGCAGCAAATCCGGATCAGATGAGATAACATATATATTGGTACCAGGCTTACTCTCCAGGATACTCCTGGCCAGTGCTTCAGATAAAGGCTTTCCAGGCCGGCATTTAAGAGCCGCCAACTCGGCTAAAATATTATAAAAATGATGCCGATTTATAGGCAATACCTCATCGCTGCCTTCGCTATTTATCTGAAAAGAGAGCCTCGTCCTTCCTTTTAGCAATGAAACCGCCAGGCTGGCAGCCGCTGTAATAGCATCATCGAGAGCACCCTCAACCTTGAATCCGGTAGAGCAGGTGGAACGAGCATCGAGAAGAATAATAGCAGTGGGAACAGCCTCCCTCTCAAACTCCTTGACAAAGAGCTTTCCCATGCGCGCAGTAGCCTTCCAATGTATCCTTTTCAGATCATCACCCTGGTGGTAATCTCTCAATCCGGCAAAGGTTTCTCTTCCTTCCGGAGCCAGTTTTGACAGATTATCGCCTGCTCTTCTGCTGTATCCGGCATTGGCAGCAGGTATTGTCAGAGGCACCGGTGCAGGATAAACGGTAACGGATTGAGCTGACAAAGCGTTATGTCGCATCCGAAGAATGCCTAATGGGTCGATGGCTTCAATATAAAGCTTATTATCGGGATAAATTCCTCGTCGTGCCATAACGACCTGATAATCTACATCCAGAGCCTCATAAGGGGCGAGCTTCTCTATCATTATGAGAGCTTCAGCCGCACCGGAAGAGAACGGCAACCGATCCCGAAGCATCAACCGCGGAATTATCCTGCCGGATTCATTCTTTACCTTTGCCGAGAGCATAATTTCCTCTCCCGCGAATACCCCTCCTTCAGACAGAATGCGTTCCACCCGTATGCCTCTAAGAATAAGATAAGCATAGAGACAGGATGCTGCCGCCAGGCTAAGCATACAAGTGGATATGTAGTAAATCGGCTTTATCTTATTGAGAGAGGCTATCAGAAAGAATGCAATACCTAAGAGAATATATACCGTTCCCCGGCGAGTGAACCTCAATCCTTCTCACCACCGTCAACAGGCACCTCTTCCAGAAGTCGTTCAATAATCCTGCGCCCGTCAATTCCGTGCAGCGTTACCTCTGGACGCAATATCAAACGATGAGCCAAAACATCACCAGCCATAGCTTTTATGTCATCCGGCAAAACATAATCTCTCCCTTTTATAACAGCCAACGCTTGAGAAGAGCGGTAGAGAGCTATAGATCCTCTGGGAGATGCACCCAGATAGACATCCTTTTCTATGCGAGTAGCCCTTACCAGCCGAAGAATATAGGCCCGGGCAACATCGCTGACCACTATGCCATGGATATATTCACTTATAGATACTATATCCTCAGGTTCGACAATTCTCCTGGCCTGCTCAAGGCCGCTTTGGCCGCCCTGGCTGCGCAATATGGCATCTTCCGCATCAGCTTCAGGATAGCCAGGGGATAAACACATCTGGAATCTGTCCAGCTGAGCTTCCGGCAAAGGATATGTTCCTTCATACTCTACCGGGTTCTGAGTACCTATGACAAAGAAGGGTTTTTTCAAAGGATACGTTCTGCCTTCAGCCGATACCTGCCGTTCCTCCATGCATTCCAGCAAGCTGGACTGAGTCTTGGGACTGGAACGATTGATCTCATCCGCCAGCAAGATATTAGTAAAGACAGGGCCGGGCTGAAACTCAAAAGTACTCTCTCCCTGATTATAAACAACCGATCCCGTAATATCCGAAGGCACAAGATCAGGAGTAAATTGCACGCGCTTGAAATCGCAGCCTGAGACAAGACCGAAAGCTTTGGCCAAAACAGTTTTGCCTACTCCCGGCACATCTTCAAGCAATAAATGACCGCCGCTCAACATAGCTGACAACGCATGTTCAAGCACCTGCCGCTTACCGATGATAATTTTCTCCAATTCTGATAATATATCCGTTATAGCAATCATTACTTCTTCACGTGTCATAGCTCATTCTCCTAAAAAGGTGTTAAAGCGCCCCGATCCAAATCAAGGCCTGAAATAATCAAGTCGGTCCTCCCGCCCCATTACGATAAGAATATCGCCCTCTTCCAAACGATCTGCGCCACCGGGAGATACAATCAGATTATTGCCTCTCTTTATTACCAGTATATTTATACCCATCATGGTCTTCAAGCCCAATTCGGACAAGGTCTTTCCAAACATCTTGGCCGGCGTAGATACCTCGACAATGCTGTAATCCGCAGTCAGAGGAATATAATCCACTATTGTCTGGGATATCAGGCTATGAGCCACCTTGACTCCCATATCTCGCTCCGGAAATACCACTCTATCCGCTCCAACCTTCATCAGAATATTGCTCTGGATATTGCTGAGCGCCTTGGCTACGATATACCTGGCGCCTAATTGCTTGAGATTCAGAGTTATTATTATACTATCCTCAAGATTGGAGCCGCGTCCAACAATAACAACATCAAAATTTGTTACTCCCAGGCTATGCATCGCCTCCATATCGGTGGCATCCATTTGAACCACATGCGTGACATCGTCCATCATATTGCGAACGATCTCCGCATTATTATCGACGCCCAAGACCTCATGTCCCATGCCGTATAAAGTCCTGGCCACACTAGCGCCGAAAAAGCCCAGGCCGATTACCAGAAAGCTCTTCTTTTTCATATCATCACTCACCCTATCGATATTCTTTCTTCAGGATATGATACCGGTACTCCTCTTCTGCGTTGAGCCAGAGCGGTCGCAAGAGTCAGCGGGCCTACTCTACCTGCAAACATGACAAAGGGTATTATCATCTTCCCTGCAATAGAAAGTTTTGGCGTAATACCTGTGCTTAGCCCCACCGTGCCGAAGGCTGAAACCACTTCGAAAAGGATACTCATAAACTCCTTATCCTCTATTATTACCAGAGCCATGGTGGCTATCACCACCAGGAAGAGCGCCAGCAAGGTTATCGCCAAAGCGCGCAGAGCCAGATCAAAAGGAATACGCCTGCCACTGATATTTATTTCCTCCCCCGCACTGATTACCGACCCTGCGCTGATTAGCAACAACGCAAATGTGGTCGTTTTTATGCCCCCGCCCGTTCCTCCCGGCGATGCGCCTACGAACATCAGTATGACGATAAGCAGCAATGTCGCCCCGCTCATATCTCCTATGCTGATCGTGTTAAAACCTGCTGTTCTAGGCGTTACCGCCTGAAAAAAGGAGGCCCATATCTTCTGTATCAAGGAGAGCTTTCCCAAAGTAGCCGGATTGCCGTATTCAAGAAAAAATATAGCCAGAGTTCCAGCAGCTATGAGTACAATCGTAGTAACAAGCACTATTTTAGTATGCAACAGCAAGTGAGGATGGCGATGTCTCCGCGTATCATAAAGATCGGCGATAACCATGAAGCCTATTCCACCGCTCGTTATCAGACTGCAAATCACGATATTGACCAGAGGGTCACCGACAAAAGCCGTAAGATTAGTAAAAGGACCTGTATAGGGCCCAAGTATATCGAAGCCGGCGTTACAGAAAGCGGAAACCGCATGAAAGATCGATAGGAAAAGGCCTCGTTTGAATCCGTAAAGCGGCCACCATCTGATCAACAGCAGAAGCGCTCCTGTTCCCTCTATGATAAAGGTCACCCGTACTACATATTTAACCAGCTTGACCATACCCTGCAATGAAATCTGGCCCAGGGATTCTCTGATAAGCAATCTCTCCCGCAGCCCGATTCTTCGCCGTAAAATAGCAAAGATTATCGTCGACATGGTCATAAAGCCCAGCCCGCCTATCTGTATCAACATCAGTATGACCAATTGCCCAAGGAAGGTAAAGGTAGTGCCCGTATCCGTCACTACCAATCCTGTAACACAAACAGCGGAGTTGGATGTAAAAAAAGCATCCAGCGGAGATAGATGCTTCCCTGCCTGAGTCATTCCGGGTAAGGAGAGCAGAAAAGCCCCGACAATGATCACCAGAAGGAAACCCAGAACCATTACCTGCGGCGGTGTTAAACTGCTCTTTTTGTTAATTCCAGCTGCGACCGACATTCTTATGCTCCGCACCCTTCTCGCTCATAGACTTTAGAGCCTCTTTTACCAACCAACTGCCGTCATCATTGGCTGACAAAAACTCTGCCTCGCTGTTTGCAATAGATATCTCTCCCAGATTACTTGCCACCAGACATCGCAAAGCATGGGCCTTGATATTTTTCGGTTCAACAATCACTGCTCTTGACAGCAGAGGTAATGCCCTTTCAGGCTGGCCTTTATATGCCAGCAAGTTGCCGAAATTAACCAGGGTAAGCGCATAATTAGGATCATGAGAGATGCTTCTAACGTAGTACCGCATAGCCTGGTCATAATCCTCTAGATTCATATAAGAGGCGGCAATCAGGTTTAAAGCGGATTCCGGATTATCGGTAACCGGCAACGCTCTTTCAGCGGCTTCCACTGCGTCCTTCAATAACTGCCGGCAGATAGAAGCTTTATCCCTCTTCTTTTCAGCTAATTTGAAATACTTCTGTCCCAGCGAAAGCCATCCACAGCCCGATTTAGGCAGATAAGCTACCGCCTGCCGGTTATGCTTAACGGCCTCTTCAAGCTGTCCTTTGCTTGCCAGAGAATCTGCTGCCCATATACCGGAATAACCCCGGTATGTTCTGTATACAGATAAGATATTCACAGCTGCCAGAAGAAGCAGGCATAGTGCCGGCAGTTTGAGAAGCGCTCCCTTTGAATCTCCAGGTGCGTTTGCCTCTTTAGAAGCCTGAAGCGCGGGTAGGTGCCGAGGCGCTGAAGGTTCTAAAGTAAACCACCAGTAAAGCTCTATCACCCCGATATAGAGATAGAAATAGACCAGGGTGGCAAGAATATCGAAATTGGCCAGATTATGAATTAATACCGCTATAAAGGAGGCTCCTATTGAAGTAGCCAGCGCCAAATCTTCCCGAGATCGCTGCAGAGGTATAAAAACAAAAATTCTGCGCATGGAAAGAGCAATTATCGCCAGATATACCAAGAGGCCGAAAAAGCCGTAGTTGGCTAAATAAGCCAGATAATTATTGTGTGGGTTATCATAGTTGGTTCCAGGCTCAAGCCTGGCCAGCTCCAGCGATTTAAGCGGAGTAAAAGCCACACGAAAAGCCTCATGCCCTGAACCGAACAAGGGAGACTGCTTTACCAGCGCCAGTGAATCGCGCCACAATAGAAGCCTGACTCTGACTGTAAAGGGATCCTGGAGGCGATTCATTATCCCCTGTGATAAACCGGATGTCTTTAAGCCGGCAGCAACCAACGCTATCAACAGAAGCATCACCATCGCTGCTTTAAGCCGGTTTATGCTTTTACCAGAGTTCGTATTCTCTTTATGGCGGCCTGCCGCTATCACTATGATAAAAAACAAGGTCCCGGCAAGGGCTCCTATCCAGGCCCCTCTGGTATAAGTAGCAACAAGAACAGCCGCTGTCAGTATAAAGGAAAGTATATAAAAGACTTTCCCCACGCGGTGCTTGACGTAGAAGTATAATCCCAAATTAAGGAAGACGCAATAAAGAAGTGTATTGGCAAGGAATTCAGGGTTTCCGATGGTGGAATAAATACGAGGTCCGTAAACTTGCTCAAAGCCTGCTAGATCAGGAAAAAATCTTTGAATCATACCAAAGATAGAAAGCAAGAAACCTGCCATGGCAAAGGCCTTGAGCAAGAATATTAACTGCTCCCGCCGTTGTATAGCCAAAGTCACTGTCCAGAAAAGTGCAATCAGGCTTATGGCCGTCGGCAGGCTCAAACTGCGAATATCGCTTCCATACCATGACAACGAAGGCTTGACGGAGAATACGGTAGATAGCGCCAAACTGATGACCTGCAGCAACAACAGGACCGTCATGATCGATGGCCATCTCTTTATCCTCTGCAGCAATGCAGCTAGGGAATGCGGGAAGCCCGAAGACTGAAGCTTTTCAGATGCAATCTCTTTATCCCCCTGCACCTTTGTGCCTGACAAAAAAAACCAAGCCAGAGCTACCATAATCAAGCTGAATAGACTGGAAAATACCAGCAGCTTGGGTATCAAAAAGGCGAATATCGGCCGCCTGAAAAAAGCTAACGGAACTGCCAATACCAGCAGGTAATGAAGATAAACGGCCATATTCCACGAGACTTTCAATGTCTTGACTCCCGCAAAACATCCTGCGTGCCGCTGCCGCTGAATATACCTCGCATATTCAAATCAAACTCCCTGGCATTGTCCGCCTTGGATAATGCCTCTTCATAAGTGACGATTTCCTGCTTGCAAAGCTCCACCAGAGATTGATTCAGCGTATGCATACCATGAAAAGAACCCTTCTGTATCTCCCCGTATATAGTTCTGGCGGATGCCTCCTCAAGAATCATATCCCTAATTGTAGGCGAAGCTATAAGTATCTCCGTAGCCAGGGCACGCCCGCTGCCGTCCTTTTTAGCCAGTAGCCGTTGTGAGATAATGCCCTGTAGATTGTTAGCCAGTTGCAGCCTGATCTGCATCTGCTGGCCGGAAGGAAAGACATCGATTATACGGTCCACTGTCTGAGCCGCATCGGCCGTATGCAAAGTACTTAAAACCAAATGGCCGGTTTCAGCAGCGGTAATGGCTGCAGCTATAGTTTCCGGATCCCGCATCTCACCAATAAGAATAACATCCGGATCCTGCCTCAGAACATGCTTTAACGCCAAAGCGAATGAATCGGTATCCAGACCTATCTCCCGCTGACTTATCAAACTCTTCTTATCCTCGTAAAGAAATTCTATGGGATCTTCAATGGTCACTATATGGCACGATCTATTGATATTTATCTGCTCTATCATAGCTGCCAGAGTGGTAGATTTGCCTGAACCGGTAGGCCCGGTTACCAGCACCAGGCCTCGGTTATGCCTGGTCAGATCCTTAGCTATTAGAGGAAGCCCCAGAGCCTCGAGCGCCGGCACCTCTACGGGAACCATACGAACCGCTATCTCCACCGTGCCGCACTGTTTGAAGATATTTACCCTGAAACGAGCCAGATTCTCTATACTATAGGCCAAATCCATCTCGTAACAGCCCTCTTCCATCCTTCGCCGTTGTGCTGGAGAGAGCATGCCCCCGGCAAGCGCCAGAGTAGTATCAGGGGATAACGGCTCGTTACCAGCAGTTACCAGCTGCCCATTGATACGTATTACAGGCGGAACACCGGCTTTTATATGTAAATCCGATCCTTTGTGCTCCACCATTAAATTCAGTAGTTCATCTATATGCATAATTTGCTCAACTTCAAGCTTACTCCAGCATCTGTTCAAATGCCTGCGGATTATGAACCTTGGATAATGCTTCTTCCTTAGTAATAAGACCCTTGGCATAGAGATCAAGAAGGCACTGATCAAGCGTCATCATACCCAGCTTGCTGCCGGTCTGCAGCATGGAGGCTATCTGATGTGTTTTAGCCTCACGAATCATATTGCGTATGGCCGGACTGGCCACCATGACTTCAAAGGCCGCTACGCGCCCTTTGCCATCAGCCTTGCGACAGAGCATCTGTGAAATGACTCCCAGCAGGTTAACCGAAAGCTGCATCCTGACTTGAGCCTGTTGATGAATGGGGAAAACGTCGATAATTCTATCGACGGTTTGAACTGCATCCGTAGTGTGCAGCGTTCCAAATACCAGGTGTCCGGTCTCAGCCGAGGTGATCGCCAAAGATATAGTTTCCAAGTCTCTCATCTCACCCACAAGGATAACATCGGGATCCTGCCGCAGAACTGCGCGCAGAGCGGCAGAGAAGGAGTAAGTATCCTCACCCAACTCACGCTGATTAACAAGCGCCTCTTTATCCTCATAGACAAACTCCACCGGGTCCTCCATAGTCATTATATGGCAGGCCTCCTGAGCGTTGCGATAATCAAGCATAGCGGCTAAAGTGGTGGTTTTACCCGAACCTGTAGGACCGGTTACCAAAACCAATCCTCTGGGCTTCATTGCCAGATCGGCACAAACCTGAGGCAGACTCAGCTCTTCCATAGTCTTTATCCTCAAAGGTATGGCACGAAAACAACCGCCTATAGTCTCCCGCTGTTGAAAGACATTAACACGGAACCTGGCCAGTCCCTCTATGCTATAGGCCAGATCCAGTTCCAGATCACGTTCAAAACGCGCCTGCCTTTCAGGAGTCAGAATGCTGTATATAAGCGCGCGGCATTTATCATTATCAAGCACCTCGAACTCAGAAGGGACAAGCTCGCCGTAAATTCTCAACATCGGTGAACAGCCGGCCTTGAGAATGACGTCAGATGCATCCTTCTCTACGGCGTTTCTCAATATATCATCTAAAACCATAGTCCTGCACCCTCCTTATTTGGCCCCGATAGCCAGCCCGCCGGTAGCCTGGCGCAGCAGATGAACAAACTCGGCCGGGTTGGAGCTCTTGGCCAAAGCATTCTCTGCCTCGATAACGCCATTTACCACCAGATCTCTGAGATACTGATCCAGGCTGATCATGCCGTATGAACCACCGGTCTGGATAATGGAGTACATCTGATGAGTTTTACCTTCACGTATCAGACTTCGTATAGCCGGAGTAGCCACCATTATCTCAAAAGCAGCCACTCGTCCACCTGTTTTGCGAGGCAGGAGCGTCTGAGATATAACCCCTTGCAGCGTAATAGCCAGCTGTGCTCGCACCTGTTCCTGCTGCTCGGGCGGGAAAACGTCTATAACACGGTCGATAGTTTGAGCTGCGTCAGTAGTATGCAGCGTTCCAAATACCAGGTGCCCCGTCTCAGCCGCGGTGATTGCCAGAGATATCGTCTCCAGGTCACGCATCTCGCCAACCAGAATAACATCAGGATTCTGACGTAAAGCATGTTTCAACGCATCTGCAAAGGAATGCGTGTCCACCCCCAACTCACGCTGATTTACAACGCATTTTTTATCCGCATGTACAAATTCCACGGGATCTTCAATAGTCAATACGTGGCCGCGTTTTCTGTCATTGATATAATCTATCATGGCGGCAAGCGAAGTGGACTTGCCTGAACCTGTCGGCCCGGTTACCAATACCAGGCCTCTCGGCTTATCGGCAAGCTCTTTGGTAACCTCCGGCAACTTTAGATCTTCAATGGTCAGCACTTTGATAGGAATCAATCGCAAAACAGCTCCGATGACATTCCTCTGCTGAAAGACGTTGACACGGAAACGAGCAACTCCGGGCACTGAATGGGCAAGGTCAAGCTCATGTGTCTCTTCAAATCTGGCTCTGCGCTCATCATTTAAAATAGCGTAGATAAGCTCCTTATTGCTCTCAGGAGTCAATACCGGCCATTGCGTCATCCTCTTCATTTTACCGTGAATACGCATAACCGGGGGCTCCCCAACCTTAAGATGCAGGTCGGAAGCATTTATTTCCACCATTTTTCTGAGCATATCGTCTATATGCATCCGTTATAACCCCCAAACACGGATTACAACCCCGTTGTTCAATCGATTACTTTATTCAAAGGATACTCCACTATGCCCTGAGCACCCACTCGCTTCAATTGCGGTATAATATCCCGGACGACCCTGGAGCTGACAATGGTATCCAGGCTGTACCAATTATTTCCGACCAACTGAGAAACGGTCGGCTTCTTCAAAGCCGGAAGTATGCTGATTACATCATTCAGGCGATCACCGGGAACATTCATTTTAAGTCCGACCATATCCTCGGCTCTCAAGGCACCCTTAAGCATAATTACCAGATTTTCTATCTTGGTTCGCTTCCACTTGTTCTGCCAGGCTTCCTTGTTGACAATAAGCTTGGTAGAGGATTGAAGAATGTCATCCACAATGCGCAAATTATTGGCCTTAAGAGAGCGTCCCGTTTCAGTCAACTCCACTATAGCATCGACCAGATGCGGAACCTTGACTTCGGTAGCGCCCCAGGAGAACTCCACCGTGGCCTTTACACCTCTGGCGGCCAGATAATCCTTTGTAGCATCTACCAGCTCTGTCGCAATGCGCTTGCCCTCAAGATCCTTTACGCTTTTGATATCGGAATCCTGCGGTACCGCCAGAACCCAACGAACAGGCTTCATGCCCGCTTTTGCGTAAAGCAGGTCGGCCACTTCCACTACATCTGCCCGATTCTCCATTATCCAGTCTTTACCGGTAAGTCCCATATCCAGGATACCATCCTGAACATAGCGCGGTATTTCCTGTGCTCTTATCAGCATGCAATCCATCTCATCATCGTTGATCACAGGAAAATACGATCTATCACCGACAGATATACCGTAGCCCGCTTTACGAAAGAGATTAAATGTAGCCTCCTGGAGGCTTCCTTTAGGCAGTGCGACTTTTAGCTTCATCTTTTTTCCTTTCCATAGCTCCCGGTACATAACAGGCGTATCTATTATTCTTCGGAAACATAATATCCAGCATAACAGATTTAATTATAGTAGCAGACAGAAAGACTTTCAAGAGGCGGAAAAGCAGAAAGGCCGCCTGAAGAGGCAACCTTTCTTTCCCGAAAGCAGCAGTGCAGACCGGGCATTAAACATTAAGACCGCTTGCAGG
Source organism: bacterium UBP13_UBA5359 (assembly GCA_002410925.1). Lineage (GTDB taxonomy): Bacteria > UBP13 > UBA5359 > UBA5359 > UBA5359 > UBA5359. The sequence continues at coordinate 18,133 of DHPR01000029.1, forward strand.
CTCAGGAGGCAGGAATAATTCCATCAGGCGTATTAATGTTCATGCTCAAAGAGCACATTATCAGCGGTTCTTATATCGCCAGCCATTTTGCCTGCCGTGGTTAACCTTAAATCTTAGTTTCTGCAGCAACGTAGCTCCAATAATATCCTTATTAATCTCGCCGTTATCGGTTATCCCGGCGGCTTCACCCTCCTTTACCTCTTTCACCTGTTGGGAGAACCTATCGAAGAACTCTACCGGTGTTGAGGCTTGGGTAACTTCAATAAGGTATTTATAAACCTTTAACTCAGTCCCTCTGATTCCGGCTATCAGTGCCGGAGTGGCGATTTCAAAGTAGGTCTTCGGCAACGAAGAATCACGACTATATGTAACCTGCGGATCATTCGTTTCATCCTCAATCCTTATCGCGCTGTGATAGCCGGAGGATATCCTGGTCGTATCAACCTTGCAGGATTGCAGTATGGTCAACCTTGTTTCCTGTCCGATATCGAGGCAACTGCTGTCGGCAAATGCTAGCTTAGCGCTCGATGCGGAACCTGTCCAGACTTTATCGGCTGGAGATAATTTCATATTATTGACAGCGGCCATCGCTCTATTATTCCAGTTCCAATCAGCCCCCATGTCCTCCCTATAATCCTCCCGGCGTAAAACCTTGACATTGCCGGAAAGATTGGAGAGCACAGCCTGGCAGACATCGGCCTTGATGGTAGAACCATCAAGGAGTACGGCAACAGTTTTATTCTTATCCGGATTGTTAGCTCTGCCGTGCCAGGGGCAACCAATAAAGTAAGCCAGATTATAAGCCGCGCCGCTATTATGGCGATAAACATCTCTGCTCAGATAGAGATCATTATAACTATGTCCGATAGGGCAGAAGCAACTCCTCTCTCCTATGCCGTATTCAGCTAATTCCTTCAATGAAGAGGGACAAAAGCCCTTGTCATTATAATACATCCTGATAGCGGCATTGATGGCCTTTAAATTAGCATTGCAAGCGTTTTGACTTCCCTGATCGCCGGGCGAAAGAATAACGGCATACACTATAGCGGTTAATAGTATTACAATTCCCACAGCCACCGCCAGCTCAACCAGAGTAAATGCACGCTCTCCAACACGGTCCTTAAGCTGTCTTAACATGGATAACCCCCTATTATTACTCTTATTATGTATTCGACAACGCCTGCAATTTTCCTTCTTACCGATAACAAATTTCCAGAAAAAACCTCTTTAAATTTGCAAGCATAACTGCTCTGCCGCTCGTTAGAAGACGGCTGGGATTATAACAGTAAAGATTACTCGAATATTCGGCAGAACAGCGGCAGGATAAGAGCAGCTTCCCGAAGAATGGAATAATAGTTATAATAGAGTAACTAAAGGAAGTGGAGTTCCGTAATGTTCAAGGGTAAAAAGGTTATAGTGGTTATGCCGGCATATAACGCCGCTCTGACACTCCGACAAACCTACTCCGAAGTAATGCAACAGGATTATATTGATGAGATAATCCTGGTGGATGATGCCAGTCAGGACGATACGGTGGCTATAGCCAGAACTCTCGATAAGGTCAAGCTTCATGTACACGCCAGCAACAAAGGATATGGCGCCAACCAGAAGACCTGCTATAAATCAGCCCTGAAAGAAGGCGGCGATATAATTGTAATGGTCCATCCCGATTATCAATATACCCCGGGGCTGATTCCGGCCATGGTCACCCTTATCGGTAATAATCTTTATCCTTGCGTTATAGGCTCACGCATCCTTGGCGGAGGAGCATTAAAGGGCGGCATGCCGCTGTGGAAATACATTCCCAACCGCTTTATTACATTGGTAGAGAATCTGCTTATGGGAGCCAAGCTATCGGAATATCACTCAGGCTTTCGTGCCTTTTCAAGGGAGTTACTGGAAAAATTACCGTTGGAGAGCAACTCCGATGATTTCATTTTTGATAATCAGATGCTGGCCCAGATACTATGGCTGAATCAGACGATAGCGGAGATAAGCTGCCCAACCAAGTATTTCAAAGAGGCTTCATCAATAAACTTCCATCGTAGTCTTAAATACGGCTTCGGTTGTCTGCTGACAGCAGCAACCTTCAGGCTGGCTAAGATGGGTTTGATCAAGTCAAGTATCTTTTCCCAAGCAACTACCCCTGCGGCCATGGCCAATAAGCAATGAGAAAATTTATTTCATATATCAATACCAATATTTTATCTGACAAAGCGATAATTATTCTTACCGCCGCCACCCTGATCTTGCTTTTGCCTTTTATAAATAAAGCCGTTCATATCGATGATCCTCTCTTTATCTGGGCTGCAAAGCATATAAGGACCCACCCGTTGGATCCATATGGCTTTAAGGTCAACTGGTATGGCGTAGAAATGCCTATGTATGAAACGACCAAGAACCCGCCTCTGGCCTCATATTATCTTGCCTTGATCTCGCTTTTTCTAGGATGGAGTGAGGCCGCCATGCATTTGGCTATGATCATACCCGCTTGGGCCGCAATATGGGGAACTTATCGTTTGTCCGAAAAATTAGCTCCATCATCTCCATTGATAGCCGCATTATCAACCCTGCTTACTCCTGTATTTCTCCTTTCAGCTACAACTATAATGTCCGATATCATCATGTTGGCATTATGGCTTTGGGCCGTGGTGCTATGGCTGGAAGGAATGGATAAAGAGAAGCCGAGCCTCTTGCTGCTATCCGGAATTATTACCGCTGCTGCTGTTTTCGCCAAATACTACGCTGTAAGCCTTCTTCCATTGCTAAGCATATATTCCATAATGCGTAAAGGTTACGATATCAGAAAGATATCATCCTGGTCATGGGTTCCATATCTTCTTATACCTCTGCTTCTGTTATTATCATATGATCTTTATACCGGGCAACTTTACGGCAAGGGCTTGTTCTTTGATGCCGGCACCTACGCCGGTTTCAGAAATACCTTCGCCAACGGCAAATTTCTTCCCCAGGCATTGGCAGGGCTATCTTTTAGCGGAGGATGCCTGCTAACTATGCTCTTCTTCTTTCCATTCTTCAAACAGAAAAAGAAGACTCTGCTACAGCTTTCCGTAATAGCTGTCCCTGCGGTGCTGCTGGCATCCCTGCTGCCTGTTGCAATCAAAGGGATATTCCCTGGTAATAATGGGGTGTCATACCTGTTGCTGCTTCAATTTGCTATTATGCTCTCTGCCGGCCTGACACTGCTGGCTATAACGGCAATGGACTTTTTTACATACAGAGATGCCTCGTCAGGGCTGCTCTGCGCCTGGATATTCGGCACATTTTTATTTGCTTCCATGATGAATTGGACCATCAACGGCAGATCGATTCTTCCTATGGCTCCAGCAATCGGTATTATACTCGCCCGACGCATATCCCTTTCCAAAGTAAAATCATCACTAATTATATGGCCCATGCTGGCGGCAGCCACATTATCATTAGCCGTATGTTATGCAGATTACACCCTGGCAGGAACGGCACGTGCTGCCGCCGGATCCGTAATATCAGAAGCAAAAAGCTCCGGCCGCAATATCAGTTATCAGGGACATTGGGGCTTCCAGTATTATATGGATCTTGGGGGAGCTGAAGCACTCGATTTCTCTCACCCTTTCATGAAAAGAGGCAGCTTGCTGGTTATCCCAACAAATAATACCAATGTAAGCAAGATATCCGCCGCCGAATTTACTCTGTATGGCGTAAAAGATTTCAAATCGTGCTCCTGGTTAGCAACCATGCATACCGCTTGCGGGGCCGGTTTTTATTCAAGCATATGGGGGCCGCTTCCTTATGCCTTTATCGCTTCGCCATCGGAATGCTATTATATGGTAAGGAAGATCGATTCTCAATAAAATGGAGGAGTAGATGATTGTTCATGTACAGGCAACCCAACCTACCGATTTTAATAATACTATTATTAATCTTACTGACGGCAGTTACATTCGGCCAAGTTATCGGGCATCAATTCACCCATTATGATGATAATGAGTATGTAACCGCAAATCCATATGTCCTGCAAGGCCTCAATCTGCACAGCATAATCTGGGCATTTACCACTGTGCATGCCGCCAACTGGCATCCCCTGACGTGGATATCCCATATGCTTGATTGCCAGTTGTATGGAGCTGCTCCCTGGGGACACCATCTGACCAACCTCTTGCTGCATCTTGCCAATACCATTCTCTTATTCCTGCTGCTGCAGTATATGACCGGCGCCACCTGGCGCAGCGCCTTTGTAGCCGCGCTATTCGGCATCCATCCCCTGCACGTGGAATCCGTGGCCTGGATAGCTGAAAGAAAGGATGTGCTCAGCACTCTTTTCTTTATGCTGACCTTGTTCTCTTATGTGCGTTATACCAAAAGACCGGAAATAAGATACTACCTGCCGGTGCCCCTGCTATATGCTCTGGGCCTGATGGCCAAACCGATGCTGGTAACATTGCCCCTGATACTGCTGCTGCTCGATTTCTGGCCGCTGAGCAGAATAGCCGCAAAAAGAGATTGGTGGAAATGCATAATTGAAAAAACGCCCTTACTGCTCCTGGCTCTGGGCTCATGCATTATCACTTTCATTGCTCAAAGAAAGGGCGGAGCTGTCCTGCCGCTTGAGCAATATTCCGCAGGTGTCCGCCTTGCCAACAGCACCGTAGCATATCTGAGCTATCTCTTGAAAACAATCCTGCCGATAAAGCTGGCTGCCTTTTACCCGCATCCCGGCAATCATCTGCCCGTTTGGCAGGTGTTTGCTTCCGCTCTTTCACTCTTGGGGCTGACGGTATTGGCGGTACTTCGAGCTAAGAGAGCTCCTTACCTGACGATAGGCTGGTTCTGGTATCTGATCTCCCTGCTGCCGGTGATCGGACTAATTCAGGTAGGCGGTCAGGCTATGGCTGACCGGTACACTTACATTCCCCTTATCGGTATCTTTACGGCCCTGACGTGGTGTCTTGATACTCGTTTCACCAAGCTTCAATCCACCCGTTTACCCTTTCTCGCTAAAAATCTCCTGCCAAGCACAGCTATAGTCGTCTTGCTCACATTAGCAATCTGCGCAAGAATACAGACCAATTATTGGCAAAATGATGAAGCACTCTTCCGACGAGCAATAGCGGTCACACAGAACAACTACATTGCCTATAACAATCTCGGCAATGCCCTGCTGCAGAAGAACCGCACAGACGAGGCAATAAAATGCTATAAAAAAGCAACGGAAATAAGTCCCGGCTTTAAGCTGGCTTATATCAATCTGGGAAACCTGTTGATCATAAAGAAGAGCTACGACGAAGCCTTCGAAGCATTGCAAAGAGCCGTAATGATCGATCCCGCAGATGCAGCGGCTCACTGTAAGCTGGGAACACTCTTTTATGAAACCGATAATAGCGCTGCCGCCGAGAGGGAATATCGTCTGGCTGCCAGGCTTGATCCCGGCTATGCACCAGCTTATCAGGGGCTTGGCGATATAATGGCCGATAGAAGTATGCTGCAAGCAGCTCTGGAGAATTATCATGCAGCTTACCGCCTTAAGCCCGGCCATGTACTGCAGGAGCGAATAGATAAACTTACGCAACAGAGAGAAGCGGAGGCTATGTCCGTCGACGAATGCCTGGCAGCCATCCGCAAATCTCCTCGTAATATCAAATTATATAATCATCTTGGCAATGCTCTTTTTCGCGCCGAAAGATTTTCCGAAGCATATAAGGCCTATGAAAGAGTGGTCCAGGCATATCCCCGGCAGGCCCCGCCTCATAACAACCTGGGGCTGGCGCTCTTCAGACAGAGTAAGATATCCGAGGCCAGGCGTTGCTTTGCTAAAGCCATAGAGATCAAACCCGATTACGGCGAAGCCCACACCAATCTGAGTGTCATGCTCTACTATCTGAAGGATTATGAGAATGCCTGGAAAGAAGCGGAGCTCGGCATACGCTATGGCTCCCAACCGAAGCCTGCCTTTTTACAAGCCCTCACATCTGCACGGCAGAAGAAAGATCATTGACGAAAAAATACTCATAAAAATAAACGCCGAAGGCAGGGTACCC
>DHPR01000029.1:24275-40042 GCA_002410925.1 bacterium UBP13_UBA5359
CGAAGGCAGGGTACCCTGCCTTCGGCGTTTATGAAAAAGTCGATCTGAAACTAAATTACTTGGTCATCGTAGCGCTGGGCGATGTTTGGCCATTGCGGATCCATTTGACGTGACCGTCGCAGAATAGATAATTGATGCCCTCGCTATGGGTTGTGGTTGCCCATCCCGTAGAGGATGCTTGTACAGTTGATCTATGATCAGCCGCTGCATCACCCATGCAGATGACGGCGGAGGGATCATTGGTAAATGACGCATTGGTGCTTCCGGCAACATTTGAGTTGAACGCATAGTCGGTTTGTACGCTGCTAGTGCCGCTGAGGCTCGGGCAATCCCAAACTCCGTCGTTCTTGATATAACCGTTCAATGCTTCACTGCTGCCGGTCCCGGCCCAGTTTGAACTCAACATCCACTTCTCATCCCAGTCCTGAACATACATAAAAGCTGCCAGACCGAGCTGCTTCAGGTTGCTCTGGCAAGTAGCCTTACGGGCCTGCTCACGAGCTCTACCGAATACCGGGAAAAGGATAGCTGCGAGGATCGCTATGATGGCTATAACGACCAGCAACTCGATAAGTGTAAAGCCTCTCTTCTTCATTTTTACCTCCTGGTTAAAATATTTTCAGTGATTTTGGTCACCCCGGTACCAAGGTAACCACTCTGTACCCTGTTATATAATTCGACGTCCAATTCAAAATTCCTTTTTTATCTCAAAATATTCCATAAAATTATTGCCGTTACCATGCCGTTGGATGAATACTATAATCGCCGTAATCCCGAGCGGGCAATATCCCATAATGCCCTGCACTTATTGGACAGGCATCGCCCGGTCCCAAACTTCTCGCTTTTGGTAAGATGGGTTATATTATCAAGCAAAACCTCTTCAATTCTATGCCCACTGGCCCTGGCATGGCGGCTTATCAGAGTTTCAATACCAAAGCCGGCATCATAGAGATCCGGAATTCCGCAGATGAGTTCCCGCGGCACCACTCGCAGCCCGGAGAGAAAGGGCATCGTACGATGAATTACGTCCTCGCTGAAGACGCCTACAGCCATATCAGCCCGACGGTTCTGAACCGGCTCCAAAAGGCGCTCTATATGTTCGGCTGTCAAGCCGATAATATCTGCATCCATAAGCAGCAGGGTATCCGCATCGGTGCAACGTATACCCTCCAGCAAAGCTGCCGCTTTGCCCATATTCTTATCGAGTATGATTACTTTGGTTCCCTCGCCTCTGGCAACAAGAGCCGTATTATCCTCAGAGCCGTCATCAACAACAATGATCTCTCTTATGCCGGCAGCAGCCCTGACGGCCCTAAGAACATTTCCTATGGTCCTGGCTTCATTGAACGCCGGTATTATTGTCGCTATATCCGCTCCATTCAACATCTATACGTTCCCTGCCTGTAGTAGAAGATTGATCAAAAAGCGCCGGGCTATCTGCAAGATTATTATAGCCAGCACCGGCGATATATCTATTCCCGGAAGCGGTATCAGCCGCCTCAACGGCGCCAGTACCGGCTCTGTAAGCAGATGTACGTTCTCAGCCAGCCGGGTGCGCTGCAGATCGGGCACCCACGATACTATAATCTCAGCAATAATCAAATAATAGTAGATATTAAAAAGTGCATTCGCAACATTAATCAGCAGTTGCATGGATAGCACCCCTTTCCGATTTTGCTCAGAACTTTAACCGGATTATCGTAAAACACTTTATCTGTAGCCGCTGTCCCGATTAGCCTGGATAAAACGGAATAAGCAGCTTTTAGGTCTGGTTTTCTTCCGGGATGCAAATCGGATGCCACCAGATCTATTCCTCCTTGTGCAGCCAGCGTCCCGGCCGCTGCTTTTACGTGCGTACCATAGCTGCCTGTCAGGCTGCCTGCCGTAATCTGCAACATAACTCCCTGACGGCGCATAGCCAGCAGATCATCGACTATGTACCTGAATTCACGGCTTCTTTCAGGATGAGCTAAAACGGGGCGATACCCGTTTGCCAACAGTTTAAATATCTCTTCTTCAAGGCATAAGGGCATCTGCCAGAAAGGAGCTTCCAGCAGCACACTCTTCCCCTCTCCTAATAAGGGCACCCTTGCTTCAAAGACCGCTTCGGCAACTCCGTTGTAAACGGCAACCTCTCCCCCTGAAAGAATTATCGGCCCGTTATCACCTAATAAATCTCTCAGCTCACGGCAACCGGCTGCAACCTCATCTATTCCAACCGATAGCCTCTCCTCAGGATAGTAATGAGGAGTAGCAACGATTACTTTCACACCCTCTTTTTGAAGCATGCGGCATAACGACAGCGCCTCTTCCGAGTCTTTAGGCCCGTCATCCACACCGGGTATTATATGACAATGCAGATCTATCATTCGCACCCGCGGCCTTTCTGCCGATATTTTAAAATTATAACACCAATTATACCAGAGCAAGCACAATTGTTAAAAGAGTGGTAGCTATAGTATAATTTATGCAGAAAGAGAATCCAGAACCCTGACTCTTGATTGATCTTTATATCTTTATATTGAGGAGAAAAAATGCGAAAAAAGCAGAGAAAAAGAAAAACAAGCTTTCTCAGGTTGCTTTTCAATACCATCTATACTCTGGCTTTGCTCCTGACAGCAGGTGTTGTGCTGGGGGTGGGCATCAGCCTATCTCAAGATTTGCCTAATATCAAAGCTATCGGGGAGTATAGGCCGAACGAAACTTCTAAAGTGTATGATGCAAATGGGCGCCTTCTTGCAAATTTATGCATAGAAAACAGAGAGTTCGTTCCCATAACCGACATACCTCAGGTTATGCAGAATTCTATTGTGGCTATAGAGGATTCACGCTTCTTCAAGCATCATGGTGTAGATATCCGAGGCATAGGGCGAGCTTTGGTCGAAAACTTTCGAGGCGGGGGTATTCGTCAGGGCGGCAGCACAATTACACAGCAATTGGCCCGCAATATATTTTTATCGCATAAAAGAACCATTACCCGTAAGCTTCGGGAGGCAATCCTGGCGCTACAGATAGAACGTAAATACTCCAAAGAAGAAATCCTCGAGCTTTATCTTAATCAGGTTTATTTCGGCTCCGGTGCCTACGGCATAGAAACAGCTTCGCAGATATACTATGGCAAGAAAGCCCAAGAGCTTAACCTGGCCGAAGCTGCTCTGCTGGCAGGCCTGCCTAAGGCTCCTTCCAGCTACTCGCCGTACATAAATATGGATTTAGCTAAATCACGACAAACCGTAGTCTTAAGACGTATGGCGGACCTCAACTTCATAACCAAGGAAGAGGCAAAGGCCGCAGGGGAAGCTCGCATCCGCCTGGCCGGTACCAGGACTGCCGGGCTTGCGGATAACAAGGCCCCTTATTTTGTCTCATATCTGCTCTTTCCCCTAATCGACAAATACGGCGCAGACATGGTTTACAAGGGTGGTCTGCGCATAGAAACCTCTCTTGATCTCGATATGCAGGAAGCGGCGGAAAAAGCTGTCAGTCAGGGCTTGAAAGAAGGGAAGAATCTTCGGGTAAGCCAGGCCGCACTGGTAGCGCTGGATGTCAAAACAGGACAGATAAAAGCCATGGTCGGGGGACGCAGCTTCAAGGAGAGCCAGTTCAACCGGGCTACGCAGGCCAAGCGTCAGCCCGGCTCGGCCTTTAAGCCCTTCGTTTATACTGCTGCCATCGATAGCGGTATGAAGCCTGCCGATACCATTGTAGATTCTCCCGTCAGCTACGGCTCCGGATCCGGCATATACAGCCCCCGCAACTATGACGGGCGTTTTCGGGGCACAATAACTTTGCGCTCGGCCCTGGAGAGATCCATCAATGTTCCGGCTGTGAAGCTTATGGATAAATTAGGTATATTGAATGTCCTGGATTACGTCAAACGCATGGGAATCAGCACCGTCAGCCCGGTATATGACAGCCATCTTGCCTGTGCTCTGGGCGGTCTGACACATGGGGTCATACCACTGGAAATGGCCACAGCCTACGGTGTTCTGGCTAATGAAGGCATAAAATGCCAACCAGCCCCCATTCTACGTATCACTGATCGCTGGGGCAACGTCCTGGAGGAGTATAGACCTAGAACAGAGCGCGTTCTCAGACAGGAAACAGCAAATACCATGGTGGATATGATGCGAGGGGTCATTACGCGTGGAACCGGGCGGGGTGCTGCTATAGGCTATCCTGCTTCCGGTAAGACCGGTACCACCAGTAGTTATAAGGATGCCTGGTTTGTAGGCTATACCAATAAGCTGGTAACAGCAGTCTGGATCGGCAATGACAATAACAGGCCCATGGCCCATGGAGTGACCGGAGGAGCCCTTCCGGCCAGAATATGGTCAGCCTTTATGCGTCCTGCCATGAAGCGATTTCTGGCGCTGGAAGCTGCTTTAAAAGGACCTGCTGAATCTGTGCAACCGCTTGAAGATAAAGATCTGAATAAGAATGCGGTTCAAGAAAAAACAGCCGAAGAGCAAATGGGTAAGGATGGCTCTATTACCATACAGGTCTGCCCAAGCAGCGGCTTACCTCCCTCTCCGGATTGCCCGGAAGTAATAACTAAAACATTTGCTTCAGGCAAAGCTCCGTCCGGAACGTGTAACGTGCATGGTGAAGGCAGAAGAGATCCTGCTGAGAGAAGAACCGATTCTTCCAAAGAGCAAAAGCCGTCCGGGCAGGCTGAGGAGCCTCATGCTGCACAGCCCCGGAATACCGATACTACCGGCGCAAGAACCACAGGAGTAACCATCTGGCAGGAGGTGCGCTTTTGCCGCCTTACCGGCAAGCCGGCTACCGGTAAATGCCCGGAGACATACACCCGTTATATCAGAAAGGACAGGATATCACGAGATTTTTGTGAGGTACATAATTAGGCTTCGGGGGGTGATTGGGGTTGATTATTCAGTATGTAAGTGTGTTTGAAGGCTTTTGCAAGTTAGGAAGACATGCTGTGAGAATAACGATCAGCCACTTTGCTGGCACCATAGGAATCGGGTTTGGTTTTAACCTTATAACCACTGCCGGTAACCATACCGACTACTTCCTGAATTATCTTGCGGGTCTCTCCTTTATTGCCGACATCCAGGTGTATCTCCAGAGGGAGATCCGCCCAGCCGTTCTCGGATAGCTTTTCGCTGATTTTGCTGGCCATTTCCAGACTGAGTGCAACCTCATAAAAAATACGCTGATTCAGACCTCTTTGCTTACGCTCTCTTATACGGGAATAAAAGTAACACCCTCCCTGCCCCACACGATGTACCACTATGGCCGTGATATAGTTTATCACCTCGCCGGGGGCGGAATCCGTGCCTACTATTATATTGTGCTTCTTCTCAGGCGCTTGCTCGATGAATGTGATGAGACGTTTAAACATCTCCTCAAAACTCATCCTTCCATAAGTCGGACTATTGAAGGTCAATTCCTTTACCCCTTGATTCTGTTGAGACGGGTCTTGAGATCTCTTATTCTGCGCTCGAGTTTCTCTCTTTTATCCTTGAAAGCCGTAGTCCTGTCATACTGCATCAACATGCTGATGTAAAGCTTATCCAGTTCCCTCAGTTCCCGCTCCAGCCTGCAGATTTTAGCCTGCATCTGCTTCAGCAACAGTTTTTTATTGTTATTCATCTAATATATTGCATCACAATATACGAGTAAAGTCAATCGGCATGCTTCTAGCAGCCCAATAATAAAGACTCGTCACTCATTCCCGCTGTCGGTACCAACCCTTCATCGCTCGTTTTATGCTGGAATTTTAGCTAGAGCAGAAAATTCGAGCTTGGAACAAGAGTGAAGGCGAGCACAAGGAGGCAGAAGAGATGCTGTTACCCTTAAAAGACGAGAACCCTTCCCAAAGCTTTCCTTCGGTTGTCGTCGCACTCATAATCGTTAACTTCCTGATCTTCTTTTATGAATTGTCACTCTCTGTCACTGGATTGCAAGATCTGGTACAAAGGTTTGGCTTAACACCCAATTATCTGCTCCATCCATCCGCCTCACCCTTTCATCCGGGGTGGCTGACCTACCTTACAATTTTCTCTTCCATGTTTTTACACGGCGGTTTTGAACATCTGGCAGGCAACATGCTTTTTCTATGGATTTTCGGAAATAATGTCGAAGATGCAGAGGGACATTGGCACTTTCTCTTGTTTTATCTGGCAGCCGGAACAGTGGCCGCTCTGACACAAACAGCGGTATTTCCAGGATCCGAAATACCAAGCATTGGAGCCAGCGGAGCCATCGCCGGAGTATTGGGAGCATATATAGTTCTGTTTCCCAGAGCTAGAGTAATAACCGTCATCCTGCCCTTCATCTTTTTACCCTTCTATCTTCCTACCTATATAGTTATCGGCCTATGGTTCTTATTGCAACTCTTCTCTGGATTATTGTCGATCACCGGAAGCTTTGCCGCCCCCATAGCCTTCTTCGCACATATTGGAGGCTTCATTACCGGAATCTTGCTGATAAGGCTTCTTAAACAACGGCGCTTCAGGGTGAAAGAGGGATACCGGTGGTAAGCAACGCCTTTTCCAGAACTCTGCGGGCAATGGGTGCCGCTGTCGCTCCCCCATGTCCTCCCTGTTCCAGAAAAACACAGACGGCTACTCTGGGAGCAGCATAAGGGGCATAGCCGACAAACCAGGCGTGCGAACGCCTGGGGGGATCCTCAGCCGTTCCTGTCTTACCGGCCACTTCAATACCCTCAACGGCAGCCAATTTCCCTGTTCCTTTGGGGTCATTAATAGCGGCCCGCATACCTCTACGCACTATAGCTAGAACATCCTGACGAAGAGGTAAGCTCCGACGCATTACAGGCTCATATTTTCGGATGACGGCGCCTCCGGGAGAGATTACAGCCTTTACCAGCAACGGTTTATAAAGCTTTCCGGTAGCTACTGCTGCCGTAGCTAGAGCCATTTGTAGCGGGGAGGCCTGAACAAAGCCCTGCCCTATAGACATGTTAAGGGTATCTCCTGCGTACCATTTCTGCTTAAAACGTTCTTCCTTCCAGCCGGCCGAAGGTATTTTGCCGGCAGTCTCTCCTGATAACGGCAATCCGCTCTTCTCCCCCAGGCCAAAAGCTCCGGCATAATGATGCAGGCTCCTCTCTCCCAGTCTACGACCTAATTCATAGAAGACTATATCGCATGATTGAGCCATCCCCTCCACCAAACTTACTGAACCGTGCCCGCTAAGATCCCAGCAGCGGAAATGCCGCCCGGGTAGCTTATAAGAACCGCTGCAGTAGAAGCGTTCACCGGGAGCAACCACCCTCTCCTGTAACGCTGCCGAGAGTGTGATCATTTTGAAAGTAGATCCCGGCGGCCAAGCGCTATGGGAGGCTCTATTCTGTAAGGGGTGATATGGATGGGATGAAAGGTTGTGCCACTCGTTGCGAGTAAGACCGTCGACAAAGATATTCGGATCATAGCCGGGGCTGCTGGCTATAGCCAATATCTCCCCGTTACGTACATCTACCGCCACCACCGCCCCGGGGCGACCTGCCAGAGCCTCTTCCGCCACGGCCTGAATATCTCTATCCAGTGATAACAACAGGCTGCCGCCTTTGACTGCCTCCATATTGGCAAGAACTCTGCTTGATGTTCCTGCAGAGCCGTAATCCACTTGGCTCCCCCCGTGCGATCCGCGCAGGATAGTATCAAAAGCACCCTCTACACCCGTTTTCCCGATGACATCACCCATGCGATAGCCTAAATGGCGATACTTATCCAGCTTCTCCCTATCTATTTCGCCGACATAACCTAGCAAATGTGAAGCCAGGCCTTCACGAACGTAGAAACGATAAGGAATTTTTTCTATCAGAATGCCGCGCAGATGGTCCTTACGCTCCATTACCAAGGTTATTTCTTCTGCAGTAAGTCCTTTTTTAATGACGACCGGGGCAAGCGGTGTAGCCCTATCGGCAGATAAACGCAGAGCTACTTCCTCTTGAGGTATATGCAGCATAGCGGCTGCTTTTGCAATTGATTTATTGCTCTTCGTCATACGAGGAAGAACCGCCAGATCGTATCGAATGCGATTTGATACCAATATATGCCCATGACGATCGAAAATGATTCCTCTTGCCGGTTTTTCCAATAGCAGATGCAATCTGTTGCCTTTGGCCAGGGCAGCATATTTTTTTCCCTGTATAATTTGCAGTTGAAATAAACGAGCAGCTATTATAGCAACCGCCAGCAACAGCAACAATCCGAATATCCTTACCCTTGAAGCCTGAAAGTGCATTATTCTCTCCGAATACTTATTCGGCTTTTCCGCCTTCAGTCTATATATCCGTCATTATAACACGATGGTTTCTCATTGACACATTCCCACATTGGCGCTAATATTAAGTGTCAACCGGTATCAATGCAACAAAGGCAGGTGGGGAATAATGGAAGCGGACGGTAGTAGTATCCATCATAAATATACTTTCATTCCCTTTCATTGCTCAGGCCTGCCTGTTTATGTAAACGGTCAGGATATTTAAGCATCTCCAAAGTTTTCATCCTCCGTAACTGTGGCCTGCGCTTTTCCGCTAGAAAGGGAAGCAGCAGGCTATTTTTATGGGAGGTAAGGCTCATGATAGATGTTATGAAAACAGTTGAAGATAAATTGGTCATCCTGGATAACGATTTTGAGAAGGGTTGCTGGATAAACCTGGTTAATCCCTCTGAAGAAGAGATTCTGGATGTTTGCAAGCGCACAGGTATCCTTCCGGCCTTTATTCAATCCGCATTAGATGAAGAGGAGCGTTCCCATATTGAAACAGAAGATGACCAGGTTCTGCTGCTCATAAATATTCCATTTATCAAAGAAGAGAACAACTCCCTTTTCTTCGACACCATACCGCTGGGCATAATCGTTACGGCTGATGCCATCGTTACCGTTTGTTTGCAGAACAACCCTATCATAAGCGGTTTTATGAAAGGTATTGATAAGAGTTTTTATACTTTTAAGAAGAGCCGTTTCATCCTGCAGATACTCTATCGGACATCAACCACCTATCTGCGCTTTCTAAAGCAAATATACAGAAAAATCAATCTGACCGAGGGGCAACTTCGAGAGTCAACCAGGAATGAAGCTGTTTTCCGTCTGCTGGACCTGGAAAAGAGTCTGGTCTATTTCACTACCTCATTATGCTCCAATGAAGTGGTTATGGAAAAGCTGATGCGGCCCCGCCTGCGTGGCATGGATCCGGATGCCGAAGCTGCATCAAGGGTTTTGAAATTCTATCCTGAAGATGAGGAACTGTTGGAGGACGTTATAACCGAAAACAAACAGGCTATAGAGATGGCCAATATATATAGCAATCTGCTCAGCGGCCTGATGGATGCCTTTGCCTCCATCATATCCAACAATCTGAATATCGTCATGAGATTTCTGACATCCGTCACGATAATCGTGGCCTTGCCCACTATGGTTTACAGTTTTTTCGGCATGAATGTGAGCCTGCCTATACAACATAACCCACATGCCGCCCTCTGGATTGTGGGCATCTCGGTAATGATCTCTATAGCTGCAACCCTAGTCTTATGGCAGCGGCGTATGCTCTAGGCAGGTAGGCCTTCCTCGGCTTGATATCAGGCAGACTGGCGACTGAATTAGTGCTATAATCAAGTAGCGGTCGTTGAACAATTGCAAGCAAAAGCCTGCAGCAATATACCGAATACCAGAGGGAAAAGGATAGGGGTTTTATGAAAAAATGCTGGGAAACAGCCATCGATAAGCGCTTCTGCACCACTTGCCCGGCTTTTCTTAAACAGATTCCCTGCTGGACGATAAAACAGAGTCTCTGTGTTGTAGGTTGCCAGGATACCAACTGCTATGACTGTTCGTTTTTTAATAGTACCCTCTCCCGCTTAGCACCCCCTTCCTGATATCAAGATCTGTTTTATATATAGCCTTACAGGGTAGAAATATAAGAGGGGGTTGGGGTTGGTTGTTCAGTGTTTAAGTGCGTTTGAAGGTTTAGGAGTCAGGAGCCAGGAGGGTTGGAGTTGGTTGCTCAGTATGTAAGTGCGTTTGCAGGCTTGGAAGACAGAAGATTGAGCTCGTTTGTTAGGTCTGTTTCTGTCGGCTTCTGGGGGGTTGATTGGGGTTGGAGTGCGGTTGCAAGTTAAGGAGAGCGGTATGAGTATAGAATTAGCCGTCATCGGTGGTACAGGCCTTGATCTAACCAATATGATGACGGGCAGAGAAGAGATTGAAGTCCTCACATCCTACGGTAAAGCGCTGGTAAATAGAGGTATGCTGGCAGGTGTAAAGATACTCTTCATGTATCGCCACGGACAGGAGCATACCATACCTCCACATAGCATAAATTATAGGGCTAATATAGCGGCACTCAAAGAGCTGGGAGCTAATGCCGTTATAGCCTCTGCTGCAGTCGGATCCATACACAAGGAGTATTCTCCGGGAGATCTTGTCCTGCCTGACCAGTTTATTGATTTTACTAAAGCCCGACATCATACTTTTTTTGACGAGCCGGGTAAGGTGGTACATACCGACATGACGGAACCCTTCTGTCCCGGCTTAAGATCGGCAATAAACGCCGCCGCCGGAAGAATAGGAACAAAAATACATTCGAACGGCACCTATGTCTGCGTGGAGGGTCCTCGCTTTGAGACAGCGGCAGAGATCAGAGCATATGCATTGCTGGGTGGTGATCTGACCGGTATGACCGTCGTACCTGAAATTATTCTGGCACGAGAGGCCGGCATATGCTATGCAGCCATAGCCATAGTAACCAATTATGGCGCCGGGATCTCGTCCACCCTCCTGACCCACCGGGAGGTTTGCGAAATGATGCTTATTCAGGAACCCCGGTTGATCAGCATTCTTAGAGAAACAATTGTCGCCTCAATAGATATGGAGAAATGCGCCTGCACCAAATCCGTGGATATACCGGAGGACATCTGCGAATGATTAGAATAGATAATGCTGTTATCATTCCTTCGCCCGATCAATATATTGATAGAGGGCATATAGTTATCGAGAAGAATACCATACTTCACGTCGGTGACGATCTGCCCGAGCACTACCGGCAGGCCGATACGATCATAGATGCCTCCGGCTTGTTGGCCATACCAGGGCTGATCAATGCTCATACCCATCTAGCCATGTCTTTATTGCGTGGATATGCCGATGATATGCCGCTCCTGCCCTGGCTGCATGAGAAGATCTGGCCGGCCGAGGCCCGACTGGAGGAAGAAGATATATACTGGGGTTCCATGCTGGGAATTCTGGAAATGATACGCGGCGGCACGACCTCCTGCGCCGATATGTACTGGCAAGCGCCGGCCACAGCCCAGGCGGTCGAAAAGAGCGGGCTGAGAGCTTCTATCTGCGACGTAATTATCGGTCTGCACCCCGAAGCAGACCGCCTGCTGGCCGAAAGTATAGATTTTTGCCGTGAGTGGCAAGGCAAAGCCGACGGCCGCATTACCACCATGCTCGGGCCTCATGCTCCCTACTCCTGTCCGCCGAGTATATTGGAAAAGATTGTGGAGGCTTCATTGGAACTGGATGTAGGCCTGCACATACATCTCTCGGAAACCGTAGCGGAGGTGCAGGAATCCATTGAACAATATGGGAAAACTCCTATCGCCATGATGGCCGGGCTGGGAGTATTGGAGCGCCCTACATTGGCAGCCCACTGCGTGCATCCCGTAGAGGATGAAATAGATATTCTGGCTCGCTTTGGAGCAGTGGTAGCGCACAACCCCGGCAGCAATATGAAGCTGGGGAGCGGCATAGCGCCGGTACCCGCCATGCTCAAAGCCGGCATAAAAACGTCCCTGGGAACAGATGGAGCCGCCAGCAATAATAATTTGGATATGTTTGAGGAAATGCGCCTGGCAGCCTTGCTGCATAAAGCAGCAGAGGAAGATCCCACCGTCATTCCCGCCGGACAGGCCCTATCCATGGCCACTGAAGCAGGTGCTGCGGCGCTGCGTATTAAAAATCTGGGAAGCCTCGAACCGGGTAATCTGGCGGATATCGTTCTTATCAACCTGAATAAACCTCATCTGACGCCGCATAACAACTATATTTCTGATCTGGTCTACAGCGCTGAAGCAGCCGATGTGGATACGGTTATCATCGATGGTAAAATACTGCTGCAAAAAGGACTCTTTACCGAATTAGACGAAGAGGAGATCATGGCCAAAGCAACGAAAAGAGCCAAACGTTTGCTGCGTGTACCTTCGGAGGCCTAAGCTTTTGCCCTCCATTCCCTCTTGACATACGCCCAAACAAGCTCTATAATCCGTTTATAGAACATATGTTTGCCCGCACGGAGAGGGAGCTCTTTAATGGCGAAAAAAACACCTGTTATCGCTCATATCGATATGAACGCCTTCTTTGCTTCCGTAGAGCAAAGAAACAATCCTTCTCTGAGAGGGCAACCTGTAGCTGTGTGCGGGACAGGAAAAAGAACTATTATCTCGGCTGCTTCCTATGAGGCTAAAGCTTACGGTGTTAAATCCGGTATGCCTCCGAGACATGCCCTGAAAATCTGCCCCGGTCTGATTCTGGTAACCGGAAGCGGGCGTAAATACGCAGATACCTCTGCCGAAATAATAGCTTTATTTAAAAAGTTCTCCCCCACGGTGGAGGTCGCAAGCATAGACGAGGCATTTCTCGATCTAACGACCTCCGCCACCCCCTCTTTCTATGAAGCAAAAAAAACAGCCCGCTGTATTAAAGCGGCCGTTTTGCATGAAACCGGTCTGACATGCTCCGTAGGGATAGCCTGCAACAAGCTTTTGGCTAAATTGGGCAGCGACCTGCAAAAGCCGGATGGATTGGTAATAATTACTCCGGAAGAATCTGCAGCTCTGCTTGAAAACCTGCCCGTAGATAAACTCTGTGGCATCGGCCCCTCTACGACTGCCGCTCTCCGCCTTATGGGAATACGAACCTGCGGCCAATTGGGAAAATATCCGCTTTACCTGTTACGCCGTCGTTTCGGGATGCTTGGAGAGAAGCTGCACCTGATGGGGCTGGGCCTGGATTATTCCCTGGTGATCCCTCCGGAGAGGAGCCCAAAAACAAAATCATTCGGCCATTCCCTTACCCTCTCCCGAGATACCTCCGACATCGGCCTGCTATCCGAACATCTGCTGCAGTTAAGCCAGGCTGTAGGCAGACGGCTGCGAGCCGATTCTGCCTGCGGCAACGTCCTGGCTCTAACGGTACGCTATGCCGATTTCAGTATCATAAGCCGTCAAAAGAAGCTTTATACGCCTGTAAGCCATAGCCTGGATATATTCAATATTGCTCGTAATATCCTTCTGAACCTGAAACTCCATCTTCCCGTACGCCTGTTAGGCGTAACTCTGTCAGGCATAAAGAGAACCGAGCAGCTATCGCTCTTTTGTATAGAAAACAAGCGCTATATGGCTCAGCAGGCAATGGATGATATTAATAACCGCTACGGCGATAAAACCGTTGCCTGGGGAACAGCCGCAGGTTCCGTATCCTAACATACCTCTGTAAGCACACAGCTATACGTCGGATGCTTTTTCAAGATGCTCAGCGACCCGGAGCTTAATGATGGACTGCCCGGGCATACCTAAACGTCTTGCCTCCTTATCCAACAATTGCACCATCCACAAGGGAAAATCAACATTCACCCTTTTTTGTTCCTGCTTGGGCCTACGAGCTTTTGGTAGGTCAAGATGCGGAGGGTGTGGGTCCGGCGACGTCCTTTATCCCTCTGCGTTGCTTATCGCTTGCTTAGAAGCCCCACTTGACCCTAACGTTTACCGTTCTGCCCGGCATAGGGTAACCATCCTGCTCATAGTAATCAATATCAAAAAGATTATCGATTCCCAACACCAAATCAATATTCCCGGCCAATTGCCGTGCCAGCCGTAGATCAACCTTAGTATAGCCGGATATAGCAGTAGTACTGCCGGTCTGCTTGCCTATGAATCTGGCATTGAGTTGCCCGGATAACTTACGTCCCTCAGCAAAGCGTAAGCCGGCAGCGGCACTGTTCTCAGGACTATAGGGCAGGCGTGAATTGCCAAGCGTATTTCTGGCATCCAGCCAGGTATAGTTAACAAAACCGCTCAAACCAGGATGCAACTCTCTAGCTAATTCCACCTCAAAGCCCTGTAGCCTGGCCTGATCTATGTTCCTGGGAGACCATACTCCAAAGCCATTATCACCCCATCGTATAAGGTTTTTTATGTCCTGCCTGAACAGGGTGAATCTGGCATCGGTACTGAATATTTTCCTTTCCAAGCCCAGTTCATAGGCGTTGGAATGCTCCGGTCGCAGATTGGGATTGCCTATCATATAGGGAGGTTCATTCCAGTAAAGATCCTGAAATACCGGCGGCCTGAACCCCTGCCCGACAGAGCCTCTGATCAGACTGCCGCCCAGCCTGTATGTAACTCCCACACGTGGGCTGAACCGAGAGCCGTAAATAGAATGGCTGTCATAGCGCCCGCCGGCAATAACCATAAACCTATCCGTAGCCGCCATCTCGCCTTGAACGTAGGCGGCTTTGGTGGCGGCACGGTGAGTTCCAAGACTGAGGCTGTCTATATTATCCTGGCGCCAATCGAGTCCATAGACCAGATGCCCGGTTGAACCCAAAACGGAATCCCGCTGCAGTGACAAACCCAGAGCATTGTTGTCATGCCGGGTATCTACAGGCCAAAACGGATCATCATCGCGATAGCGGAGATTATTCTGATGGAGAAAGGCATTGACAAAACTCTTTCCGTTTCCATCGCTGCGATCATAACGCAGCGAGATATAGCTGTTGTCGTTCCACTGAGTAGCAAACGGAGTAGGCCAGTTCTCACTGCCGGATACACCTTTGGTCGCATTTAATTTCTGCAAAGACAGGGTCAGCGAAGAGTTTCTGTCCAAAGCCAGATCGGCTCTGGCACTGTAGCTGTCAGCATCATAGATGCTGTTGGGAAGAAAACCGTCGCTGGATGCCTTTTCGACGTTAAATGAGTACGCCAGCTTCCCTTCGCCACCCGTATGCGACAGATTATAATTGGAGGCACCAAGGCTGCCGGCAGCGGAAGATACTTCGGTCTTGGCCGGTCCGCCTCCTTTTCTGGTGATAATGTTAATAACTCCGCCCAGAGCATAAGCGCCGTATAGAGATGAGCCGGGACCACGCAATAATTCTATTCTCTCCACATCGGCCACCGGTATGTCGGTTAAATCCACCGTTCCACTCTGAGCAGAATTGAGCGGCCTGCCGTCAACCATGACCAGCACCTGAGTGGAAGTAGCACCTCTGACCCTGACAGAAGTCAGTGCTCCCCATGAGCCCTGTGTCTTGATCACAACGCCCGGCAGCAAACTCAGAGCTTCGCCTGCATTTTTGGCTTGTGAAGCAGCTATTTCCTCCGCCTTGACTACATTGATTGTAACCGGCAGCTCTGCGACCGATTGCTCTATGCGGGTAGCGGTAATTACTACCTCGATATCGGCTTCAGTCTCGGTCTCGGCTGCTGCCGGTAGACAGAAGAGCACAGCCGTGGCTGCTACTAATAATAGCTTGAACTCTTTTAATAACATCTTGAAATGTCCCTCCCCGTCAAATCAACAACTAAGACCCAACCGGCAGGGGATAAGGGAGCGGGCAATAAAAAGAGCCATCCTCTTCCCTCCGAAGAGATGCGCTTTGCCCGGACGGATAGGTCTCCTGGCTTCCGGATCATCCTACGACCGCACCTTCCCATACCAACAGGCACAGTGGCTTGCTGCGGCTTTCGTTCCCGGTTACAGTAGCGGGG
>DHPR01000029.1:40139-91454 GCA_002410925.1 bacterium UBP13_UBA5359
TCGTTCCCGGTTACAGTAGCGGGGGCTGCGACGGCTTCAAACCGCCTTCCCTTGATCCGTCCCGCCGTTCAGTCTCTTATTGAGGTGAGTATAGCATGCAGGAAAAACTTTGGCAACAAGAAAATCGGCCTTGCAAACGCACTCACTTTCCAAATCAACCGGGGGTCAGGTCTACAAATCTATCCTAAAATCAGCTACTTCCCGGAAGAGCTGCTGTAGCCGATAGAGCAGCGAGAGACGATTTTGACAAATATCCTCTTCTTTAACCATAACCATGACATGGTCGAAGAAATCATTGATCGGGTTACAAAGGCTGAGCAACAGCCCCATAACTCTGTCATAATCAACAGGGGTTTCCATCAACAGAGGTCCTGCCTCCTCTTCCACATAAGAAAGAGCACGATACAGAGCCTTCTCTTCCTCAGATTGAAAGAGCTCTTCCCTAACTTCCGCTCCCATAAAATCCTTGAGAATGCTATCAACACGCTTAACAGCCGCAGCCAGAGTTGAAAACTCCGGTGATTTACGCCATAATCCCAAAGCATCAGCCCGTTCACGAGCATCCACCGGATCGTCGTAAGATACCGCCATTATGGCGGCAATGGTATCATAGGCATAGTCCTCTTCCGATAAAATAGCTGACAACCTCTCTCCCAGGAATTCGTAGAGACTCTGCACCAGTTCCGTCTCTTCTTTTCTAAACTTTACCGGAGGCTGTCCCAGGTTCTCACCGTAACCACGGAAAGCCTCATGTAACAAGGTATGTAAATGAACTCTTAATCCGGTATCGAGAAGTATTCTGATCACACCATTGCCGCTGCGCCGTAAAGCATATGGATCCTGAGAGCCGGTGGGCTTTATGCCGATACCAAAAAAACCGGCCAGCGTATCCAAACGGTCAGCCAGAGCCAGAGCTGCGCCCACCATGGTAGATGGCGTAGAATCACCGGCAAAACGCGGCAGATAATGTTCATAGATACCAACGGCAACCTCCAGAGGCTCCCCTTCATGTAAGGCGTATTCTCTGCCCATGCTGCCCTGCAGCTCCGGAAACTCTTTGACCATATTGGTTACCAGGTCTGCCTTACAGAGCAGAGCGGATCTGTCGGCATAAAGCTTATGCTCCGGGGAGAGTTTGGCAATTTCAGCAATGATTCCGGTCAGGCGGCGAATACGCTCCGTCTTAGCCTGTAACGATCCCAGCTTCTCCTGGAAGGTAACCCTCTCCAACGAAACCACCCGCTCTTCCAGCTTTACCTTACGATCTTCATCATAAAAGAACCGCGCATCAAAAAGACGGGCCTTCAGCACTCTGACATTGCCCTCTCTTACCATATCCAATCCCTCTTCCAGGCCGTTACGTACAGCTATAAAAAGAGGAAGCAGATTATCTCCTCCTCCGGCTACAGGAAAGAATTTCTGATGCCGGCGCATGACGGATATCAGTACTTCCCGGGGTAAACAGAGATATTCCGGATCGAAACCTCCGGCAAAAGGTGTAGGATATTCCACCAGGAAGGTAACCTCATCCAGCAGGTCTGCATCCAATACGGCCTCTCCCTGAAACTCTGCTGCCAGATGCTCAGCCCCTTTACGAATCACTGCTTTGCGCTCATCCTGGCGCACAATGACGTATCTGGATGCCATCTCCTCCCAATATTTCTCAGCTTCAGACAGAGTAAAGGTCTCCGGAGATAAAAAACGATGCCCATAGCTGATATTACCGGATTGCAGGCCGTTAAGCCTGAATTTCAGTGTCTTTCCTCCAAATAGAGACATCAACCAGCGTATAGGCCGCGCAAACCGCAGCTCACTATTGCCCCAACGCTGCATCTTGGGGAAATAGAGCCCGCTGATAAGCTCCGGCAGTTTCTGCTCCAACACCGACACAGCATCCGTGCCGGCATCGGCAATAACAGCAAAAACGTATTCACTCCCCTCGATATTGCGTGTTTCAAGCTGATCCACATCCACTCTCTGACTGCGGGCAAAGCCGGCAGCAGCAGGGCTGGGTTGCCCGTCTTCCTTAAAGGCCACCCTGGCGGCAGGGCCTTTTATCTCGCGGGTAACCGCGGCCTGGTGTTCAGCTACATCACGGACATAAAGCACCAACCGACGGGGAGTAGCAGCCGTTTCTACCTGGCCATGGGCCAGGCGATTATCATTCAAAAGCACAGCCGCCTTATCTTTAAGCTCTACCAGAACCGGCTTCAGATAAGCGGCAGGTATCTCTTCCGTTCCTATTTCAAGCAATAAATCCGGCATTTTCAGCTCCTTCAGCGCATTAGGGGATATCCCATTCTCTGTCGTTCTTCCAGATACAATTCGGCACAGATCCTGGCCAGATTACGCACCCGGGCGATATAGGCCGGGCGCTCAGTAACACTGATGGCGCCACGCGCATCCAGTAGATTGAAGAGATGAGAGCACTTCAACACATAATCGTAGGCCGGCAAAACCTGCCCCGCTTCGGCAATTTTACGACTCTCAAGCTCATAGGCTTCAAAGAGGGAAGAGAGCATATCTATATCAGCCAGGTTGAAGTTGAAATTGGAAAATTGGACCTCTCCCTGATGATGTACATCGCCATAGGTAACACCATCCACCCATTCGATATCATAAACGCTATCTACTTGCTGGATATAAGTGGTTATCCGCTCCAGGCCGTAAGTTATTTCAGCCGCAATGGAAGGTAGATCTATGCCTCCCACTTGCTGAAAATAGGTGAACTGGGTAATCTCCATCCCATCCAGCCAGACCTCCCAGCCTACACCCCATGCGCCTAGGGTGGGGGATTCCCAATCATCATGGATAAAACGCACATCATGCTCTTCCGGTACCAGCCCCAGCGCTCTGAGGCTATCCAGGTAAAGCTTCTGCACATTCTCCGGCGAGGGCTTGAGAATTACCTGATACTGATAATAATGCTGCAGCCGATTGGGATTCTCCCCATAGCGGCCATCGGTGGGACGCCTGGAAGGCTGAACATAGGCTACCTTCCAGGGCTCGGGACCCAATGCACCCAGGAAAGTGGCCGGATGCATTGTTCCGGCCCCCATTTCAATATCGTAAGGTTGCTGAATAACACAGCCTTGATTAGCCCAGTACCGCTCCAGAGCAATAATAATATCCTGGAAATTCACGCTCTCAATTCCTCGCTTCGCTCACTATTTAATGGCCTTTTTGTTGGGGTCAGGCTATAAAGACCTGACCCCTCATATTATTCATTTTCCGATTCGGCTATATTTCCGCCTTCGGCTACTTTCAGGGGCTGGCGGCGCTGCTTATCCAATTCCACCGTACTGCGGGTGATAAAGGCTGCTAGAAGCGCAGCGGCAATGGCGCCTATAGAGACCAACTGCACCGGAATATCAGCCAGCAGCCGGCCGCCATAGCGCACTTTAATACCGGTTACTTCCCAGTCACGAGCCATCTCCTCCACATCAGCGAAGAGTTCCATGGCCGAAACGAAGACATCCTCACGTTCCTTGCGCCTTGCTTCCAGTTTGGCCAGTGCTTCAAGGATATCACCATCCGTCTCCTTTAAGGCTTCCAGGGCTTCATCATAAGTAGCGCCCACTCTCTCTCGTATGACATCAACACTCTGTAGATCTATCGGCATACTTAACCCACCTCCATATTTTGAGCCTGTCTCCAAATACTCTTTACCATCTTATCCAGTGACTGCTCTCTTATTCTTACGCTCTTCCCTGGCTTGCATCAGGAATTCACGGCTCTTGATCCTGCTTTCAGAGCGATAATCTATAAAGGCTCCCATGACTCTCTCTATCTCGGCCAACAGATTCTCCGGGATACCAGCCCTGACTAATTGGCCGATATCGGTGATCAGCAGCAGGCGCATCAGGCGTACCGCATCCGCCGATACCGTTGCCAGATGAGCAGCCGAAGGCCGGCACTCCCGGCAAAGCAGGCCGCCGATGGAGACATCGAAGCGCCAGGCACTGCCCACCAGGGCATTGCAGCGGGCACAGCGCTCCAGTTGGGGACGATAACCCAGCAACGTCATCAGACGCACTTCAAATATTCTGGCTATCAAATCCGGCTCCGCTCCGCCTTCCAACAAACGTAATACAGCCCACAATAGATCGAAGATATCATCATGAGCCTCCCGTAATTCGGTGAAGCTGTCCACCAGTTCTATAAAATATGTAGCCATAGCAGTAAGGTAGAGATCCTCCCTGACGGCAGGCAGGCCATCTATCAGCTCGGCCTGGGTGATTATATCCAGGTTACGCCCTTCCGCCAAAAGATAACTGGCATATATAAAGGGCTCCGTCCTGCCCCCCAGACGGCTTTTAGGCTTTCTCGCTCCCTTGGCTACAGCACTTATTTTACCATAATTGCGCGCAAATATGGTAACTATCCTATCGGATTCTCCCATAATTCGCCGTCTAAGCACTATGCCTTCTACTTTATACAAAGCCATATTATCTGCTCCCGCTATACTGTTGCGTGCATATGCACTAGAGCCAATAATAACATAAATACGTCATTATACTTAAATAACCAACCGAGCACACACGTTGATGTATGCGCCTGCTTCCGGTTTCCGATTTCTATTTACCCATAAATTATCATTGTGGCTACATAATTAAAGAGGGACGGCCTTCCTTAATGAAGGCCGTCCCTCTTTAATTTAAACTATCGGCTTAACCGTTCGAGTGCCGGATGGCATTGGACTCGCAAAAGATCTCTTCTACAGCGCGCCGTTTCTTAGTGGATACGGGCGGTAGGTCTTCAGCAGGATAGCCCAGCGGCGTCATGGCTACCACTCTGATTTCTTCCGGTATGCCAAGAGCTTCCTTGATCACCTTCTCTTTCAGCATACCCCCAGCTACCCAGCAGGTTCCAAGACCCTTATCAACAGCTGCCAAAAGCAGATGCTCCATAGCTATGGCCACATCCACCAGATAATAATCCTGTCCATTATTATGACCGGATTCTGTCGGGATCCCGCAGGCAACTATACAGAGAGGAGCACCAAAATTATCTCCAGCTACGCGCTGCAGCATTTCCGGATCACGTACCAGTATAAAACGCCAGCACTGTCCGTTATTCCATGAAGGGGCCAAGCGTGCAGCCTCTATAATTTCTCCTATAACGCAGCCGCAGATCGGATCTTTTTTATACTTTCTGATACTGCGCCTCTCTCTAATGGTTTGCATAAGCTCCATGAGTCATCCTCCATATATTAAATTATCAATATCTTTCTCTATGTTCTGCCGGCCGGCCTCTTTTTCCTGCTTCTGATAAGACTACCATCACTTTTTGAGATATGCCCCTTGCGGAGAAAAGTGATGGCGTATGCAGGCGAACGGATATGCAATCTTTATGCTACTTTAATCAAAAGCTATCAGAGGTAATCATTGACCGGCAAAGATTAGGCATGTTAAAATCTTTTCTTGAAGCGTGCAATCTCTCCTTCTTTCAGCGGCACCTTCGCTTTATCTGAAAAAAGCCTATGGAGGCAACATCCCTTGAGAGAAAGAAATGCTCTTCTTTTAATGTTGAGAAGTATATATGAAAAGGTTTTTCTCGTAACAATTGAAATCATAGCATCCACATTGAGGAGGAAGATCATATGTATTACGGCGATATCTATAAAAAGGGACCCGAGCTGCCTGCCGGAAAAAGCTCATTACCTCTCCCGGCGAACTTTAATGATATATTTGCAAACGGCCTTGATGCAATCTTTATCAACGAGCTTAAGGAGGATGGCCTTCCGGGCAAATTCGTGTATATCAACAATATCTTTTGCCAGCGCTCGGGGTATACCCGTGAAGAGCTCCTCTCTATGTCACAGCTTGAGCTTATGGATCAGGACACACAGATGGCTGCATCTGATCTGGCCAGAGAACTTATGCTTAATGGAGGAATTCTTTTCGAGTCTTCATATATAGCCAAAGATGGCTGCAAGCTGATATCCGAAACCGGCATTCATCGATTTAAATCCGGCAATAAGGATATGGCAGTCTCCATAGTCAGAGATATTTCCGGGCGCAGACAGAATGAGGAACGGATGCTACACGCTGTTAAGATGGAAACCGTCTGTAGATTGGCCGGCGGTATTGCGCATGAATTCAATAATATACTTATGGGCATTTCCGGTTATTCACAGTTAGCTCTCAGACGTCTGAAGGATAATACCTCACTGGCAAGAGATCTGGAATTGATAAGCGAGCTCGCGGATCGTGCAGCCGAACTTACAAGACAACTGCTGACCTTTGCCGGGCGACAGCCCATCGATCCTTCTGATGCCGATATCAATGAAGTCGTCTCGGAAGCTGCCGGCATGCTTGGACATATAACGATAAGCCAGAATGCAGAATTAATACTAACACTGACCGCTGAAACGGAAAAGATCCGGATTGATCGGAACCAGATAAAGCAGGTGCTGCTGAATATTGTTATCAATGCCTGCGATGCTATGCTTGCCGGAGGAAGAATCACTCTTAAAACCTCCGAAACCATCATTGCGCCTGAAACCCGGGTTTCAGTCACAGGCCTCAAGCCAGGCAGATATGTACAGCTTTCCGTTACCGATACCGGTTGCGGCATGGATGAAGAGATCCGTCAACATATTTTTGAGCCTTTTTTTACCACCAGAGCCTGCGGCGAAGGTACCGGGTTAGGCCTGGCTACAGCTCACAGCATAATTGAGCAGCATAAGGGCGGTATAGGGGTAACAAGCAAGCCGGGCAAGGGCACTACATTGGATATTTATTTGCCCCGCTCTGTTTGAAATCGATCAGCTCTGCCTGCGCAGATAAGCTTCTTTGACATATTCAGGCTTGAACCTCCATTTGACGCCTACCTTTATGCCTTTAAGTTCTCCCCGTGATATCATTCTATAAACCGTTTGCACAGAAACATTGAGATAAGAAGCTACCTCCTGCAGGCTCATCAGCTTATCATGAGTATCGCCATATGCTTCTCGGCCATCCAACAGCGTTTCCTTACCGGATTCGCTGGCCACAGAGATTACCCGCAGCCGATTACGCTGTGTATGCCGGTAAAGGGTACGCCAAATAATTTTGCAAAGGATATCAGGGCTGAACGGCTTGGTCAAAAAATCTGATACCCCTCGACGCATAGCAGCTATGACGTTTTCTTCACTGGGATATCCGGTAATCATCACTACCGGCAAATTATAATTCTCATCGATGTATCCGGCCAGAAAGATACCGTCGGCGCCTGGCATCTTTATATCCGTCACCACCAAATCAAAAGCCTGCTTTTTCAATAGTTCTATAGCCGCGTCGCTATCGGTGGCTATTTCAACTTCAAAGCCTTCTTCCGAGAGATAGCTTACCAATAATTTCCTGATAACTCTTTCATCATCGACTACCAGGATTCGCTCCGCCATTAATCATCATCCTTAATGATAGAAACATCCGGTTTATTCCCATTTTACTAAGGCCGCCATTTGCCGTCAATGGGAGGTATCACTCACCAAAGAGCTCTATGCCTTTTTTAGCCAGATTAAGACCCAATTTACGACAACGATCAGCATCAAAGCCCTCAGGGCTTTTACGTGAGACGGCCCCAAAGTGAGTGGGCGGCGCCCCGGTGACTACGCCACCGGAGTATATCAGCATGCCTCGGACCAGCAGACCCTGAATCATATTGATCTCGGTCAGCTCATATCCGCCGCCGCCTGGCCAGGCAGCCGAGGCAAAAACCCCGGCCAGCTTTCCTTCCATACTGACAGGCAGAGTATCGATGCATTTCTTCATCTGCCAGCTCATGGTGCCATAGTAAGTAGGAGAGCCAAAGGCAACCACTGCGGCCTCATGCAAGGCATCCTCATTGAGATCTTCCACCGGCATAAGTATCACCTGCACAAGCTCTCCGGCTCCCTCCGCTACCAATTCTGCCATATTGCGCGTATTTCCCGTTTCCGAGTGATAAATTATCGCCATCTTGAGCATACTCTCTCCTCCTCGGGCCGCCTGCGGCGGTTGTTTGTTGTTGGTCTCCAGCAGAGCCCTTTGGATCGGCGCTCTTCGAGCGCTGTCATTGCTACTGAAAGGCACAAATTATACCATTGCAGCTAGCCTGAAGGCAGATGCCAATCTTCCGGGCCCACAGTTACCGGCATTCCCAACCTAACTGATTCCAACATCTTCATGGCCAATCTGTTAACCGGCACAGCACTTTCCACATCACAGGGATTCTCTCCTCTGCCCTCGATATGATCCAAAAAGCGATCAAGCTGCTGATAATGCCCCTTGTTAACATTTAGCCACCTGGCAGTCTCTCCGACAGCACCTGCCCGTATCCGCTCTGCTTCAATGCTCTTCATATATCCTGTCATGCCCTGTTCCGTCGCCCATTCACAGCCTTCAGCATACGGAAAAGTCTTTACAGCAAGTTCATCAGCCAGGCCGCACTGCCTTACTTCTATATGCTGATCCATAGCTACGGTTATATTATTGGTCGTAGCCTCAAATAGTTCCTTGGGGTAATCGAAGTTACCTACCATAGTATGCTGCAAAGTAGTGATGGAACCATCATTGAATTTTATCAGTAGAGTAAAATTACCTCGGACGGAACCTTCTGCAAATACACGCACGGGATAAGCATTATTAAGCCAGAGAGCCAAGTCAATAAAATGCACCATCTCAGAAAACATTATGCCTTCATCATCCCAGAATATCCAGTCTTTCCAGCTTCTGACATCATCATTTATCCGCATCAATATCTGCAACTGGCTCTCCTCCGGCAACGGCGCTCTGCCCCCGGAGCGGTCAACGGTGGGCTTGGTAGCTGCCATCTTGCCTGACCTGGCTCTATCCAGCAATCTCTTGAACTCCAGCATAGCCGGGCTAGATCGGCGATTATGTCCCACGCATACCGGCACGCCGGTGTGACGGGAAACCTTGACGATATTCACCATCTCCTGCCGGCTGGGCGCCAGAGGCTTCTCGGTATAAACAGGCTGGCCGGCTTCCAGAGCCGGAACTATGAACTCACCCCTCAGGTTGGTATGGGTAGCCAGTACAAACAGGTCTATATCCTTGTCGTTTATAAGCTTGTGCCAGTCCGTTTCCGCTCTGTCGGCGCAGAACTTCTCCCGGCACATTTGTGCCGTAGCCGCATCCAGGTCACAGGCTACCGCCAGTTTAAAACGCGGATTTTTCCATATATTAGGTAAGTGAGCTTGTTGAGCCAGTGCTCCACAACCTACCATGGCTACACTGTGTATCTTCATCGCCTCTTAACTCCTTTAGCAAAGAATATTACTTTAACTATAATACTATATACCAAATGCAATGAAAACCCGCTGATAGGATTTAGGATTTTTCCTTACCCTTCCTCCTCATGCTATAATCTTAAAGTTGGAGGTATTGTATGCTTCTGGAATTATTTAAAGTCTTTCTCCGCATCGGCGGCTTCACTATCGGCGGCGGATTGGCTATGCTTCCGCTTATACAAGCAGAGATCGTCAATCGGAAAAAGTGGTTGGCAGAGGAAGAATTCTTCGATATGGTCTGCCTGACACAATCCTTTCCCGGCGTTATAGCCGTTAATATGGCTATTATGACAGGCTATCGGCTGGCCGGAATACCCGGCATGCTGGTGAGTGTCGTCGGAGTCATTATCATTCCTTTTCTGGCTATGCTGCTTGTCGCCGTTTATCTTTTCAGATATATACAGCTGCCCGGCGTAACCTCTTTCATGAAGGGAGCCGTGGCCGGAGTCCTGGCCATCATTACCGGAGTTGTCCTGAAACTGGCATCCCGAATTACGCGCAACACAGGGTCCATATTGTCGGCGCTCATATTTTTGGCTTTGTCCCTGCTAGGAATCAAAGTAATCTATATTATTATTCTGGCTATTGCAATCGGCCTGCTGGGATATTATGTACCGTCGGTGGGCACCCGCCTGGGGCTGGATGTCCTCTATCCCGATACTAGCAGCGGGGGTGAAGAGCTGTGATTTTGCTGTTGAGCGTCCTGTGGACGTTCTTCAAAATCGGCCTCTTTGCTTACGGCGGGGGCTATGCCGCCGTGGCTCTAATCATCAGTGAGGTGATAAATACCCGGCATTGGATAACAAGCACCGATTTCCTTCAGATACTCACTCTGGCAGAGATAACGCCAGGTCCCATCGCCATCAACACAGCCACTTTTGTGGGTTATCAGATAGCCGGCCTGCCGGGATCGGTCGTAGCTACATTGAGTATCATTTTACCATCACTGATACTGGTGACCACCGCTTTCCACTTTTACCGCAGAATTGAAAACCTGGCCCAAATAAAAAGCATCATGTCCGCTTTACGCCCAGCCGTGCTGGCCGTCCTGATATCAGCTGTCATTAGCCTGGTCAAACCGGCTTTGACCTCCGCCGGGCCGATAATCATTTTCGCCGCCATTCTGCCGGCTTACCTGCGATTCAAGCTGCATCCGCTGTTTCTCATCCTGCTGGCAGGATTGGCAGGACTGATTATAGGCCTGCCTTGATATCGATATCGTAACGGAAGCCGTCTCCATTGCCCCGCAATTTATCGTTGATCAAAGAAGCGATACGATCTCTATCCTTTTCTATTTTCACAGCGCTGTTCTCGTTTCCCATTTTATGAGCTGTTCTGGGGCCGGTCAGATTGAGTTTGATCCTGATCGCTGTGCCGCCTTCTCTCAGCTTCTTCAATACCCGGCTGGATCTCATATTAGTGTTTTCCATATTAACAAGACCTTGTTTCATCTAACACTCTCCAGCTTTGACGAATAGCACTAAGGCAACTCCAGCTCTGCAAAGTAAACATCATTCGGCGTCAGCAGGCTCCCTTGATTATATGGCGCCTTAGCCTCCAGCCGGAAAGGCGGAGGCACTACGCCCATATGATAGGCATGCTGTGAATAATAACTCAAGCAGACTCGGCCCTCAGGGTCCACAACCATACCAGGATATGCACAATCTCCGGTCGCCGGTATGCACAGCACTCGTTCGACCTGACCTTGCTCCACCCGCCACACGCCCAAACTAGCCCGGTCCAAGAAGGGAAAGGTATCATCTCCTTCTATATCGGCCATACGCCGCCCGGAAAGGTAGACTTCGCCTTGATACTCGGTCATAACGGGACAGTGAATGGTTGTCGGCAGATAAACTATTTCCCAGTCTGTGTACGGCGGCTGGGCAATAGCCATAACGCTTTGCCCTGGCCTAACTTCACTGCGAGATATCAGCCATGCCTCACCATCATTACGGAAGAAGATATCCGCTTCATTCATACCATCATGGGGATCTCCTATATAGGCTAACGGCTGCCAATGCAGCAAGTCTGAAGAGGTCATTATTTCCAAGCGCCACCATCTCTCTTTAAGCTCGCTGCTGTTGAAAGAATACACCAGACCGTAGAAAAGTTCTGCATGCCGGCGCACTCGCCACAACCAGTGATTAGCGGGCAAAATAGGCACCGGTTCCTGCCAGATAAAACCATCCGAAGAGAACGATACATATTGCTGTAGATTTCTTTTCTCACTGCCACCAATCCAACTGGGAAAGACCATGGATAAATGCTCTTCATCCAGGCAAATCAGCTTGGGGTCTCGGTTGTCGCCAGGCATTTTGACCCGCGCTGCTTCCCGAAAGCGAGTACGATCTACCGATACCGACAGCACCGCCTCGCCGTCTATCGAAATATGCCCTGCTCCTTTTCTGTAACTGACCCAATAAGCTCCCTGCCAATAAGCCAGGTCGGTAAATGCGTTATGCATCCCATCCCTGACTACGGTAACTTGCCTCAGTATGCGTGCCATTCAAGCACCTCCTTTGTTTACTAACTTTAGTTGTTTCTTTAAGGAAAAGTTCTTTGCAGCTCCCTGACATTCTCCGGCACGGCATCCCGGCCTGCCTCCGCTTATCTTCTCCAGATATTCAGCCAATTCCTGAGCTGCAAATAGCTCTCTTGCAGCAGCCTGCGGCGATACAACGATAACGGATACGGCTTGACCGTTAGCCACTAATTTCACTGTATCATCGGCTGCCGCTATACCACCGCTCAAAGCTACCATCAATCCGGCTATCCATAGAACTGCTACAGCCGTTCTCACGTTTTGTCGCCTGTTAATCATTGTTTGCTGTCCCTTTCCACTACTTCTCTCGGCAGCAGCAACTCTCATTGAAGTCAGATTTCCTTCTCTGTTACCATCTCAACACTACCTTTTCTGCGGGCACGCTCAGCAGCAAAAACTATCAAGTGGCTTTCCAGGGATACCTTCGGACCAGAAATTACCCTGGAAGGGTCCGAACTCCTCACCGCAGATAAAAACTCTCGGATCAATCCTATATCTCCCCCGCCATGCCCGCTGGTTATCAGGCCGTCACCGATATCCACCTCGATATTGCTTATCCTGTCATTCAGAAAATCAAAGTAATCTATTCCCTGATCGGTGCATCTCAGCGTTCCCTGATCTCCCATAATAAGCAACTCCCTGCTGCCGGATTTAGTAAATCCCGACATGGTAAACGAAGCTGTGGCTCCGCCGGAGAACTCCATGTTGACTACCTGATGATCGACCACATCGTTATCACAGGCAAAGACACAACGGCCGTACGGTCCTGTCTGCAGCGCTTTTAATACCGTCCCGGGAGCAGCTTCCGGCGTAAGCACATTGACCGGCCATTTATCCAGGCTATACTTCCTGTCACGCAGATATATTTTAAGAGCTGAATAAGCACAGGATCCCTCTATCTCCGCAGGGCAATCAGTACAGCGGTCTGCGGCTCCCTCCGGTTGATTGGCACCTATAAAATACGATAAATCACCGAAGGATGAGACTCTAACACACCTTCCCGGCATGAAGTAATTTATGAGATCAATATCATGGCAGGACTTTGCCAGCAGCATGGGCGTAGACTGTCCCTCATTGCGCCAGTTTCCCCGGACAAAGGAATGAGCCTGATGCCAGTAGCCTACCGGTTCAAGAAGTTGTATGCTTCTTATCCTTCCTATTGCTCCCTTGTCTAGCATTTCCTTGATCTTTCGATTGAAGGGTGTATACCGCAACACATGGCAGACAGCCAATATAATACCATTTCTTTCAGCCGCTTCATGAATATCGAGGCAAGACTGCAGATCCGGTGCCATAGGTTTCTCCAGCATTATGTGATACCCCTTATCAGCCAGTAATACAGCTGGATCTCGATGCCCTTTGTCTTGGGTGCAGATAAAGACGGCATCAGCCAGACGCGGCTTATCCAGTACTTCACGCCAGTCGGCAAAACGCCGTTCCTCCGGAATCGAGAACCGGTCGCCAAAGGTATGTCTTAAACGATCCTGCGGTTCACAGACTGCCATAATCTCGCCCTCAGATGGATAGCACTCAAAATAAGCGGCATAGCCCACACCTCTCTGACCAGCACCTACAACCATGATCCGGACTTTATTCACAACTTTATTCCTCCGATATTTTCCAATTGCTGATGGCACCTATCCAGCCGTTGCAGTCCAGCAAGACGATATCTATGCCATACTTGGTAATCCGCCGATATTGCGGCCTCGTTTTGGCCCCGAAGGCACGAGAAAGGCAACTGCAGTCTCACCATATATGCCTGTCCGCAAAGCAAACTACAGGCTCTTTCTTGCCGTGCAACTCAAAGACAACGATCTCGTTCATGCCTTTATGAAGAAGCGGCGCAGGTATATAAAGTGTCTTCTGAGGACCTATGCTCCAATACCGCCCCAAATTGAAACCGTTTATATATACGATACCCTTGTTCCAACCTTCCATATTCAGGAACGTATCAGCAGGTTCGTTCAGCGTAAACATACCTTTGTAGAAGACAGGCCCTTCTGAACATGCTACAGGACCGTAATCCAAGCAGGATATATCATCCAAAGGAAGCGGATAAACATTCCAGCCAAACTGGATTTGATAATTAAGAAGAACTCTTTCCGTGATTCCCTTCATATCCCATAAAAACGGCCCATAATTGACACGGCCCATATTTTCCACCAGGATTTTCAAGTTTGCTTTCCCTGACGGAACATTAAGCTCCAAGCACTTGTCATCGTTGTTTCTGTCAATTATCCCGGTATATTTATCATTGAGATATATGAGCGCTCTGTCATGCACATCCTGTATTTTCAAAAGCTTATTGCCACCTGTTATCCCGGTAAGAAAGCACTCGTAAAGTATGAAACCGTAGTCCTGCCCCAGGTTTTCCATCGGCACCGGATATGCCATATTTACAGGCGTAGAAATATGAGTCAACGAATCAAAGAGCCGTGCTTGATGAGTCAAAATAACCGTTCCGTAATTCTTCTTGATGGAAGGCTTCGGCAAGTCCGTAAAATTCGTATGAAAATGCCGCCGTATCATATCCCGGACAGCATAATACTTATCCGTAGGATCGCCGGCTTCATCTAGAAGAGCATCATAATCATAGCTTGTAGTTACAGGCTCGTATTCCCCACAATGATTCGCTCCATTGTAAAAGGCGAAATTCGTTCCCCCGTGAAACATATAGAAATTAACCGAAGCACCGATGGAAAGCATCTTATCCAGTACATCTGCGACATCGCCGACATCTCTCTTTTTATGCTCTTTTCCCCAATGGTCAAACCAGCCGAGCCAAAATTCTGCACACATCAAAGGACCCTCGGCTTGGTATTTCTCTTTGAACTTTTTAAACACGTCCTCGGGCTTAGAACCGAAATTCAACGTTTTTAGTGCCCCGTCCAAAGTTCCCCCAAGCATCTGCTGTTCATCCAATCCATCCGATGTAAACAGAAGCACATCGACGCCTCTCCCAAGCAAAGCATTTTTCAGGTACTCCATATATTTCACATCGTTGCCATAGCTGCCATATTCATTTTCTACCTGGACGGCGATAACCGGCCCGCCTTTGGTGCATTGGAGGGGCGTCAGTTTGGGAAGCAATACATCATAGTATATATCCACTCTATCCAGAAAGGGTTTATTGAAGCAACGCAGTCGCATATCCGGATCGGCAAGCAGCCATGACGGCAACCCTCCCAAGTCCCATTCTGCACATATATATGGAGATGGCCGAAGAATAACCCATAACCCCATATCTCCGGCAATTTTTATAAATCTTTCTATATCTGCAAATCCTTCGTAGTTAAAGACACTTGGCCTTGGCTCGTGCAGATTCCAGGGCACATAAGTTTCAACGGTATTGAGCCCGCATGCCTTCAATTTAAGCAGCCTGTCTTCCCAATACTGTGGAACCACACGAAAATAGTGTATCGCTCCGGACAGTATTGTAACCGGACTGCCGTTATATACAAAGTTATCACCCAAAATACTGAATCTACTCATTCTTTCACCTCTACCCAGTTGTCTATTGCAAGCATCCGGATATGGGTTTGCTTTTTCTCTATTTCTACAGATGTCAGCAAACGGGCAGCGGCCCAAAAGCCAAAGCAGCCATACCTGCCTCATCATATAAATTGCAATACGGGTCCACGCCGCTCCCGTAAATCAACCTGCATCCTTCCGGCAGCGGTTCCGTCAAGTACAGGATAACCGCATATGGATCCGTGGGATCAAGCCGTTGAGAATAAATAATCGGCACCCTGCTGCCATCGGCATCAAGTAAGTCGAAACCGCTTAAGCGTCCAGGTGCCGTCAGCCGGCCGTTCACCCGGCTATAAGTAACTTTCAATCGCATATCGCTGTCTCGAAAAATTCTCTCCAGATGCGGTCCAAGTTCTCCTGCCTGCCCAAACAGAGCCTGACAGACATGGTATGCCAAGCGTTTTCCCAGCAATTTATGACCCTGAGTGCTCACATGGATCAAATCATCCAACTCCAAATCTATGGCTGTCACAGTATAGATTCCAGGAATGATCTCTTCCGCCAAGCGCTGCTGCTCCCTGATACTATTCCATCTACGGGGCTCCCACCCCCAGCCCCGGCCTTTAACACGTCCGATCTGCACCTGAAAGAAAGGTAATTCGTCATCCCTAAAATCACGACGGACGGCACAGACAAAACCAGCCAAGCGCTCAGTAAACCTTAGAAGAGAATCATTATCGCCGGTCTCAGCACACCCTTGGTACCAGAGAATGCCGCGCACCCGCCCTCCGACCGCCAGGAAACGACGATACATAGCACCATAAAGAGACTTATCTCCTTCATCACGGCGGACGGGATCCCATTGCAACATGCTTGTGCCACCCTGGGCGCAGGGGATCAACCCC
Source organism: bacterium UBP13_UBA5359 (assembly GCA_002410925.1). Taxonomy (GTDB): domain Bacteria; phylum UBP13; class UBA5359; order UBA5359; family UBA5359; genus UBA5359. Next base: position 56,335 of record DHPR01000029.1, read on the forward strand.
ACAGGCACACCGGTGCGCCTGACCATCTCCACAGCAAAGGGCAGCCCCAGCCCTGCTCCTTTGCCGGTAACCTGAGAGGACTCTACTTTGAGATCTCTATGTACAGCATCCACCGCTTTGTCAAGCTGATGTAACGGCTCTTTTGCCAACTCCCACTGGTCGTTCATGGAAAATACGTTTACTAAATGATGGGAGCTTTCTGTATTCACCATGTCTCCGCACCCCTGCATGTTGGATTGGCCGGCCAGTATCCACAGATCACCTACCAAAATATCGGTAACCTTAACCGATTCAACTACGTTACCGTTACTGACTATGCGCAGATCGATATTATAAGGACCGCCTGTATGTAAATCGGATACTGCTGCCTGCCAACAACCATTGGCAGCTCTGCCGACCAGCTGCCACTCACCCTCATACCCCTCTCTACCATCATTGATGAGCGCTTCCACTGCGCCGGAAACAACGCTACACGTGCCGTAACAAGACAAATCGGATGTACCGTTTGCACTGCGTTGATATACCTGATATTGCGCCAGACCATTAATTATCTTCATTTCTACCCCCCCCTGTAAATTTACGCCTGCCTCCTATTTATGCTGTTCTTAACACGATAATTCGGCATCAGAGCGGGCAATGTACATATCATTAATCGTTCGACGGCAAATACAACTATTCCTGCAAAATTCGGAAAATTTTTAGCTATAACATTAAACTGGTAGCTATAAGGCGATGAAGCGTTTGCCTTGCTAGGCTGCGTTCGTGTGTTACATTAATCAAGTGGATTCCCGGACTACTATCTTCGGCGTCACCAGATGCTTCTCATGGACATCCTCTCCCCTCCCGATACGCAGAGCCATATCGCACGCCAGGCGGGCCAGTTCATCCACACGCAAATTTACCGAAGTGATAGGAACGTCAAGCATAGTTGCCCAGGGAGTATCATAATAACCCATCAATGCCAAATCCTCAGGACAGGATATACCGGCTTCCCTAAGCACCGGAAGCAGCCCGGCCAAACGAAAATCACCGTAACTGAAGACGGCAGTCGGAACCCAGGACGACTTCAATAAGCTTACTAAGGACTCATAATTATTTGGGCTTTCATCATCAAAGATCAGGCGAAAGTTCTCATCGTTAGTTAGATCACACTCCTCGCAAGCATCCTGAAATCCATTCAAGAGCAGTTGCGCGCTCTTATTATAAGGTACCCATTTATGAAAGAAGATGATTATTTTTTCATGTCCTCGGTCGATAAGATGTTTGGCTGCCATATAGCCCCCAGCATAATAATCCGAGAGTGCGCAAGCAGAATCTATAGCTACATCGGTATCTAGCCTATGCACAAATACCATCTTTTTTTGCATTTTAGTTTTCACGAAATAATCAAAAGGCAGAAATCGAGTGCCGTTCAAAATCATGGCCGCTATACTGTTTTCAAATATTTCGCTAAAAACTTTGATATTTTCTCTCTCTGCACGCTTACGGTTGTGGGACATAACTGCGGCGGAGTACATGAAAGAGTGATGCCCTCTGGTCTGAAGACTGCTAACCAGAGCTTCGAATAACTCTGCATGGAAATGCCCGTATCGCTGCATAACCATCCAAAAAGTATCATGTATATCCTGACGCTGGAGGCTGCTTACAAAAGTGCCTTTGCCTCTTATCCTCCTAAGAAATCCCTGGCTCACCAGTTCCCTGACGGCATACTCCACCGTCGTGTTGCTGACGGAAAATTTCTTTATCAGCTCGTTATCGGAATAAAACCGGTCCCCCGGCTTCAAACGACCGCTCTTAAGCTCTTTTGTCAACCGAAGTATTAGTTTTTCATACTTCTTCATATCGACCCAACCACCTCTTAGTAGAACCAATGCTACGCAAAAACTGCAAACCAGCCGATGCAAGCAATGCCAGGCACTTCCAGCTATAACAAGTCCGCCGATGCAAAGCCTTGATTTTAGTGTAGTATACCACATTGCACTGATGCTATACAGATATATTCACGGCGTACACACGCATCGTTCGCTCGATCGAAGAAGGATCTACAGATGCTCCATAATACGGTTGTGTCATCCATACCACTTATAGCTATAACCTAGCAAGCATTACAGCTTCACTCTGCCCCAGGCCTGATGTCTAAAGATGGACAGGTGGCTAACAGAGAGGCGCCAGTGGTTTCGTAGCTCATCCCCGCTATAAGATTAGGCAGCAGTTTTTTTAATCTCTCCGAATAGCTCAGATCGAAAATGGAGCTTTGCAATCTGCGCATGGCTAGAACGACGGCTATCCAGGTATTGGTCCAGCCGGTTTCCATGCACCAGGCTCCCCAGCCGTTATCGGCAGAGCTGGCGTATTTGAAGCAGGGGTTTCATTTACAATAATCGATCAGATATTTGTTACACCTCCATAAATATCTACACAATATTCTTAATTCCAGTTATTTATCTGCACCCGATGGTACTTTAACAGCATTCAATTCACCTTTTCCCCATCGATATTCAATTCATCTGACGGCGCCACGACCATAATCTCGTACCCATATTGACGCTGCCGGATGTCTTGCTTATTAAAGAACGGTGTTACCGTATTTTTGATATAATCTGCCCAGTTTTTTGGGTATGCTGAGAGATCGGCATCCTGCGGTATTCTAAAATCGGTCTCATCATTCTTAAGTATAGTCATAGCCACACCGGCCTTGAAATCTTCCGGCGTCCAGAAATTCGCTTCACCCTGCCTTTTCCCACCCGCCCAATCGCCGGGTTTTAAAAGTTCCATATTACGCCCAAGAAGCAGCAAACGGTACCCGGCGTATTGCAGCCCGAGCTTCTGAAGATCGACACGGACAATTCCATGTGCCGGTGTTTTATCATCTGACCACAACGTGACCGCCACCCAGTTGTTCTTCTTAAGTGTCGTCATAATTTTCATCCGGGAATCGGTCTCGCTTTTCAGCGTAATAGGAGGCTCGGTCAATTTGCACACAAGAGCGGCAAACTGCTTTGCTGCCGAGCCGTTTTCTTTCTGTGCCTCCTTCAGCATATCATGCGATGTGATGCTGACTATACGACCTTTGCCAATGTTCTTTTCAATAACCGCAAGAGAATCATCTTCCGATGCTTTCAGTGTTTCTAATACCGGCGAACCGGTAAATTCCATCGTCATATCTTTTTCTTGTGTCAAATCTGCCCGTGAAATCGACCATTTGCTATTGAGATTAAGCAAAATGCCTCCATGCTGCACAAACTCTTTCAATTTGTCACTAACGGATTGAGAAAGACCTTCAAGGCTATAGGGAGGTGCGATCAACACAGAGTAGCGATTATACAGTTCAGTGTTCTCCACCATAATACGATCCACATCCAGGTGGTGTGATAAATCCTCAAAAAGATCCCCCACTTGCTGCATAACCTGGTTGGATACCGGGCCTAGCCGCAGCAAAAGCGTACTCTGGTTATCTAAAACAGCAGCTTTGGCTAGGATTGAGCCGCCGCTCCATTCCCTGCAATTGAGTATATGCATGCGCAACGCATCGATACCGCGATTAGTCATACCACCAGAAAAGGGACGCCAAAGATGACCATCAAAGAAAAGCTCCATTCCTGCGCGATGGCCGCGCAATGAACGCGTATTGTACTCTCCCCAACTGCCATGCGGGCCACTTCCTGATGTTGATTGGTCCAAGGAATAAAGAGGTTCCAATGCAACTGATCCTCCATATGAAAATATCCAGGTGGATTTGCCCAGGGAACTCAGCCGGTATGGATCATGCCCCCACGACCATCCTGATGCGTATGCAGCGGGTGTACCGACCTGGATAGCATATTCAATGCCTTTTTTACGGCAATAATCGGAAATACTCTTATGAAAATCCTCATTTACCCATTCTTTGAAGAGCACCCATCTGCGCCACCAGACATCCTTTGTATCGCACTTGCGCGCAATATTGTCCAGATTGCAATCCTGAGGCGGCATCTCACCAAAGCGTTCTATAGTGAACTTCTTAAAATCCTCCAGATTGTCACCCAGGTAATCGCCGGCATTTGAATAAGGCATATCGACATACAACCCTTTAAGGCTCCCAAAGGCACTGTATTTTGTAGCATATTCATCAATCATACGGTATAAGAAAGCGCGATATTCATTACTCAGCACATCGGGAAGATCCTTATCTTTACTCTGTAGATAAGGATCACCCTTGCAATTTCGTGCCAGCATTTTATCGGCTACCTTACCATATCCAATCTGCAGCTTCACCCAGATGCCAACACCTTCCTTGCCAGCAGCTTTGACCAACGTCATAAAGGGATCATAGGCCGTATATCTTGGCAAGGCACCTGAAACTAAGGTCGGATGAAAGATTACACAATCTCGCATAGTAAGTTGAACAATGTCAGTAACGCCCATAAGCTTCAACTGCCGCAAGTTCTGCCTGGTGCGTTCATAACCGTAGTTATTTAAATAATCGACTCTGGCAATCATGAAAATCCTGCCATTGGTTTTTTCAACTGGCTGACGCTGAAGATAAGTACAGCGAATCAACGATTCATCGAACCAATCATACTGCTTTGCCATCAATTCATCATACTGCCGGATTTTTTGGGCATCCTTTTCCTGTCGGACAGCGGTCAGTCGTGCCTTGCGTTCTTCCTGTGAAAGCAATGTTATACGTCCCCGGCCTGCCCAAGTAACGGCATTCAACAACACTTGCCGCTCTCCATCAACCGGGGCCTGCTCTATATTGCTCTGGGTAGCAAGCCCCGTACAGGCGCCGTTAGCAACTACGCGGCCATTACCATAATAGCCACATACTACTACAGGGTTTCCTCGGAAATCCCTAACGAGCACCTCACCAACTGGCCCTTTGACTAAATTGAAATGATCGGTATAGGCATATTTGTATTGCTCGGAAACGCCTGATAGAATAGCATGCTGTACCTTACAGGGCAGCAAAACATTGCCTTGCATCTTTGCCGTTTTGGTTATAATCTCTGGAAAAAGCAGCGTTTCATCCCGTGTCAGACCGCAGGCAGCGTGGTTGAGAAGTAGACCGCCTCCGTATTTTACATATTCCTGAAGCGCCTCTTCCATTGTTTCAAAGGGACATTCCTTAAGGCTGCCAATTATGACAACATCGTATGCAAGCAAATCAGCCAGATCTACAGCGCCTTTTTTGATCACCGATACGCTAACATGTTTTTCTGTTTGCAAAGCGAAGAAAATACCTTGCGCTCCGTAGCCTCTGGCATAAACCCCCACCTTTACGGGCATACCGTTCTCTGCTGCTGTTACATTACAATACGCTATACCTGCCCATGCGAATATTGCTACCGCCAATCCTGATATTAAACCGGTTCTGCCAAAATATTTTATCATAACATGCCTCCTTCTTGCTCATGACGGTTCTTTCCTATAAATGGCAAATGCTTTATCAGCATGAAATATACCCCACCAAAAACAAGCATTGCTCCGCCTATAAAGACAGGGGTTATTCTCTCTTTCAGCAAAAGAAATGAAAAAGCCATCGTCAGCAGAGTTGAGGCATATCCCAAAGAGCCCAGCTTACCTGCCTCTAAATGCTTTAGAGCAGAGGCCCAGAGAACGTAAGCCAGAGCTGAAGGGAATATTCCCATATACAACGCATACAGCCAGAACGATAGTGAAAAACCTATCTGCACCGGGTGCTTAAAAAATAAGGTGAGCAGTAAAAGCATTGCATCTCCTAATATAATTGTTGCCGTTCCGTTCACCAGCCCTCCGTATCTGAAACTAGCTCTTCTGCTCAATACGGTATAAAATGCCCAGCAAATGCCTGAGCAAAGAGCCAGAAGAACAGCCAGAAATCCTGCTGCAAAGCTCTCTTTATTTCCGGCAGCTTTCCCTGAACGGCAAGAACTATTAACAGGAAAAGACTCGCCAGAAAAAATCTTAAAAAAGTAAAGAACACGGGAGCTACCGTATGGTTTCCAAACAGAACCCGGCCGACTATATAAAAGCTCCCCCATAAGATTACTGAGCCCAACCCGTAGAAAAAGCCAAGCAGGCTTTTATTCTGCATCATACAGATATGCCCTGAGCAGATTCATATTGGCTATTTTCTGGAAGTTATCGCTAGTATAGATTATGCTTCTTTCATCTACCTTCCTTACTCCGGGTATCAGACACATCTTCGATACTGTCTGGGTCGTGGTAAACTCTACTCTATAGTCATAGGGTGCTTTAAGGGTAAAGGGCTTTATCTCGTTTATTCTCTCTACCGCTCTTTTAGCTCCTTCCCTGATCAATTCACAGGCCTTCTCGGGATGCAAACTTATGGCCTGATACTTATTGATGCCTTCTTTTACGGTTACAGTCTCCATGCTATCCACCAGGGCTTTGGCCTCTTGCGTTGCCTCGGCATCTCCGGTAAGCAGGATTACCGGCACCTTCATGTTGCCGGCATAGGCCATCTCGAAGCCCAGTTCGCCTACTGCAATTCCGTTAAGATAGGTGTTAAAGATGGCGCTGTTCCCGGTATGGTTCAATACTCCTGTCCCTACACCGGCCCGGGCATGCTGGCCAACTATAAAGACACCGTCTATCGACTCATCCAGACCGGGCAGATATGAGGCTACGCCTCCGGATAAGACAAGCTTCACTTCCTTATCCAGCTTATCTATAATCACCTTATGGCTCTCCGCCACTATTATCTCTTCCGCTCCGCCGCTGCGTGCGCCGTCTATAGCTGCCTGTATCTCTGCCGTCATCCACTCTGTAGCTCTCGTATCTGAAGATCTTTCCTGGTGTGAATCCCAGTTAACTACACCGGCAACGCCTTCCAAATCTGTAATTATATATATCTTCATTTACCCTCTCCTCACCCGAATTCAATATCCAGCGCTATTTTTTTGCCTGTCATCCGGTAAATTACTTTGCCTACTTTATTGTTCCATTCCCAGCCAGGGGTTTCTATGCCATCGATTTTAACCGTTTTAGGACTCTGTGGTGCATAAAAATCCAGTTCGGCTTCCTGATTTATTGGTCCTTCTGTGATTACTTTGAGAGTAGCCGACATTATCTGCTCGCTGCAGGGATGGGTATTGTGCCGGACATATGCTGCATCGGGGCTATGTTCCTTTAGACGATACACTCTATATTGATAGCCGCTAAGTGTCTCTTTTATCCCTTTTTGCTGAATATCTTTGTCTTCTATTATAGCCGGATACCCACCTAGGCTATCCACTAGAAGGTATGACGCATTACTTGCCCAGCCCAGTTTGGTCATATCCAATCGCCAGCTAAACATAGTATCTGTGCAACCTGGATTAGACAGCACTATCAAGGCTTCCTTATCATTATAGTAAAGCGCTCCCTGCGCACCTTTGCCTATTATCTCCAGCAAGTTCTGCCGGTAATCAAGGAAACGATAGTGCGTCAGATCAAAAGCGCGGAATCCGGCAAACAAATCCAAGACGCTCTTATAGCCGCCATAAGCCGGATAGGTGAAAACTCCCTGTAGCACACACTTGGAGATAAAATTATCCATCGCTTTTTCAAAGATAGATTTATCACCTCTATGGCTGATATCGGATTGGAAGCAGGCTCCGCTATCTGCGCGTGAAATAATGGTCGGGCAAATAATATGAGCGGAGGCATTCATATACTGACAATGAGGGGTAAAGCCTTCCAGTGCCGGCACATCCATAGTTATAAAGCGCTCTCCATCCAACTCTTCCATTGTTAAAACGGCATCGCAAAAGTTCTCTATTATTACTGACGGCACTGTGGATTGGTGAATAGCCAACACTCCTTCTTTGCCAACGGCTCTCCTGGTCCATTCGGTCATTTCGATAAAATCATCGATCATATTGTGCTCGCCATCGCTGTGGGCTGGATTATTGCAATAATGATACTCGTAACAATCGTAATAGATGCCATCGAATTTATGGTTTGCCAATACCTTCTTTATCAGGCTCTTAAGATAGTCTTTAAAGCCTGACTGCAGGCAGGTGGGGATTACCACTCCGGTATCCGGCGCATCCCTACTACTGTCAAAATGTGCGCCCATCGAGGACTGGGCCGCCCTGCCGCTGCTGTCAACGCTGCGCTTCCACTCGTCGATATGCTTGAAACCAGGGGCATTCGAATGAAGGTCGCTTGAGAAATAATTAATCACCTTCAACCCGTAGGTGTGCGCGGTGTCTATTACTCTGTCCAATTCCTGCATGCCTTCTGCATCGTAAGGAGGATAACAGCCGCGATGCCAATAATTGCCGTCGGCTAGGCCGTCACAGTTATGCAACCTTAGTATATTCACTCCGGCATAGGCCCACGCTCTGATCTGCTCATCACTCGGCCAGGGATGGTTATTTATGCCGACATGCATGTATTTCTGTTTGGATTCAGCGGTAATATTGGGCAATCCCAGATACGAGATATAGGAGAATTCCCCTTCGGGCCTTATCGGATAATGGCAACAAAAATAAGGCTCCATCAAAATGACTAGCCTGGCGGGATCGGCCACCCGATGCATGGTAAAACGGCTTAGGCCGTTCTCTCCGGTCAATTGCTTCTCCCATTTATCTATCTCGGAATTGGGAAATGTCTCTATGCCTTCCACTCCTCGCTTAAAGGCGGCCAGATAATTGGGTGCATAGCGGTCGGTAAACAGAGGATTATAGGCTTCATCTGCCTTGCCCCATTCTACCGGACAGTTCTTAAGCCAGGCATGAAAGTTCTTGCCCACTTCATTATGATGTGAATGGCGGTAGGCATATTCATCGAGCTCCGGGATCAGCTCAAGTGAGCCTACTCCCACAATGTGAATATCTTCCTCAATATCCTGGCAGGTAAAACTCCTGATGCACTTTATATATTCGTTATGATATTCATAAACATAATCATATTTCACCGGCAAAGGTCTGCCGTCTTCCCGATACAGCTTCCCTCTTGTTCTTATCTTTTTGCAATCTGAAGTATCTTCTAAAATATTTACCCGCGGTTGTTTTTCATTTTTATCCTGATAGCTGAACTTCTTGTATACGGAAAAATAGGAAGTAATGGGGGAAACTAGGATGTTTCTGTTGGAACCATGCAAAAACTTGATTCGAGCTATGCAACCTCCCTGGTGCAAATCATGCTTCACTTCCCAACAACCGTTGCTGATAACTACATGCTCTCTATCTTTGGCTAAGGACAAATTCTCTTTGTAATACACTGCTCTCCCCCTTCTACATGCTTTAATTAAATGTTGTTGACCCATTTTGGGGCTGTCTAGCGATTAGTAACAAACATGTTATTCTGATTGTTGTACATTGCCTTCGGCCAGACAAGAGCTTTGGGCTCGCAGGCACCGGTAAACTTGACCAGAAAAGCCTTGTTATAGGCATTGTAATAGGTAACAATCGCATCCATAAATCCATCGCCGCTGATATCGCCTATTACCGGCCCAGCAATAAGATTACGATTACCAAACAGAACCCTGGGATACCCTTCGACGTATTCTCCGCTGTAACGCCACAAATGCAGCTTGCCATCTCTGCTGTTACCCATCAGTTCCAGCTTGTTGTCACCATCCGTATCCACAAGGACAATACTTCTGTCTATCCAACTGCTGGTCAATTCCTGAGGCCATCCCGGCAATGTGCTACCATCGCTTTTAATGATATGTATTGCTCCATTACCGGCATAGCTGCCTCCTTTTCGCTTTATAAGATTAGCTACTATTTCCAGCTTCTTATCGTTGTCAATATCAGCTAATGAAACTTTAATATTTCCTTCACCAAGCTCCCTGGGTTTCTCCCAGCCTGCCAGCGGCCATAACGTTTGCGCATCCCAGATGTAAATCCTGCCTTTATTGGTACCGGCTACTATCTGCCGACTGCCATCGTTATTAACATCCGCTACGGCGCAACTTTCAATGCTCTCTTCCTGGAAAATCTTTACCGGCCAAAGGGAGCTTCCGTCTGCCTGCCAGCCGTATAATCTACGAGAAGCTGTCCAGGCAATCATCTCATTTTTGCCATCTTCGTTAACATCGCCAACAGCTACGCCCGCACAACGTCCGAATATCTCTCTGGGCCAGCCACTTATTACCAAACCATCAAAGCCATATACGTAAAGTTTGTCAGGATTTGTGGTCGCAACAATAATCTCCTGTTTGCCATCTCCATTGACATCGGCAATAACAGGAGCCATACAGGGAAGGGCCTTTTCCGGCATAGTAACCGGCCAGCCGGGAAGGTAATCACCCTTGTAATCCAAAAGATGAACCTTGCCGGGCCCCTGCCAGCCGCTGGCAAAGCATAGCTCCTGCTTGCCATCGCCATTGAAGTCTGCTACTGCCGGACCTTCGTTGTTGACCATTGAATTACTGTTATCGTCAAAAATAGATTTGGGCCATCCCGGTAACGATTTGCCGGTATCATTGAATACATAAATCCTTGCTTCATCCTGTTTTGTTGCCAGTGTAGCAATCACTACTTCATTCTTGCCGTCTCCGTTGATATCAGCAATCAGCGGGTCGGCACTAACCGCTGCAAACACCTCTACCGGCCAATCAGCCCTGGCAACTACCGGTTTTAGATTCAGAGCTGCAAAGAGCGCCAATAAGCACAATGCCTTCAATATTCTCACCATTTGCAATCGCCTCCTATTTTACTTTAATATGCCCTGCATCAATTACTTGCCTTGTATCGCCGGCTCATCATAAGGAGCTATGACAAGAATCTCATGCTCATAGCGCCGTTTTTTCTCGCCGACGGTATTCCACCAGGCTCTTGTAATAGTATCTATATATCCGGCATCCTCCTGAGAGAAAGACGACAGATCGAACTTATCCGGCAAAGCCAGCTTTTCATCGTTATCTGCGGTAATAGTTACAGGAATGCCGCTCGCTATATCCTCGGTTTTCCAGTGCCCTGTCTTGCCCCAGAAATCTCCCGGCCGTGATAGCTCCATGCCTTTGCCTAGCATTAAAACCCGATAACCTTTTTTGTTTAAGCCTAGCTTCTTTAAATCTACGGTCACTACTCCTCTGGCAGGAAAAGAATCTGCATAGAGGGAAACGGCCACCCAATTGCCTTTCTTCAAGGTAGTCATAATCTTCAAGCCACCTGTTGTAGTGATGGCAGGGTCTGTCTGCTCCTTAATCAGGGAAGATATATACGCCTCTATCTCTTTGTTGTTTCGCCCCAACTCTCTGGCTATATCAAAGTGGATACCGATAACTTTGCCCTTGCCTAAAACGCAAGATGTCACTGCCGGCATTTCTGTACTGCCAAAACCGGCCAAAGCATTGGCTTCCAGGGAAATAATATCCACCTGACGAATAGTAGCTTTGCTGCTCAGCTTTACCTCTTTGCCTTTATATGTCAATGCCGCTACTTCTATGCTTTTATCAGAATATCCGATGCCTGCCAAATCCGCGGTCTTGTCTTGCTTCCGGGTAAGATCTGGAAGAGAAACAGAGCAGTTGCCGAGCATAACCAGAGTTCCACCTGCCTTGACATATCTCTCTACGGCGGCAAAAGTTTCCTGGGGAATCCCTCTTAAGGCATAAGTTGGAGCAAGCAGAAGCTTATAGTTCTTGTAGTACTCTCTGGCGCCCACTAGCAACATATCCACATCTTGCCCAAAGGAGAGCTTGTCAGCTATTTGAAGCTCCTGCAAAGCTGCTTCCGGAGCGCCATTTCCCAGTAGCATCTGCAGGCTATTCTGGTTATGCAATACCGCTACCCTGGCTAAATTTTCGCTGTTTGCCCATTCCCGCGTATTACAAATCAAACGCTGTAATTGGGCTAATCCGTTGGGATTGTTACCGAACGTCAATCTTCGGATTTGATTATCTACAAAATGCATACTTGCACTGTGCCCTCTCAAGGATACAGTGTTATAATATCCCCATGTATTACCGACATGTCCTCCCACCAGGGCATTGGGGTAGACATAGCAAGGCTCACAATAATCTGCAGAGGCTACATAGTAATAATCTGCCCCCAGGTGAGTAAAAGCCTCGTTATCTATCCCGTAGCTCCATCCATTATTCAATCGAGCCGTCGGCCTTAATTCCACGATTATTCCCAGCTTTTTACCATGACAATAATCCGCCAGGTCCTTTATGAAGCCTGTATTGGCGTGATTCTTAAATAAAATATACCTGCGCCACCATTTATCCGATGGGTCTACCCAGGCAACTTTTTTAGCCAGTTTGTCGCTTATATCGCCTGGCAGAGTTTCGCCGAAGTTCTCCTGACAAAACCTGTTAAAAAGCGATATGTCATCCCCATGAAAATCGATACAATTGAAAAATAGCTCGTCGTAATAAATACCTTTGAAATTGCCATAAACATTGTACTTGACGGCATATTCATCGATCAATGCATGACAAAGCCGGCGGTAATCAGAAGACAGAACGTCCACCATATTATTATAAGAGGGATGAACGTATTTTTTTCCTTGCTGATCACAGGCAGCCATGTTGTCAGGCACTGCACCCGGATGCCACATTACCCAGACATCAAGCCCCTCGTCCCTAGCTATCTTTAGCATATCCAACAGTGGGTCTGAGCTCCTCTTTTCAAATCCATAGGCTATTTCTATACCCGGAAACCTAGCAGGAATATCGGTATGATGACCAATTCCGCTTTTTAAATCACAGCCATAGACTATGTCGGTTACGCCCAGCCATTTCAGTTGACGCAGGTAAACCCTCATCTGTTCTCTGTCCATATATCTGCCGATAAATCCTACATCATGAAAAAGAAAGAATTTGCCATCTGCCTTGATTGCAGGCTGCCTTATCAGAAAGCTCCCTCGCAACATATCATCGAAAAACCAGGAAGAATTCGCTGAGGAAGGACTCTCCGTTAATTGCATCTCAGCAATCTCAGCAAGATATAGCTTCTTTCTCTTATTCAGTTCTTCCCCGGCAAACTTGGTAACAGGCTTCTCTCCCAGCCAGGAAACAGCATTTAACAATACTTTCAGTTCTTCATCTTTGGGAGCACCCTCTCCCTGACGCTGCGTATCAAGCTCCGACCAGTACCCGGTAATAGATCCATTGGCCACTACCCGGCCATAACCTATTTCGCCAATTATTACTGCCGGTGTACCTTCTTTATCTTCAACAATGACAGTCCCCTTCGGCCCTTTGCCAAGGACAATATGGTCATAATATGCATGAGTATATTCTCGTGATATATTACGCAACAACGGATGCCTGGTGTCAAAAAGAGGAACCAGGGTACTCATTCTCGTAACTCTGATACCCCGGCAGACATCCGGAAACAACGGCTCTTTCCAATCACGATATCCACAGGCATCGTGATGCAGGAGAGCGCTACCGCCGATATTTACATAATTTCTGATCGATTGAACACTCCTTTGCTCCATCCCCTTAAGGCTGCCGATAACCAAAACATCATATCTTAAGAGGTTATCTAAAGTTAGCCTCGTGCTCTTGACCATCTCTACCTGTAGGTCTTTTTCTCCCTTTAAACCCTCATAGATACCCTTTGCCCCGGCACTGTTTTCATAGATGCCTACGTTTATCTGAGCAAAGGTACAGTGACTGAAGAATCCAAAAAAGAATAAAACTATAATCTGGTTTACTACTATTCGCTTGAACACCTTTATCAGCCTCCTCAAAGTTACTTCATCAAATTAGTTTAATAAATTAATCCGCCATTAAACCACTTGGATCCTTCAGGTGGTGAGCCACTAGCGGCTTTTATGGTAGGCCTTTTCCAGGCAACATGGCTATCGGCAAAGAGAACGTTGACTCCTCCGGAATGCCGGCTATAAGGGAATCTTTTGCTCGTTTCGTAGATATAGTTGCTGGTTGGAGGATTGTAGGTTATCCAGGAAGTATTATTCCCTGCGGCATATTCATTATCTACTACCAGCAAAGTATGAGAAGGAGCCTCCAATCCGGATAGTGTATTTGATGAGTTGACGTTTTCAGCTATTCTGCCGTTGAAGGCATAGCTTAAATTTCGATATAACGGCACTCCAGGATAAGGTAAGGAGGACGGGCAGTAGTAAGCGGTTGCTCTCTCTCCCATTCCCCATTTCATATCAAGATAAGGCATCAACTGAACATCCCATTCATTGTTAAGTCCATTTTTATAGCAACATAAAGTATCCTCCCAATCCTGGCAATACATAACAATAGCTGCACCTATCTGCTTTAAATTATTGACGCATGTCGCTTGCCTGGCCTTCTCCCTGGCCCGGCCGAATACCGGGAAAAGGATAGCGGCTAACAACGCGATGATAGCAATTACCACCAGTAGTTCAATCAGTGTAAAACCTCTTCTTTTCATGACTTACCCCCCTGCTCTTTATTCATTACTTCAGCAGTCAGACCAGGACAACCTCTGCCTGCCTGTCGTCCAACCGGCTATCCACGATTATATCCTCCAGCAAGGGCATCCGGCCGGCAATCATATCCATCAATATTTCCGTCGCCTTAAAGCCTATATCGAAGAGCGGAATACGCACTGTGGGAAGTTTAGGCCTCATCGGTACCTTCTCCAGAAAACCGCCTACAGCCAGAAGTTCCATATCATGAGGAACAGAAAGGCCGCTCTTTATGACCGCATCAAGCACGCCGTAAGCCACATATTCATCGTCGGCAATTACGGCATCAGGCAAGCAGCCCCTCTTCAAGAGATCCTCCATGGTCTGCCGTCCCGCCTCAAAGGAGTATGGGCATCTTAGCACCATCTCATCCTTCAACTTCATGCCGACTTCATCCAGCGCCCTGTCGGCGCCTCTTTTTATCATCCCAAATATGGCATCCCAGGGACTGCCTACGAGGGCGATTTTTTTTCTGCCTCTGCGCAGCATATCCCTAACCGCTTGATGTACAGGCCTATCCAGGCCGTAAGAAATCATGTACGGGCTTATCGAGGCAAACCGCCTGTTCATAAAAACCACCGGTATATTCTTCTCTTTAAGAGGCTCGAGATGATCTTCCTCCATATAAGGAATCAAGGGGATCAGTACGCCAGAGCTGTTGATACCGGAAACCTTTTCCCATATCTCTTCACGACTCATTATATCAGGCTCAAGGAAGATGAATTCCAGGTACAAATTGGATTCAACCGTCTTTTCTATAACTCCTCTCAGGATTTGAGAAAAGGCCGGATGGCCGAGCAGATCGAGACCGCGTCTGACTATAAGAGTAATGCTCTCCACTGATTCACGCGGACAGGCAGATTGAACAAAAACGCCCTTGCCCCATTCTCCTCTTAATATACCTTCATGCACCAGCTTGGCAATAGCTTTCTTGCAGGTGGTATCACTGACCTTATATATCAGCTTCAGCTGGCTCAGCGACGGTATGCTCTCTCCCACCGCTATAGCCCCGGAATTTATCAGGCCGACAATTATCTCCTTTAGCTGGATGTATTTGGGGATATGGGAATTACCGTCGATTTTGCCTAAAGCCCATCTTGGCATCATTTACTGATCTCCTTTATAAACTGTTGGTCTTTTGACATAAAGTTTACCACCAGCAAAACAACTTGTCAATTATGTCACAGTTTAATAAAGGTTTGCTAAGCCGCAATCTGCCGGGTACAGCTGTGCTAAATGTAATCTCCTGGCTCCATTCTTCTGCTGCAAAAGCAGACCCTGGAGCATAATTTTTCCAGGACTCTGCTGATGCCTCTATTTTAGCCACTTTCCGTTACTTTTAATTCCTCTGATACAAAAACCATCCGTGTCCAGAGATCATGGCTGGTCAAAATGGGGCAAGGAGATAGATAATAGTTTTTCAAGGCGATGCTCTGCCAAAGGCTGAAGCTCGTAGTGCCGGCAACCATATTTACATTATGCTTGCCAAACAATCTGAAGTTGGCCAGCGCCGTCTCGGAAGAAGTAAAATCGATAATCACGTCAGGCCTGGCGGCCGAACAACTCTACTAGCTTAAGTTCTGCTTCTCGTGTCCAAACATCGTCTTTAAGCAATGCGGCCACCTGAGGCAGCTTTGCAGGCATATCTTTCAATTCCACCAGTCCCAGGCCCTTGCATTCGGGATAAACAAGAATCTTGCCGGCGATAGACCGGTTCTCTACAGCTCGCATTCCCTGTTCCGCAGATGCCAGATCTGATACCGCGGCCACGGAAACGTCGGTAGCCAGGCGGCCGGCAATCACCTTCTCCAGCACACTCTTCATATCATCCACCGTCGACCCGCTGGTCCCAATAAAGTAGATACGCTGCTTAATGTACCGGTTGAGATCGATAGGTATATACTCCGTGGCCGGAATACCGGCAAAGAGATTTATCAAGGCATCATTTCCAACCTGTTTGACGGCTGCAGCCGCCATTTTAGCAGAGGGAACCATGAGTGCTATATAGGAGAAGAGCTCCTCTAGCTTCTCCCTGCCGGGGTTGCAGGCCTTATACGTTACACCGTTACGCTCTGCCATCGGCCCGGCTACCTTTGACAGTGCCGCCAGACGCTCATCGTCCATATCGCAGGCAAAGACCACCAGGTTGCTGATATCAAGAGATACATTTCTAATAACGTGCATCATGCCCATCGGACCCCCGGCCCCGATAACGTTCATAGTGTCGCCCGATCTTACTTCACCCGTTTCAGGAATTCTTTTCATACTTTCCGCCGGATCGGCTGAAAAGGTACCGGTTATTCTGATTCCACCATAGTGAATTCTGCCTACGGGAATGCTAATCTCTCTATCGAACGCCCCCCCCGCCTGGACAAAATTGATCAGGCCCTTGGCATCCAGCTTGGAAAAGAGCGCCTCGGCCGTATTTGCATCGGTTCCAAGGTAAATTATATCGTCAAAACCGTTTTCCTGTAATGCTTCCATAGAAGCAATCTTAGTTACCGGCACGCCAAAATCACCGGCTGGATAGGCGGACAGCCAGGATATTTCAGCTGGACGGCCATATTGAGACAGCATATTATTTAACGAAAGGAGATCGGGCTCCGTGTCCGCCACAATAAGCATACGGCCATTCTTCTTTATGGACAATCTCTCTTTGGACATATAGGCATCTTCAACGCAGGCCCACGGCTCTACCAGAGCAATCGAAGAATTGGAAAGTCCTTCGGGCACCGGCAAAAGGGTGGATTCTCCTTCAGGTGAAGTAATAACCCTGACATCCATCAGCACATACTGCTGCAATCCACCCTCAAAATTATATCCGAAAGCTGCATTTGAGGCCTCCGTCTTTAGCCAGCGATAATCTGCCTGTACCAGATATTTTTCACCGCTCTTATACGCTGTTACTCTCTCTCCTACGGCAACTATCGTTACAACGGCCTCATGCCCGGGAACTGTAGGCTGCTCGTTGGGAACGTAGCTCGGCAGATTACGGAGAATGTCCTGATCTATACCGGAGACTATCATGCCCTTGCGGCCATGACTGGAGAACTGCTTCAGCAGTTTGAGATCAGAGAAACAGAGCCCCACAGCCTCTACACGGCAAAGTATCTGATAAGGCCCCGGGCGATATACCTGCTTGTTGTTGTTAGTCTTAATCTTGTCTGGACCGACCAGTTGGACGGCCTGCTGAATATCCGGAATAGCAATCATTGTTTTCAACCTTTCGTTTGAAGAATTGCTCGGACAATAAGATAAACTTCCTGTCGGAACTGCCTCGGCCTGCCGGAAACTCGTGCACTTTTGACCATTTTGCAATTCTTCCTATTTATCGCCCTATAGTATATACCGGGGTTATGTAAAGATCAACGTTTCGAAATTGCCTCGATCTTACTATATAGCGCTGCCATGAAATAATTAACAAGAAATATTTCATAGCGAGCAAGAAACAATCGCTCCTTCAGTATGCCTGAAGCTGCTTCATTTCCACTAGCTAAAACAGCCAAGCAAAATTTCTTTTGTGGTGATAGCAGTGATGATAACAAGAATATAAAAGCCCGCAGAAATTTTAAGAGCTTCTGCGAGGCTCGCTACCATTTTACATGATTTATAGAAATGCTCTTCTACCTCCTCTTCTTCTTTTGGGGCGTGGAAGCTGAAGACTTTTTAGCCAGCACCTTCAGTTCAGCCTGCTTAAACTTAATCTCCGGCTTTTTACATCCTTCACTTGAACAATTATTCATAATCTCGGTCAAGCCCAACATGGGCATCAGATTTCTCAGCGCCTTGAGTTTTTTATTCACTGCTGCCGAGCCATCGCTGCTAAAACATTCAAAACCAGCGCAGTTTCCTGCTCTTCCATGGCTCTCAGATAGGTGCTAAAACATTTATCAGGTGTTGAAAAGAACTTCTTTATCCTGATCTCGCTGGAGCGGATCATCTCCTCAGCAACAGAGATAAGATCGGCGTTTGTTTTAGGCCCGGCAGGCACTTGAATACCTACAATACAGTTATCCAGAACAAAGCACTCCATCGGCATACTGTTGGCTACACACATGCAACCGTAATGTTCGGTCAGCAATGCACTTTGATCGGCCTCAATCCTGGCACCGGCTGAGACATAAACCTCCATATCTTTGCTTGCCGAGGTTCTATCGGCACAGTAGTAGACTATTATGCGTTCTTCCTGAGTATAGGCATAGGTGCGCATAGCTATGGCAGATGGAAATTACAGCACTGAGACTTTATCAAGTTTATTCGGCAGATCGAAAGGCAGGCTTATTCCCTCCAGCATAGGGTGCTGCGATGTTATCATGGACATAAAGCCTAGCATTTCCAGCCGGGCAATACATCTTCCCGGCAAAGAGAGTACGAGTAGACATAAAAACAGAAGAACAACGCAAATGCTTGCTTGCAACTATCCTGCCAATTCAACATGCCTCCGGCAGATAATTCCTGGTTGAGAAGTGGCTGAATACGGGTATAAATTAGAAAAACCTTCAGGAGGATACGGTTATGCAGCATGACGAATTTATCGGCCAGGTACAACATAAAGCTAGATTGGCTTCGCGGGGAGAGGCAGAAAGAGCGACGCGAGCTACGTTGGAAACGCTGGGAGAGCGTCTCTACAATGATACTACCGATAACCTGGCAGCCCAGTTGCCGCCAGAGATAGGCCGTCATCTTCAAGAGAGCGGCGATTACCATAAATATTCATTAGATGAGTTCCTGGAATGTATCAAGAATCGAGAAGGAGAAGGTGTCGATCTGCCGGATGCCGTTCACCATGCCAGAGCGGTCATCGCTGAGCTGGAAGAGGCTGTTTCCAAAGGGCTTATCACGAAGGTCCGCAATCAATTGCCGCCGGAATACGGGCGCCTATTCGAAGCCGGCAGTGAAGGAGAGATGCCGCCGGAACGATGAAAATTATATACTCCTTCATCACCAGCTTCCCCGCTGTTCTAAAAAGGACGGCTGCTAAAGGAAAAGGAAAAGGCGCCCTTTTGGGGCGTTCACACAGGGATTTATAAAAAACTTGTGTGACAGCTTCAAGCGAGGTAAAAAAGAGACCAGTCTGCATGAGCTTAATTGCTTGGCATGACTGGTCTCTTTTTTATATTTTAACATTTGATGCTGAAGCCTTGTTGTCCGTTGCATCAATTAGAATGATATCTCGGCAATCATGTAATTTCAACTCATTCAATATGTTTGTTATTTTGCCGTGTTCTTCATCTGTGAAAAACAATATGACTTTTATTGCTCGGTCGGTGTTATTCGCCTTTTTGTATATTTCGACCTGTTTAGCAAGGTTGTTTTTTAACTTGCTATTTGATGCAAGCTTGAATTCAACAAGAGCAGTATTTTTTGATCCCTTTGATACTTTAAAATCGACAGGACCACGTCCATTATTGACTTCTCTATTAACGTCAAATTCACTTGCGAACCATACAAGCCGGTACATAATTTGCAAGTCGCTTTCACGGCGAAGTGGCTTCCCATCGATGTAAAATATACGATAGCAATCCATGTCCTCTATTGCTGATTTCAAGAACATTACACGCTTATACGCTTCCTCATAAGAATCTGCTTTTTCTTTGTAAAAATCTGTGCGACTATGCAGCAATTCGGCAAGTTCTCGAAGCTGCGTATTAAATAGCTGCTTTACCTCGCGCACTGCTTCCTTGCTTATGGATGTTGCATCTTCTTCGTTTAGCTCTTTGTGCTTTATATAGTAATCAATTATTTCAGGGTATTCAGATATCAAGTCAGCAGCCGCTCTGTCTTTTTCAGTTTTTGACATTTCCTTCTTTTTCTTTGGTAGCACTTCACGAAAATAATTATTCAGTGCGAATCGTATTGTCGCATCTTCAACTGAAGGAGCTATGTTCTGAAGATTTCCAATCATGTCGCTACGATTGATGAACGTATCATCCCGTGTTAGTAAGTCTCTCGGAGTCAACAGAACATAATCGTTGTCAAAGCAGGGAAGGTAACATTCTTTAGACATCCATGTCATAGTTTCATAGTTAAATTCAACTTTTGGAACAATAAAAATTCGGCATTGGGAAGCATCCATATTTTCTGACGCAAATGCCGCTGTGTAATCCAGTAGGTATTTCTTGGCAAAATTGGTCGTAAAATCGCTTATCTTATCGCGGCCGACTTTATGGCTGATAAGGCATAACTTTTCCAGATGCGAACTCTTCGTAATCGTCTCTTTTCCGAAATCTTTAAAAATAGTTTGTAAGCCACGATGAAGATTTTTTGCGAAATCAACACCTAATCCACGACCTGAATTACCATCCATACTGAATCCAATCCAAGTTTGCTTTACTTCTGGGAAAAGGTACCATGCGCCCATCATCCCCGCAGGTGGGGTTTGGTGCTTCTCCGCCTGCGATTGTAAGAACAGCAAATATGTGATTATCTCGTTATGGATAATCTGATATTCTTCTTTCTCGCTGTTAAAAAGCAAAAAAGGGTCAATAAACAGTGGCAGATCATTAATCAAAGAGATATTAATTGCACCATATGACTCAACAACATCTTCATCTATTCCGAAAAAGTCAGAAAAGTATAGTCTTATACCACTCATATCATTCTCCTAAATCGAATTCATCCTTGTGCCAGAACTTCATTGACTATCTGCACCATCTTCTTGTTATTCAATTGCTTGTGGAAATACACTGTATATCCGTCCTTTGAGAGCATATCAAAGAATATTTCGGCGCAGCCAATTCTCGCAATTTCCTCTTGACGTAAAACAGCTTTGTTTTCCACATCTTTTGTTTCGACCACAATATTCAATTCCTTTTCACCAGACGCTCGCTGCACGACATACATGAAGTCCGGGCTATACATCCCACCTGTGATTGTCGGTATTGCGATACTGCAACGCGGAATTTTGCCGTAAACAACGACCTCTGAAATATCGGACTTGATGTTTTCCTGTTCCAGCGGTGAATCATAGGCAAAGGAATCAAACAAGTATTTCTTGCTAGGAGTACCCGGTGCAATCTTCGTGCCGATACGTCCTTGGGCAATATGTCTGCGTGGCTCGCCGTCCTCATAAGTTAAAGCGGTGGCCCCAATCGGGACATTACTCTTTTTATAGTGAAAGCGTCCTTGCAGATTTTTTATCCGCCATGCTTGGAATTCGGAGCAGAACACCGCGACGGTGCTTTCGTTGATATATTTCGGGTCGACGGCACCATGCCTATCGACATATGTACACAAGGCTTGGTGTAGGACAGTTATCGGAATATTTGTTGCTTTCATAATGCGCTTCAGAAATGCGCCATAGGCAATGGGGCGTGTGACCGCATACGAAACACCAGTGCCTGTGGCTGTGGTCATCTGCGAACCGTCGCTTTCGACGATGTCTCTGGTGCTGGTCATGACCACATCGGTGAAAACACCCTTTTGCTCAAGCAGCGACAAAACGATAGCGTCCATATCTGCATCCAAATCTGCGTCATAAAACAGTAAATACCGTTGATTGATTTTTTCCCACAGTTCTCGAATTTCGCTGTAGACGGCTTTGCGTATTTTGATGGGCTTTGACTTGGTAACATTACGGTCTTTGACCTTGCCGGAGGACAGCCCTATGGCAAAGTCGGGATACTCTGTAAAGAAAACGTCTCGCGTTTCTGGTTTGATATTATAATGCCTGTCGATATAATGCTTTTCGGCATACAGCGTGTCAAACAAATCGTCGGCGGTCACGCCCAGTTTCTTCGCCACCTGTCCGAGACGCTCCTCGCTGATAGAGGAGGCTTGCGGTATTTCGCCGTTTATCTGCTCGACAAGGCGTGTTGCAAAGTCGGCTTCGGTGAAATCTACGATGTAATTTAGCTGAAATTCCTCATTGGATATGCGGTTTCCGTTCTCATCCACGGGCAGACGTAGACCGCGTCCAACCTCCTGCAGCTTGCTATTATCACTACCGCTGGAGCGTAGTTTTGCTATCGTGAACACATTCGGATTGTCCCATCCCTCTTTGAGCGTCCATTTGGAGAACAGAAAACGAAGCGTATTATAACTGCCATCTTCATTTTTGAAGGACAGTAGCTGCTTTTTACCATGAAGAATCACATCGACCTCTTTTGCGATATCTGCGTCGGAATCGCTGTTGTCCTGCGAAAAATATCCTGCATGGCAAGCGGATAAATTAGTAAGGCTTGCTTCAAGATAGGAGCGGTATTCGCTATCATGTTCATCCAGTGTGTCTATCATCGCGTTTATGCGCTCTCTGAGCAGAAGCTCAAAGGCCAACAGCAGGTACGGCGATTTGCCCTCTGCATCGAGACGGTAGGATGTAATATCGTCGATGAAAAACAGGGCAAGTGTTTTTATTTTAAATGTGCGATTACAAAAATTCTCCCGCTCCGTCTCAAAATGCCGTTCAAGAGCAAGCCGAATCATCTGCTCCTGATAGGAAGTCATATAGATATCCACATCCAGTTCCTCGCCCGTGACCTTTTTTATGCCGTTGGAAAACTCCACGGTGGAGGTGCTGATAGCGGAAATGGTGATACCCTCAAAGGCATTGCTAATAATGGAAAGCGAATCGTCTGTCTTGAGCGTATAGGATTTTGTGGTTTCATCGCGCCGCTTATATTGAAACGAAACAGAATCTCGGCTGGCAATCGAAGTTATTTTCACTTTTTCATCCCGCTTGGAAACGGGCTCAAAATGTTCCTTTGCTACACCCTTTATGAGGTTTTGATTAAAGGAATCGCAGGCGTTCAGGTCATATAACAAGTTTTGATAGTCCTTGACCGTTATTTTGTTCTTGCCACGTCCGCTGCTCGTCTCCGGGAAGGTTGCGCCAAAGCGGATAATGCACTGAGGTTTTATTTCATCAGTGATGACCGAGAAAGCCTTTTGATCTCGTGAGAATCGGTGCGGTTCGTCTATAATGACAAACGGGCGTGTGGCTTTCAGCGCGTCTAACGGGCGGTAGAATCCCTCTGCACCATAATCATAATCGTCACGACTAAGCATTCCGTTTTTTTTCACTACAAGCAGATGCATGTTGACCAGCATAATATAAATCTTCTTAGAATTCTGGCAGGAGCCCTTAACAAAGTCACTGACCACACTTGGAAAATAGGAGCGTCCTTTTTTCTTATTTTTCGGTGCTTCAAGGACACCAACCTCAATTTCGGTGCCGTACCCGCAGCCGTCCGTAAAATGTCGTCTGGCGTATTCGTCCTGCAAAAACTGCGCTGTTCCGGCTTTAATGGCAAGCGACGGTACTGCGATGATAAATTTGTTGATGCCGTACCGCTTATGAAGTTCAAACATCACTTTTGTGTAAACATAGGTCTTGCCCGTACCAGTTTCCATTTTAATATCCAGATTGAGACAATCGCGGGTAGGCGCACCTCCGCGATACTCGGCGGGTACGCTCTCCTGTAGGGCGCTGATATTCGCAGCAAGGCGCGGGTCAGCAAGGGCAATGTGCGGATTTTCATAAAACTGCGTCGGTGTTGTAATCGGCACACCATCAAAAGCGGCACATACCGCATCGACAGCTTTTTGCTGGTGGGGCAATTCTTTCTGAAGAATTAGTTCCATAATCACCCTCCCATCAATAACGGACATCGAAATTGACACGAAGATTTTTTTCCGTATCCTTCAGCCGTTTCAGATTTATTTGAAGTTGCTCGGTTTCAGTCCATGTGAAGCTGTAGCCAAACAGCACCACATTCTCCGGGTTAAAGCTGCCGTCCGTCTCATATTTCACGACAATCGCTTCAATTGCCTCTTGTGACAGTTCCGGGTCGATGAGGTACAGGTGTTTGCCAATGTAATAGCCCTTGTATCCGGAAAGGTCGAATTCCTCCACAGGAGCGGTGAAGCCGTATCCGTCCCGAACAAGCCATGTGGCGAGAACAGTAGGTTTTCCAAAATCGTCAAGAACCGTGTTTTGTATGTACATACCACTTTCATCGGGCTTGAATAGTTCCAGCTTGTCCAGAGTATTTTCGGACGGCTCGATAAGAGTGTAATGCTTAAATCCGAGGTCTGCGGTGGTATCTGGGTTGCTTTCTTTTATTGCTTTTGCGGCGCGGATAATGCGCTCCATTCCAAGTTGGTCAAGTGTGTGGGGGCGATTCACCGAATCAAGGAATGTTATAAGTTTCTCGACTTTTTTCTTATCTTCTCCAGTTGCCTTCCCATATGAAGAATCAAGATTTTCCGGCAATTGAACCATTATATAATTAAAAGATTTGCCCAATGCATTACTCCGCATAACTGCTTCTGCAGTAGTTGCGGAGCCAGAAAAGAAATCGCATATTAACATTTTATTTTGCTGTAATGAAGCGATAAGCTTCATAATTAAAAGCACTGGCTTTGGATAACTCATAAGAGACTGTTGCCCAAATAGAAGACGTTGTTCCTCATCAGCATCTTCATTCGATCCCCAACCACTTGATTGCAAATCATCAAAGTTGAAATTATAGGAATATCCTGTAGTGCTCGAATCGCCGAGTCGTAATAATAAATCCTTGAGCCCCTTTTCTCGTGGTTCCTTAACAATGCGACGCAAATAGAGATCGCGTGTAATATATAGTTCTCCATTATTAGCATACTCGGTCATTGAGTCTTGCCCGTATCGCCAATTTCCCTCTATTGTTAATTCCTGTGCTAAAACACCGTTTTCAATAACTAAATCTGATAACAAAAGCAAATTCATAGTGGTATCAGAAATAATCTCTCCCTTTTTCATTACATAATTTTGCTCACGATATTTGCTTTGTATTCCGGATGGAATTATTCGTATATCTCTACTGTTTGTAGCGTTTACACAGGGATAAGTTTCCTCTGCACTGTTAATTTGCCCAATAAGACCGGTAAATGCTGTTTTATTCTTAGCGTATACGAGCACATATTCTTTAATGTTTGTTATATCGTTTGCAAGGTATGAGCCTTTCTTTTTCTTTTCCCATACCAATTCAGATACAAAATTTTCTTCGCCGAACACATCGTCACATAATATTTTAAGATTATGCCCCTCGTTATCATCAATTGAAATAAATATGACACCATCATCCGTTAGCAAATCACGTGCCAGCAGAAGTCTCGGATACATGAACATCATCCACGATGAGTGCGACGCAGAGCCGCGCTTTGTTAAATCCAGTATGCGCCGCGCTTGCTCTTCGTCAATGCTCAGTTTTGCGGAAAGTTCTTCGGCGGTAAAATTGAAGCTGTCGTTATAAACGAAACCATCAGAACCAGTGTTATACGGCGGGTCTATGTAGATACATTTCACCTTTCGAGCGTAGGATTTAAGCAAGTGCTTCAAGCCATCCAGATTATCACCGCTAATATAGACGTTCTCGCTGGCAGAATTCTTCGGCTTTTCATTATGCTCCTCATTCGGCACAATCACAGTAGTCGTATCCACGGAGGCAAGCAGACGTGCATAATTCTTGCCGAGAAATTTCAGTTCGTATCCTTCACTAGTGACAGTAACCTTATCGCTCAGAAACTCTTTGAAACGTTCTATATCAAATGTGCCGTCCGGGTGAAAACATGACGGGAAGTTTTCTTTCAAAATCGCCATCTCGCGGCTGTTGGGAGCTGCGCTCTCATTGGCGGCAATAATATCCTTAATCATCGTTTCCCCCTCCATTATCGTCAGGCAGCTTCCCAGCTTGCTGAGCCATCTTTTTTTCCTGCGTTTTTACACGACGTTCCAACTTCTTTATATCCTCTGATGGCGGCAACTCTTCTGGTTTAATGCCACGCTGCCCGAGCATTGCACGGACAGAACGATTGTTTTGAGTATGCTCATCTGTAATTGGCGTTTCGCCACGCAAATCCTTTTCTTCAACATTGTAATTGGTCATTTCAGTCGCAAGATTCTTTGCCGCGATTGATAATGTGGGCAAAAAATCTGCCAGAGGACGATTATCTTTCACACCGAGTATCGCCTTCATATCCTGTGTGGTATAGCCGCCAAATAGTGCACGATCACCCTTAGAACGAATGCGCCCAAAACCAGCATCATCAACCCCGCGTTCATATATGTTTTGCGATAAACGTTTTTCGGATTCTTTCAGACGGCCACGGGCTTCTGTCCGTTCGATATAGGCGATACGATCTTCAATCAATTCTTGCTTTCTTGTCTGGAAAGCAAAATAGCTCTGTGCAAATGCAATTTCCTCTTTTTTTGGATCACCGTTTTGAGCAATTAAATAGCAAGCATAACGAGTTAATATATAGTCTTTTACTTCGCGCTTTGAACCACTGCCTAATTGAACCATTTTCGTGACCTCACGAAAATGGTCTGACACTTCTATTCCTGTGGCTTGACAGGAATCAACTGCGCGTGAAATTGCTTTATCAAAATTCTCCCATCGCTCATAGCCAAGTAAAGGCATGAGTTCTCTGGCAAACCAATATTCGATATTTCCATCTTCAATACTGTGAACAACAATATCAAACTGCTGTTTTATCAATGCAATACGCTTTTTATCCATTATTCTGCCTCCGCAACATTCTTTTTCTCAGTGTTATTCGGCACGAATTCCATTATGTCTTCCACATTGACTCGCAGCGCAGAGCCTATTTTAAGCAACACGTCCATGCTAACATTCTGGTGCTTAGACAGCTTCGCCACGGAAGATGGGCTGATTTTTGCAAGAATTTGCAAATCCTGCTTATTCATATCTCGGTCTATCAATAACTTCCACAGCTTTTTATAGCTTACGACCAGCATTGTACCACCTCGCATATCATATTAAATTTTATTATAGCATATAATCTTCGAGTTCGCAATAAATATCGTGTAAATTCGAATATAATATTCGGATCATACTTGGACTACCCAATTATCAATCTCTGCGGCATCCGTAAAACATCGGATGCCGCATTTTTTTGTGTGTCTTGGTACGAATTTACCTTCTGCCTGTCCTGTACGAGGTGAGGGGGTTTACTTCTGCCGTTCTCGTGGCCTACCTGTAAAGGCAAGAATTTTTCATAAACAGGTGTATAAAACAGCTTCTAAATCTCCGTATAGCGTAAGAACAAAAGAGTTTTCTCGTTTCACTACGGATTTAGCCATGTGCCTGTCCAGTAGGAAGTGAGGAGCAGGAAATATAGGTCGACACATGTGGGTTAATATTTTCGGCTTATAGCAGAGGGGTAAAAAGAAATTTTTAAAGATTTCGTTCAAACAGTCTCTTAAGCTCCAGTGGTTAGTGGAAAGGGAATTTTTCAAAGCACCCCATTAAAACAGCCTGTTTTTATCCGTACCTTGTGAGGCTACAAAAATACAAACCCCGGAAGGAAGTGAACAAATGCAATACGACAATCTGCCAAAGGAGCTGCGCGACAACGGCGCATTTTGCCTGTGGAACTATGAAGAGCGCAAAGGACAGGTAAAACCTGCAAAGGTGCCTTATCAAATCTGTGGCAAGCGTGCGCAGTCAAACAATGAATGTACATTTTCCAGTTACTCTGACACAGTCGCGGCGGTGAGTAAATATAACGGTCTGGGGCTTGGTATATTTCGTGGCTTTAGTGCCGTGGACGTAGACCACTGCATTAATGCGAACGGTACGCTGACCGATATCGGGCAATCCATCGTGGACATATTTACAGGCTGCTACATCGAGAAAAGTCCCTCCGGCACCGGCCTGCGTATCCTTTTTAAGGCAACGGGCTTTAAATACGATATCGCAAAGTACTACATTAATAACACCAAACTCGGCGTTGAGGTGTACGTTTACGGCGCGACAAAGAAATTCGTGACCGTTACGGGCAACGTCTACCAGCAGGGTGATATTCTTGAAGCTGAGGCGCATCTGCAAACGCTTCTCGATAGTTTTATGATTCGAGCAGTAAAGCCGAGCGAGAAATACAGCTCAGAACAACAGCCCGCAGTGGCGGCCTCCTATCTTTCAGATGACAGCGTCATTGAAAAAGCGAAAGCGGCAAAAAATGGAGCGGCGTTTGCAAAGCTCTGGGAGGGTGATATCAGCGGATACCCGTCACAGAGCGAAGCCGACCTTGCTTTCTGTTCCCACCTTGCGTTCTGGTGTGGTAAGGACATAGCACAGATGGACAGGCTGTTCCGGCGCTCTGGTCTTTACCGTGACAAGTGGGACAGACCACAGAGCGGCTCGACCTACGGACAAATCACTCTTGGAAAAGCGGCATCGCTCTGCGCAACTGTCTATCAGCCAATCCTGCACACCGATGCAAATGAGGACTTCGGTATTCTAGCGCCGAGGTTGGCAGAACTGAAGCCGGACAGCAATAGACGCTACGGCTGGTCGGACAGCGGCGCAGGGCGGCTTTTCGCGGACGTCTACAAGCCTTACGCAAGATATGTGCCGGAGCGGAAGGTCTGGTACGTCTATGACGGCACCCGCTGGGTCACTGACATGGCAGCTCTAAAGGTAATGGAACTGTGCAAAGACCTCTCGGACGCTCTTATGACATACGCGCTCAGCATCCACGATGAGCATAAGCGAAAAGACTACATTAAATATTGCGCCAAATGGCAGATCCGCGGTGTTCGAATTACAGTCCTGAACGATGCGCAGAGCGTGTATCCCATTTCAATGGAGGATTTCGATACTGACCGGTACCTGTTCAACTGCAACAACGGAACATTGGATTTACGCACCATGCAGTTTCGCGACCACAGCCCGGAGGACAGGCTTACCAAAATCGCACCTGTGAAATATGATCCGAGCGCCGCGCGCCCCCGCTTCACCAGCTTCATCGATGAAATTATGAGTGGTGATAAGGAAAAGGCGAAGTTCCTGCAAAAGGCTCTCGGCTATGCGGTCAGTGGGGATACCCGTTTCGAGTGTATGTTCTTCCTTTACGGCGAAACGACCAGAAACGGCAAAGGCACTCTAATGGAGAGCATCCTGCGTGTGTTCGGGGATTACGGGAAAGCGGTGCGCCCGGAGACCATTGCGCTCAAGCAGTACAGTAATAGTTCAAACCCCAGTGAGGATGTCGCAAGGCTAGCGGGTGTGCGCTTTGCCAACATCTCCGAACCGAGCCGTGGATTGTTACTCAATGCCGCGCAAGTAAAAAGCATGACGGGCAACGATACCTTAAACGCGCGCTTCCTGCATGAGAACTCCTTCGATTTCGCTCCGCAGTTTAAGCTGTATGTCAACACCAACTATCTGCCTGTCATTAACGACATGACGCTGTTCACCAGCGGGCGTGTGCTGATAGTCCCGTTTGACAGGCATTTTGAGGAATGGGAACAGGACAAGACGCTGAAAGCAGAGTTCGGCAAGCCAGAGACGCAGAGCGCCATCCTCAACTGGCTGCTTCAAGGTTACATTATGCTCCGCAAAGAGGGTTTCACCATGCCACAGTCGGTAATAGATGCGACATACGAATATTCCCATGACAGCAATAAAATCCAGCTATTCGCGGATGAGCACCTTGAGGAGCGGGGTGATGCCGATGTAAAGACCGCCGATGTGTACGCTGCCTACCGTGAATGGTGCGGTATAAACGGCTGCTACCCGGAGAGCAATCGCAACTTCAATCAAGCACTGCGCTCCTTCGGTACCGTCGTTCGCAAGCGCCCTGCCGATGGCGGGGAGAAGACCACATTGCTCATCGGCTACAGGCTCAAAAAGACGTTTTTATGATGGGGCACTCTGTGGCAAGAAATTATGGTTATTCCCTATAGAAAAACGATATCAGCAAATAACCATAAAAACCTGCCACAAGTGTCCCCAAGGCGAAAAGGAGGTGGTGCCTTTGATTGCACTGATACGGCATTCAGAGGAATGCGGACTGTGATTCAAATAAAAACGAAAGGAAAAACACTATGAAAAACACAAAGATGTACCCGGCAATGCAGCCGAGTGATTTCGACTGCCAGGGCTATGAAGGTCGGTTTCTGTTTCAAACGAATGATGGCAGACCTGTTGTACTAGCTCAGTACAATGACCCCGACCGCGCTATATGGCGCGTCATGTTCGGCACGTCTTCGGTGTTCTTTGGAACATACGGAGAGGCAATGGAATACTGCAAAGCGCGCTTTTTAAGCAGAAGCGGCAAGCCGCTGTGAAGATTGGAGGCAATCATGCGAATCGCAAAGTATTTCAAAGATTTCATTTTCCGCAAATGCAAACACAGCACCTACGGAACGCTGCACTTGGTAGGCTCTACCGGAGAACCAGTGACGGTAACAAAGGAAATCCGTTACAACATCTCAAGAAGCGCATCGACAGTACACATCAACAGCTACCCAGACCTTGCGGAGTTTTGCAAGAAAAGCGGATACAGAACGGCGGATGGCAAAAATCTGTAAGCCTGCGCCCGGTGGGGGCGGTCAAATCTCCACAACTTTTCATCTCGGACAGCGGCGTGGGGCAACGCGCGTGAAAACGCGGTTTCAAACGGGGTAATAGCCCCTAATCAAACAAAATTCAGGAGGATAACAACAATGTTAGCAAATGAAACTTATTCCAGAGCGTTCTGGAACAGCATGAGAAACAAAAATACTGATAACAGCATGCTCGAAGAAGCTGTAAATCGTGCCAATGGCTCATATTTCCTGCCCGAAGCATCAGCGGAAAAATATGCAGCGGCATTGGCGAAAGAAAACCTGTTCCGCACAAGGGCTACATTCGTGAGAGCGACAACGAGCAGCGGCAGAATTATCACCTCGGATACTCCTGTTGATGCGGACTGGGTTAGCGAAGGAGGGACAGTACCCGAAGCGGAGCTGGTGGCAGACAGAATCGCTCTGGGCGAGCATAAGCTCGCTTGTATCTCGGTACTGGATAGCGATTTTGTCCATGATACAGGCTTCAACATCTCTGACTATCTGCCACGCGATTTCGCCCGTGTTTTCGCTAAAGCGGAGGAGGATGCATTCCTCAACGGTGATGGTGTCGGAAAGCCCAAGGGTCTCTTGCACGCCACAGCGGGTGCTGATGTAGGCGTAACGGCAGCTTCGGCAACGAATATCGCCTTTGATGAAATTCACAAGCTGTACTTCTCGCTAAAGCCGGAATACCGTTCCAATGCGATATGGGTCATGAATGACGAGACTGCGCTCGGATTGCGCGACCTTAAGGACAGCACCGGCAACTATCTCTGGCGCGGTGCGGCGGACACGCTGCTCGGCAAGCCTGTGGTTATTTCCAATCACATGCCCTCTGCGGCAAGCGGCACAAAGCCAGCCCTGTTCGGTGACTTCAAGTACTACTGGGTCGTGGAGCGGCAGCCGCTGTCCATCAGGGCACTTCACGAAAAATACTCCTTTGCCAACAAGGTAGGATATCTCGGTATAGAAACGCTGGATGGCTGCCTGATTCGCTCCGAAGCGATCAAGGTTCTCCAAATGGCTGAATAACAGCAATGCGCGGTGCTGGGTCTGCACTCAGGCTCAGTACCGCCATCCATAACATAGATGGGAGGTGTCGCTTATGGACAAAAAACCGAATAGCCGTATCACTCGCAAAAGCATAGGCGGCACCGTCTATGTTGTGGAATCCTTGGTAAGCGATTCGGCAAAAGAAACGGTGTATGACAAGATTATGCGACTTGTTACGGCGGACGCAAGCTGCCGTATAAAGTTATCTGATAGTTCAAGTTTATGTCCGCAAATTGACTCGACTTCTTCGGAATAGTACGGTAATATACATGCTGCCTACGCTTGAAGACTGTCGGAAACGGAGGATGATTAAAATGTATAGACAGTTTACAAGTGGCAAGCACACACAAACCACAACTATAGACGCAACAAAAGTCACGGCTCTCTACTGCAGATTATCCCGTGACGACGAGCTTGCGGGAGACAGCAATTCGATTGTGAACCAGAAGGCTATTTTGAAAAAGTATGCAGACGACAACGGTTTTCTCAACACCGCGTATTTTGTAGACGATGGCTACAGCGGGACGAACTTCGAAAGACCCGATTTCCAGCGTATGGTAGCCGAAATGGCCGAAGGTCGAATCGGCACGATTATTGTAAAAGACATGTCGAGGTTGGGCAGAAATTATCTGAAAGTCGGCTATTACACCGAAGTCGCATTCCCCAATGCCGATGTTCGCTTCATTGCCGTCAGCAATGGTGTGGACAGCGCAAACCAGCAGGACAGCGATTTTACTCCTTTTTTGAACATAATCAACGAATTTTACGCGCGTGACACTAGCAAGAAAATACGCGCTGTGTTTAAAGCTAAGGGAGAGTCCGGTAAGCCGCTCTGCACCAATCCGCCCTACGGATACATAAAAGACCCAGAGGACAAAATGCGCTGGATTGTCGACACAGAAGCAGCCGAAGTGGTCAAGGCAATTTTCAAAATGTGTATGGAGGGATTTGGACCCACACAGATAGCAAAAAGCCTTGAAAAAAATCAAATTGAAACACCGACGGTACACCTAAACAGTATGGGCATTAAAACTCCCGCCAAGCAGACGGAAACGCCTCATGCATGGCAAGCACGGACGGTAGCCGACATTCTCGCAAAGGTCGAATATCTGGGACACACGGTGAATTTTAAGACCCGCAAAAAATCCTACAAGAGCAAGGAGAAGATTTGGAACAATCCTGAAGACTGGATGGTATTTGAAAATATGCACGAAGCCATCGTCGACGAACAGGTTTGGGAAACCGTCCAGAAAATACGAGAGGGTAAGCGCAGACCGTCCCGTATGGGTGAGATGGGTGTATTCTCCGGCATGATGTTCTGTGCAGATTGTGGGGCGAAGCTGTATCAGGTCAGAGCCAACGGCTGGACGCATGACAAGGAATATTTCGTTTGCGCTACTTATCGAAAAAAGAAGGGTCTGTGCAGTTCGCACCAGATACGCAATGTGGTCATTGAGGAACTGGTACTTGACGATTTGCAGCAGGTCGTAACCTTTGTGAAAGAACACGAGCGGGATTTCATCGCAGCCGCCACAAAAAGCTCCGAAAAGCGGGTTGCTGAAGACCTGCGTACGGCGCAGAAAGAATATGAGCAGGGACAGATGCGAATTGCCACACTGGATAAAATCATGAAGAAACTTTATGAAGACCGTGTAATGGAGAAAATTTCGGAGGAATGGTTCTACAAGATGTCAGCGGACTATGAAGTCGAGCAGAAAAGTCTTATGGAGAGAGCCACGACGTTGAAACAGACGCTTGATGCCACAAAGGAACAGAATCTGAACATCGACCGTTTCCTCAAAATCGTACGCAAATACACGGAAATTACAGAATTAAGTGGTGAAATTATTCGGGACTTCATCGAAAAGATAATCGTGTTCAAGGCTGAAAAGGTTGACGGTGTCCGAACCCAGCGGATTCAAATCATTTATAATTGCATCGGAGCAATAGATTTTCCGAAAACGGACGAAAAAACGGCATAGCCGCAGTTTACGACTATGCCGGATTTTTCAGGGATATAAAATCCCTATGTGAGGACAGCTTCCGACGCCTTTTTTATTCTATTCACGAGCTTCGTATACCCGTGAATCTTTGTTTTTTACTCTGCTCTTTGCCAGAGCAGCTTCAAGCGCAGTCGCTTCCTCGGGAGTCATCGCTTTAAGCTCCCGCAGCAGAGGCCAATTTTTTACGTCCGTATTATAAAGCGTAACAATTTCTATTGTTTTTTTACCATTCATCATCTAAAATCACCCCCAAATAGGTAGTATCGGAACTGGTGCTGTGCGCGTGCGCAGCTAAAGGCCGGCGCAGTTTCAATTCCTTATAGGTAGTATCGGAACGGGATAGAGGATATCATAGCTGCCGCACAGGACGAGTTTCAATTCCTTATAGGTAGTATCGGAACAAACAAGGACTGGGGCGATACCTATCACGATTGGGAGTTTCAATTCCTTATAGGTAGTATCGGAACCGGCAGGCCTTTTTGCGGGCTTAGCCCGCCATGCCCGGTTTCAATTCCTTATAGGTAGTATCGGAACTGAATGCACAGCCAACAGCCTGAAAGAGGCTGTTGAGGTTTCAATTCCTTATAGGTAGTATCGGAACAACCTTGCAGAAGCAAACCTTGCAGATGCTTACCTGGTTTCAATTCCTTATAGGTAGTATCGGAACCTAACAAGCGCATACATTCAGCTTGATTTCATTCTGAAGTTTCAATTCCTTATAGGTAGTATCGGAACTCGGCCATCATTTGCCTTGTCATACGACCATATTCAGTTTCAATTCCTTATAGGTAGTATCGGAACTGAAGGCAGCGGAAGCAGACATAAAGTCCATATTTGAGTTTCAATTCCTTATAGGTAGTATCGGAACGTATTCGCACATGAGGAGGAAAGATCATGACAGGAAAGTTTCAATTCCTTATAGGTAGTATCGGAACCCGCGCGTAACCTCTCACACCGTCAGCGAGAGAGCCAGTTTCAATTCCTTATAGGTAGTATCGGAACGGAAGGACGGGCAGCGTAAAACTATCAGCGAAGTAGGTTTCAATTCCTTATAGGTAGTATCGGAACCTGAAAAAGATTGCCATGATATGCGGAGAGGAAGCCAGTTTCAATTCCTTATAGGTAGTATCGGAACTATCAGACCTATGAAATTACCGATGTTTACGAAGTCGTTTCAATTCCTTATAGGTAGTATCGGAACACAGAGCCAGAACGATTGCAGCTATATCAGCACTCGTTGTTTCAATTCCTTATAGGTAGTATCGGAACGCCAATCCGCTTGGCTTGTATGTTCTGAAATCGTTCTGGTTTCAATTCCTTATAGGTAGTATCGGAACCGCTATCTGCAATATCGCCATCAGCAGTTCTTGTTACGTTTCAATTCCTTATAGGTA
>DHPR01000029.1:91600-92339 GCA_002410925.1 bacterium UBP13_UBA5359
TCCTTATAGGTAGTATCGGAACTGTATAAGCCCATAGGCTTCACGGATGATGGGGTTTGTTTCAATTCCTTATAGGTAGTATCGGAACACATTTGCTGGATGGCGTCGGCCGATATTGTAGGCAGTTTCAATTCCTTATAGGTAGTATCGGAACGGTTCAGCGCAAAGGACAAGACCCCTTTGAATTCAAGTTTCAATTCCTTATAGGTAGTATCGGAACGGCGTTGGAACGATTGAACGCATGATGGGGGTGAACGTTTCAATTCCTTATAGGTAGTATCGGAACGCAAGATGAAAGGTTCATTCAGTGTGGGGGTTGATGGTTTCAATTCCTTATAGGTAGTATCGGAACGGAAACCAAAGACCGAACAGCCTTTGACGAATACGGGTTTCAATTCCTTATAGGTAGTATCGGAACTTTCTGCACCGAAGAACACAAAATCAGGTTCTTTGACGTTTCAATTCCTTATAGGTAGTATCGGAACGGTGGTGGCTGATGGTGATGTAAGAACCTTATCCTTGTTTCAATTCCTTATAGGTAGTATCGGAACAAGCCACAAGCGCATTCATCGAATCGGACAGAAGAAGTTTCAATTCCTTATAGGTAGTATCGGAACGCAATGCCCATACAAGTACAAAATGCGATACATTGAGTTTCAATTCCTTATAGGTAGTATCGGAACCGGTGATACAGGTACTTTTGAGGATGTTCCACATGGGTTTCAATTCCTTATAGGTA
>DHPR01000032.1 GCA_002410925.1 bacterium UBP13_UBA5359
GATTTGTACGAAGTTATATGCATCAAATCTTAATTGAGGTTACCGAGGATAAAGCGATCCTTAATTATTAGCAAGGGCTATAGATAAAAGCGTAAAACTATTGACGAACCTGGAATTATTGCTGGAGGAACGATAATTGAATAATAAAATAGAGTTTAACGATCTTTTAACTATACGAGCAGGTGATGATGGCTTAACCCTGGGAAGCAGCCCGTCTTATATTAAAAGGGTCGAGACCTTTGAAGAGTGGGCCGTAAAAGCAAAAGCCCTGCGAGAAATATTTTTACAGACACTTGGAGAGATACCGGAAATATCTTGCCCGTTATCTTTGCAGGTGGTTGATGAAATTGATTGCAAGGACTATATCAAACGCAGGATTGAATATTATACAGAGCCGGATGAAAAAATTTCTGCTTATATTCTAATACCTAAAGGGGTTTCTATTAAAACACCGGCGATAATATGTGTTCATCCGACAACCCCTTTAGGGAAGGAACAAGTAATAGGTAATGATCCCACTGAAAAAGGGCAAGATCGTGCTTATGCACTTCACCTTGTCAAACGGGGATATATAACATTTGCATATGACCTTCTTAGCGCAGGTGAACGGTGCTACAAAGGTCTTAATGCCTTTGATACCGCGCCTTTTTATGATAAACATCCTAAATGGTCGGTTAGAGGAAAGGATTTGTGGGATATAAGCCGGGCAGTTGATGTGCTTGAGTCCACGAATGAAGTCGATGCAACAAAAATCGGTTCCATCGGGCATTCACAAGGCGGCGGCATTACCATTCATGCCATGGCATTGGATAACAGAATAAAAGTAGGTGTTTCAAGCTGTGGAATGTGGCCTGCTAGATTATCTAAAAATCCATTTAATAATGCTCGTACCGGCTGGTGGGTAGGACGTCCACGCTTAAGGCCTTATTGCTATGCCGGAAAAGACTTTCCAATCGATATGCATGAGTATCTTGCTCTTATTGCACCTAATGCAATCATGAATATCTCTGCCGTCAATGATTGCATGTATACATTAGAGGAGGCGGAAATTGTTGAATCCGCCTTTAGCAATTTAGGTAACAGAGTAAGAGAGCTCTACAAGATTATAGGAGCAGAGAAGAATTTTAAAAATATCCTTCACCGCAATGGGCATAGTTTTCTGCAGGAAGAAAGAATGGCGGCATATGATTTTATTGATGAAAAGCTTAAAGGGTAAAAGGGGTCAACTCTTGGCACCTGACAACAAGAGCTGGCCCCTATGATGCCTGGGTCTGGAAGATTTCAAGTGGCTGCATATCAGTCTGCAAAAAACGGTACGAAAAATAGAAGAGGCATACAACGATTCGGAAAATAGATTACAAAAGGGAGGTCAAGATGATGAGAAAAGCCATGAAAAAATGGAAAACCGAATGCAGGGGTAAGGAATGGAGGGTAAAGCTGCAGCTTTGCGGAGTCGCAATAGTGGCGGCCATAGTAGCTTTACTATATGCTACTCCTCAGATTTCAGTAGCTGCGGATGTGAGCGATGGCAAACCTATAGCCGAGTGGCATTTCGATGATGGCAAGGGAATAACAGCTTTGAATTCTGCAGATAACAGCAGCAACGGGCAGTTGAGATTGATGGATAGCGCTGCCTGCTGGGTTGATGGCCATAAGGGGAAGGCATTGCTGTTTGACGGCGGTAACGGTTACGTGAATTGCGGCAACAGCCCTGCAGTAAACATCACCGACGAAATATCGGTGGAGATGTGGTTTTATCCCAAAGCTTATGCGACCGGACAAGACGCTTTCCCTCTCAGCAAGTGGCAGGGTAGTGGCGGCAATTGCAATTACTGTAT
Source organism: bacterium UBP13_UBA5359 (assembly GCA_002410925.1). Taxonomy (GTDB): domain Bacteria; phylum UBP13; class UBA5359; order UBA5359; family UBA5359; genus UBA5359. Next base: position 1,839 of record DHPR01000032.1, read on the forward strand.
GTATTTCTTCGGAGATGTATCGTCGAGCTACGATTATAAGAGGATATGTTTTCTGGGCAATGCCGGCGGTAAGTGGAGCCGCCTCTCTCCCGCAGTAACGATCCCTGCTCTTGATGCCTGGTATCACATTGTCTGGACATACTCTTCTACCGATGGGGGCAAACTCTATATGAACGGAGAATTACAGGGATCTGTATCGGTTACAGGAACTCTGGCTATCAATACGGGCGATCTGAAGATGGGCGGTCCCGGCTTCAACGGCATCCTGGATGAAGTGCGTATTTATCGCAGAGTGCTCAGCGATACCGAGGTAAGTCAGCACTACAAAGAAATATCGCAAAATACCGTTGCCGCCGCATGCCGGCCGATATCCTGGGAGGAGCGCAGGCAATGGGTGGAAGCTATCAAGCCGATGCCGTTTTGGAGTCAGCGTGATAAGATCGGATACATAGCGGATAATGGGGGCATTCCAACCATTATGGTGGATGGTAAACCCATGCCTGTTCTCACCTCTTATGTCGGCTATGCGCACGCGGAGAGCTATTACGAGAGAGCAGATCGTTCTTACCACGATGCCCTTTGCAAAGCGATGACTGCGGGAGGCATGGATTACCAATGCCTGCATGTACCTCTGTATGTGATGCAGCGAAAGGTTGAATGGGGATGGACGCGGAACGTAGCCAAGGAATTTATGAAAAAAAATCCAAATGTCAGATTTTTCCTGAGGGTTTCCTTTATTGTCGACAAGGGTATGTTCGCCACCGAATACCCGGGGAACATGACGACATTTGAAGATGGCACCGAAGATTATTGGTGGGAAGCCGGTAAGAAAAAAGAGAGATACTCCTTTGCCTCGAGCCATTGGGAACGGAGGGCTTCGGAAAGCCTTCTTCAGATGCTGGAGGAATTGGCCAAGCAACCTTTTGCCGACCGTGTGTTTGCGATGAAAGTGACCTTCGGTGTAACCGGCGAGGGTGGATGGTGGAGTGAATTTAATTGGGGCGAGCATGGTATCGACTACAGCCCGGCGATGCAGGATTATTTCCGGGAATACGTTAAACAAAAATACGGTAACAATGTTACAAAGCTTCAAGCGGCATGGGGAGAGGCGGTGTCGTTTGACAATGTGCATATCCCTTCGATGGCTGAGCGCGGCATTGACATGCCTACAAGCTGTAACGAAGGCACATACCGGATTCCCGGCAATTTCGGCCATTTCCGTGATCCTCAGGCGCAAGGAAGTCAGCGGATCATCGATTTTAATATGGCTATGTCCAACGTCATGGCGGAACGCTTGAACTATTTTTGCGAGGTCATAAAGCGCGCGACCGATGGCAAGCTGTTGGCAGGCGGGCTTCATTCGCCGCCCTTTTGCGCCACGTTATTTCATTGGGCCGGCTCTGGCGGATTCGAAGCTCTTTTGAAATCGCCTTATGTGGATTTCGACAGTACGCCTTGGACGTATGAGGGGCGAGCGTTGGGCGAGGGACTCTTCTTTCGGGGTCCGGCAGATGCCATGGCGCTTCGGAAGAAGTGTTTATGGATGGAATGCGACACTCGCACAAGCTCAGTGTGCGAAAAACAACGTAAATACGGCGCTCCTCTGGATGTTCAGGGGGATCGTGAGAATCTACGACGTGATTTTATCAGGTTGATTACCAGTACGGCTAACGGATACTGGTATGAAATAAATTTTCCATGGTTTACCGAAGAGGAACAACGGGAGATTATTGCGGAAATCGGAATAACGGCAAAAAGGCTCACGAAGCTGGATAGACGGCGCAATGCCGATATTGCGGTAATTTACGATTGGGATAGCATCTTTTATGCTTCAGAGTTTGTTAATTTTACATCGCTATGCAGGCAAATGCTACAGGAATTTGTCAGGATCGGCGCCGATTTTGACATGTACACAATTGATGATATCGGAAAGCCTGAGGTGAATAACCACAAGCTCTTTATCTTCCCCAACGCAATACAGCTAAGCGATGAGCAACGTGGACGAATCAGCCGGCATCTTAAACGCGATGGGAAAGTGCTATTGTGGTCATATGCTCCGGGCTTGATCAACCCGGATGCCGCAACAAAGCTTTCAGTGGCGCATAGCTCAGACGTAACCGGAATGACACTCGGTTTTATCATGGAGCGTTTAAGCCCCTTGATGGAGGTGGTAAAGGGAAATGATCGGATGAATATAAAGATGCCGAAGGATTATCAATTCGGGGCACAGCCGCGGCCTGTCACGACAGGACCCGGTTATGCGGTACCGGAGAAGCCGTTTATCCCCGAGCCTATCGCCGTTTATCCGCAGTTTAACGTTACGGACGTCGGAGCAAAGGCGCTTGGGAAATATCTGGATACAGGTCAAACCGGTTATGCCGTGAAACGGTTGAAAGATTGGACATCGATATATGTAGGCACATATCTTATCTCTTCATGTGTTTTACGCGATGCGGCCCGGGAAGCAAAGGTCCATCTCTATCTTGAAACCGACGACATCGTATATCATAATCGAAGCCTGCTCGGAATACACACAGCGACCGCGGGCAGGAAGATTATCCGGTTGCCGAAAAGGTGCGACGTGTATGATATCTTTGAAAACAAATTAGTGGGAAAGAGCATCGATCGTTTTGAAACGACGCTTGAAGCAGGCAAGACCGTCCTGTATTTCACCGGCCAGGAAGCCGATATACGTAAAGCGTTACGTGCCGAAAAGTGAACGTGTTTACCTGTGTATTGGACAAAATATTACACTATCATGATAAAAAAGGCTATTGGCGGCAATGCCGGAGCAGGTTATCCTGTAGCTGTAAGAACAAGTCCCATATAAAAATATTTTGAGGTGGTAGATATGTCAAGCTTAGCCATATCCGGAGGAATGCCGGTACGTCGGGAGCCCTTTCCGTCCTGGCCTGTAACAGGAACGGCAGACAGGGAGAAGCTTCTGGAAGTATTCGACAGCGGCAAATGGTGGTACGGAGAGAAGGTAAGAGAGTTTGAAGAGAGATATGCCGCCTTTCATGATGCAAAGCATGGCATCACCTGTGCCAACGGCACCGTGGCTCTGGAAGTAGCTCTGCTGGCTTGCGGCATCGGGGCCGGTGATGAAGTCATCGTGCCGCCTTATACCTTTATGGCTACGGCCAGTGCGGTGCTGAAGATCAACGCCATTCCCGTCTTTGCCGATATAGAGCTCGATACCTGTAACCTTGACCCTGAGGACGTGGAAAGAAAGATCAATTCTAAGACCAAAGCCGTAATCCCCGTGCATATTGCCGGTCTGCCTGTGGATATGGATGCCTTCAGAGCGCTGGCACAGAAGCATAAGCTGGCCCTGATAGAGGATGCCTGCCATAGCTGGGGCAGCAAATGGAGAGGCAAGGGCACGGGAGCCATAGGTGATTGCGGCGTCTTTAGCTTCCAGATGAGCAAGAATATCACTTCCGGAGAGGGAGGCATACTGCTTACCGATAAAGAAGAGATAGCCGATACAGCCAGAAGCTACACCAACTGCGGGCGTATTAAAGGCGGAGCCTGGTATGAGCATTATCTGATGGGCAGTAACCTGAGAATGACAGAGTTGCAGGCAGCTATACTGTTGGGGCAACTTGAAAGGCTGGAAGAACAGACACTGAAGAGAGAGAAAAATGCAGCTTATCTTGACGAACAACTGAAGAATATGCCCGGCATCAGCCTGATGAAGAAGGATGCCAGGGTTACCCGGCGCAGCTACCATATGTATATCTTTCGTTTTCTGCCAGAGGAATGGCTCGGAGTCAGCCGGGATAAATTCCTGGAAGCCCTCAGAGCAGAGGGCATACCCTCTAGCGCCGGCTATAATATACCTTTGTATAAGAATCCCCTCTTCCAGCAACAGGGAGAAGGACCGCGGTATTGCCCTATATCCTGTCCTTATCACGGCCAGGGAATGGATTATACTCAGGTAGTATGTCCCAATGCCGAACTCATCAGCCGGGAAGGTTGTTGGATACCGCATACCGCCCTTCTGGCCGAAGAACAGGATATGAAGGATATAGCCTGTGCCATAAGGAAGATATGGGAAGGTCGAAGAGAATTGGCAGGCATCTGATTATGAGAGCAGGCTATGGAGAAAAAGTAATCACTCCACCGCCGGGTATCGAGCTTACCGGATACGGTTATTATCGCGAACGCAAAGCCGAGGCGGTTCTGGATGATCTTAAGGCCAGAGCTCTTTTTATCAGCCAGGGCAGGGAGAGCATTATTCTTATATGCTGTGATCTGCTGGGCATAACGATAGATTATGCTGATACCGTAAGAGCAGAGATATCTTCTCGGTTTGAAGTACTGCCGCAGAATATTCTGCTGGCTTGTACGCACACTCATACCGGCCCTGCTGTTCAGACTCTGCTCGGTTTGGGAGAGGCTGATGCAAATTATCCGTTTCAGCTTTCCACGGCTATCGTCGAAGCAGTTGAGCAGGCATGGCAGGATATGGGCGAAGCAGCACCGCATTATCATACCGAGATAGTGGAACCCATAGGCTTCAACCGTCGGAACAAAAGCTTTACACCGATAGATCCCGCTTTGAGAATTCTACTTTTCAAGCGCGGCAGCGGCAGCATATATCTGCTCAGCTATGCCTGCCATCCCGTAGTGCTCGGTCCTGCTTCGGCCGTTTCTGCTGACTGGCCCGGCGCACTCATCTCCTCTCTGGAAAATAGAGGCTATCGCGGTATATTTTTTCAGGGCTTCTGCGGAAATATAGATCCGGTAAGCAATTTTAACCGCTGGGGAACGGGTACAAAAAGGGATTTGGATCTATACGGCAAGATGCTCAGCGACAGAGCTTTGAAAGCAGAGCAGCACGCTGTTGCTCTGCCGCAGATAAATATAAAAGCCCTGGAAACCAGGCAGGCTCTTCCACTGTCAGTTCCCTCCAGAGCGAAAATAGCAAAAGAGAAAGAAGCCTGGCTAGAAGCAAACAGCGGCAAGGATGGATGTAGGAGATTTATCGAAAGCTGGGCGGAGTGTGCAGAAAAGAATTACGACAGGTTAAAAGAGAAACCGTGCCTGACGGATGTTCCGCTGCAGGCGCTGGCTATAGGTCCGTTGAAGATAATCGCCTTTCCGGGCGAAGTTTTCTGCGACTACGGATTACGTTTGCAGGAAAAATATCCGTCAATTTTTACAATCGGTTATGCCAACGGATATATCGGTTATCTGCCGACAGCTGATGCCTATCATAATAGCAGCGATTATGCCTGTTATTCAGCGCCTAAATTTGCCGGTATTTTTCCGTTTGCGGTTGATATAGAGAACGTTCTTCTCAAAGCAAGTGAAAGCTTGCTGATATCGTTAGATTTCTTCCGGTATTCAGCAAATGATCAAGGAGTAACATGCAATGGCAGCGGATAAAAGGGAGAGATTAAGCCAAGGGATACGAG
>DHPR01000016.1 GCA_002410925.1 bacterium UBP13_UBA5359
TTATCAGGCCTGGGGCAACATACACATGGCTCCTACACCACTGATAGGACAGAATCCATCCCCCGATCCACTAGCGGAACTCGCCGCTCCCTCGATTACAGGATTGCCCAGCTTTAAAGGCGGGAACATCAGGGGCAACAGAATGATCACATTGAACCCGGGAGTCTACACCGGCAAGCTGGCCATCGGCGGCAATGCCGCTGTTACTTTCAACCCCGGCACATATATTTTTCAGAACGGTATAGAGATCAACGGCAATGCCGCTGTCACCGGGAGCGATGTTCTCATCTACAATCAGGGAGGGCCTCTGAGCTTTACCGGAAATACAAGGATTAATCTTACGCCGCCTACAAGCGGCGACTATGCGGGAATATCAATCTTCCAGGCACATACCAACAACAATACCATGACCATTACCGGCAATGCCGACTGGTCTATTCAGGGAACTTTCTATCTGCCCAACGCCGGCCTAGAACTTCAGGGGAATACAAGTCTGATACGGAGCATGATAATAGCTTACCGCTTATCCGTTATCGGCAATTCATCGCTTAGAATCGATGCCTCAGAGCCTGCCGCAGCGCAGACACCCACCGGCGGTATATTATTGGAAGAGTAATTACTGTTTAAACAACGACTTCAACGCCGTTTTTGCACCAGAGAGAGCCATACCGCCCAACCCCTTATTTCTGGATAGTATATCCTCCAATGCTTTCAGCAAGCGGTCAATTTGCTCGCAAGAGATATTCAAAGGCGGCTCCAGACGTATGACCGATGGATTATTCAAGGTATAGGCTGTAACTATCCGATGCCTGTTAAGCAGTTCTCCGGCTACCATGGCTCCCGCATATTCCTCAGCCATACGTCCAATTGCTCCACCAGTAAGCTTATTAAGCATTCCTTCTTCCGGATGGGCTATTTCAAGACCTATCATCAGCCCTCTGCCCCTTATATCTCTAATAAGAGGATAGCTTTCTTTCAACAGGAGCAACTTCTCCAGAAGGTATTTACCCTTTTCAGCCGCCTGTCCAGGCAGATTATCACGACAAATAATCTGCAATGCCGTTAATCCGGCCGCTGCGGCACGGGTATTGCCGCCAAAAGTAGAGGTGTGCAGCATGGCCTTCTCCATACTGCCGTAGGCACGCTTCCAGATTTCAGCGGATGCAATATAAGCAGATAAAGGCATCACTCCGCCGCCAAAGGATTTGGATATGCACATTATATCCGGAGTTACGCCCTCATGCTCACAGGCGAAGAATTTTCCAGTTCTGCCGAACCCCGTCTGAATTTCATCTATTATCAAAGCTGTGCCGGCAGCCGTGCATAGCTTACGCGCCTCCGTTAGATAACCCTCGGGCGCCACTATAATGCCTCCCTCTCCCTGAATAGGCTCCACAATAAAGGCGGCAATATCTCCGGCGGCAAGAGCGCTTTCCAAGGCTGAGATATCTCCATAAGGAACAAAAGAGACTCCCGGCAGCAGAGGCTCGAATGGATGACGATATTTATCTCGTCCGGTTACCGATAAAGCTCCCAGAGTCTTGCCATGAAAAGAACCGATGCAGGAAAGAATCCCGGCTCTTCCAGTAGCAGCTCGAGCCAGCTTTAAAGCACCCTCCACCGCTTCTGCCCCACTATTCCCAAAAAAAGAATATTGCAAATCCCCCGGAGTCAAAAACGCCAGATTACGGGCCAGCGCCCCGGCCAATGGATTGAGCGAAGCCTGCAACAAATTGGGCAGGCCACTGACAGAGGACACGGCCGCCTCGATATCAGGATGGTTATGTCCCAGATTAAGAGCTCCATATCCGCCCAAAAAATCCAGATACTCATTGCCGTCTTCATCCCATAGAATGGTTCCTTCAGCCTTGACAAAACGTTTATCAAAGCCGATCAGCCCCATCATAGAAACCAATTCCGGATTGATATAACGTCGATGGTTTTCTTTATTAGCTTCCCGCGATAGAGCTACAGCCTCTTCAAGCGTAGTTAATTTCGATAATGAATTATGCACATCGTCAATCATGCTTATCTCCCTTGCTAGCTATTGATTTCTCAGTGCTTGATGCTCGATACAAGTTAAATATCTTCGTTTTCAAACACGATTGTCAGTAGCTTAGCACAGATATCGGCTGATTACAATTTGACATGATTGAGCAGGCTTTTGGGGATAATAATACCTACCGGAGAGCATGAATCATCCCTCCGGTGATGTACATCACCGGGAATTTGTACACAGCAACCCATATTTAGATCACCCGGGCGTATATTTTGCAGTATCCTTTACCGCCTTGCGAAAGTACAGAATAAATTTACAAAGAGAGAACAGCATATGAATCGAGATACTTTTCGAGGCTGCGATATCCTGATAACCGGCGGGCTGGGCTTCATAGGCAGTAATCTGGCACGCTCTCTGGCAGCCGAAGGCGCCAGAGTTACGGTTCTGGATGCTCTTATCCCCGGGCACGGCGGAAACCCGGATAATCTTAGCGGCTGCGATCATCGCCTGACCATCGTAAAAGCGGATCAAAGCGCCATTGCCGATCTTCTTCCCAGCCTGAAGTATTTTCATACTATCTTTAATTTGGCAGGCCAGGTAAGCCATGTCGACAGTATGACCAATCCTCTTCTAGATCTGCACTGCAACTGTGCCGTTCATCTTGCCTTGCTGGAAGCCTGTAAAGAGCGAGCTTTTCGAGGCAAAATCATCTTTACCAGCACCAGGCAGGTTTACGGAGATACCGGTGGTAAAACGGTGGATGAAGATTTTTCGGTCAATCCGGTAGACAATAACGGCATAAATAAGCTGGCGGCAGAGCAATATCATCTGCTTTATCAAAAGCTTTACGGCCTCAGGACCGTAATCCTGAGGCTCTGCAACATCTATGGACCGAGACAGCTGATAGCGCATAATCGTCAGGGCTTCATACCATGGTTTGTTCGTCTTGCCCTGACCGGTAACGATATACCCTTATTCGGCGGCGGCACAGACCTTAGAGAAGCTTTGTTTGTAAGCGATATCATCGCCGCTCTGAAAAGTGCGGCCTTAGCCCCTTTGGCTGATGGCGGCAGAGTATATAATATAGGCAACGATTACAGAATCTCCATAAGAGATTTGGCTGAAATGATAATAAATGCGGCCGGTAGCGGCAGAATCGTTGAAGCGCCCTTTCCTCAAGAAAGAGCCGCCATAAGGCTCAAGGATTGCCGGTTGGATTTTGCACGCGCCAGACGGGAATTGGGCTGGCAGCCGTCGGTATCATTGCTGGAGGGCATTAGGCAAACAATAATCTTTTATCGTCGTAATCCGAATAGATATATAGATGAGCATGATACGGAGGTGATCACTCCTGAATAGATCGATAAACTTCAACGATGTCTGCCCAGGCGGAAAACAGGAGATAGATATGCTCCTGACTGATTGCCGCCGTGTTTTAACATCAAGGCACTATATCAATGGAACTGAAGTTGCATGTTTTGAAGAGGAGTTCGCCTCCTACCTCGGCGTTTCCGGGTGCGTCGGCACAGCCTGCGGAACCGATGCGCTTTACCTGGCGCTGCTTGCATTGGGGGTAGGGCCGGGAGATGAAGTTATCACTGTCTCGCTTACAGCCTATCCTACCCTGCTGGCTATTTTAAGAACGGGAGCCGTTGCAGTGCTGGTGGATGTGGATGATACGCTGACCATGGATCCGGATGCCCTGATAGAAGGAATTACATCCCATACCAAAGCGATTGTGCCCGTACACCTTTACGGTTCTCCATGTGATATGCAACGTATCTGTGACATTGCCGAAGCGCATGGATTGATTGTGGTTGAGGATGCCTGCCAGGCCCACGGCGCCGCTATTGAAGGCAGGCGAGTTGGAACATTCGGACATGCCGCCGCCTTCAGTTTCTATCCTACCAAAAATCTCGGGGCTATAGGCGACGGCGGAATGGTGGCTTCCTCCGATCCGCAGATTCTGCAAAGGCTATACCGTCTACGGTCCATGCAAAGCGAAAATATCGATGGCAGACAGATAACCGGATATAACAGCAGGCTTGATGAATTGCAGGCAGCTATATTGAGAAGTAGGCTTAAAGAATTGGAAAAACGCAACCTCGCCCGGCGAAAAGCAGCTGCCGCCTATAATGCACTGCTACCGGATTGCCTCAAACGGCCTTTCGCCCCGGCACAGGCACTATCCGCCGTTCATATCTATGCTGTTAGATCTGAGCAACGGCCGGCTTTCATATCCACCCTGGAGAGGGGCCGGGTTCCAGCCATGATTCACTATCCCAAGCTGGCGCACGAATACGGCGAAGGCAATATCCGATGCCGGGACCTGAGGATATCCATCCGAGTAAGAGAAGAAATTCTTTCCTTGCCCATGCATCCAAACTTGCAGCAAAGCAGTATTGAATATATCTGCACTCTGCTCACGGAAGAGTTGAGCCATGAAGCCCCATAAAGCCGATACCCTGATAATCAACCTGGCCCTTACTGGGATGGTGCCTCTCAAAGAGCACAATCCGCATGTACCCTTGACTCCACTGGAGATTGCCGCCGATGCTGAGAGATGCCATGCCGCCGGTGCCGGCATTCTCCATCTACATGCGCGTGATGAGCAGGGGCGCCCAACACCGGACCCGGAGATATACAGGCAGATGATATGTGACATCAAAGAGCGCTGTCCTCAAGCCGTAATCTGCGTCAGTACCAGCGGGCGCCTGGACCCGTCTTATGAGAAGAGAAGCCGGGTCCTCTACCTTCAGGGTGATGCCCATCCGGATATGGCCTCCCTGACGCTTGGCTCCATGAACTTCCCGCAACAGGCATCCGTCAATAATCCGGATACCATTGTGCGTCTGGCCGCAACGATGCAGGAACAGGGCATCAAGCCAGAGTTGGAGGTCTTTGAGCCGGGGATGCTCAATTATGCTCTTTATCTGATCTCCAAAGACATTCTCTCTGAGCCGGCCTACGTAAATATCCTTTTGGGATCACTTGGCACCTCCACCGCCTCGCCTCACTCCTTATCACACTTCCTTACCCTTATTCCCGACAACTGGATATGGGCAGTGGCCGGCATCGGCAGGTTTCAGCTGGACTGTACCATGCTGGCTATTTCCTGCGGCGGGCACATCCGAACAGGCCTGGAGGATAATCTCTACTACGACAGAGCCAGGCTCAGGCCGGCTACCAACCTCGATCTGGTAGAGAGAACGGCAGAGCTGATACGGTTATCAGACAGATCGGTGAGCACTCCAGGCCAGACAAGAGAGATATTGGGGTTGAAAAAACCGTGACCAAAGACAAGCAACTCTGCATAATAGGCATAGCCTCATCTTATACGGCAGAGGTCATAGAGATTGCGGAGGCAACCGGGTACAGGATCGCCGTTCTTATAGACAACCTGGAGAACGGTCATCCCTTGCCCGCATATAACGGATACATCACTACCGGTTTATCCGGCCTGCCGGATGAATATAAATGCTGCGACTGCGCCTGTGCCGTGACCACGCCCCATTACAGGCATCTTATAATACAACAAGCAATCATCGCCGGCTTCAGCAGTTTCCCACAGATTGCTCACCCATCCGCCTGCATCTCCAAGACAGTAACAGCAAAAGACGGCTTGCTGCTCAACGCCGGCGCAGTGATTGCATCAGGAACGCAAATAGGACGTTTCTGTATTATCAATCGCAGTTGTTCCCTGGGGCACCATAATATCATCGGCGATTACGTCACCCTCTCCCCTGCGGCTGTTACCACCGGCGGTGTGATTATCAAAGATAGTGCTTACGTAGGTGCGGGAGCCATTATCCTGCCCGGAGTAACGATAGGAAGCAATGCCATAGTGGGAGCCGGAGCCGTAGTACGTGAAGATGTTCCCGATAGCTGCCTGGCGGCAGGAGTACCGGCCGTCATCAAACGTACCGGTATTGAAGGGTATAGAGGAAGATGAAGATTGTCTCGCAACCGGACCGATATAAGCCGGGCCTGGTCAGTTATATACTGCCGGCCTATAATGGGGAAGCGTACATTGCTGAAGCTGTGACATCCATTCTCAGCCAGACCTACGACAATATCGAGTTAATAGTTGTCAACGACGGTTCCACAGACAGCACGGAAGATGCGTTGCAGAGCGTTTCAGATCCCAGACTGACCGTTATCAAACAGAAAAACCTGGGGATATCGCATGCCAGAAATAACGGCATTGCCGCTGCCAGAGGGGAGTTTATAGGCTCAGCCAGCCAGGATGATATCTTTGAGCCTGATAAAACAGAACGGCAGGTAGAATTTCTTCGTAGCCGGGACATGGATATGTCGTTTACCTGGATTAAGGTAATCGGTGAGGCCAGAGCCCTGGTGGAGCGCAAGATGCTCTCCATCTTCAACAAACGGAGTCCCAAGCCGGAGGCAGTATTCCGCAAGCTGCTACGGCGCAATTTCCTGTCGGCTCCCAGCTTTCTGGGACGGAGGGAATGCTATGCCGTATCATCATGGAGACAGGGCTTGCTTCTATATCAGGATTGCGACCTATGGCTGCAGATGTGCGGGGCCGGCATGCGGTGCGGCATGGTAGAAGCTCCGCTGCTACATTACCGGGCTCACTTCGGGAGCCTGAGCTTCAACCGAGATTACCCCGAAGCTTATAGAGAAATAGAGAAGAGCACTATGTTGCAGCTGGCCCTTGAACTGACACCGAAAGGGCGCAGTATTACAATGCCTGGCAGTTGGCTGCGGCGGTCCGATTGGCCGCTGCATATAACTGCCGGCAAAGCAGAAGAGTTGGCATCTCGAGCTTTGGCCATTGCCGGAAACGGTCGGGGAAACCTGCGACAAGCACATGCTCTGGCCGTATATGCCTTGAACAAAGAACCTCTCAATCCAAGCAACTATCTGCTGCTGGCTGATCTGCTGGATGCTTTCAGTTATAGAGGCCCGGCCGATACCTTCAGAAGGATATCGGCCCACCTTGCAAATCAAGACCACTATACAAATCCCTCTTCAACTTTTCCAGCAAGAAATACTTTCCTGGACAGGCTGTAGCGGCCATTCTCAGACCATCGTCTGGAACTCCATTTGACAAGCAGGCAAGGACCGTGATAAGAATTGATTAAGCGATTGTGCTTGATGACCGGCTGCCGTAAGAGCGCCGATTACATGGAGGATTTGATGATCAAGTTCATAGCCGATGAAGTTTGGGCCATAGATGCTGAATGGGTTCCCGATATTCCCACCGGAAGGCGTGTATACGACCTGGGCCCGGAAATACCTGACGCAGATGTGCTGGAGCATATGTTCCAGGCCGGCGGCGCTTCAGAGGAAAATCCACGGCCATATCTGAAAACGGTACTCTGTCGGGTGGTTTCGGTAGCGGCACTGGTACGACAAAAAGCCAAAAACGGCGCGATATCGCACCGGCTGGTGGCTCTGCCCAGATACGGTGATCCAGCTATGGCTGAGGCAGACCTTCTG
>DHPR01000004.1 GCA_002410925.1 bacterium UBP13_UBA5359
GGCGCTGGAGAGCATAGAGAAGGAAATAAATACCATAGTTATCAAGGGTGCGGATTAAATGTTGAATATATTGAAGGGAAAAGAACCACAATGCTGATAGATATTCATGGTCATATCGGCCGTATTCTATCCGACCGGCAGGAGTTTGTAGATGTTACCAATTTGATTGCCAAAATGGATGCCTGGGGAATCGATAAGAGTTGTGTAATGCCTCTGAGTGAACATCCGGAAGGCGCTTATCTGGAATGCAATACAGAAGATGTAATTAATGCATGTTCACGTTATCCGGATAGACTTATTCCCTTCTGTCTGATCGATCCACGGCAGGGTAATCATCCGGATATGGATTTCACTCGCCTCTTGGAGGAATACAAAGCACGTGGCTGCAAAGGGATAGGCGAGATGCTGCCCAAACTGAATTTCGACGATCCCCGTGCTCTTAACCTTTACCGTCAGGCAGGTAAGTTTGACCTGCCGATATTATTCGATATGAAAGATGGGCCATACAGCTATGGGCTATGCGATGATTACGGTTTGCCCCGGCTTGAGCATGCCTTGCAAGAGTGTCCGGAAACAATTTTCATCGGTCATGGCCCGACCTTCTGGGCGGAGATATCGTCGGATGTACCTGCCGATCAGCGTGCTGGTTATCCTGGTGGTCCCGTACGGGATGGTGGCGCTGTGCCGCGCTTGATGCGTCAATATCCCAATTTATGGGCTGATACCTCCGCCGGCAGCGGCTATAACGGACTTACGCGTGATCCGGCTTTCGGCTTGGAGTTTCTTGATGAATTTCAGGATAAACTTCTCTTTGGAACCGATTCATGCCGTAGAAGTGATATTAGCCAGACTGCGCCAATCGTGGCCTTTTTTCAGGACCTGCGCCAAACACGGCAGTTGCCGGAGGAAGCTATTGAGAAAATAGCCTGGAAAAATAGTGTGCGTTTGCTTGGAATATAAAAAACATACAATAATATATGCGAATTATTGATGTTCATATTCACACCTATTAAAACTTGAGAGGTAGGATTTAATGATATCTTTAAAGTTTTCTGTATGCAGCATAGGCTTGAGACATAAGAGAGCGGATGAAGCCTTCAAGATTATAGCGAAGAGCAGTTTCAATTACGTGGATATCCTTACTTATAGTCCTGATGCTCATCTATCGATAGATATGGCGTTGTGTCAAAGGCAGGAAGTATTGCAAGCCGCTCGCAAATGTGGTGTAAGTATATGTTCCCTGGCTGGATCGGGAGGGTATAACTTTAATAGTCCGGATGAAAATATACGAAAGCAGGAGATAGAGAAGGTTAAAAGAGAGATAGACCTCGCTTCTGAAGTAGGTGCGGCAGTAATCAGGGTCTGCCCCGGACATGGAGAGGATTTACAGGAGATCAGAGACGTTATCCTGCCGTGCCTTAAGGAAGTGACCGCCTATGCAGAAAAGAGAAATATCCGGTTGGGAATGGAGAACCATGGCGGCAGTATAGCCTGTAAACCTAAGCAGGCGGTATCCGTATGCCGGGAGGTAGGTTCACCGTATCTGGGGATTATCTATGAACCCGGGAATCTCTTTGGTGCATTGGAGGATTATAAGAGCGGTCTTACAGAGCAAAAAGAGCATATTGTCCATGTGCATCTGAAAGATGGCTATCCGCATTATTTTGGTGAGGACGGCTTTGCGCCGCAGAGATTATCCTGCACCATTCTGGGAGAGGGAGAACTGGATATTCTCTGGGTATTGGAAAGCTTGAAGGAGATGGATTACGAGGGTTATGTATCGGTGGAGTATGAATCTTGGCATAAGGAGTACGGATTGCCGGAAGTGGAAGAAGGGCTGTGCCGGTGCAAGGATTACCTTCTGAGAGAAGATAAAGAGACCGCCAGAAGCGAGCAGTGAAACGGTTCCATCTTTAATATACCACGCTGTATCGCATATGCCCCACATTCTTTAAGCAGATTTTGAAGAAAGTTGGCAGGAGATAGAGTTTTTACAGCGAACAAGAACATTTATGTATAACGACAGCATGCCCGAAGGGAGATAATATCAATGGGGGGCTTGAAAATCAAGGACGGTCAAAAATTTCTCTTTATCGGTGACAGCATTACGGATTGTGGGCGCCGGGGGGAGAGCTATCCTCTGGGGAACGGCTATGTCAAAAGCTTTACCGATAAGGTTATGGCCCGTTTCCCGGAGCTTAAGGTGGAATATATCAACAAGGGCATTAGCGGCCATACCATCAAGGATTTACAGAACCGCTGGTATGACGACGCTGTTGCTCTCCAGCCTGATTGGCTTTCCATTCTGGTAGGCATTAACGATTTGCATCGCGTACTGCAGGGAGGCCCGGAAGCGGTGACTCCTGAGCAATACCGAAAGATATATGATGCGCTACTCTCTGCAATAGTCCCCTCGCTGATAGGCGGGGTTATTCTTATGGAGCCGTTCTATATCAGCCGTGACGATACCGGCATAGGCCTGCGCAGCCAGGTGCTGGAGATGCTGCCGGAGTATATCGATGTTGTCCATGAGATGCATCGCAAGTACGATACTCTGCTGATACGGACTCACGAAATATTTCAGCGGCACTTGCGGTATCGCCATCCGGATATCTTCTGTCCCGAGCCGGTGCACCCCAATCAGGCCGGATATACGGTAATCGCCGAAGCGCTGCTTGACATTCTGTCTTAGCTACTTCTTCCTTTTGAGGATGGTCGCTTTGATATCCATATCGGTGCTGGTAGCTCCGCCTGATTGCAGGTCGTCGATTTTGGTTACTACCTTGGTGGAGCTGTCTATTCTTACCGGCATCATGGTGGTCGTTTCATAAAGGGTGGAGGTCTTTACAACGTATTTCTCTCCGGCGCCGGCTTTGGCCGATGTAATACTTGAAGACGATGCCATATCCAGCGGGATATCGATAACGCTCTCTATTTTGTAGTACTCTGTACCGTCAACGTTTAGCTGCCCCTTGAAGGTGTAAGCGATGGCGGCATTTATGCTGCCGCCCTGGGGCAGCGGCACGCGCCTGATTGTTTCCCATTTCTGCCCCGGCTGGATATCCGCTGTCGGCAGGCTGGGTAAAACGTTTTCCAGCAGACTGTCTGCGTTCATGAAGATATCCGGCACCTGAAAAGCGGGCGTTTCCAGTTTGGTCAGTTTGCCGCGACGGTCCATCTCCACGACCATCTTTTTGCCCTTCAAACCGGCCGATGACGGCAGGTATGTCGATTGCCCCAGAGCAGAAATCTTCATGCTGAAAGCATCAAAGAGAGTTTCCAGCAGGAATGTATCTCTGGCAGTCAGCTCCTTGACCGTCATCACCATACCGATTTTGCCGTCGGTCCTGGTGGTCATGTTCCGGGTCTGCCCGCCTATATTCAGTCCGGTAATTCCCTCTTCCGCGATGGTGCAATCGTAGGCGTAGCTCTGGCCGACTGCTAGGTTGTAGCGCAGTTGAACTGCCTGAGATGAAGCGGAGGATAATAATACTATGAATACCTGAATAATAAATAGATGAATAAATCTTTGCATAAGACCTCTCTCCTTTTAAAGTAGCTTCTTTCGGGGATCTGGTGTTGGCCTTTCCTCTTTCTAAACAGCTAAACTCTTCAATTAAATAATTCTATATTTAAAATTGTTTCCCTTTAATTTTTCATGGGCTATAATACAGTTCATGGAGTTCAACGATGCTTTGCAAAGAGCTTTACCGGGAGCCGAGTTCCGGCCGCAGCAGGAGGAGCTGGCTGCTGCTATAGCGATAGCCATGGATGGCGGGCGACATTGTCTGGCTGAAGCAGGTACAGGTGTAGGTAAAACTCTGGCGTATCTTATTCCTTTACTTGATAGAATAGCAGATGGAGAAAGAGCGATTGTTTCCACTTTTACGCTCAACCTGCAAAGCCAGTTGACCGAGCGCGATTTGCCTGCAGCTATAAGAGCTGCGGGGTGTAATGAATTGAAATGGGCGCTTTTAAAGGGGCGGGCCAATTATCTTTGCCTCCGGCGTCTCAGGAGTGAATTGGACCTCTGGGGTGAGACAGACTCATCTCTTATGCGGCTCTGGGACTGGGCTGCAGTTACTTGTAATGGAGAGCGGTCTGAACTGGATTTTGAGACATCTTCCTGGACGTCCGTAGCTTCGGAGCGTGAAAGTTGCCGCGGCTCGAGCTGTCCTTACCATCGTAAGTGCTTCTTTTTCCGGGCCAAACGCCGTGCTGCCGGTGCCGATCTGATCATAGTCAACCATGCGCTCTTTTTTACCGATCTGGCCTGCCGCATATGGGAAGGCGAGAGCGATGTCATTCCGGATTACAGCCTGGTGGTCTTCGATGAGGCTCATCATCTGGAAGAAGTAGCGGTTAAGGCTATGAGCCTTGAGGCTTCGCTGCTGGAGGGTAGACGGCTTCTGGGACGCCTGAGACGCCTGTCCGGAGGACGCTCTCTGGAGGAATTGGCGCAGGCCGGGGAGCTGCTTTTGTCCAGGGTCTATGCTCCTTTCATGGAGTTCACGGCCAGGGAGAGTTTCTTCTTTGATGATCTGGGCTATGGCAACGGAGAGGCGGGCTCTCCTGAGTCGCTGGCGGACCTGGAGCTGCAGATTGATGAGCTAAGACGAATCTGTGCCGCTTCCGGGAGTGCTGTTATGAGAGAACAGGGTGAAACGGTGACGGTATCTTTGCGCAACTATCTTGATCGTTTAACGGAAATTCTATCCGGGTGCGGAGAGGACCGGTTCCGCTGGGGGGAAAAGGGGCGGCGTTACGGTAATCCTGACTGTGCGCTCTATTTGTCACCGATACGGGTCGGCCCCATGCTTAGGGAACATCTCTTCAGCGATGTCCGAAGCGCTGTGCTGACTTCAGCCACTCTGTCGGCATTGGGATCGTTTGCTTATATACGGGAAGCTCTTGGCTTATCCGATAGGGTGGATGAGATCATCGTCGGCTCTCCATTTAATTATGAGGAGCAGACTATTCTCTATCTGAGTTCCAGGCTCGACCCTGCCGGCGGCATGCCGGACTATCATCAGCGCCTGGCCGAAGAGATTGCCTCCGTTCTGGAGATCAGCTGCGGCCGGGCATTTGTTCTCTTTACTTCCTATCGGTCACTGAATGCCGTCTACGATGCGCTTGCCGGCAAGCTGTCATGGCCTCTTTTGCGCCAGGGAGAGATGTCCAATGAGCGGCTGTTGGAAGCCTTTATAAATACTCCGGGATCCTGCTTGTTCGGTACATACAGCTTCTGGGAGGGTGTGGATATTCCAGGAGAGGCCCTTGCCTGTGTCATTATAGATCGCTTGCCGTTCAGCTCTCCGGACGATCCGTTGCATCGGGCCAGGGTGGAAGAGATCAAGGTCGCCGGGGGCAACTGGTTTATGGATTATGCTCTTCCTCAGGCGCAGATAAAACTCAAGCAGGGGCTGGGCAGGCTTATTCGCAGCCATTCCGACAGAGGCATTATGGCTATATTGGATAACCGCATCCTGCAGCGTTCCTATGGGAAATATATGCTGGAGGATCTGCCCGGCTGTCGAAAGGTAATGGCCATCGAGGATTTGCATCAGGCCGGGCTACTCTACGGCTTGCCGCTTAAATAAAACAAGAGCGCTGCTCAGGAGATGTTACAATCCGTATGCCTGCTGTCAAGACATAGCAAATTCGGGCTTATAGGCACGGAATGCAGATATTGCCTTATATAGGGTATAATAAAGCCGTTTGAAAGCCATAACACTGTTTTTTGAGCCGCTTTACATTAGTTCGACAAGGAGATTGCTGTGCAGGATAAATTGAACCGTATTCTTCCTCGTGTACAGAAGCCGGGGCGCTATACCGATGCCGAGTGGAATGCCGGCCGTAAAGATTGGGAGGCGGTACAAATCCGCCTGGCGCTGATCTATCCCGATATCTATGAAGTGGGGGAATCCCATCTGGGGTTGAAAATACTCTATAACATCGTAAACTCCCGACCGGATGCACTGGCTGACAGGGCATATGCTCCCTGGCCGGATATGGAAGCGGAGATGAGGGCTGAAGGAGTGCCGTTATTTGCTTTAGAAAGCAGGCGTCCTTTGGCTGATTTTGATCTGTTGGGTATAACCATTCAACATGAACTGACCTATTCTAATGTTTTGACAGTGCTGGATCTGGCCGGAATGCCGCTGCGCTCTGTCGAGCGTGGACCGGAATATCCACTGGTGCTGGGTGGCGGACCATCCACCTATAACCCGGAGCCATTGGCTGATTTCTTCGATCTCTTTCTGATAGGTGAGGGCGAGGAGGCCATTGGAGAGATAATGGATGCCTTAACCGAAGGACGGCGCCAGGGTTTGGATAGGTTGGCTCTGTTGCGCTATCTGGCTGGAGTGCCCGGCGTTTATATTCCTTCTCTTTATCGGGTAAAGTATACTTCGGAGGGCACTGTGTCCGCTGTTACGCCTGAAGAGGGAGCTCCGGCCAGGGTGCTGAAGCGTATTATTCTGGATCTGGACAAGGTGTCTTTCCCTACGACGCCGGTGGTGCCTTACATAGAAGCGGTGCATGACCGCATCACTCTGGAGATCATGCGCGGTTGCAGCCGAGGCTGTCGTTTTTGCCATGCCGGCATGGTTTATCGTCCGGTGCGCGAGCGTAGTCTGGATACGCTGGTAAAATTAGCCGGGCAGCTGGTGCACAGCACAGGCTATGATGAGATATCCCTGGTCTCTCTTTCCAGCGCAGATTACAGCTGTATCGGGCCGCTGATTGAAGAGCTGAGGGAGCGGTTTGAGGCTAAAGGCATCAATATCTCTCTGCCGTCGCTGCGAATAGACAGCTTCTCTGTAGACCTGGCCCAGAGCCTGAAAGCGGTACGCAAGGCTGGACTGACCTTTGCGCCGGAGGCCGGCACGCAACGCCTGCGCAATGTCATCAACAAGAACGTCGCTCATGAGGATATGCTGACTGCCGCCGGGGCAGCCTTTTCGGCAGGCTGGGATCTCATCAAGCTTTATTTCATGATCGGCCTGCCTACTGAAACCGAGGAGGATGTGTGCGGCATAGCCGATGTCACGCGCGAACTGCTGCAGTTAGGTCGCCGGATAACCGGCAAGGCTGTCCGGATCAACGTCAGCGTTTCCTCCTTTGTTCCCAAGCCAGGCACGCCTTTTCAATGGCATCCGCAGATAGATGAGGCTACGCTGCTGGCTCGTCAGAGTTTGCTGAAGGATTTTTTCTTCCGTGACAGGACGTTGCGCGGTGCCAAATTGAGCTGGCACGATCCTCTGACCAGCATGCTGGAGGGTATTCTGTCGCGTGGCGACAGGCGTCTGGCAGCGGTAATAGAAAAGGCCTGGCACCTGGGCTGTCGCTTTGACGCCTGGTCTGAACTCTTCCACTGGAATCTCTGGCAACAGGCCATGGTGGAATGCGACCTGGAGGCCGATTTTTACCGCAGCCGGCCACGCTCTTATGATGAAGTTTTGCCCTGGGACCATATCAGCTCCGGCGTGGATAAGCCTTTTTTGATACGTGAGGACGAGGCGGCCCGGCAAGGCCGGGTAACGGAGGACTGCCGCCGGGGACGCTGCACTACCTGTGGCGTCTGTCCGGCGCTGAGAGGAAGAGCGAAGCTGGCCGGAGGTGATGCCAATGTACCGTCTAAGAGCTGAATTCTGTAAAGGAGAGGAAATACGCTATATCGGCCATCTGGATATCCTGCGGACCTTGGAGCGGGCATTGCGTCGGGCAGAGTTGCCGGTGGCGCGGACGCAGGGTTTCAATCCCCGGCAGAAGATAGCCTTTGCCTCACCGTTATCTGTTGGCATTACCGGTGAGCGGGAGCTGGTGGATATTGAGTTTGATAGTGAGATATCTCCTGATAATTTTCTGCAGCATATCAACTCTGTGTTGCCTGCAGGCATGCGCTTTAGCACTGCTTGCGGCATAGCCATTGGTGGGCCGTCTCTGATGGCCGACCTGGATCAGGCCGAGTATCTGGCCCGATGGCATGAAACTCTGATCGATGGATTGAAGCCGATCCTGGAACTCTTTTTGCAGCAAGATGAGATATTCATTCTTCGGCACAGCAAAAAAGGAGAGCGTCGGCTGAATATCCGCCCGGCCGTGCTGCAGCTGAAGGATGGTGGTAGCCGGGATGGCAATATCAGATTGCTTATGCGGTTGAAGCTGTCCGGAGAGCTCACAGCCAAGCCGAATGAGGTAATGGAGGCTTTACGGGAGATATCCGGGCTGAAAATAGAAGCGCCATTGTTGACAAGGCTTGAAGTGAAGTTGTCTCACAGAAAGTGAAAGGGGTCAGATCTTTGCCTCATGAATACGCTTAAGGAGGTGGTTCCGGTGAGATTGTCGGAATTAGGGGAGTTTGATCTTATCAGTACTCTGGCAGCCAGGGTTAGCGATCATGATCCCAGAGTGGTGCTGGGTATAGGCGACGATGCGGCGGCAGTGCGCAGTGATTCCAGCCGTTTGTTGCTGGCCACATCGGATGCTCTGGTTGAGGGCATCCATTTTACACGGCAGACTACCAATGCCTTTCGTTTGGGATGGAAGACGCTGGCCGTCAGTGTCAGTGATATCGCTGCCATGGGAGGCATGCCTGCCTTTGCCTTGGTAGATCTGGGCCTGCCGGAGGATACGGATATAGAGTATGCTGATGAAATTTACAGTGGCCTGCAGGCCTGTGCCGATGAATTCAACGCCCGTATTATTGGCGGAGATACCGTTTCATCTCCCCGAGAGATATTCATTGCTCTTACTCTGCTGGGTGAAGTAGAGCCGGGCATGATGGTTTCTCGACAGGGAGCCAAACCGGGAGATCGGATATTAGTTACCGGCACGCTAGGCGATTCAGCGGCAGGGTTGGCGTTGTTGACCGGCCGAAATTGCGAAATACCGGCTGCTGATAAGCGCTTTCTGGAAGATGCTCATATGGAGCCCATACCTCGGCTGAACGAGGGGCGGATAATAGCTTCTCGCAATTGGGCTACCTCAATGATAGATATCAGCGATGGGCTGGCTGGCGATCTTACCAGAATATCCCACGCCAGCGGCGTGGGAGCGGTAATCTATGCCGATAAATTGCCTTATTCCGATGCTTACAGGCATTTTGTAGAAGCCTGCGGAGTAGATCCGCTGGCGCTGTCGCTGCATGGCGGTGAAGATTATCAACTGGCTTTTACCGTTCCCAATGCTCTGGCAGAGCAGATAATAGCCCAGGCCAATGAACTCGATATTCGGCTGACAGAGGTTGGTCGTATCAAGGCAGAGCCGGGTATAAGCATACGCTATCCGAATGGAGAAATAAAGGAATTGTTGGCCGGCGGTTATGAGCATTTTACCGGTACGGAGAAGATATGAAGAGGCTCTTAAGACACAGAGGGTTCAAGAACGTTTGTAATGCTGCTTATCTTTGTGGCGATATCATAGACGCCGGGGGCGGGTTTGTGGTAACTTAAGGAGCAAGGGCTAAAGACTGAAGCAGAATGCTTAAGCTGAAGCTGCAAACCTTATGGGTGAAGAGCTTTGAATAAAAGGCTAAAACAGTTGGCCTGAGTGCAAGCCGACAGGCTTGAGGCTTCAGCTTAAAAAGCTAATACAAGAAGAGTGAGCTTATATTGAACAGTTACAAATGGTATAGTCCCGACGAGGATGCCACTCTTCGTCTGGGATGGATAATAGGTGAGCTGGCTGAGCCGGGCGATACCATAGCCCTGATAGGTCAGCTGGGTAGCGGCAAGACGGTTCTGGCCAGAGGTGTGGCCGCAGGCCTTGGTATAGAAGGGCGTATAACCAGCCCTACTTTTACCTTGATAAGAGAGTATCGAGGGCGCCTGCCTCTCTATCATTTTGATCTTTATCGTCTGGAGGATCCCCGTGAGGTAGAGGCTCTTGGATGCGAAGAGTATTTCTACGGTCGGGGTATAACTCTGGTAGAGTGGGCAGACAGAGCCATATCCTCTCTGCCTGAAGAGAGACTGGAGATACGATTTACTTACATCGATGATGGGCGTTGTCTGGAATTCAGGGCTATAGGTAGCCGTTACAGACAGCTTCTGGAAGAGATTGTAAGAATAATGGATATTGCAAGGTAGGATGGCATGATAACGCTGGCAATAGATACAGCCACCAGAATTGCCGGTATAGCTCTGATGGATGATCAGGGCCTGCTGGCGGAGGTGAGCTTGCAGGGATATATGACACAGTTGCGTGATCTGGTGCCTAACATTGCCTGGATGCTGGAACGATCCGGCATCGGTATCAGGGATGTGGGCCTGGTGGCTATCGGTCGCGGTCCGGGATCTTTCACCGGTCTGCGCATAGGGATGGCTACCGGCAAGGGTCTGGCTCAGGTTCTGGGTTGCCCGGCCGTGGGGGTTCCTACCCTTGATGCTCTGGCTTTGGCGGCTGTGCCGGATGAAGGGCTTGTCTGTTCCATGATAGATGCTCGGCACAACAGGGTATATGCCGCTCTTTATTCTGCCGCTCAATCACCGGCGGCAACGGAGATAATGCCCGGACGCCTTTACCGCTTGGGAGGTTACGAGGCTCCGGAATTAGAAACACTGGCAGAGAGATTGAGCGAAACGGGAGAACGCATAGTCCTGGCCGGAGATGGAGCAGCAGCCTGCGGCCATATATTGCAAGAGCTTTTAGGAAATAGAATCAAGCCGGTTTTGCCGGAGAATATCTGGCCTCGGGCATCACAGATTGCTCGTATCGGGGCAGCTTCCGGAGAGCGCCCGATAGGCCGCAATATCCAGCCCCTGGCGCCTCTCTATATCAGGCAATCATCCGCTGAAAGGGAGCTCCGTTGCAATGGTCGATAAACCGATTTGCATACGTCCCCTGACGGAGGACGATCTTGAAGCGGTATGCAGTATTGAAGCCCTCTCCTTTCCTACACCATGGCCTGTACAATCATTTATCAATGACCTGAAAAGGCCGGCGCTGGCTACTTATCTGGCGGCTGAACAAGATAAAAAGTTGATAGGCTATACAGGCTTCTGGCTGATAGTGGATGAGGCGCATATAACCACTTTAGCAGTTCATCCTGATTATCGCCGCCGCCATGTGGCCGAGCATCTGCTGTTACAGTTGATTGATGCAGCTCGAAAGCGAGGAGCCGTATGGATGACACTTGAAGTCAGAGTGAGCAATAATGCAGCGCATAGTCTTTACAGGAAATTCGGCTTCCAGGATATAGCCATGCGCAAGGGCTATTACTCCGATAATGGAGAGGATGCTATAGTTATGTGGACAGGTCCGATACATGAAGCTCATTTCGAGGAAGGACTGGAAAGGCTTAAAGCCGGTTTCCAGAAGTAAAAATCGAAGATATGAATGTGAAAGCCAACAAGCAACAAACGACAGCTAACAGCCGCCGAATGCCGGCAGGACATTCTTTATGGCTGGGCATAGAAACATCGTGTGATGAAACTTCCGCCGCCATAGTCCGTGATGGAAACGAGATGCTCTCTAATATTATTGCCTCTCAGGCGGATATTCATCGGCGTTTCGGTGGCGTAGTGCCGGAGATAGCCTCTCGGCAGCACTTGGAGCTGGTGAACGGTGTTGTAACGGAGGCACTGCAGGCAGCCGCTATAAAACTGGATGATCTAACCGGCATAGCCGTTGTCAACGGGCCGGGGCTGGTGGGAGCTTTGGTAGTGGGTATCGCCACCGCCAAAGCCATGGCTTTGGCCTCCGGCCTGCCTCTCCTGGGAATAAACCACATGGCCGGGCATATATATGCTAATTTTCTGCAATCGCCACAGCCGGAATTTCCCTTTGTCTGCTTGGTGGTTTCAGGCGGGCATACGGATATCATCCGTATGCCGGAGCATCTTAAATTTGAAGTGTTGGGACGGACACGTGATGATGCCGCCGGAGAGGTATTTGATAAGACTGCCCGAGCTATGGGCCTGGGATATCCCGGAGGCCCTGCCATAGATCGGTTGGCCGGCAAGGGTGATTCCGAAGCTATCAATTTCCCCAAAGCCTGGCTGGAAGAGAGGAGTTACGATTTCAGCTTCAGCGGGCTTAAGACCGCCGTGCTGCGGTATTTTCAATCCCATCCCGATGTTCCGCCTGAGGATATAGCGGCCTCTTTTCAGCGAGCCGTTGTCGATGTTCTGGCAGAGCGGGCCTTTCGGGCCTGTGATGATAAAGGAGTGAAGCGGCTGCTGCTGGCCGGCGGCGTGGCTGTAAATAGCGAATTACGTCAGCGTTTTGCAGCAGAGGCTGAGCAAAGAGGCATAGAGTTGCATATACCAGCTCCAATTCTATGTACCGACAACGCAGCTATGATTGCTTCTGTGGCTCATTTTCGCTATCTGCGCGGCGACAGCGATTCCCTTTTTCTGGATGCTGATGCCAATCTGCCTCTTTAGATTTTATTTGCTTGCTGAATGTGCTATCTGATGCTATCATTTGATTATATCAACTGATAAGTTGTTTTGCGGTATGCAAAATTCACATAATTCATATAAAGCGAGGAGGTCGTGGATGAGCATGAAAAAATCTTTGCTCGGACTTGCTTTGGGCTTGACAGTTCTATTCTTGACAGTGTGCGGTGTATCGAACTTTGGACATACGATATGGCAGACTGCTTCTGTTCAAGCCAAAGGAACATCTTTGGAAACACGATTGGAGGAGGCCACGCCCCTTCTCGGACGTACTGATCTGGCATCCATACGAAAAGCAGCTGCCGTTGCAGAGGAGATTCTCAAAGAGAAGCCACCTCTTGATCTGGCCGTTGATGCTACTACTATTTTGGTAGAGGCGCAGCTGATGACAGCTAATTTTAACGATGCTTTAGCTGCAGCCAATGCCTGCAAGGAGAGGCTGGCTAAGGAGGCGCCCGGCAGTACTGATATAGCCGATATTAATGCCCTGATTGAAAAGGCCAAGCAGAGAGCTGAATATTATAAGTCCAAAGAGGAGGCATTGCAGAAAACCGAAGGAGTCGAAGGTAAGCGCAGGCAGGCTCAGCTTTATTGGAATTTCGGTCAGCTGGAAAAAGCCATAGCGCTGTTCAACAAGGTCATAGCTGAAGCTCCCGGCAGCCTAGAGGCATATAAAGCGGCGTTGGGGCTGAGATGGATATATAGTTACGAGGGCAAGCCGGATGAAGTCGCCAAAGCAGCAGCCCTGGCAGCCAGTATCAAAGCGGGGCTGAAGTAAGAGCGATCAATCAATATTCAATTTGCTGATTTTCAAAGCAGAGCTTCTGATGCGGCTGAATGGCTGGTTATAGCCAGCCATTCAGCCGCATCCTGTTTTTTAGCAGAACTTTGGCCATTCTTCTACACGAGCCAAAGCATTTCAATAATTCATTTCAGCACCCATATTATCGCTGATAAAATCTTAATTATTCCCAATATATGGCGGTAAAAAATTTAGCATGAGAGTCAAAAATTAACGTCCGTAACTTCAAGCACCATAAATTGTGGTAGATGCAAGCACCTCTTAAATAATTTGACTTAGCGCTTGGTTGGTTGCTAAGATTGAATATAGGAGTTTTATTTATCATTAGCTTTACCGTATTCTTTTATGAGTAAGCAGAAGGAAAGCGGAGAAGTGTAAACGATGCTTTGTATCCAGCGAAAAAGCTGGGTGCAGGGATTACCGTTAAGAAGGTTAAGCGATACTTGATGGCATAGAAATGCTGCTGATCTTAGCGATACCAGCTTGGAAATTATACATTCTCGGCAAAAGTATCGTTACTGGACAGCTCGGTTATAGTAATGCGATAAAATTGAACCTTTAAAAGAGGTGTTACGGATGATTAAGCAACAAAGGCCCTGCGATCGTCTTTTTCTGCTTGTAGGCTCCAACTCTTTTCCTAATTATCTAACCTCTCTTATTCTTAAACCCCGATCGATTATACTTTTTTATAGCCCGGAAACCGAAAAAATAAAGGACAACCTTAAAGATGGGCTGAAAGAAAAGCTGGCAGATTCATCCATAGATGAAATATGTGTGCGGAAAGCGACCGTTGCGACGGAAACATACAAAGTTTTTCATGAGGCTTTTCGTAAGACTTTTCATGAGACTTCTCGCGCGGCAAATATTCATCTGAATTACACCGGCGGTACGAAAATTATGGCGGCCAATGCCCGAATGGCCTTTAAAGACGCCGGTGGTGAGGATAAACAAGCTTCGTATCTGGATGAGCGAAAGGGTATATTACGCTTCGATGATGATTATGAAATCAAATTATCGACGGAGAGCTTTGAGCTAAAGTTGGATGATATTCTTAAATTGCATGGTATTAAAAAAAGAGCAAAGGAGAAGACCCCCTTCTCTTCGATTTTTAAGGATGCCGGCAGAATTTCAGAGTTGGAGTTAGCCGACAAAATTTTGAAGCTGGTTTGCAATGAACCGAAGTATGCAAAGGAGCTCTATGATAATTGCCAAGAAGCAAGCGCCATAAATCTCGGAAAGGAGCTGAAGAAGCTGCTGGATACTGATTTGAGCACTGTCTGTTTCACGGAAGACGGCTGGAGTAAAGATATTCGCAAAAAGGTAGCTGCCTTTTTCAAGGGGGGTTGGCTTGAAATTTGGTGTAGCGAATTATTGCGAGGCATGCTGAAAGGAAATGAAGTATCGGTTAGCGTTAACTGTATACGTGCAAATGATCGCTCTTTTGAGATAGACCTGGCGGTTATTTATGAGCATCGCCTTTATGTGATTTCCTGCACTACAGCCAGTGATTTGAAGTTGTGTAAGTCCAAGCTCTTTGAAGTGGCCATACGTGCCCGTCAGCTGGGCGGAGATCTCGCTCGTTCTGCTCTGGTTTGCCTATGTCATGGCAGTGATTCTAACGGCTCGTATGCGGGGCAGCTGCGCAAAGATATAGAAGATATTTGGGATGCTTCCAACACACCGCAAGTCTTTAACCTGGATGATTTGAAAGATTGGGAAGGGTACAGCGGCAAGCGGAACACGAAACTTCTTAAGGATTGGATTGCATCGGATTCGGTCATCACTCGATAGGAGGGAGAATATGCCTGTTTTGACTGCTCTTGATGTAATGGGAGTACAGCGTTTTGTCTTTTCTACCAATCGTTTGCAGGATGTAGTGGCCGGTTCATGGTTGGTGTATTGGAGCACTTCCAGCGATGGCGCACTACAAGATCTTATCCCAAAGGAGGATATATTTCTGGCTGGAGGCGGCAATGTTATTGCGAAATTCGAATCTATTGAAGAGGCTCGCCAATTTACAGCAATTTATACTCGCCGTCTGTACGACAGAGTGCCCGGTTTGGAAGTTGCTGTAGTACATAAGCCTTTTGAAGATGCCAAATTAGCAGAGGTACTCCAGGAAGTTCAAATTGAATTGGCACAAGCTAAAACCGAATATCTTCCAGGCGTGCCTCTTTTAGGCCTATCTGTAAATGCGGCTTGCTGTGAAACCGGTTTGCCTGCAACAGGGTTTGACAGAAATGACCTGACGGCTCCGCTTTCTGCAGGAGTATTAAAGCGTCGAGAAGAGAGCAGCAATGCCTGTGAAAGGTGGATGCCATTTTTATATGCACATTCAGGATTTAATTTTCCTCTGGAATTGGATCACCTTGGCCGCACCTATGGTGAAACGAGCCAAATCGGCATAGTACATATTGATGGAAATGGAGTGGGTCAGAAGATCGCTGGGTGGTTGTCGAAAAAGGTTGAAGAGGGAGCAGAAGATAAGGATGTTCAACGAGAATACCGAGAATGGTCGCAAGCTATTGACGGCTTGGGCTTGAAAGCCTTTCAAGATATAGTGAACCGAGTTTGTCAAGCAACGGAAAAAAAGGATGAAGAAATATGGATGATCGGAAAACCTACCGAATTAAGCTTTCGGCTGGCTAAAGTTAATGGCGGTTGGATGCTTCCCTTGCGCCCTATTCTGCTCGGAGGCGATGATTTGACCTTTGTCTGTGACGGTCGTATTGCTTTGGCTCTGGCGGAAACAGCACTTTCAGTATTTGACAAAAGCAATATTCCTCATCTGGGAAGGATATCTGCTTGTGCAGGGATTGCTATTGTTCGTGCTCATGCACCATTTATCCGGACTTATAAATTAGCTGAGAGCCTGTGCACATCTGCCAAGCGCATGTTAAAAGAAGAAAAAGATTCCGGATGTGCTCTGGATTGGCACATTGGAAGTAGCCGTCCGGGTGAAAGTATATCCAGCATCCGTGAAAAGCAATACCAAATAAATGGATATAAGCTTACTTGCCGACCGTACCGATTGAATGCTAACAAAGACAAAGAGAGCGTAGAATCTTGGAGATGGTTATCAGAGACGCTTTTGGATGATTCTCAATGCGGCTTACGGGGCACGCGATGGTCCAAACGACGAAACAAAGTAAAGTCGTTCTGCAAGCTGATAAGAGGGGGGCCGGAAGTTATCCAAAAAGTGCTTAAAACATGGCAGGTGATAGATAACAAGCTCCAACTGCCGCAGGAAATCGAGAACGGTTTTTGGGCTGAATCTCGCACGCCTCTTTTAGACGCACTGGAGTTGCTGGATTTACATCTTAATCTTGCTTTGAAATCGAATGATAATAATCTAAGAAATGGAGAGGAGAAGCGATGAGGCAGAAGCAATTCATACAGGTAGAGCTCCTTTCTGATTCCACTTTCAGCAAGGGTGAAGGTACGGCAGGGGCAGTAGATATAGAAATAGAACATGATAACCTTGGCCTTCCTTTTTTAGGCGGCAAAACACTTCAGGGTCTTCTGCGTGATTCCTGGCTCTCCATGCAGGGTTGCTTTTTAGAATTGGCCGAGGCATCAGAACGGGTATTTGGTCTGAAAGCAGATATGAAGAAAGGCTCAATTCTATGGATCGGCAATGCGATAGTGGCTGAAGATGATACGCGAATATGGGTTGAAGCAGCGGAAAGGCGGGGCAGCCATCCTCTTTCCTGGCAGGCTATATTAGAAGCACTTACCGATATTCGTCAGCAGACCTCTGAGGAGCGTAAAACCGGTGCTCCGGCTAAAACGACTCTTCGCTCTATTCGTGTAGCTATTCGAGGCTTGAGACTTCAAGCTCCTCTGTTTTGGACAGCTGCCCCCGGCTCTGATGATCTTCGCTGTTTATCCTTGGCTTTGCTGGCAACACGCCATGCTGGATTATCTCGCAACCGTGGCCGCGGCCATATTCTTCTATCGCTAAACGGCGATTTAGAAAAAACCAGGCAGTTAGCAAGAGGAGGAGCAAAGTGAGCTGTTATCGATACTTGCCCTATACTTTGACATTAGGTGCTCCGGCCGTTATTACGGCTTTAGGAGGTGATCCAAACAGTTCTCTATGTTTGCCGTTCATTCCGGGTGCCGCTATACGGGGTGCAATGGCTGGCCGTCTTGGTAATTCGGGTACGGATAATGTTAAAGAAGAGGAATTTTACGAGCTGGTTTTAGGTGGTAAAGTTCGATATCTGCATGCCTACCCAGCTCAGAATGATCGGCGTGCCTTACCGATACCGGTCTCTGTGCGGCTGAAAAAGGAGGCACAAAAAAGGCTTGAAAACATTGCTGCCGGAGATCTCGCTGCATATCCCTCGCTAGAAGGGAATGCGGTTGTAAATTGGCCGAAAGAGCAATTGGTGGCACCTGCAGAGAATTTTCTTACCATTGGGTCTTCTCGCCTAACTCTGGTTCAACCCGAAAGGAGTACTCGTATTCATCATCAACGAGATAGCAAAGGGGATTATTTGGGGCAAGATAAGCAGATACGTAATCACGGAGCAATCTTTTTCTTTGAATCTCTTGATGCCGGTCAATCTTTCAAAGGTTTGCTTCAGATACGCGGAGAGTCCGAAGAGGAATGCGAGCAACTTGCTAAGCGAGTTCAGACGTTATTAAAAGAAGAGATATTCGTAGGGCGATCCAAACGTGCAGGCTATGGAGGCATGGCTAAAATTGAATGGGACGAAAGTCGAAAAAATGAGGTTGAAGGAGCTGGAACTGACGGTTTTCAGCCTATAACTTGTGATATTGAACCGGATATGAAATTTCGCTTGCTTTTGACCTCAGCCTGCATCGTGCGTAATCCGGATACGGGACAGATTGACCCCGGTGCTTTAAAGGTATTGATCAGCCGGTATCTGGAAGATAAAGTGGAATGGGTTTGCAGCAGATGGGCATTTGCAACCGTTGGCGGATTTAACCGTAAGTGGCGGCTGGAAACACCCCAGGCTCTAGCTGTAGCAGCCGGTTCAGTTGTTGTGCTTAAGGCAAAACAGCCGATTTTAATTGATGAGCTATACCGTGTGGAGCATGAAGGCTTGGGGGAGCGCAGAGAGGAAGGATACGGCCGTGTGCTTTTTCTTAAAGAAGGACTTTCGCCGCAGGTCTTTCTACATCAGGAGAAGAAAGCTTTATCAAGCTTTCTGTTAGGCAAAAATCCGCCGCAACTTGTTTCTATTATCGAAAAACGTATTATCGATGTGCAGATCATTAAGCAGATCGAAGAAAAGGCATTATCAATTGCAAAAAGTGCGAAAAATCTTCCCAGCTCCAGTCTCTTGGGACGGTTACGAACTCCCTTGCGAAATGACCCTGAAAAAGCGCTGAAAACCATTAAGGACTGGTTGCAAGAAGGGGATAAGGACAAATGCTTAAAACGAGCTGCCATGGATCAATTGAATGGGTGCTTTATAGAATGGAAAAACAGAAAACACAGTTTACTTGAATGGCTGATGGAAGCGATTGATGAAAATAAAATTCTTGATTGGCTGCAGACATCGGTGATAGCGCAACGAGGCCATCTCATTTCAGAAAAATCCGCAATGAATTTTCTTCACGCAAAATCAGAAGAGCTATCTGTTCGCCTCATTGATGCTCTGTTTTCTGCTATGGCCCTGAGGAACAAGAAAAAGGAGGCCGATGATGAGTAATCAAGCATCGATATCAGGGTGTAACAATAATATACGAATTATGATTGCTCGCTGGGTTGTCACTGGCGAGATTATGCTTAAAACGGCTACTCATTTGGGAGGCTCTGCGGATGTTGCCATTGATATGCCCCTGCTAAGAGATTCTAAAGATGGCGTGCCTCTGCTTCCGGGAACATCTTTGGCCGGTGCATTGCGCAGCCATCTGGCTGATATTCTTGGTGGATACCGATCAGAAGAGGTTGCGGACGTAGCTGCTTTGTTCGGTGCAGCCATGTGTGATCATGAAGGGATAGAAAGCCCTTTGATTGTTTTTGATTCCCTGGGGCGATTGCCGGACGGTATGGCTGTGGAAATCCGTGATGGCGTTGCTCTTGAACCGGCAAGTGGTACAGCCCAGATGCATAAGAAATTTGATATGGAGGTACTCCCGGCAGGGACGGTTTTTCCTATTCGGGTGGAATTGATAATCTCGAATATCGGCAGGGAATCTAAATTAATCAATCTTTTAGCAGAAACGTTAAATGGCTTAGCGGAAGGAGAGGTCTCTCTTGGAATGAGGCGCTCCAGGGGATTAGGGGCGATTGCTGCCCAAAATTGGCGTGCTATTCGGTATGATCTGGCTTCACAAGAGGGTTGGCTCAATTATCTGACTGCAGATGCTCTGACCCCTATAAGCGACGATGTCGAGGCTCATTCTTCTCCATGGAAGGCTTGCTGTAATGCTTACGCATCTATTAACCAGGAAGAGCTCCCTGATAAGCGGCAGCGGATAATTATTGAGGCGAAACTATCTTTCTCTGGAGGGATCTTGGTGCGTAGTCCGGCAGTCACAGCTGATGCTCCGGATGCGGTACATCTTATTTCCGGCGGACGGTCTATTTTACCGGGCACAAGTTTGGCCGGCGTGCTGAGGAATAGAGCGCTGAGAATTGCTCGTATTGTTCGCAATAAAAAGAATGATGCGGAGGGCTGGATTGAGAGAATTTTCGGATCGCGATTGGAAGAAAATATCAAGGTTGAATCCTCCGCTTCTCGCCTGAAAATCTCTGAGAACGTGATCACGGATGGAGTGCGAATTAGGCCTTCCCGTACTCGTATTGATCGGTTTACGCAAGGGGTAACCAAAGGTGCACTCTTTGATGAAGAACCGCATTATGATGGAAAAACAACGGTACGCCTGGAGCTGCGAAAACCATTATCCGGGGAGGCCGGATTGCTTCTGTTATTGTTAAAAGATCTGCTTTCCGGTGATCTGAATGTGGGTGGCGCAGGTTCCATAGGCCGTGGAGTAATTAAAGGCACAGCTAAAATTCGTTTTGGTGATAGGGCAGAAAGAGAGGTAAGGGTTACTGGAGAGGACCTTAAGGTTGCAGCTGATGATAGGGATTTTTTGAATAAAGAAATAGAGAAGTTTTATACGGAGGTGCTTTGTGAACCGGCTTGAAGGATGCAGGATAGAGAGGCTGGATAATCAAGCGTGTCAGATTGTTCTAAGACAAGTGCTCGAAAGAGAAGAAATGGAAGATGGCGTTAATACTCTTTCTTGGCTCTTGGCATATTGTCATGATGGTGTGACATGGGGAAGATATGAAAGCTCCAGGCGATGTTGGCAGCTATCCACCAATGCATTTCCAGATTTATGTCCCCAGATTTCCTGCTCCAATCTTTTGGAACTTCGTCTGTTTGGTTCTGAAAGTGAAATAATGCTTTGGAAAGCAGATGGCAGCTTATCCGGCCGGCTGATGTGCAATCAGCCGGCTGAAAAGAAGGCTTCTTCTGTTCAGCCGGGAAGTGAGACGCGTATTCTATTAGGAGATCGCATCATAGGAGAGCCTAGAGAGGGTTTTACTAGAGTAGGAACAGCCAGCGGAATGGAGCAGGCCGTTCCTTTGGAATGCAAGAAAAAGGACTTCGATGATGGGCGTTGGCCGCTTCGCTTGAAAGTGCGACATTACTTTGAACAGGACAGGAAGACTGGTGCAGTTCGCGTGGCTGCAACGCGTCTTGTAGAAGTTTTTAAGGAGGCTGTTAATGCATACTAATCCGACAAATGAAAAAACTGCCACTGCCCCTTACAATTTTGTTCCTTTACCCAATTCTGTTTACACTCTGGATAATGGTATTGAAGTCAATGGCCAAAGGATTGAGCATGATCACTTTGTACCGGAAACGCACAGTGGGTGGCTTGATCTTGCGATTGAAACTCTAACGCCGTTATTTATTCGTGGGCCGATAACCAAAAGCGATGAGGATTGGAACAAGCGAGAGCTGCGTTTGCAATCGGAGCCTTTCACTACGCCGGATGGCAGGCCTTTAATCCCTGGCTCCGGCCTGCGAGGTATGATTCGAACCTTGATAGAAATTCTTTCCTTTAGCAAGATCGTACCGGTGACGAAGGAGAAAGCCTTCTTCAGAAATATGGGGAAGGATCGAGTCAGCAAGCTTTATCGCAAAAAAATGATATGTGAAAATAAAAAGCCGAGCGGAGGGTACGTCAAAGAAGATAATGGCCAATGGGTTATTGTTCCCGCAAAGGAAGTGTTAAGAATTAGTAAAAAAGGGTTGAATACACTAGGGCTAAATATTCTTGAAAAGCGAGAGGGAAGAGATTATCCTAATTGGAAAGCCCAGCATAAACAATGTTGGTTTAAGCGTGACGATCGGATAAATTATCGAGTAAAAAAGATTTATCTTAGCCTTCAAAGGGGTTTGGAAGAGGGCACTCTGGTTCTTTCCGGCAATGTGCCAAATAAGGTGTATGATTTTGTATTCGTGGGGCAGGACGAAGAGCATCAGGTTGTTATTCCCAATAAGATCTGGCAGCGATTTCACGGTGAAAGCCAGATTACTCAATGGCAAGAGATTGCTTTTCCGCAAAACGAACCCGAGAAGGGTTGCCGTAGGGGTAAAGGCCACTTATGTAATGGCGAACCGGTATTTTTTTTAACGAATGATTCTGCCAAATCTGATGAAAATCCGGAAGGACTGATATTTTTTGGCCGAGCCCAGATGTTCCGTTTTCCTTATGATCATAGTCCAAATGATTTGATTCCTCAAAAAATCAAAAATGCCGGTCTGGATTTGGCCGAAGCTATGTTCGGAATGGTTGATAAGAAGAAGGATCTGGCCATTAAAGGGCGAGTTTTTTTCGAAGATGCTGTAGTTAACGGCGGCAGACAGGCATGGCTAGAGAAAATCATAGTGCCGCGTATACTTTCCTCACCCAAGATAACCTGCTTTCAGCATTATCTGGTTCAGAACGGAAGCTCCCCAAAAGAGCTGCTTACATATCTATCGGAAGACCAAGCAGTTATCCGTGGTCATAAGCTATATTGGCACCGCTGGGACATAAACCGGGGACTTGATGCCGTTAAAGAATCTGATAAATATGATGAGCTATTGAATGAATTGCAATCCGGCAAACCTAAAGAAGACTCTCAACATACGCTTATTCAGCCTGTTAAAGCAGGTGTGACCTTTAATGGACGTATCCGCTTTGAAAATTTAACAGATATTGAATTGGGAGCCTTGCTCTGTGCATTGCAACTTCCAAAGGGCTGTGCTCACAAGCTGGGAATGGGAAAACCCCTTGGCCTGGGAACTGTGCAAATAGAATCAAAACTTAACCTCATTGATAGAGTTAAGAGATATGCATGTTGGGAGAATAACGGTAGTTTTCAAAATGATGGAAGCGATTTTATTAAGAAATTTGAAGAAGCGATGCTTGTTCATGCCCGAAAGAGCCAGGAAAAGATGAATGAGAGCAAGACCGGCCTGCAGAAAATCGCTCGATTAGAAGTGCTGTTTCACCTTTTAAATTGGGAGAAAAGGCCGCAACTTTCCAGCACCGATTACATGAGGGTAGATGATTTTCGTTCCAGGTCGATTCTTCCAACGCCGTGTGAAGTGTTTGAAAAGGGAGAACCTGCCCGAGCATCTGATTTGCTAAAATCAAAAGAGCAGGCTTGGGCAAAGCAAGGCAAAGCACACAAGAGATAGCGCAACAGATGTTGTCAAAACGGTAATACCTTCCTCTTCGGAGCGAATCAAACCTATTGAGCAAGGGCAAACACGTAGAGGTTTGTTGAAGCGAGACCGCGACCAATGGAGCGCCCGATTTGAAGGCGATGATCTGTAACGAAGGTGAAATTCCTGAAGGGCAACCGAAGATTGCAGTGCGAATTTTTTATTGTCAAACAAAATAAAAAAGTTGGAATTAGGGTTCGTTTTGAAAAGCTTCTCTAAATAGCAGAGCGATAAAATTTATCTTTAGCAAAGAGGGAGTGCAAAATGAAGTGGCTGATAATTACTGTGGGGTGGTCTTCCCAGCCGATAGTAACATCTATAAAGACATGGCACCCAGACCGAGTGGCCTTTGTTTGTTCTGATAACAGCAATGAAAATAAAAGCTCATGTCGGCAGATAATGGGAGAGGGTTTAGTTTGTTCATCCAAGGATGATGGAAAGGAACAGAATTTGCCTAATATACCGACTCAGGCTGGGTTAAATGAAGAACAGTATAAGGATTACTTGATTACTGTGCCGGCGGATGATATTGAGAGTGCTTATGACAGAATAGTTAAACGTATTGCCGACATAAGGGCAGAGGATAAGAATGCAACCATTACCGCCGATTATACCGGCGGCACCAAATCCATGTCTATTGCGCTTGCTATGGCAGCAATTGATGATGGCAATATAATAGATATAAAATTTGTTACCGGACCCAGGCAGGATCTGCCGAAGGTGACTTTGGGTGAATCTTTGAGGCCGGCCAAGGTTACTGGAATACGCATAAGACACATTTCGAAAGAGATCAATTTGCTGATGAAAGAGCTTCAATATGCAGCGGCTGCCAATCTGTTGGCCGAGTTTATCGCTGAAATAGATGTGGATTCAAGCTGGCAAAAGGCGGTGAATTGTTTGCAGGCATTTGATGCCTGGAACAGATTTGATTATCAATATGCTCTCGAGCTTTTCAGGGCTGTGGGAGGAGAGAAGAATGAAAAATTTTTAAAGGTGTTGGGGTGTTTAGCTTCATCTGATAGACCTGCTTGGGAGAGCCGAAGTGGCTATCTTCTGGCAAGAGATCTTCTGAGTAATGCTGCAAGGCAGGCGGCACAGTGCAGATATGAGGATGCTGCAGCCAGGCATTATCGTGCTGTAGAATTAGTGGCTCAAACACAGCTTTTTATGCGCCATAAGATAACGACAGCCTCTGTTATGTATGACCAAATACCATCAGATATTTTCTGGAAACCTGAAATAGATAACGGCCCTTTGGAAATAGGTCTGTTCAGAGCATGGGAGCTGGCGGCAGCTCTGGACAGCAAGGTTGGAGATCTCTTTAATGAATGGCGCGCCCGGCTAAAAGAAGCGATAAAGATTAGAAATATGAGCTTGTGTGCACATGGAACCGCTGTTATTACGCGTAGTGATTATGATAATGACAGCTCTAACGGCATGCGTGCTTTTGCATCTGCTGCCATCAAGCTTCTGGATAGCGGCGGACCGAAGATTCCGGAATTTCCGAGAAACCTGGAAGCTTTAACGTAAAAGCGCTTGCCTTAACGTTGTGTAAGATAAAGCCGTGTATTTAATTACCCGATTATCCGGAGAGGAAAAACAGGAATGAATAGAGAATGGCCGTCTTGCTAAATTACCTTGGAAAGGAGAGACGGCCCTCTGTATAGCTGAGAATAATTGTTTGCGTCCTGATTTAATAAGCGTATAATTACATAAGAAGTGATAATAGCCGCAATGCATCATGAGCGAGGAGGCCTGAGAAGCATTAAACGCTGCATATTAACTATTCTATCACTCTTCTTAATTTTACAACCTCTGGCTGCCCAGCCTCTGAATCGCCTTACCGGCAGGGCTCTTCTCTATGAAGTCAAAGAAGGCGAGAGCTTCTACAGCATTGCTCGCTCCCATGGATTGGGGAGCTGGCATTTGCGCCGTGCCAACCCGGGTATGTATGAGTGCCGGCCGGGAGTGCGGCTGCTGTTGCCGCTGCAGCGAATTGTGCCGAAATATCAGGGCAGTGGAGTGGTGGTGAATTTGCCGGAGAGAATGCTCTACGTCTTTACGAACGGTTCTCTCGAAACTTTTTATCCTATAGCCATCGGCCGGCCTGAATTGCGCTGGCAGACTCCCGTCGGCAATTATCACGTCGCCTTCAAAGCCATCAACCCTACCTGGTATCCTCCCAGGTGGGCTGGACTGGAAAAGCCGGTGCCTCCCGGGCAGAATAATCCTCTTGGCGACAGGTGGATCGGCCTGTCAAAATCAGGTTACGGATTTCACGGTACGCCATCGTTGTACAGCATAGGTCTATCCGCTTCCCATGGGTGCATGCGTATGTACCCTGAACATGTTCAAAGCCTTTATCGTTCGTTGAAACGTGGTTCCAGGGTAGAAGTGATCTATCGTCCGGTGCTGTTGTCGCTGGATAAAGAGGCTGGAGAGTGCCGTCTTTCCGTCTTTCCCGATGTTTATGGCCGTACAGGCAGCTTATATGCTTGCGCCGTCAAGCTTCTTGAGGAAGCCGGATTGGCCCGAGCGACGGACAAGAGCCTGTTAGCGGGTATAATCAAGCGGGCGGCCGGTCTTTCGGAGCCTTTGCTTTCCACGACAAAGATTTACTTCTGTGGACGACAGCTGCCTGCAAAGCATATGGTTATTCATGAAGAAGGGGAGATATATCTGGAGAAGGGAGATCTAGCTCTTTGCCGGGCGTTTGTCGGTTTTCCTGATAGCTATGCTCCGACCGGCATAACCGGCAGCTCGCGGTCTCTTCAGGCCTTGTCATATCTAGAGAACCCTGCTACTCTGATTTTTAGTAAAACCGGCAAAGCTTACAGGCAGATACTAGGCGGTGATTATTTGCCCTTTCTTCCGTTTGCCAAATCTATCGGTCTTATCTGTATCATGGAGGGTAATAGACTCTTTTTGGTTACCGTGAGGCCGGAAGCTGGAAATTAATCTCACATGGCGCCGTTGACGCCGCCACTGGCAGGGAATATCCAGCCAGAGGGGCCGGCCAGGTAATGAATTTCTACCAGCACGGTATTATTAGATCATGAAAGAAACAGAGCAAAAAACGTGATGCCTCATTGAAAAATCTATTCAAGAGAGGGTACGATGCCTCACGTAAAAATCTACTCGAAGGGAAAAACTTGCGTATATGGTTGGCTGCCGTTATAATAGGTAAGTCATGAGTATTGCAGATCAGTTAAAGTTCGATAAGGATGGCCTCATTCCTGCCATTGCTCAGGATCACCAGACCGGTGAGCTGCTGATGGTTGCGTATATGAATAAAGAGGCTGTCGAGCGTAGTTTGAGCGACGGACGCGCCTGGTATTGGTCCCGCTCTCGCCGTCAATACTGGTTGAAAGGCGAGAGCTCAGGCCATTTCCAGCATATAAAGGGCGTTTACGTCGATTGTGATGCCGACGCCCTGCTTCTCAAGGTGGAACAGATTGGAGGCGCCTGCCATACCGGCTTCCGCTCCTGCTTTTTCCGCCGAGTTGAGGGCGATGAGCTGCGCGAAGTCGGAGATAAGGTCTTCGATCCCCACGAAAAATACTAAGCGATAGATCATCCCCTCAGAAAGGGGATGAATTATGTACACACCCGATTTAGCAACCTTTATCAAATTATCCGACCGGGGCAATCTGGTGCCGGTCTGTCATGAAATTCTAGCCGATCTGGAAACGCCCGTTTCAGCCTATATGAAGATTGCCGGTGGAGAGGAGCACTCCTTTCTACTGGAGAGTGTTGAGAGAGGGGAGAAGCTGGCCCGGTACTCTTTTCTGGGTGCTTCTCCCTTTCTGGTTTTTCGTAGCAGTGGCCAAGAGATAACAATAACCGACCGAGGAAAGCAAACTCAGCGCCGGCTTAAAAATGATGAAGAGCCTTTGTCGGTGCTACGGGAGATTCTGGATCGCTACAGCTTTGCAGCACATGAAGCTTTGCCGCCATTTTGCGGCGGGGCAGTGGGCTATATCGGCTACGATGCCGTTCGGCATTTTGAATGCCTGTCGCAATCTCCCATAGACGACTTGGGGTTGCCGGAAATCTACTTTATTCTAGCGGATACCATCCTGATATTTGATCATCTCAGGCATCGAATCAAAATTATTTCCAATGCTTTGATCGAGGGTGATCCCCGGGCTGCTTATACGGCAGCCTGCGCCAGGATAGAAGCAACTGCAGATAAGCTGCGGCATTCACTGCCGGAGAGGGTGGTTGCTCCTGTTGAAGAAGCTCCTGTTATCTCGGCCTTCGGGCGCGAGGATTTCTGCCGGGCGGTGGAAAATATCAAAGAGCAGATCGCCGCTGGAGAGGTCTTTCAGGCGGTATTGTCACATCGCATGACAACATCATCACAAGCCGATCCCTTAGATGTTTATCGTGCATTGCGCTCTCTGAATCCTTCTCCATATATGTATTACCTTTCTTTTAACGACTTGAAGCTCATAGGATCATCGCCGGAGATACTGGTGACGGAAGCAGCCGGAGAGGTAACAACACGGCCCATAGCCGGCACGCGGCGGCGTGGGGCTGATGCTGCGGAGGATGAGCGGCTGTCAAAGGAGCTGCTGGCCGATGCAAAGGAGAGGGCTGAGCATATTATGCTGGTGGAGCTGGGATGTGACGATCTGAAAGGTATTTGTCGGCCGGGTACGGTGGAGATATCGGAGTTCATGACCGTTGAGAAATATTCCCATGTA
Source organism: bacterium UBP13_UBA5359 (assembly GCA_002410925.1). Lineage (GTDB taxonomy): Bacteria > UBP13 > UBA5359 > UBA5359 > UBA5359 > UBA5359. The sequence goes on from DHPR01000004.1 coordinate 27,629, forward strand.
ATCCACATTGTTTCCAACGTTCAAGGGAAATTACGGATCGGACTGGATCGTTTTGATGTTTTGCGAGCCTGCTTTCCAGCCGGAACGGTCAGCGGCGCGCCAAGGGTCAGGGCCATGGAGATAATCAACCGGCTGGAGCCGCATGCCCGTGGCCCGTATGCCGGGGCTATAGGCTATTTTAGTTTCTCCGGAGCTATGGATACCTGTATCACTATCAGGACTATCATTCGGGAGAACGGCCGATATCATATCCAGGCCGGAGCCGGTATTGTGGCCGATTCCCGGCCGGAGCATGAATATCAGGAGACGTTGAACAAGGCTATGGCTTTGCTGGAAGCCGTTAGGATGGCTGAAAGAGGAGTAAAAAACCTTCTGAAGATAGGGGGCTCGGAGCAATGATCAGGAAGGCTATCAGGGATATAACAGAGGGCAGGCAGCTTTCTGAAAGCGATGCAGAGTTAGTTATGACAGAGATCATGGCGGGAGAGGCCACGCCGGCGCAGATCGGCAGTTTATTGACGGGGCTGCGTCTGAGAGGTGAAACGGTAAAGGAAGTTACCGGTTTTGTACGGGCAATGCGGCGTTGTGCCGTGCCCTTCTTCACTTCTCGTTCCGTTATCGATACTTGCGGCACAGGCGGAGATATGTCCGGCACCTTCAACGTTTCCACTGTGGCTGCCTTTGTAGCGTCCGGAGCGGGGCTGGCGGTAGCCAAACATGGTAATCGCTCTGTTAGCAGCCAGTGCGGCAGCGCCGATGTTCTGGAAGCTATGGGTGTTGACATTGCTCTTCTTCCAGAGAGAGCTTCGGTCTGTCTGGAGCAGACAGGGTTTACCTTTCTCTTTGCACAGCGTTACCATCCGGCTATGAAACATGCTGCCGCTCCTCGGCGTGAATTGGGCATTCGTACGGCTTTCAATATTATGGGACCGCTGGCCAATCCAGCCGGAGCTGTAGCTCAGGTGGTGGGTGTTTATGCGCCGGAGCTGACCGAATTTGCCGCCAGTATACTGGCTAATCTGGGGACAGAGCGTGCTTTGGTGGTACATGGTGAGCCCAGGCTGGATGAGATATCCATCTGTGGTTCTACCAGAGTAACGGAACTGTGCGGCGGGAGGATCAGAACCTACATGATAACCCCGGAGGATTTCGGTTTGAAACGGCTGAAGCCGAAAGATATAAGAGGTGGAAACGCCGCCGTCAATGCCGCCATCGCTCTCTCTGTTTTGGCGGGGGAGACAGGACCGGCTCGTGATTTGACACTGCTCAATGCCGGAGCCGCTCTCTACGTGGGAGGAACGGTCGGTGATCTGCGTGAGGGAGTCAAGCTGGCTGCGGAGATCATAGACCGGGGATTGGCTATGGCCTGTCTGGAGAAGGTAAGGAGGGTGTCGAATGAATTGCCTTAACGAAGACACATGTCTACGTTTACAAGCTACGGCACGGCAAGCCCGCCTGCGCTCTACGAGCTACGATGCGGCAAGCAAAAAGGGAACTGCCTTTGAGGGGGGGTTTCTGAATACTATGCGCAAATTGAAAGAGAGTGAAATCGCCGAACGCTGTCGGCGATATTCACTGGCTGAACTCAGAGCTGCCTGTAGAGATCTGGCGCCCAGCCGCGACTTTGCCGGTGCCTTGAGCTGTCCGGGCATCTCCGTAATCGCTGAGCTCAAGTATGCCTCACCCTCGAAGGGCAGAATAAGCAGCAAGCCGGTCCCGGAAGAGGTGGCTAAAAGTTATGAGCTAGGCGGAGCGGCGGCCATCTCTATCCTGACAGAGGAGAAGTATTTTTGCGGCAATACGGCTTATTTGGGCAGGGTTCGTGCCGTTGTGAATCTGCCCCTGCTGCGCAAGGATTTCATTATAGATCCTTATCAGGTTTACGAGAGCCGGCTGGCCGGGGCCGATGCCTTGCTGCTTATCAAGGCCATGCTGAGTGTCGGGCAACTCTCTGATTTGGTCGGGTTGGCAGCAGAATTGGGGCTGGCAGCCCTGACGGAGGTGCACGATGAGGCTGAGATGGAAGAGGCGCTATCGGCCGATGCCCGGCTGATCGGTATCAACAACCGAGATTTATCTACTCTGTCAGTGGATACCGGCAAGGCGATAAAGCTGGCCGGGCATTACCGGGAGAAGAAAGATGACAAGGGCCTGCTTCTGGTAGCTGAGAGCGGCTATTTCAGGCATGAAGATATAGCCCCTCTGCCACAGCAGGGCATTGATGCCGTGCTGGTAGGAGAGGCCCTGATGCGAGCTGAAGATCAAAGAGCTGCTGTTAAAAATTTGCTGAGAGGCAAACTGAATGACCAGAGTTAAAATCTGTGGCATAACCAATATCGACGATGCTCTGTCAGCCGTCACGGCCGGCGCCGATGCTTTGGGATTTGTTTTTGCTGCAAGCTCCAGGCAGGTAAGCGTGAAAAAAGCAGTGGGGATAATATCCGCTCTGCCGCCGTTGGTGACGGCGGTGGGAGTCTTTGTGGATGCCTCGGCAGGGGAGATCAGGCGCACCGCCTCTGCTTGCGGTTTGAGCGCCGTACAGCTGCACGGCAATGAAAGTCCGGCCCTTTGCCGGGAGCTGTCTCCGCTACGGGTGATCAAGGCCTTCCGGATAGCTATGGAAGAGGATCTACGGCCGTTGGCCGAATATACAGAATGCGCTCATCTGTTGGACAGCCGGGTAGCCGGCCTGGCCGGCGGCAGTGGAGAGAGATTCGACTGGAGTCTGGCCGCAAGTGCCGCCGCTATAAGCCCTTGCCTTATCCTGGCCGGAGGGCTTACCCCGGATAATGTATCCGGGGCTGTAGCCGTCGTCAATCCCTGGGGTGTGGATGTCAGCAGCGGAGTGGAGAGCAGCCCCGGAGTTAAGGATGTGGAATTGATGATAAAGTTTGTTGCAGAGGTTAAGAATATAGCTGCTAACAAGTAAATAACAAGGAGGAAAAATAAAGGTGTCTACCCGACAAGAATGGCATTTTGGAGAATTCGGCGGACGCTATGTGCCTGAGACATTGATGCCGGCCCTGGAAGAGCTGGCTGAAGAGTATACCCGGGCTCAGGCTGATCCCGCCTTTATAGAGGAACTGGACTACTACCTGCGTCAATACGTCGGCCGGCCTACCCCACTTTATCAGGCCAAGCGCCTGACGGAGATGCTGGGCGGGGCCCGTATATATCTGAAGCGGGAGGACCTCTGTCATACCGGATCGCATAAGCTAAACAATACTATGGGGCAGGTGCTGCTGGCCAGGCGTATGGGTAAGCCCAGAGTGATAGCTGAGACAGGTGCAGGGCAGCATGGCGTAGCTGCGGCTACCGTGGCCGCTCTCTTCGGCCTGGAATGCCATGTCTATATGGGAGCCGAGGATATGAGACGCCAGGCTCTTAATGTCTATCGCATGCGCCTGCTGGGCGCCAGAGTCATAGGCGTGGAATCCGGCAGCCGCACCTTGAAAGAGGCCACCAGCGAAGCTATGCGGGATTGGGCTGCTACGGTGGAGCATACTCATTATATTATCGGCTCTGTGGTCGGCCCTCATCCCTATCCGACTATGGTCAGGGATTTTCAGGCTGTTATCGGTCGTGAGGTGGAGCGTGATATGCTGCAGCAAGAGGGACGCCTGCCTGATTATCTGGTAGCCTGTGTTGGTGGCGGCAGCAATGCCATGGGCCTTTTTCATCAGTTTGTGAATAAAGGGCCCCGGCTGATAGGCGTGGAAGCCGGAGGCCTGGGTCTGAGCGGCGATAAACACTCTGCTTCTATCAACGCCGGCAGCCCCGGCATCCTGCATGGCGCACGTAGCTTTATCATTCAGGATGATCAGGGACAGGTACTGCCGACACACTCTGTTTCGGCCGGCCTGGATTATCCTGGAGTGGGGCCGGAGCATGCCTGGCTTAAAGATACCGGGCGGGCAGAGTATATCACTGCCACCGATGCCGAAGCGTTGGAGGCCTTTCATCTGTTGGCCGAATATGAAGGTATAATTCCCGCCCTGGAGAGTTCGCATGCCGTGGCTGGTGCCGTACGACTGGCACCCTGCCTGGAACGTGATACGCTGATGGTTGTGAATATCTCCGGCCGTGGCGATAAGGATGTCAATGAAATTGCTGAAGCGGAGGGAGTAGCTTTATGAGCCGGATAGCAGAGAGTTTTAAAGAGCTTAAGGAGCGTAATGAAGCGGCTTTGATACCCTTTGTTACCGCCGGGTACCCCGATTTGCAGCAGAGCCTCAGGGTAATCCTGGCTCTGGCAGAAGCTGGAGCCGATATCATTGAGCTGGGGATACCGTATTCCGATCCCGTGGCTGACGGACCGGTCATCCAGAGAGCCTCGCAGCAGGCCCGAGCCGCCGGCATGGATCTGGAGACCTTCTTCAGCCTGGTAGCGGGAGTCAGGCAGAAGACCCGCGTGCCCCTGGTGGCTATGACTTATTACAATCCCGTCTTCGTTTACGGGCAGAAGCGTTTTGCCGATAACTGCCGGCAGAACGGCATAGATGGCGTTATTATTTCCGATCTGCCGCCGGAAGAGGGGAGGGATTGGCTGAAGATTGCCGTCGCTGCCGGCCTTGACACTATTCTGCTGGCCGCTCCTACCAGCACGGAAGAGAGGATCAGAAGGGTTATTGACAGTACCTCAGGCTTCATCTATTGTGTCTCCCGGCCGGGTGTGACCGGTGCTGATCAGGCTCTCTCCACCTCACTGCGCCCTCGGCTGGAGCGGATGCGGGCTATAACCGATAAACCGCTCTGCGTAGGCTTCGGCCTCTCCACGCCCGAGCATATTCGTCAGGTGGCCGTGCTGGCCGACGGCGCCGTGATAGGCAGTGCTCTGGTACGTCTGATAGCAGATAATGCCGTTGCGCCCGATCTGCTTGACAGGGTAAGAGACTTTACGGCGATGCTGAAGCAGGCAACGATACGGTAGGATTCACCCTTTTGTCGGCGACATGGCCATCTTGGCTCACTGCCGGAGGCGCTGTGGCTCTCTGGTATAACCCGCTGCCGGAGAGGATCCATCATACCTAGCCCTATGGAGGCTGGTATACTGGTATAGATGTACTGCAGTTCGATCAACCTGATCTGCACGGAAGATGCTTACGGCGGCATAATGAGGGGTCTGAGGGCGATGAATCCTTCCTTGCAGGCGGCCTCAAGCTACTTGTAAAGATAGGAATTAAAGACTCTCATTATTTTTCAAGGCGCTTCAAAAGGCAGGAAGGTATCTCTCCTGACCAGTACAGGAGGCTTTTTTATCGCACTTATGAAAATAGTATCTGAGGGAAGTAAAACCTGGCCCGCTGATTCCTGATCTTTCTTATTTCTTGAGTAATGGGTTGCCGGATTCCTCTGCTGTTCTGCTGACAGAACAGCCTGAAGGAGGAAGCGGCTTGCCGGGAGGCAATGAGACGGGTATAAGGAAGATTTTACGTTGCTACTCTTGGATAAAGCTTAATCCCTATGGCGGTCAGGAGAATGGTTATGCCTGCAAGCACGACTATATCCATACCTAAACCGTAATGGCTTACTCCCTGGGACAGCATCAGGCTGCGTAAAGCATCTACTTCGTAGGTTAGCGGATTACCTTTGGCGATAATCTGCAACCAGCGCGGCATCAGGGAGATAGGATAGATGGCATTGCTGGCAAAGAAGAGGGGCATGGTCATGATCTGGCCGATGCCCATAAAGCGCTCTCGCGTTTTGACAATGCAGGCGATGATCAGGGAGAAGGTGGCAAAGCAGGCAGCTCCCAACATCACTACCGCCACCACGCCCAGCAAAGCCGGCAGATGCCAGTTGATATTAACGCCGATAATGGTTGCCAGAATGTAAATAATGATCACCTGTGACAAGGCACGTATACCGGCAGAGAGCGCTTTGCCCAGCACCAGGGCTGAGCGCGGCGCCGGACTGACCAGAAACTTATGCACGATGCCGAGGTCCCGCTCCCAGATGACGGCGATGCCGTAGAAGATGGCGATGAAGAGCACACTCTGTGCCAGTATCCCTGGAGCGATGAAATCCCGGTAATGCGAGATGCCGGTGCCGCTCATTCTGCCGAAGACCTGGCCGAAGATCAGCAGCCAGAGCGCTGGTTGCACGGCTCGGAAGAAGAGCTCGGTGGGATCGTGCCGGAGCTTCCGTAACTCCAGTTCGGCGATAGCCAGTGTTTTATAGAGAACGCTTGTCAAAGTTGCCAGCGGATTATCCCAGCCGGCGGGTGATGCGGCGCATTCTCGATGCTTCACGGAAGCCTCCTTCCTTCTCCAAGGGGCCCCCTGCGTAGTAGACAAAGACATCATCCAGAGTAGCTTCGGCAAGAGGCAACGAAAGTTTCAATTCATCGGGGGAGCCCACGGCCCGGACGGTGCCGCGATGCAAGATGGCTATGCGGTCACAGAGGCTGTCGGCCTCTTCCATAGAATGCGTGGTCAGAAAGATAGTGGTGTCGTATTCGCAGCATAACTGCGTGATATGATTCCAGACCAGATGTCGTGCCACCGGATCCAGGCCGACGGTAGGCTCATCCAAAAAGAGCACTCGTGGCCGGTGCAACAGCGACTGGGCTATCTCCAAGCGGCGGATCATGCCGCCGGAGTAGGTGCTTACCAGTTGATCGGCGGCATCGGCCAACCCCATAAACGCCAGGGCGGATTTGATACGCTCTTGACGCTGGCGGCGGGGAATATCGTAAAGCTTGGCAAAGATCAGCAGGTTTTCGTAGCCGGTCAGCATACCATCGGCAGAGAGAAGCTGCGGCACATAGCCGATTAGGCGGCGCACCGCTCCGGACTGGCGAACGATATCACAGTTCGCAATCCTGGCTGTCCCCGATGTCGGCGGCAGCAGGGTGGTCAGCATTTTGATGACCGTACTTTTGCCGGCTCCGTTAGGACCCAGCAGGCCGAATATCTCGCCGCCGGCCACGGTAACGGAGAAGCTGTCCACGGCGGTAAAGTGGCCGAACCGTTTGGTAAGATTCTGTGCTTCCAGAATATCCATGACATTCCTTTCCCAGTTGCTATGAAGTTTAACATAGGGAAAAGGGGGCGGCCGATAATCCCTAATCTTTCTTATTTCTTGGGTAATAGGCTGCCGGATTCTGCATCTAAGAATACATAACAGCTTGGGTGTTGTTTGAGAATTGACGCAGGATGAAGATTGGACACCTTATCATCTCCAAAGCAATCCCGGACAGCCTCTGCTTTCCGCGCATCCGGTACTGTACAAATAATATGCTTGGCTTTCATGATTTGTTTGATGCCCATAGAGATAGCCTTTTCAGGCACCTCATCGAAAGACTTAAACCAGCCCTCGCCCAGTTGCTGGTTGCGGCATTTTTCATCTAACTCCACCACGATGAACGCATCTTCTGTTTCAAAATCAGCCGGTGGATCATTGAAAGCCAGGTGGCCGTTCTCGCCAATACCAACAAAGGCAACATCAATAGGCTCTCTGGAGATCAATTTCTGGAGCCGTTTGCACTCAGCTTCTGAATCAGCTTCGCCATTTACCAGATTAACTTCACCGGGGTGCACCTTACTGATAAACCGCTCCTTAAGATATTTGCGGAAGCTGGCAGGATGGCTCTCTGGAAGACCGATATACTCATCGAGATGAAACATCCTGGTTTTGCTCCAATCAATCTGAGAATCTGCTATCAGGGCCTGCAAAAAATGGAACTGGGATGCGCCTGTAGCTGCAATAAAAGTGGCGGTACCATTTTTTGCAATTGCCTCTTTAAGAATCTGTGCTGCCTTCTTGCCTGCCTCCTGACCGCACTCAAGACAGGTTTTGTAAATCCCAATTTCCATTAAATTCCCTCCTGATTTTTAATACATTTTAAAACGCATTTAAAAAGTGCTTAAACAACAGCCACTTTAAGTATTTCGCTCTTCTCTGCAGTTTTCCTGCTTTTGCCAAAAAGATTATCGCCTGGTCACCCTCCCGGCTCCGTTTTCTGCCTTCATTGTACAGCTCTTACATGCAATATAACTACGGTCACTTGAAAAAGTGCGAGTTCAATAGCGTATGAGCTGGAGAATTCAGAACCGTTATCGCCCAATAGAACAGGGAATTATCGCTGAAACAGCTTCTTGCCTGGGAGAGAATAAAGGCTTTCAAATATATCCAGAACCGATGAGCGGCTCGCTCTTGCTGAGCACGAATTCAATTCGGCTCCGGTCATCAAGGGTTAAAGGGTTAAATGTGACCTCTTCAAAGCAGTTCAATATGGCCGCCCTGGCTTTTTATTCCGCCACGTCGCCTTTATTGTGGTATAATACAATACTATAGTTTATGTTTTGTCTGCACACGCAGGCTTTGTAAAGGGGTTATTTTCTTTGCCTGTGCTGGATAAAGTCGGCGGTGATATTTTACGCCGTTCGATTGTCGCCGGCGCCGTCTGGGTGGGGCGGGAGCGACAAAAGATAGATGCTCTTAATGTTTTTCCGGTTCCGGATGGTGATACGGGAACCAATATGTATCTAACTTTGCTGGGAGCTGCCAGAACGGTGGCCAGAAGGCGGGGCGCCTCTGTGGAAAAGGTGGCGTCGGATGCGGCTATGGGCGCTCTTTTAGGGGCCAGGGGCAATTCCGGTGTTATCTTGTCTCAATTTTTTCATGGTTTTAGTGAAGCATTGAAAGGATGCTCCATGCTGGGTGTGCGGGAATTGGCTACAGCTATGGCAGAGGGATATCGCTGTGCCCATGCTGCTGTGGGGCGGCCGGTAGAGGGAACTATTCTGACGGTTATGCGGCGAGCGGCTGCAGCTGCCAGACTGGCCGTAAATCGTGGTGACGACATGGAAACAGTTCTTTCCATAATACTGGCGGAAACCCGGCTGGCTGTTTCGGAGACGCCTGAACAGCTGCCGGTGCTTCGTGATGCCGGCGTAGTAGATGCGGGCGGGCAGGGCTTTCTATCCTTTCTGGAGGGCGTATGGAGCTTTATTATGCAGAAAAAACTTGGTCGCGGTCTGCTGTCCGCGATAAGGACAGGTCGTTCAACAACAGAAACCCTGCCGGCTTCTGTTGAGCATCGTTATTGTACAGAGTTCGTGATGATAAATTCTGCTGTAGATGCAGAGGAAGCCAGAACGGCCTTGGAACCGCTGGGCTCATCTCTGCTGGCAGTGGGGGAGGAAAGCCTGTTAAAGGTTCATATTCATACCGATGATCCGGGTGCAGTGCTGGCCTGGGCTACGTCCGAGGGTGAATTGGAAGGGATCAAGATAGATAACATGCTCAACCAGACTTTAAAGAGGTTGTCCAATGAAAAGGAGAGGACACCGGATAGCCCTGAAAAGCAGGTATTGGGAAGCGGTGTGGTGGCTGTGGCATCAGGTCATGGCCTTGAAGAGCTGTTATCCGCTCTGGGGGCCGGGATAGTGATTTGTGGCGGGCAGACTATGAATCCCAGCGTAGAGGAGCTTCTTCAGGCAGTGGAAGAGCTACCGCAGACGGAGATAATAATTCTTCCCAACAATGGCAATATTGTTATGGCTGCCCGAAGGTTGTCAGCGTTGACGCAGAAAAGGGTGCGTGTGGTGCCGTCAAAGGATCCCGCTCAGGGAATAGCCGCCATGCTGCACTTTGATTCTTCGCTGGATGTGGAGAAGAACCTGGAGGCCATGTCGGAAGTGCTGGAACATATTGCCTCCGGTGAGATCACCAAGGCGGTTCGCGGAGTTACTCTCGATGGTATTAAAATACGCAAAGGTGATTATATAGGTTTGATCTCCGGCAAAATAGTAGTTGCCGGGCGATCTCCCGATAATGTTCTTCCAAGGCTGTTGGAGAATATGGCCGCCGGTTGGGGACTGGCTACAATCTATTATGGGGAGGATATTGATGCTACCCGCGCGGAAAAGACGGCTCAGGCTGTCAGGGAGAGATTCCCGGAGGCGGAAGTAGAAGTAGTGGAAGGCGGACAGCCTCACTACCATTATTTGATAGCGGTGGAATAAGAAAAGGGCTTCCCGAAAGGAGAAAACAATGGCTTCTTTTAACGTGGTTACCGATAGCACAGCAGATTTAAATACGGAAGAGCGGCAACGATACGGTATAAGTGTAATTCCACTTAAGATTCAGTTTGGGCTGGAAGGTTTCAAGGATATGAAAAATCTGAATCAGGAAGGCTGGCAGCAACGCTTCTTGCAGGGCGCTTGGCCTACTACTTCGCAGCCTTCCATTGGTGATTTTATGACCTGCTATGATCGACTGGAAGGCCCAGTTATGTCTATACATTTGTCTGCCGGTCTCAGCGGAACAGCTAGAACCGCTAATGCAGCAGCTACAGCGCCTTTGTTGCGTGAAACCAGGGTGATTGATTCCGCTATGGCTTCAGCCGGATTGGCATATCAGGTCCTGGCGGCAGCGGAGATTGCCAGGGCTGGAGGAACTTTGGACCAGGCTGTAAAAGCGGTGGCTGATTTGCGTTGTCGTACCCAGGCTAATTTCATGGTCGATTCATTGGATTACTTGCAAAAGGGCGGACGCATAGGACGGCTTCAGACCTGGGCAGGTATAAAGCTGCAGATAAAACCCATCCTTTATCTGGAGAACGGCATTATTCAGGTGAAAGAGCGTGTGCGTACGCGCAAGCAGGCGTTGATGAGGCTGGTGAAGCTATCTCTGGCCGGCGGGATGCCCGAGAAAGCCAGTGTGGTACACTTCCTAGGTACAGAGGCAGCTGAGGAAGTGGCAGCTATGTTCAAGAGTGAAACGGGTCTGGAGCCGGAGATACGCCATATAAGTTGTGTTTTGGGAACGCATATTGGTCCTGGAGCCGTAGGGTTGATCTTTCTTGCGCCGAACAACTTGCATGGGGCATGACGATAGGAGAGAATTTTGGAAGGCGAATTAGGGCTGGCCGGAGTGGCCACCTGGCATAATCATACCGGGGATGAAGATTTTTCATATTGCGCTGATAAGAACCTGGCGTTAGATGAATATGCACGGCTATTGAATGAATCACCATGGGAACGTATGGCAGTCACCGATCATGCCTTTGCCCTGGCTTTACCTAAAGAAGTGGCCTGGGCCTGGGAATGGTACTGGGAGCCCGCCATTTATGATGATTACCGTGATTATCGGCTAAAAAAAACGGAGCGCTATCTTAAGAAGCTGGATAATATCTCTGATGGACGTATGCTTAAGGGTATAGAAGCCGAAGTTATGAGGGATGGACGTCTTAGTTGTGATCCGGAGTTCAGAGAGGACTTTCAGGTATTGATAGGAGCTGTTCATTATCTTCCGCTCGTTGAAGCAGGAGAGGATAAAATTCTGCAAGAATTCATTTTTCAGACGGAGAGACTATGGCAGCATAAGGTTCATATACTGGCGCATCCCACCAGAATTCTGGAAGCCCGGAAGCTCCCTGTTCCCGAAGATCTGCTGGATTTTATTGTGCAAGGGTGCAGGGCTTCCGGCGTTGCTCTGGAGATCAATTCACATGTCCCGTCCAAGCATGACGGTATGTTATTACAGAAGTGCCTGGCATCATCCACGGCGGTGGCTCTGGGAACGGATACACATCATATAGATGAATTTTTTGACGGCGGCCTATACTTTGCCGGGTTGCTTAAAGATGTGAACCATCAGGCGCTGGAGAGGATACTATTCCAGGCCTGAGGGTTCTGTTTACAGAAAGAGTGGTGAAGGATGTTGCGTAAGGGAGATATTAGGGAAATACTATCTCCGATAGCTTTAGGCAGTATGCGTTTTCCTCATAAAGAGAGTGCAATAGAAACGGTGGCAGCCTGCTTGAAGGCCGGAGTCAATTATGTGGATTGTTCTCCGGTTTATGGCTATTTATCGGAAGAGGAAAACTCCGAGTCTTGGGTAGGCGAAGCTCTTGCAGGCTGTCGGGAGGCTATCTTTCTTTCGACCAAGTGCAGCCCGGGAAACGGCGGCCTGGAGATAGGCGAAGAGTTTCAGCCTTGTAAGGGTTTTGGCGTGCGCAGTGCCGAGCAGTTACGTCAGGTGATGGAACAATCCAGGCGGAGGCTGAAAACAGACCATTTTGACGGCTATCATCTCTGGACAGTTCATAATATAACCCAGATGAAAGAGGCTTATAAGCCCGGGGGATGGATGGAAGAGGCCCGTAGGGCCAAGGCTGCCGGTATGTTCGACTATCTGGGCGTAACCACTCATGCCGATTCAGCTACGATCGTAGAGTTTTTAAAGACAGGTGATTTTGAGATGGTCACACTGCCTTATCATTTATTGGATAGTACCCGAGAGGAGGCAGTGCGCTGGGCTGGAGCGCATGGCATCGCTGTGCTGGCCATGAATCCTCTGGCCGGAGGGCTTTTGGTTGGAAATGCGGAAACCGTGACGGCGGTTTTTGGCGATATGGGTATAGCGGGTCCTGTTGAGCTGGCATTGAATTTTATTCTCTCCACGCCAGGCATGACTTCGGCCCTTTGCGGCATGACCTTAGCCTCTCAGGTGACGGATAATACTGCTGCTGTTGCGCGATCGCGATGGGGAAAGGCTGAACGGAAAGAGATAGTGCGCCGTTTCAAGAGCATGGGCGCCGATGCCGGTATCGGTATTTGCACGGGATGCGGCTATTGTAGCCCATGCCCTCAGGGGCTGAACATTCCTCGCATTCTAAGGGCTCATAATGCTTATTATGTGCTGCGGTTGGGAGAGATGGCTGTTCAGAGTTACCGGAAAACAGCGGCTCGGGAAGAGGCATACAATGCTTCAAATTGCCTGGCCTGCGGTGTTTGTGAGACGAGATGCCCCAATTCTTTGCCGGTAAGCCGCATGATGTCTCGGTTAAGTCGGTCAGATAAAGAGTAAGAGCAGGCAATCAAGCATAATCGACTTTTAATTCATTCAGATAACCCTGCGTAAAGGGGATATGACCGGGTGTTAAAGAGGTAACACTCATTGACATGAGAAAACACCGGGGATATACTTTGCTTGCCGAGAGCATGATTCGGCATGAAGCTTTCTCCTGCTTTTCTTTTCATAGCAGGAGAGCTGCCTTTGCGAAGCAGCATGCAACGGCGATTATGAAATATTGCTGCATTATGAGGTGTTTTTTTGTCTGCCGGACAGAGATTTCTCAATGAGATAGAAGAAAGGATACTTGTTGGGGACGGCGCCATCGGTACGGAGCTCTTTGCCCGCGGCGCTGTACATGACAGGGGGATAGAGCGTTTGAACCTGCTCTCTCCTGACACGGTTCTGGCTCTGCATGCCGATTACGTGGCTGCCGGAAGTAGGGTTATTGAAACCAATACCTTTGCCGCTAACAGGCTGCAGCTATCAATTTACGGGGCGGAATGTGAACAGAGGGAGATTATCCTGGCCGGTGTTCGTTTGGCTCGGGAAGCTGCTGGGGATAAGGCCTACGTAGCCGGCTCTGTCGGCCCTCTGCCTACCGTAGAGGGTGAGCCTGTCAGCACGCAAGATCGGCAGGAAATCTTCCAGGAGCAGATCGCTCTCCTGATTGAGGGCGGCGTGGACATACTTATACTGGAAAGCTTTTCAGATTTAACGGAGATGCTGGCAGCTTTGAATACGGCAGGCAATATATCAAAAATTCCTGTGGTGGCTCAGATGGCCTTTGAAGCCGGCGGCCGGTTGGTCGGTGGTGAAGAACCGGAGGAAGTTTTGAAGCATTGCCGTGCAGCCGGAGCGAATATCGTGGGGGCAAATTGCGGCTATGGCATACCATCCATTGCAGCAGCCATCAGAGGTATGTCCGGCCACGGAGTTCCACTCAGTGCCTATATAAATGCCGGTTTCCCCGAGCAGGTAGAGGGAAGGCAGCTGTATCCGGCTGATCCTAGATATCTGGCTCGCCGGGCGGTAGATCTGACCGGCCGAGGCGTCCATCTTATAGGAGGGTGCTGCGGCACGGGGCCGGATACTATACAGGCCATAGCTGCTGCTGTCGCCGGCGGCCAACCAGGCGTTACCCGGCTATCCTTCGTTTCCAAGCCGGGAAAGCACAAAGATGTAAAGAGGCAAAGGCCTGAGGAGCCGAAGGAATTTTTCATTGAGAGGGCTGTATTCCCTCTGTTAGTAGAATTGGATCCGCCGGCCGATCTGGATATGGATGCTTACACTGCCAATGTAGAAGCTCTTAAAAAAGAAGGAGCTACCGCTGTTACTGTAGCAGACAATCCTATGGCCTCCGTGCAACCCGATTCCATCAGCATAGCCGGGTTGTTGCAGCAACGGACAGGGCTGCCTGTGTTGCCGCATCTTTGCGGCCGTGATCGTAACCGCCTGGCATTGCAATCGGCGGTAATGGGTGCCCATCTGCTGGGTATAAGGGCATTGCTCTGTGTTACCGGCGATCCTGTTCGCATGTGTAATGAACCTAATACTTCCGGCGTTTTTGATCTCAATTCCATCAGCCTGGTTCGTTTGATAGCTGAATTCAATGCCGGTCGCCTTAAAAGCGATGTCAGGACTGCTTTCTCCATCGGCGTAGCGCTTAATCCCAATATCCACAGCCTGAACGGACAGATACGTAAGCTGCAGCGCAAAGTGGAGGCCGGAGCGCAGTTTGCCCTGACACAACCTCTTTTTGAGGAAAGCGTGCTTGATGCATTGCAACAGGCCATGGCTGCCTCTGAACTGAAAATTCCCGTTTATATAGGCATATTACCTCTGGTCTCTGCCAGAAACGCTGATTTCCTGCATAATGAAGTTCCGGGCATATCTGTGCCGGATGAAGTACGACAGCGTATGTCCGCTTATGATAAAACCTCAGATCAATGTGCAGCCGGTATGGAGATGATGTCCGATTTGATCGTAAAGCTTTCTTCTCGGGTTGACGGCTTTTACTTTATCACTCCCCGCAAGCGTATTGAACTAATTTTACCGCTTATGAGAGCGGCCATGTCTGCCCGCTCTCATAGCTGATAACCGTCTGGCGCTTTGTATAATTTATTGCCGGTTTTTCATTTCTTGACCTTTCCCACAGCTTGCTTCCAGATGCGAGCTGTGAGCTTTCCTGCCGCTTGACAACATAGCCTGAGGATGTCAAAATAGCATAAATGGAAATGCTTTCCATTTATGCTATTTTGGCATCTGGAGAGAATAGATTGCAAAGATATATACGTATGCTTAGAGAGGGTAAATTCAAAATCACTCCCAGGAGAGAGGCTATTCTGGCCTATTTTATGAAAGAGGGTAAATATGCTACGCCTGAACAGGTCTGGAAGAAATTGCGTATCTCTCTGGGGCGCCTTGGGTTGCCTACCGTCTATCGTAATATGGAAGAGATGCACCAGCTCGGCATTTTGGTCAAGGTGGAAGGGGCTGAGAATCGCTTCTATTACGGACTGTGCCGAGCGGAAGATCCGCAGGTTCATCATCATCATATAATCTGTCAGGGATGTCGTAAGGTGCAGGAGGTTGAAGGGTGTTTGGTGGGGAGCTTATCCAAACAGATAGAAGCTAAGACGGGTTTCAAACTTACCGGCCATACGATTTATCTTCAGGGTCTTTGCCAAAGCTGCATCACTGTCGATGGAGGAGGATTATGAAAAGATTTGTCTTGCCGTTCTTTGCAATTCTAATAGCAGTAGCCATCTGGTATCCGGGAGCCTTTAGGCAATTGCCGGACAGGAAGAGATCATCCGGAATAAAGGTGGTCGCCAGCATATTCCCTCTGGCCGATATCGTTCGCCAGGTGGCGGGTGATCGAGCGGAGGTGGTTCTGTTGCTGCCGGCTGGAGCCAGCCCGCATACTTTTGAACCTACTCCCGGCCAGGTGAGTGAATTGGGCAAGGCATCTCTCTTTGTTCAGGTAGGGGCAGGGCTGGAGCTGTGGGCCGATAAGCTTATCAATGCTGTCGGCAATTCCGGCCTGAAGAGAGTAACGGCGGCACAGGGCATCGCTTTGATAACCGGAGAGGAAGAGCATTCCGGTAGCGATGAGCATGAAGAGGAGACGGAACATGGCCATGATCACGGCAAATTCGGCAACCCGCATATCTGGCTGGATCCGGCCATAGTGTTGGGCATTGTTACCAAAATAGAGGAAGCACTGATAGAGGCGGATCCGGCCGGAGAGGATTATTATCGGAATCGGGCAGAGCGCTATCGTCGGGAGGTAGAGTTGCTGGATAAAGAGATAGAGAGAAAAACGGCGAAGTTCGTTATTCGGGAGTTCGTTTCCTTCCACTCTTCCTGGCCGTATTTTGCCCGCCGTTACAATCTAAAGCAGGCAGGGGTTATAGAGGAAACGCCGGGACGCGAACCTACTCCGCGAGAAATAAAAGAGATCATATCTGTTGTGCGCAGCAGCGGCATAAAGGCCGTCTTTGCCGAGCCGCAGTTTTCCGCCTCAGCTGCCCGGGCTATCGCAGAGAATGCTGGAGCAAAGGTTCTCTTTTTGGATCCTCTGGGGGGAGACGGCATTCCCGGTTGCGACAGCTATATCAATCTCATGAGGCATAATCTTAAGATAATGAATGATGCTATGGGGCCCGGAAAGTGAAAGTTCTGGAAATAAATAATCTGACGGTTGTTCGTGACGGCACAGTGATTCTGGACAATATCAATTTGGAGCTGGAAGAGGGGCAGTCTCTGGCTGTCATTGGCCCCAACGGTGGCGGCAAGACCACTCTGGTCAAAACCATCCTGGGGTTGCTGCAGCCCCAGGCCGGGTCCATCAGGATTATGGGACTGCCTCCCGAAAGCGTTATCCGAAAGAGACCTGGAACGATAGGCTATGTAGCTCAAAGAGCCTTTTACGATCCTGATTTTCCCGTCTCCGCTCTGGATGTGGTGATGATGGGCAAATATGGCAAGATAGGTCTTCTGCGTCCCGTCGGCAGAAAGGATAGGGAAGAGGCTCTCTCCTGTCTGGAAACGGTAGGCATGGCTAATTTTGCCTTCAGGCCCATCGGTCAGCTTTCCGGCGGACAGCAGCAGCGGATCATGATCGCCCGTAGTTTGATAATCCATCCCAGAATGCTTATACTGGACGAGCCTACCAGTGGAGTGGATGCCGGCTCTCAGGAGAATTTCTATCGCCTGTTGCGTAATCTACAGTCCGCTCTGTCGCTCTCTATTATTCAAGTTTCTCACGATATAGCCCTGGTACCCTCTTACAGCGATCAGGTGGCCTGCCTCAACAAGCAACTCTTTCTGCACGGCAAGCCGGATGATGTTATGCACAGCGACATCCTGAAGCAAGCTTACGGCTGTCAGGTAGAGTTTCTCTTTCACGGCACCATGCCGCATCGAACGGTTGAGGAGCATAGGGAGACATCATGATAGAGTTGTTATCTTATCAATTTATGCAGCGAGCGCTGGCGGCCGGAATAATTATCAGTCTGGTCTGTGGAATACTCTCCTTCTTTGTAGTGCTGCGGCGGCTCTCTTTTATAGGCGTCGGGCTCTCCCATGCTGCTTTCGGAGGAGTTGCCCTGGGGTTCTTTTTAGGCGTGGAGCCAACCTGGACGGCTATAGGATTCTGCGTGGCTATCGCTCTGCTGATAGGAATGATCAAGCATAAGGGTAAAATACAAGAGGATACCGCCATCGGTATCTTCTTTGCCGCCAATATGGCCTTCGGCATTATGCTTATAGGGCTTAGTCATCGCTATAATGTCGATCTCTTCGGCTACCTTTTCGGCAACATACTGGCTATAACCGCCTATGATTTAAAAATGATAACCGTGGTCGGTTCTCTGGTGCTGGTGATAACGGCTCTCTTCTTTAAAGAGCTGCTTTTCTGCAGCTTTGATGAAGAAATGGCCGGCATTTGCAGTATTCCAGCCGTTCCGCTTAACTACCTCTTTATGGTTCTGCTCTCTCTGGTGATTGTGGTATCGATCAAGGTGGTAGGTATAGTCCTGGTCTCCGCTCTGCTGGTTATTCCTGCTGCTGCCGGTCGGCAGTTCAGCTCCAATTACCGCGGCATGCTGCTGGCCTCTGTATTGGTAGGGTTGTTGTCGGCTTTAGGCGGACTTTTCCTTTCCTACCGCTTCGATCTGCCGTCCGGCTCCACCATAGTCCTGCTAGCCACGTTTATCTTTGGATTATCTTTTTTGTGGCGGTTGTGGGGGCCAACTCTTTACACTTGACAGAGGGTATGCTCGATGATACCCTGCGCGTGTTATGGCAAGGCCGATAAGAGAGGAATACCCCAATGCAGGTTATCATGTAACAGCCAGAGGCAACGAGAAGAGAGCCATCTATCGTGATGATATTAAGTTCTGTTCGGAGTTTCTAACCCTGCCGCTGTTTGGATACAAAATTCTGGCGGCAGAGAGAGCTCTGAATACTACGTTGCCATGATGACGGAGATACCCGCTGCTTCCAGATTCGCCCTGTCCTCTGCAGAAAGGCCGTTGTCCGTAACAACGGCATACACCTGATTCAGCGTGGCATATCGCGAGAAAGCACGCCTCCCAAACTTGCTGCTCTCCGTTACCACAACCACCTGGTTGGCTATACCCACCATTGCCTTCTCCAGGTTGGCCACGTGCATATCTGCCGTATAGAATCCATCATTGCTTACGGCGCCGTCACAGCCTATGAACAGCATATCAACATGGAACTGCTTAAGTATCTGCTCTGTGATGGGGCCGTAAGTGCCGGGAAAATTTTTGCGCAAAAAACCTCCAAGCAAGAGCACATTTATATCCGACCCGTAGAGCGCCTGCGCCACGCATAGAGAGGTTGTCGCCACCGTTATCCCGGCCCCTTGCGACAGGTGCATGGCGGTAGACAGTGCAGTAGTGCCGCTGTCTACCGCAATAGTCTGCCCGCCCGATACCAGGGCTGCCGCCGCCGCACCTATAGCAGATTTTGATGGTGAGACGGAATAATCCGGAAAACCCTCCTGCAAAAACCGGAGCTTGCCTGCAGAAATACCGCCGCCGTGCGTGCGGATGATAAGGCCTTTATTCTGAAGGCGGTCCAGATCACGGCGGATAGTCATCTGAGAGACGCCAAACAGCCCGGCCAAATCTTTAACGTTTATACCGTTATTGTTTTTAACCAATTCTATGATTTTAGCCTGCCGTTCGTTCATGCATATACCTCTTTACTGTGTGCGAACTATCAGTTAATGTGCAAATCGCACAATAAGAGTAACAGCTCTTAAACAATATGTCAAGTCCAAAAATCCGAATGTTAGCCTAGTTATAAGAAAATTTAACATTTGGCTGATAGTACCTATTGACAACAACAGCTGTTAGTGATAGCATTAGGACACCAATTAGCACATAATCGAACATCGGCAGAATGGAGTTGTGTATCATGGCAAATAATAATTACTGGGCGTATGTAGCGCCATCAAGCATCCCCAACATTGTCACAGATGTTCCGGGCCCTAAATCCCGAGAATACAACGCAAGAGGGATGAAATACATGATCGGCTACTCCAGCCAGGTCACGCTCTGCCCAGTAGTATTTGACAGGGGACACGGAGTAACGCTTACAGATGTGGATGGCAACACATACATAGATTTTTCCAGCGGCATATACGTTACCACGCTGGGGCACTGCCACCCCAAGATAAGCGAGGCCGTGGCGCGCCATGCCAAAAATCTTATGAACTGCCATGATTTCAACACGCCGGTAAAGGTGGAGCTGTTAGAGAAGCTGGCGCAGGTTCAGCCCTGGGATCTCACCGGCATGCAGCTTTATGATAGCGGCACTACTGCCGTAGAGGCCGGGATAAGGGTATGCCGTGCGGCCACTGGAAAGTCCGAGTTTATCTCCTGCTTCATGGATTTCCACGGCAAGAGCGGCCATTCTGTGAGCTGCGGCAAAATGAACGCCACCAACGGAGGCGGCCGCAGTCAAGGGTTCTACATGGTTCCCCGTCCGTACCCCTACAGGCCCATGTTTACAAAGGCAAATGGTGATATAGACACGGACGCATACATCAACTTCTTCGGCGAGTTTATAGAATACGCCACCACGGGGAACATTGCGGCCTTCGTTCTGGAGCCGGTGCAGGGATGGGCGGGTTCCGTCTTCCCGCCGGACGATTTCTTCCCCAAGCTGCGCAAATTCTGCGATGAGAGGGGCATCCTTCTAATGGCGGACGAGGTGCTCACCGGCATGGGGCGTACCGGAAAATATTTCTGCATGGAACACTGGGATGCCCGCCCGGATGTAGTAACGGTGGGGAAGGGGTTCGGCAACGGATTCCCCGTCACCGGAATGCTGGTCTCGGAGCGGTACAAAGAGAGCATCAACAAAATATCTGCCTCCACCAGCTATGGCGGCAACCCAATGGCCTGCGCTGCCGCACTTGCAAGCATAGAGGTCATAGAAGAAGAGAACCTGCTTGATAACGCGCTTATGCTGGGCGAATACTTTGACAGGCGCATGGCAGAGATCAAAAACAATCATCCCATAGTGGGGGATGTTCGTGGAAAGGGTTGCCTGCAGGGGATAGAACTTGTAAAAGACCGCGCCACGAAGGAACCGTTCCCAGACGCGGGGAAGTTAGTATATCAGAAGGCATTTGCAAAGGGACTTGCCTGGGTACCGGCCGGACACATCCTTCGCATGTCGCCGCCCATTATAATGGATATAGATGTTGCCGCAAAAGGCATGGATATAATAGAAGAATCCATAGCTGAGACCGAGAAGGAACTGGGATACTGCTAGTTGCATTAAAGCATTTGCACGGAGAAAGAGATGAGCGATAGAAAACAACTTGCGCTTGAAACCATTATGCAGAGGCATACAAAAAGGATACCAAGTTGGACATTTCACCCCATGGAACACTCTGTCATTGAAAGATTTGCCGGCGCAAATTCGGGGGATTACCGCAAGAACCCGAAGGAGGTATATCTTGCCATGCAGAGGGCTGTCGGCACCTGCATGATAGATCAATATATTCCATTAAATCCATTAACAATGGGCAACAAAGGCTATGATGAGGAAACAGAACGAGGGGTAACTACCGGAGCAGCACAAATACTTCTGGACGACATGGAAATTGATTCCCCGGAAGCTATGATAGAACACATGGAAAGATATATTTTCCCCCGGATGCAGAAAGAGTTATTGGAGTTTAATGAAGATATAAGAGTAAAAGAGATAATTGAGTCAGAGAGAGCTGTTCAACGTGAGTTAGGTCAGGATATTTTAAAAGCGCCTTACGGGTTTACAGCTTTTCCTTGCTTTGCTTACAATACCTATGGATATGCAAATTACTTTATGGCCTGCGCGCTATATCCGGAGGTAATAGAGAAGCATTTCTCTTTGGCTGCAGATGTATCCATACTAAACAACCGTGCGGTTGCCAGGGCCTTTACGGAAGCAGGACTGCCTTTATACCTCAGGCTGGATCATGATATGGCAGACTCCAGAGGCACGTTGGTAAACATCAAATGGCTTGATAAACACTGGTTTCCGCACTTTGCCCGCAGCCTGGAACCCTTGTTAAAAACAGATATTCGAATGATTTGGCACTGTGACGGCAACCTGATGGAAATGGTACCCCGGCTGCTGGATGTTGGTTTGCAAGGGTTCCAGGGGTTCCAGTATGAAGACGGAATGGATTACAAAAAAATCTGCCAAATGAAGGCCAAAGATGGGAACAGCCTGTTGATAATTGCGGGGGTATCGGTAACGCGTACACTGCCCCACGGTACACCTGATGATATAAACAAAGAGATAGCATGGCTTGTTGAGAACGGGCCTGCAACAGGTTTATTCCTTGGCTGTTCAAGTTCCATCACACCAGGGGTTCCATGGGAAAATTTAAAAACATTGGTGGATGGTCTGCAATACTATAGAACCCACGGCAGGGGTTAATAACCAGCATTTTACATACCTAATGCAGAGGGTTTGAATTTACAAGGAGTCTTAAACTATGCAAACTTTTGGTGTTGGGGTTATAGGGTTCGGGTTTATAGGCAGGATGCATACCTATGGCTACAGAACCATGCCGCTCTACTATGATCCCGTGCCTGCGCGAACAAGACTTGTCGGGGTGGCAACATCCTCTCCGAAGACGGCGGAGAGAGCGGCGGCAAACGGCGGTTTTGAGCTTGGCACAGCGGACTGGAGGGAGCTCGTTGAGCGGGATGATATACAGATTATCAACATCTGCTCTCCAAACAGCCTGCACGCAGACCAGATTATTGCCGCCATGAAGGCCGGGAAGCACATCTATTGCGACAAACCCCTTGTGGTGGGCGAATCAGGTATAGCTCGCGTGGAGAAGGCGCTCGCATCTTACAAAGGCACTGGGCAGGTGACTCTTCAGTACCGGTTCTACCCCCCCACGCTTCGGGCAAAACAGCTGATAGACGAAGGATTCCTTGGTGAGGTAATAAGTTTCAGGGCGGCCTACCTGCATTCCGGCAGTGTAGACGCCTCAAAACCCATGGGCTGGAAGCAGCTTAAATCAGAGGGAGGGGGAGTGCTTCAGGATTTAGGCTCGCACATCTTTGACCTTATGGATCATCTGATAGGCCCGTTTGAGAGCGTATTGGCGGAGACTCGGATACTCTATCCCATGCGCCCGGGTACTAATGGGAAGATGGTTAAGGTAGAGGCAGACGACCAGGTAGTAATGCTTGTAAGACTTAAAAACGGCGCTGACGGAACCATAGAGGCCTCCAAAATTGCCACCGGCACGGAGGATGAACTCCGGTTTGAGATACACGGAGACAGGGGCGCTCTCCGCTTCAACCTTATGGAGCCAAACCACCTGGAGGCGTACGATATGCGCTGCTCGGAATCTCCGCTTGGTGGGGGCAGAGGCTGGCAGAGGATATCGACCGTCCAGCGGTATGAACTGCCGGCGGTCTTTCCAAGTCCCAAATCCGGGATAGGCTGGACGCGCGGACACGTCCACTGCCTGTACAGCTTCCTTAAAGCCGTTGCGGATGGGTCTCCTGCAGAACCGTCGCTCTTGAATGGCTTGGAGTTGCAGAAGAAGCTTGCCGTGATAGAGGAAGCAGCAAAGACCGGAAGCCGGAGGAAGCTATAATTTAGCTCCAGGGAGGTTATGTTGGAACAGCTATCCATGATACTTGAAGACCTTAATAACCTGCCGGAAGTTGATCTTCCGCCGGAATACCATCTCCGCTGCTGCAGAGACGGCGATGGAGAACGCTGGATTAAGTTAATAAGCAATGTTTTCGGCTATGCAAGCGAAGCCGTCGGGAGCAGCTGGCAGGAGATCATTCAAAGTCCTTACTTTCAACCCGAAGATGTGATTTTCATATGCTGCGGCAGCCATGTGGTTGCCACCGCCACCGCCAGACTTAGAGAGACTGCTCCTGCGGGGACGGGATACCTGCACATGGTGGCGGCAGACCCTGCTCACAAGGGGACGAAGCTGGGTGCGGCGGTTGTTGCAGCGGTGTGTCGGCGTCTTAAATACAGGGGGATGTTACAGGTGCTCCTTCATACAGATGACTTCCGAGTACCTGCCCTATTAACCTACCTTAAGCTTGGTTTCAGGCCGGTTATTAAAGATATAGAGATGAAAAACAGGTGGGTAGAATTGGCCAAAACCCTCGATATGCCGCTACCTGATTTGGCAATAGAATAAATAGTATGCTGAGGTGACAGAATGGTTCAGCCAAACAGTAACGACCGGAGAATATACAAAGAAGAGATACTTCCGTGGTTGCCGAAGAAAATTATAGATTGCCATGTACATATTGGTTTGGAAGATCATAGCGATCCAATTTCGCCAGAGCGAATTGCGGAGAGTTGGACGTTGGAAATTAAAAGCGATATGTCGTGGGAAGACCTGCAAGCTACGTACAGAGAACTTCTGCCGGAGCAGAAAGTTTCTATCCTGGTGTTTGGGCATCCTCGCCGAGAGGTTGACCAGATACAGAGCAACCGGTATGTAATGGATAAAGCTCTCCAAAACAAAAGCGCAGCCCATGCGCTCGTTGTAACCAAGCCGGAGTGGGATGCCTCAGTTATTGAGAGCGCCATGTTCTGCGGGTTTGCCGGCATAAAGCCCTACCCGGATTTTGCCCCCCAGAATCTTGAATGCAGCATCTATGATTTTCTCCCCAAGAGCCACCTTGCCATGCTTAACAGGCTGGGCGGCGTACTTATGCTGCACCTTCCCCGGCGGGGGCGTATTGCAGACCCGGAGAATATACGGGAACTGACAGAGATATACAATGATTACCCCAACATCAAGATGGTGGTGGCGCATATTGGACGGGCATACTGCCTCCCAACGGCAGAGGAGGGCCTGCCGCCGTTTGCGGATTGCACCCGTATGTATTTTGACACCGCCGCAAACCTGAATACAGATGTCTTTCAATTTGCCCTTGAAACGCTGGGCCCGGATAGAGTTCTCTTTGGTACGGACCTTCCCATCACTCTTATGCGCGGTGTCCGCGAGCATGTGGGCGATAAATACATAAACTTTACGGACGGTGATTACTCCTGGAACAAAAACCGCAAGAGCGCAGAGGAAGAGTCTGAGTACACGTACTACCTGTATGAAGAGCTGCTGGCAATAATCCGCGCAGTAAAGAGCGCAGGCATGGGCCATGAAGAGATGGAAAAGATCGTGTACCGGAACTGCGCGCGTATCTTAGGAGAGAGTTGAAGGCTACAGGTATTATTTATGGAAGGGGCATGCATATGGGAACCTTGAAAGTAGGCATAGTAGGATCGGCAGGAAGAGGAGGGGGATTCTTTGGTCCCTTTATCCATAATCCGCTCACGGAGATATCGGCGCTCTGTGATATAAATGTCGAAGGGTTGAAGAAGACCGCCGAAGCAGCAGGCGTATCATCAATCTACAGTGATTATGAAGAAATGCTGGAAAAAGCCGAGCTGGATATAGTGGTGATTGGGACTCCCATGCACCTGCATGTAACGCAGTCTGTAATGGCGCTTCAAAGGAATATCCATGTGATCAGCGAGGTGCCGGCCGCAGTATCCATTAAAGAGGCTAAGCAGCTTGAGGAGGCATGCCGGAAGAGCAATGCACGGTATATGCTGTCGGAAAACTATTGCTATATGCGTCCCAATGTGCTGGTTAAAGCAATAGCAAAAGCAGGTTTGTTTGGAGAGATGTACTTCGGCGAAGGCGAGTATATCCATGAGCTTAAGGAGCTGAATGAGGTTACCAAATGGCGCAGGCACTGGCAGACGGGCATAAACGGCTGTACCTATCCTACGCACAGCTTGGGTCCTGTCTATCAGTGGATGGGTGAGAGGGTTGTATCTGTCTCCTGTGTCGGTTCCGGCCATCACTATACAGATCAGCATGGAGATATATATGAAAACGAGGACAGCACGCTCATGCTCTGCCGCATGGCAAAGAGCGGTCTGGTTAAAATACGGTTGGATATGCTGTCCAACCGCCCGCACAATATGACATACTACGCCCTCCAGGGAACGGAAGGCTGCTACGAATCGGACCGTGGCTTGGGTGATGAGCCGAAAATATGGCTTAAGAGCCGTTCCAAAGAGATGAAATGGATGCCGCTTAAGGAGCTTGAAGAAGAATTTCTGGAGGAGCGATGGCTTCATCCGTCTAAAGAAGCCCTTGAATCTGGCCACGGAGGCGGGGATTACATGGTGATAGAAGATTTTGTGGATGCAGTATTAAACGATAAACCTATGCCTATAGGTATCCACGAAGCTCTGGATATGACCCTACCCGGTCTTATAAGCCAGGAATCCATAAAAAACGGCTCTGCCTGGATGGATGTTCCCAACTCTCGTGATTGGCAATCATGCGGCGGAGAAAGACAATGACCAAACCTAAAATAGGCCTGCTTCCGCTCTACCTTGAGCTTTATGACAAAGGCATGCCCGGCCTGCGCAACCGAATGGAAGGCTTCTACAACACCATAGCCCGTGAGCTTGAGTGCAGAGGACTTGAAGTTTCAACCGTGCCTGTCTGTCGCCTTGCAGGGGAGTTTAGATCGGCGATTAAAAGCATAGAAGATTCAGGCGCATCTTGTATTGTAACTCTGCATCTGGCCTACTCGCCATCATTAGAATCGGCGCAAGCACTTGCATCAACCGACCTGCCGATAATTGTTTTGGATACCACCCCCGCCTTTGATTTTGGCCCCGGCCAGGTTCCGGAAGAGATAATGTTCAACCATGGAATTCATGGCGTTCAGGATATGTGCAACCTCTTGATCAGAAACGGTAAACGGTTTGGAATAGAAGCCGGCCACTGGAGGGAATCTGATGTGCTTGACCGGGTTACATCCCGAGCACGCGCATCACGGGTGGCAGGACGACTCCAAAATTCCCGCATAGGGCTGATAGGAGAACCCTTTGCCGGCATGGGTGACTTTGCAGTGCCGCCGGAAACATTAAAGGATTCGCTAGGCATTGAGACCGTACGCTGCAACATGGCAAAACTCCGCTTGCTAGCCCCAGGCCCCAGCGAACCGTGTGTGAATAAAGAGTTAGCCGAAGACAAGGGTAGATTCCTGCTACACAACATAAGCCGTGAATCTCATATAAGAAGCATAAGGGCCGGGATAGCCGTGAGGCGCTGGATGGATAAAGAAGCCCTTGATGGGTTCACGGTAAACTTTCTGGCGATAGATAGTGCCTTCGGACTCCCGACGGTGCCATTCCTTGAAGCGGGGAAAGCCATGTCGCGCGGGCAGGGGTATGCAGGCGAGGGGGATGTTCTAACATCGGCGCTTACGGGCGCCCTGGCTGGTACCTATCGCGAGACAACATTTACAGAGATGTTTTGCCCGGATTGGAAGAATAATGCCATATTCCTAAGCCACATGGGTGAGATGAACCCGGATATTGCCAGCGAAAAGGCAGAACTAAAAGAGCTGCCCTTTCCCTGGACGAATGTAAAAAAACCTGTTGCCGCGGTTGGCAGGTTTAAGGCGGGGGATGCTGTGCTGGTGAACCTGGCTCCGGGGCCGGATGGCTGCTTCTCACTGATAGTATCTGCCGTAGAGATGCTGGAGGCAACCGGTGAAGATTATATGAGCGGCAGCATCCATGGCTGGTTCCGTCCGCCTGTACCGGTAAGCAACTTCCTTGAAGCCTACAGCCGGGCAGGCGGCACGCATCACCTGGTGCTGGTATACAAAGCGCAAGTACAGGATATACTTCACTTCGGTTCCATAATGGGCTGGAGTGTAATTAATTTGAGCACACGATAAAGGAGGCTAATGATGGTCGGTAGAAAAATTAAAGTTGGTGTTGTTGGAGCAAGAAGAGGCTCAAACTTTGCGAGCATGGCAGAAAAGGTGGGGATGAAGCTGGTAGCCCTCTGCGACACATGGGAAGAGCGACTAAATGAGGTCGGAAGCAGGCTTGGGGTTTCCACCTATACAGATTTTGATAAGTTCCTGGAACACGATATGGATGCCGTGGTGCTGGCAAATTACTTCCATCAGCACGCGCCGCTTGCAATAAAAGCACTGGAATCCGGCAGGCACGTGATGAGCGAGACCAGCGCGTGTAAAACACTGGGAGAGGGTGTACGGCTTGCACGCGCCGTAGAGAAGAGCGGCAAGATTTACATGTTTGCGGAGAACTACCCATATTTTGCTTATAACCAGGAGATGCGCCGCCTCTACAAGGCCGGAGAGATAGGCGAGGTTCAGTATTCGGAAGGTGAGTATGTTCATCCTACCAGTTCATATATCTTTAACCAACTGGCCCCCGGCATGAAGCATTGGCGCAATCATATTCCGAGCACGTATTACTGCACTCATGCAATGGGTCCACTTATGTACATTACTGATACTCGTCCGGTAAGCGTAAACGCGCAGAGCATTCCAAGATCGGAAAAAGACTTGCAGAATCAGCATGTACGGGTGACGGATATTGGATCTGTGATAATCGCAAAAATGAGCAACGGTTCCGTATCCAGAATTATCGGGATTAATTTGCGCGGACATGGCAACTGGTATAGGTTCCACGGCACAAGAGGACTCATGGAAAACCTGCGTACCGGCAACAAAGAGATGCTACGCATTGTGCATGAGGAGTGGGATCGCAAAAAGGGTGATGTTGCAGAGAAGATATACCAGCCGGATTTCCCAATACACCTCAATATGGCGAAGAAAGCAGGGCACGGCGGCGGAGATTTCTTCACCAGCTATGATTTTGCGCAGGCCATAAGAAGAAACGAGCAGCCGTATTTTAATGTTTACCGGGGGCTGGATATGACCCTTGTGGGCATTCAGGGATGGCGCTCCTGCCTGGCTAACGGCGCTCCGTTTGAGGTGCCGGACTTTCGTGATGAATCCGTGCGCAAAAATTACCAGGATGATGACTGGTCGCCATTCCCGGAGGATAAGAAACCCGGCCAGCCGTGGCCCAGTATCAAGGGGGAGATAAAGCCCTCTGTCGAGGGGATTGCTTATGCCCGCAAAGTATGGGCGGAGATGGGATACAAGGGTGAATAGCCGCTATGAAAGCTGATGCATTCCTTGGGCTGGATATAGGCGGAACGGGCGCAAAGGCAGGGGTGTTTGATCAGTGTGGAAGGCTGCTGGGGTTCGGCCGCGCAAAACTTGCCGTAGACAATCAATCTGAAAGCTCCATTGAGGAGATATATACCGCCGTACGTGATGCTGCCCGCGCGGCAGTAAGCCGGGCAGGCGTGTGCGTACGTGCGATGTCTGTATCCTCCCAGGGACAGACCTTTGCGCCGCTGGATAAAGACGGCCGCCCTCTGCATCCGGCCATTATGTGGTACGATGCCCGGGCGTTCAGGGAGGCGGAAGAGCTAAAATCGCAGGTATCTGCGCCTATCATAAACGATATATCCACAATTGCAAAGATAGTCTGGCTGAAGAAGCATGCGTCGGATGCAATCCTTCATGTACAAAAGTACCTTCTGCTGCCGGATTATATCTCTTTTCGCCTAACGGGCAGAGCGGTAACAGACCCCAACACTGCATCATCAACAGGGTTCTATGCTGCTGATGCATTCGGTTATTCAAAGGAAGCGCTTAATGCATCCGGGGTGGAGGAGAGGCAGCTTGCCGGCATACAGCCCCACGGCAGCATAATAGGGCGCCTTGATGCAGATATCGCCGCAGAATGGGGTCTTACTGCAGATACCTTGCTTGTTACAGGTTCCAATGACCAGTATTGCGGTGCCCTGGGCGCCGGAGTATGCCGCCCCGGAACGGCATCTGAAACCAGTGGAACCTGCCTTGCAATTGTAACGCTGGCGGAGCAGATTTTAAGCAATCTTCCGGATGGGCTAACCAGCGGCAGATTTCCTATTGAGGGCTATTCATTTGTGCTGGCTTATGAAAGAACAGCTGGGCTGATGCTTGATTCTTTTCGTGAAGAGCTATGTCCCGGCAAAGACTTTGAAGAGTTAGACAAAGAGGCATCATCCGTGCCGCCTGGGAGCAGAGGGATAGTTCTGCCGTCCAACTTTGACGGCGCCAGCAAATTCACCAGTAACCTATCCCTTAAAAATGCTCCGGCAGAGATATACAGAGCCATACTGGAATCCCTTGCATTCAGCATGAAAGAGAAGGTGGAGTTAATGAAAGCGCAGGGGCTTTCTTTTGATTCCATACGCTCCATAGGCGGCGGTGCAAAGAGCAACCTATGGCTGCAAATAAAGGCAGATATCCTTGGCATGCCCATAGAACGTCCGCAGGTTACCGAAGCCGCATCTCTTGGAGCGGCAATGATTGCAGCATCCGGCGCAGGTGCTTACGCCTCTATAGCAGAGGCATCAAAATCTATGTGGCGCGGAGAGGATATATTTAAGCCGAATAAATTCAATAAGGTTGTTTATGACGAAGCTTACAGGCGCTACCTGCAGCTAAGTCATTAATTTAAACACAACAACAGAAAGGCATGAGAGATGAACGGATTAGATATCAGAATGAGCAGGCTGTTTCCCAGCGGAGAGAACGCCGTTGTGGTTGCAGTAGATCATGGAGAGTTTGACGGGCCTATCCCCGGCATGGTAGACTTGCCTCAAACGGTAAAAAGTATAGACCCGGGCGTATCTGCCGTACTAATATCGCCAGGGATGATAAAGCATTGCACCTCTGTATTTTGCGGCAAAGGGGCGCCTGCTGCCATGGTACGCATAAACTGGAGCACCGTGTATGCCTTCCACTGGAGCTATAACAATGCAAACACCGTGCAGGCCGTGAACGTGCCGGATGCCGTGGCGGCGGGCGCAGATACCGTGCTAATCTCGCTCACGCTCAAGACAGGGAGCGAAGAAAGGGATGCTGCAAACACAGAACTCTTCTGCAAACTGGCCGGTGAGGCGCACCGCCTGGGGATACCGGTTGTGGGCGAAATATTCCCGGCATATTCCGGCGAACTTTCACCGGAAGAGATGCATGATCAGGTTTTGCGCGGCTGCCGCATAGTGGCAGAATTGGGCGCAGATCTTGTAAAGACCTTCTACACTCACAAGTTTAAGGAAGTTACGGACGGCTGCCCTATTTCCGTACTTGGGCTTGGTGCAGAAAAGACCCCCAGGCAGATACAGGCCCTGGAGCTGGCGGAGAGGATAGTTCAGGATGGCGGCAGAGGGGTGGTCTTTGGAAGAAACGTCATACAGGCGCCAAATCCCCAGGCCTTTCAGCGGGCACTTTGTGATGTAGTAAGACGCGGTGCCTCTGCTGCTTCTGCCGCCAAGCAATACGGATTGGAAGATTAAACGGTTTAGAGCAGGTTTTACCAAGCCTTCTCTAACGTATGATAACGCTCTCAATCTGAAGCGCATCTGCAATATACCGCAGAGATTCGGCAATAGTTGACCCTATTTCCACATTCCGCCTTGACACTTCCCGAAGCATGTGTTCCAATGTAGATGTAAATTACACCTATAAGTTATTAACATTGACTTGTTGTAAGGGTGTAAGCAAGGAGGGTAAAGCAATGCCTGGTGGAGATGGAACGGGACCGCTGGGAATAGGGCCTATGACAGGCTGTAGAAGCGGTTACTGTGCCGGCTATGATGTTTCGGGGTATGCCGGTATGAGAAGGTTCCCTGGAAGAGGTCCGAGATGTGGCGCAGGTTTGGGCCGGTTAGGCATATTTGCAGCCGGCGGGTTGCTTGCCCGCAATTTCTTCAGCACAATGTCAAGGGTGGATGAAAAAGCGCTGCTGCTTGAAGAAAGCAAGGTTATGGAAGATAGGCTGAATGATATCAAGCAGCGTTTGAGTCGCCTCGAACAGGATGAATAGTTGTGTTACGTTGTTGTTGACCCCATTTCTTTGAAGGGATAATTAAACTTAATGAAAAATGATAAATGTGGCGACAAAGAGTGTGGCAGCAGCAGGATAGAGGATTATGGCGACGGTCTTCCCCTGAGCCTTGCTCAGTATCTCATCGGTGAAGATTTATGAAAAGAACAGGAGTGATGCGACTTGTCTAGAGAAAGACATTGCCGCCGGCATAGAGGCGGAGCCTGTTCCTGCGAAATGGGCAACCTTTACCGCTTTGTAGAACCGATTGTTCTTCTATCTGTAGCCAGGCTTGAGGAGGCTTACGGTTATCAAATATCTCAGGCGGCGGAGGAAATGGCTGTAACTCATGCCGAGCTGGATATGGGCGGTATATACAGAGCTTTGAGGCGTTTGGAGAATAACGGGCATCTTTTTTCAAATTGGGATACCGAAAGTGGCGGACCTGCCCGAAGGATATATCGATTGACAGAAAGAGGGCGGAAGCATTTGGCTGAATGGGCTGAAGTGTTGGAGGAAATGCTCGTTCCGTTGACCAGGCTCCAAAAAGCATGTAGCGAAGCGGCAGTTTCAGGGGATGCTTCCTGACAAGGCGAAAGCTCTTTTTAAGTTGCAAAATGCAAGCTGCATTTCATTTAATGTGTAATGCATGTGCATATACCAGGGAAGAAGGCAATATTATCAAAGATATCAACGAATGGAGGGTAAAGAGAGTGAGAGTTGCAATCACTTCTCAGGGGCAGAGCTTGGAAAGCAGACTCGACAGGCGTTTCGGGCGGGCGGCTTTCTTTGTGGTGGCGAATACAAAGACCGATGAGTTTACTGTCCATGATAACACTCAAAATCTCAATGCAGCTCAGGGAGCCGGTATTCAGGCTGGAAGCAATGTTGCCGGTCTGAATGTAGAAGCGCTTATAACAGGCAATGTCGGTCCCAAGGCATATGCCGTCCTTAAGGCGGCCGGCATCAGAATTTATCTGGCGCCTGGCGGCACGGTGGCTGAAAGCCTGCAGAGGTTCAAGGATGGCCTTTTAGAGGAGCGTTTGTCGGCCAATGTCGATGGACATTGGATATAAGATAGAGGATAGCTGGAGGATGATCAGATGAAGATTGCCGTAGCCAGTGGCAAAGGCGGTACAGGCAAGACGACTGTAGCTGTAAACCTATCTCTCTTTCTGGTTGATGCCGGTCTGAAGGTAACTTATGCAGATTGTGATGTTGAGGAGCCTGATGGGCATCTCTTTCTTAAGCCGAAGAGCGGCTTGAAGCGCAGAGTTGCCGTACTCGTGCCGCAGGTGAACCCAGAGGCTTGCAATCTATGTGGAAAGTGCGGTGCTTTTTGCCGCTACAGCGCCATCGTCGTTCTCAAAGAGAAGGTTGTGACCTTCCCGGAGCTCTGTCATAATTGTGGCGTTTGCGCCTATGTCTGTTCCGCTCAGGCCATAACCGAGGTGAATAGATATATTGGGAGCGTGGAGAGAGGGTCAGCCGGCAAGCTGAACTTTATCAGCGGCTGCCTGGATATCGGCCAGGCCATAAGTCCGCCCCTGATAAAGGATGTTTTAAAGGAGACACCGGATAGCGGTGTAACAATTGTGGATGCGCCTCCGGGAACCTCTTGCCCGGCCATGACCGCCGTTAGCGATTGCGATTATTTGCTGCTGGTAACCGAACCTACCCCTTTCGGGCGGCATGATCTGGAGCTGATGCTGCAGGCCGTGTGCTCTCTGTCCATACCGAAAGGAGTAGTGCTGAACAGAGTAAGCAGCCCTGATACGGCAACAGAAAAGCTATGTAGCAGGTATGGCGTGTCTATTCTGTCTCGGATACCGGAGGATAGGCTGATAGCTGAAGCTTATTCAAAGGGGCTTACGGTTTGGGAAGCGGTGCCTGGCTATAGGACTCTCTTTGCTGATCTTTGGTCCAGGATAGAACCGATTGCCGGGGGGTATATGGCGTGAAGGAAATAGTGGTTATAAGCGGCAAGGGAGGTACGGGCAAAACCAGCCTGACGGCTGCCTTTGCCGGCCTGGCAGGAAAATGTGTACTGGCGGATTGTGATGTGGATGCCGCTGATCTGCATCTGCTGCTGCAGCCTCAGGTAAGGGAGAGATATGAATTCAGCGGCGGCGGCCGGGCAGAGATCAAGGCGGAAAAGTGTTCGAAATGCGGTCTCTGCCGGCAAATCTGCCGTTTTGATGCGGTGCGATATTCGGCCGATAAAAAGAGCTTTCCGACGGTGGATCCTCTGGCCTGCGAAGGATGCGGTTTCTGTGCCATTGTCTGTCCGGCGGACGCAATAGAAATCAGACCCGCAGCTAACGGAGAGTGGTATGTTTCGGATACTCGGCTGGGTTCCATGGTTCATGCCTGTCTTCGTCCGGGTGAGGGTAACTCCGGCAAGCTGGTGGCGCTGGTGCGGAGCCGGGCCAGGAAAATTGCGGCTGAGGACGGTAGCGCATACATATTGATAGATGGTTCACCGGGGTTGGGTTGCCCGGTGATAGCCTCGGTAGCCGGCAGTGATATGGCCGTTATTGTGACGGAGCCTACAATCTCCGGGGAACACGACCTGTTGCGCATTTCTGCTCTGACAAAGCACTTCAGGGTACCCACTGTAGTTTGTATCAACAGGAGCGATATCAATCCGGCGATTGCTGATCGTATAGCCGCCGTTTCTGAGGCGCAAGGGCTTGAGGTTGTCGGCCGCATACGTTACGATAAGATCGTAACAGAGGCTCAAATGGCAGCGAAAACCGTTAATGAATATACGGATGGACTTGTTGCCGAAGAAATAATGACGGCCTGGCGGCGTATAATAACTTTAAATAAAGGAAGGGAATAAGAGATGAAAATTGCAATTCCGGTAGCTGATGGAAAGCTTTGCCCGCATTTCGGGCATTGCGAAGAGTTCTACATCTTTGATATTGATAAGAGAGGCTGTAAGGTTACTGCTTGTGACAGGCAGGTGCCGCCGCCACATGAACCGGGTCTGCTGCCGCGCTGGTTGCACGGTATGGAGGTTACGCATGTTATTGTCGGCGGCATGGGTGCCCGGGCGCAGAGACTATTTCAGGCCGCAGGTGTTAAAGTTGTGGTGGGAGCTCCTGCTGTTGACGCTGAAACAGTGATCAAGGCATATTTGGAGAATACTCTGGTAACCGGAGATAACGCCTGCGATCATTAGGCAGCCCGCGATCTGGTGAAGTCTAAAAACTGTCAGGCTAAGAGAGCTCTGGCGGATTTTACGGGAGATTGAATATGGCAAATGGCAATCGATCCATCCTTCACAGTGGACAGGCTGCTGTTGCTGAGGGAAAGAAATCAAAGGCCACTGTCACGGGGGGTATAAAAGGGGGCCTTAGCCAGGCGGATTGGGATGTCAAGCTAAGGGGTCTCTTCATCTGTATGCTCTTCATGCTGGCAACAGTCGGCTTGCTGTTGGGTCTGCTGATTCCGATTCTACGCCTGAGCGGGGGGATAGAGGCTTTTCCTACTTTTCAGGTGGTCTTTATCAGCATCGTTCTGGAGGCCGTACCCTTTATTTTGCTCGGTTCGCTCATTTCCGGCCTGATTCATGTTCTGGTGCCGGAGGATACTTTGAAGCGCTTTATTCCAACAGGTAGATTTCCATCTGTGCTGGCCGGAGCTTTTCTCGGTTTCTTCTTTCCTGTTTGTGAATGCGGTGTTATTCCGGTGGCCAGAGGTCTGATGAGAAAGGGAGTTCCTCTTCATGCGGCTGTGGCCTTTATTTTGGCTGCCCCGGTGGCTAATCCTGTAGTTATTCTGTCCACAGCGGTAGCTTTTAATTATGATTTTAAAGTGGTGGCTGTCAGGGTAGGACTGGTATTATTGATCGCTATAACCATTGGCCTGTTGATGGCCTGGTTGCCTGTTGGAAAAAAATTCATGCGGCAGGAGGATGAAACAGCCGAAGGATGCGGCTGCTGCTCCGGGACATCTTCCGGCACTTTGGTCGAAAAGGCCTCCGGGGTGGCGGAGCATGCTACACGGGAATTCTTCGATGTAGGTAAATTCCTTATTCTAGGTTCCTTCTTAGCGGCTTTCATACAGACATTTATCTCTCGACCGCACCTGCTGGCTGTAGCCAAAGGACCGGTTCTATCCGTCCTGAGCATGAATGCCCTGGCAGTTCTTACCTGTCTCTGTTCCGAAGTTGATGCCTTTGTGGCCAGGTCATTCTCTCTCTCTTTTTCCATGGGCTCAGTGCTCTCCTTTATGATACTTGGTCCTATGTTTGATATTAAGAGCGGTATGATGCTGCTGGGCACTTTTAAGAAGCGCCCGGCGTTTATACTAATAGCTTTGATGCTTTCGCTAACGACGATTATCGGCATAGTGCTCAATTTTACATATAAATAAGAGGTGATCCTTTTGATGGATAAAGAGGTCTTCGGCGGATACAGCCATAATGCGCATGAATGTGCGGGCTGTAAGGATACACATCAGCACAATCATAGCCATAACCATGAACACCGCCATGCTCATAACCATGAGCATGGCGGGTTAAGCCTTGATATCTTGCTGCTTCGCACGGGTGTTCTGCTTATCTATGCCGTTTTATTGGCCAAAGTATTTCTGCACCATGAAATTACGCTTTATATAAAAAAGGATCTAATCTGGCTGACGGCAGCCGCAGGTTTTTTCGTTATGCTGATGTTGATCTCTACTCTGATGACGGTTTATAAGGTCTCCTTACGGATGCCTGATGATAATGGCTACGGCGGCATAGCCTTTTACGGTCTCAGAATTCCGACCAAGGAGTTTCTCGGCTGCATAATTATCCTGATGCCTGCTCTGCTGGGACTTCTCTTTACGCCTCAATCGCTGGATTCTTTTGCAGCAGGCAGGCGAGGTATTTCCGGAAAAGCTCCTGTGGCCGTCAATAAGATGGAACCGATCAAATCCAGAGAGATATCGTTGTTGCGTCTGGCCGGCGGGCTGGAGCAGGAGCCGGAAAAGTTTATCGGTCGCGATTTTGCCTTTGTGGGCTTTGTAGGCCATGATGAAAAGCTGGGGGCGGAGCGCTTCTATCTTGTGCGTTTTGTCATCTCCTGCTGTGCGGCCGACGCCACGCCGCTGGGCTTTGAGGTTGATTATCCCGAGGCGGAAGAGCTGAAGGATAACCAGTGGGTAAAGGTGGAAGGTCATGTTATAAAGAGAGATGATAAGAGCGATTGGCCGTATGCCATCAAGGCTTCTCGAGTTCAGCCAGTCAAGAAGCCGTATAATCCATATTTATAACGGCTGCCTAAATATCCTTTTCTGAGGTAGATTACCTATAGATCCGCCTTCGGCGGCGCTGTATGCAGCTCAAATAAACATACCCGGAAACCTGAGCATTTACCTTCTTGTTTTTGCTGAAAAAGAGTGCTAAAATAAATTAACTAACCGGTTAGTTAATTTATTGGCGGTGATAGCATTGTCAGAAGATAAGAAGCGAGGGCGCAGGGAGCTGAAGGATTCTCCCGAGGTCAAACAGGATGTCTTCGATGCCGCGGTGAGGGTCTTTGCCCGATATGGTTATGGGGCAGCATCGGTACAGAAGATTGCTGATACGGCCGGAGTAAATAAGGCTATGCTTTATTATTACTTCGGCAGCAAGGAAGAGCTCTATAATCTTATTATAGGCAAAAGTATAAATGCGCTGGAAACGGCGGTGGCTGCAGCGGAGAATAAAGATATATCCCTGGAGGAGCGGCTACGGCGATTTCTTACTGCCTATCTTGGCGTGGCGATAGCGCAGCCGGGTCTGGCACGTATCATTTACCGGGAAATCATTGAGTTAGGTGAGCGAGTTAGGCAGATGGTGACTGATCATTTCACCGGCAGCATAGAACGTTTGGCAGCTGTGCTGGAGCAGGCACAGGAGGAAGGGCATTTGGCTGGTGTGGATGCATCTCTATCGGCTTATTCTCTTTTCGGTATGGCCAATATCTTTATTTCCAGGCTCATGATAACGGAGCATTCCTTGGATAATGATGTTCTGGTCGATCATATATTGAAGCTCTTTTTCAGTGGTGCGGGTTAATTTTTTGTTCGGTATGTAGGAGGCATTGCATGAAACGGTGGAATCTATTATTGCTTGCCTGTATGTGCCTCGGCAGCGTTTGCACTGCCCAGGCGGATACATTGAGCTTGTCTGAGGCCGTCGGAACGGCTTTGATCTTTAATCAGGAGTTGGCTGCGGCCAGGGCAGATATAGCTGTTGCAGCTGCTAAGCTGCAACAGCTACGTTCCCAGGGCAGGCTGCAGGCAGGACTGGATCTCAGCTTTACGCACCTGGAGACGGCGCCTCTTCTTGAGGTGCCGCCCATAGATATCCCTCTGCTGCATACCAGCATTACTCTGCAGCCCTTTGCTCTCTCCAAACAGGATATGTTGAGAAGCTCTCTCTCCCTACAAAAGGTTCTGTCTACCGGAGGACGTATAGAATACGGTGAAGCACAGATCAAGGAAGCGGTGGCGGCGCTGGAGGCAAGAGTTGAAGCCAAAGCCGATGAGATTGCCATGTCGACGGTCAAAGCTTACTTAGGGGCGGTTCTGGCACAGAGAATGGCCGAAGTGGCCGAGCAGGCTTACCGGGTTGTCGAGCGCCATGTATCCCAGGCGGAGGCAGTTTTTAAAGCCGGCATGGTTCCTCGCTATGAGGTTATCCGAGCGCAGACAGAGCTGGCCAATCAGGATCGGCGTCGTTTGGATGCGCATAATCAAGTAGACCTGGCGCTGAATCTGCTGCAGGATTTTATGGGAGTGACTTTGGAGGAACCGCCGGTTCTCAGCACCTCCTTTTCAGGCAAAGAAAACATGGATGAGGAGCTGGAGGAGATGATTCGGAGCGTAATGCAATCTTCACCGGCTATCAAAGCGCTGCAAGCGCGGGATCGTCTTTACTCTGCCGCTGCTGCCTCGGCCAGGGCGGAGAGACGCCCTGTCATAGGCGCTGCAATCGGATTGGAGCTTTACAGAGAGGACCTGCCGTTGACCACTCCAGAGGGATATGCCGGCATAGTAGCCAGGTTTCCCATTCTGGATGGTGGCCTATCACAGGCCAGGGAAGCTGAACAACTGGCGCTGAAAGAGCGTAATGTGGCAGATATGCAGCGTTTGCAAAACGGACTGCGTCTGGAAGTAAAGAAGTATTATTTCGATCTGAACAGCGCCCGCAAGGCATTGCAGGCAGCCGACAAGGCGGTGGAATTGGCTTCAGAGAATTTACGCTTGGCCACAAGGCGTTTTGAAGTTGGGGAGGGGACCAGTATCGAGAAGGTGGACGCTGTGCTGGCGCTCTCTCTGGCTGTAGCCAACAGGGAGCAGGCATGTTATCAGTATGATCTCTCTTATTATGGATTGAGAAAGGCTGCCGGCCGCATCAGGACGGAATTAGATGGGGGGATGAAAGATAATGGCTGAAAGGAAAGGGGTTTTTTCAAGAATTTTGAAGGCGGCACGCCCAAAAGAAGTGATAGCGGTTCTATTGGCAATAGTGGTATTTCTGATCGGTTATTATGTAATAGGGCGTCACAGCGCTGGCTCGCTTTTGTCTACATCTATTGATACTCGGGCAGGTGCCGGAGCGAGCGGGTTCACGGTTGACGGCACTTTGGAAACGGATGAGGTGGATATATCCAGCAAGCTGCCGGGGCGTTTGTTACAGCTTTTGGTTGAAGAGGGCGACCGAGTCTCCGCAGGACAGGTAGTGGCGCTGCTTGAGGCGGATGAGATAGAGGCCAAGTGCCGTCAGGCTGAAGCGGGTGTCAGGGCAGCCCAGGTGCAGGTGGCTCAGGGAGATATAGCCGTTAACCTGGAGCAGCTTAAATCCGGTGATCAAGTAGACCAAGCGGCTGCCGGTGTCAAGGCGGCCAGAGCTGCACTGAGCATGGCCCAGGCTAAATTAGCTGTGCTGGAGAAGGGCGCCAGGCCGCAGGAGATAGCTCAGGCGACAGAGGGCGTGGCTGCAGCTCGAGCGGCCTTTGATACGGCTGAAAAGACTTATCGGCGTGTGAAGGGATTATCGGACGAGGGTGTGCTTTCGCAGCAGAAAGCGGATGAGGCAGAGATGGCTTATCGCAGCGCTTCGGCTCAGCTTTCCGCCGCCTCAGCCAGGCTCAGTCTGGTTAGGGAAGGTGCTCGGAAGGAAGAAATCGAGGCGGCAAGGGAGCAAGTGCATCAGGCCGAAGCGGGCCTGTGTGCTGCTCAGAGCAAACTGCAGATGGCTCATAATGCCAGGCTGATGGTAAACGTACGGCAGAAGGATGTAGAGGCGGCCCGGCAGAAAGTAGCCGCCAGCGAGGGGGCTCTTATGGAGGCGGGAGCTTATCGCAATCAGACGCGTATCGTCAGTCCTATCAGCGGCACGATCAGCCGGCGTATGAGCCGCAGCGGCGAGATTGTGGCTCCGGGATATGCCATTCTATCGGTATCCAGGGACAGCGGTTACTGGGTAGACGTTTATATTGATGAGAACAGGTTTACCGGGCGCTCCAAGGGAGAGCGAGTCAGGGTGGAGATTCCGGCTCTTGGTAAAATGTTGCCGGGCAGGATAGCGCGCATTATGCCGGCGGCCGATTTTGCCGTCAAGCGAGCTACCAACGAGAAGGGCTCCTACGATATTCGGGCACTCAAAGTCAGGGTCATGCTGGATGACAACCTTGAGAACCTGGCCGTCGGGCTGACAGCCAGGGTTCATTTTGGCTGAGACGGAGGACGCATATGTTTATCAAACGATTGTACCATCTCATGCAGAGAGAATGGGCTATTCTGACTTCCGATCTTCGTCTGCTGGCCATCGTCCTGCTGGTGCCGATAGGCTATACTCTTCTTTTAGGCAGCATCTATCAGCCTAAAAGAGTATCCGCCATTCCTACCTGGGTTATCGATGAGGATAATAGTGCTCTCAGTCGAGCTGTTCGCGACGGGGTGGCATACGACGAGACATTTTCCCTGGTACATGAGGGCGGAACTATCGAAGAGTTCAGGAAGGCAAACCTGCAGGGGAGCGCTTTTGCCTGCATTGTCATACCGAAGCATTTTGAAGCGGATGTGAAACGAGGACACGCTGCCAGGCTGTTGACGTTGATAGACGGCAGTAATATGCTCATTGCCAACAGCGTCTTGCGCGGTGCTGCATCCATAGGTGGTACTTTCTCGGCCGGCATCCTGATCAAGCGTCTCTCTATGCGCGGCACTCCCTCCGGCAGCGCTCTGACTGCTGCCGTGCCGGTGACATCTGAAACCAGGGTCTGGTATAATCCTGCCTTCGACTATCTGGATTTTCTGTTGCCCGGTTTGCTGGCAACCGTTGTTCAGCAGGTGACGTTGCTGGGGGTGGCTCTGGCCTTCACTCGCGAGCGTGAAAGAAAGCTGACCGGCGATCTTTTGCAGATAACCGACAGCCCATTAGAAGTGTTGCTGTCCAAAGGCATTTTTTATACGCTGATAAACCTGTTCACGGCTGCAGTTGCCTTTACCATCGCCGTTAGGTTTTTTCATATGTCGCTGGGGGGATCGTTGGGCTTGCTGGCAATTCTTTTGACCGTTTTTATCATTGCTCTGGTAGGGCTGGGTCTGGTGGTTAGCGCCGTTTGCCGGGATTCTCTCTTTGCTACTCAGGTGCTGATGCTGATAGCTGTGCCGTCGTTTCTTTTCAGCGGTTTTACCTGGCCGCAGATCTCTATGAGCGGCTGGGTACTGGGTTTGAGCAATGCTTTGCCTTTGACCCATTTTGTTCTGCCGCTCAGGCAGATAGTAGTTCAGGGTGGAAATATGGAAGCCGTCCGTTCTCATCTGTTATGGCTATGGGGCCTGGCAGGTAGCTGCTATGCCGCAGCTTATCCGATGGTACGTCTCTCTTTGAGACGTGAGGCGAGCAAGTTATAACTATGAATTTGCGAACAGATCCAAATTTTATATGCATCCTGCCCAAGTAATTTATTTTGATGCCTGCTGTCGTATGGCGTAAGTAGTTAAATCTTACTTTCCTTAAGATATACCCCTTGCGGGCACGTGCCCGCAAGGGGTATAATTGCTCTTACAGATAAGAAGGAGGCTGTTATGAGCAATATGGAGAGAGCGATAAAATCCAATTTACAATGGTTTCTGCAATCGGGTGTTATGGACCCGGCCGACGGCACCTGGGGAGTTGCTGAGCGCGTCCTTCTGGCCAAAGGAAATGAAGCTTTGGGAAAAACATTATCGGATTTTGATAGCTACACGCCTTATGAAGGCTATTATATTCTGGAACATCGTCGTCCTGATTGCAACTTTGAAGTTGCTTTGCTCTTTCTGCTGGCAGCAAGAGCTTTCGGTAATGAGAATTACCGGAACGTAGGGCGCAATCTGGTGCGTTATCTCTATCGGCGCAGCGGTTGCCGCACCAACACTGCCTCTGTAATGCTGCCCGGCATTTGGGGTTGGGCAACGCCGCCACCGCATTTGCAGCAAAGCTACTGGCTGGATGATAATTCCTGGGACGTAACGCTCTCGCTATTGATAAGTGAATTGGATCCATTGCTCGATGCAGAATTGAATTTGCGGCAAAAGGGCTTGGAGAGTGCTTATGCCCTTTGTAAATACTTTGACCGTATGCTTAAAGAAGAGGACCCGCCGACGAAACTTCCTTTAAACGGAGCTGACCAGGCGCCCCATTTTTCGGCTCTGGCTCTAATGGCTTGCGCCAAGGCCTGGCATCACAGCCGGGAAGATGCTTTTCTGAAGCCGATGCGCAGGTATCTTGAACTGGTCGCTGCAGATGGAATAGCGAGCAATGTGTGGTTAGTGCGCGGTGGCGGCAAGCTGACGCCCAGTGAACATACCTACCTCATATTGGGGTTATCCTGCTGTGCCGGTACGCCTCTTGAAGAGAGGGCGGTAGCGTTAGCCTGCCGCTCAGCCGATTTTATTCTGTCCATTATGGATGAGAACGGCAACATACCCAGCAAACATTTCGAGGCGCCTCAGGGCGACCACCTCGTTGATCTGATTTATACGCAGAACTGGGCCACGCTGGGGTTGGTTAATCTGGTCTCTGTAACAGGAAAGACAGAGTATGCCAGGGTTCTAAAGAAATCGATGGATATGCTGGTAGCCATCCAGGATAGCTCCCCGCAGAAGCATCTTTGCGGCTGCTGGCGCGGAATGTATGATCTTGACGCCGGAACATGGGGCGGCGGTGACGAATATGAGGGCGGGGCCGGCAGTATATACACCGGCTGGACCAATGCTCCCATCTCGTTGGCCCTGCTGATGCAGGCCAACGGCTGGACGCTGCTGCATGGCGGCCAGCGTTAGTACAGCTATGAGAAAGGCGACTTTACAGGATATAGCGGATTTGGCCGGCGTATCCAGGGCTACGGTAGATAGAGCATTGCATGGGCGAGGCAGAGTTATGGAAGGAACTCGGCAAAACATACTTCGCATAGCCAGAGAACTTAACCATAGCCCCAATCTGAGAGCGCGAGGGCTGAAGCTGTCACAGAGCTTTCTGATAGGCATGGTAGTACCTAATATTTCCAAGTCCTTCTATGCCGACGTGGTTGAAGGAACGGAGGAATGTTTAAAAGAGCACGGTTATGGCCTGATTTTATGCAATATCGTTGCCCGGCAGAGCGCCGAACGCTACCAGACCATACTGAGAATGCAGGGCGTAGATGGAATCATATCCTGCGCTGAGACTGGATACGGTTGGGAGAGGCATTTACGGGCATTTGCCGATGAAGGAACTCCTGTCGCCATGATTAATTATCGGGTGAGAGGGGTAGACGGACCCGTTGTCTATGTCAATCAGAGAAAAGGCGGTTATCTGGCTGCCAAATGCCTGCTCGATGCCGGCCATCGCCGGATAATGTTCATCGGCAGATCGAAGGGCTATATAAATCTGGAACGAAAGCAGGGTTATCGTCAGGCTCTGAAAGAGGCCGGCATTGAGCCGGAAGAGCAGCTAAGTATCAGTTTCGAGAATTGGGATGAAGAGTTTGATCTCTTCGTAAATGGGCTTATGGGCGGGAAAGAGCCGCCGACAGCTGCCTTTATTCCCTCCGATCTGGCAGCTGCCAGGTTCATAAACCGGCTGCAAAGCAGAGGCTACCGCGTACCGGATGATCTATCCGTAGTAGGATTTGATGATCTTTCCAGTCTGGAGTGGTTTATTCCTAGACTAACGACTATCAGGCAGCAGAAGAAAGAGATGGGCTTTTATGCCGCCGAATTGCTGCTAGCCGGTTTAAAAGGCCGAGAAACAAAGGATATCCTTCTCGATGTTAGTCTGGTTGAGCGCCATACGGTTGCATCTTTGCCAGAACGGAAGATTGCAGATTTTAAAGGAGATGTAACCGGCGGGTAATAAACGGAGGTGTTTTTTTATGAATAATGCAGCCGGCAGCCCGAATAAGGAGCTGTATTTAAGAGAATTAACGGATAAGGTGATCCCCTTTTGGGAGAAAAATTGCACGGACAGAGAGTACGGCGGTTATTTTAACAGTTTGGATCGAGACGGAAGCGTTTATGATACGGAAAAATTCATGTGGATACAGTGGCGTACTGTTTGGATGTTCAGCGAGCTCTATCTCAAGCTGCGAAAAAACGAGCGCTGGCTGGAGATGGCCGCTTGTGGCTATGAATTCCTGACCAGATACGGCAAGGATGAGCAGGGACGCTACTACTTTGCCCTGGCTCGCGACGGCAGTCCCAGCATGGCGCCTTATTCAGTTTTCTCTGATTGCTTTGCCGTTATGGGCGCTGCTGCTTATTACCGTGCCTGCGGCAGAGAGGATGCCCGGCAGGAGGCTTTGTCCGCCTTTCAAAGCTACCTTGATAGAGAGGACCGTCCCAAGGGCGAATGGACCAAGGAGCTTTCCGGGCGCAAGCCCATGAAGAATCTGGGCTTTTACATGATGAAGGCTAACCTGGCCGCGGTGCTGGAAGAGTGTTTAGGGGACAGCTCCTATCGTCGGGAGATGAGAGAGGCCATAGATACCGTTATGAATGAATTCCGACACCCGGAATACGGCATAGTGTTTGAGAATGTAGGACTTGACGGGAACTTTGATTTATCCTCAATGATCGGACGACAGCTCAACCCGGGACACGCTATAGAGGCTATGTGGTTTATTATGAGTGCTGCTGACAGAATGGGAGACAGAGGACTGGTAGAGAGAGCGGCGGATGTGGTGCTGGCGGAGCTGAAGTTTGGCTGGGATAAGGAGTATGGCGGCATTTACTATTTTATGGACGTTCTGGGAAAGCCACATGTAGAACTACAGTGGAACATGAAGCTCTGGTGGGTGCACTGCGAGGCGCTGGTGGCTACAGCCATGGCTTACAAGCTGACAGGCAGGCAGGATTTTAAAGAATGGTTTGAAAAGATTCATGCCTGGACCTGGTCTCGCTATCCCGATCCGGAATATGGGGAATGGTTTGCTTATCTTGATCGTTTTGGCAATATAACGCATACCCTCAAAGGCGGCAAGTGGAAGTGCTTCTTTCACCTGCCGCGTATGCTGCTTGTTTGCAGCCAATTGCTGGAGGGTTGATAATCTGCCTCCGGTACGCTATTTGCCGCTCCGTTTAGGATATGAGAGGGGTGGATAATATGGCGGATAAAGTCATGTGGTTGAGTGACATAGAGCGGGGAGATGTACCCCGGGCCGGTGGCAAAGGTGCCAACCTTGGGGAGATGATTCGGAGCGGTTTTCCGGTACCCTCGGGATTTGTGGTTACCAGTGAGGCCTATTACAGTTTCATTATCCAAAATGATTTATCGGATAAGATATGGGAGGCCTTGCGCGGCATAGATATGGAGGATAGC
The DNA here is from genome assembly GCA_002410925.1 of bacterium UBP13_UBA5359. GTDB lineage: Bacteria > UBP13 > UBA5359 > UBA5359 > UBA5359 > UBA5359. The sequence continues at coordinate 72,591 of DHPR01000004.1, forward strand.
ACGCGCCTTCAGGCAGCTTCCCGTCATATCAAGCAGATGATCGTCTCTGCTGCTGTGCCTGATGATACAGCCGGGGCTATAAAGCGCTTTTATAAGGACCTGGTGCATAATGTCTCCCCCTATGTAGCCGTGCGCTCTTCCGCTACGGCCGAAGATCTGCCGGAAGCCAGCTTTGCCGGGCAGCAGGAGAGCTTTCTCAATATCAGTGGAGAAGATAACGTAGTGGAAGCGGTACAGCGCTGCTGGGCCTCTCTTTGGGATGCCAGAGCTATCTATTACCGTGATCGCCAAGGTTTCGATCAGATGAAGATAGGCATAGCCGTGCCGGTACAGCGCATGGTAGAAGCTGAAGTTTCCGGGGTGCTCTTTACCGTTGAACCGGTTAGCGGTAATAGAGACAAAATTTATATTGAGGCTGCCTTCGGTCTGGGCGAGGTAGTGGTTGGCGGTAAAGTCGATCTTGACAGCTACATTGTGGATAAAAGGCGCATGGAGATAGAGCAGCGGCACATTGCAAAACAAGCCTGGCAGTTGGTACGGGCTGATGGAGATAACCGCCGGGTGGATCTCTCTCCGGAAGAGGGAGGTAAACAGAAGCTTTCTGACGATAAAATAATCGAACTGGCCGGCATAGCCGGGCGCCTTGAAGAGCATTACGACAATGAACCTCAGGATGTAGAATGGGCTACGGAGAAGGGTACGATATATATAGTACAGACCCGGCCGGTGACCACTCTTAAGGTGCGAGCAGGCAAGCCATCCGGAGTTGCTGCCAAAGCCGGTGCAAGCAGCAAAGAGGGTGTAATTCTCAGTGGCGTGGGCGCATCCCCCGGAATAGCCTCCGGTCCGGTGCATATCCTGCACTCGGCCGATGAAGTGGATGAGCTTAAGGATGGAGAGGTGCTGGTAGCGGTGATGACCAATCCCGATTTCGTTCCGGCTATGCGCCGGGCGGCAGCCATTATCACCGATGCCGGCGGCAGAACATCGCATGCTGCCATTGTCAGCCGGGAGCTGGGTGTCCCCTGCATTGTGGGAACGGATAAGGCCACCTCAGTGCTGAAAAAGGGAGAGACGGTTACAGTAGACGGCAGCCGTGGCACTGTCAGCGCTGGTACGATTGCAAAGCGGGCGGAAGCAGTACCGGCAGCCGTCATACCCGCGAGCGAGAGCAGGATAGTAACCGGAACCAGGCTTTATGTCAACCTGTCCGAGCCGGAACGGGCAGCTGAGGTGGCGGCCATGGATGTGGATGGCGTCGGCCTGCTGCGGGCAGAGTTCATGATAGCCGGTATCGGCCGCCACCCTCGCGCTCTATATGATGAAGGCAAGGGCGATCTTTTTATTGATAAGCTTTCTACCGGATTGGCGGAGATAGCGGCAGCCTTTTATCCGCGCCCGGTATTCTACCGAACGACCGATTTCAAGACCAACGAATATCATGATCTGGAGGGTGGAGATAAATATGAAGAGAGCGAGGCTAACCCTATGCTGGGCTATCGGGGGATATCTCGTTATATCAGAGAACCGGAGATATTCGGGATGGAATTGGCTGCCGTCAATAGAGTTAGACAGGATGCAAAGTTAATTAATCTTCATCTTATGCTGCCCTTTGTCCGCAAGCCGGAGGAGCTAAAGGCTGCTCAGGTTCTTATGGAAAAAGCCGGCCTGTCCCGGAGACGGGATTTCAAGCTCTGGATTATGGTAGAAGTGCCCAGCACTCTTATCCGTATGGATGATTTTATCGATTGCGGCATAGATGGAGTCTCCATCGGCAGCAATGATCTGACACAGTTAGTTCTGGGTATAGACCGTGACAGTCGCAAGCTTGCTTCGGAGTTCGACGAAATGGATGAAGCCGTGCTGCAGGCCATGCATACAGTAGTAGATGTCTGCCGGAGACGAGGTGTGACCTCTTCTATCTGCGGCCAGGCGCCTTCATTCTATCCTGAACTGGTGGAACTGCTGATCGACTGGGGCATAACCAGTATCTCCATAAATTCCGATACGGTGGGCAGGACAAGGAGGATGATCGCCGCTTCCGAGGCCAGGTTACTGTTGGAGAGTGTGCTGGAACGGCAGGATTGATTCTCGGGATTGTCGAATAGTAGAGTAGCCGGTAAAGTGTCCGGTGGCAAAGCTATATTCAAGGAGGTCAGTGATTATGTGGGGAAGGCAAAGCTCAAGCATGACAGGGCTTTTGTTAGGAGCGCTGCTGTCGGGTATGTTGCTGTTGCTGTCCGTTACGGCAGTTATGGCAGCCGTGCAGGTAGAGGTAAACGGCCAGGCGCTCTCTTCTGATGTGCCGCCTGCCAAAATCGGCGGTCGGATAATGGTACCGCTGCGAGGTATCTTTGAAGCGCTTGGAGCAAAGGTTGACTGGAACGCCGCTTCCAAGACAATTATCGCCAACAGCGATACTACTAATGTACAATTGATCATCGGGAACCCTCGGGCGACTGTAAACGATAAAACCGTTGTGCTGGATACTCCGGCTATGATCATCCGTGGGGCCACTATGGTGCCGGTGCGTTTTGTCAGCGAGGCAATGGGGGCCGAGGTCGAGTGGAAAAACAGCACACAGACAGTATCCATTACGACCGATAAAAAGTATGCCGCATCGTCTTTTACTGTACCAAGCGGTACGGTGATTCCGGTCAAGCTGGACAGGACCATCAGCTCCGCCGCCAACAATGTGGGGGACGCGGTGAGCGCCACTGTCGCTTCGGTAAAGGAGGGCGATGCGGAGTTTCCGCAAGGAACGCATCTGACCGGTGTTATCCAGGCAGTGCAGCGCAAAGCTGTTGGGCAGCCTGGCATGGTAGATGTGGTCTTCACCGAAGCGCAATTGCCGGACGGCCGGACGGCCAAAATAGCCGGCTCAGTCGTCGCGCTTGATGCCGCCTCTGTCACCAAATCATCGGATGGACGCCTGACGGCAGTGGACAAAACAGGCTCCGAGCGCCTGAAGTTTATAGCTATCGGCGCCGGCGCCGGCATGCTTATCGGCAAGCTGACCAAGAGTAATACGACAACCAGCAGCTTGCTGGGTGCTGCGGCCGGGTATATTTACAGCGAAATCAATAAGACGCAAGCCGCCGATGTGACGGTGGCTGCAGGCACCACGTTCGGCATCCGGCTTGACAGGGCAGTGACGTATAATGCCGGCCTGGCATTTGTGGATGCTCGGATGAACTATCTGCGCAGAGCGTCAACCTCCGGTAAGACGACGCTTTAAACGGGGCTTTGCCGCAGATAGATTAAATGGCTGAAGGTGTTCTGAGAGAGGATATGCGCGAGGAAGAACGGTTGTGAACAATGCCGGATCAACTATTCTGGAAATAGACCATCGTCTGGTGGAGATGTACGGGACCAGGTCATGGTCGCCACGCTACAATCCGCTGGATGAATTTATCTATACTATCCTCTCTCAGAACACCACGGATATCAACAGTCTGCGGGCATTTGAACGGCTGCGGCAGAAATTTCCTTGTTGGGAAGATCTTATCGATGCTTCTCTGCCAGAGATAGAGGAGCCTATCTCCGTAGGCGGTCTCTCTGCAGCAAAGGCTGTCTGGATCAGAGATGCCCTGAAAAGGATCCGAGACGAGCGTGGAGAGCTCTCTTTAGATTTCGTTTGCACCATGGATCTGCAGCAGGCATGGAATTATTTGATATCCTTTAAGGGCGTAGGAGTTAAAACTGCCGCTATTGTGCTGCTATTCTCTTGCGGCCGTCCCTTTTTTCCTGTGGATACGCATGTCTATCGGGTAAGCTGGCGTCTTGGCCTGGTAGAACGAAAAGGAGGTCCTGAGCAGGCTCATCGGCTGCTGCAAGAGATGATTCCTCCCGAGCTTTACTACCAGATGCATATCAATATGGTTCAGCATGGGCGCCAAGTCTGTCGTGCTCGGAATCCCCTTTGCTTCAAATGTCTCCTTCGCAGCCTATGCCGCTACTACCTTGAAGTTCTGCACGCAAAACGCGTAGAGGACGTACATTGACCGATTTGATAAGTGAATTATTATAGTGCGACAAAGCAAGTGCTAAGGAGCAGTAACAATGCCCAGGCAGGCCAGACTGGATGCACCAGGGATGCTTCAT
>DHPR01000030.1 GCA_002410925.1 bacterium UBP13_UBA5359
ATGCCTTATTGGGATTGCTGGTCAGGGCGGCGATGGCGCCGGGATTGTCTTCGTCCTTCTCGGTCAGATATTCGGCATACTGGGCGGCGTCTTTGGCATCTATATCGGCTTTGAAGACGGTGACTTTGACCTTATCCCGGTAGACTTCGGTGCCTGTAGCGTTCTTCAGGGCCAGGTCCAGCATAGCCTCTCCGGTATCCACGCCTTCCACATAGAGATGCTGGGGCAGGGTTTCCGGGGTATAGCTCTTGGGCATGGTCACCTGGGTGGTCTTATTGCCGGCGGTCCAGACCTTTACCTTGTTGCTGCCGTCGCCGGCGCTCAGAACCAACTGGCTGTCGCTGATACCGCTGGTGGGTAGTAATCCTAAGTCTATCTGGGCTAGGTCGTTCTCATTGGTAACGCTGCTGTCTTCTTTATCCTCTTTCTTGTTGCCGTTGTCATCGTCGTTGTTGTAGCGGATATATTTGCCGGGAGCGTTCTCTTCCATGCTTTCTTCGGTGCCGTCTATATCGCCGTCGTTGTCGGAATCGGCATCTATATCGCTCCTGACCACATAGACGGTCAGGTTATGGGTAGCCTCGCTGTCTTCAAGGGTACCGCTCAGGTTGGTATCGAAGCCGGCCTTGGCAATGAAGACTCTGTTGCCGCCTGTCAGGGTAAGTCCTACTTGATTCTCGCTGGTGCTGAAATCGCCGCTATCCGGGGCGGCGCTGGAGCCTGTCACTTTCCACAAGACGTATTCTCTGGCTTCTTCGCTGCTGCCGTAGTAGATATTGGCGCTGACTTTGACCTGGGCGTCTCCGGCTGCGGTTTCGCCTACCAATACCTTGACGGCAGTGGGGTTGGTAGACCTCACACTGCTGTTGTTGCTGTCCGTTACGGTCAGGCCGGTAACTCTGACTACGGTAAACTTGATGGAATCGTAGCAGATATCTCCGCCATCGGGATTTTGCAGGATCACTTCTATAGTGGCTTCTCCGGGGCCGGTGCCTTCTACATAAAGTGTAGTGGGGAAGGCCGGGGTGCCACCGATGGTATAGATAGCTCCGTTGGCTATACCGGTACCTTTGGTGGAAGTAGTCCACATCTTGATGCCGCCGTAGGTACGGATAACTACTTTGCAGCCGGTCAGGCCTAAGGGGATGACGTTCAGGTTGACGGGCACCAGGTTGTCTTCGTTATCTACGGTGCCGCTCTCGTTGACATCGGCATTGCCGTTGCTGTTGTTGTCGTCTCCGTTGTAACCCACGAAGCGGCCGGGGGCTTCCATCTCGGCTTGATCTTCGGCGTTGGTGGAGGAGGCATCTATCTGGTTGTCGTTATTGGAGTCGGTATCCACATCTATCTTGACTATATGCACGGTTATAGTGTTGGTAATCTCATTGCTCTGCAGCACGTTATCCAGGTTGACGTCTATGCCGGTGCTGATAATAAAGTCTCTGTTGCCGCTGCTGATGCTCAAGATGACGATAGGATCGCCGGTGCCGAAGTTGCCTTCAGTCTGGGCGGCGCCGCTGCCTTCTATCTTCCAGAGCACGTGCTCTCTGACGGCGAAGGTGTCTGTGGACAGGCTGGGCGAGATGCATATGGCGGCCTGGCCGGTATCGTCTTCGCTGACGTACATATCGGTGGCTTCGGGGTTGGTGGCTGATTGGAAGGTATAGTAATCGTAGATCTTGAGGTTGTTTATCTTTAACACGGTCATGGTGGCGGTATCTTTATATATCTCTCTGCCGCCGGCTGTTTTCAAGGTATATTCCAAGGTGGTCTCGCCGGGGTTCATGCCTTCCACGTACAGGGTGGCGGGGATGCTGTCGGTGCCGATGGTATAGACTTTGGGCAGGGTGAGCTTATTGGTGCTCTCGCCTCTGGCGGGGCTGGTCCAAATCTGAATGCCTACTCCGGCGTTCAGGGTCAGGGTGCAGTCCTGCAGGGGGGAGCCGGCTGGGCCATAGCCTAAACTTACGGGCACGAGGTCGTTCTCGCCGGACACGGTCGTTTCGCTACTATGGTTATCTGCCGTGCTGTTGCTGTTATCGTCGTCGTCGTTGACGGGCACTATCCGGCCGGGGCCGTATTCTTCTATGGGGTCGTCATCGGCGGCTATGGCGGCATCGTTATTGGAATCGACGTCTGCATCTGCATAGGCTACGGTTAAGAAGATGGTATCGCTGCTGATGGTGCCGCCGCTGGGGCCTTTGAGGATAGCCTGCACTGTGGAGCTGCCCACTTGGGCACCTTCCACATAGATGCTCCTGTTGGTGGCGGTCAAGGGGGTCTCGTCGGTATCGATGGGGGTGCTCTTGCTCTGATCTTCCCACAGGGTTATGCCATAGCCGGGGATCAGGTGCAGGGTGCAGTTCTCCAGCCCAGTGGTGGGATCGAACTTTATATCTGCCTGCACCAAATCGTTTTCGCCGCTGACGGCGGTCTCGGTAACATCGTTATCGGCTATGCCGTTGCCGTTGTCGTCATCGTTGTTCAGGGGCACGAAACGGCCGGGGCTGTCTTCTTCGGTGAGGTCTTCGCCGGTGTTGACGGTGTCTATGGTGCCGTCGTTATTGGAATCGGTATCTATATCCGTAACCGGCACTTTGAGGTCGTTCTTTATACCCCAGGTGTGCATATGGTTCTTCTCGGCGTCGATGATGAGCTTATAGGGATTGCCACTGGGACTCAAGGCTCCCCACAGGCCGTGGCCGTTCCAGTCGTACTGGGCTTTGCCGCCTGTGCCGTTGGCTGTGGGCAATCCGCCGGTATCGGCTACGGTGGTGCCGTCTTTGTCTTTGACGATGAGGCGGACGCTGTCGGCGGTGAAGGGGCTGGGTTTCAACTGGTAACAGATGCTGTTTATCTCTCCGGGAAGAATGGTATCTTTGGTGCTGCTGTCTACCTCTGCACCGAAGACGGTCAGCTTTATTTTATCTTCATTGCAGTTGGAGCTGCTGATGCTTATTTCACTATTCCCCGGGCTGCTGTCGGCATAACGGCCTTCCACCACGAAGTATTGGTCTCCATCTGCTGAAGTGGTGAAGTGATAGCTGGTGGGGGCTCTCTCTGCTTTGTCCCGGCCGAGCCAGCAATCTATATTGCCGCTGACGCTGACGTAGACGGTGCCGGCTCTGCCCAGGGGGCTGAGTTCGGCCACTCTGATGCGCTGCATATCATTCTCGTTGCTCAGGCCGCTCTCTTCCAGGTCGGGGATGCCGTTATTATTGCTGTCGTTGTTGTTGACGGGGACATAGCCGCTGGTTACGCTCTCTTCTTCACTCTCCCCGGGCACTCCGAGTATCTCTCCTTCTCCGACGATGTCTACATCTATGGACCCTTCTTCACTCCACTGACAATCCCAATCTTTTAACGGGCCGGGACCGCCTTCGCCCAGGTAATAGAAATACTTGCCTCGGGCTTTGATGGCATACCTCTTGTTCTCCTGATCGGGGGTCACCCACATCAGGCTGCCTAACTGGGAGTTCTCGGGACAGGCTCCTTCGAAGGTGAACATGCCCCAGCCGCCGAGTCCGCTGATGTTGCTCCAACTGCCGGGGCTGGTCTCCATCTCCCAGGCGTCGAGGCGATAGGCGTAGCCGTCTGAGCCGAAGACCCAGCCGTTACGGGGGCTGGTATATTGGGGATCGCTGCTCAGGGAGATGTTTACGTAGAACCGGTATGACCTGCCGTCGGCTTCTACGTAGGCGACTTTGTTCTCGCCTTTTTTGACGCCATCCACTACTGTGGCCGGAGTCAGGGGGTATTCCTTGAGCACCGGTGGCAGGCTGGCCTGGGCTGTTTGCCCGATAGTTGAAATGAGAATGAATACCAGATAGATATATGCCTGTCTGAAAGTTTTGTCGGTAAATCTCTTCATCATTATCTTGCTGCCTCTCCGGCTCCCTGGCCTGCTTTCTTTTGGGTCTCTTTCTCGTTCTCGGCGGCTGCTATCTTCTCTACCAACTCTTTGGCCCACTCGGATCGCTTGTCTGACGGGTAATTGCGGGCCAGGAGGGTGAACTGCTTTATGGCTCTGGGATTGTCTTCCATCAACTGGTAGAAGGTGCCGGCGAAAAAGAGGGCCTGCGGGGCCAGCTCGCTGCCGGGGTACTTCTGGACATAACGCTCCATCTCTCTGGCGCCTTCGTAATACTCTTTCATGCTAGCGCCGAGATAGAAGCCGATGTTATACTGGGCTTTCATGGCGTACTGGCTGTCGGGATATTTATCTGTTACCTGGCGCATCTCTCCCACTGCTTCGGAAAACCGTCCGACATTGAAGTAGCTCAGGCTGTTCCTGAAATGAAGATAATCGGCTTCGGGGTGGTCGGGACATTCCAGCAGTGCCTGGGCATAGTGCTTCTGGGCTTCTGCCTGCTGTTGCTTGGATTTACTGCGATTGAAGGCTGTATCGCCTAATCGACGGTACTCTGCGGCGATGCGGTATGACTGCTCTTTGATCAATTCTGCTAAAGCGCTCTTCAGCGGTTCTGCGCTGCTGCGCCAGGCCAGGCTCTGCAGCAGTTTGCGCCCTTCCTGCAGGCTTAACAGATCGCTGCCGGGATTGAGGGCATCTATCAGATTGCGACCGGCCTCTTTATACAGGGCAACGGCTTCATCTTTGTTGAAATCTTCTTTGCCGAGGGATTTCTCTACATATTGAGTTATCTTATTGAATAGAAGGAGATAATCGGGCTGCCAGTGCCCGTATTGGGCTATCTCATACAGGCATTTGGCGCTGTATAGGGATATGGCTGCGGGGTCGATATATTTGCCTTTGATATCCACTACGGTGGACAGCAGCCGGTAGGCTTCGCCGGGGTTGTTCCTGGCCAGTTCGATTCTGGCGAGGTAATATTCGGCTATCTCTCTGAACTCGCTCTGGGGATAGGCGGCTATGAGCTTTCTTGCTATGCTCTCTGCCTCCAGCATGATTCCGTACTCGAGCAGGGCATTGGCATGACGATAAAGAATAACGTCCATATCTTTGAAGGCGGGAAAGCGCTCTTCCATTATCTTATACTGCTCTATGGCTTCCCAGCGTCTCTTTCCGTTATCCATCTCCAACTGGGTCAACGACCATTCCTGGTGTACGATTTCATCAGTGATTATGCACAGGTAATATTGGGCATGGTAGGCTTCCTGCCGATGGTAGTTTCGGGTAACGTATTTTTTGAACTCTTCCATGGCTTTCTGCCTGACGGGAGATTCTTTGAAGATGGGTTTGTCCAATCCCAGATGGCGGTAATCCGTCAAATCCACTCCGGCATCGATGAGTATCTTTTCCAGGGCCAGATAGCCAGGATCGATGACAGGGTTGAAGCCTGGTGTTTTAGGGGATGCTTTGACAATGGGTTCTTCTTCGGGTTTGGTGCTGCCGGCTACAAAAAAGGATGCCTGGGCGGATGCGGAAATTATGACTGCCGTTATAACTGCAGCCATAACGCTTATTCTGATTGTTTGCCTGTATACTACGGCTAACTTCTTTCTATCTATAGGATGTGGGCATAACATCGGCACTTCTTCCTTTCGGCTTTACTGCTCGTTACTCGATTTGATTACTCTTCTGTTTACAGGATAATCTTTCTGGCCTCGATCAATATCTCTCCGTTCTCGTCCATAACGCCTATGCCGGTGCCGTTCACGGCCTGCCTGGCCAGCTTGATCTTCCATTCGTCATCGGGTACGGCTATATACCTCTTCTTGTTCACTATCCTGGCGAATTCTGCCGGGGCTTTGGTGGTAATGCCGTCGTCGGCTGTCTCTACGGCTATGGCTATTTCTCCGCATTGGATGTCCGGGCCTTTATGGCTCCAATGGGTGCTGTAGGTGGTATTGAACTTTCTGGCTAATCTCTGCGCTATGCGGTCATGATCATAAGTAGGCATAATTCCTCCTTTTTATACCAGCCCGGGCAGAAAGACTGCTTCTTCTGCCGAGCAGTGGATGCTGTGATCGCCTCGTAATGTAAGCTTGCATGACATCGGTAATTTCAACCCTCTACATATACTGCTCGCAGAACTTCTTCCACAGTGGAGACTCCGGCTTTGATCTTCTCTATGCCGCTCTGCAGCAGGGTGATCATGCCTTCTTCGGCGGCTATCCTCCTGATGTTGGCGGAGCTCTCTTTGTTGACGATGGCTTCTCTGACTCTCTCTGACGGGGCTAACAGTTCATACACGCTGGTGCGCCCGAAATATCCTGTATTCCGGCAGCCGGAGCAGCCCTGCCCTCTGTATATCCTGATGCCTTCTTCTATGCCTAACCGGTGTCTGGCTTCTACGTAGGCTTCATCTTCCCGGGGTATCTCTGCCTTGCATCTGGGGCAGATCTTCCTGACTAATCTCTGGGCTATGACCAGGATGACTGAGGAGGAGATCAGAAAGGGTTCTATCCCCATATCCAGCAGCCTGGTGGCGGCTGATGAGGCGTCGTTGCAGTGCAGGGTGGAGAAGACCAGATGCCCGGTCAAAGCTGCCTGGATGGCCATACCGGCTGTCTCGCCGTCTCTTATCTCGCCTACCATGATGATGTCGGGATCCTGCCTGAGAATGGAGCGCAGACCTACGGCAAAGGTCATGCCTACTTTGTTGTTCACCTGGGTTTGGTTTATCCGCCTTATCTGGTACTCTATGGGGTCTTCTACGGTGATGATATTCTTCTGGATGGAGTTCAGCCGGTTCAGGGCGGCATACAGGGTTGTGCTCTTGCCGCTGCCGGTGGGACCTGTTACCAGGATCATACCGTGGGGCTTGGTGATCATGGATTCAAAGAGCTTCAGATGGTGGGAGCTTAACCCCAGTTGTTCCAGCCCCAGCAGGGCGGCGCTCTTGTTCAATATGCGCATGACTATCTTCTCGCCGTAGCAGGAGGGCATTGATGAGACTCGCACATCCAACTCCTGGGTCTCCATCCTGGCTTTGAACCTGCCTTCCTGGGGCAGACGCCTTTCTACGATGTTCATGCCGGACATAATCTTTATCCTGGAGATGATGGGGGAACTCATCTGCTTGGGCACGGTCATGAAATCGTGCAGCACTCCGTCTATCCTGAAGCGGATGATGATCTCTTTCTCCATAGTTTCTATGTGGATGTCGCTGGTACGCTGATTAATGGCCTGCTCGATGATATTATTCACCAGGGTAACTACGGGGGCTTCCTCTCCCATTTGCTGTAAGCTGTTTATAAGGCTTATCTCTTGTTCTTTGTTAACCTCATCTTCATCTTCCACTTTATGAGCATCCAAAAGTTTGCCGCCGTAATACTGCACTATGGCTCTCTGGATATCCTCTTTACCGGCTATGACGGGCATGATGTTCTGCAGCAGGGAGCGCTTGAGGTCGTCCACGATGTTGATATCGTTAGGATCGAGCATGGCTACCACCAGAGCGCCGTTTTGCATGCCCACTGGAAAAACGCAGCACCTTCTGGCGGTCTCTACGGGTATCTTCTGGATGATATCGGGGTCTATGGGGATATCGGCTATGCGCAGGAAGGCTACGCCCATCTGCCGGCCTTTGGCTTCTGTCATCTCATCCTGAGTGATAAAGCCCATCTCCACCAGGATGTCTTCCACGGGGCGCTTGCTCTTTTCGGCTACCTTGCGGCACTCGTTAAGGCTGCTTTGGTTGATTTTGCCGGTCTTAAGCAGGATATCCTCTATGCTCTCTCTGGATTGCCGGGCTATGGCCATCTCTACACCTCTTCCGCTATAGTAACTATAGATATCTGTAAGCACCGGGCAAGCGGAAAGCGGCTAAAATTGCGTGGACATATAACGTAATAGGGATTATAATAAAGGCGAGTTCTAAAGTAAAATCTCATAGCGGTGGGTATTTCTTTTTGAACTCTTGCCGGAGAGCTTTTGCTCTCCGGCGCTCTTATTTTTTACCCTTATGCCCTTGCCTGCCTTACCGGCTGACCAGCGCTGTATTACTAGCTAAGCTCTTATTCGCTGATACCTTCTACAATTCCTGCATAAAAAAGCCTGATCAGAGCAAACAGTCCCTTTTTGGCATGAACGGCCACAAAAATTCACTTTAAAGTTCTTTTCTGAGAACCTGCAGAAGGCTTTCAACTCCTTTTATCGTTTTAATGTATTTTCTGCCAACGGGAACAATCGAGCCATCATCCATATAGATACGATACGCTTTTTTGCCATAATGCTCGATTTCACTTATATGCCTGATACTGATCAAGAAACCTCTATGCGCTTGAACGAAAAAATGCTCAGTCATTTTGGTAACTATATCTTTCATGCTGGGCATGACTCTTTGCGGTTTGCCGCTCCCGTATTTCATAAACAGATATCCTGCCTCGGTGTAGAATGAAACTATATCTCTTACACAGAAATGCTTGTCTTCACCTTTTATTTTTATCCTAATATATTCAGATGCTTCTAACCGTTCTTTAAGATTTGTTCTCAAGCGGTCTATATCCGCGCAAATGTATTCAAGAGAACTCTCTTTAATTACCCTTACATTTTCTTTCAAGCGTTCAACCTCACTTGACAACTGTTCTGAATTAACCGGCTTGGGAATAAAAGCTGTGGCATTGGCTTTATAGCCCATTTTTACATACTCATCTTCATATCCGGTTATTAGAGCTATCAACGGCAGTTGTTTGCCCTTCTTCAATTTTACTGAAGCCTCCATGCCGTTCATACCGGGCATAACGATATCCATAAAGACTATATCCGGCTGCATGGTCTCTGCCGCTTCCAACGCTTTCTCTCCATCAGAGGCCATGCCTGCAATCTCTATATCTTCGATCTCCTCCAACATGCTTTTCAATAACCAGGATGATCTTGCATCATCATCGACAATCAGGCATTTGAATTTCAAAAATTATCTCCTCCCTTCTTCTCTGAATAATAGATAGAATATCTGTTTATAATCTGAATTGCTTGGTCTCTTGCTTGTAATTTAATTATACCGTTAGGTACTTAGGGTATGCAAGAAAAACGGATTTCGTGCGGCTGAAAGAAGTTTTTGAAGAGTCGCCGGCAGAAAAAACAAGGCTGCTTATAGCGATCCTGGAGATTGTGCGAATAAAGGAGCCGATACCCAGCCCGTGGATAAAAAAAAGGGAACGACACTTGGAGTAAAAGGCCACTTAACCAGGCAAATTACAGCAAAGCTGTTACCCTAAGCTTGTTACAAAGTCCTCTCAGCCGTGCTTTGGCCTGCCTTCCCTTGGCACAAAGAATATTTTTCAAATACAATTCACCCTGGCTGTAAATGCCTAATAGAGCGAAACAAAAAGAAGCCAAAGGCCCATGAGCAGGAAGATCGTCGCCAGTATCAGCTTGGAGGCCGGAACTGCTTTTCTGCCCCAATCGGCCATACGCAGAGCGGGGATCCCTAGACTTACCAGCAGGGTCAGGATCAGCAAAGGCGTAACGAACGCGGCTCCATAGAACAGCAGATAACCCAGAGCGCTGTTTGCCTTGCCGGGAGTGGAGGCTATCATGGCCAGGGTGGGCAAATATATCTGGCCGGTGCAGACCAGTTCCAGCAGAGAGACGACCAATCCGGCCAGAAAAACGGCCGGCACAACGTATACCCGCTTCAATTGATTGCGCAGTACCCGCTGCTTCAGGCACTGCAGGGGCTTGGGCAGCTTCAAGACGATATCGCCTGTCCTGCCTCCAGCGGCTGCACGGTAATCTTTGAAACTGTAAAGGGCCGCTGCCAAACTGAGGCTGCCGATGATAATATTGAGGGTTCTGCCCAGAGAATTATCAAAGGCGTAAGCCCTTATAGCTCTGAAGACGCTCCAGCCGATGCCCAGATAGGCCAGGAAGACACCTGAGGCAAATATCAAACCCACAATGAGCGTCTCCCTTCTGCCCCGGCCGGCCAGAGTCAGATACGAGGCAAAGAGCAGAAAGGTGGCAAAGGCACAGGGATTGATGCCGTCCGCCAGGCCGGCCAGAGCCACGGCCGACAGACGCAGGCTGAGGCTGGGCGGAGCGCTGCCTGCGTAGGGATCGCCTTTGCCGGACGCCTGGGTCTTGCAGGCTCTGCCGGCCTTGCTGATCCATGCCTTGATCTTCTCCTCGCCGGTAATACAGGCTTCACCGGTAAAGAGCGCCATGCTCCCGTCCCATTCTGCAACAGGTACTTTATAGCGGCGGTACATCTTAAAGAGCAGCGCCGTGTTCTCGGGCTCCTGCAGATTATATCTGGTGACGGCAGCGTCAGGATGAGCGTCGAGATAGTCCAGCACCTGCCGGCATCTGTTGCAGATGGAGTGAAAGAGCATAGGGCATTGAACAGCCGCTGCCAAAGCCGGCTTAACAGGAAGAAGCGCCGGCAGCAGAAGCAGGAGGAGAATGCCTGCCAGGATGCTCCCTGCCCCCGGCCTCACTTCTCTCTCCCGATAAGCAGCACTATCATCTCCCGGCAGGCGGCGTTGAAGGCATACTCTTTACGCTTGCCCCCAACTTCTGCCAGCAGATAATCTCCTTTGCTGCCGGACATGTAACCGCTGACGGCATAGCTGCAGCCATGGCGGCGCTCGGCATCAGGACCGGCCGCAGCTCCGGTCAACAGGGTGATGACGGCCAGGTTGCCGTTCTTGAGCTCCTGCTTGAGTTCGCTGAAGGTAATACTCCTGGACGGATTCTTCCTGTAGCACTCCCGCAGCTTTAACTTGCAGCCGTAAGCTTCATTGAAAGCGCCGAGTCCATCATACAATGGATAGGCATACGGCTTGCCTGGCTTATCGCAAAGACACTTCCGGGCAAACAGGGCTGTCTTGGCGGCAAACTCCTCTCTGCTCTCATCCTTCTCCCGACATTTGAGATAATCCATTACAGAGGCGGCAGCGGCTATATGGCTGCTGTAGGTCTGAGGATAAGCGAACAGCGGCCGGGGCTTGAGATACTCGGCTTTGGGCCGAGCCGCGTTTGCCGGATAAACGGTGACAAGGAACATGACAGTGATCAGAGTAGATGCATATTTCAACTTACTTTCTCCCAATTTTTTTCAGAATATCTTGCGCCCGCTTACGGATAGGGCCGGGTTCGGCTGATTGAACCAGCGCGGTCAATTCCCGGGCGGCATCCTTCGTTTTGCCACCGCTCAGATGGAGCATGCTGAGATTGAAACGGGCAAAGAAATCGTTGGGATTAACGGCAAGAGCCTTCTTATAGGCTACTTTAGCTCTCTCCGGTTGCCGCAAGCCGGAATATACCACACCTAGATTAGTGCAGGCACGCCAGTTTGACGGATTCAGCATTATGGCTTTTTCATAGGCAGCAGCAGCCTTAGCATTGCTGCCCTGTTGACGATAATAATTGCCAAGGCTGTAACTTATTTCGGCATTTTTAGGATCAAGCTTGCTTGCCTTGAGGTAATCGCTTACGGCCTGCCGCTGCTGGCCGGCGCGATAGAGCAGATTGCCCCGTCTTAGATATATCTCGGCTGCATCTTTATGCAGAGAGTCGCCTTCCGCCGCAGACACGAAGACATCTTTGTCCGCTATCTTCACGGCTGCAGATGCCTCCTGCGAGGCCTTATCCATCTTGCCCGCATCGGCATATATCTCAGCCAACGCTATGTGTATATCCGGCTTATCCTCCAGTTTGAGCGCTTTTTCGTATTCCTCGGCAGCTTCATCATAGCGGCGCAGGTTGCTCAGAACAGCTCCCAGGTTATAGTGTAACCGAGAGTAGTTGGGAGATAACGTTTCTATGCTGCGATAGCTCTTCAATGAAGATTCATAATCACCATTGATATTATATACATGACCCAGTTTGTAATAGGCCGGCAGACAATATCCGTCGAGGTTGACAGCCCTATCCAACTTTATGCGGGCCAACTGAGGATCATCACTGTGCAAGGCTATTTCCCCTTGCCTGAGATAAGTGCCGGCCATAAAGCTCTTTCCGGTAGGAAAGAGAGCCAGAATTACCGCTGTGATAGCTGCCCCATAGAGAAGGACAGTGCCTTCGGGATGGGGTTTTGGCATTTGTGTGCTCGCATGGAGCTTGCGTGATTTCTTTTTTCTTTGCAACGCCACCCTTGCTGCCGGAATTGACATGCTCTCTCTCACAGACTCCTGTCGTAATTGCGCTTCCATAGCCGCAATTAATGCCAGCATCAGCCAGAAGAATGAGCCGCCTAACGCCTTACGCATGGTGACGCCAGTCATGTTCTGGATCATGAAAGCCGTCAGGCCGCAGATAAAGGCCGCTGCCGGATAACGGCGATCATCATCTGCTTGTCGCATTATACGCAATGCCAGACGAATGGCAGCAAACAGGAGCCATACAAAGAGAAACAGCCCTATAACGCCTGTTTCGGAGGCTATCTCCAAAAACTCGTTATGAGCATGATCGGTTATCTGGCCTATGCCGGTGGCATAGGCTCTGCGGTCCTGGTAGCGGGGATAATATATGAAGAAAGTGCCCGGTCCGGTTCCAGTAAAGATATGATCCCGGATGATCCCTTGAGCAGCTTTCCAGATAATGACCCGCTGCACGTTGCCTTGCTGGGCGATACTGAACGACGTGGCCAGGCGATCTTCCAGCTTCATGGCCGATGGAGCGGTCTTTGCCGCCGTTATCGAGACAGCGATCATAACCATCAGCAGAAGCAGTGCCCACTTGAGAACGCCTGTCCGGTAAAGCTTACGACAGCCGATATATATCATCAGCAAGCCGGCGTCCAGCAGCAGGGCTACTCCAATGCCCAGCCAAGCGGCCCTGGTGTAAGTCAGCAACAGGCAGAGGAACATCAGCACGGTCAGGCTTCCAAGGGTAAAACGCCTTATGGAGGACCCTGCGTTGAGGAAAAGGTTGAGTGCCAGCGAAAGGAGTATAGCCAGGTAGGCGGCAAAATAAGTAGGGTTCCCCATAAAGGAGAGCATACGGGATATATCCCATTTGACGGGGTCTATGCCGAAGCGCTGCAGCATCCCGTAAACGCATGTCAGCGCAGCGGCAGCCAGAGCAACGGACAACAGCCTGCTCATACCTTTATCCATTCTGAAGCCCGTGGTCAGCGTGAGATAGAGAATGATGTAACCGGCGAATTGCAGCATAGCTCTCAAACCGGCATATTTATAAGGCGACAGCAGAAAGACTATGCTGTTCCAGACAAAAAGAGCCAATATGGGAAGATTGAGCTCCGAGGCATTGATCAAGGCATTCTTCTCTCTGACCGACTGCACTATCCACACAGCCAGCAAAGCAACTGCGCCAAGATTGAAGATTGCCTGCTTTATATAGATGGCATCTGCAGTGCCGGTATAAAGGGCCAGTGGGAGCAGGAATACCAAAGCTATCAGAATAAATTCCACCGCCCGGCTGTAACCACTTCTTACAACGTTCTTCTGCATGGTATTACTGCCTGTTCATTTATTGATCTTGCTTACGGTTGCCAATTCTATCTTCTCATAAATTCCGCTCAAGTTCAAATAGAGGCGCCTTCGGTTTCCTTCCTGATCACCTTAAAGCTCAGAGAGGCTTCCTTATCCTGGGCCAGCAGGCCAGTGGATACGGTTGAATCTCTACGTATAGCTCTTTTCAGTTCAACCGTAAAAGAAGGGGCAGAGATAGGTATTCTTCATTGTTATTGCAGTTGCTCAAAGCCGTTGGGGTACGTTCCCATAAGTTTACCAGCGAAAAATAGGTTTGACCATGTCGTAGTAGTTTCGGTCTATTTCCTCATACGCCCGGGGAGCGTCATCAACATCATAAACGGGCGAGAAATCCACCTTCAGCCTTCCTGAAGCTACCAGAGAGAGTACCTCTGTCTTATGGCCGGGACCATTGGCGCAGCTCATGGTAATAGTAGCATTGGTCACAAACCATTTCTGATACGGCGTCAGAATAATAGGACGCGGATAATCTCCCTGCAGGTGAATACGTACCGGGAGCTCATCATCCGTCCAGCCTCCTGATTTCACGTAACCATTCAGAGTATTGATAACATCTGGATCGCCTGAGCACTCAATAATGGCATCAACTCCGTGTCCGTCGGTAATCTCCCGAACGGCTTCAAGAGGATCGGTAGAGGAGGAATCTATTACACGATCAGCATAGGGCAGTGCACGCTCCGCTCTGATATGGCGACAATCCATGGCAATTACCCGGCAATCGGCATATATCTTTATTAGCTGCATAGCCGCTATTCCCATTTGACCGCAGCCTGTCACCAGTATAGTTTCACCATCAGCCGGACGCAGACGCTTGACTCCCTTTAACGCCACGCTGGGAATATAGGCTGCTACAGCCTCTTCATCGCTGACCTCATCCGGTATTTTGGCCAGAGCATCGCCGGCGCTGCCGGCAACAGTTGGATTTTTGATGGAGAGACTTACCTGGCCTCCCCAGGCATGGCAATAATCAGGGAAATACCTGACCTCGTTGGCCATAACCCTGTCGCCTATGCAGGGTAGATAACCGGCGTCCTGCGGCTTGACGCGATCTCCTACATATATTACCTGTCCCACCTGCTCATAGCCGGGAATCAAGGGATACCATATTTCGCTGCCTTTATCTATGGCCTCTCCGCGATAAAGCTTCATCTCCGTACCTAAGGATACGCCGCTAAAAGTAGTCTTTACCACCACTGTCTCATCGTCCACTATCGGCAAGTGAATGCCCTTTACCACTGCCTTATAGGGACGCTCAAAAATAATTGCTTTAGCTCTTTTAAAATTGCTATTCATAATCTCTTCTCCATATTGAAAGGACAATCCTTTTCATGCCTGGCCATTGTAACTATAATTGTGCCGCCAGCGCCAGACACACCGCTTGCAGGCAGGGTTCCCTGCTGAATCGATCCCTCTTCGGAATCGATCGGCTTCAGGGCCTTGAAAAATCTCTTCTATGCTCTTTTCCAGAATATTTCCCAGCGAACCGTCGCTGACATCAAGACAGAAAGAGGTGCTTCCATCGCTGCGAATAGAGAGACGATTCCAGGGAGCACGACAGCTTAGCGGCAGAATATCCGCCTCCGGGTCATTATACCAGGGCGGCAAATGCTCCGGCTGCATGCTGTCGACGCTCAGACGCAACCGCAGATCGGGATAATTCGCCATCAGCCTTTCAACGTTTTCAGCCAGATTTCGCCCATACCCACAAGAGAATTCAGCCAGCCAGCTTGCTCCGGTATTCTCTCTGATACCATAGCTTGACAGCCACTCTGAATACAAATACAGCTGCTCACGGCTGAGGAATATTTGCGGGCTCAGCAACCAGTCCTGCACACCCCACTTTTTCAGATAGAGAGCTAACTCTCCGAGCCTGCCCATATTCTCAGGCAGAAGAGTAGTCATCACTGCCAGCTTCTGATGCGGGAATTCTTGTCGCATTCTCTCTATGCCGGCTTCTATCCGAGCAAAGGTGCCCTTCACCCCTCTGACAAGGTCATGGATTTCCGGCGGGCCGTCAAGAGAAAGGTAAATCCATTCAAAGAGACCTCCCAGAGAATGAACCCATTCCTTTAAAAGCACACCGTTGGTGACCAGGCTATGCTGCAACCCCAGCTCTGACAGGCGACAGCAAAAATCTCCCAGCCAGGGAACCAGCAGCGGCTCTCCCCCCCAAACAGTGATATACGGCTCCAGCGAAGCTAATTGATCCGCTACAAAGAGCCACCGGGATAGGTCCATCTCATATTGGTCGCGGCAGCTATGCTGATAACCTTTCTCCCCCCACTGGCCGCACATTCGGCAATGCAGATTGCACCGTCGTGTAAGCTGCACGGTTACGGCTCGCAGCGTTATCCGCTCCTCCTCTTTCGGCTCTCCTCCATATGCGGTATCAGCCATCCTCATATAAACCTCTTAATAAATTCCAGCGATCTTCGTGTGCCAAAAATAACATCCTCGGCCTGTTCATACTCAATATATACTGTTCCCTGAAAAGCCGATACCTGCGTCATGACGGCCTGCCAGTTCACCTGGCCGTCGCCGCAGGCAGCACATTCATAATAGCCGTCACTCAGCTGATAGTCCTTAAGATGAACATAAGCCGTCTGTGCCTCGATAAGAGGATATTCTGCCTGTGGCTGCACCCCTCCATAAGCTAAGAAATTGGCTGGATCGTAGAGCGCCCGGACAGCCGGGCACGCTGTTTCACTAATCAATCTCGACAGTCGTTCTCCTGTGGTAGTCAGGCTGCCGAACCGGTGAAAATGCCGGCCGTCCCCGGCCGGAGTTATGCCTCCGTGTACTTCCACCGCCAGAATCACTCCTCTGCTGTGAGCATATGAACCGGCTGCCTGCAAAGATCCCACTACCTGCCTCCAGATATTATGAGTTATCTCCTCTTCTTTGCAAAAACCGGCAAAAACACGCAGATATGCGGCTTCCAAACGAGCACAGACATCGATCGCCCGTTTAACCCGCGCTAGCTCGCGATGATAATCCGGCACAGAAAAATCATTGCCGGCCGCTACAGCTTCGCAAAGAAGTCCGTACTCGGATAACTTCCTCTTGACAGCCTCTATTTCAGAGGCCGTGGAATCACCGCTCAGGTAGGCATAATCATTTTCGCAAGAGAGTTCTATATGCTTCAGGCCCAGGCCGGCGGTAGCTCGTATATAATTATCCAAGCTCATTTCGCGGTATCCCCAGCATGCGTTTCCCAGCTTCACTCTTTATTCTCCCCAAAATAGTTCAAAGACATCAGCTCATCTCGTACAGCAGCTATCTGTGTGGCCATCAATTCAGGCGAATACAGTGCCTTCTGATCGGCAAGTCCACATTCTGCCATCAACCGAGACATGCTCTCATTAGCCTGCTCCAGAGCGCTCAAAGCCTCCTCGACATTGAAGCGCCCCGGGGAAGTCGGTGCCGGGGGCCAGCGGGAATCGCTGACATAGGCGGTAGTGATCGATTGCAAAACGCCTTTGGAAGTTGCGTTGCTTCGCAGATCGCCGATGCCTGCCTCAGATGCAACAGCCTGTAAAGCTTCGTAAATAGTCCGGCAGACCGGATCCAGAATACGAGAGTATTCCGTATTGGCCCAGGCCCTGGCGGTTCCGCCATGCCAAGCACAACCGCTCTCTACTTGCCCGAAGTCTCGGGTCTCAAGCACTCCGTATCTATCCGGTGTCTCTCGAGGAAGGATGAACTCAAAACCCAGATTCAGAGCCAGATGCAGCACCTCTTCAAAACGCTCGGCACTCTCCGGCGCCGGTTCAAAGAAGCGGGCCAGGCCGTACTGCTTGACAAAGAAATAGGCTGTGGTGCCTATATATTCGGCATCCTCAGCATAAGGCATCAGGAACCCCTTATCAGGCATTCTATCTTGCCAGCGGATCAATAATTCCTTGACCTCTTCAATAGCAACCGGTGTCCGACGATTGCCCTCGGTAGCTCCCATCAGATACCAGAGAATAATATTGCAAAGCATATCAGACCGCAAAATAATTTTGAGTCCGTTTTCAAGGCGATGGGGTTTGAAGAGAGCCTGAAGCACCTCCGGTCGGCCGGCAATCTCGTCCTCTATCTTGAAGAGAGCATTCTTATTGCTATGCCCCCTGACATCGAACGTTAGACCGGTAGCCTCCCGCAGGCCATTAACGGTAGACAGAAGATAGGAATCCGCATCGGCTACCAGCATCTCGAAGCCGGCTTCTCTGAAAATCTCCGGGACATAATAAGTCCAGCCACACTCCGGATTCCACCCGGTAACCGGACGCACACCGGTAAACCGCTCCCATGTATCCAGCCCATCCAACAACGAATTGAGCCCCAGTTCCCGCCCCACATTGGGAATCATTATATGAGTCTGTGGAGAGGCCACCGGTTCTATGCGTCCGGCATTTACGCCGGCCGCAAGCTTTTCAAGTGTTTCCGGCGCTTCGGAAGCCATAATCTCCAGTGTCTCGCCGGAAGCTTCAAAAGCCAACCGAATATCCAGCATCTCCGCCAGATCGAATATCCTGCCGTAAGTTTCGCGAGCCACCCAGCCTCGTCGCTGCGGCGGCAATTGCGAATATTGTAAATTGGCATGAGGCATAAAGATTATTCCAGGTTTCATAAGTATATCCTTTCTAATGCTTCTGTAATTTGCTGCGTATCCTGGCTGAAGAGATGCTTAGAGCATTATCCAGATCGATCTGACCCAGGAAGAAGAGGTCCATCTGATCGGACAACGGCTTGATAATTTCCATGTAATTCCTGATCCTGGGCACAAGCGGAGTATCTGCTTTATCCGCCTCTTTCAGATAGTAGTACAGATGCTCCGGCGAAGATGCCGTATAGGTCGCTTCTGCAGCCTTCCTGTTGGCGGGAATGCCGTTCCGGCTTGCTCCCAGAAGCTTTTGATTCTCTTCATTACAATAAAAGGCTACAAACTTAAAGGCTTCCTCAGGATGTTTTACCGCCCGAGGTATGCACAGGCCGGCGTCGTCAAAAGTATGGACCTTTTCGCCCAGCGGCCCCTGCGGCAGCGGCGCTATATCCCACCTGAAATTCTTCACCGGCGCCAGCGCAGAAAGCATGAAAGCAGGAGCCACCTGCATGGCTACCCGCTGGCTCAAAAAGCCCTGTGCACCCGCTGCTCCGCTGCCGGCAAAGGTCGAGGCTTCAGCAGGTGTGGGACAGACCTCCTTGTTGAATTTATACAAAATGGGCAGCAATTTCCTGATGCGAGGATCGCTGTCAAGGAGACACTTTTTGCCGTCGTCATTCAGCACGCGGCAGCCGCTCCAAAGCAACCATTCGAACCAAAGAACATTACCGGCTCCAAAGCTATCCCGTATTCCATCATTGTCAAAATCGCCCGTAAGCTTTCCGGCAATCCGGCAGTAGTCATCCCATGTCCAGTTCTCCTGCGGATAGGCCACCTTTGCTTTATCGAAAATATCTTTATTGTAAATAATACAATTGGTCTTTAGCTGCATCGGGAAGGCGTAAAGCCGGCCGTCAAACGTATAGTAATCGACCAGGCATTTGTAATACTGCTTCATATCTATCCCTTCCTGATCCACATACCGGTTCAAAGGGAGCAGGACATCTCTCTCCGCCAGATCAGTAATTCCGCTCCACCACATGAAAACATCCGGTGGATTGCCCCCGGCTATCTGCGTCAATATTTTCTGTTGAGTAGTTCCCCAATCCAATTTTACCTTTATGCCGGGATACTCCATCTCGAACCTGTCGATAATTTTCTGCATGATGGCAATCTGCTCTGCTCCCGCCTCCGCACTGGCAAAGGTAATAACCGCTCTTTTATCAGCCTGCCTGCCGCCGCAACCTGCAACCATGACAGAGAGCAGCAGAACGACAAGTATACCACTCCATAACTTCTTCATTACCGGTCCCTCACTTTGTTTTCTCTGATTTGCTCTCTCCGGATAACATTACTATCGCCAGATCGTAAGCCTTCATATCCATAGCAAACGAATTCATTCCCTGGCG
This sequence comes from bacterium UBP13_UBA5359, assembly GCA_002410925.1. Classification (GTDB taxonomy): domain Bacteria; phylum UBP13; class UBA5359; order UBA5359; family UBA5359; genus UBA5359. Next base: position 19,381 of record DHPR01000030.1, read on the forward strand.
ATTGAGCTTTCCGCCCAGCAGAACCTCGATACCGCCGGCCCCCTTACCTGCCCAGGCGCTGAAATCGACTTCAGCCGTGACACAATGATCAAGATGGTTGCTCAAAAGCAGGTAGCAATCATCTCCCTTTTTCAAAAGGGTTCTCTCCACACCGAAAGGACGGACTGAAATATTACGCTTTACACCGCTATCCGACAGCAATCTGTCAAGATCCTGCAGGCCCCTCTCATCGCCGGGAAATATTCTCTCTGATAGAGGAGTATCGATCAGAAGCAGCCCCTGCCCTTTGGTCCACCTTCTACAGGCAATTATGCCGATGTCCTCTCTCATAAACTCTCCGGCGGGCAACCCCTCTTCGCCCTGCACAGCACTGAAAGCATTAAGGATATACTTACAACCGCTGCCTGCCGCTGTCTTGATCTTCTGAAGTTCGCTCCTGCTTATAAAGGGAGAGTTCAAATCCATATATACCTGCCCCGGGGACAGCTTACCCGGCAGAGCGGTCAGAAATGACGGCTGGTATCCGGCCTCCTGGAGCAGTTTCAACAGATATCCCTGCCCCCCGGCAAGACGATGAAAATTTTTCTCATCGTATATGGCAGCCTGACTGAGCCAGCTCAGGGCAAGGTTATCAGGCTGGCGTACCGCACCTTTAAGCCTTTTGTAATATGGCTTAAGAAGAGGCCATTCACTTCCATGCGGGCCCCTCTCCCATATGACATACGATATTCCCAGGGCACCTTCTCCCAGAGCATGCGACAGAGCTCGATTGCTGGTATCCTTGCCCGGCCCCAGTTCAGATACCTCAGTCATGAACGGCACTCCGTACCTACGGCATAACGCCCCGAACAGAGCCGCTGAAGAGCCTTCGAAACCGGTGTGCACCGGAAAAACATTATACCTGGCGCAGAGGTCCAGCAGCGTGGCCAGATTATTGCCTTTGATCGCCCCCTCCGTCATACCGCCTCCTATTTTAACGTCGATAGGCGTTCGGAAATCTGCCTGCCGAATGGACTGCCACATTTCTTCATATAACGACTCGACCGAATAAATTCGGAAATCCAAAAAGGCCAGCCAGAGGGGATGGCGCGAATCCTTGCTCTGATACTCTCTTTGGGTAGGCTGAAGAACCTCTTCCCAGGCGTTAAACCGCCTTCCATATAATTCGGAGGCCTCTTTCAGAGAGAGGCCTCGTTTATCTCTGAGATAAACACGCCAGGCCTTCTGTGACGCCTCACTGTAATCATAAAAACGAGCTGCGCACAAAGGATGGTCGAAACTGCCGTGCAACGGCCCGTCAATAGCACCCGCTGTAGGGCTGTAAAGGATTACGTCCGAATTATCCTTGTATCTGATTGCAATCTGTCGCCAGAGCTGCGGCAGGGCTTCACGATTTTTGCCCCACAAAGGCGCCGTCATACCGATATCTCCGGCATCCGATATCATTCTCTCTTTCAGCCACTCCGGCAGATACCATCCCGTCATCATGATTTCAAATCGCAGGCCGGCCTGACCGGCCATACTTATCAGGCGATCCAGAGAATCCCATTTATAGCAACCTCGTTGCGGTTCGAGATCCCTCCAATAAAGGTCTACTCTGATAAAATCAAAGCCGGCATCCTTTATTTCCTTGAGATTTTTTTCGTTATAGGCTTTACCCTGGTAAAGAGTTGTTCCATACACCGGCTCCGGATAAGAGGTAAAATTGCCTTTAGACAATCGTGGAGGGCGAGCGCCCATAAAAGCAATGACGGCTTCGGCACATTGAGAGGCGTTATCGCAAAGCCTAGCGGTCACCCTGCAGGCCCTGGGGGATAAGTCCTTGAGCAAGCGTAAATCGAGATCGACCTTTACCGCAGCTTCATTCCTTCCGTTAAAGATAATCTCTACCTCTTTCTCTAAAAGAGGCCGGCCAGTGCCGCAATCCACCAGAGATACCACAGCCTCGGTCTTATGCCGGTCGGCTGGGCCCTTATCTGCGGTCAGCCGCACTTTCACGATTTCGTCCGGGTAAAAGAGCTTCTTATCTGTAGCAATGGATAATTGCAGCTCTGTTTTAGCGCTTTGCTCGATATCGGATTGCAAAGCCGTCATCTTCACAGCTCTCTCACCGGTTAAGGCAATTAATCCATAGACACCGCCGGTGCCGTCGGAAATCAAATCGATCGCATCGATTTTTTCATCAGGATAAGGATTATTCCAGGCATATACCCAGACGCCTATCTTGCCGGATACGGGATTTCTCCCTGTCCAGCCCAGCCGGGCCTCGGGCAGATCGCCCGGAGACCACCAATCACCTATATTTCTGCCGTTACTGAACCGGATACTTTCCTGCCGCCGGCCCTGATAATTTATGACAGCTCTGCCGATCTCGCCGGAGCCCTCTTCAGCCCATCCGGCCGTATGCAAAAAATATAATCGATCTAACTTTTTATTTACCCTGATCCCCTCAATTTGAGAGGGAAAAGCGGGACGCTCTTTCCCTCTCAGGACAAGGCAGCTTCGATTATCGTTGAGTTCAGGATCTATTACTTCAAAAGGGATGCCTTTGCATAACAGCTTGCCGCTTTTGAACCAGCGCAAATCATTCAGCCCCTGATCCGTCCAGCCGCCTTTCCCATCACCAGCCACCTCATCCTTAAATCCCCTATTGGCATAAGGGATCAAATCTATAGCCGCAAATTGTTCCGGCACCGCGACAGGCACTACTCCGGCAGGTGTATCTGCCGAACCGGCAGCCGAAGCTTCGGCTGCAAGCAAATAAAAGGAAACATCATCCGCAAAAGCCACTCCGTCACGCGCCACGACCTCGACGGTGGCAAAGAATTCGTCGGGCTTGGAAGAGAAGATGCAGGACACCTTCTGCCACTTGCTGGTATTGTTTGTTCCTATTGAAATTCCGCGATCTTTCAACCAGCCCTTACCGGAATCGAATTTCGATAACCGGGCATCTGCTCGGCCGGTACCACCGGTTCTTATCCAGAGAGAAAGAAGATATCGCCTGCCCGGCTTGATAGCGACCAGAAAAGACTTTGCTCCCAAACCGGCAGGCGTTACCTTAAGAGCTTTGCTTGCAGAGCGACCGGCACCAGCCGGAGCCTCCGGAACCGCGTTGCCGTCAACGGGTTGATATAACAACCAGCCGGCAGCATAATCTCCCTCCTCAAATCCGGAATTGCCGATCAGGTTATCGCCTTCCGGTATCTGGCTTGCCCGCTCTGTTTGAATCAGAGAGATATCGTCGACAAAGACCGGTCCGCCGTCACTCCGGATATCCACAGCTACGGCAGCGACCTCCGGGTCTGCCGGTGTATAATCGCCTTTTATTTCTCTCCATTCTGCCGCAGTGCTCTTTCCAACGGTATAATAACGCTGCAACCACTCGCCTTCAGAAGAATATTCCGCCAGCCGGATGCTTGCCTCGGCTCCCGGAGTGCACTTGATCCGAAGGCTGAAGACATATCGGCAACCCGATTCGATCTTGGCCCTATTTCTGCTTCCGGATACCAGCCCGCCATTGAGGCTCTTAGGACCGTCTTTCTCCAGCCGAACGGCATATTCACCCGAATACTTCACCAGATTCTGAACCACCGGTATGCTATTGCCGTAGAGCTTCCATTCATCCACGCTGACAGGTGCCTCAAAACCGCCGTTAAGCAGCAGGTTCTCCTCTTCCTGTGCCGCCACAATACCCGGAGCTGAAAGAACACCCCAGGCCAATACCGGCAGCAGGCAAAAACCGACCAGATATCTCCTCTTCATAGACTCCACCTTCACACCATAATCCGGATATGAATATTGTTAACTCTCAACCAGGCTTACATCAATAAATGAATTTAGATTTGGCTTCATCAATTTTCAGCCAGCCGGCTTTTTTCCAGGCTACATGACCATCAAAGAAGAGCATGTTAGCACCATCGCCATGCCTGTTGACCTCATTGCCAACACAGGCAATGGTATTGCCGTCGTTATCCGTCATCAAAGCCTTCTCGCCTGCATTTGTTACATCATCGAGCATCAACGGTGTCGTGCGGTTTTGAAGCCATGGATCCGCAGAAAGACGCCGTTGATAAACATAACTGTTCACTCCGTAGGAATAAGGGCGTCCCTGAGCATTGCCACTGTCGCTGGGACAATGAAAGAGTTTCCCGTTCATATTGGTGTAATCATAATAATCGCTCTCATTACCTTTAAGTCCTACATATCTGGACAGCTTATTGTAATAATCCTTTTGCAGAGGCATGCATGAATCCCAATCCTGGGCATACATGGTCCAGGCCAAGCCCAGCTGCTTAAGATTGCTTTGACAGGTCGCCTTTCTGGCATTCTCTCTGGCTCTCCCGAACACCGGGAACAGAATAGCAGCCAGAATAGCAATGATTGCAATTACGACTAGCAGCTCTATTAGCGTAAATCCCCTTTGCCTTACTTTCATCTTCTTAGTCTCCTTTACCAATTATATATTACCGCCGACAACACTGAGTTATAACATAGTGTTGCTTTGTATTACTACTTCTACATCTGCTATGGATTTTCCTGCCTGCCGGCCTATTTATTTGAACTTTTTCCAAAACGCTGCCGGAAAAGGCCTCTTCACTCTTTCAGCCCTTTGCTCCTTTCGTCTGCGATTCATAAGCTTCTATATGCCCGGGCATATGCCTGTGGGCCAGGGCTCTGGCCATATAATCATCCAGCGGCTCTATACCGAACTCTTCCATTACTTCCCGGATGGTAAGTCCCTGCATCTCACAGGAGATCGATACCGAACCTAGATAGCCCGGATCGCTCCATCGAAATCCGGCACCGTATTTCACCTTGGCAGCTCTGAGCTTATCCCAGTTATAATCGAGATGAACTACGCAACAATCCAGATTAACGACGGTAGTAGCGAAGTCAAAATAATCGGTGGAGGACGCCAGCACCTGTCCTACCGGTGAAATTATGGTACTCTGCTTGCGCCCGATAGCTCCGATAAAATGAGTCCTGCAGGAATATGCCCAGTAATTCTGTATAAAGCCACCGTGGTACATCGAGCAGAAAAGAAGCAGATCCGGCCTGGCTTTTACGTATTTCAGGCGTAACTCGTCGAAGTTCAGATCGAAGCAGACGGCACAGGCCACTTTGCCGAAATCACACTCCAGCAGTGGTGCATCCTTGCCATAAAGAACCCCGGCTTGAACGTTTTCTTCTATAACAAGGTGATTCTTATTATAAACCCCTACCGTCTCACCTTTTCGCCCGATAAGCGTAACGGAGTTGCGCAGGGTTCCATCCGGCATTATACGAATAGCCGGATAGGTTATATAGCAGCTGTGCTTGCGGGCAATAAGCGCAAAGAAATTTCGAACGGCATCACCACGCTCCCGGTAATACTCCAGTACCCTTTCCCGAGGGTAGCCGATGGGCCTGTCACAAACTTCAGGCAGGACTATCAAATCCGGAGCATCGGGCAGCACCTGATCTAATTCCGCCTGCCAATGGCCAATGACCTTTTCAACAGCCGATTGATACTTCAAATCTGCCTCTACCTGTATCAACGGCGCTCCAATTGCACTTATCTTCACATAGTTGGCCATCGGCCTATCCTCCGATCACCATTCTCATCGAATGGGCATCAGCCGCAATTTTCTACGTACATTCTTGGGTTGGTGGTAACGGCATAGTTCCGAGCAAAGGCATCTCCATCGTAACCGGGATCATCTTCCGGTATCTCTGACAGCTTGACCTCCGCTTTGCCCTTTTCCCTGGAGATACGTCCCGCCAGCATAATCTTTATGGATTCGGTAAGCTCCTCCATCGGTGCCAGCGCATTCTGCCCGGTTTCCATATAATCGAAGATCCTATCCAGCAACTCTCCATAAATTTTTCCGGTGTCGATCTGAAAATGATGTGTGGATTCAGTAGTCGTCACCACCACCTCAAAGGGCTGCCAAAGCCCCTGGAAGGTAGTATAAGTCGCTGTCAATCCGTCATTGAAACGCACAAAGAAGGTTTCGCAGGTTTTATCTCCCTGCCGGCTGCGGCCGACAAATCCGACCGAAACAGCCCCCCGGCCGACCAGACCGCCGATGGCTTCTACGATATGAACACCGTAATTGAATTCATCCACTCCGGCTGTACCGTAAATGTTCATTATCTTGCCCCGCTCCTCTTCCGGCCGATTGAGAAAACCGGTCACTTCCTGAGCATAGCGAACGGAAGAGCTCCCTAAAATAACGGTCCCCTCTTTTGCCAGGGCTTCCAGCTTCCGGCAGTCGGCCAGAGAGCCGACAATCGGCTTGTCGATGAAAACAGGCTTATTGCGCTCGATAAAAGGCATGGCTTGGCGGAGGTGGTTATCCCAATTGCAGCTCTGGACAAAGCCGATATCGACGCTATCCGCCAGCTCCTCTATACTCCGGCAGCGTTTCTCAAGATCATATTTGTTCATAAACGCTCCGATCTCTTCATCATCCCGGAAGCTGTCATTATAAATGGCACTATACCGGGCCCGGTTTCCCTTCCGCATATATTCGGAAAAAGCCAGCGGATGGGTGGTATCCAGATTGACAAGACCTATTTTAATCATTTTGCCGCATCTCCCTTATCAAAAATATATTCCTTTTCAGCAACGGGCACGGGCAAACCCTTGGCCAGAGATTCATATACCTTGTAGCTTAAAACCGCTGCCCGAGCGGCCTTGACAATGCCATTAGGACTGGCTGTATCATTAATGATAGCCTCGGCCAGCAAATCTATCTCGCTTGCCTGGCCTTTATCCACATTATCCAGCGCCAATCGAATCTGCGAGTGACCCTCAAAGCCATAATACTCCATTTCTTTGAAATCTGCTATATATATAGCCCGGCCGCCGCAATAAATCTCCGTCGCCTCCTTGGGGAAAGCGGCGCAGCCGGCACTGGCAATCAGAGTAGATGCCACTGAGCCATCGGCAAAGCTGATGGTGATTATACCGCTATCAGCCATCCTGACCTTTTCGGGATTGAGGAAAATCCCTCCCGCAGCATAAACCTTCACCGGAGGCACCTGAACCAGCTCACAGAACAGATCGAAAATATGGCAGCCTTCTCCTACAAAACGTCCTCCTCCAACCCTGGGATCGTGAATCCATAAATTCTCGGGAAATGGCGCCTGCAAACGATGATAGATCATCTTCTTATCCGGCATATCCGACAACAGCTCACGCGCTTTCCTTACCAAGGGAGCCAGACCACGATTATAACCCACCGTATATTTTACACCGCTGGCACGAACCGCTTCGGCCACAGCCTTGCATTCCGCCGCATCCATACCCATAGGCTTCTCGCACAGTATATGCTTGCCGGCTTTAGCGGCTCTGATCGACAAATCAGCGTGAGAATCATGCCGGGTGGTAATTACCACCAGATTCACCCTCTCATCCTGAAACAATTTATCCGCATCCGTAGTCCAGTAAGAGGCACCGGTCTCTTCGGCCACCTCTTTTGCCGATGCTTCATCGATATCCATTACCGCATGTATCCGGAATTTTGGATTCTTCCCGAAATTCGGAATGTGCATGCCACGGGCAAAGGCTCCACATCCTATCAATCCCACTTTAATCACAGACATAATTCTTGCCATCCCTTTCTGAATATTTAATCGTCTTACCTGCTTGAAGCAGATATTTACAACCTGTATGACCTATCATTCGGCCATTTTTCAAGCAACATCTCGACACAGACTATATTATAACATAGAGTAAGGACATAGTAACAGGCCCAGCAACATCTCAATCTCCTGTTTTGAGAAGCGCTTGACCTGCTTTAAGGCAACCCTATCCAGCTTTGCTGCCACTGGAAGCTCGTATTTTCAAGCTGGGCTGAAAAACTAATTGCCGCGTTCCAGCCTTTTTCTCAATAATATCTATCAACATTTCAGCGGCCGCAACACCCATTTCATATTTTGGCTGAGCAACCGTAGTTAACGGCACGGCCAGGTGTCCGGCCATTTCCACATTATCGTAACCCACTATGGCCACCTCCTGCGGCACCTTTATCTGATGTCTCTTCAGAGCATCATAAATATCCTTGGCATCATAATCACTGAGTGCCAGCAAAGCTGTTATCTCTCTCTCTCTTAATTTTTCAACCAGTTTATCGGTCTTCTCATTCTCAAAGAGAATGATCGCTTCAGGATCATATAGCCCTGCAACCTCTAATGCCTGCCTGTAGCCGTCTAATCGCATATCGAATACGTATTGGCTATAGGGCTCTCTAGCTACAAATCCTATTCTCTTATGACCGATATCAAGAAGATGTTCCACCGCCATGCCTGCTCCGGCCGTATTATCGGGTAAAACAGTCGGAACATTCTTCCAGCCCCTTATAGGCTTGTCAAGAAGAACGAAGGGTAAACCGGAATCAAGAACCGGTTTAAAGCTCTCCTCCTCTCCCGACATCCCTGCCGGGACAATAATAAGACCTGCTATAGCCTGCTCCTGAAATATCTTCTTCAGATAGCTATCTATGCGTCGATGCGACATCTCGCAATTACTCAGCACCAAAGAGTAATCATTTTCAAAGGTAATCTGCTCTACGCCGCGCATAAGTTCATTGACAAAGCTTAAAAGCTTGCCCACCAGCATATTTACCTGTGGCCTGGTATTGGCTTCTACTCTATTGAGAAACGTTCCTTTTCCCTGCACTTTTGTCAGATACCCGGCGTGGTCCAAATCGCTTATAGCACGTATAACCGTAGTGCTGCTGACCCTGAATCTGGCAATCAATTCATTTATGGAAGGAACCTTCTCTCCAGGTTTTATCCCTTCCGCTTTGATATAGGATAGAATCTCTTCCTTGATTATTTCATGTTTTTTGAGATTATCATTGGCTTTCTTCATTCATCCTACCCTTTCAAGCGCTCTCTTCCTGCTCTAACTCTATGTTATAACTTATTACACACTCACTATATTCGCCTTTTTATCCGCATATCCCTTTTTTTAGCTGCGTTTGAATAAAACTACCCTGTTGCTGTTAGTGCCTCCACGATTGTTGACGATGCCCCAGCAATTTGAAGTCTTGGTAAACTGCTGCTCATTGATGATGATACCCCGGCAAGCAAAGCCGGCGGACAGCCCAAGAGGAATGACATGCTCGTCCAGACGTATGCGTCCTCGCTTTATCTCTCCAACTTCGAAAGCCACCCACCCGCCGGGACGAGTAATACGATAAAGCTCCTGGAAAACATTACCCATGCTCTCTGACCAATCGTCGACAGAGGAGGTCACGGTCATACTCTCTCCTACTATTCCGGCATCTATTCCGTTAAACCAGCAACGCAACCAGTTATCCGCCGCATATTGGACTACATTCAAAAACGGCGGAGAGGTTACCGTCAAGGCTACGGAAGCATCAGCCACCTCGGGAACAGAGCCGGCATCACGACAGGTAAAGAGAGCTGAAGCTGCTATAGCTTTCAAACGCGCGGCCGTGCCTGTGTCGAGCCTCCTGAGAAGAGAAGCCGTTTTTCGCAGAATAAGGGTCTTGGTGTTGCGATAAGAAGGCTGCTGCCCTCTTTTGGCGTTGATCTTCAGTTGTGATTGCGGAGAAACTGCCTGGTTGGGCGGCAAGGTATAAACGGAGAAGAACCCCGATGAATGACCGGTAAGGCGATTGGTTGCCACCATCCTTATCCATCGGTCAATATCATCCTCTTCGCCTGTTGCAGTGCGCTGCGCCAGATAGCGCTGCAAAGAAAGTATCTCTGCTTCGGTATGGGGATGATAGAACATCGAGAGATCTATCTCCGCTTTCAGAGAGTAGTCGTAATCTATCTCTTCCAGCCGCTGCGCTACAGCCTCCATATCCGGAGAATTGAGCCGCGGCCTGGTCAGCATAGCTGCCAGTGGATTAACATCATTGCCGGCCACATGCCTCCCCAAAGAGGCAGCCTCTATAAGAGTTGTTCCCCGGCCCATGAAGGGATCATAGACCGTATCCCGCTCTCGAGTAAAAAGCTCTATGAAAAAGCGAGGCAGCTGTGGCTTGAAGCAGGCACGATAGGAGATCTCATGCAGCGACAGACCGCGGCGTTGCGCCGCAGTCCAAAACTCATTGCTATAGCGAGGAATCCTGCCGCCGTCGATAACAAGCTCGTCAACCACCGTACGGCGGGTGCCGTCAAGAGTAAACTCTGCCAGATATCGTTCAAGTGCCCGCAAGCCAGGTGCAGCATCTGCCGGGTGCTCTTCCTGGTATTCCTGATAAAGGCTCTGCTGCCGGCTGCCGCCCGTCAAGAATGTAGACCCGTCCCTTGCTCTTTTACTGCTTTTACTAGAGGTTGAATGTGCCGTGCTTACGGAAATGGGCCGGCAGCCCGCCGTCATTCAGTATGGTAATCATGACCTCCGGCAGAGGTTTGACGGCTATCTCTCTTCCCTGCGTCAGATTCTTAATAATGCCTTTGCTCAGATCAACGGCGAGTTCATCGCCGGCACTTATAGCATCGGTATCGCATTCCACTACCGGCAGACCGATATTGATAGCATTACGATAGAAAATACGAGCAAAGGATTTGGCCAATACGGCTCCGATGCCGGCACACTTGATAGCCTGAGGCGCCTGCTCACGTGAGGAGCCACAGCCGAAATTGCTGCCGGCAACGATAAAATCGCCGGAGGTTATCTTGCTGTAGAAATCAGGATCCAGGTCTTCCATGACATACTTGGCCAATTCATTCATATCCAAAGTCTTGAATTTATGACGTCCTGAAATTATGTAATCGGTATTGACGTCGTTACCGAATTTATGTGCTCTTCCTTTGAGTTCCATCTTTTTCACCTCACGTACCGACGGGGATCGGTGATTTTTCCGTTCAGAGCCGAGGCGGCCACGGTGGCCGGAGAGCCCAGATAGACAAAAGCCCTGTTGTTGCCCATGCGCCCCTTGAAATTGCGATTGGCAGTGGAAATGACGTTCTCGCCATCTGACGGCACTCCGTTGTGGGTGCCCACGCACGGCCCACAACCGGGGGTGACCACAGCAGCGCCGGCTTCGACCAGCGCCTGAATAACACCTCTGTTCATAGCCTCCAGGTAAACTTGGCGAGAGGAGGGCGCCACTATGAAGCGGACATCAGGGCTGATCTTTTTGCCGCGCACGATCTCGGCGGCAATAATCAGATCCTCAAGGCGCCCGTTGGTGCAGGTGCCCAGCATAGCCTGCTGTATAAGCGTGCCTTCTACCTCTTCTATAGGCGACACATTATCCACCGTATGCGGCCTGGCCACCTGCGGCCCTATTCGGGAAGCATCGTATTCCTTGACTTTGGCATAAACAGCATCAGGGTCCGCCTCCACGGGCTGCGACACTCTATCCGAGTGCGCCTTTAGCCAGGCCTCCGTCTTGGCATCGGCTCTCATCAATCCGGCTTTAGCTCCCATCTCGATAGCCATATTGGAGATAGTGAACCGGGCTTCCACACTAAGATTATCAATGGCCTCGCCCACATATTCCGCCGCCATGTAGGTAGCACCATCGGCGGTGACATCGCCTATCAGATAAAGGATAAGATCTTTGGAATAAACACCCCGGCCTAATTTGCCGTTGATTTGAAACTTGAAGGTTTCGGGAACCTTGAACCATAATTTGCCGGAGATCATGCCGGCTGCCAGATCGGTGGACCCAACGCCGGTGGAGAAGACGTTAATGGCGCCATAGGAGCAGGTGTGAGAATCAGCGCCTATTACCAGGTCACCGCTGACCACATGCCCTTGCTCAGGCATAAGCTGATGGCAGACGCCGCAGCCGATGTCATATAGCTTTATGCCTTTATCGGCCGCGAATTCACGCATCAGCTTGTGTAAAGCAGAAACTCCCTCCAGCGGGCTGGGAGCGCTGTGGTCGATGACCATGGCTATCTTGCTGCTATCGAAAACCTTCTCTCCTCCCATATCATTAAAAGCCCTTATAGCCAGAGGAGATGTCCCATCCTGTCCCATAACAAAATCAAGACCTGCCACCGCTATTTCATTAGCATAAGTCTCTGTGCCGCTATGACGGCTGAGAATTTTTTCTGCTATCGTCTTTCCCATCAAAGTTTCTCCCTTAACAACTTATTGACTATGGCCGGATTAGCCTGGCCTCGAGTCTCTTTCATTACTTGCCCCACCAGAAAGCCCAGTGCAGCCTCTTTGCCGGCTTGGAAATCTTCCGCCACTTTGGAATTGGCTGCTATAACATCTTCAATGATGCCGGATAGCGCTGCTTCGTCACTTATTTGAGTCATACCTCTGTCAGCCACTATCTTGGACGGAGCTTTGCCGGTGCGGAAAGATTCCTCAAAGACCTCTTTGGCGCTCTTAAGGTTTATTGCTCCCTTGTCTACCAGAGCTATGATCTCAGCCAATACCTCAGGGGTCATATGGGTTTGCTCCAAGCTTTGGCCCGTTTCGTTGAGCAGGCGCATCAGTTCACCCATGATCCAATTGCTGACAGCCTTGTAATCATGGCTTATAGCCGCTACCTTATCGAAGAAATCGCCTATTTCTTTTGATTCGGTCAGAACCCCGGCATCGTAAGCCGGCAGACCGTAAGCTGCTATAAAGCGCTCCCGCCTGGCCTGCGGCAACTCAGGCAATGCAGCGGCCATTCTATTTAGCCAGGCATTATCAACCACCACCCGAACAAGATCTGCCTCGGGGAAGTACCGATAATCATGAGCCTCTTCTTTGGAACGCATGGAGATGGTGACCCCATTGGCTTCATCCCAGCGCCTGGTTTCCTGGATAACGGTACCTCCCTCGTTCAGTATCTGCGATTGCCGCTCTACCTCGTAGGCCACGCCGCGCTGAACGGCCCTGATGGAGTTAATATTCTTCAGCTCTACCTTGACGCCGAACTCTTTAGCGCCACGTAATCTCAGGGATATATTAGGCTCGCAGCGTAACGACCCCTCCTCCATATTACCGTCACACACACCGATATAACGCAAAATACTACGCAATTCGGTAATATAGGCTGCCGCCTCTTCGGCCGAGCGAATATCCGGTTCGGTGACTATCTCCATCAGCGATGCTCCTCCCCGATTGTAATCCACCAGGCTGAAGGGTTCGCCTTCGGTGTGCACCAGCTTGCCGGCATCCTCCTCCAGATGAATGCGCCTGATTCTTATACGCCGGCTGCTGTCCATGATATCCAGATAGCCCTTCTCGCCCAACGGCTGATCATCCTGTGATATTTGATAAGCCTTGGGCAGATCGGGGTAGAAATAGTTCTTTCTGGCAAAGATACTCTCCCGGGCTACTGTGCAATTAAGCGCCAATGCCGTAGTAATAATGTGATCTACCGCCTTGCGGTTCATCATCGGCAGTGAGCCGGGGAAGCCGAGGCAGATGGGGCAACATTGGCTATTGGGCTCAGCACCGAACTCCGTGCTGCATCCGCAGAAGAGCTTGCTCTTCGTCAGCAACTGCGCATGTATCTCCATTCCTATAACAACTTCATACTCCATAATCATTCTCCTGCCCCTCCAATGCGCCCTGCGGGCGCGGTTGCCGGTTATCGGTTTAGGGCTTCTCATAAGCCTTCAGACCTGCTCCTCTTCCTCTTTCTGATGCTGCCAAAACGCTTTTGATACTACCCCGTAATCACAGCCCGGCGTTTGTGCCAATCCGTGCTCTGCTCATAAGCATATGCTGCCCGCAACATCGTGATTTCATCAAACGGTTTGCCGATGATCTGCATCCCTACAGGCAGGCCGTTATCAAAACCGCAGGGTATAGACATGGCCGGTAATCCGGCCAGATTGGCGGGAATGGTACAAATATCCGATAAATACATCTGCAAAGGATCGTCAGCTCTCTTGCCGGCCTTGAAAGCTGTAGTCGGCGTCACGGGAGAGAGCAACAGATCCACCCGAGTAAAAGCACGGTCAAAATCGTTCTTTATCAAAGTGCGGACCTTCTGTGCTTTCAGATAAAAAGCATCGTAATACCCCGAACTGAGCATATATGTACCCAGCATAATACGCCTCTTGACCTCTGTCCCCAGGCCTTCGCTTCTGGTACGAATATACATATCAAGAATATCCTCTGCGCCGGAGGCACGATAACCGTATTGAACTCCATCATATCGGGCCATATTGGAACCGGCCTCGGCAGTAGCGAGGATATAGTAAACAGGCACGGAGTATTCCAGGTGCGGCATGGAAAGCTCCACACATTCAGCTCCCATGCCTGTCAGAAGATCTACCGCCGCATATACCGCCTCTCTGATGCTTGCATCTATACCCTCATGGAAAAGCTCTCCGGGCAAGCCTATGCGCAACCCTCTGATATCCTGTTTCAATCCGGTCGTATGATCCGGTATGGGAACATCGGCCGAGGTGGAATCGCAGATATCGTGTCCACTGAGAGCGTTCATCATAATAGCGCAATCATGTACATCTCTGGTAATGGGCCCTATTTGATCCAGAGAACCGGCAAATGCCACCAGGCCATAGCGTGAAACACGACCATAAGTAGGCTTCATGCCCACCACGCCGCAAAAGGATGCCGGCTGGCGGATAGATCCGCCGGTATCGGAACCGAGCGCCGCAGGAGATTCTCCGGCAGCCACGGCTGCGGCTGAGCCGCCGCTGGAGCCTCCCGGTACATAATCTAAATTCCAAGGGTTACGAGTGATCTTAAGAGCGGAGGTCTCTGTGGATGACCCCATGGCGAACTCATCCAGGTTGGTCTTGCCGATAAAGAGGGCTCCGTCTTCAGCCAATTTCTCTACCACCGTAGCATTGTAAGGCGGAATATAATTCTTCAGCATTTTGGAAGAGCAGGTATTAGGTACCCCGGCCAGGCTTATATTATCCTTGATGGCCACCGGTAATCCCGTAATAGGAGTTACGTTACGCCCTTCGCTCCAGCGGTCTGCAGCTTTATGTGCCTGCAACTCTGCTATATCAGAGGCGAGATTGACAAAGGCGCCAACCTTGCTTTCAACCTCTTCTATCCTGCCGGCAAAGGAACTATATATCTCCTGAACGGTAATATCTCCTTCGCTCAGCATCTTCCGCAACTGATGTAGTGTCATATCGTAAATATTCATGCTATCACTCCATTATCCGAGGGACGCTGAAATACCCGTCCTCTCGATCAGGCGCATTGGCCAGCACCTCATCTACCGGCAAAGAGGCCCTGACACTATCCTGCCGCAAGATGTTCTGCATCTGCAGAACATGAGCTGTCGGCTCAACCTGCGAAGTATCGAGTTCATTAAGCTTCTCAAACTGCTCAAACATCTGATTGAATTGTCTGGTAAACTCCTCAGCTTCCCTCTCGTTCAATGCCAGACGACTGAGAAAAGCCACATGCTCCACTTCTTTCCGAGAAAGCTTCATTGTCATCACCCCGCTTGAAATCCGTCGTTATTATAGCATTGACGATTTATCGGAGCAAGGAAAATCAAAGTCAGAGTGCATATATTATCTATTTTCAGTACCTTTTCAAAAGGGCTGAAACCAGCTTGAGAAGCGGTTTTCAGCCCTTAAAAGTTTATATGGACAGCACCCTTGCGCTGTGCTAGAATATGCTGGTATTTTTACGCAAACGATTGTCTGTATTCTTTATTGGGCGGAGGTTGAAATGCATTTAATAATTGATGGCTACGGGGTAGACCCGGGGAAAGCCAATGACCTTAATTTTATCTTCGATGTCTTGGACAGAACACCTGATGAAATAGGCATGACTAAAATAATGCCACCATATGTCTTTCGTTATTGCGGTGTCCAGGAACAGGATATGGGTATATCGGGTATAGTTCTTATAGCTGAAAGCCATATCAGCATTCATACCTTCCCCGTGCACGGCCATATAAATATAGATATTTTTTCATGTAAGGAATTTGATGCCGAAGCTGTGATCGATGCTATGCGTCGTAATTTTAACGCCGCTCATGTGAAAACGCATATACTGAAGAGAGGCCTGGAGTATCTTCCCGGCAGAGAGGAGAAAAACGGTGCGCTTGCATCATCCCGTGGAACCGTTGCTACCGTATAAAAAGACCGATGATCTGGTTAAGGCTATGGGCAAGGGCTCTTTCCAGGCTCGCTCAGCGGGTGACGCCCTGAAAATCTGGAAAAGCATGCTGGCCGATAATACAGTCATCATGCTCGGCCTGGCCGGGGCTATGGTACCCGGGGGCATGCGCAAGATAATGACCTACCTGATCAGAGAAAGGTTGATAGATTGCCTGGTCAGTACCGGCGCCAACCTCTTTCATGATCTGCATGAAATACGTGGTCTTCGTCACTGGCAGGGAGACCCTCTGGCAAATGATAGCCTTCTGCGCGAAGAGGGCATCGATAGGATATATGATACCTATGCAGATGATAATGAATTCCTCTCTGATGATGCCTGCGTAGCAGCTTTTGCCCGAAAGCTGGATCGCAGCCGTCCTTATACCACCAGAGAGTTCTTTTATTTGCTGGGGCAGCACCTGGCAGCTGAATACCGGGAGGATGGCATCCTGACATCCGCAGCTGCGGCCGATGTCCCTATCTACTGCCCGGCTATAGGCGACAGCAGTTACGGTCTGGCTATGGCCGCTGATAAAGAATTGATAAAAAACCCTCTGCTCTTCGATCTTCTGAGGGATGTTCGTGAATCGGCTGCCATTGCCTGTGCCGCTGAGGCCAGTGCCGTGATTTATATCGGCGGCGGCACGCCGAAAAACTTCATTCAGCAAACCGAGGTCTATGCCATGATATCGGGGCAGGATGCGAAAGGGCATCGCTATGCCGTCCAAATAACGGCTGATGCTCCGCACTGGGGCGGATTGAGCGGATGCACTTTCAATGAGGCCCAATCCTGGGGCAAGATATCCAAAGAGGCTACTACCGCTACCGTCTATGCCGATGCTACTCTTGCCCTGCCGCTGATCGTCAGTGCGCTTTCCTGTGAGGAGGAGCTGATAAAGAGAAGGACTCGCCCCGCTTTGATGGAAAAGGGGCATTTCAAGCTTTGAAAATACTTCCGCCGGATCTCTGCTTTGGGCAGATCCCTTCTCCTTATTCAGATTATAACCCTGCCGGCATAGTGGTCATTCCTACACCATATGAAGCCACCACCACATATATGCAGGGAACCGGCCAGGGTCCTCAGGCTATCCTGAATGCCTCCTTTCAAGTAGAACTATATGATGAAGAGCTCCGGCTGGAGCCTTATCGCCAAGGCATTGCCACGCTTGGCGCCTTGAAACTGCCCTCTGCTCCGGCGGATGCCTTGCCGGCTATCGAGAAGACTATAAGAGAGACTCTGAATAATGAAAAGCTTCCTTTTATGCTGGGCGGGGAGCACACCATTACGCTGGCAGGTATTAGGGCCTGCCAATCATATTTCGAAGCCCTGGGGATAATACACCTTGATGCGCACGCCGATCTACGCGACAGCTATCTGGGCGAAAGCATCAATCACGCTACCGTTTTGAGACGCTCTTCGGAGATCTGTCCTGCACTAGGCCTGGGCATAAGAAGCATGAGTGCAGAAGAAGCAGAATTCCTTGACTCTGCCGGCCATATCACCATCATAACTGCTGCCGAGATGCTGGCCGGAACCGACTGGCTTTCCAAGCTATCTGCTCTACCGGATAGCATATATCTGACTGTTGATATCGATGTTTTAGACCCGTCGGAGATGCCGGCTGTGGGCACGCCGGAGCCGGGCGGGTTGCACTGGCATGATTTGCTGGCCATCTTGAAAGCAATTGCAAAAACCAAGAGAATTGCAGCCGCGGATATTGTAGAACTCTGCCCACCGGCGGGGCAGGCCTACGCATCCTTTACCGCCGCTAAGCTGGCATATCGCCTTATGGGATATATTGCCGCACCAGAACAATAAGCTCTTCTCTCTTATGCCCCGAATAATCGTCTTATTCTGCTAAAGAGCGCCCCTCGCTTCTGCTCATCGATAATCTGTGCATCCTCATCATGGAGAACGACTCGAGCTATTTTCGCCACGCTCTTACTTATTTCGTTTTCAGGTTGCGTTAAGACAAAGGGCTGCCCGTGATTGGCTGCCTTGACTACGCACTCACCGCCGCTTGGCATTTGAGCGATAAAGCATTCCCCCAGGAGATTCTCCGCATCCTCTACCCGGACTCCGAGATCCTTGTTGGTGGCCCTGTTTAATACCAGCTCAATTTTGCTCTTGTCGTAACCTAATGAAGCCATTATTTCCAAACAGGTACGGGTATTGCGCAAAGCCAGTAGCTCCAGCGACGTCACTAAAAGAATATTATTCGAACAATCCAAAGCAGCCAGCATATTGTCGTTAAGATTGGAAGAGCTGTCTATCACTACCAAATACCCGTTCTTCTTTAAAGCGTCGATAATACTTCTTATGTCTCTATCGGATACCCGCTCGCTATCTTCCGGACGCTGTGAAGCCGGTAATACCCTTATTCCTGAGGAGTGCCTCATCAGAAAGCTTTCGAGAAATTCGTTATCAAGATTATCTATTCTGGAAAGCAGGTCTATGATAGTTCTGGCAGGAGATAAATTCAACATCAGATCGACACCGGGAAATTGAAGATTCAGGTCCACCAACACGACCTTTTGCCCGAATTGTCTGGCAAACGTAATAGCCAGATTTACAGCCAGCATGGTTTTACCTATGCCGCCTGAAGGGCTATATACAGTAACAACATGGCCTTTCGATGCCTGCTCCGTGCTCTTATCCCTGGATACGATATTTCGGCTGGAAGCGAGAATAACAGCCTTTTTCAAGGCATAAAGAAGATTATCGATATCCACCGGCTGTGGCAAAAAATCAATTGCACCCAGCATTAAAGCTCGTTCCAGATCATCCGGATGGCCATAAGCTATCAATCTGCCCCGGTCCAATTCACCCTTCTTAAAAGCCTTTTCCGCGTCGCTTATCGAGACCATAACTAAATCATATCCGGCGGTAACTTTTTTTATTCCATCCTGATTGTCATAAACAGCTATTTCAGCATCGACCTGCCCGGAGAGAGCTTCCAGATCATCTGTGCCAAGCGTACCATCATTTATAATAGAGATACGCATCCTTCCCACTCAATCGCCTCATTCCTTAGTACATATAGACTTAAATAATACCTATTTATAATGCCATACAAGGCTAATTTTATGCTATTGAAGAGCAAAATGCAAATAGAGGAAGAAAAAGATATCCCGGCGGC
>DHPR01000018.1 GCA_002410925.1 bacterium UBP13_UBA5359
CCGCCCCTTTTAGCATGGCCACCACATCGGTTCCCAGAAAGGGTTCATACAGATACAGCCCGGACGGCTCCAGGGTCCTCCTGACCAGAGCAGCCGTGTCATGCTCCTGTAGCGCTAATTCCGGATTGCGATGAATGGCATGCCTTATATCTACAATCTGTGGTAGTAATTCTTCAATTAAAGAGATAAGCGCTTGATAGTAATTCATTAGACTTCCCGAGTAAATAATGGCTGTTTCGTTCGGCCATTATGATGTACGTTTAATGTAACTTCTAAAAAAAGAAAAAGAAGGGTTTCAAGAAAACCCGAAACCCGCTTAAAATCTATGGGGTGAGTGACGGGAATTGAACCCGCAACCTCTGGAGCCACAGTCCAGCGCTCTAACCGATTGAGCTACACCCACCATGTTCATTTATGTCACCACGCAAATGATATTATATCCCAGCCACGACAAAGAATCAACGCACCCTCAGGAAATTTTTATTCCTGTCCTATCTGCCTGACGTCGATGAATACGCCCTTCTCTGCAGACTCCTTAGCGGCCAGGCAGGCATAAGCACTCATAATACCAGCCTCGATAGGTGTTTGCGATGCATTCTTACCCTTTATCAGACCGATAAAGTCATAAGCCAATCTCAGATCGCCGCCGAAGTGAGCAGCGCCCTCGCCCGCTTTAACGGTATCGCTGAAGGGAGCATGATGCCGAACTCTATTGATCTCATTCTTATACCAGTCAAAGCTGATGGTGCCCTTATAGCCGCTGACAACGGCTCCCCTGGCGCCTGCATCACGACGTGTATAGAATACCTGAGTGTAAACACCCTTGGCGCCGTTGGCAAATTCCAGCAGAGCGCTGGAGGAATCTTCGTTCATGCCTCCTTCGGGAGAGCCGCAATCACGGCTGAAGAGACAGGGGTGATCCTCAAGGGTGCCGCCGGAAAAGTTGCGTTTGCGGTTTGCCGGGCTCTCAAGACAGGATTCTGCTTCATCACATTCCGAACACCTCAGCCCTGCGGGCTTATCCCCACCAAAGATACGCCCGAAAGAGGCCATAGCCGCTACTCGCAACACCGGTGAATCCATCAGGTAGCTCATATAGTCGAAATCATGGGTAGCCTTCTGCAGAAAGAGTCCCTGTGTGGAATCAAAATCACGATAGAAATAATCAAAATAAGTAGTGCCGTAGGGAACATAATTAACGCTCATGATATGCTCCGGATTTCCCACCGCACCTTCGGCGATATACTGCCGGGTAAGGGTGCAAAGCGGGGATACCCTTAACGGGAAGCTTACCACCACCTGGCATCTGGAATTCTCAAAGGCTCTCTCCAGCGCTATGGCCTGCTCCATGGAGGTAGCTACCGGTTTTTCCAGAAAGAGGGGTAAATCATATCTGGCCGCTTCTATAGCAAAGGGAGTATGCAGGCCGCATCTGGTGCCTATGACCAGCGCATCCGGATTAGCCCGGCGCACCAGCTCATCTACCGACTCGTAGAAGACCACATCCGTTCTGTCATCCTCAGATAACCTGGAACGCGCAGTCTCTTCATTGGGATCAACAACACCGACTACTTTGAGATCCGGTTCCACCTTCCGCAGAGCATTGTTGATAACGCTGCTGACACGCCCGCCATGCCCTATAACACCAAGCTTAATCATTATTTCTCTTCCCCCTGCCAAGCATATTTAAGCCAAGCTTATCACTGGTTACGCTATTAGGAAATAAGAGTACCTCTTGCCACAATATGGCACCACTCTAATTTAACAGAAGAGACACCGTATTGCAAGACAACTTCTTGCCAATTTTAGAATCTTTAAAAAGGGAAATCCCTTTGCAGGATAGAAGTTAATAATCGGGTAAAGAGAATATAGAACCCTGTTTCTGCTTTCTGTCTACCTGTAATAATTACCCACCTTTTTAGGAGGAACTATCATGCAGATAAATATAGCTGCACCTTTGCTGCTTGGACTTATCATTTTTTTCCTGGGATATAAGTATTACGGACGTCTTCTTTCAGGTATTTTCGGTGAGAATGACGGCAACATAACTCCGGCCGTGGAATTAAAGGATGATGTAGATTATGTGCCTACTCCTCTCGGAGTAGCCTTCTCCCACCATTTCGCCTCCATTGCCGGCGCTGGACCTATCATAGGGCCGGTTGCAGCCCTGATTTTCGGCTATGCTCCCGTCTGGGGCTGGATCATACTAGGAACCGTCTTCTTTGGTGCTGTACATGATTATACAGCGTTGTTTGTCAGTATGAGAGAAAAGGGTAGGTCGGTAGCCGATGTCGCCAACAGCTATCTGGGCAGATTCGGTTTCTTCCTCTTTATCTCCTTTACCATCATTATGATAGTTCTGGTCACCTCAGCCTTTTTGGGGCTAACGGCCGTTTCCTTGACGTCAATGGTGCCGCTGAAGCACATTGCCGCCAATGGTGCTCCCGGTCTGCTCAAAACCGCTTCCGTCAATGGAGTACCCTCAGCTAAGATAGGAGGCATCGCCTCAACCTCAGTAATAATTATCACCTTCTTTGCACCCCTTATCGGCTGGCTTCTCTATATCAAAAAAATCAAAGTCTGGATAGCCTCGATTACAGCCATAATCATATGCACCCTTTCCATAATAACAGGACTCATATTCCCCCTCTCGCTCGATCCGCAGCTATGGATGTTTATCCTGTCGGTTTATGTGGTCATCGCTGCCGGAGTGCCTGTGTGGCTGATACTTCAACCGCGTGATTTCATGAACTCTTTTATCCTATATATAGGTATAGCCATGCTGCTGCTGGGAGTAATCGGAGGCGGTTTCGGCGGCCTGACTCTTCACGCGCCGGCCTTCAATCTGGCCAGGGGCAATGCTGAGCTAGGGCTTATCTGGCCCTTTCTCTTTATTACCGTAGCCTGCGGTGCCATCTCCGGATTTCATGCTCTGGTGGCCGGCGGCACCGTCTCCAAACAGGCAGAACGCGAATCACATGCCCGCAAGATAGGCTTTGGAGCCATGATACTGGAAGGCATAATGGCTCTGGTCGTGCTGATGACCATTGCCGGGGGCTTGAAATTCGATGCCTATATGAACATAGTCTATCCTCTGCAGGGAAAGAGCAATCCCATCCTGGCCTTTGCCCTGGCCATGGGAACATTATTGCACAATGCCGTCAGGATGCCGATAGCACTGGGTACCGTTTTCGGCATCCTGATGGTGGAAGGCTTCGTTATCACTACACTGGACACGGCCGTCAGGCTTAACCGATATCTCTTTGAGGAATTATGGGCCATACTCTTCACCAGAGTGCCTCGCATCATGAAATCCTACTTATTCAATTCTCTGCTGTCCGCAGCACTGATGCTATGGTTGGCCAAGACCAACGCCTTCATGGTTATATGGCCGATATTCGGTACCGCCAATCAGCTTCTGGCCGCACTGACCCTGATAGCCGTATCCGTCTGGCTGGCATATCGCGGCAAGCCGACCTTGATAACGCTTATTCCTGCTGCCTTCATGATGATTACCACGCTGGCATCCCTCTACATGCTGCTGGTCGATAATTACTTACCGGCCCATAACAAGCCTTTGATAGCAGCCGACCTGTTATTGATGCTTCTCTCCATAGGGGTAGTTTACATTGCCGTCAAACGCCTGACCGGCATAGTCGTAAAGAGAAAGAAGGCCGTATCTGCCGCATAATAAACAAAGAAGCCCTTGGTGACATCGAAGGAGGAAAAAATGCCCTGCCCTAACATAGATAAGAATAAGAGCGGTTGCACCTGTACATCCACAAGTTGCCTGCGCCATGGCATCTGCTGTGCCTGCGTACGGTATCACCGAGAGAATGGAGGATTGCCGAGCTGCCTAAAGTAGAGCGTGCAGCTTACTCAGCTAATATGTCGGCAGCTACTCTGCCGGCAATCTCTTTGCCGGCCAGCATCTCTGCCAGAACGAGGGAGAATTTCAGAGCCGCATCCACACCGGCGGCGGTTATGATTCTGCCGTCAACCGTTACACTTTGCCCGGTATATCGCGTATCGGCAGGGAGATACTCCTCCATGCCGGGATAACAGGTGGCCTGCCTGCCCTTCAGCAACCCCATGGAAGCCAGAACTACAGCAGGAGCGGCGCAAATGGCTGCAATAAGTCCGTCTTCGGCCGCCGTTTTTATCAGGATTGACTTTACTGCAGCGGAAGCGGCCAAATTAGTTGCGCCCGGCATTCCTCCGGGCAATATTACGGCATCAGCTCTGTCGGCAAAATCAGCCAGCAGCATATCGGCCTGTATGGTAAGACCCCGCGCCCCGGTTACAGATGATTTATCAAGCCCCGCCACTATAACCTCCACATCTGCCCGCCGTAGAATATCTATCGGCGTAACGGCCTCTATCTCTTCAAAGCCATCTGCCAGAATTATCAAAGCTCTGTGCCGTGGATGGGACTCTGCATTCATTCTTCGCAATTTTGACACCTCATTTTCAATCCTGAAGCGGCCAATTCGGCCTTGATCTCAGCAATGGAATACTCACCATAGTGCACAATGGAGGCCACCAGGGCGGCATCGGCCTTTCCTTCGTCCAGGACCTGACGCAAATGTTCTATGGTACCGGCGCCACCGGAAGCTATTACCGGAATGGAGACCGCCTGCGCCACCGCCGCCGTCAGGGGGATATCATAACCTGCTCTGGTGCCATCGCAATCCATGCTGGTAAGCAGAATCTCGCCCGCTCCCAGCTCTTCCACCCTTTTAGCCCAGTCTACAATATTCAGGCCGGTTGGAGTTCGGCCTCCATGCACATAGACCTCCCACCCGCCGCCAGGCCTGGCTTTGGCATCTATAGCCACAACCACGCATTGCCGGCCAAACTGCTCCGCACTCTGCGCGATCAGCTCCGGCGTGGCCACGGCCGAGGTATTGAGACTGATCTTGTCGGCCCCGACATTCAATACCTGCCGTATGTCGTCCGTTGTGCGCAGCCCGCCGCCGACAGTGAAGGGTATGGATACCTGTTTCGCTGCAAGCCGCACCATATCCAGCGTAATATTCCTGGCATCGGAAGAGGCTGCAATATCCAGAAAGACCAGTTCATCGGCACCCTCTTTATCATAGAAAGCGGCCAATTCCACCGGATCACCGGCATCCTTCAGGTTAACAAAATTAGTTCCTTTGACTACCCTGCCGGCATGAACATCCAGACAGGGAATTATTCTCTTACCTGGTGTTTGCATTTTATCTTCATCCCTCCGAATCTAGACGACCCTCTAAACTACCTGACCGGCAGCTATAGCTTCCGGCAGCTTTATGGTTCCGTTATACAGAGCACGTCCGATAATGGCTCCCTCTATTCCTTTATTTTTCAGCCGGACTAAATTTTCGATATCCTGTAAGCTGCTCACACCACCGGATGCAACGACCGGCAAACCGCAGCTTTGAGCCAGCTCAGCTGTAGCTGCTACGTTAGGCCCGGACATAGCCCCATCACGGCTGATATCCGTATATATTATACGTCGGGCGCCTAAAGCAGCCATCCTTTTAGCCAGATTCACCGCAGATATTGTGGATTGCTCCAGCCACCCTTTGATAGCTACCTGCCCGTTTCGGGCATCTATGCCCAAAACAAGCGCCTCTTTAAAAGAACCCAGCAATTCCGCCGCCAGACCTTCATTCAGAGCTACAGTGCCGATGATGGCCCTCTCCACTCCCAGATCCAGCACCCGCTTAATATCATCAGCCGCTCTCAAACCTCCGCCCAGCTGCAAAGGCACATTTACGGCAGAAGCTATTCGTGCCACAGCATCCAGATTGACCGGCTTGCCTTCTCTTGCCCCGTCCAAATCTACCAGATGGATACGTTCGGCACCCTCCGCTTCCCAGCGGCGAGCCATTTCAGCCGGGTCATCCCCATAAAGAGTCTTCTGTTCATAATCCCCTTGCATCAGGCGCACACAGCAACCGTCCAGCATATCTATAGCGGGAATGATAATCATCGGCAGCTCCCTCTATTACCATATTATCCTCGGTTTGGGCTCCAGTATTTACATCTGGTATTTTATCCCAAAACATTAAATACAAATCATCGATTTTCTATATTCTCTACAACGAACCCTTGGTGGATGGTATATCGCTGTTTCTGGGATCCGGCTCTATCGCCTGTCTCAAGGCACGCCCAAAACCCTTGAAGGCAGCCTCTATTATATGATGTGCATTACGGCCGTTCAGCTGCTTCAGATGTATGGTGGCAGCAGAATTGTTGGCCAGCGCCTGAAAGAATTCCTGAACCAGTTCGGTGTCGAAGTCTCCCACCTTGCGCCTTCGTATATCCAGATTATAGGCCAGGTAAGGGCGGCCGCTGAGATCGATAGCGGACATTACCAGGGCCTCATCCATAGGCAAAAGGCAGGAACCGTAACGCCTGATACCCCTCTTATCGCCAAGAGCTTTAGCTATGGCCTGTCCGATACAGATGCCTGTATCCTCGGTAAGATGATGAAAATCCACCTGCGTGTCGCCTGCAGCCCTGATTTCCATATCTATCAGGCTATGCCTGGACATCAAAGCCAGCATATGGTCCAGAAAGCCCACTGTGGTCGAAATATCGTATCTTCCCTCTCCGTCAAGCTTTATCCCGACAGTTACATCCGTCTCTCCGGTCTTGCGTTTTACCTCAGCTATTTTAGGCACTATCACGTACCTCCTTCATCATGGCTAAAAAAGCATTGACATCATCGGCTATCAGATCGGCGCCCTCGGAACGGAAGAACTCTCTGTTGCCGTCGCCTGTGGGGCCGGTAAGAACAGCGCAAAACAGGCAGTTGCTTCTTCCACCGGCGCGATAATGCAGAACCGTACGCAGGTCGTCATAAGTATCGCCCACATATACGGCTCGCTTAGCTCCCAGGCGCTCCATCATGACGCTGATTACCATTGGGTCCGGTTTTTTGCCATCCTCGGCAGTCATTATGCTCCTCTCCGGAAAGAGCCTCTCTGCATTCAGCAACCCCAGGCCGGCCTTCATTTCACCCTTGGTACGTCCCGTAATTATGCCCAGGCGGCAGCCTGTGCCGGCGGGCAAATCATTATTCAGCAATGGACGTTCCGTCCGTATCAAACCGGGACTGCTTATATACCTGGCATAACCGCCGTAAATCTCTTCGCAGAGGTCGGCGCCGGCATAGGTTTCCTGAAAGATTCGCGTTATCTCTTCCCTGCGCCAGGATAGCATTACTTTATCTGCCGTCGCCTTTGGAAGCTCCTCCAGAATAAAGGCTACTGCAGCATCCAATCCTTCCAGAGGAGAATTCTTTATGGCCGTGGTATAATCCTGCAATAAAGGCTTGAAAGAGAGCAGCCTATCGCGCTCCCGGCTGCCTGCCAGCGCCTCCTTGTAAAGAAAGAAGAGTATCGCGGCGCAGGTTAGATCCCAATCATCGTTGAAGCCTCCCGCCTTCTTGAAGAGCTCGGTATCCTCAACTTTCAGCAGGTTGCCGTCACTCCATCCTAAAACATGTTCCAGATAGAATCTGACCACGCTTATTATAGTCATACGGAAAGAGCCGCTGACATCTATGAGCACTCCGTCTACATCGAACAGCAGCGTATCCACGTCTGCTACAGAAAGATCCCGGCGACCTTCCACTCCGGTAAAGATCTTCATAAAATCATTGCTCATTCCGGCTTCTTCCTCGCTAACTTATCCATTCTAATTCTGACGGCGGCAGCATGGCCTTCAAGCCCTTCCACAGCCGCCAGCAAATTTATACTATCGGCAACACTTGCCAGTTCCTCACAGCTATAAGATATCAAGCTCGATCGCTTGATAAATTCCCATGCGGATAATGGAGAGGAGAACCTGGCTGTACTGCTGGTAGGCAAAACGTGATTCGGTCCGGCCAGATAATCTCCGACTGATTCCGGTGAAAAATCGCCGAGAAAGAGAGCGCCGGCAGCGGTTATTCTCGGAAGAAGAGCCTGAGGATTCTCTGTCAGAACAATCAGATGCTCCGGCGCCGCCATATTGACCAGTTCTAATGCTTTATCCATATCCGGAGCCAGCAGAAGCAGACCGCCATTCTTCAACGAGGCCTCGGCAATATCTCTGCGGGGCAATTCCGCTAATTGCCGGCTCAATTCAGCTTTCACCGCCAGAGCTATGCTCTGATCCGTGGTTACCAGTATGGCTCTGGCACGGGGATCATGCTCAGCCTGGGCCAGCATATCGGCTGCCGCAAAGGATGGATCGGTTGTTTTATCAGCCAGAACAAGAACTTCACTCGGCCCGGCCAGCATATCTATATCCACATATCCAAAAACCGCTCTTTTAGCCAATGTAACATAGATATTACCGGGACCGACAATCTTATCCACTCTGCTTACGCTTTCAGTTCCAAAAGCCATGGCCGCTATAGCCTGCGCTCCGCCCAGCTTATAAAAAGTATGAGCACCGGCTTCAGCCGCCGCTACCAGCACATGAGGATCTATGCTGCCGTCAGAACGTGCGGGAGAAGAGAGATAAACCCTCTCCACTCCGGCAGCTACAGCCGGCACAACCGTCATCAGAACGGAGGACGGATAGCGAGCAGTACCTCCCGGAGCATAGCAACCGACACTGGCCAGCGGACGCCAAATCTCTCCCAGCATGGAACCCTTCTCTGTAAATTTGAACCAGGAATTCTGTAATTGCCTGCGGCTGAAATCGGCTATATTGTCCCGGGCAAGAGCCAGTGCATCAAGAAATTCTTTGCTTACCAGATTATACGCTGCAGCAAACTCCTTCTTGCCGACCTTCAGATCGGTAAGCTTAACTCCGTCGAAGCGTGCCGTAAGCTTCCGCAGGGCGGCATCACCATGCCGGCGCACCTCATCCAGTATGCTCGCTACAGCTTTCTCTTCATCACAAACGGAATCAAAAACGGTGCGAGCAAGAAGCTGCTCGAGTTCCTTACACCCTAGTCCGGAACTATCGACAACTCTCATCAACGCACCTCCGCAGGAACCGAAAATTTGCGGCTTTATCTTATCATGGGAAAGGCCAAAGTGTCAAAGCAACGGCTCTTTTCCTATGTTTGGACAGAACGATTATGGGTAAATATTTCTACAAAGCAACAATACGATTTTGGGGTAAGCATGAGCGTTACCGAAAAGGATAACGTCATAATCTTTATCTTTCCAAGCAATACATGTTATATCAGTACCATGCGAATATTGCTCGGAGATCTGGCCGAGAAAGAGAATTTCTCCTACCAGGATATTGAAGATATGAAAGTTGCGGTATCGGAAGCCTGTTCCAATGCCATCCTGCATGGTTACAGTCTCATCAGGCCATTTGTTACCGTAGCTTTCGAGCTTTTGCAGGATAGAATGATTATAAAGATCACCGACCACGGACGCGGGCTGACAGCCAAAAGGAAACCGCTGACTGATAAGGGAGAACCGACGGAAAAGGGGCTGGGGTTGGGCATATATCTCATGCAGGCTCTCATGGATAAGGTGGAATATTCCGCTCCGGAAGATCAGGGTACTGTTGTTAAGCTTACCAAGATTAAATAGTGCTTTAATCCGGCTTCATCAGCATCTCTAACGCTGAAGCGCACCTGCGGCTAACCGGCAAACGCGTCTTTTGCATATCAAGCATGATTACATCGTAAACGCGGTCCCCCACAGGAAGTATCTCCTTTATTTTTCTACCATTAACCAGGCAACTGCGACTGATGCGAATAAACCCCAGAGCCTTCCAACTCTCTTCCAGCTCCTGAATGGAGGATTGCACCATGTGCCTCTCTCCCTTATCCGTATAAGCAAAAACCGTACGATCCTCTGATTGGAAATAGAGCATATCGGAAGGATTAAAAAGCTGCACTCTATCCTTAAGCTTCAAAGGGATTCTATCATTAAAACAGCCGCCGCCTTTAGCAGGCTGTTCCGTATCAGCGAGGGAATTCTCCCTTCCTCCCTCCTTAAGTATCTGCCTTTCCGAAACAACCTTTTTCAGCCATTCAACCGCTTTGCGTAACCGCTCTTCATCATAAGGTTTCAAAATATAATCTACCGAATGCAGCTCAAAAGCGGATACTGCAAATTCATCATAGGCGGTGACAAAAACTATAGCGGGTTCCTCGCCCTTCTCAGAGAGTGTACGCGCCACTGCCAAACCATCCAGATCCGGCATCTTTACATCAAGAAAGAGAGCCTCCGGCTTCAGCTTCTGTACCATATCTATAGCCTCAAAACCGGAGCCGGCCCGTCCTATGATATCAATGCCGCCGATGTCGTCAAGATAATACGTCAGAAGATCCAACGATCTCAAATCATCGTCAACTATTACTGTCCTTATCATCACCAATCAGCACATACTCCTTAGATATTCCGCCTTTAAAGGCAACCTTATAGTGAACTTGCTTCCTTTGCCGCTTCTGCTTTCAAGTTCAATGCTTCCGTGGTGTTCGCTGATTATCTTATGCGCCAGCGATAACCCTAAACCGGTGCCATCCTTCTTTGTGGTGAAGAACGGATTGAATATCTTATCTCTGAGATCTATGGGAATACCTTCACCGCTATCGGCGATAGCAATATACAGCCATCCGTTGCCGGTACCGGCAGAAATGCTTATTTCTCCGCTGTTAGCAGTAGCCTCTACAGCATTTAGAATCACGTTAAGCAATGCGCGCTGCAAGCGAACAGCATCAACGTTAGCTTCCGGCAATTCGCTATAATCTTTCGACAATCGTATGCCTTTTTCCTTTATTCTAGGTTCAGAAAGCCGGATTGTTTCGAAAAGCATAGATTGCATATCCGTCAAGGCCATCCTGCGGCTGCTATCACGAGCAAATTCAAGAAGGCTGGTCGTCAGCTCGTTAAGGTGAATAGCTTCATTCCGCACAACACTCAGCTGCGGGCTGATATCTCCATTCATCTTCATCGACATGGCGGCATAGCCGTTAATAAGATTGAGTGAGTTACGTATCTCATGTGATAACCCTGCCGTCATTTCACCTATAGCCGCCAACTTCTCGCGTCGCAGAGCTAAACGTTCCATCTCCTTTATTTCAGTTATATCGTTAAATACCAGAATAACCGCGCCGGTCTGCTCACTTTGGGGATTCATAAGCGAGCTGTGGGCGGAAACTATTTTATTGGTTCCCGGCAGCTCGATCTCCCGTCCAAGACAGGGTCTTCTCTGTTGCGCATTGGCGATAATATCATTGAAGACCGATAAGACCTTAAAGCCCTCAATATGCGCTCCCTGCGCCCGGCAAATCGCAATACCGGTTATCATACTGGCGGCATTGTTAAAGGTAATGATCCCTCCACCCGGATTTACTACCACCACCCCGCTGGTCATACTGGCCAGGATATTCTCATTATAGCGCTTGACGGAAATTATCTCTGTATAAAAATCCTCCAGCTTGCCGGACATCTCATTAAAAGTGCCTGCCAACTCCGCAATCTCATCCTCGCCCTGCACCTGTACGCGCTCCTCAAAGCGTCCCATACCTAAAACCTTGATACTGGATACCAATGCCAAAAGAGGCTTGGTAATACTCCGTGCCTGGCTCATGCCCGCCATGTAGGTCAACAGGATGCTAAGCACCAGCGTCCATATTGCCAGGCGCCGTATCCTGTAGGCGGCAGCATAGGCTTCTGCCATATTCTGCTGCACCGCCACGGTCCATCCCAGACTGGGCATATAAGCATAGGCGTTAAGGGTAGCCGTTCCGGATTCATCAAGAGCTTCATAGGCGCCCCTACCCTTGCCGGCAACACTGGCGGCCTCAAAGCCTTGCATATGGATCTGCTTCAACACCCGCCTGGTGTCGCGATGAGCTATCAAACAGCCATCCTTGTCCGTCACCAGAGCCCGGCCGGTATGGCCGAGCTTGATGCTATCGATAAGATTCCACATGTCGCACAAGGTTACTTCCGCCAGAAGCAAACCGGCATTATTTCCTAACCGAGTTATGGGAACGGCTATGGTCACACATGGAACCTGGTAACTGTTCATATATACGCTGGATATAGCCTCTTTGCCCTTTAACGCCACTTCAATTATTTCGGCATCCTGGAGGCTGGTTGCCGATTCATTCAGATTACTAGCGGCTAAAGCCTTACCGCTTGCATCATAAAGTGTCAGGTCATTGAAAGCAGCAAAATGCAAGGAGAGATTGCGCAGCAGAAGCTCCTGCCGCCATGGATCCATTGGGGATGCGGCTATAACTCCGGCACATCCTCTCAGCATGGATTTGGCCGATTCAACATAACTCTCGATATGCCTGGCCGCCCTTGCAGCCACCTGTATATTGCCGTAAGTAACCGCCTTCTTAACAGTGCGCTGCCCCGTCCAGGTTACCAAAAGGCCTGAAATTAATATAGGAACGCTGGTCAAACAGAGCATGATTATAAGCAGGCGCCGGTGCAGACTCTGTTTTCGGCTGGTGATAAAATCTGTCATACCCATAAGGCCGGCCAGCTTGAGTCCTGTATTCACAACCAATCGCCAGGCATGCTGAAGATACTGCCCTTTGAGAGATATATCCTCTCCAGATAATTTATGCATCGATAACAGCTCCAATTCCGGTATTTTTGTTATAGCGAGCCTATTTCAAGCTATAACCCGCATGCAAAAATACCGCAGAAAACACCGATAAATCTATGAAAATATAAATACGCGCTTGTCGGCACCGAAACAGCGCTTGTATAGCCGGCTCCGGCCATAGGCAGAGACACCCCTTCAGCTATAGCTTACTGCTGCTTTGTTTGATACCGCTCAGGGATATACCATTCCTCTATATTCCAGATTACACCCTGATCGCAGGGGGATATTCCCTTGAAATACCGATTGATACCCACCAGTTCGTTTAGATGGAAAAGAAATGCTACCGGTAAATCATCGGCCAGCAAACGATGCAGAGCTCTATAGGCATTGCAGCAATCTTCTTCGTTTTTTGCCCGGCGTCCGGCCATAATCAGCTTATCTGCCTGCAAATTATTGTAGGAACTGAAATTCAAGCCATCGTTTGTTTGCGAAGAATGGAATGTCCTGTATATTACACTAGGGTCAGGAGCAGTAATGGCCTCAATAAACAGAATATCGAAGTTGCGTGGCATCATATAATTATTGATCAGAACCGAGACATCAAGACAAACTATATTAAGCTTGATTCCAACCTCAGCAAGTTGTTGCTGTATCAGCAGCGCCGATTTATCCTTGATATCATTGCCTTTATCATAAAGGAGAGTGATTGCTAATTCCCTGCCGTTTTTATCCAGGATACCATCGCCGTCGGTATCGCCCCAGCCCAGGCTGCACAGCAGCTTCACAGCCTTAGGGGGATTATAGGCCGGCTCTCCTACATGGGGATTATTGGCCCAGGATGCGGGGGAGTACGGCCCCCGACAGACTGCCCCCTGCCCCAGCAGCGCCTTGTTAACAATCGCCTGACGATCAATGCACATGGATATAGCCTGCCTCAGACGCAGATTCTGAAAGAGCGGCCGCCTCATATTGAATACCAGCGAGTAGTAATAGGGCCGGCTATAATTGTAGCTTCTCAGGTGGGGATTGCGCTTGACCCGGTTGAAATCCTCCGCCGTCAGGCCGTAATCCATCCAGTCTATATCTCCGGCCTCCAGCTCAGCCCAGAGGGCGGTCAAGTCCTGATAACGTTTGAAGATTATCTTATCGATATGCGGCCGCCCGCGAAAGTACTTGTCATTAGCCACCAACATCGCTCTCTTTTCCGGAATAAATGATTCCAGACGATAACGTCCGGTGCCGACAGGACAAGTGGTAAATATGGGATCATCAAGCTTGCGGCCGGCACAGAGATGAGCCGGTAGAATACCGTAACGCATAGCGTAAATAAAGGGGGCAAAGGAGGTCTTGAGCTTGAAGACCACCTTGTATGGTCCCTTGCTCTCCACCGAATCGACTTCGCCCAGGTCTGCCGCCCACGCTGAGAAGTTTTTGGGGTCGAGAATGCTTTTATAGGTAAAGAGAACATCCTTACTGGTCAATTCCCGGCCGTCATGAAAGAGTATGCCCGGCCTTAAAAGAAAGGTCCAGATACGTCCATCGGAAGAGACCGACCAGGCGGAGGCCAGGCAGGGTTGGGGGCGGTTATCCCTGTCCAGCCTCACCAGGCCGTCGTAGATGATATCATTGATCCAGCTACTGACACTCCAGCAAGTTATCACGGGGTTGAAAGGCTCGAAGTCACTGCTGGTGCCTATCACCAGCCGGCCGCCGTCAGGCACCGTATTATGCGAATCCTGGCGATTGCATAATAGCACAGCGGCTATTACGGCCGCCACCATCAGAGCAAAGAAATAATTCCGGCACTTCAAATCGGGCCTCCTGCAAGCTACTCCTCCAGCGCCATTATTTTAACATATTCACGGCCCACTTTGTTAAAAAAACCTTTCTCGCAGGCTACTCCGCGGTAATCTCCCCTCTTGACAAAGGCGGCGTAGCGGCAGCCACCTCCGCAAATCGGCATAAAATTGCACTGCCGGCACTCCCAGAAGAAGCCGACATTAAGCGCCTCCAGATGGCGGCCGTCAAAGCCGGTCTGGATATGTCCCACGCAGAACTCATCCCGGCCGGCAAAGGCCTCGCACTTATACATAGCGCCATCGGCATTGATAACCACCGAGGCCTCCCGCAGTGCATGGCAGGGCCCTATAGCCAGATCGACTACCGTATTAATGCCCCTTTTTCGTGCTTCCCGATGCATTCGGGGAAAGTGCTCTATCGCCTTGCTCTCAGAGCAGGTCCGGCCATAGCAGCTGCCCTTCCGAGAAGAGCGCAGATATATGGTATCGAGTATGGGTTTAAACCGCATCTGAGCTATCTTACCGCTAAGGCGATCCACCCGAAGACGGTCCATCAGCCGAATGACGCTCTCCTGATTATCGTTGGCCAGGTTGACGGTCAGCACCAAATTTACCAGATCGGCTATTGCCGATATATTGCTCATAATAGTTTCAAAAGTGCCCTCGCCGTCAAGAAATGGGCGATGCTCATCATGGCAGCGGGCGTCGCCGTCAAGCGTTACCCTTACCTCATGCAGCCCCAGCTCCCGCCACGCCTCTAGCTGCTCCCGCTGCAGCAATGTACCATTGGTTATCAGTGTGGCGCCAAAGGCTATACCCCTCAAGCTCGTTTCTTTATGAAGGCGGGTAAGGACCAGCTCTAGCAAATGGGGTACCAGCAGAGCCTCCCCGCCCATAATAATTATCTCCAGTGAGCGTGATCCGGCCTCATCCGCACTCTTTGCCAGCCACTCCACCGCCCTGCAGCAGGTATCCTCATCCATATGGCTGCTGATATCCGAGCCCTCCTGCACGCAGTAGATGCAGGCCAGGTTACAGGCGCCGGTCAGAATGAAGGTGGCGTCATAAGTGCTCTTGTCGCTGACAAAGGCATTGTACTGCTCATCATATAAGGCCAGCTCATCTGCCTCCCTGGGAACCACCATGCCTATGCTGCAGAGCTGATCGGCCATCTCCCGCTCCTCCGGCCGGACTTCATCGCCGCAGGTCCACTCATACATGCGATCTCTCAATTCACGCCCCACTACAGCTACCGAGCCGTGCAGGGTATTATAGATCATGACTGAGCCGCTGCGGTCGGGATGACCTTCATAATAGTTGAAGATAGAAGATTTCATTGGTAAAGAACCTACCTCCGCTTCAGATAAAGTGAGAATCAGGCGCAAGATGCATCATTTTAATCACCTAAGAATTACACAACCCAAGGGGCCGGGCTTGCCGGTACGAATAACCGTCAACTTCATTTTACCACCTCCTTCCCGCTCTTTATTGCTTTAACCTGTAAAAAATATCTCAGCTTTCTTCCTGGGGTTTATCTTTACGTTGATATATGCGCCTGATCCTCGAGCTGTAAAGCTCCCCAAGCTGAGGGTTGATGTTAACCGTTCCGGGGTCTCCCCTTTCATCCAGGATAAAATAGTTCTCTTTATTACCGTCAAAGGGATAAAGCCTGGAAAGAGGATTACGACGAATATCCACAATATCATTCTGCCTGTTTCTGACCGATATTATCTCATAGCAGGTATCAGGGTTTACCCAAATGGGAAGATCGCGATTCATATAAAGATCGTTAGTGCTATTATCACCACGGCCACTTCTGATCTTTATATTGCCATAGGACTCCAGCAATACAGATGGGAAATAGTATTCATCCATTATTCCTATACGCTGCACCATACGCAGCAGCCAATGGGTAATATCAAGGGGGTAAGAACAACGGCTCTTGACCTCGATAAACTCTCTGTCAAGGTCTACCCAGCGCCCATGCTCCCGACGGGGGCCGGAGCCATCTATACCTATCGTCACAATCTGTAACGGGAAGAGCTCCTTTTCTATCTGCCTTACCCTCTTTTCCATACCGTGATATCACCTGCCCAGTAGCATATCGTCATACCGATTGCCTGTATTACACAGAAGCTATCTTTGACTTTGAGGGCACTAAACCCTATATCAAATACAAAAGTGGCCGGTTTTGGGGTACAAATGGCCGGAATTCAGGTACAAGCGGCCGGTTTTAAGGTACAAGCGGCCAATCCCGCATGAAAGGCGGGTTTTAGAATGTGAACAATCTGTTAATTAGCGTTGATAAAAAAGCTATCCACATTTACATGTCCACAAACCCGTGTGGCAAGTGTTAATGTTAATTAATGTGTCTGTGAATAACTTTTTACGTAAGCCTTTGGGATGAGGAGTTTGCATTAGCATTATGGAAGAGTTTTCGAGTGAATGTCCTAACTTATATCAGCCTTATGTTATCTATCAAGCGGGTATTACCCAGCCGTGCTGCGACAAGCATGACGGCGCCGGGGCGTAATTCATGTAACAGCTGAAGGCTGTCGCCGTCGGCAATCTCCAGATATTCCAGTTGCAAAGCGGGCTGAGAGGCTATTCTGTCCAGTGCATAACGGCGTATCGCCTGAATATCTTCTTCACCAGAGGCCGCCGCTTCTGCCGCCGCTCTCAATGCTTTGTAAAGCCACGGAGCCACGGAGCGCTCTTCCGGAGAAAGATATTTATTGCGGGAGCTCATGGCCAGCCCATCAGCTTCGCGCACGATAGGCACAGAGAGAATCTTCAGCGGCAGATCGAGGTCTTGTGCAAACCGACGTATCACCTGT
Organism: bacterium UBP13_UBA5359; assembly: GCA_002410925.1. GTDB lineage: Bacteria > UBP13 > UBA5359 > UBA5359 > UBA5359 > UBA5359. Next base: position 17,159 of record DHPR01000018.1, read on the forward strand.
AACTGCTGGTAATCCTTCTCCCCAAAATAAGCCTGGTCAGGATCGGTCATATTAAATAGTTTAAGCACAACTGTTGCTACGCCTCTGAAATGGCCGGGGCGGGAGGCACCGCACAGGCAATTCGCCAGGCTTCCTTCCACCTCTACCCAGGTATTGAATCCGGCAGGATATATTTCTGCGGCTGCGGGCGCAAAGACCAGATCAGCACCGACTTCTGCGGCAACCTGAAGATCTCTCTTCAAGGTTCTGGGATAGCGGTCTAAATCTTCATTAGGAGCGAATTGAGCAGGATTGACAAAGATGCTGACTATGGTAAAGCAGCCATCCTTGGCTGCCTGCGCTATAAGAGCGGCATGCCCGCAGTGCAGAGCGCCCATGGTGGGTACCAGCCCTATTTTACGCCCCTCCCTCCGGGCTGCTTTCACAGCCCGGCGCAAATCGGCAATCCTCTCTATGCACTGCATCCTGACCGCTCCCTTTCCAGTTGCCGGCTAAGCACTCTCATGGCACAGAAATCGCCGCACATGGAGCATACTTCAGGATCCTTTCCGGCACGGCGATTATGATATTCGCGAGCCCGCGCAGAATCTATGGCCAATTCCATCTGTGCTTCCCAATCCAACGCCTTGCGAGCCTGAGCCATACGGCGATCCCATTCCCAGGCACCGGACACACCCTTGGCTATATCGGCTGCATGGCCGGCAATGCGCGCAGCCATAATTCCCTGACGGACATCATCGGCCTCGGGCAACCCCAGATGCTCAGCCGGCGTCACATAGCAGAGAAAATCGGCTCCAGCCCTGGCGGCCAGTGCACCGCCGATAGCCGCGGTTATATGATCATACCCAGGCGCCACATCTGTTACCAGAGGGCCCAGAACATAGAACGGCGCACCATGACAGAGCCTCTTTTGCAGCAGTATGTTGGCCTCTATCTGATCCAGCGGCACATGGCCGGGGCCTTCTATCATTACCTGCACGCCTGCTTCCCAGGCTTTATCGGTCAGTTCTCCTAGAACCAAGAGCTCCTGTATCTGCGCTCTATCGGTAGCATCGGCCAAACAGCCGGGACGCAATCCATCGCCCAGGCTAAGAGTAACATCGTATTTGGCAGCTATTTCCAGCAGGCGGTCAAAGTGTCGGTACAGGGGATTCTCTTCTTTATTCTCGAGCATCCAGCAAACCAAGAAGGAGCCTCCGCGGCTGACGACATCTGTAACACGGCCTTCACGCTGCAAGCGCATGATAACCTCTGTGGTGATACCGCTGTGCACCGTCATAAAGTCCACGCCCTCTGCAGCTTGCCTTTCGATGACATCGAAGATGAGCTCGGGATCTATATCGGCTACCGTATTTCCGGCAGCCACAGTCTCCACAGCCGCCTGATAGATGGGCACTGTCCCCAGAGGCACAGGGCATGCCTCCAGTATAGCCTGCCGAATACCGGCGATATCTCCGCCGGTGCTCAGATCCATAACGGCATCAGCCCCAGCATCCAGAGCCACTCTCAGCTTTTCCAATTCATCTTCCAGCCGGGGATAATCGATAGAGGTTCCTATGTTGGCGTTTACCTTGGTTTTTAGGCCCTTACCTATGGCCAGGGGCTGCAAGGAAATGTGATTTTTATTGGCAGGAAGAGCGATAGTGCCTTCAGCCAATCCCTGCCTGATAATTTCGGCCTCCACACCCTCACGGGCTGCAGCCGCTTCCATCTGTGGCGATACTCTGCCCTGACGGGCTATCTGCATTTGAGTCATTTCACAACTCCCTCTGTAGGACTACTGGCGCTGGCTCGTTCCAATTTAGGAATACGGCCGGCTTTGAAAGCCATCCGGCCAGCTCTGACTCCAAGCTTCATGGACTCAGCCATCAGCGGCGGATTCTTCGCTCTGGCAATGGCGGTGTTGATAAGAACAGCTGACGCTCCCAGTTCCATGGCCATGGCCGCATCAGATGGCACGCCCAGGCCGGCATCCACCACTACCGGCACTCCGGCCCTCTCTATTATCAGAGATATGCGTGCCGGATCGCCGAAACCGCGTCCCGATCCAATATACGAGGCCAACGGCATAACGGTGACCGCACCGGCATCCTCCAGCTTAGCGGCTATTATCGGATCATCCGTAGTATAAGGTAGAACAGTGAAGCCCTCCTTTACCAGAATTCTGGTAGCCTCAAGCGTACCAACCACATCCGGCAGCAGCGTAGCCGGATCAGGTATGACTTCCAGCTTTATCAGGTCGGATAACCCGGCAGCCCTGGCCAGCCTGGCTAACCGTATAGCCTCTTCAGCCGTGGCGGCACCGGCAGTATTAGGTAATAAAGTATACCGATCAAGATCTATATACTCCAGTAATGATTCTCCGAGTTCATCCAGATTCATTCGGCGTACAGCCACAGTTACTATCTCTGCCTCCGCCGCCTCCAAAGATTCTTTCATCAGGTCCATGGTGGCATATTTGCCGGTTCCAACCATAAGCCTGTTGGTAAACTCCCTTCCGGCAATTATCAATTTATCGCTCATAATAAACTCCTTTCTATCCTCCACCCACAAGTTGTACCAATTCCAGAGTATCGCCTTCCTGCAGCTCTCTGGAAATATGCTCCTTCCAGGAACTACGGTTGATAATCTCACGGTTGTATTCCACCACCACCCGGCGCGAGTCCACCTTCAACAATTCCATCAGGCCGCCCAGCGTAGTTCCTGCCGGCACCTCTTTATCCTGACCATTGACGATTATGTGCATAAGCTCACCTCCCTATTATATCGATGCTCTCTTAAGCTATCGACCGATCCCAGGCTTACTATGCAAATCCTCAAAAAAGGATAGCTCTTTCTCCCTGCTCTATCCCGGCTAATCTATTCTTTACTTGCTCTCGCCTATGCTCATCATTTATATCGTTCAGAGCCTTACGAATTATTCTTTCACCCTGCTCTTTAAGCTTGCCGTTTTCAGCCTGCAAATATTCCTTGAAAGTTAATAATGCATTAGACAAACATAACTCGTCAAGCTCTCTGTTGCCGGCTATCTGATAAAATCCGGCTCCGGTACGCTCCTTATGGTAACAGGCTGTGCAGAAACTGGGTATGCAACCTTTGTTGCAAATAGCCTTCAGCACTTCCTTTAAGCTGCGGCTGTCATGCACCTTAAATTGATCCACTGCTGCAATCTCTCTATTCTTCTCAAGATAACCTCCCGGAGATGTGCTGGAACCTGCGCTGATTTGCGAGACACCGGCAGAAAGCAATTCATCACGCATTGCGGGCGCTTCCCTGGTGGTAAGAACAATTCCTGCATGAGGAAGAGCCAGGCGAAGAACAGCTACTACCAGCTTGAACTGTTCATCATCAACCGGATAAGGCGCCTGCTGCAAAGCTGCGCCGGCAGCCGGGCGTAAACGAGGCACGGAAACGGTATGAGCTCCGGCACCAAAGGTTCCCCTTAAATGAGCGATATGCTGCAGCAGGGCCAGTACCTCAAATTTATGGTCATAAAGGCCAAAGAGAACCCCCATGCCCACATCGCCGATGCCTGCCGCCATAGCTCTGTCCATAGCGGTAACGCGCCAGTTATAATCAGCCTTGCGCCCGCTGGGATGCATAGCAGAGTAGCTTTTGCGATGATAAGTCTCTTGAAATATCTGAAAAACTCCTATGCCGGCCTCCTGCAAAGTTCTGAAGTCATCCACGGAAAAGGGAGCGGCATTTACATGCAGACGGCGGATATCGGCTCCGGCATAGATAGCCTGCATCGTTTCGGCTATGCAGGCAGCTGAAGAAAGGCGCGGATGCTCACCGCACACCAGCAACAAACGCCTGTGCCCCATTGCCGCCAGCGCCCGAGCTTCATCAACAGCCTCTTGCGGGTTCAAATGACGACGAACCGCTTCCTCATTATCCTGACGAAAACCACAATACAAGCAATTATTGACGCATTCATTATTGAGATAAAGTGGAGCAAAGACCACTACTCGATCGCCGTAAACCTTACGCTTGATACGCCCTGCCGCCTCCATAATCTGCAACCGGTCATCTCCGGCAACCATGAGAAGATCGGCCGTATCAGCCAGCCCCAATCCGGACAATGTTTCGGCTCTTTCCAGGATATCACGAAGGCGCATATCCCGAGGAGGACGAGCTTCCTGCAAGACCTCTGTTATACGGCGCTCATCAATAAATGACGTATTCATAACGAACTACCTCTATCAACAGCTATATTACCGGGGTTAACAGCCTTGAGCCATGCATCTTTTATTTTACCGGCCGCTGCCTGCGGATCGTCGGCTTGAAATAAGGCGCGCATAAAGGCTGCGCCAACTACTCCGGCTGCAGCCATCTTCGGCAAACGCTCTGCCGATATGCCTCCCAGAGCCAAAAGAGGCAGTGGGGAGTGCTTACATACTCTGGCTAATTCGGATGATCCCAGCCCCTTGGCGCCGGGTTTGCATAGCGTGGGATAAATCGGGCTGATAGTAGCATAATCGGCTTCAGAATTATGCAACAGATCCTCGCAAGTATGCGCCGAAAAGCCTATCAGAAAATCTCTTCCCGACAGGCCCCTCACTTCCGATGGCGATAGGGCATCGCCGCCCAGATGCACACCATCGGCACCAACAGCTAAAGATACATCTGCCCTGCCATTGATCAGCAATAGCGCTCCATAACGTCTGCAAATCGGCAAAACCTGGCGCGCCAGCCGAAAGAGATCAGCCGTAGTCAGCAGCTTTTCCCGGAGCTGAAGAGTATCCATGCCTCCGGCCAGCACTGCTTCTATGCATTCCAGAAGATCCTTACCGTAGAGGGAACCGTCCGTTATAGCCATAAGACATGGCAGACGCTTGATCTTCGATTCATTATGGGCTGGCTTACATATGTACTCAGGCAACTTTTTCACATCCACAGTATACAGCCGGAACACCGGTAACAAATTAGTACAACAAAAAGGCCGCTACCAGAAAAGGATGCGGGCCTCAAAAAAGAGATTGCCCAAGGTGCATTCCCTACGCCGGCATTAACCGGATCAGGTCCAAAGGGTGATTACTCTCAGCCCGAGGGCTCCCCCAGCATCCTTAGAGTTTATGCTCCGTTCAAAACAGCCTTATTATACTGCAACGGAATGGGGTTATCAAGGCGAATGCAAAAAAATCTCATAAAAGACTGCAATCATTAGTATACAGGCATGGTAAACCGGAAGGTACTTCCTTTATCAACATGGCTCTCCGCTCTGATCTCACCCCCGTGAGCTTCTACCAGTTTTCGGGTGATATAAAGTCCTAATCCCAATCCTTCCGTCCTGGTAGCTGCCCTTGTCCTGTAGAAGCGGTCAAAGATATGGGGCATCTCCTCTTCTGTTATGCCCAATCCACTGTCGATAATAGATATCTGCACTTTCCCCGGGTATGTTTCGGCCTCAATAAACACCTTATCGCTGGAATATTTCAAAGCATTGCTGAGCAAATTACTCATTATCCTTTCCAGGCGGGAGGAATCAGCCATTATTCTGGGCAAACTTTTCGGTAAAGAGATCTCTATCCTGGAAATATTTATTGCGCCCGAAAACTGCTCCAACAGATCCTGAATAAACTGCCGTATATCAACCGGGGCAAAATCGAGAGCCATACATCCGGCACTCATACGGGCAGCGTCAACAAGATCCTGTATCATCACATTCATGCGCCTGGCCGAGTTTATAATAGCTGTAGCGCTGATCAACATATTTGATGTATCAACACCTTTCAGATCTTCCTGCAGAGTTCGTTTCATAAGCTGTGCATGTCCTTGTATCAAACTTAAAGGATTACGAAGATCATGAGAAACGGCATTAAGCAGGTCCTCCTGCTGCTGTTGCAGATCATGAAGTGCGGTAATATCGACAAAGGTAGTTATCGATCCTATAATACCTCTGTCGGCCAGACAAAGAGGAGCGGCACTGACGGAGACCCAGATATTGCCGGTTTCAGGCAAACTAATGACCATTACCATATTACATACCGTCTCTCCCCGCAGAGCACGCCAGGCAGGCAGTTCATCAATTTCAAGCTGTCTGCCGGAAGCGTCGCAGGCGTTAGACATGATAGCTCTCCCATGAAGCTCCTCCAAAGGAAGATCAAGGTAACCGAACATTCGCCTGGCTGCACAATTCATCCGGATCACCCGACCGTCGATATTATATATTACCAGGCCATCGGCTATAGAAGAGAGAGCTATGTCCAGTTCCGCCGCCCAGCGCTCCACCTGCTCCAGAAGCTGCCGGCGCTCTTCCTCTACCTGTCTGAATTTCGTTATATCGTTAAAGGTCATTACTGCCTCAATGATCTTGCCCTTTTCATCAAATATAGGAGCAGAATTAGTGTGTAAATTGATATCATAGCCGTCAGGATGCTCGATAACAATCTCCGCATCTCTAACCTCTTCACCATACATAAGGGCACGGTTGATGGGAAGCTCCTCAAAGGGATAGCGGCCGCCTCTCGGTTTTAAGATATTTGTTTCTTCCCAATACCTAAATAAAGAGACATCTTTGCCAAGATTTAGGCCATATTCTTCTTCACTGCGCCGGTTGACATAGGAAATACGTCCATCCGAGGCTTTTGCAATGATCACTCCCAAAGGTATGTTTTCCAGAATTGCCTCTAAACGATTCTGTTGATAAATTAATGCACTCTCTGTCTGCGCCGGATCTTTTTCCTGAAGATCATCTTGAACTCTCTTTCTCTCTTCGGCCTGGCGGAAAATATATATCGCTCCCGTTATCTTACCATTTCCATCATCTATAGGATTAGCGCTGCCGTGCAGACGGATCTCTTCCATATCAGGCAGAAAAAAACTGAACAACTCATCTATGACCGCCTCGCCCTGCAATGCCCTGCCTGGCGGCGTCTCTGCAAAAAGTATCTTCTGTCCATCCGGATAGCTGAGCCCGAGCAGTTCCACTTGTTGCTCAAAAGGCAAAGTTAATGATAACTTCTGCCGGATAAACTTATGCCCTGCGTTATTGATAAACAGTGGGCAACTGAAGTAATCTACGATAATTATGCCCTCAGCGCTTGAGGACATAGCTGCCCTCAACATCAGCAGGTGCTCCTTTTTGCTAATCTGCATCAGATCCCTCCTTTGCATATAGTATTTATTATAGCTTAATACATCGAGCACCGTAAACCGAAGGCCGTATAGCATCAGGAGCATCGTTTTTAGAACATGGAATAATCGCCGCCTCCACCATCTCCCTGCAGAGAGGCAGGTTGCTAAAGCACCCATAACGGCTCTCCTCCATCAAGGTCTCTTCGATGCCCCAGCAGCTTCTTATCCAGATGCAGATGGCGGCTCTGGCAGAATGTTTTGTCAAGTGTAAAGAGTTGACCCCTATACCCTTTTTCCCAACTAAATGCACTACCCCGGGTGTGCATTTACTTTTTCAAATCAGCTCGAATGATATTTCGACTATTTTTCAATCGAAATTTCTTGCCTGCCTGTGGTATGATATCAATATCACATCCCGAAACAGGAGAGGCAAATGAATATCGAATTAATTGCTTATACCCAAGGTAATCCGTTGCTGAAAAAGTATAAGGATATTGCGCCGGCGGAGCTATGCGCAATTGCAGCTGCACAGTGCTACCAGAGCACACCTAAAGCGGCTACGATAAGTGGCTGCATAAGACGCGGCCATGAGAGCGTTATAGAGCATGCCAACTTTACCTTTCTAGTGGAAGGAATCTCCCGTGCCTGCCTGGCGCAATGGACCCGACACCGCCTTATGTCTTACAGCGTCAAGAGCCAGAGATATTGTCGGGAAAATGAAATCGATATGGTGCAGCCGGATACGGTAGATAAAGATGATCCCGTATGGAAGGAAGCGATAGAAAAAGCCTGGAATGCTTATAACAAGCTGATAGAGCAGGGTGTTCCCAAGCAAGATGCCCGGTATCTGCTGCCAAACGCCTGCTGCACCACCATGGTGGTAACGATGAATGCGCGATCTTTGCGTAATTTCCTGAAGCTGAGAATGGATAGCCATGCTCAGTGGGAGATACGCAAAGCGGCCGGAATAATATACGGCATCGTAATGGAAGCGGCCCCCACGTTGTTTGAAGACCTGAAAACTTCATAATAGACCCGATCAGGGCATAATTGAAATAACAGCATGATGTAAGACACGGAGGATTTATGCACTCATCGAAGCCAAAAAAATGCCCGCCAAAACAGGGACGTGATCTGACAACCGGCAGCATACCGCGTCATCTCGTTGCCTTCACCCTCCCGATGCTGGCCGGCAGTGCTTTGCAAACAGCCTATAGCTTTATCAATGCCATCTGGGTAGGCCAATTCCTGGGGAAAGCCGACCTGGCTGCCATCACAGTAAGCTTTCCCATCGTCTTTGTTCTGATGGCGCTGGCCGGAGGACTTACCCTGGCTACAAATATATTGGTATCGCAATATTGCGGAGCGAAAAACCATCTGCAAATGGGCAGAGTGGTGCAAAGCTCCGTACCGCTGATTGGCAGCCTGAGCCTGCTTCTCTTTGTTATCGGAGAAATCTTCACCCCGCATATTCTCAAGGCCATGGATACTCCGCCTGAAGTACTATCTCTGGCTATCCCTTACATGCGTATATTCCTTATCTCTCTACCCTTTGCCTTTGGCGTATTCCTGGTTGCCTCTATGTTGCGTGGCATCGGAGATTCCACTACGCCCCTCTATTTCCAGGCTGCATCCGTTATTCTATCCGCCATACTCGACCCGCTGCTGATGTTTGGCTTGCTGGGATTGCCGTGCCTGGGATTGAACGGCACCGCCTGGTCATCAGTGATCACCCAGGCCGGAGCGGTAGTAGCAATTTATATCTACCTGCAACGAAAGCGCAGCCCGGTAGCACCCGATTGGCGCCGGTTGAGCCTGGATTGGGAGACCACCTGGCATACCATTAAGATCGGGATACCCTCTGCTATTCAGCAATCACTGGTATCTATAGGCATGCTCTTTGTCATCAGCATGGTAAACCGCTTTGGTGCCAATGCTACGGCGGCTTTCGGGGCAGCCTCTCGCATTGATCAATTGGCTTTCATGCCGGCGCAGACATTCGGCATGGCTATTTCTACTCTGTCCGGACAAAATATCGGTGCACAAAAGCTGTCACGCGTATCGCAGACATTCCGTTGGGGCGCTTTTCTCAGCACAGCTATAACATTGATTCCCTCTGTGCTGGCGCTTACAGTTCCGCATTTGCTGCTACGTATCTTTACCAACGATACAGCAGTTATAGACACGGGTGTGCAATATTTGCGCATAGTAGGATTTGCTTACGTCTTCTTCGCCATATCCTTTGCCAGCAACGGCGTCATCAATGGAGCCGGGCATACATTTATGACCACCATATTCTCTCTGATAAGCCTGTGGATCTTCCGGGTGCCGTTGGCCTATTATCTGTCACAACGCTTAAACAGCGTACAAGGCATCTGGTATGCCATGGCTATCAGCTTTGCGGTCTCCATGTTGGTCAGCGTTATCTATTATGCATCAGGACGCTGGAAAATATAGATAGTAATAGGGGTCAATCCTTTACTTTAGGGTCTAATAGGGGTCAATCCTTTACTTTTAACATAACTAGGAGGTTATAGATATGGAGCTTACAAAGAGTACAGTTATCGTCACCGGAGCGGGAAGCGGAATAGGCCGTGCCCTGGCTCTGGAATTTGCCCGCAATGGGGCCAATGTTGTTTGCTGCGGACGCAGAAAGGAGTTGCTGGATGAAACAGCCGCTCTGATCTGTCAGGAGGATGGTGTTGGGCTTGCCGTGCCTGCAGATATCACCGACAGGGACCAGGTTAGGCATCTTGTAGATACCGCTGTTGCCTCCTTCGGCACGGTGGATATTCTCTTCAACAATGCCGGCAGCTTCCGATCCATCGCCGCCCTTCATGAAACAGACCCTGAGGTCTGGTGGCAAGACATAACCGTCAACCTCTACGGATCTATGCTGGTAACCAGGGAAGTGCTGCCGCATATGCTGCAACGCAACCGAGGCATAATTATAAGCATGGATGGAGGACGGCCTGCCGGTGGTACAGGATACGCCTGCGGCAAGGCTGCTCTCATGGAGATGACACGCTTGCTGGCCAAGGAACTGAAGATACTGAAAAGTTCAGTAATGGTCTTTTCCGCCGGACCCGGGTTTGTTCATACGGAGATGACGGAGCTACAGGCAAACACTGAGGCCGGCCGGAAATGGATCCCTTCCACCAAGGAGAGCATTGAAGCAGGCAAAACACGCCGCCCGGAGGATATAGCGCTGGCAACTATGCAGCTGGTCCGCCATGCCCGCCCGGAATGGAGCGGCAAGGGTTATTCATCCGATACGGATTTCTCACGCAAGGGGGTCAATCCTTTACTTTTAACATCTTGAGCTTGCTGATAATACGGCTGACAGATACATAGCTTAACCCAAGATGTTCCGCCACTTCCCTCTGTAGATAGCCGTATTCGCAGCAGGCTCTGTAAATCGTCCTGTTTCTGACTGATATATCATCCGCATCAGCAAAAATATCATCTAAACCAGGGCGCAAATTGCCTTTCTGCGCCCTTGCGGGCAATGCCATCTTCTCGAGATAAGGACGTATCGTTTGGGCATATTTATCACTGCCCAGAATTAGGCCGCCTTTCAGGCTTTTCCAGGGGCTTTCTGCTCCAACACCGTCAAGGACAAATCGGCAATACGATTGCCGTGCCTCGGTTATTTCAACACCAAACTGGGAGAGAATCCAGACGGTATCTACAAGACCGGTCTCTGCTTCTATACCTGCCGTCACTCTATAGCTGCTCCACCTCCATTGAGATGGCTCTTTGACTATACCCGCCCGCACCGGGTTCAAGGCTATATACCGGCACACCTCAAGCAGATGGTTCTCTTTCTCTACCAGAACGGATTTGAACCTGCCCTGGAATAAATGCCCGCTTATACCGCGTATCCTGTTGAATCTCTGTGCATAACTGCTGTTTATTCGTCTCATGCCCTCCGAAAGATTGGCATCAGGCGTCTCCAACAACAGATGGTAATGGTTGCCCATAAGACAGTAAGCATAAATCAGCCAGTTGAAATCCTGCCGAACATCCGAAACTATATCCAAAAAGGCTTCTCTTTCAGAGTCAGCCAGATATATGGCGTTGCCACCATTGCCTCTGGCCGTCACATGATAGACGGCATTGGGATATTCCACTCTTAACGATCTAGCCATGACCTTATTATAGCCGACTTATGTTAAAAGTAAAGGATTGACCCCGAACGCAAACGGGATTGGCGTCCCCGGGGTGACTCGAACACCCGCACCTGGCTCCGGAGGCCAGTGCTCTATCCTCTGAGCTACGGGGACACGCTGTGAATATGAATGACTGTACCGACATTATTTTACATGAATAAATCAATGTGGTCAACGCATTGCGGCTCCCGAATGGGAGCCGCGACAACACTTGATTTAGTATAATCGGAATGACGGATTACTCTTCCGTCACGGTCTCTTCCAAAGAATTGTTTTTTCTCTCTTTACGAGCAGCCATGTAGGCCAATGCTCCACCAATGATAACAAAGCCTATGCTTAGGTGAAATAAACTTACACCTGTGTCAAGCAATTCGGCGGCAAAGATTACCTGGCGGACTGCCGCCAGGCTGGCGCCCTGGAAACAGATATAGACAAATAAAATCAGCAGAAATAATCCCAGCGTAAGAAACACAAAGCTACTTAATCTAAGAAGTCTCACTTTTTGTCACCCCCTTAATATGATCTTATTCTATATCTGCGGAGAAATTCCTTTCAAATCAAATTGCAACTCTCGTGCGATATGGGGAAATAAAAGGATTAGAAGATCTATTCGGCGAATTAAACTTTGAGTAGCGAAGCAAGGAGGATGATAAAATGATATCTCTGCTGATAACGGTGGCACTGGTTTTACTGCTGGCGCTGGTAATTATAGGAATTTACAACGGGCTGGTAATAATGAGAACCCGGGTGGAAGAGGCTTGGAGCGATATCGATGTCCAGCTTAAGAGACGTCATGATCTGATTCCCAATCTGGTGGAAACGGTCAAAGGATATGCCCGGCATGAAGCCGGTGTATTTGAGAGTGTCACTCAGGCTCGAGCAGCGGCAGTTTCCGCCGGCAGCGTAGGAGAGAAAGCACAGGCCGAAAACATGTTAACCGGTGCTCTAAGAAGCTTGTTTGCAGTGGCCGAGGCTTATCCCGAACTAAGAGCTTCTGAGAATTTCACACGCCTACAGGAAGACCTGGCTGATACAGAGAATAAGATCATGGCTTCACGGCGTTTCTACAATGGCGTGACGCGAGATTATAACATAAGAAGAGAGACTTTCCCCAGCAATATTATAGCTAATGCCTTTGGCTTTACACGACGTGACTTCTTTGAGATAGAAGATGAAGCTAGCCGAGAAAACGTAGAGGTTAAATTCGATTGACAATCTACAGCGAGATCGATTCCAATAAAAAACGTACCTGGTTGCTGATTTTCGGTTTTTTTATTTTTATCATTGTCCTGGGATGGGTCTTCGGCCGTGCCTTCGATGAACCGCTGATCCTGGTAGGAGCAGTGATCTTTGCTGCGATACAGGCGTTGGTAAGTTATTACCGCAGCACGGAGATTGTCCTGGCTATCTCCGGAGCCCACCCCGTCAGCGAACAGCAGGACCCTGATCTTTATCATATTCTGGAGAATCTCTCTATTACAGCGGGAATCCCTATGCCCAAGCTGTATATGATAGAGGATACGGCCACCAATGCCTTTGCCACAGGGCGTGATCCTCAACATGCAGCCGTTGCCGTCACCAAAGGATTAAGAGAAAAGCTCACTCGTACGGAATTGGAAGGTGTGCTGGCGCACGAGCTGTCACATGTACGCAATTACGATATTCGACTAATGACGGTGGTCGTCGTTCTGGTGGGGACAGTGGCTCTGCTTTCAGATTGGTTTCTGCGCTGGAGTTTCTGGGGAGGACGCAGGCGCCGCTCAGATGGCGGTGGTCAGGGAGAGCTGATTTTAATGCTCATTGCTCTGGTGCTGGCCATACTGGCGCCAATATCGGCAGTGCTTATCCAGCTGGCTATCTCTCGACGGCGCGAATATCTGGCTGATGCCGACGGTGCCCTGTTGACACGTTATCCGGAAGGGCTGGCCAGTGCTCTGGAGAAGATAGCCGCTGATATGGAGCCACTGGAGACTGCCAATAAGGCCACGGCTCATCTTTATATAGAGAATCCTCTCAAAGGACATCGTAGCGTAATGAACAGTCTCTTTTCCACTCATCCTCCGGTAGCTGAGAGGATAAAACGCCTCCGATCCATGCTCTAGAATAGATCGCTAATCCAGCGGCGAAAATTCCGTCTTGCCGACACCGCAGACAGGGCAGACCCAATCTTCCGGAAGATCCTCAAAGGTGCGTCCCGGCTCTATGCCGCTTTCAGGATCCCCCAAATCCGGATTGTAAATATAGCCGCAAACATTGCATACATATCTCTTCATATTATCCTCCCAATGTTAACTTTTCAGGCGAAGCAATGTTACGCACAGACCTGTCTGCTTCGGACTTCAGGTCTGCGTCCTCCGAGTGCACGATGCGCTCGGAGGACGCCGGGCTATGCTGCCTTGGCCAATGCCAGCTTACCCTCGGTATCTGTTTCAACCTCTATGGTATCGCCGGGTCCTATTTCACG
>DHPR01000002.1 GCA_002410925.1 bacterium UBP13_UBA5359
CGCCTTTAGCACTGGGCTCCTAGAGGATTTTGACGCTGTAAACCAAAAAACAATATCACTCAGGCGTAAATCATTGAATATTCATTCAAATGATTTAGTAATAGGATTTGTTGGCAGGATAGCTAAGGTAAAAGGTCTAGATGTTTTATTAAAGGCTGTTAGTAAACTTAACAGATCTGATATTAAGGTTATTTTATCTGGGCCGGATTTTGGGGCAATGGAAGCCCTTAAGGAGTTAGCTGTTATCGTAGGTATTGCTGATAAGGTGCATTTCTTAGGTTCTCAGAGTAAAAAAAACCTTCCTTATATATTTCATATGTGTGATATTTTAACGCTTCCTTCTTATGGAGGAGAATCTTTTGGTATAACGCTTATAGAGGCCATGGCCTGCAGAAAACCTGTCATCGGTTCTGCAACGGGTGGGATACCAGAATTAATTAATGATGGTATGAATGGCTTTATTTTTAAAGTTGGATCTGTTGATCAACTTGCAGAGAAGATTAATACCCTATCTAGAGATCCTAAAGCTCGCACTGTTATGGGATCTAACGGAAGATCTATGGTTGAGGCTTGCTATACTTGGGATATTGTTGCAGATAAATATATGTCCCTATTTCATGGTCAGTGAATTAAGGAGAATCTATCAAATGAATGTTTCAATAATAACAACGGTTTTAAATGAAGCGGATAATATCGAAAGGTTTTTGTGTTCAGTTTTAGCGCAGACACTAATGCCGTATGAGATTATAGTCGTTGATGGCGGATCGACCGATGGAACCGTTGATATTATTTCTGATCTGGCTGCTAAACATAGCAATCTAAAATTAATTGTAATTAAAGGAGCTAACCGTTCTATGGGGCGTAATGCGGCAATAGATAATTCACTAAGCGATATAATCGTTTGTGTTGATGCCGGCTGCTACTTTATGCCTGATTGGCTTGAAAATTTACTAAAGCCGCTTAGAGATGATTGTGTCGGGCTTGCTTTCGGCCTTTGTACAGCTCAGACTCGTAATATTTTTCAAGAGTGTTTATCTGTTTTTGGCGCACCTCGTTCTGAAGATATCGATGCCAATACATTTTTACCATCAAGCCGGTCTATCGCTTTTCGTAAGGAATACTGGAAGAAGGCTGGCGGTTATCCGGAGCAATACTATAAAAATGAAGATACTCCGTTTGATATAGCCTTAAAGAAGGTAGGATGCCATTTTGCTCTAGCAAAAGAAGCAAAATTTCTATGGGAGCCTAGATGTAATTTCCAAGAGTTGTTTCGGCAGCAATATAATTATGCGGTGGGTGATGGTGAAGGCAGAATTCTTTTTCCTGTCTATTGGAAAACTTCTGCTTTTTATCTTGGCATTTTGCTATTAATTAGTATTATTTTAATGCAAAAGATGTGTTTTTTTCTATTGGTACCTTTGATAATCATAATAGGTTACCATTTTAGATACTTTTATATTGGGAAGAAACGCTTAGGGAAAAAGAATATATTTTGGCCGATGCTAAAAGTTATAACGGGTATGGATTTAGGAAATGTATTGGGATTCTGGAAAGGGTATATCTGGTCGATTGTAAATAGGCGTTCCTTTTGTAATATGAAAGATCGAATACAAGACATTGGGCGATAATATGCATATTGGACATATAACCACAGATTATCTACCTATTACCGGTGGTGCGGAAGCTTATGTGAATGATCTGATTAATATTCTGCAGCCGGCTGAGCAGATGATATATCAGCTTGATACCGGTATAGTGGCTAATAACATTAGGCCGGTATGGCATCTGCCTGAAGGAATACGCAGGCGCCCTATCGATGTTTGGCTGTATGGACTCTTTCTTATGCGATACATTAAGGAATTGAAGCATCAGGATGCGTTGATTGTTCATTATGGGCTGTATTATCCTTTATTATCATGGCATAGCAAATCAGTAGTGGTTTCCCACGGAGTGGAATGGATAGTTCCTCCGAATACTATCTCACATTGCATTAGAAGGTGGGCTGCCAAAAAGGCATTTAAGAGTGCATACAGGTTAGTGGCAAATGATAGTGATTTTTATCGCCAAATGGGATTAAATATTGCTCCGGGTGAATTATTATTTCAAGAGGTTGCTCCCGGTCGCTGGTTTATTCCTAATTGCGTGGATACCAATATATTCAAACCCACTGTAATAATGCCGGAATTAAAGAGTATAAAAGCTATTCTTCTGCCTAGAAATATACATCCCCGCAGGGGGATCCATTTGGCCATAAGGGCATTGCCTAGGATGCTTCAAGTGCATCCTGAATTAAAGCTGGTAGTAGCCGGGCAGTTTGTTGATCATGCTTATCGAGTGGAGATAGCACATATTATAGATGAATTGAAGTTGCATGATAGCATAATATTTTTGGGTAGTATTCCCAGGCAGGATATGCCTTCTCTCTATTCATCAGCTCTATTGACTGTAGTGCCAAGTATCTTGGGAGAAGGAACATCGCTTGCTGCTTTGGAAAGTATGGCCTGTGGTACACCGACTATATCTACCAGCATAGGCGGCTTGGCAGATCTTCCTACAGAGAAATGCTTGCTGGATGAACGGTCTTTGGCGGAAGTAGTTGTAGATGTTCTGCAGCGTAGGGATGAAGTGGCAAAATGCCAGAAAGAGATAGTGAGACAGCACTTCAGTATATCTAATTGGAGAAACGCATGGCGAAGAGTTTTAGGATTAGATTAATATTAATCTAATCCTGCGTATTGTATATGTGAAGAAAAAGACGCTTTTTTTTACCGGTCTTGTTTACAATGTCGATAACCAAGCTGCAGGATAGCGCTTTGCCGTAAATCTCTGCGACCTTGCTTATGGCTTTCAGGCTTTTTGCATTTTCTATTTTTGTGTTTATAATGATGATAATATTAATGGTTATTGGCCTCTAACTCATTAGGATTGATTTCAAAATGAGGGTTTATTGTTTATAGAGTCTTAAAATAGCCAGCGTAGGAGTTATTGAATATGGCGTGCTCAAAAGTTACTGTCATAAAGACCAGCCCGGAAAGTATTCTAACCGATATATCCTCCATGATGAAGACGGCAGATATGGAACAGGCTCTGGATAAAAACGCCGTTACGATACTCAAGGATAATATCTCCTGGCACTTTCCCTATTTAAGCGCTAATACCACCCCCTGGCAATTGGAGGGGACCATTCTGGCGCTGAAGGAGGCGGGCTATAAGGATATAGTATCGGTACACAACAACACGGTGGTCACCAATCCTTACAAGGGAGAGGAGCTCAACCGGCTGGCTCCGCTGTATAAAAAATACGGCATAGAGGAGCTTTACAACTTTATCCCGGAAGATATCAACTGGATTGCCTACGAGCCCAAGGCTGAAATGCGTGTGCTGCACAAAGTGTTCCCTGAAGGTATTATGATACCGGAATACTTTATCGGCAAGAATGTCATCCACCTGCCAACGGTTAAGACGCATATCTACACTACCACCACCGGCGCCATGAAGAATGCCTTCGGCGGACTACTCAATACCAGGCGCCATTATACGCACAGTGTTATCCACGAAACGCTGTGCGATTTGCTGGCTATTCAGCAGGAGATACACAGCGGTATCTTTGCTGTCATGGACGGCACCATCTGTGGTAGCGGTCCCGGACCCCGGACGATGATACCGCATGAAAAGGATTATATGCTGGCCTCTTCCGACAGTGTGGCCATTGATGCCGTAGCCGCAAAAATGATGGGGTTTGACCCCATGACCATTCCCTACATACGCATGGCGCATGAGAGCGGATTGGGTACTGGGGTTATAGAGGAAATTGAGATAGCGGGCGAGGACATATCCGGCATCGATTTTAAGTTCAGCGTTGGCGATAATACGGCCAGCAAGGTAGGGGATCTCTGCTGGTTTGGGCCGTTGAAGGGATTGCAGCGCCTCTTCTTTCATACTCCGCTGGTGAATATATTCATCTTCGGCTCCTTCTTCTATCATGACTATATTTGGTGGCCGTTGAAGGGCAAGCGCATTCAGCGCCGACGTGTGGCCTCTACCAAATGGGGCAGACTTTTTGAGAAGTATTAGAGATGGGAAGGTTCTCTATGAGAGAATTGCCTGATCGTATACAAAAAATTAACCGATGGCTGGAAAAGGCGGGGCATGGCTACAAAACTGGCAATTAACAACCAACAACCAACAACTGCGTCTGAAGAGCGCAGCATAGTAGCTGTCTATGATGTGAATTCCGGAAAGGAGCAAGATTGCCATCAGAGTATCCTGGAGGCCGTGGCTCAGGCGATGGAGTCGGCCTGCTGGCGTGAATTCATAACGCCAAAAGCGGATGTATCCTTGAAAGTCAATTTGGGATGGGATTGTTTTATGCCTGGAGCGGTTACCTCTCCCTGGGTTCTGGAGGGTGTGGTAAGGGTCATTCGGGATTATGCCGGGCGCATATACGTGGTGGAATCAGATCAGGTTCTGGTAAGTGCGGACAAGGCATTGCAATGCAGCGGCATAGGCGAGATGTGCCGCCTGCTGGGAGTGGAATGGGTTAATATGAGCCGTTTGCAGGAGAGGGCGGTATCGCTTGAAGAGGGATATATATTCAAAAGCGTAATGGTGCCGGAAATCCTGTTGCGTACAGAGGTTATAACTATTCCTGTAATGAAAACGCATAACAAGACAGTGATCACCGGTTCATTGAAGAATCAGTGGGGGTGCATAGGCAAGCTGCGGCATAATTATCATCCGGTGGTGCATCAGGCCATTGCCGATGTCAATCGGGCGGTGCACCCGCGTTTTGCCGTCATGGACGGCACCGTAGGCATGGAAGGTAATGCACCCAAATCAGGAAGGCCGCGTATAGCCGATTTAATTCTGGCCTCCGGCGATCTGGTGGCTCTGGATACGGTGCAGAGTTTAATAACAGGTTTTGATCCCGGCGCTGTAAAGCATCTGGAGTTCTCTTCTGCGGCCGGATTAGGGGCAAATAAGCTTGAAAGCATCGAGATAAGGGGCAGAAACATCGATGGCTTGAATCTGGCCTTTATGCCTGCCGTTGATAATCTGGTATCCAGAGTGGAAGTGATGCTGCGTTCATCCATATGGCGCAGGCTTGTCTTTGATACCGGGCTCTTCGATTTTTTCTGCTGGGGCGCTAATATCTGGTATGCAATCTGGCTTGCCTTGCATGGGCATGCTCTGCGAAAGATTGCTATGGATAGCCCGTATGGACGGCAATGGCGCGGTAAGGGGAGAGATAGCGGATGAATGATGTCCTGGTTATAGGAGGAGGCATAGCAGGGTTGGCAGCGGCTATGGAACTTGCCGAGCAGGGGTATTCAGTTGTAGTGTATGAGAAGGAGCCTGTTTTGGGCGGATTGGCAGCTGCCGTTGAATTTGATGGTCGTATCATCGATAAGTACTATCATTTTCTCTGTGGCGGTGATGATGACTGGGTGAAACTCTGTCGGCGGCTGGGAATAGAAGACCGGCTTGAATGGAGGGCTTCGCATACCAGCATCTTTTACAACGGCAGGTTATATCCCTTTGCCACTGCGCTTGACCTGCTCTGCTTCAGTCCGGTTGATATTCTTGGCCGCATAAGGATTGGAATAAATGCTCTTTCTTCCAGATTTATAGATGATTGGAGAGGGCTGGACGGCATCACTGCTAAAGAATGGCTTATCTCGCGTATGGGATTGCAGACGTATGAAGTAATCTGGGAGCCCTTGCTGAGGATCAAATTTGGACATTGCCATGAACAAATTTCAGCAGCCTGGATCTGGCATCGTATATTTCGTTTGGCGGAGTCCAGAAAGGGAATTTTTAAGTATGAAAGGCTCGGATATTTGCAAGGCGGCATGCAGACTCTCTGGCGGGCGCTTCTATCTCGTATAGAAAGTCTGGGCGGAAAGGTAATTACCGGAGCGGCGGTTGATGGTATAATAGCTGATGGCGACAGGGTGGCTGGCGTTATTGTCGGTAAAGAAGTGGTATCTGCCCGGGCGGTGCTGTCGGCTGTTCCGTTGCCCGTACTGGCAGGGCTGTTGCCGGCCGGTCAGAGGGAGTTTGCGGATAAGCTGTGCGCTATAGATTTTATTGGCGTTGTTTGTGCTGTGTTGAAGATAAAAGGCAGATTGACGGATAGCTTCTGGATAAATACCAATGATCCCGGGATAGCTTTTAATGGCTTTATCGAATATTCCAATCTCAATCCCGGATTCTTTGGCGATGGTTCGGGCGCTGTATATGTGCCTTTTTATCTTGAGGCTGATTCTGATCGCTTCAACAGAAGCGATAAATCGCTGATTGAAGAGTACGTTGGGGCGTTGGGCAGAGTGCGGCCTGGTTTTAGCGCTGATGATGTGGAGGTGGCGGCGGTTTATCGTGACCGCTATGCGCAGGCGGTATGCACTGCCGGCTTTGCCGGTAAAGTACCGCCGCATGCCGCTCCGCTGAAAGGCCTGTATCTGATAGATTCTACGCAGCTCTATCCTTCGGACAGGACGGTCAGCGGCACAATAGGGCTGGCCCATGATGCTGTGGCAATTATGAGCCGGTGGATGACTGAAGGAGGGATAGAATGAAGCTTCTGGTTACTGGCGGGGCTGGATTTATCGGCAGCAATTTCATCAGATACTATCTTGATGCCTATCCGCAGGATGAGATAGTGAATTTTGATGTGCTGACTTATGCCGGCAACCTGGAGAATCTGGCAGGTATAGATAAGAACGAGCGCTACGCCTTTATCAAGGGCGATATAACCGATGCGGCAGTTGTAGCCGCAGCCATGAGAGGTGTCGAGGCCGTAATCAATTTTGCGGCTGAATCTCATGTGGATCGCAGCATTGAGGAGCCGGAGGTATTCGTAACCACAAATACGATGGGTACGCAGATACTTCTGGAAGCGGCCAGGGCACAGGGTATCTGCAGGTATCTGCAGGTTTCTACGGATGAAGTATACGGCAGCCTGGGGCAGGAGGGATGCTTTACCGAAGAAACGCCGTTGGCGCCTAACAGCCCGTATTCGGCCAGCAAGGCCGGTGCTGATCTGCTGGTGAGAGCTTATTGTCATACTTTTGGCATGGATACGGTTATTACGCGCTGCTCCAATAATTACGGGCCTTACCAGTTCCCGGAAAAGCTTATTCCGCTGATGATTGCCAATGCTCTTGAGGATAAGCCGCTTCCGGTTTACGGAGATGGTCTGAACATCAGGGATTGGCTGTATGTTGAGGATCACTGCCGGGGAATAGATGCCGCTTTGCATAAGGGCAAGGCGGGAGAGGTGTATAACTTCGGCGGCGCCGGTGAGCGTTCCAATATTTGGATAGTCAAATCCATTCTGTCGTTGCTTGGCAAGCCTGAAAGTCTTATCAGCTATGTCAAGGATCGGCCGGGGCATGACAGACGTTACGCCATAGATTTCAGCAAGGCGGTTCGTGAGCTGGACTGGCGGCCTGAAACCGATCTTAACGAAGGGCTGCGTTGCACGGTGGCATGGTATTTGGATAACCGCGAATGGTGGGAGCGCGTGCGCAGTGGCGATTACCGGGAATACTACGCCAGGATGTATGGCAACCGATAACCGCGCCCACAGGGCGTATAGAGGAGGCTGTGATGATAGAAGGAGTCAGCACCAGAAGGCTTAATCCGATATCCGATGAGCGGGGCTATCTAATGGAGATGCTGCGCAGCGATTGGGAAGAGTTCGGCAAAGTAGGTCAGGTCTATGTAACGGCGGTTTATAAGGGAGTGGTTAAAGGTTGGCACTACCATAAGATACAGACGGACAGGTTCATCTGTCTGCAGGGCATGGCTAAAGTTGTGCTCTATGACAGCCGCCCTGAATCGCCTACATATGGTCGGATTAATGAGTTTTTCATGGGTGAGAAAAATCCGTTGCTGCTGGTCATACCGCCTATGGTGATGCATGGTTTCAAGGGGATTGCGGGTGATACGACACTGATAGTCAATGTGCCCACAGAGCTTTACAATTACTCCAATCCCGATGAGCACCGCCTGCCGTATGATACTGAGCAGATACCTTATGATTGGGGTATAAAGATGGGGTGAGGAAGATGTATAAAATAAGTGTCGAGGGGCAATTTGACGCCGCTCATTTCCTGCGCGGCTATCAGGGAAGCTGTGAAAACCTGCACGGGCATACGTATACGGTCAGGGCTGTGGCTGCCAGGAATAAGCTGGATCGCCTGGGTTTGGTGTTGGATTTCAAGGAGATGCGGCGTATTCTTCACATTGCCATTGATGAAATGGATCATACGCTGCTCAACGATCTGGAAGTCTTTAAAGATCGCAACCCTTCGGCTGAACATATTGCTGCTCATGTATACGCGGTTATGCAGCCTCTGGTGGAGCTTCAGGGGGCTGATCTTCTGGAAGTGACCATCTGGGAAACACCGGGTAATTCTATTACCTATTCAGAGGAGCGTCAGGAATGAGGAGCGTTGTATTACTCTCAGGAGGGTTGGATTCCACGGTATCATTCACCAGGGCCATGCAAGAGGGCGAATGTGCCGTAGTTATCCATTTTGACTATGGACAGCTGGCAGCTGGTCCGGAGGCCGAGGCAGCTCGCAGGATGGCGGCAAGGTTTTCCATTCCCTTTCAGTTGATTGATCTTCCCTGGCTGGGTAGAATATCTCAGGCGGAGATAACCGGCGGGAAGGTTACGCCGGCTGTCCGGAAAGATCTGGAGGGTTCACCTGCGGAGAGATCTGTTCGCCGTTTATGGGTGCCGAATCGCAACGGCCTTTTCATAAATATCGGGGCGGCATATGCCGAATCTCTGGAAGCCGATCAGATTGTTACCGGTTTCAATGCTGAAGAAGCGGCTGTTTTCCCTGATAATTCTCTGGAATATGTCGAGGCGGCCAATCGTGCGTTATGGTACTCTACGTTGAGCCATGTGCGTGTGCATAGCTATACTCAGGGGCTGACTAAAAAGGAGATTGTCGCTCTGGGAAGATCTATAGGCGCACCTTTAAAGGATATATGGAGCTGCTATGGGGGCGGCCCGGCCATGTGCTGGAATTGCCCGTCCTGTATGCGGCTGCGGCAGGCATTGGAGGAAGATGGAAGCTGGGATTGGTTTTCCGGTGAAATAAAGGGTGGTGAATAAAGTGCTGCATCGCTATATAACGGAAGAGATTGAGTATACCGGAGAGCAGTTGAGATCTCTCTGGGCGTTTAAGGAATTTGATTTGCAGGGCGATTCAATAGTGGCTTTTGCCGGGCCCTGTCATGTTCGCGGCCTGCGTATGGTAGATCAGGCAGACGTCAAAGATGGCCTGCATATTTACAGCGAGAGCATGCTTCATTTTATTGCCGAGCATTTTGATATGGACCTGGAAAAGACGATATGCAGGCAGCGCTTGCTAGTCAGCCTGGCGCAGGATCTGCTGATGAGGCAGGTCAGGGCGTTACGGGTGCAACGAGAAGGAGATGATCTTTATGCTGAAGGCTGCAAGATGTCTGTTTCTATAGCCACGCTGACTCCGGTTTCCACCATTATGCACTTCGGCATTAATATCAGCAGCGCCAATACTCCTGTGGCTACCAAAGGTCTGGATGATTTTGACATAGTGGCCTATATGTTTGCCGAGGAGTTGCTGGATAGATATGTAGCGGAAATGGAAGAAATACAGCTTGCCAGGGCAAAGGTGCGAGGGGTGGAATGAAATGGCTTTGAAGGCGGCGGAGGTATTCTCCTCCATCCAGGGGGAAGGCTTATATGCCGGAGCGAGGCAGGTTTTTTTGAGGCTTTCCGGTTGCAATCTTAAATGCCGTTACTGCGATACGCCGGAAACCAGAGAGGCGCCGTCGGTAGTAATGGTGGAAAGCAAGCCGGCCGGCGGTGATTTTTATGAAATCGCCAATCCAATTGCCGTAGAGATGATGGCTGATATCCTGATAAAGATATATGGCCGCAGGAAGCTGCATCATTCTTTAAGTATAACGGGAGGCGAGCCGTTGTTGCAGGTTGATGCTCTTCTGAAGTTGCTGCCGCCTCTTCGTGAGAAGGGTGTACGTATTTATCTGGAGACTAACGGCACCTTGCCGGAGGCCATGCGTCGGCTGGCTCCGGTCACGGATATAGTGGCTATGGACATCAAGCTGGAGACTGCCGCCGGAGTGAAGGTGCCGCATGAGGTGCAGCGTCGTTTTATTGAAGAAGCCAGGGGGACGGATCTCTTTTTGAAGATGGTCGTAACGGCAGGAACCGATAGGGTTGAGTTCATGGATACGGTGCAGTGGCTGGCAAAGTTTGCTGCGGATATACCTCTGATATTGCAGCCGGTAACTCCCTTTGGCGATATACGCGGGTGGTTGCCGCCTCATATGCTGATTACGTATATTGACGCTGCTTCCGAAGTGCTGGAGAGTGTCAGAGCCATCCCCCAGATGCATAAATTATTGGGACAGCTATAGGTTATATAAAGTGTCACTCAGAGGAGAGTAAGCTGCTTGAAACCGACAACCGACAACCGACAACCGGCAATCAACCTGCAAAGGGATAAGCAGAGGCAGCCGGACAAAAGAATCGGTATTACTACGACTATACCCATTGAGGTTATATATGCCGCCGGTGCCGTGCCGGTGGATCTGAACAATATCTTTATTACCGGCTCTGATCCGCAGGCTATGGTGGAGCAGGCTGAATTTGAGGGGTATCCTCGTAATATATGCGCCTGGATAAAGGGCATATACTCCACAGCATTGCAACAAAATATAAAGAAGATTGTGGCTGTTACGCAGGGAGATTGCAGCAACACTTGTGCGCTGATGGAGACCCTGGCTGTTAAGGGGCTGGAGGTAATTCCCTTTGCCTATCCGTATGATGCCGATTACGACTTGCTCTCTCTTCAGATAGAGAAGCTTATGATCCGCTTTGGCGTAGGCTGGAATGAGGTCCGTGAGGCAAAGGCCTGCCTGGATGATATCAGAGCCAGGGTTCATCGTATTGATCAGCTTACCTGGGAAAACGACAGAGTGGGCGGTTTTGATAATCATTACTATCAGGTTAGCTGCAGCGATATGAATGCTGATCCGGGAGCCTTTCGCCGCCAATGCGATGATTTTCTAAAGCAGGCTGAAGCTGTGCAGCCGCACAGGGAGGAGCTCCGACTGGCTTATGTCGGCGTGCCTCCTATTGTCAGTGATATTTACCAGTATCTGGAAGGAATGGGAGCCAGGGTTGTTTACAATGAAGTACAGAGACAGTTCTCCTTTCCTCGGCCAGTGGACGATCTTGTTGAACAATATCGGCGCTTTACCTATCCCTACGGGATATTTCGTCGTTTAGAGGATATCAAGCTGGAGATAGCCAGGCGCCATGTCGATGCTGTAATACATTACACGCAGAGCTTCTGTTTTCGCCAGATAGAGGATCTCATTCTGCAACAGGAACTGAATATTCCCATACTTGCTTTGGAGGGTGAGAACCCTGGTCCGCTCGATGCTAGAAGCCGCTTGCGTATCGATTCATTTATAGAGATGCTGCGCGGAAGAGAGAGACATAAGTGAAAAGAGTATCAGGGATGGACGGCATGCATGTGAAACCGGAGATTAACAACAGAGAGCTAGCAACCGACAGGAGCGCCTGCAGTGTGCTGCCTGAGGTTGGGCTGGATTTAGGGAGCAGGCGGGTTAAGTTAGCCTTTCGTACCGCTGAAACCGGCGAGTTGAAACTTTATAAATACGATACGCTTACATTTTACAGGGAATTTGCTGTCAGAAGCCGGGAGGGTTTCAGCATAAATTTTGAAAAACTGGGCCTTGATCCGGTAGGTAAAATTGTTGTTACCGGGTATGGTCGCAACAACCTTAAGCTTCAGGGAGCGCAGGTGGTGACGGAAATCACTGCTCATGCCGCCGGAGCTTCGGTGCAAAGCGGCCTGGATAATTTTATCTGTCTGGACCTGGGTGGTCAGGATAGCAAGATAATACGTGTTGAAGGCGGCACAGTGGCGGATTTTCAGACCAACGATAAGTGTGCTGCCGGTTCCGGCCGCTATCTTGAGAGCATGGCCGCCATTCTGGGCGTGGATCTTTCCGAATTGGGCAAATACTGGGAGAATCCGGTACGGCTTAGCAGTACCTGTGCCATCTTTGGTGAATCCGAAATGATCGGAAGAATAGTCGAAGGATACCCATGGGAGGAATTATGTGCTGGTATTAACCGTTCCGTCTATGTTAGAATAAGGCCGTGGCTTCTGGCATATAAACCGGAGGTCATAGTTTTTACCGGTGGTGTAGCCAGAAATCAGGCTATTGTTCGTATGATAAGGGAACATCAGGGTATCAGGGTTATCGTCCCTGAACATCCTGAGTATAATGGCGCCATCGGGTGTCTGCATGTGAACATGTAACGGATTTTTGTGCAGAGTTCACCATTTTTAATTATTATTGATAGCCGCCCGCGGTATAGGCAGCGCCACGAAAACTGAAGAGGGTGGCGGGCTTGGAGTAATTGTATGGAAAAGCAAGAGACGGAGATTAAAAACCGACAACCGGCAACGCGTTTAAAGAGCGCAGTGGCAGAGCAGATCGAGCTGATAAAAAGGGGAACTGCAGAGATCATTCCCGAGGCGGAGCTGGTAAAGAAACTGGAACGTTCCGCTTCCACCGGCAAATCATTGCGAATAAAGTTCGGCATAGACCCGACAGGGTCGGAAATACATCTGGGACATACCGTTCCCATAAGAAAGCTGAAGCATTTTCAGGAACTTGGCCATGAGATAGTTTTTCTGATAGGGGATTTTACTGCTCAGATAGGAGACCCAACCGGCAGAAGCGAATCCAGGCCGCCTTTAACCAAGGAGCAGTGTTTGGAAAACGCTCGTACGTATTTCGATCAGATTTCTGTGATACTGGATATGAGTAAGGTTGAAATTGTTTACAATTCAACCTGGCTGGAGAGTCTGAATTTTTCCGACGTTATTAAGCTGGCTGCCAATTTTACCGTAGCTCGCATGCTTGAGCGTGAGGATTTCAGCAAGCGATATTCCGAAGGCAGGGCTATAGGGTTGCATGAGTTTCTTTATCCGATGATGCAGGGATATGATTCTGTGGCTTTGAACGATGATGTGGAGATAGGGGCCACGGAGCAGACTTTTAATCTGCTGGCAGGAAGGCAGCTACAGCAGGCATATGGACAGGAACCGCAGGTTGTTATAACCTTGCCGATTCTGGTAGGCCTGGATGGAACGCAGAAGATGAGTAAATCCGCCGGCAATTATATCGGTATAACCGATGCTCCAGAGGATATGTATGGCAAGATCATGTCCATTTCCGACGAACTGATGATCGATTATTACGAACTGCTTACCGATATAGACGAAGCCGAAATAGAAGGAATAAAGCAAAGTATAGCGAACGGGACACTCCATCCGCGCGATGCCAAAATGCGATTGGCACATGAAATAGTCTGCATCTACCATGGCCGGGAAGCGGCGGATTGGGCGCAGGAGCGCTTTCGGTATATTTTTCAGCAGGGACGCAGTGCTATGGCGGCCGGTGCCGAAGCTCTGGTAAAGCCGGTGGAGATAACTATTTCGTCGGAGGAATTGAGTCCGGACGGCACAATCTGGATTTGCAAGCTTATGGCATTGGCAGGCCTTACTGCCAGCAATGCTGAGGCAAGGCGTCTTGTAGAGCAGAATGCCGTTAGTGTGAATGGTGAAAAAATTAATGATCCCAAGTCTGCTTTAAAGATAGACAAGCCTCTTATGCTGCAGGTAGGAAAGCGTAAATATGTCCGGGTAACTCTCTCCATGTCTGCTGCGCCGAAGCTCGCAGAGCAAGGAAGAGAGCCTCGAAATGCAAAAGCGCCTCAACGCTAAGCAGCCAGGCTTAAAGCCCTGACTTCGGCTTTCGGCTCCTGCCTGCAGAGCATTCAAACGGATTGAGTTCCAAAAAAACTTTATGGATATCTTGAATTCGGGCTTGACAGTGAGGAGCGGATGGTGTAACATACGAAAGCTGCATCACGGAAAGCGAGAT
>DHPR01000035.1 GCA_002410925.1 bacterium UBP13_UBA5359
AACGAGCGGTGCAATCAACATTTCTATATCTCTATCAAACAGTTTCGGCTTCAAAGATTATGCGCTGGCTCCGGGGCGACATGAGATGGTTGTATAAAATTCCGGCAAGATCAACAAAGAAAGCGATTCAGCAGCCGTATTCCCCCTCGCGAGGGGAAGGATGTCTCTTCTAGTTTGTAAAACTAAATGCACTACCCCGTTTGTAAGACCGAACGCAACTCCGGGGTGTGCATTTACTTTTTCAAATCAGTTAGATTTTCGATAAGGCAATTCGATTATTGACGCCGCTCCCGGCGCTCTGGTATACTGCATTATGAGCGTGAAACACGCTCTTTTTTGCAATAAATCGGGGAAGTGGTGGAATGGCAGACACGCTAGACTTAGGATCTAGTGCCGCAAGGTGTGGGGGTTCAAATCCCCCCTTCCCCACCAATTCTTTCAGTCCGTTTCTCTGCCATGCGGGGGTGAGCCGGCAGCCTTGTCACTTACGCTGATCCGGATTTTTGCTTTGGAGATATCCTGCTTGCTTTGCAGAGCGTGATTGCGTACTTCATCATGATCACTGCCACGGCGAAGCATAGCGGTAACTAATAATAACACGATTGCTGCTACAAGACAGATAATTATTATATTTTGCATGCTGAACCTCCTGCAAGCATTATTCTGCAGCGGTGTTTCAAATTCCTTTTTATATGCTTTTAATATCAGGGAAATCTCTTGAGGGGCAAGCCTGAACTCTCTTTATGTTCCGCTCTTTTGTTGAGTTTGCCTTAATGCACTTCTGGGTATGACATGATATGCGTCATATCTCGCAGAGAGATATAGAGGAGAATACTTGATGCTGGAGATCCATCTCGCCGATCCGTTGATCGAACATTTCATAAGGAACGTTGTCAATGACTTTATTAAATTGGATATAGTACTGTTTTTTAGCAGGGATGGGAGAGGAGAGGCATCGGTTGAAGAGATAGCCCGCTATATCGGAAGGAGCAATGCCGATGTAGAAAAAGCTCTCGTAAAGCTGGCGAATTCCGGCCTGGTTGTAGCGGCTCATGATGCAAAGAAGCTATATGGATTGAGCAAGGATAATTCCGTTCGTACAAAGATGGAAAGCCTTCTGCGGTTATATGGCAATATAACGGAACGTTTAAAAATAATCTCTATTTTGATTCAGGCATCTGAACAGGTGTAACGTATTGCTTTCCCAAATAGTGCTTGAGGCAAAAATGAATTGGAGCAAAGGCGGACATCTTTCATTATTAATTGAAGCCGATGCTTGTAAGCCAGTGCAGGTAGGATTTCATACATTTGTGTAGAATTAAGCTCTTAAGGGCTTTCAAGCACGACGGCTTTGACTGCCCTTGAATAGCCGGATAGGCTTTCGGGGGATGGATATATGAGCGATAAGGATCGAATTCTGGTAGTTGACGATGAGAGGCATATCTGTAATCTTCTCTATGAAGTTCTTACAGATGAGGGCTTTCAGGTAGAGACTGCCTGCGACGGTAATGCGGCAATCAAGCTTTTGCAGGAAAAGAGCTTTGATCTTCTGATGACCGATATCAAGATGCCTTCCATGGACGGCATATCGCTATCCCGTTGGGTGGATAAGCATTGTGATTTGCCGGTGATTATCCTGACGGGCTTTCCCAGCGAAGAAACCGGCATGGATGCCCTGCGAAGCGGTGTTGCCGATTATCTGGTAAAACCCTTCGATATCGATCAAATAATTTTGGTTATTCACCGTACTCTCAATCGCGATCGGTTGCGTACTCAGGCTAGAAGACTTAATGATGCCCTGGATTACGAGATGGCCAGGCTTATCGATTCTGAATCCGATACCGATCATTTACTGGGAATATTGAAACAGGTATCAAGCAGAGTCAAAATTATCTCCACAGGCAGCATAGCATCGCTATCTCTGGATGCTGAGCCGAGGCTCTTGTCATTGCTGAAAAATAACGCTTCGCTTTTAGGTATAAAGGGCGCATTGCTTATGCAGCGGGGACAGGAGGAGTTCATCCCAGTGGAGAGCTTTGGCCTCAGTGATCAATATGCCTCTGTATCATTATTTACCGACGAGATCTATTTGGCTGCTCAGGCCGGTCAACGAGGCGGGGAAGTTGTGATGCGAGATCTGGCATACTGCGGCAATATGATTCACCGTGAGCTTCTTCTTCAGGAGGGGGTAGGTTCCGTATACTGCTATCAATTAGGATCGCCACAATGTCGATGCGGCGCCGGAGTTATTTACGGCAGCGGTTCCAACTCTCTTCAGGGAGCCATTAAGAGGGTTATATATCTTCTGCTGGAGCAGGCAGGGCTGGAGATGCGTCAGCGTGAATATCTCAAGCAGCTTAGCGCTGTGTGAAGCAGGAGAGCAAAGGCTTGGCCATAGAAATATAAGCCGGAAGCAATACCCTGTTTTTATCATTCGCTATATTTGTATTGTGATTATTACCGTGCTATAATGCTGATAATTTATTACGTCTGGAGAAGGATGTTAGTATGGCTCTGTCGGGGTGGCTGTGGCAGCTCTTCGAACAGTGTGGTTCAGTTAACATCTACCTCTTGTATAAGGATGTAATCGGCTTGCAGAGTGCAAAGCCGGTGATTGAAAAGAGGTCTTTTTTCAAATGGGGTTTATGACTGTATTCTGATATGCAATACAACTGTGAGGTCTGGAAAAGACTTTTTAAGTGCAGTCTACGCTCTGTAAGGGTGTAGGCTTTTTTTTGGTTTGAGGAGGAGTTTCGATTGATGCAAAAGGATCTATTACGTTTGGAAAGCGAAGCCCGACAGCGCTTATCCGGAGTGAGTTCGCTAGCTGAGCTGGAGGAAATACGCCGGAAGTACCTGGGCAAGAAAGGTTCCGTCACGCAATTGCTTAAGAGCCTGGGCTCCGTTGCTCCGGAAGAGAGACCGGCTTTGGGACAGGCCATAAATGACCTTAAGAATAGAGTGGCTGCAGAAGCGGATGCAGTTATGCTTCGCCTGGAGGCGGAGGCTGAGCGGATGCGTCTGGAGGCGGAACGCCTTGATATCACTTTGCCGGGACGAGGCCCGATGCAGGGGCGACGGCATCCGCTGACCAGAATAATGGATGAAATCAAGAGTATTTTTATAGGATTGGGTTTCCAGATTGCAGAAGGACCGGAAGTAGAAACGGACCGTTATAACTTTGAAGCTTTAAACATACCTTCCGATCATCCGGCTCGCGACACTCAGGATTCCTTCTATATCAGCGATAGTGTGCTGCTCAGGACACATACCTCTCCGGTGCAGATACACTGTATGGAGGATGGAGAGCCGCCTTTTCGGTTTATAATGCCGGGGCGTACATATCGAAGAGATGCCGTTACCAGCCGTCACTCGCCTATTTTTCACCAGGTGGAAGGGTTGGTGATAGACCGTGATGTGACCTTTACGGATCTTAAGGGGATTTTGACGGTTTTTTCCCGGCAAATGTTCGGGCAGGATACCAGAATGCGGTTCAGGCCGGATTTCTTCCCCTTCACGGAACCGAGTGCCGAGATAGCTGTAAGCTGCTTTGTTTGCAAGGGTAAGGGTTGTCGTCTCTGTTCCGGCAGCGGCTGGCTGGAGATACTGGGTGCAGGTATGGTTCATCCTAAAGTGATCGCCAATGTCGGTCATGATCCGGAGAAATGGCAGGGCTTTGCCTTTGGCATGGGAGTAGAGCGTATAGCATTGCTCAAGTACGGCATAGATGATATTAGGCACTTTTTTGAAGGTGATCTACGATTTTTGAATCAGTTTTAAAATAATATAGATGCAAATAGGTGAAGGATTACGACACGCTTTATAAAACGAAGAGAGGCAGAGCGTATATTAAGAAGTAAGAAGGAGTAAGCAGCTTAATCTTAAAAAACAAAGCAGAAACAATAGGCTGAAGGACATAGCGTCTTGATGCCTGACATTCAAGGAGGCCTGAATAAATATGAAAGCACCGCTTATGTGGTTGAGCGATTTTGTGGATATAGATATTGAACCGGCTGAGCTGGCGGATAAATTGACTATGGCTGGTCTGGAGATCGGTAAAGTGGAGACCGGCGAATGGGGCGAGGTCCTGGATGCGGATATCACCTCCAACCGAGGGGATTGTCTCTGCATGTTAGGCTTGGCTCGGGAGATATCCGCTTTGCTGGATAAGGATATCAGTGTGCCGTTGACGGAAGCTCCGGACGGAGAGGATAAGGGCTGGGCAAAGGTAGAGGTTCATGATTATGATTTATGCTCGCGTTATGCCGCCCGGGTTATAGACGGCATAAGAATAGAGCCATCTCCGGAGTGGATTCAAAACCGTTTGATCGCCGCCGGTATGCGCTCCATAAATAATATAGTTGATGCCGCCAATTATGTTATGCTGGAACTGGGACAGCCTCTTCACTCCTTCGATTATACGGAACTCAATGGAAACCGTATAGTAGTACGCCGGGCAGAGCCGGGTGAGCGTATGGTGAGTATAGACGGGGTGGAAAGGGAACTGGATCCGCAGATGCTGGTCATTGCCGATGCCGAGCAGCCGGTGGCTATAGCCGGTGTCATGGGCGGAGCAGATAGTGAGGTATCCGAGCATACTGCAACCATATTACTGGAAGCGGCTATCTTCAAGCCGGGATCTGTTCGCCGGACCTCAAAGCATCTGGGACTGCCTACAGAGGCTTCCTATAGATTTGAGAGAGGTGTGGATCCCGATGGCATCCGACGGGCGCTGGATCGCGTTACAGCTCTGATACTGGAGATGATCCCTGATGCCGCCGTCAGGGATACGGTGGATCTTTATCCGCAGCCAATACAACCGCAATCTATCTCTCTTCGAATCGATAAAGTTAATTCTCTATTGGGATCTGATCTCAGCCCATCTACCATGTCGGCTCTGTTGAGACGGCTGCATTTTAATGTTACCGAGCATGAAGAGAAGCTGGAAGTTATCGTGCCCTCTTATCGTCGTGATGTATCCATAGAGGTGGATTTGATAGAGGAGATAGCCCGCCTTTACGGATACAACAGCTTTGAGAATACTCTACCGGGCAGGCTTTGCCAGCCGGGAGGGAAGAACCGGGAGCAGAAATACGAAGATCTGGTTCGCGATATCCTTACAGGCTGTAGTCTGGATGAGACGGTATGCTACAGTCTGACCGACAGATCCTTTTCTGATCGCTTGCTGCTATCTCCTCAGGATGACCTATGTCGTGCAGTGAAGATCAAAAACCCTTTGACGGAAGACCTGGCAGTGATGCGCACAACTCTGGCTGATGGCTTGCTATCGGTAATAAAACGGAATCTGAGTGTCAAGGAGAACGATATTGCTATCTTCGAATTGGGACGCATCTTTCTGGCAAGGCAGGAGAATGACCTGCCGGAGGAGAAGAGCATGGTAGGAATAGCCGCCAGAGGCAGCTTTTGGGAGAATCGGTGGAATGTGCCTTCCGAAGCTGTAGAGGTGGATTTCTATCAATTGAAATGGATAGTGGAAAAGCTGCTTGCCGCTTGCGGCATTGAAGATGCATCTTTCACCGTCGGAGCCGCTCCCTGGCTCCATCCCGGCAGGAGTGCCGAGGTTCGTATCGGCGATCGTAAGCTTGGATATCTTGGGGAGGTACATCCGCGCACGGTGGCGGCATATGATATATCCGGTCCGGTTTACCTGGCGGAGCTGGATTTTGACCTTCTGGTGGCGGCCGGCAGGCTGGAAAGGCTTTATAGTTCCGTACCTCGGTTCCCGGCAGTAGAGCGTGATATGGCTCTGCTGGTATCTGAAGAGGTTGCTTCTGCCGAAATAACCGGCATAATAAGAGAAACGGCCGGAGCTCTATTGGAGAAGGTAGCGTTTTTTGATCTATATCATGGCAAGCAGTTGCCTGAAGGCATGAAGAGCCTGGCTTATTCAATATACTACCGCAGTCCCGAGCGAACATTAACCGATGAGGAGGTTAATGCTATACAGGAGCGTATCACTCTAGCGCTGGAAGAGCGTTTGTCGGCTCAATTGCGTAGTTAACGGAGATGGTGATATGAAATCGATGGATGTTGCAATAGTTATTCTGATTGCGTCCTTCGCCATAATGGAATCCAGACGGGGCTTTGCCATGACCCTGATCGATTTTTTCGGCACCATAGCATCCATCAAATTTGCCTGGGCTCTATATCCCAGACTACAAAGCTCCATGGTTGAATGGTTTCATCTGACGGCACAGGGAGGCAACCTGGCGGCCTGCATAGCTCTATTTACCCTGTTCATAATGGTTACCTTTGTAGGCAGTAAGATCTTTCATGATATGACACAACTTTCGCTGGGAGAGGGTGTGGATTCTCTCTTTGCGGTCTTTTTGGGTATTGGCGTAGGTATAGCTGTTCTGCATGGGTATCTGACCATGCTCAATCAATTCGGGAGTATGGAATGGCAATTTCTGATCAAGGAATCAGCCCTTGCCAGTGAAATAGTGCATTATTATTCTTACCAGAATATAACTAAATTTTTACTTAATATAGGGGCATAGGTGTTTGGGATGTAAGCTCGTTTGCAAGTTTAGGGGACAGGAGACGGGAGTGCTGGGGTGGCTACTCAGCGTTTAAGTATGTTTGCAGATTGGGAAGGCAAAAGACAGAAAACAGATATAAAAGGGAAGCCGTTACAGGCTGCTTTCTATAAAGCTTCGACGTCGGATATAGCCGTCTCTTTACTGGGCAAAGTTCTGCTGCATAACGTTGACGGCAAAATTCTGTCGGGACGCATTGTGGAGACGGAGGCATATCTTTCGCAGGGTGACCCGGCTTGTCATGCTTCACGAGGCATGACGCCGCGTAATCGCCCCATGTTCGGCCCGCCAGGAAGGGCATATGTCTATTTTATCTACGGCAATCATTTCTGTTTTAATGTGGTGACGGCAACACAGGGTGTTGGAGAAGCCGCTCTGATAAGAGCGCTGGAACCGCTATCCGGATTGGAAGAAATGTCCGTAATTAGAAATACCATGAATAAGCGGTTGCTTTGCAGCGGCCCCGGGCGTCTTTGCCAGGCATTGCGGATAGATGGAAGCTGCAACGAGGCCGATCTTTCAAGCGGCAGGCTCTTGCTTCTTGATGATGATTATACCTATGATGATATCATTGCTGTTCCCAGGATAGGAATAAAAAGAGCTGCTAATTTACTATTACGTTTCTATCCGGCAGGCAATCAGTTTGTATCGCGGCCCGGGATACCGAAACAGGAGGTTTGAATGCCTGATATCATACTCTTACCGCTCGATAGCCGGCCCTGTAATACGGATCGTCCTCTTCGGCTGGCTTCGCTGGCCGGCGCTGATTTACTCTTGCCGCCTCGGGAACTGTTGGGCAGGTATACTCGTCCCGGCCGGCCGGATTTGCTGAAAAGCTGGCTATGGGAAGAGGGGCAAAGCTGCAGAAATTTCATTATCAATCTGGAGATGCTTCTTTACGGCGGCCTTATAGCCTCAAGAAGCTTTGGCACCGCTTTGGAAGAGGCCGCCTACAGGATGCAGATGCTGTACAGGCTTAAGGAGAGGCAACCCGATATTTCTTTGACTGCGTTCGGTGTTATTCTGCGTTCTACCATTACCGTGTCTGATGCCGCGGATATGGAAGTATGGCGGCTGATGCCTCTCTATTCGGAGCTGCTCGGTCGTGTGCACAGCGGTGAGCAAGGGCTGAAGCGTGAATTACAGCGCCTGGAAGCAAAGATTCCACTGGAGATCAGGGAAGGCTATCTTACGGTACGTAGGCGAAATCACCATTTAAATATAGCTGCCGTTAAAGCGGTTTCCGATGGAGTGCTGGATTATTTGGTTTTGGGGCAGGAAGATGCTACGCCACAGGGCCTG
The DNA here is from genome assembly GCA_002410925.1 of bacterium UBP13_UBA5359. GTDB lineage: Bacteria > UBP13 > UBA5359 > UBA5359 > UBA5359 > UBA5359. The sequence continues at coordinate 7,863 of DHPR01000035.1, forward strand.
CATTGCCTGGAACAGAGAGAGATTATGGATATTATATCCCGGTCAGGCTTGTCAAACCGAGTTACGCTTCTAAACGGAGCGGATGAACTGGGCGCTTTGTTGACAGCCCGAGCACTGGGCCCCGCCCGGGGAGAGATAGCTGTGAAGGGCTCTCCTGATGCTTCCTGGGAGTATATTGCCAGGTATGAGGATATGACCATACATGATAATCTGGAGCAACATCTGCATCTTTTGGACTGGTCTATTGATGCGAAAAGCGACATAGCCCTTATGGTCAATCTGCCGCACAACGAAGAGATGCCGGATATCTTTTTGGGAGAAGAAGCCTCTCCTTCCATATCATACGATTCTTTATACGGTAAAGTCGAAGATTTGCTCAGCAACAAGTCGAAAGTGGGATTGGTCGATCTGGCAGCAGTCAATGGTGCTGATGACAGGTTGATGTCCGGATTGGCCGAGAGAGGAGCGCTGGGGCAACTGTCTGCTTTTGCCGGGTGGAATACTGCCGGTAATTCTATAGGATATGCCTTGGCTCATCTTGGTGCGCTGGCGGCAGCCGAAAAGAGGCGTGAACAGGAGGAGATTGCCCGGGATAATGCCGTCATACTTTTGGAGGAGTATGCAGATGATTGGATATATCAATCACGTTGCCGCACTGTAACAGTTAATAGTGCGAGGACAAAAGGCATTTCTCCCTTTGATTTAGGGTCATGCCATGCCGAGGTTGAAGCGGAATTGCAAGCATGTATGAGGATGGAGCTAAGGCAGCTTGAAGAGCAGGTTTCTTTTCCTATGCTTGCAGCCGATATCGGAATAAATTGGGATATTTTTCTGCCCTGGCCTCGTCTTTTCGAAGTTGGAGTAAGGGCGAGTGCTATATCTGCTGCGCGGTAACTCTTATCAGGTTAACACTTGCAGGTAAGAGAGAGGACGGGTAGAATAAGCAGTAATAAATAACAGAGCTGGCGAAGGAATTCTGAGATTGATAGCTCATAAACTTGCAAGGGCGTTTCTTCAGGATAATTACCAGCTTGAACCGTGTCCCGGTTATAAGTAACGAGTGGCGAGAAGGGAGCCGCAAATGAGTACATCCGTTGAAAATAGAGTTGAAGTGCAAACCGAAACACGTAAAAATTATCAGGAGATAATCAAGAGCACTATTTTGATCGTCGGCGGCGGTCCGACAGGCGTGGCGGCGGCACTGGCTGCCAGAAGAAACGGAGCCGATGTTCTGCTGGTGGAGCATTACGGTTTTTTGGGCGGAGCGGCTACAGCGGCCATGGTAAACCCCTTTATGCAGTATCGGGCTGATGGAAAGCCGATAATCGCCGGAATACTAAAAGAGATAATAGAGGCTATGGCAGCCGAAGGCGGCGTGGTATGGCCTGAAGCGCAGGGCGGAGCGCTGATTTTTGATCCCGAAGCGATGAAGATGGTGCTGCTGGAGAAGCTGCAGGCGGCCGGGGTAGGCATCATGCTGCATACTACGGCTGTGGAAGCATTTGCAAATGACGACGTACTTGGAGGCATAGTAGTACATAATAAATCCGGGCGCCAGACCATTCTGGCGCAGGTAACGGTGGATGCCACCGGAGATGCCGATGTCGCCTGGCTGGCAGGTGCGCCCACGGAAAAAGGGCGAGAGGAAGACGGCCTGATGCAGCCGGTCACTCTTAACTTCCGCATGGCCGGAATAGATGAAGAGCGTATGCCTTCACGGAAAGAGATAAACAGGCTATATGATCTGGCCAAAGAGCGTGGGGAGATTAACAATCCCAGGGAAAATGTTCTCTGGTTTAAAACCACTCGCCCCGGAGAGCTGCATTTTAATACTACCAGAGTAGCCGGCATAGATGGCACCAGTTTTATGGATCTCACTCGGGCCGAGCTGGAATCCAGGCGTCAAACAAAGGAAATGGTTGCTTTTCTGCGCCGCCATGTGGCAGGCTTTGAGAATGCCTATCTTCTGGCAACGGCTCCGCAGATAGGAATAAGGGAGACCAGGCGTATTACCGGTGAGTATATCATGACTGAAGAGGATGTGCTGGAAGGCCGGCAGTTTCCGGATGTAATAGCACAGGGCTCTTATTGTATAGATATCCATAATCCGGCCGGCACGGGCACGGTAATAAAAGAGTTACCGCCCGGTGCACACTACGATATACCTTACAGATGCCTGGTGCCGCTGAAAATCGACAATCTTCTGGTGGCTGGAAGACCGATCTCCACCACTCATGCTGCGCATTCTTCCACCAGGATCATGCCGATATGTCTGGCTACCGGACAGGCGGCAGGAACGGCTGCCGCCATGGCGGCGCATCTCAACAAGATGCCCAGAGAGATAAATATAGCCGCTCTGCAACAATTACTGCGTCAGCAGGGGGTACTGTTGGATTGAATGATTGGGCATTGAAGAGCGTTTGTTTGGGATTTGAGTCCGTTTGCAAGTTGAGGTTGGTTGTTCGGGATTGGGGTGCGCTTGGAAGTTTAGGCACTATGCTTGAAAAGTATATCGGGAGGAGATAATAATGCCTTTAGCGATGGATAACACAATAGCTTACCGTCCGCAAGCGCCGAAAGCTATAGAAGAAACAGGACTTTCGGCTGATTTTATCAGCGATCTGATTCTAAAGACGCTTTTTTATAGAGGAACGCTTAATGGCGGCGCTATTGCTTCTGAATTGAAACTGCCGTATGTCGCCGTTATACAGGCTATTCTACGTAATTTGCGAGAGAGTACATTTGTGGAAGTGCGCCGTGGAAGTACTTTTCAAGATATAAGCTGGGATAACTCTCTGACAGAGCGAGGCCGGCAGAGGGTGGCTGAAGTTCTTGGTAGAGATATGTATCTTGGTCCTGCTCCGGTACCGCTTGACCAATATCTGGAGGTAACCTCCAAGCAGCGTTTTGAAACCCAGCAGATAAATGAAGCTATGGTGAGAGAGGCGCTGTCGGATCTGGTGATCAACGACCATACCATATCGCAGCTGGGCCCGGCCATGAACTCCGGACGCTCTATCTTCCTTTTTGGCGCTGCCGGAAACGGCAAGACCATTGTAGCCGAGCGTCTTAGCCGCACCATAGCCGGCGGAGTTATGGTTCCTTATGCCGTGGAGGCAGATAATCAAGTTATTAAGGTTTTTGATCCTCTGCAGCACAAAGCCATAGAGCAGGAAGAGAATTTCGCCAATGATAACCGCTGGGTAGCTTGCCGTCGTCCATTTATAGTAGTGGGCGGCGAGTTGACCATGGAGAATCTGGATTTGATGTATGATAGCCATCTGAAGTATTATACGGCACCCTTCCAGCTTAAAGCCAATGCCGGAATGCTGCTTATAGATGACTTTGGACGACAGAGGGTTTCACCGCAAGATCTGCTGAACCGCTGGATAGTGCCTTTGGAAAAGGGAATAGATTTTTATACTTTGATAACCGGCAAGCAGGTAGTGGTTCCGTTCGACCTGCTTATCGTTTATTCTACCAACCTTGATCCCAAGGACCTGGTTGATGAGGCCTTCTTACGTCGCATACGCTACAAGATAGAGATAGGCGATCCCAGCGAGGAGGAGTTCAGAGAGATATTTAGGCGGGTATGTGAGGCAAAATCCATACCTTTACGCCGGGAGATGCTCGATTATCTTATTCGGCATCATTTCCGGGAGGCCGGCAGGCCGATGAGGGCAGTGCATCCCCGTGATATCCTTGAGCAGTTAATAGACCTGGCTCATTATCTGAACGAACCTCCGGAGATGACGGAGGAACTGCTGGACCATGCCTGTGCTACATATTTTACTAAATTGTAATGGACAACAGCCTTTGCCGGAAAAGCCTGTTGCAAAGCCTCTTTATCTTTAGCATTATCATTGTTGTTGGAGAATGCTATTCTTTTCGCACTAGATAGTCGTTAACAGGGAGAGATATAGAATGCCCGAATTACCCGAAGTGGAAACGATAGTCAGGGGATTGCGTGCCTGTGTTATAGGTAGAAGTGTGACCGGTGTGCAGGTTCTCAGGCAGGATGTTATTCGCGGCTATACACCGGAGTTTGAGGAGGCTCTTATCGGCCACAAAGTGGAAGAGGTATTGCGGCGAGGGAAGAATATCATTATTAAGCTGGATGGCGGGCTGGCAATGGTGGTGCATCTTAAGATGACCGGTCAATTTACCTGCAATCGCCCGGAGGAAGAGATACTCAAGCATACACATCTTCTGATCAACCTCAGTGACGGCGGGCAATTGCGCTTCAGGGACGTTCGTCGTTTCGGTTATGTTATCCTGGTCAAACTGGATCTATTGACCGAATTGCCGCAACTGGCTGCTATGGGACCAGAGCCTTTGGAAATAACCTTTGAGGACTTTGCTTGCCGTTTTCGAGGCAGACGGCAATGCATCAAAGCGATGTTGCTCAATCAGAGGGTCGTGGCCGGGCTGGGTAATATTTATGCTGACGAGGCTCTGCACAGGGCAGGCATACATCCTGAAACACCGGCTGATCAGCTTAGCGAGCATAACCTGCGCCACCTCTTTGAAGCCGTACGAGAGGTCCTGTCCGAAGCCATTGCCAGGCGCGGTTCTTCGATAGAGAACTACGTGGATGCAGGTGGCGCGGCAGGCACTTTTCAACTCTACCATCGTGTTTACCGCAAGCGGGGACAGCCCTGTCCTCTTTGCGGCACTCCTATAGAACGCATTACTGTAGGCGGGCGAGGAACGCATTTCTGTCCTAAATGCCAGAAGAGATCTGCCGGTTTGCAGAGGTGATATTTGCAGTGCGATAATGAAAGATAATTGCCGAGATTACAGCATAAGGTTTCGTAATCAACGAATCTATTTAATTTTTATCATCGGTATGATAAAATTATAACTTAAGGCATGCTTTTATACCGCAAAGCCGACCTGGAGAAGAGTTTTACGAAGATTTCTAAAACGGCTCACTAGAATAGCGGGGCGGCATTTGCTATACAGGTATCTTTTATCTTTTAAATTATCTGAATGTAGAACATACCCGGTTTCAGATTCAGATACCTTATTAGCGGGATATAATATAAGCGAAGGTATCTGAAATGGAGGCATAAAGGGGCTTTATTCTCCATCGAGCATTGAATATGAACATAAGTGGAGGGTATAAAATGCAATTAAGAGATCTGGTAATGGCTAACAGAAGTTACAGGCGTTTCAAAGAGGAGAAGGCCGTTGGCTGCGATACGCTTAAGGAATTAGTAGATCTGGGGCGGCTATCGGCCTCCGGAAGCAATATTCAGCCGCTGAAATATATCATCTCCGCCGACCGGGAGAAAAACTCTCGTATCTTTTCTCATCTGGCTTGGGCCGGCTATCTCAAGAATTGGCCTGGACCGGCTGAGGGAGAGAGACCGGCAGGCTACATAATTATCCTTTGCGATACCGATATTGCTAAATCACCCGGTTGCGATCATGGTATTGCCGCTCAAAGCATCATGTTGGGAGCAGTTGAAAAGGGTCTGGGCGGTTGCATAATAGGCTCCGTTAACAGAGAGGAGTTGCGCCGGACTCTGGGTATTCCCGGGCGTTATGATATTTTGCTGGTGCTGGCGTTGGGCTATCCGGCTGAAGAGGTAGTGCTGGAAAATGCAAATCAAGACGGAGATATAAAATATTGGCGTGATAATAAAGGTGTGCATCATGTACCCAAGCGAGGATTAAAGGATGTAATTGTGATGGAAGCTATCGCAGAACGATAGAGAATCTATAAAAATCAAGGCTTGTGGGAGGAATGATTATGCGTAAAGGAATTGCTCTTTTAGCAGCGGCAATATGTATGGCTCTTATGCTTATCGGCTGCGGAAACAAGGGAGAGCAGCAGGGCAAGGTGGTTGTTACCATAGCCTGCAGTTATTCACCTACCGATGTAGGTTGCCAGATCATCGACAAATCCATTGATGAATTTATGAAGCAAAATCCCGATATCCAGGTGAAGAAAATATGGTTCGACAGAGATTATCAAACCAAGCTGATGACCATGATAGCCGGAGGGAACCCCCCGGATATCTTCCGGATTGCCCCTGATAATGTTCCCACCTATGTACAGCGAGGTGTTCTGGAGCCGTTGGACGAGTATATTGCCAAAAGCAATGCCTTGAAGCTGGAAGATTTTTTCCCTCAGGTGCTGCATAAGTACAAATATGATACGCAGAGCAAAATCGTAGGCAAAGGGCTAACCTACGGCTTTGGGACCGATTGGTCGCCGGATTGCACCCTCTTTTACAACAAAGACATGTTTGACAAAGCCGGGCTGTCTTATCCCGCCAGGAGCATGAGCTGGGAGGAGTTTCGACAGACGGCGCACAAGCTGACTACAGGTGAGGGCGGTCAAAAGCGGTTTGGCTGCCTGATAAGCAATCTACCTTTGCTGATAGCACAGAACGGCGGCAGCGTCTTCAGCCCTGACGGCAAGAGATGCCTGCTGGATAGTCCGCAGGCTATAGAAGCCTTTCAGTACATGGTGGATCTGAGGGTTAAAGACAAAGTCATGCCCTCTCTTAGCGATATGCAGAACTCCAATCAACTGCAACTCTTCCAGACCGGCAGGCTGGGTATGTTCCTCTCCGGCAGGTTCTATGTGCCCATAGTGCAGGAGCAGGTCAAGGGCTTCAAATGGGGAGTGGCCCCCGGCTTGTATCAGGAGAAGAGAGTGAATATTGTTACCGGACCTTTCGGCTGGGTGATGAGCGGCAAGGTCAAGCATCCTGAAGCCGCCTGGAAGCTGATGGAGCATCTGGTGGTGGGAGATTGTGAAAAGGAGCTGGCCAGGGCCGGCTATAATATCCCCGTAATCAAGGAGATAGCTGAATCCGACTTGTTCCTCACCAATCCCAATCATCCAGCCGGGTTCAACAAGATATTTATGGATGAGGTGCCGTATACCATACCCAGTCCCCTGACGCCGTATGTCCCTACGGACCAGTGGCAAAGGGCTATCAGCTCCGAGATGGATCTGGCCTATCTGGGCGAGCAAACGGCACGGCAAGCAGCGATTAACGCTGCCCGAGAGATAAATAAATTACTGGTCGAAGGGATGAAAAAGTAGAGAGGCTGTTCGACAGCAGCGCAATGGGGTCAGGTCTTTACATATAACATTTTGCAACGAGAGTTAAATGCCGAGGCCTGCCCCAACTTTTATCACGACGGCCTCATCCTATTCGAAATCCAGCAAATTTCCAATATATCCATAATGTAACCTGGACGCAAGGTTGCTTCCTTGTTGGCGTTCGCCGGCCTACACAAAAAACACTTGAAATCTCCTGAGGCGCTCCCTTGAAACCCTGGCCGGCAGCCGTTACAATGTAAGCATGTGGCTCATATGTGTATGGGCCGAGCTTTATTGCATTGGAGCGGTACATGAGCCTGCGCTTTATCCTGGGGCGAGCCGGATACGGCAAGACAAGGTATATATACGAGAGCATCGGATCGGAATTGTTCAGCGGCAACGATGGCCCGGCGATTCTGGTCTTGGTTCCGGAGCAGGCGGCTTTCCGGACGGAGCGGGAGATTCTGTCCGGAAGCGGCCTGGCAGGCAGCTTCCGGTTGCGCGTTATGGGTTTCAGCCGTCTGGCAGCAGAGGTGCTGAAGAGTGTTGGGGGCGCGTCAGGGCTCTTGATAGATGAGCAGGGCAAGCGCATGCTGCTGCGCGACAGATTATCACGGCGTTGCTCCGAGCTGGAGATTTTCAAGCATGCCGATTCCGGCACTGTTGATCGGCTGGCGGCAACTATCACTGAACTTCACCGCTATCGCATAACATCAAAAGATCTTGTCGAACACTGTGAGACTCTTTCCTTTGAAGAAAAAGGCGGCTGTCGCCAGGCATTGCTGTCAAAGCTGCAGGAGATAACCTTGATCTACGGCGACTTTGAGGAATGCCTGCGGCAGAGCCGTTACATGGATCCGGATGATGCTCTAGATCTAGCTGCCGCTGCTATCGGCCGCTGGCATATCGCCAAGGGTGCCTTCGTATATATAGATGGCTTCACCGGTTTTACTCCTCAGGAACTGGCTATGATCGAGGCGCTGTTGGAAAAAGTATCTAAAATGAACATCGCCCTTTCTCTCCCTCTTGATCTGGCCGGTCGCGAGCCTGAAAAAGGCGGCATATTTTCAGATATCCTGGAAACATATAACGCTCTTAAGGGCATAGCCGATAAGCCGGAGATACTCATAGAAACCCCCGTAATGCTGCAGCCAGCTGCTCCGTTGCGTTTCTCCAAAGCTGCACTTATCCACCTGGAGCGGTTCTATCCCGGATATAATCGTACTCCCTTTCAAGGTATGCCGAAAGGTCTTCATCTACGCGCCGCTGCCAATCCCAGGGCCGAAGTGGAATGGACGGCCAGGGAGATAATCAGGCTTTGCCGGGACCAGGGCTATCGCTGGCGAGATTGCGCCGTGATAGCACGCAATTTGGAGGATTATGCCGATCTTATCCGAGCCGTTTTTGACGAGGCCGGCATCCCCTGCTTTATTGATCGCCGTCATCCGGTGAATCACCATCCGCTGGTAGGGTTGTTGCGATCTGCAGTGGAACTCCAGATCACGGATTGGTCTTACGAAGCTGTTTTTTCCTGTCTGAAGACGGATATCTTCCCCCTGGACAGGGATGATTGCGACTTGCTGGAGAACTATGTTCTGGCGCATGGTATCAGAGGAGGTCGCAGCTGGCTGGATATGCCGCCCTGGGCCTATCGGGCGGAGCTGCTGCGGGAGGAAGAACTCTCTGATACAGGAGCCGGAAGCCGGGAGCCTGAGCAGAGTGCGCACGGGAATCCCGAAACCAACGATCAACAAAGCAACAACATACCCGGGGAGCATACCGAAAGATTACTTGATCGTGTTAACCAAGCTCGTGATATAGTAACGGATAATTTGCGAAAGTTTTGCTCCGACTTTACCGGAGGTCTTACTGTTCGCCGTGCCTGTTTGGCAGTTTATGATCTGTTGGAACGGCTCCAGGTACGTGACATACTGGAACGGTGGTATCTGGAAGCTATGGAGTCCGGCCGTATCGAGGAAGCGGAGGAGCATGCCGGGGTCTGGGACAAGATCATAAGGCTGCTGGACCAGATGATGGAATTTTTGAACGAGACGGAAATAAGTCCGCGCGCCTTTTTGGAATTGCTGGAGGCTGCTTTGCAAAGTGTGGATCTGGGCCTGATACCTCCGGGGATGGATGCAGCCGTAGCCGGGTCCATAGATAGAGCCCGTTTTCCGCATATCAAGGCGGCCTTTGTTATCGGGTTGAATGACGGTTCCTTCCCGGCTCTGCCCGGGGAGGATATGATCTTCAGCGATACCGATCGCCGGCTCTTGAAAGAGGGCGGATTGAAATTGGCGCCATCCAGCCGGGAGCAATTGCTGCGAGAGAGATATTTTGCCTATATGGCTCTGACCAGAGCCTCAGAGTATCTCAGTCTCAGTTACTCTCTGGCGGATGCCGAAGGACGGTCAAGATCACTATCCTCGGTGGTGACGCATATCAAGGAACTCTTTCCCTCTCTGAGAACAGAGGATTGGCCCATCGAACCTGGAGAAAGCCAGGCCGATGAGTCGGCCGAAGATTTTATTACCGGTCGTGAAGAAGCTCTCTTCTACCTGATAAGCCGGTTAGAGACTATGCGCTCTCGCTGGAAGGAATCCGGGCAAAAGGATTCCGGGGAGTTAAAGCCGCAGGGTCTCTGGATAGACCTTTATCGACTGCTGCTGAATGCTCCCGGCTGCGGCCGGGAAAGAAAATTGCTTCAGTCTTTGAACCATACCAACCGGGCGCAGCCGCTCTCTGAGAGCGTCATGGCAGAGATGGTCGGTCCGGTGCTGCATGGCAGCGTATCATCATTGGAGCGTTTTACCGCCTGTCCTTTCTCATATTATGCTTCGCATTTATTGGGCTTGAAGGAGCGCAGCATTTTCAAAATGGAGGCTGTTCATGCCGGTGTTTTCAAACATGCCGCCATGCGTGATTTTGTTTTGGCTTTACAGGAGAGCGGCCTTGATTGGGGCAAGCTGGAACCGGAGGAGGCGGCCGAGATCATGGGCCGTATCTGCAAAGAGCTTATTCCGCGTTTGCAAAACGAGATACTTCTCAGCAGTAATAAATATCGCTATCTGGCGGATACTCTGACAGCGGAAATGCAGCGAATAGCTGTTATTTATACTGAAGCAGCCCAGCAGACGGCTTATCGCCCTGTAGGTGTGGAGCTGGGATTCGGCCATGGGCAAACACTGCCGCCGTTGAGCATCAGGCTGAGCGAGGAGCGGCGCTTGGAACTGGAAGGGCGCATAGATCGTGTGGACGCTGCACCGTCCGGCGAATGGAGGATTATAGATTACAAGGGAAGCAGGCGTCTCAGACTGGATCCTGCAGATGTAATGTACGGATTATCGTTACAGCTTACAGCTTATGCCGCCCTGCTTCAAGAGTATGGCCGCCGACTGCACTCTTCCTTATCAGTAATCGGCGGGCTCTTCTACGCTCCGTTACATGATCCACCTCTGAGGGTTGACGGCCCTCGGAATGAGGAAAGCGTAGCTCATGAGTATCGCAAGAGATTGAAGATGGATGGTCTTTTTTCAGAAGATACCATACATATTTTGGATGGAAAACTGGCTGCCGGCCAGGAATCACTGCTGGTTAACCTATCGCTGAAAAAGGATGGCAATCCGGTTGCTCGTTGCGGAGCGGTGAGCGTTGATCGCTTGCATTTATTGGCGGATTATACTCGTATTTCCCTGGCTGAAATCGGCAGTCAGGTGCTGCAGGGGCAGCCTGAGATTGCTCCTTTCCGTCGCGGCAACAGCACTGCCTGCACATATTGTGAATTCAAACCGATATGCGCCTTTGACTCCTCTTTGCCGGATAACAATTGGCGTCGGCTAGAGAGAGCATTTCGAGAGCAGGCTTTCAATGCTATGGCAGATAGAATATATAGGAAACAGGGCAGGAAGCAGGAGACAAGAGTTCGGATCGGTTATTCAGCATAGAAGTGCGTTTAGATACCCCGGTCTGTTTGCATGGCAATCGCCGGGCAATAGGGGATAAGCATGGGAAGCGTAAAACTAACAATTAACAACCAACAACCGGCATCTGCTGCCGCAGGCGGTACCTTCTGGACTCCGGCTCAACAACGGGCTATTGATCTACGGGGTTCCGATATCCTGGTTTCCGCCGCTGCTGGAGCCGGTAAGACAGCTGTGTTGGTGGAGCGCATCATCCAGCATATTCTGAAGCCCGGTAATATAGATGATATTGTTACCCGCATACTGGTGGTCACCTTTACTGAAGCGGCAGCCATGGAGATGCGCAGCCGAATCATCGATAGCATAAGGAAGACACTGGCGGAAGCTCCAGAGGGAGATGAGCGGCGTCGTGAGTATCTGCACCGTCAGATGGTTCTGGCTGAAGGAGCCTCCATCTCCACTCTGCACGCCTTCTGCCTTAAAATCGTCAGGCAGTACTACTACCGGCTGGAGGGGTTGGATCCGGCCTTCGGCGTCATGGATGCCGATGAAGCTGAACTCTTGAGATTGGACGTCTTGGAGAGCCTTTACGAGGAGAGCTATTCATCTTTGTCCGGCTTTACAGAGTTGCTGGAGTACTTCGGAGGTCAGGAAAAGATGCTGACTACGGCACTTCTCAAGCTCTATGATTTTGCCTGGAGCCAGCCCTGGCCGCTGGATTGGTTGGATAAAGCGGCCTCTGCCTATGGCCTTTCCGATGATAAAGCGCTGACAGAAACTCGTTGGCTATCCGCCGTCATGGAGGAAACAGCGGCCGCGCTGGCCTATGCAGCAGAGCTTACCGAACTCAATCTGCATGATTGTTGCTGCCCTGGCGGTCCGGCTGTTTATGCTGCAGCTTTACAAGAGGATGTCGACATCATCGAGCAGGTGCTGCAAGCAGCCCGGGAGAGCAGCTGGGACGACCTGATGCATGTATTGGAGGAGGTTGCCTTTGCCAAGCTGGCGCCGGTCAGAGCTAAGGACGGGGTCGATGAGAGGCTGAAGGAACGAGTGCAGGAACGGCGTAAGGTTGTTAAGGGAATTGTGGACACTCTACAACGGCGCTTCAATCGTCCGGTTGCTATGCTGGCACAGGAGATTCGTCAAACAGCACCACTGGCGCAGACGCTGACAGAGCTTGTCAAACGATTTGCCGCTGCCTTTTTCGAAGCCAAACAGAACCATCGCTTGGTGGATTTTAACGATCTGGAACATCTCTCTTTGAAGCTGTTGCTAGGTGAGGGATCCAGACCCGGCTGTGAGATACCTTCCGAAGTGGCTCTGGAATTGAAAGAGCGCTTTGAAGAGGTTCTGGTCGATGAATATCAGGATATCAATGAATTGCAGGATACCATATTGAGACTGGTCTCTCGTCGTGGCGGTGAGGGCGGGCAATCCAATCTCTTTATGGTAGGAGATGTCAAACAGAGCATTTATCGTTTTAGGCTGGCTGATCCGGCTATCTTTCAGGGAAGATACAATGCTTATCCGTCAGATGACGGCTGCAATGCCCCGAAAGAAAAGGTAAAGATCATTCTGGGAGATAACTTTCGCAGCCGCCGAACGATTATCGACGGAGTCAATCTAATCTTCAAGCAGATAATGACATCAGAACTGGGTGGTATCGATTACGATGAGAACCACCGGTTGAAATATGGCGCATTTAAGGCCTATGCCGATGATGGTGAAGATGAGGCGTATTACGCCAGGCCGGAATTCCCAGAGGCAGAGCTGTGGCTCTGTACCACTGACGAGGTTGGAGGGCAGGAAGGCGAAGCTGAAGATGATGAAAATGTCGAAGAAGGGCCGGAGGATCTGGAGAACATTGAGCGCGAAGGGCGGCTTATAGCCCGACGTATCCGTGCGTTGATGGGAGAATGCTCGGAAGAAGAGCTGCAGGTGTATGATAAGCGAAGTAAAGCGATGCGTCCCGTTCGCTACAGTGATATGGCTATCCTGCTTCGCTCCACCAAGATCAAGGCCAATCTTCTGCTGGAGGAACTGCGCCGCTGCGGCATACCCGCTTACGCCGATTTGGGAGGCGGTTATTTCAGCGCTGTTGAAGTAGAGACCATGTTCTCTTTGCTGCAGATCATAGATAATCCTCGCCAGGATATTCATTTGGCAGCGGTGTTGCGTTCGCCTTTGGTCGGCCTGTGTGAAGATGCTCTAGCCTGTATTCGGCTGGCCGATAGACAGGGTGATTATTATGATGCATTGCAGGCTGCCGCCGCTGGAGAGGGCGATCCGGCAGAAGCTGCCGGTGAGTTTCTCTTTCACCTCGATCAATGGCGAACTATGGCCAGGCGGCAGCCACTGGCCGAGCTGATTCAGCGCATCTATGCCGAAACCGGTTATCTGGCTTACGTAGGCGGCCTTCCCGGCGGTGGACAGAGACGCGCCAACCTTCGGGCACTCTATGACAGAGCCAGGCAGTTTGGTGGTTTCAGCCGGCAGAGTCTCTTCCGCTTTCTGCGTTTCATTGAAAATTTGAGGCAGAACCAGGGAGATTTGGGTACAGCCAGAGCCCTTGGAGAGAGCGAAAATGTGGTACGTATCATGAGCATCCACAAGAGCAAGGGGCTGGAATTCCCGGTGGTCTTTTTGGCCGATTTGGGTAAGCGCTTTAATCTGGATGATACCAGGGGAGATGTTCTGGTCCATCGCGGCTCTGGTTTGGAATTAGGCCTTTCCTGCTATGACAGGAAGCTGCGGCTGCGTTACCCTACGCTGGCCCGTGAAGCGGTGGCGGCAGCCCTTAAGCGGGACAGTCTGGCCGAAGAGCTGCGTGTACTTTATGTGGCTATGACCAGGGCACGGGAACGCCTGATCATGACTGCTTCCGTTAAGAATCATTATGCTGCCGTTCAGCGCTGGAGTCTCTCCGATCATCGGGGCTGGACATTTCCGTTATATCGGCTGGCAGCAGCTTCCGGATTCCTTGACTGGTTGATGCCGGCATTGCTCAGGCACAGAGATGGAGGGCTCTTCCTGGCTTCTTTAGGGCTGGAGATGTCACCGTCGCCTGAGGATATACTTGAAGACCGGTCGGCCTGGAAGATATCCTTGGTACACGCTGTGGAACTGCAAAGGCAAGTACATACCGGAAAAGGAGCCTGGAGCTTTCTGAAGAATCTCGAACAGCCCTCCGGTTCTCCTGACTCCGGCGTTACAGCCCGGCTTGACCGGGCGCTTGGTTGGAAATATCCTTTTGCATCAATTGCCGATCTGCCACAGAGAGTACGGATAACCGAAATTGAACATTTGCTGCCGGAGCGGACAGAGGGTAACCCTTCTGCGTCCGGCAATACCCTCACGGCGGATGCAGGCGGACAGTATAGCTTATGGCCGGTAGAAGAGTTGGAAACCAACAACCGAGAACCGGCAAATGCGTCCGAAGGAGATGTTTATGAATGGGACGATGAACTGCTGGAAGAGCCGAAGCTTTCATTTGCCTTCCCTGCCGTTATATTCCGGTCAAAGGGCAGCCGGTCGGATGCAACTGCTGTCGGTACAATCAATCATCTGGTGCTGCAGCATCTGAATCTGGATGCAGCGCTGGATGAAGGCGATATAGCCCTGCAAATTCAGCAGATGACGGATAGAGGATTGCTGCGGCAGGAAGAGACGGCCTCTATTCTGGTCAAGGAGATAGCAGCTTTTTTCTGCTCCGATCCTGGCAGGCGCATCCTGGCGGAGCGTCATAATCTGCGCCGTGAACTTCCCTTCAGTCTCCTGCTGCCGGCGGCGGAAGTTTACCCCGATATACCATCGGATCAACTGCAGGGAGAACATGTCTCCCTTTACGGTATTATAGATTGCCTTGTTCCGATGGGTGACGGCTATATGCTGATAGATTACAAGACGGATAGGCTGGGCCCGGAGGAAGCCGAAACAGCCCGTGCCAGATATGCAACTCAGATGAGGGCCTACGGCCTGGCGGTGGAGCGCATCACCCGCCGGCGCGTCCTGGAGAGCTGGATCTATCTGCTGCGGCCGGGGATGGCGGTGAAAATTTAAGAGTAGCAATGAATTTGTCTAAGTATGTAAAGGGCTGGTATGATGCTTGATAGTCAATATGGACGAACGCCGGTTTATTACCCAAAGAACAAATAAAAAAGCGTTGAAGGCGGTGTGATCAAAAAAGGCAAAATCTTTGCGTTACAGTTCAAGCAGGGATAGCCGCCACTGGCTGCAAATAGGTAACGGCTTTTCCTCGCTAATCGGTAAACTGGTAAGGGATCATTGTTATTACGGTTTTCAGGATGAGAATATCGATATTATAATCCGGGCTCTGGGAGGGAAGGGCATCTATTTCGGCACGGAGAAAAGCCCGCTTATCATTCCTGAAGAAGATTCCCTCACTTTTTATCAGCGATACTTGGGGCCGCCGGCTCGCACCGTTCAGACTCTGCCGGATGGCTCCGCCACTCTTCGTATATGCAGACAGCCGGAACAAGAGCAGACCATCTGGAAGAGCCTATCGAAATTCGGCCTGAAACGCGGAGAGGCTGCACAGCTTTTTCAATTGCGTAAGGCAGTGACATCGGTGGATTTTATCTGCAGCTATCTGCCGCGCCTGGCCGAGGCCGGCTTTGAAGTATACGGCGAAGAGAACATCGGCGGCATCAGAATCAATCGTAATACGCCGAAGATATCCATGGTAGTAAGTTCGGAAATCGATTGGTTCGATCTCAAAATCGTTATCACCTTCGGCGACATCCAACTCTCCCTGGCTGAATTCCGCCGCGCTCTGAAGAAGCGAGAGCGCTATGTCAAACTGGTCGATGGTTCCATCGGGGAACTGCCCTTGGAATGGCTGGAGCGCTACCGGCACGTATTCGAACTGGCAGAGGAGAGTGATGATGGCCTGCACCTGCGTAAGTCGCAGATAACGCTGCTGGAAGCTGCGTTGGATCAGGCCGATGAAGCCCGGGCCGATGCGGAGTTTAAGGAGAGGTGCCGGTGCTTGCGCGATTTTACCGGCATCGAGCCGGCGGCGTTGCCGACAGGTTTAAATGGTGAACTGAGGCCATACCAAAAGGCAGGTTATGATTGGCTGCATTTTCTTCATAAGTATGAACTGGGCGGTTGCCTGGCAGACGATATGGGTATCGGCAAAACAGCTCAAGCACTGACCCTTCTGGCCTCATTGCAGGAGAGCGGGCATACGCAGGCTGCCAGTCTGATCGTTATGCCGCGCTCTCTGCTGACCAACTGGGCCAGTGAAGCAGAGCATTTTACTCCCAGGCTTCATGTTTTGGTACACGCCGATGGGGATCGTTTCGACGACCAGGCTCATTTTGATGATTATGATCTGGTGCTGACCGGTACACCGGTGGAAAACTCCACTCTGGATCTCTGGTCACAGTTCGCCTTTCCCAACCCCGGCATGCTGGGCAATCTGAAATATTTTCGCAAGGAGTTCGCTAATTCCGTGGAGCGTAACAGAGAGGAGGAAGCGGTCGGAGAGTTACGCCGTCTGGTTTATCCCTTTATTTTACGACGAACCAAGAAGCAGGTGGCCAGAGAGTTGCCTCTTTGCACAGAACACACTATTTACTGTGAGATGGAGCCTGCTCAGAGGAAAGCATATACCTTATGCAGGGATAAATATCGGGCTTATCTGTTAGGGATGATCGAGAGGGAAGGCATAAATAATATGCGAATGAAGATCCTGGAGGGCCTGCTGCGCCTGCGCCAGATATGCGACCATCCGGTTCTGGTAGACCCCGATTTCAAAGGCGGATCGGTCAAGATGGATGTGCTGCTGGAGGCTGTGGAAACGCTCTGGGAGGAGGGGCATAAGGCGCTTGTTTTCTCGCAGTTTACCAGGATGCTGAAGGAGATCGAAACGGAATTGCAAGCTCGCCGTATACCCTATGTGTATCTGGACGGCCGCACCAAAGAACGTCAGGAGCGCATCGATTTTTTTCAAAACGACCCTGGTATTCCGCTCTTTCTTATAAGCCTGAGGGCCGGTGGAGTAGGTCTCAACCTCACTGCTGCAGACTACGTTTTCCATGTAGACCCCTGGTGGAATCCGGCAGTAGAGCGCCAGGCCACCGACCGCGCACATCGCATCGGCCAGGAGAAGCCGGTCTTCGTCAACAAACTGGTTGTCCGGGATTCGGTGGAGGAGAAGATACTCCTGCTGCAAGAGCGCAAGAAGGATCTCGTAGACAAGCTGATAACCGCTGAAAGCGGCTTCTTTAAATCGCTTACCCATGAAGATGTCAGGCTGCTGTTCAGTTAAATTTCTTTCAACGCAAAAGAAGGAATCTGGAAAAGGATAACGAATATTATAAATTAAGCGTATGCATACAGATGTATACAGATGATTTCTCAGGAGATGAACATGGACGATAACAACCGGAGTGGAGTAATAGAAAAGGACAGCCCTGTTCCTGTCTACAGGCAGGTGGAGGAGCATCTGAAGCAGAGCATTGCTTCAGGATACTTGCAGGCCTGCCAGAGAATGCCGTCCACCAGAGAATTGTGCCGGCAATTCGATATCAGCACTACCACGGCAGTGCTGGCGCTGAAGAGCCTGGTTAACGACGGATTTGCTTATACCGTACAGGGAAAGGGCACTTTTGTGGCGGACAGGAAGAAGGACCGTCCGGTGATAGGCCTGGTCATACCCCATCTCATCCTGAATAAGGACGTCGAAATGGCCAGGTATGACGCCAAGCATTTTGTTCCTTTGGTACATTTTATCGAGGATGAAGCCAGGAAAAGTGGGGCGGATATCCTGCTTTGCCTTGATAATGATAGCCCCGAGAATGAAAAGGAAAACATATTGAAACTGTTGCAGCGAGGTGTGGACGGAATAATAATTTACTACATAGGAGGGGAGAGCAATCTGAAGTATATCAGGCAGATAAAGGCGGCCGGGATACCGCTGGTGCTTATCGACAGATCTATAGACGGCATCGATGTCGATTATGTAACGACCGATAATTTCAGCGGTGCTTATAAAGCAACACGGTTTTTGCTGGAAAGTAGATGTCCGGCCGATTATTACCTTTTTACCAATGCCGAAAAATGCAATGCGAATACGGAAAGAGAAAGAGGGTTTCAAAGAGCGCTGCTGGATTCCGGTCAGGCTATTCTCGGCAGCAGCATAAAGTCGGCCAGTTGTTATACCAATCTGGAGGATATCGAATACAATGCCAGATACGATGAAGAGATATACTGCCTGGCCAAGACTCTGGCCGGTAAAAACCGGGATGTGCCCTTGGGAATCTTTGCCATCAACTCTCCTATTCTGGTGGGTGTATGGGAAGCTTTGAAGGAAATGCGGATAAACCGTAGCAATCTTACCCTGGCCTGTTTTGACGAGCCGCCGCTGGCGATACCGGAAGAGGTTCCCTTTGCTATAGTTTTGCAGCCATTGGAAGAAATAGGCAGGCAGAGTGTCAGGATTGTAACGGAGAAGCTGGCAGGTGAAAAGGAGATACAGAGAATCGTTTTGCCGCCGGTGGTCAAGGTGGTGAATGAAGGCCGGGCACTGCCGATATAGTCGTCAGTGTATCTGCACGGAATTAAGGTCCTGTTAAGAAGTGTAAAAACCGTGAAAACGTGAAAGGGTGCTGAATGAATAAGAGTAGGCTATGGGCATATCTTCACATAATTATGGTATTGTTTATACTGTCGGCTTTATCGATCGGTTGTCCGGCGTGGGCAGTCACCTACTCCACCGTAGCATGCGAGGATTTATTCGCAAACCTAGGGTCCAAAAGCGTGGTCTACAAGAGTGAAGTTCTTTTGAACTTAGGTCAACTCATGATATACGAGGGTTCGTTAACTTTCTGAATGCATCTAAATGGTTTTAAGAATTTCTAAAGCAATTCAGGCAGCTACTAAATAAAATCATCCGGCACATTACCAGGTTCGTATTTGAGAGGAGTGAAATAAAATGAAATGCCAAACAGCGAAAGGCCGGTGGAACGATAAGCTGTCCAACAATCAGAAGAGCCGCAGGACAGGATTTACCTTGATTGAACTCTTAACCGTTATCCTGATTATCGCCTTGTTGGTCGCCATATTGTTGCCGGTGTTCAGCCAAGCCAGGGAAAAGGCCAAACAAGCGCACTGCATCAGCAATTTGAAGCAGCTCGGCCAGATCATGCAGATGTACGCGGCGGATTATGATGATTATATCTTGCCCTTCAACGTTACCTACAACAACGCCGATCAAA
The DNA here is from genome assembly GCA_002410925.1 of bacterium UBP13_UBA5359. GTDB lineage: Bacteria > UBP13 > UBA5359 > UBA5359 > UBA5359 > UBA5359. The sequence goes on from DHPR01000035.1 coordinate 27,095, forward strand.
TGGCCTACCCTATGAGAGGAACGCCATGGTGGACGCTGACGATGCCGTATGCCGCCACTGTCGCCAATAAGCTTGTCTTTTGCCCCAGGCGGAGCTTCAGATACGGTATGAATCTCAATCTGTTCGTTGATGGCAAGAAGTACCGTACGCTTGCCGATACCGCCAGGATGGGCACTCTGGAGGGCAAAATGGTCTATATTATCTGCAGTGCTAGGGGCGCGGGCATCTGCCTGCATAACTATTATCCTGATGGATTTTATGGTGCCTACAAAGAGCACAATAACGGCCATAACGTCCTCTTCCTGGACGGCCATGTCCAGTGGCTACGGGATATCCGCGCCAACAGCAGCGGCTATATCTGGTACTCCAGCAAATGAGGTGTAAAAGGATGAAGCGATGTTCGATCCTATCTTTGGCAATTCTTCTTGTCTGTATGATTTTTGCCCCATTAAGCGCCGCTGCAGAAAGATTCAGCTTCATGGTAACGGGCGACAGCCGGAGTTCCGGCCGGCCTTCGCCGGTGCTGGATAGCATTATGCATGAAGCTGCCCTGCTGCAGCCCGATTTTGTGGTCCACACCGGCGACTGGATGGATGCTCCGGACGAGGCCGGCTGGAGAAACTTTTTAACCGTGATGAAATCCGGCAAGGTTCCTTATCATCTGGTCATCGGCAATCATGAGACCGGTAAAGACTGGAAAGACCTGTATGGCAGGATGATAGGCAAGCCTCTTTACTACTCTTTTTCACACAAGGGGACGCTGTTCATCATCTTATGCTGTTATGCCGGCGAAAAAAGCAGCCTGATCGACAGTGCCCAGTTTCAGTGGCTGACGGAGCAGTTGCAGCGCAAGGGTAAGACAGCCGGCCGGATCTTCGTTTTTGCGCATGAGCCTCTTTATCCGGTAGGCCCCCATATCGGTAGTTCGCTCGATAAGTACCCCGGAGAGAGGGATAAGCTGGCCGGCTTGTTTCGTCGATACGGTAATAAACTTATCTTCTTTTGCAGTCACGAGCATCTCTACAGCAAAAAGACGGTCGACGGCCTGACGCAGATAATCTCCGCCGGAGCTGGAGCGCCGCTTTATGCCTCGCCGGAAAAAGGCGGGTTTTACCATTACCTTTACGTTACGGTATCCGGCAGCATCTGCGATATTGCCCTTATCAAGCCCGGCAGCATCTTCGGAGACGAGTTGCTCTCCGATCCGGCCTACCAGCGCCGCGTATCCAGAGAGAGACGGGAAGCGGCCTGGGGAGTCATTCCCGTGGCTGAATTGCCCGGGCCGGTCAGGATAGATGGCGACCTATCCGACTGGAAGGGCATAGTTCCGCTGCATCTGGAGAAAGACGACCTTTCGCCCGAAGACCTGGCGGCCGATGTCTATTTAAGCTGGGATAAAGATAACTTTTATTTCGGCGTTGAGGTCACGGACGATGCTCACGTCAACGGCAGAAAGGGAGCCGATATCTGGAACGGCGATTGTATCCAGATAGCTTTCGATGCTCTGGGCAACGCCGGCAAGGCAGGCTACGATAGCGATGACCGTGAGTTTGGTCTGGCTTTGGCCGCAGCGGGGCAGGTGTTCTACTGTTGGAAGGGTACATCCGGGCCGGGTGCCATGACCTTCCCGGCAGCAGTGATCAGAAAAGGCAATCGCACCTGTTACGAAGCGGCTATGCCACTGCAGGAAATCTTTCCCGTCCGTCCGGCAGCGGGCCTGAGGTTCGGTTTGAACTTGGCCGTCCTCGACGATGATACGGGCACATGCCTGGAGGGCCGGGTGGAACTCAGCGGCGGCATCGTCGGCGGCAAGGATCCTTCTCTTTTTAGAAAATTTATGTTTGCGGAGAGTGCCAAATGAGAAGTTGTATTAAGATGCCGGCACTGACGCTGGCAATTGTGATTCTGGCGGCAGCTTCTTCCCAGGCTCGAGCCGGGACGCAATTGCTGAAAGTCTGCCGGCAGATAACGTCGAAGGTATCCCTGGACGGCAGCCTGGAGGAGTGGAAAGCGGCCGCGGCCATCGATACGGAAAAAGAGGGCAAGATCAACGTGATCAGAAACAATAAGGATGATCTGTCCGCCGTGGCTTATACACTTTGGGACAAAGGCAACTTTTACCTGGCTTTGTCCGTCAAGGATGATATTCACAAGAACGATGCCGCCGGAGGCGATATCTGGTCCGGTGACAGCGTGCAGTTTGCCTTCGATCCCACCCCGGACGATCCTAACGATATCTTCAACGACTATGAGTTCGGGATGGCGCTGACAAAACAGGGAACGGTGATCTGGCGCTGGGCACCCGCTATGGGCAGGGTAAACGCCGCCAAAGCTTGTATCGTGCACCGGGGCGGGACGACCGTATATGAACTTCAACTGCCTTTCACTGAGATGAACTTTGTTCCGGCCCGCGACAAGCAGTTGGGCTTTACCTTTGCCGTCAACGAGGATGACGGTAAAGGCTGGTGCGGCTGGCTGGAATGGACGCCCGGTATTTGCGGTTACAAGGACAGCATACTCTTCGGCAGATTGATTCTCAGGTAAAGGGAAGGAGCGAATATGAGAGCAAAGGCTTTCTTAATGTCTTTATTGCTTGGCGGGGGAGTATGGTGCAGCCAGCCGTCAAGTGCGGCGGTCCGGCAGGATAAGAGCCTGCCGGCGGCATTTGCCGTTGTCCGGAGTGATTTCAGGGAAACGCTGTCGGTGTATTTCCGCAACGACTCTCCGGCTCCCGTAACGGTGAAAGATATTTTCGTCGGGGACGACAACGTCAGGGAACTGGCTGAAAAGGGGCAGAAGATGGATTTTCGGGAGGAGCGGGCCGGTGTGGTCAGATGGTATGACGCACTTCCGGAGACGGTCAAGCCCGGCGATTTCGGCCTGGTCAGAGTGAGGTACGGCAAGAAGGGCGAGCTGGGCAGGAACATCAGGGTCAGGCTGATATCTCAGGACGGTAAGGATGTGATCAACGAAGAATTGCCGGTAATGAGAGACCCTTGGGTGCAGTTCGATTACTATAGTTTCGATGCCGGTCTGAGGAAACTGACCCTTTATCTGGACGGCCCGGCGGATTTTCAGCTCGAGACACTCTATATCGGCGGCAGGGAGTTGTTTTGTTCGGTGAAAGAGATACCTCTGGCGGCAGGAAAAAAACTACTCTTGGAGGCAACCCTGGAAGAGGCGGCCAACGAAGGCGCTTATCTGATGGTAACGGCTGTTACCGATAAGGGATTGTGCGCTGCTCCGGTGCGGGCCATCAAGCCGTTCTTCTCTCTGGGCATGTTCCGGGTGTGCACCTGTGCGTCGGACGGTAAGACCGGGCCGCCGCCGGAGACGTGGCTCAGGGATTGCCAGGATCATTTCATCAATACCCTGACTTATGCTTATGAAAGCGATGAAGTTTTCGAGCAGGCCCTGCGCTATGGCTTGCGGTGCAGCTTTACTTGTCATTTCGAGAAAACAGCCGAAGCAGCCAGGCGGTTCTGTCTCCACCCTGCCTCCTGGGGCTGGTCTGTCTGCGATGAACCGGAGGGTTGGAATTGTCCTCCGATGCGCCTGGTAAAAGCCATGACCTCCTTGAGAGAGAACGCCCCCCTGCATCCCGGCTCCATGGTCTACTGCAACCGGCGCGCCTTTTTCGAATACGATTTCGATGACTTTCCGTTTGTGGATTACTATCCCGTCGCCTCCGCACCGTTGCAGGGAGCAGGCCGGATGGTGGAGATACTGAAATCCGCCGTCCGGCCCAAACCCGTGGGCTTTATACCGCAGGCATTCAGCGGCGGCGTCAACAAAAAGAACGGCAACTCCAATCTGAATCGCTGGGGCAGGTTCCCCACGCCGGATGAAGAGCGGTTGATGGTCTACGATGCCGTGGCCAACGGGGCCAAAGCCCTGCATTATTTTGCCTATAACATAGAGCCGAACGAACCCGTTTACGGCGTAGGCGAAACCCAATCCCGGGAAGCAGGAGAGCTTTGGTCGGAGATTGGGAGGATAAATGCGGAACTGGAAGTGCTGGCGCCGTATCTCTGGTGCGGGGATGTCATGCCTCTGGGCAGTTCCCCGGAGGAGAATATAGATGTCAGGACTATCCTGGGCAGCGATGTGCTGACGGTTTTCCTGCTGAATCGCGACAATACGTACACCAGAGAAGGCTTTGCATCCCGCCCCCGGCGGAATATCCGGATCAAGGTGAATGTGCCCTCATGGTTCAAGCCCTTTAAAGTCTGTGAGGTAAACCGGCAGGGCCGGCGCGAACTGCCTTACAGGATGAACAAGGGCTGCCTGGAGGTAAGCGTCCCAGACCTGAGAGTTTGCAGTACCCTGGTAATTCCGGGGAGCGAAAGGGTCTGGCTGGATGTTCTGGGAAGAATGTTCGATACCCTCAACCCTGTCAGAGAACTGGTAAAGGTGCCAGTCATCGACGGTAGCTTGGCCGACTGGGAGGGGGTGGAGCCTCTGGTGCTCGATCCGGTCATGGCCCGGCCGGAATTTTACTATTCTTCAGCTTACAGGGAATCAGACGATTTGAATGTCAAGATCTACCTGGGGTGGGACAGGAAGAACCTCTATATAGCTGCCCGGGTCAAGGATAACATCTTCAAGCAGACCAAGTCGGGAGAGGGCATCTGGAGTGAAGACGCGTTGCAGCTGGCCGTGGCCCTTCCATCCGGCATAGACAAGACGGACCGGAGGGAAAGCAGGTCGGAGTACGGCTTTGCCCTCACCCGTGACGGTGCACAGGCCTACTGCTGGCACAGCCTGCAGCCGGCCGGAGAAGGCTTGCGGCATGATATACCGGTTGCTGTCAGGAGAACCGGTAACCTTACCGTTTACGAAGCGGCTGTGCCGCTGCAGGAACTGCAACTGTCGCCGGCAAAACCGTTCGGGCTGAATTTTGCCGTAATCGATGCGGATGACGGCGGCTACTGGAATATCCCCAAGTTCATGCAGCTTTCGCCCGGCATCGTGGGTGGTAAAGGTGTCTCGGGTTTTAAAAAGTTCATTCTGACGGAAGGAGCAGGACAGTGAGGTTGATGTTTATAATGATGATGGTGAGCAGTATGCTCCTACTGTCGGTGCCGGGGGCGGGAGCGTCCGAGACGGGTATGGTCGGCTGGTGGCCGCTGGATGAGGGATATGGCAGAACGGTTTATGATCTTTCCGTGCTGAGGACTAACGGCACGATTTACGGTGCCGCCTGGGCGGCCGGTCTGACCGGTTCCTGTCCTGAGCTTACCGGCCCCGGCGAATTCATCCTTATTCCACACCGAGAGGAGTTCGATTTCGATAAAGAGTTTACCGTCTCCGCCTGGATATGCCCGTTTGCCCTGGCAGAGGGTGTGATTTTCGGCAACGGGGACGGGCACTTATCCGGCTATGTCTTTCAATTGAACGACGGTGGGTTGAGTGCAGTTCTGAAGAGAGACGGACAAACATGCCGAAGGATAGGGTACAGCGTCACCACGCCGAAGCTGTTACAGGAGAATGTCTGGTCGCATGTCAGCATTACCTACGACGGCGCCCAAAACGGGGTGCGGTTCTTTTGCGACGGCGCCAGGGCAGGAATCAGGCTGAAGGATAAAGAGGCGGCAGAACTATCGCCTGCAGGCAGGATTCGCTACCATGAAAAATGGGAAGATGCCAACGTGGCCCAGGTAAGCATCGGCACTTCTCCTATCTTCCCGTTGCGTTTCGGGCAGTTTCGCGGCCTGATCAGGGACGTTAAGCTTTACCGGCGTGCCCTGAGCGATGAAGAGATCATGGCCGATTATTTGAGAAGCGCTGCATCGATAGGCGCCCTTAAGGTAACGACCACCAGGGACAGGGAACGAAGCTGGCTTACCTGCCGCATCAAAGGCAGGACGGTGGATGAAAAGGGTAATCCGGTGGAGGCAAAACTCTCCCTGTCGGTCAATGGCAAATACTACTTTCCTGACGATACGCTCAGTTGGGGTGACAGAAATGGTGCTTCCTTCATTTCACCCAGGGGGGGCTTTGCTCTGGGCGTTCCACCAGGCAAGATAAGAATTGAGGCGTTTGGCGGCCCGGAGTTCTTTACGGCATCCCTGGAACTGGAGATGAAGGACAAATCGGAACAGGAACTGATCATCGAGATGAAGCGATTGGTGGATATGCCGTCGCTGGGATGGTACGGAGGAGAGCATCATCTTCATTCCTATGGGCACGGCAAGGGGAAGACATACGATTTCTTTCAGAGGCCGGACGGCTGGCGCTGGTGGGCGGCGGCCGCCATGGCGGCCGGGTTTAATTATGTTTCCAGCCCGGTGCCCAACCCGCAAGGCAACATCGCTTCCGCCTGGAACGACAGGTTTATCTGCGCCTCAACCACCGAAGGCGGTCCCTGGCTGGACGAAACGTGCAAGATCTGGAAGGCTGTCGGCGGAGGCGGCATTTGTATGATCCCCGACATAACGGCGGCGGAGAAGGCCGGCGTTCTGGCAGTGCCGCAGGGTTATCCGGATAATTGGCAGGAACTCTTCTTCGATTCCAATGTCTTCGGCTTCGACCGTAGCTTCCCAGTGGCGGTCGCGCTGGAGAAGGTCTATATCTGGGATGTCTATTATCGGGGGAAAGCTGTAACTGCCAAGGATTGGTACAGGTATCTCAACTCCGGTTTCAAGCTGGGTATCGGCTCCGGCTCGGACGAGTATCTGTCCATAAGCCCGGCACCCGAAGCCAAGGAATATACCAAGCTGGAGAGCCTGTCCTGGCCGGAGGTAATCAAGGGATACAAAAGAAGGTGTACCTTCTGGACCTCCGGTCCTCTGGTAGTTTGCAAGATCAACGGCAGGGATATCGGCGATACGGTATTCCTGCCGGTAAACGGCTCCGGCAAAGCACTTCTCTCCATCGAGGCCTGGGACAGGTACGGCTTGCAGCGGATAGAGGTTGTCAGGAACGGTGAAGTGCTGCAGACACTCGATTTGACGGATAACCCAGCGCATACCGGCAAGGAACTTCAACTGAATATCGAAAACACCTGCTGGCTGGCCTTGAGGCTCTATGGAGGCAGGGGAGGCTTTGCTCATACATCTCCCATATATATTCAGTATGGTGACCGGCCGATGGTTCCCAGGCAGGAGGACATTGACTACTTCCTGAACTGGGTGAAGATGTATCGCAAATTTGTAGTCGACAACGCTGAAAAACAGAAAGTCGCTCCCGATGTCCTGACGCAGACATTGAATTGGATCGGCCAGGCGGAGAATGTCTATCAGGGCTTAAGTAAGCCGGCAAATTACAGAAAATGGTGAGGGAGGGGTGCAAATGGTGTGCATGGCCAGGTTAGGTATAGCGGCTGTAATGCTGTTACTTATAAGCAGCGCCGGAGTGCAGGCAGCACCACCGCAGGTGCTCAAGGCGGGCGATTATACGGCAACCGCTAACTGGATAACTTACAAGGGTCAGGTGAGAATCGATATCGGATTGTTCTATGTCCATTCCGGCTGGAAGAAATTCTTTCTCCACAGCGCCGGTATCGGCAAGGATACCAGACGCGGCCTCGAAGGCAACCTTCTCTTTTATGAAAGCACAGCCATCGACGGTTCCTATACCGCCAGGCTTGAAGTGCGGACGGAGGGGGAAAGCGCCGTTGGCGTCGACTTCTATCTTACCAGACACCAGGCAGAGACGGAGGGCGGTTATTCGCTGATCCCCTTCAGCCTGAGCCCGGAGTTCATGGCCGGGGCCAGGGTATCGGCCGTCAAAGACGGAAAGACCGTTAACAGTGTGCCCTTTTCCGGTGCCGGTGAGATAATCATCGATAGTCTGGGATACAAATTGAAACTTACCTCCACCGCCGGAGGAGAGTGGCTGGCCCTTAACAAAAACAACTGGGTGAATCACTTCTACGGAAGTCTTAAGCCCGGCGAGGAGCGGCACTGGGGAGCGAAGATAGAGTTCTCCGGCGATATGGAAAAAGCCGCGGCTGCCGCCGTCCCGGCGGCGGAACAGAAGCCGCCCAGAGACGTGGCCGACGCCCGTACACCCGGGAAGGATGATTTTCCGGTGATACCCCTGCCCCGGGAGATGAATCTGCGGCCGGGAACGTTTCGTCTCGGTTCCGGAACAAAGATAATAACCGGCGGAGGAACGGGAGACGGCGATTCCGACGGCGCCGTTCTGCTGCAGAAGGAATTGAGAGAGATATACCGTTTGCCTGTCGAGATCAGGCCTGCCGCAGCAATGAAGTCGTTCAGGGGGCATATACTTGTCGGAGAACCCTGGAAGAACAGGGCCGTGCAGGAGGCACTGGCCGAACAGGCACTGACCGTCACGCCAGAGAGTCCCGGGAAGGAGGGCTATCTTCTGCTGATTACTCCGGAAGAAGTCGTCGTGGCCGGCTCGGATGACAGCGGGACATTCTGGGGTATTCAGACCCTGCTGCAACTGCTGCGGCAAGGCGGGAAGGAGGTCTGTCTGCCGGCACTGATAATCAGGGACCGGCCGGCTCTGCCGGTAAGAGGCGCCTGTTTCTTCAGTGAGGCGCCGGTGCCGGTAAGCTCGTTTGAAACGTTTGCCGAAAAGGTTATGGCCAGGCATAAGCTCAACACGCTGGTCCTCAGCCTGGATAACTGGTTCAATTTCCCTTCGCATCCGGAGATCAATCCCAAGGGGGTACAGAGAGGCGAGCTGGAAAAAGTATTAGAAATTTGTCAGCGCAACCGTATACGCGTCGTGCCCGAGATCGATTGCCTGAGGAGCGTCAGCGGCATTCTGAAAGCTCATCCTGAGTTGGCGGAGAACCCCCGGGAAAGTTACCCTGACGCCTGCCCCTCCAATCCCGCCTTATACAAGCTGCTGGAGGATCTTTTCAGCGACGTGGAGGAGATTGCCAGGCCGTACGGCGGCTTTGACATCTTCTCCATCGCCTGCGACGAAGTGCAGCAGGCCGATTTCGGAATGTGTCAGAGGTGCAAGGCAACGGGTAAAACCCCGCCGGAGCTTTTTGCCCGGGCTATTACCTGCTGGCACGATTACTGGGCGGCCAAAGGAATAAGAACTATGGTCATCGGTGATTCCCTGAGGCTGTACGGCCGGGGTCAGCTTGAGCCGGCCAGAAAGTTGATCCCCAAAGATACGATCATCTCCTTCTGGGGATATGCCGGCGGCGGCACCCCCAGTCCCTTTAAAGAGGAAGGCTTTCCCGTTATCGGCTGCTGGCAGTTTCATTCCGGTAATATCAGCGATTTTGCCGTATCGGTGCAGGACTGTGAAAAAGGTCTCGGCATATACGGGCTACATACCACGCTCAGCCGGGATTTGCTGCAGCAGGCATTGGATTATCCCAACGCCGCCCACAATGATTATTTGAATATCTACGCCGGGGATTGCGCCTGGAATCCCGGTAAGAGATCGCCGGCCGATCTTCCCTACAATATGTATCAGCGTTATCTGGACCTGCTCTCCTGCAAACCCAACCTGTCACGGGATGAAAAGCCTCGCAAAGGCTTTCTAGTGGACCTGCAGCCTTATCTCAACTACGATCTGCCGGCCCGTCTGAAGGACTTGCCGCGGGGAGAGGTCAGGCTGGGAGATACCCTGTTCGCCACCGGGGATAAGGGAGTCGTTGTCTGGGGACCGCTGCTGGGAAGTATCCCGGAGAAGGTGTCTATTCCTATCGGCAGAAAAGCGGAATCCCTGGTTTTTCTGCACGGCTGCCTGAAGGATATCTGGGCTGATTACAAAGGCTATGCAGGTTGGAAGGGTGAGGTGGGACGCTACCGCATTTTCCTGGAAGGGGATGCCGTTGTAGATGTAAATCTCGTTACCTGCGAACAGATACAGGCTTTCAGCGCCACCCCGGAAAGAGGGGTAACTGAGCCGGCCAGCATTGCCTGGCAGGGTCAAAGCGGACGCCTTTATTCCTGCCGCTGGAAAAACCCCGATCCGACTAGGATGATAGAGAAGATGGAGTTTATCTCCGGCAAGACCAAAGCCGGTCCCATGCTTTTGGCTGTTACGGGGCTGGAAGAATAAATATAAACGAGAGGTGCACTATGTTTGAAATATGCTCCAGGTTATTGGCAGGCGTTAGTCTTTTGTGGGTTCTAATTCTGAGTGCGATTCCGTCCGTTGCAAATGGGGAAGCTGCAAAGGAGATATCGTCCGTTAGTGCCGTCCCTGTCCTTTATCTGAACTTCGATGCCGGTATGGGCAATGTAGCCAGGGATAAGTCCGGCAATGACTATGACTGCAACTGCATCGGGGAACCGAAGTGGCTGAAGATGAAGCAGGGTTTTGCTCTGGAATTCGATGGGGTGGACGATATGGTAATGGTAAAGGGAGAGAAGATAAATATCTCGTCCTCGGCATCGTTCACCATCAGCCTTTGGATAAAGCCCGAGGCGGTGCAGAAGTCCAGATACAAGATATTTATGGGCGGCGGCAGGGATTGGGATGCTCAGACAGTGAGCATGACGATGAGAGAACTTTATCCGGGACGGGGCAACAGATGCCCGCTTGCGGTGGATGCCGGCTCCTGGCAGATGGTGGCTTTTACTTATGATGCCGGCAGCAAAACGGTTGCCGGTTACCTCAATGGCGAGCCGGTATCGAAGTCGGAGTGCAAAACGGACTTCGGTCCCGCCGGCGGTTTCGGCATCGGTGCCGGGGAGAGCGGTGTATATTACAAGGAGGGATACTTCAAAGGCTGGATCGATGAATTCAAAATATATGACAGAGCTTTGGCAGCAGGAGAAATCAAAAACGAATACGAAAGATTAAAGGATGCTTTTGCCGGCGTTTGACGGAGCAAGCTGCCGCCGGTAAATATATGCAACATACGGGCAGCAGAAGCATCAGGCAAAACAGGCAAATGATGTAACGGAGGGTTTAACCATGATTGATGTTGCTTCCTCTTACACTTCCATGCCGGCACTGCTGGCCCGCATCGAGACCGAGCTTGAATTCGCCGGTAAGTTACTGCAGTTCTTTCCCGATGAGGCTTGTGCCGCCGAAAGGGAGGAGGCACAGGCCTTTTTGGCTCGCAGCCGGAGCGGCATGAGTGCCGATAACGCCGGCGCTATAGTGGCCGAATGCGAGAGGATGCTGACCAAAACGGCGACTCTGGCCAAGAGCATTACCGTGCACATGGTAGCTCATGCCCATATAGATATGAACTGGATGTGGGGCTACGATGAGACGGTGGCTGTCACTCTGGATACCTTCGGGACCATGCTGAAGCTGATGGAGCGCTACCCGGAGTTCACCTTCTCGCAGAGCCAGGCTTCGGTTTACCGGATAGTGGAGAAGTACAACCCGGCCATGCTGAAGGAGATCAGGCAGAGGGTAGCCGAGGGACGCTGGGAGGTATCCTCCTGCACCTGGGTGGAAGGGGATAAGAACATGGCCTCCGGCGAGAGCCAGGTGCGCCAGGTATTGTATGCCAAGCGCTTCTTCCGTGATATCTTCGGCCTAAGCTATGACGATATCAGGCTGGACTTCGAGCCGGACACCTTTGGCCATAATCTCAATATTCCGGCCATCCTGGCCCAGGCGGGCGTCAGGTATTACTATCACTGCCGGGCTACGGACGGTCCCAAGCTCTCCCGTTGGCAGTCCCCGGACGGCAGCAGCCTGCTCTGCTACTTTGAAAAGGGCGACGACTGGTACAACTACGACGTCAGCGCTGCCAGGGTGGTCGATTCGGCCTACAATGAGATCAAGGAGACCGGTTGCCGGGAGGTGCTGCGCGTCTACGGTGTGGGTGACCACGGCGGAGGCCCTACCGTTAGGGATATAGAAAGCATCATAGAGATGGCCGCTTGGCCCGTATTCCCCACTGCCAGGTTCTCCACCTACGGAGAGTATTTCAACCGCATCGAGGCCGCCGATCCGGATTTACCTCGGCTGGAAGGAGAGCGCAACTTCATCTTTACCGGCTGCTATACCTCGCAATCGGATACCAAGGCCGCCAACCGTTACGGCGAGAAACTGCTGTTCACCGCCGAAGCCCTGGCCGCTCTGGCCGGGAAGCTAGACAAGGATTTCAGCTACCCGCAGGCCAATCTGCAGGACGCTTGGGAGAAGGTACTCTTCAGCCAGTTTCACGATATCTTGCCCGGCTCAGGCAAACGCCAGACCAGGCATTATGCACTGGGACAGCATCAGGAAGTCAAAGCTGCCGCCGGAGTGGCACTGAAATCGGCTCTGGCGGCCATCAACGGCGCCATCGATACCGGAGCCGTTATCAAAGCGGCCGGTATACAAGCTGTCGTCGGTGAGGATAGAGCATTCGGCGCCGGTGCGGGCTTCTGGCAGGTAGCTAAGGGGGTATCGCTCCCGGCTGTGGATGACAGGAACTGCCGCCTCTTCACCGTTTTCAATCCCTCGTCCTTCCCGCGCTCGGAGGTAGTGGAGGCGGTGCTCTGGGATATGGAAGACAGCGAGGGAGCTCTGGTCGTCAAGGACGACCGCGGCCGAGAAGTTGCCTATCAGATGCTGGAAGAGCCGCGTTACTACTGGGGTCATACCTTTCAACGGATACTCTTTGAAGCCGGCGATGTGCCGGCGCTGGGATATAAAACCTTTATCGTCTACCGTGATGCTGCCAGACAGGCGAAGGAACTGGAAGAGTGGAATTATCGTCTGGAAGCGTCCACAGAGGCCACATTGGAGAACGAAATCCTGAGAGTCGAGCTGGATACCGCCAGCGGCGCCGTCAAGAGTTTGGTAATGAAGGATATCGGCACCGAATTCGTCCCCCGTCAGGAGGCGACGGCGCTGTTCAGGATTATCGATGAAGGTCCGAGTATATCCGCTGCCAACGGCAAAACCAATCCGGGCATGACCGCCTGGCAGATCGGAGCCTACGCCGGCATCGAGCCGGTAAAGGGTGTCCGGTATATCGATGAGGGACAGCCGGACTTCACTTTAGGAGTGGAGAAGACATCCTTCAAAGCGGTCAGAGGCGCGCTGAGAACCGGCTTTGTCTGGACCGCCCGACTGCGTAACTCCGAGCTGACCACAGCCGTATATCTGGATAAAGGCTCGGACCGTATCAATATCGATTGTCAGTGCAACTGGCTGGAGACGGGGCGGCCGGGAGGATACGTGCCGCAGCTTAACATCGTCTTCCCGCTGGCGCTGGAAGGCACGGTCCGCCACTTTGAAGTGCCGTTCGGCGCCATACGCCGGGATGCCCGAAACATGGACCTGCCCGCCCTGCGCTGGGCCGATATCTCCGGCATCGTCAAAGGCACCGGCAGTCAGGCCGGGTTGACGGTCATGACCGATTCCAAATACGGCTACCGCGCCGGCGATGACAGCCTGGCTGTTTCGTTGATCAGGAGCAGTTACGATCCCGATCCTTTTCCAGAGCTGGGCGAGCATCGTTTCTCTCTGGCCCTGCGCCCGCATTACGGACCCTGTGATAAGGCCGCGGCTTTCCGCCAGGCCATCGCCTTTGAACAGCCGTTGATCGTCTCCCAGGCCACTGCCGGCGGGGGCACCATGCCGTCTGAAGGATCGTTTCTCGAGGTTATGAACGATAACCTGGTTCTGTCTGCCCTGAAGCGGCAGGAAGACGGTGACGGCATCGTGGTCAGGCTTTACGAGATAGCCGGTCGGGATACACAGGCCAAAATACGCTTCTCCCCCCAACTGGCCGGCCCCGGCGCGATGGTAGCGGAGACGGATTTGCTGGAACGCAAGACAGGTAAAGCTAGGGAAGTAGCGAATAACGCCGTCATCTTCCACGTGCCGGCTTACGGTATATTGACCTTGTTGCTGGAAAACGCTCCAATGGGTAATTAAGATCAAATTCGGGTATGAATAACGGGTAGGACAGCTTTATATTCGGCAGAAAGAGTGTTGCAGCAAAGCGAAAAGGAGAGCCTTCATTGAGTGAGAAGAATGGCAGAACGAGAAGGATAACTTTGACCATCGGCGGGCTGCATTGCGCTGATTGCGCCCTCAGCCTGGAAAAGATGCTGGCGCATCTTAAAGGTGTTCGCGAAGTCAACCTCAATTATATCTATGAAACGGCAACCATCAGTTATGATCCCGATCTGACTGCCCCGGGCGATATCATGCGTGCCATTGGTCGTCCCGGATATCGGATAGCCGAGATGAAGAGGGAGCATCCCTCCTTTCTGACCGAGCATTACGAGAGCATCCTGCTGATCTTCGTCGGAGCGTTGCTGCTTTGCGGCTGGATATTCAGCTATTTTGCCTCGCTGCGATCGGCCGGCTTGATTTTGACACTGGCCGGAGCCCTGATAGCGCTCTATCCTATTGCCCGCAGTGCCGTGGCTACCCTGCTGGGGCGCAATCTGAATGTGGATGTGCTGGTGACGCTGGCTGTTATCGCTGCTCTGATAATCGGCAAGCCCCTGGAAGCCGGGTTGGTAGCCTTGATCATGCTTCTGGGAGAGGTCCTGGAAGATTTCACGGCCGATCGCACCAGATTGGCCGTCAGAAGGCTTCTAGATATAGGCCCTACCCGGGCTGGATTGATACGCGACGGCAAGGAGGTCAGCGTCCCTGCTGCAGAGGTAGGTGTCGGTGATAGAGTCATTATCAGGCCGGGAGAGCGCATACCGGTGGACGGGGTTATTGTCTACGGTGAGGCATCCATCAATGAAGCGGCTATAACGGGAGAGTATCTTCCTACCGATAAAGCTGCCGGTGCCGAAGTTTTTACTGGAACAGTGGTGGAGAGCGGGGCGCTGGAAGTGGAAGCTGCAAAGGTGGGAGAGGATACTACTCTGGCCCGAATACGTACTCTGGTGCAGGATGCCCAGCAGAAGAAGGCTCCAGTGCAGAGGATTATGGCTCGCTATGCCGCATGGTTTGTACCCGCCGTAATCATACTGGCCCTGGGCGTATGGGGCTTTACCGGTTCCATCATCCAGGCTATAACGGTATTGGTAGTGGCCTGTCCCTGTGCCCTGGTTCTGGCCACGCCTACCGCTGTAGCCGCCGGCATAGGCAGTGCTGCCGGTAAGGGAGTCCTGATAAAGGGTGGAAGTTATCTGGAGAGAGCAGGTGAAGTAAACGCGGTGGCCTTTGACAAGACAGGTACTCTTACCACCGGGCGGGTAACGGTTGCCGGCGTAGTGCCTGCTGAAGGCTATCAGAAAGAGGATGTTTTTCTTATAGCTCTGGAGGCGGAGAGGCTCTCTGAACACCCCCTGGCGCGAGCCATACTGGTGGAAGCGAAACGCAAAGGGGTATCGCCCCGCAAGCTTCGGACGGAATTCAAAAGTCGGCGTGGCCTGGGCATCGAAGCTATTATAGAAGGGCAGCTTGTGTTGATAGGCAACCGGCATCTGATGCTGGATAGGGGATGGGGTATCCCTCACGACATGGAAGAGGCGTTGCGTGCGCATGAACAGAAGGGTGAAACCCCTGTGATAGTGGGCCGGGAGGGAGAGATCATGGGCATCATAACCTTCTCCGACACCCTGAGGCCTGAAGCAAAGGAAGCCGTCTCGCGTCTGAAGCGATTGGGAATAGGCCGCATAATCATGTTGACGGGGGATAATCCGCATACAGCCTCAGCTATAGCCGAACGTTTAGGAATAGATTTCAGAGCCAACCTTTTGCCGGAAGAGAAGGTGGAAGCGATTAATGATCTCAAACGCCATTACAGCGTAGCTATGGTTGGTGACGGTATTAACGATGCTCCGGCTCTGGCTCAAGCGGACCTGGGCATAGCCATGGGAGCAGCCGGCTCTGAGATCGCCATAGAGGTTGCGGATATCGCGCTTATGGCAGATGATCTAACCAAGGTAGCCACCGCCATAGACCTCAGCCGGCGTTCTCTATCCCGAATCAAATACAACTTTATCTTTGCTGTGGTCTTCAACGTCGGAGCTATTGCACTAGCCGCTACCGGCGTCATCGGCTTAATAACCGGAGCCGTTCTGCACCAATTCAGTTCACTGGCGGTAATCCTCAACTCAGCTTTGCTGCTGGCGTATAAAGAGAAGAGGTGACCTCTTCGATAAGCTCATACCAACCGGGAAAGATTCCGTGCCAGGCTGCCGATAGCCCGGCGTGGATCCTCATCATGGCATAAGCTCTCTTCCAGACACCGATCCATCTGAGCATTGATGAAGGAGAGGCAGGCTTTACGAAAGGCAGCCCGGGTGGCGGCAAACTGAATCATGATCTCCTCGCAATCCCGGCCATCTTCTATCATGCGCTGCAGGCCGCGCACCTGCCCCTCGATACGACGCAGTCGCGCCGAAAGATCATTGCTGTGCCTTGCGCCTATATCCTGTTTATCATTTACAGCCATAATGTTTTTCCCTTATTTTTGAGCGAATACTCCTTCGCAGCTCTTTTGCTAGCGCTGCGAAGGGTGGAGAGACTGCCGCCTGTAGCAGCCTTACTTTGTCAGATACGGTCTAAGCTTGGCGGCCAAGGCATTTTTGTCCACATAGCCGATAATCTGGTCCACCTTCTCCCCGTTTTTGAAGATTATCAGCGTCGGGATGCTTCTGATGCCGTAGCGGGAGGCCAGGACGCTCTCTTCGTCCACGTTGACCTTGCCCACCTTGAGCGAATCTCCGTTTTCCTGGGCTATTTCCTCGAGGATTGGAGCTACCATACGGCAGGGGCCGCACCAGGCAGCCCAGAAATCCACCAGGACCGGTTTGTCGCTCTGTAATACCTCACTATCGAAATTATTGGTTGTCAGGTGCAGTACTTCCACTTTTAACTCCTCCTTCACAAAGGTTGCCTTGTTACTCTTTATTGTTTCGTTTCTTTTTACTGCATAACCTGTTCCGGCTGCTGCTGTTATCAGGACTACCAGCGCTGACACGATTAGGGTCGAGGGCTTCAATCCTATCACCGGCTTTCCTTTCAATATACCCCCGGGGGTATATTGAAAGTATATCTCAAGCCCTATGCTTTGTCAACTCATTTCAGCTGTTGAGCCAACCAGTCCAGCAAAGCTTTCTTATCCCTGTATCCTATGCTGCGGGCAACCTCTTTGCCTTCTTTAAAGAGAATCAGCGTGGGAATGCTGCGGATATTATATTTGTTGGCCAATTCCTTGGATTTGTCGGAATCGACTTTGCATACCTTGAGCCTTTCAGCTTTCTCTTTGGCTATCTCTGCGATAATGGGCGCCAGCATGCGGCAGGGTCCGCACCAATCAGCGTAGAAATCTACCAACACGGGCTTTTTGCTTTTGAGAACCTCGCTGCCAAAGTTCTTTTCCGTGACCAGCTTCGCTTCACCTTTGGGTTTATCCTCCTTACCCTTTTTCTTACTGCCGTCAGCCAGGCTAAGCCCGATGGTCATCACTACTGCAATCAGTACCAGCACACCTGCAAAATATTTGAACCTTCGCATACAACTCGCCTCCTTTTATAAATTATAGAGGTGATATATCGTAATATATTCTGTGTCGGTAATCTTTTACCCTTCTGCCGGCTGCAACGGCAGGTTTTTAAGCGAAAACGGCGAAATTCTAATACGGCAGGTGTTTGATGAAAAGAATAGGTGTTATCTCCGATACTCATATTCCCAGCCGGGCCAAAGCCATGCCGGGCAAGGTTTTCGAGCTCTTCGAAGGCGCCGACATGATATTTCATGCCGGCGATATAGTCTCCTTTGATGTTTTACATGAACTTGAGCTGCTGGCACCTGTTTATGCCGTGGCTGGAAATATGGATAACTGGGAAGTCCGCCTTGAACTGCCGCTCAAACGGACTATAATAGTTGAGGCCGTCACCTTCGGCTTAACGCATGGACATCTGTTCAACGTGCGGTCGGAGCGTGCAATCAGGGAGGCTATGGGCGATATCGATTGCCTGATATATGGGCATACTCATAAGGCTGCCTTCGAGTATATCGACGATATCGGTATCTTCAACCCCGGTGCCACCGTGGGTGGGACAGATAGTTTCGTAGGCCTGATAACCGTGGATGGAGATAACTTTACGCCTGATTGGATAGCGGTCAAGAGGGATTGATATTTCAATAAAATCGGGAGGATAGGGCAATGAGTATGAGAGATAACGTAGTGGAAGCTGCTTATAATCTGGCAAAAGAAAGATATGGTAAGCTGGGAGTAGATACCGATAAGGTGCTGCAGCGCCTTCAGGAGATCTCCATCTCTCTGCATTGCTGGCAGGGAGATGATGTAGGCGGTTTTGAAGTGCAGGACGCTTCTTTATCCGGCAGCGGTTTACAGGCTACCGGCAATTATCCGGGCAAGGCCCGTAATGTGGAAGAGCTGCGTCAGGACCTGCTCAAAGCGCTCTCTCTTATTCCGGGCAGGCATCGTGTGAATCTGCATGCCATCTATGGTGAGTTCGGCGGACGGCAAGTGGACAGGGATCAGGTGGATGTGGAGCATTTCTCAGGCTGGGTGGATTGGGCTGTTGCCAATAATTTGAAACTGGACATGAACGGCTCTTTCTTTGCTCATCCCATGGCGTCGACCGGCTATACTCTAAGTAGTAAAGACGCCGAAATAAGGCATTTTTGGATAGAGCATGCCGGGCGTTGCAGAAAAATAGCCGCCTATATGGGCAACAGATTGGGTTCGGCGGCTATACATAATCTATGGGTGCCGGACGGCTCCAAAGATATGCCGGCGGATAGGTTCTCTCACAGGAGGCTTTTAAAAGAATCTCTTGATGCTATCTACGCAATCAAACACAGCGATACCGAGATGAAAGACTCCCTTGAGGGCAAACTTTTTGGTATCGGCAGCGAGGCCTTCGTAGTAGGTTCGCATGAATTTTATGTCAGCTATGCTCTGGCCAACGGCAAGATTCTCTGTCTGGATACCGGGCATTTCCATCCTACCGAGACCGTGACGGACAAGATATCCGCTCTGTTGCAATTCTGCGAAGAGCTGCTACTTCATGTCAGCCGCGGCGTGCGCTGGGACAGCGATCATGTCGTTATTCTTGGCGACGATCTTCTGGCTGTCATGCAGGAGATTGTACGGGCTGATGCTTTGCAGAGAGTACACCTGGCTCTGGATTATTTTGATGCCAGTATCAATCGCATCGGAGCCTACGTTATAGGAACAAGGGCTACTCTCAAGGCATTGCTGGCTGCACTGCTGGAACCAACGGAGCAACTGGTAGCGCTGGAAGAGAAAAACGATAATTTTGCCAGGCTGGCTCTTATGGATGAATTGAGGAATATGCCGCTGGGTGCAGTTTGGGATTATTACTGTCTGCAGGCCGGCGTGCCTGTCGGCACGGACTGGCTGGACGAGGCCAGGAAATATGAAACTGAGGTATTGTCCGGCCGGAGTTAATATAACCTTAACATCGGGCTGGTATATATAGTCTGAAGTCTGAAGTAGAACGCTCACGCACGAACTGATAGCCTTATCCAGGCTTGGAAGTAAGCCTGGATACTTAAAGGCTAAAGCAGTCTACCGGAGCGTAACTACTTCAGACTTCAGACTGCGAAAATACAGAGGTAGAGAGACGTAATGCCTAAAAAGATTCTGGTCGTGGACGATGAGCCGTTCCTGGTAGAATCGATTGTCTACAATCTGGAGAAGGAAGGCTATGACGTTATCAGCAGCGGCGACGGGCGGCAGGGACTGGAACTTGCCCGGAGCCGGAGGCCGGACCTGGTCATTCTGGATCTTATGCTGCCCTCGCTGAGCGGCCTCGACGTGTGCCGTCAACTGCGGGCTGAAACTAATATCCCCATTATCATGCTCACCGCCAAGGGCGAGGAGATAGACCGCATCGTCGGTTTGAAGCTGGGTGCGGACGATTATATGGTCAAGCCTTTCAGCATGCAGGAACTGCTGGCCAGGGTGGAGGCCGTGCTCAGGCGCACCTCCTGCGATGCCGGCGGGGCAGAAGAGACGTATAAGACAGACGGAATCCATCTCGATGTCAGCCGGCATGAAGTTGAAGTGGACGGCGCCGGGGTGGAACTCTCTCCCAAGGAGTTCGGTCTGCTGCATATCCTCATGGCCAACGCCGGCAGGGTGGTCAGCCGGGAGATGCTGCTGGAAAAGATCTGGGGCCAGGATTTCTACGGGGACGACCGCACCGTCGATGTCCATATACGCTGGCTGCGCGAGAAGATAGAGCCGGATCCCTCCACACCCAGCCGCCTGGTAACAATCAGGGGCCTGGGATACAAGCTTAGGGGGCGTCCAAATTGGTAATCTTATTTATGGACGTCCCCTTAATAAAGGGGTGATCGTTTGTTCGGCCGGATGAAAAGCATCAGATGGAAGCTCTCGCTCTCTTACATATTAGTAGCTCTCTTCTCCTTTCTATGTGCAGCTTTCCTGGTAGTTCCCCTCTTCGGAACCTGTTTCAACAACCAACTTCAGACCGGACTGGTCAGGCAGGCGGCGCTGGTGGCTGATCTGACCGCGAGGCCGGATGCGGACCTGAAAGCCCTGGTGGCCGGAACGGGTAAACAGCTTGCCGCTCGCATCACCGTCGTGGATGCCGGCGGCCGGGTCAGGGCGGACAGCCTGGCCGATCCCGTCTCCATGGATAACCATGGCAATCGCCCGGAGATCAAACAGGCCCTGCAGGGCAGGACAGGGCGCAGCCGCCGCTACAGCCGCACTCTGGGCCGGGATATGCTCTATGTAGCCCTGCCGCTAAGGCAGGATGGCCGGATAACCGGCGCCGTGCGTCTGGCCCTGCCTGCCGCCGATATCCGTTCCGCTCAGCATCACATCCGGGCCATTCTCCTGGGATCGCTCCTGCTTTCATCCATTCTGGGCATTCTGCTGGGATTTATCTTTGCCCGCAGCATAGTGCGTCCGCTGCACCAGATAGGTGCCGCCAGCCGGGAGTTGGCCGCCGGCAATTTCCGGGCTCCGCTCGATATTTCCACCGGCGACGAACTGCAGCAACTGGCCGAGGCCTTCAAGTCCATGGGCGCCCAACTGGCCAAACTGGTGGCACAGCTCTCCTTGGAGCGTGACCAGATGGGTACCATCCTGGAGAATATGGCCGACGGCATTGTGGTGGTGGATGAGAACGGCCGGGTAGAGCTTATCAATGCAGCCGCCATCCGTATCCTGGCTTCAAAAACACCGGCAGATGGCCTCAAGGGAGGACATTTTGTTACTCTGGCCAGCAACTACGAACTGGCCGGGATGCTGCATCAAACGCAGCAGGAAGGAGGAAGGCTCAGCCGGGAATTGGAGTTGCTTCATCCTGCCGGAACCCAGGTATCGGCGTATTTTTCACCGGTATCCGGTCCCGGCGGCGACGGCCGGACGGTCATCGTCCTGCACGACATCACCAGGCTGAAGCGTCTGGAATCCGTCCGGCAGGTGTTTGTGGCCAACGTTTCTCATGAACTGCGCACGCCCCTGGCGTCGATCAAGGCCATGGTGGAGACCATCCTGGGCTCCGGCAGAGGCGACGCCCGGCTTGTAGACCGTTTTCTGGGCAATATCAACCAGGAGATAGACCGGCTCAATAACCTGATCGCTGATCTGCTGCAGCTCAGCCGGATAGAAGACGCCGGTGTGGTCATGCAGCGGGAAGAGGTGGATGCGGCGCTGCTTATCGGAGAGACGCTGGAGCAGTTTGCCTCCAAGGCAGCGGAACTCAACATCGATCTGCAGAGTAATACCGGCGATAATCTGCGCCTCAGGGGCGATGCCGCCCGTCTTAAGCAGGTGTTGCTCAATCTCATCGACAACGCCCTCAAATTCACCCCGGCCGGTGGGCAGGTCACCGTCAGCGCCGGCCGGAAGGACGATAGGGTGGTCATCAGGGTGGCCGATACCGGCACCGGCATCCCGCAGGCAGATATGGACCGCATCTTCGAACGCTTCTATCGCGTGGACAAGGCTCGCTCCCGCACCTTGGGCGGCACCGGCCTGGGGCTGTCCATCGTCAAGCACATCGTGGAAAGCCATGACGGCAGTATCAGCGTCGACAGCCGCGAGGGCCACGGATCCGTATTCACGGTCAGCTTGCCGGCTATTTAAGGCAAAAGCCCTTTTCGCTAAATATAACTTGACATTTTGAAAACCACACCATATAATCAGCTAAAATGGCTAATTAGCTGATGGGGGTATGTTTTGATGATAGTCAATGCAACAGATCTTAAAAACAACCTGGGAAAATATCTTCGCCTGTCTGCCAGCGAAGAGATAATCATAACCAGCAACGGTAGGAAAGTAGCTAGATTATCCGCTTATGAGGATATTGTAGGGGCGGGTTTGAAACCCGCCCCTACGGGTGACGGACTGGTCAGGGAACAGGCCCAGGCATACGATTCCTGGCCGCAAAAGGCTACGTACGAGGAGTTCCTGAAGCTGACCGAGAACAGTGACGAGCGCTATGAGTATATCGACGGTGAAATTTATCTCCTGGCCTCGCCCAAAACAATTCACCAAATGATACTTGGTGAGCTCTATGGTATATTTTATAACTGGTTCCAGAGCAAGAAGTGCCGCCCCATGTTTGCGCCTTACGATATCACCCTGCGGCGAAACCCGGAGAACATCAACATAGTCCAGCCCGACTTGATGGTTATCTGCGACCTGGAGGAGAACCTGAACGAGAAGGATTACTATATGGGTGTTCCCATCCTGATGGTGGAGGTCATTTCCGAGAGCAGCCGCAGCAAGGATTTTATCAAGAAACTCGAACTGTATATGGAGACCGGGGTAAAGGAATACTGGATCGTCAATCCGTTGAACCGGGAAGTGCACCTCTATGTCTTTGAAACAGGTGCTATCTATAAAAAGATAACCTTTATGAATAAAGAGACCGTATTCTCCTGTAGCTTTGCCGGGCTGGAAGTAGGCCTGGAAGAGCTTTTTAGCTGAAATCAACCGGCGGAGGTATTTTTCTATTGAACGTTGCAGCCAGGCGATACTTGTTCAAGCGAATGTTGAATAATTTTAGCAATAGGCAGAAAATCCAAGAATAGAAGTAAGGCCGATATAGTAATCCGTATTGCCTATCCAGAGGGCTGCAGCAAGAAATTCATCGGGCATCCATTTGCTGTTTGGTACTTTCATCGGGACTAGCATGTATTTACCTCTCTCCAATCGCAATAGACGTCCTTTTTAACATAACCTTAATTTTCATTTAATTCCCCCATAAACGATACTTAACCACGCTTTAGTACGGCAGCTTTATTCTTAAAACAAGGATGCCGGGCTCGAAGCGCGCGACGAGCAGCGGATATCCATCTTAAAAAGGGGGAAGGAAAAATTGTTAAAAAGGAAAGGTCTGGTAATGGCGGCAACCGTAGTTCTGTCAGCTCTTGCATCTACAGCCTTTGCCGCCGATGTCACTACCACCGGCTATGTCCAGTTTCAGTATAATTCGGACGCTGCTGCCGGTACGGCGGACACCTTCAAACTTGGGGAGGTAATACTTCAATTCAAGGGTAAGCTGAACCCTACCGCAAGTTTTGAGGTTGAAATGGACCCTAATCTGAACGCCACGGTGAGCGGCACTCAGGTCAACACCAAGATACTCAAGAGTTACCTGGTGGATCTTAAAAACGCTACCGGCGAAGGAACAAATCTCAGATTAGGGCAGTTCAAGCTGGATTTCGGCATAGAGAACATACTTTCCGCCTCCAAGCGGGAGACGGTGGAGAAGGCGCTGGTGGTCAGCAAGCTTGGTCCGGATCGCGATCAGGGACTTTACCTCAGCGGCGGTGCCGGTACGCTTGGCTGGGGAGCGGGCGTCTTCAACGGCGAGGGCCGCAACATGCCTGATGCCAACGACGGTAAGGATATTCTGCTGCGCGGCAAGGTAAATGCCGGCGCTCTCAGCCTGGGGGCTTCTCTTCTTAACGGCAATAAGAGCGTATCCGCTGCCGCCAAGAGGCGCCTGGGCTTTGATGCTTCCGTTGCCGACGGACCGTTTCTGGCTAGGGCGGAGTATATAAAGGGAACTGACGGGACTACGGATAAGAGCGGTTACTATGCCCTGGCCGGATATGAGGTTACTCCTTCCGTTACCGTAATTGCCAAATACGACAGCTTTGATAAAGATAACGCTGCTGCCAACGATACGGAGACATGGAAGACCGTCGGCATCGTTCAGGATCTGGGCGGGAACGCTCTGGCCAGAGTAGACTACATAATGAAAGATGAAGAAGGCACACCCATGAACAACAACGTGTTCATCATCCAATACCAGATAACATTCTGACCGTAGGGGCGGGTTTAAAACCCGCCCCTACCTTCTTAATGTTCTCTTAATGTTTGTATAACATTGCCTTAAGTGGGGCATACTAGAATTAATAATGAAAACAGGGGGGAAGTTAAAATTATGAAGAGATATTCAATATCAGCACTGGCACTCTTAACCGTCGCCGTTGTTGCCGCCGGCTGCGGACGGCCCACAGGCTCCACCGGAACCGGGGCAGGACAATCGGCATCCATCCAGGTCAAGGGGTCCGACACCATGGTGAACCTGACTCAGGCCTGGGCTGAGGCCTATATGCAAACGCATCCCGAAGCCAGTATAGCCGTCACCGGCGGAGGCTCAGGCACCGGTATTGCAGCTCTACTCAACGGAACCACCGATATCGCCATCTCCTCCAGGGATATCCAGGACAAGGAGATCGCTCAGGGCAAGGCCAAGGGGATCGAGCCGGTTGAAAGCGTGGTGGCTCTGGACGGCATAGCCGTCATAGTCAATCCGACCAATAAGATCGCAAAGCTCAACGTAGATCAACTGTCCGCCATATTTACCGGCAAAACGATCAACTGGAGCGAGTTGGGCGGGATGGGCAAAAAGATTGTAGCCTTATCGCGAGATCGCAGTTCCGGCACTCATGTCTTCTTTCTGGAGCATGTTCTGCGTAAGGGCAACGCCAAGGGGCCGGAGGAGTACGGCACCAGCGTGCTGCTGCTGCCTTCCAGCCAGGCCATTGTCGATGAGGTTGCACAGAGTCCGGATGCCATCGGCTACATAGGCCTGGGCTATCTGTCGAACAAAGTCAAGGACGTTGCTGTAGCCGCAGACAAATCCACCGTCTATGTCAAGCCGTCAGTGGATACGGTCCGCAGCAAAGCCTATCCCATATCCAGATCGCTGCTGATGTATACCAACGGAGCGCCGCAGGGGGCTATGAAAGATTTCATCGACTACGTTCTCAGCCCGGGGGGACAGAAGATTGTAGAGGAGCAGGGCTTTGTTCCCATTAAATAATCCGACCCAAAAGGGTCGCAGGTCGGAACGATGGTCAGAATGGGCTATCGAACGCATTATCCTGGCAAGCGGCCTGCTGACCATAGTGTTTATTCTGTTGATCTTTACCTTCCTGTTAAAAGATTCGCTGCCTCTCTTCAAGGTATACCCGCTCAAGGCATTTCTGACGGGCAGGGATTGGTATCCTATATCCGATCCCGCCCGCTTCGGGCTGGTGCCCTTGCTGGCAGGTTCTCTGGCTGTTACGCTGGGTTCCGTAATCATCGCCGTGCCTCTGGGCGTGGCGGCGGCCATATACCTGGCCGAGGTAGCCAGGCCGTCGATCAGAGAGAGCGTGAAGCCGGTAGTTGAAATGCTGGCTGCCATACCCTCGGTGGTCTTCGGTTTTATCGGGCTGCTGATTCTGGCGCCGTATATCAAGAGCCTTTTCGATCTGCCGACGGGCCTGACCGCCCTGACCGGCTCCATTATGCTGGCCTTCATGGCTCTGCCCACCATCATCAGCATTTCCGAAGACGCCATATCCGCCGTGCCGCGGGAGTATAGGGAGGCATCGCTGGCCTTGGGCGCCACTCAATGGCAGACCATAAGCCGGGTTATGGTTCCGGCCGCCCTGTCGGGTATCACCGCTGCCGTCATGCTGGGCATAGGCAGGGTGATAGGAGAAACCATGACCGTGTTGATGGTTACCGGCAATGCCGCCCTTATTCCGCACAGCATTACCCAACCGGTGCGGACTATGACCGCCACCATCGCCGCTGAAATGGGGGAGGCCGTTCAGTATTCGGAGCACTATTTTGCGCTCTTTTCCATCGGCGCCGTCCTCTTCGTCATAACCTTTGCCATCAACTTTACGGCCGATATAGTTCTGCACAGGTTCAGGAGGGTGGGAAGATGAGGCCTCGCGGCATAGGAGAGTGGCTGGCTTACGGTCTGCTCTATCTATCCATCGTTCTTGTCACCCTGCCGGTGGCGGCGGTGCTGTTTATCTTAGTCAGCCGCGGCTACAGCGCCATAAGCTGGGAGTTCCTGACGGCTATGCCCAGGATGGGTATGCGCGCCGGGGGCATCTTTCCGGCCATCATGGGCACGCTGCTGCTGGTGCTGGGCACCGTAGCCATAGCGCTTCCGCTGGGCGTCATGGCCGCCATCTACCTGCCGGAATACGCCGGCCGCGGCCGTCTCAACCGTCTTATCCACCTGGCCATAGTAAATCTGGCCGGTGTGCCGTCTGTGGTCTACGGCCTCTTCGGCCTGGGAGCCTTTGTGCTCTTTCTGAAGATAGGGGTCTCGCTCCTGGCCGGATGCCTGACGCTGGCGCTGATGATACTGCCGGTCATCATAACGGCCTCGGAAGAAGCGCTTCAGGCAGTGCCGCAATCTTTCCGGGAGGCCTCGCTGGCGCTGGGAGCCACCCGCTGGAAGACGATATGGAATGTGGTGCTGCCGTCGGCCCTGCCCGGCATACTCACAGGAGCTATTCTAGGCGTGGGCAGAGCGGCCGGGGAAACAGCGCCGATTCTCTTTACGGCGGCGGCTTTCTTCCTGCCGCGTCTGCCTAAATCGATCTTCGATCAGGTGATGGCTCTGCCGTATCATCTTTACATCATAGCCACGCAGGTGCCTAATATTCCGCAAAATGTGCAATACGGGACGGCGTTGGTTCTGGTGGCCCTGGTGCTTCTGGTCAACGCTTCCGCCATTATATTGAGAAGTTATATCAGACGGCGCAGAAGCTGGTGAGGAGAGACAGATGGAAAAGACTGCATGCATAATCGATGTTGCCAGGCTCAATTTCTACTACGGAAAGTTCCAGGCGTTAAAGAACATAAGTCTGCAATTGGAGTCTAAAAAGATAACCGCTTTCATCGGACCGTCAGGTTGCGGTAAATCCACCTTTCTGAGGACGCTCAATCGCATGAACGATCTCATAGCGGGAGCCCGTGTAGAGGGTAAGGTTCTGATAGACGGACGCGATATATACGCTCAGGATATGGATGTGGTGGAGTTGCGGCGCCGGGTAGGCATGGTTTTCCAGCGTCCCAACCCCTTTCCCATGAGCATATTCGACAATATAACCTACGCTCCCAGAATGCAGGGACAGCACAAGGGACTGGACGATCTGGTGGAGCGCACCCTGGTCAGAGCAGCGCTCTGGGATGAAGTCCGGGATAAGCTCAAATCCTCCGCTCTCTCCCTTTCCGGCGGCCAGCAGCAACGCCTGTGCATCGCCAGGGCTCTGGCGGCCGATCCCGGCATTCTGCTGATGGACGAGCCCTGCTCCGCCCTGGACCCGGTTTCCACCCTTCGCATAGAGGAATTGATGCAGGATCTGAAGAACGAATATACCATAATTATCGTTACCCATAATATGCAGCAGGCAGCCCGTGTATCGGATTATACCGGCTTCTTTCTGTCTGGGGAACTGATAGAGTTTGGTGATTCCAATAAGATATTCACCAAGCCCGACGATAAGAGAACCGAAGATTACATCACCGGTCGTTTCGGTTGAGAGGAGCACGGCTATGACGAAGAGCATCAGGAAGACATTCGACGAGCAGTTGTCCGATATGCAGCAGGAGATAGTCTGCATGGGCAGTATGGTGGAGCAGATGGTCCATCGCGCCATCAAGGCTTTGTCCGAAAGAGATGTGGAACTGGCGGAAAGAGTTATACAGATGGATGATGCCGTAGACGACCTTGATCTCTCCATCGAAGGACGCTGTATGCGCATGCTGGCCCTGCAGCAGCCGGTGGCCAGGGATCTGCGCACCATCGGAACTGCTATGAAGATCATAACCGATCTGGAGCGGATGGGCGATCATGCCGTGGATATAGCCAAGATGGCTCGGACGATGGCGGACCAGCCCCTGTTCAAGCCGCTGGTGGATATACCCAGGATGGCGGCTATAGTCCAGAAAATGCTGCGGGAAAGCCTGCACGCCTTTGTGAACCGTGATATCAAACTGGTGCATAAGATGGTAGCCGACGATGATGCCGTGGACGCCCTCTACCGGAGCATCTACGATGAGATAGCCGATTATATGGAGAAGGATCCCGGCATTATCCGGCAAGGTCTGATCTTGCTGATGGTGGCCCGCTTTCTGGAGAGGATTGCCGATCACGCCACCAACATCGGCGAGCGCGTCATCTTTATGGAGACCGGTGTGCTGGAGGAACTGAATATCTGAGAAGGATTGTATCGCAGAGGATTCTCAAGACCTTCTTCCGTTCAACCGATCTCTCTTTGAGGTAGTAAATAATTCTATGATTATCGTAAATTCTTTCTTGCAAAGTATTTCACAAACGCCAAATAATAACGATAAGCCTTGACAATAACCCCTCTTGATTTTATCCTGAAATATGGACAATCTCAGGATTATGCGGGAGGGTATGCCGATGCGATTCGACAAATTCACCGTTAAAGCTCAGGAAGCTGTTCAAATAGCACAAGGACTGGCTGAAGAAAAGAGTCATCAGCAGGTTGATGTAGAGCATTTGCTGATGGCTCTCCTGCAGCAGGAAGATGGTTTGGCATCTCCTGTTTTGGCTAAGCTGGGAGCCGATATCGGCGGTATAATGTCAGAGCTCAGAGAAGCTATAGCTCGTATACCCAAGGTGCATGGCGCCGGCCAGATGTATATCTCTGACGGACTGCGCCTGATTTTCGATCAGGCGTGGAAAGAGATAGAACGCTTTCAGGATGAATATCTCAGTGCTGAGCATCTGCTTCTGGCCATTGCCGGCGACAAGGGCGTTGCCGGGCAGATACTGCGTTCCAAAGGTGCTACCGTGGAGAGTATCCTCAAAGCATTGGCCGATATACGCGGCAGCCAGAGAGTCACGGATCCCAATCCCGAAGATAAGTATCAGGCATTGGAGAAATTCAGCCGCGATCTGACGGAAGCAGCCCGCCAGGGCAAGTTGGATCCGGTTATCGGCCGCGATGAAGAGATACGCCGGGTAATTCAGGTGTTGTCGCGTCGCACCAAGAATAATCCGGTATTGATAGGCGAACCGGGAGTGGGCAAGACTGCTATTGTAGAGGGTCTGGCCAGACGTATCATCAGTGGCGATGTGCCGGAGGGATTGAAGGAGAAGCGCCTGGTAGCTATGGACCTTGGCGCCATGATTGCCGGCGCCAAGTATCGCGGAGAGTTTGAAGACCGTCTTAAAGCCCTGCTCAAAGAGGTGATCTCTTCCGAGGGAGGAATAATCCTCTTTATAGATGAGCTGCATACGTTAGTAGGCGCCGGTTCCGCTGAAGGAGCCGTTGACGCCGCTAACATGCTCAAGCCGGCTCTGGCCAGGGGAGAATTGCGTTGCATAGGAGCTACTACGCTGGATGAGTATCGCAAATACATAGAGAAAGATGCCGCTCTGGAACGTCGCTTTCAACCGATTGTGGTGCAGGAGCCTTCGGTTGAAGATGCCATTGCCATTTTGCGTGGGCTCAAAGAACGCTATGAAGTACACCATGGCGTACGTATTATGGATGATGCCCTGGTAGCTGCCGCCACTCTTTCCAACAGATATATTACCGATCGTTTTCTTCCGGATAAGGCGGTGGATCTGGTAGATGAAGCCGCCTCATGTCTACGTATAGAGATCGATAGTCTGCCTACCGAGATAGATGAGGTGGAGCGCCGTATAATGCAGCTTGAGATAGAGCGCCAGGCACTGTCACGGGAGAGCGATAAGGCCTCAGCTGAGCGCCTGCGCAAGCTGGAGGAGGAATTGGAGAGCCTGAAGGCTCAGAGCGCTGGCATGAAGGAGCATTGGAATCGGGAGAAAGAGATAATCAGCCGTATTCGCAGCACCAAAGAGACTATCGAGAGGGCCAGCCAGGAGGAGGAAGCAGCTGAGCGTAAGGGAGACCTTGCCCGGGCGGCCGAGCTTCGTTTCGGTGTCAAGCTAAATCTGACCCGTATTTTAGAAGAGGCCAATAAGGAACTGGTAGAACTGCAAAAGAATAAGAGAATGCTCAAAGAAGAGGTTGAAGCCGAGGATATTGCTGCGGTAGTAGCCAAATGGACCGGGATTCCGGTGGCCCGCATGATGGAAGGAGAGATAGAACGGCTACTGAAGATGGAGAGCATCATGAAGGGAAGAGTCATCGGACAGGATGCCGCTGTGGATGCTGTTGGCAGAGCAGTAAGGCGCTCCCGTTCCGGCCTCGCTGATCCCGACAGGCCTACCGGTAGTTTTATCTTTCTGGGGCCGACGGGGGTGGGCAAGACAGAACTGGCTCGTACTTTAGCCGATTTTCTGTTTGATAACGAACGAGCTATGATTCGTATAGACATGAGCGAATATATGGAGAAGCATACCGTCTCCCGCCTGGTGGGAGCGCCTCCCGGATACGTAGGATATGACGAGGGAGGCCAGCTTACCGAAGCCGTCAGGAGAAGACCATATTCCGTAGTGCTCTTGGATGAGATAGAGAAGGCCCATCCCGACGTCTTCAATATTCTGCTGCAGGTGCTTGACGACGGCCGGTTGACAGACGGCCAGGGCAGGACCGTAGACTTCAGGAATACGGTTATTATTATGACCTCTAACCTGGGCAGCGAGCTTTTGGGGGAGAGCGTAGACGATAAATCACGGCAGGCGGTTATGGATCTGCTGCGGCAGCATTTCCGGCCTGAATTTCTCAATCGCGTAGATGAAATTGTAATCTTTAACATGCTGGGGCGGCTGGAAATAGAGCGTATTGTGGATATCCAGGCTGCCCGGCTCAAGGAGCGGCTGGCCGATAAAGGCATTACTCTGGAGCTGACGCCGGAGGCCAAGGCCCGGCTGGCTCGAGAGGGTTTCGATCCTGCCTACGGTGCCAGGCCGCTGAAGCGCGTTATACAAAGGCGTTTGCAGGATGAACTGGCCATGAAGCTCTTGGAAGGAGAGATTGCCGGGGGCACTTCAATAAGGGTTGCAGTGAGGGATGACGAGTTATCTTTTGAGAAGGTCTGAAAGCCGGTTTTTTATCCTTCCTTCTGCAAACTTTTCTGCATGAAGGAATCTTCAGCGATACAAATGGAAAACATAAATAGGGTACGCTCTTAATGCAGGCACCTTGGAATACATCTATTCCGCTTCATGGGTTCTCTTGCATTTGCAATCTTTTTATATTAAAATGATTACAAATTAAAAACCTTTAAAATCTAAGTCAGGATGGAGACCTATCTTTGCTGACGTTTGGGTAAGCAGGCTCATTTTATTTAAATCTCAGTGAGCGAAGGGAGAAGCGGCAATGCAGATTGAGAGAATGATTCGCAGGTTTCGTGAAGCAGGTTTAAAGATAACACCACAACGTGTGGCTATATTTGAATATCTTTACACCACCACCTCACATCCAACGGTAGATGATATATATGCATATATTACCGGCCGTTTCCCCAGTGTTTCCCTAACGACTGTTTATAATACATTGCAGACCATGGTCGGTTTGGGAGAGATTGAAGAGATAGCCATCAGTCACGAGCGCAGGAACTTCGATCCGGATACCAGGCCTCATTCTCATATTATGTGCGTCAAATGCAAAAGAATAGAGGATATTTATACCGATAATCTCAGTGAGAATTGTCTGCCGGAATCTGTGCGGAAGAGATACCGCATTCTGGGCCAGAGGATATACTTTTACGGCCTCTGTTCACGGTGTGTTGCTGAGAAATAGATTCGTAGCAGCGACTTGACATTAGCAGAGC
This sequence comes from bacterium UBP13_UBA5359, assembly GCA_002410925.1. GTDB lineage: Bacteria > UBP13 > UBA5359 > UBA5359 > UBA5359 > UBA5359. The sequence goes on from DHPR01000035.1 coordinate 58,935, forward strand.
AACGATATAGAATACTTTGTAATGGTTACAATTTAATAAAAGTTTCATACTGAAGGATGAAAAATATCCGGAGGATGGGAATATCAGACTTGGATCGAGCGACAAGCATCGAGTGCCGAGCTGCAAGGAGGGGGAAGAGAGGATGAAATGTCAGATATGCAATAAAGAGAACGCTTCTATACATCTGACCAAAATATCCGGCGGAGAGGCTGAAGAGCTCTGGATATGTGAAAGATGTGCTCGTGAACACGGTTTTCTTGATAGTGGTCTGGGTATGCCGTTTGGGGGAATCAGTGATGCAGCATCACTGGGAGGCATGATCTCCTTCCTTCTGCCGGAAATAAATGCAGGCAGAGGAGCAGGCAACAGGCTTTCAAAGAGATCGCAGATGTTGCTGAATGCTGCGGATCAGATGGCCAGGGATGCCGGCTTGGAAGCGCCGCATGCAGTACACCTGCTGAGAACTCTGCTACAGGAGCCGCGAGGCTTTGCCAGATTCCTTGTTGAAGCTGGGGGTGTGAATATTAATACCCTGGTGAAGGAGCTTGAGAGCGCTGGCAAGGAGAGTGCCGGAACCGAGGCAGACAGAGCGGAGCTTAATGCTGTTCTGCAAGCCGCTGGCGATGAGGCACAACGTACTCGCAGCACACAGATAGAGCCGGAGCACATACTTATGGCTATATTGCGTCAGAGTGAGAACAGAGCGGCCGCAATGCTGACGAGATTAGGATTCAATCCACAGCAAGCTCAGGCCCGCCTGGATCATCTGAGAAAGGAAGGAGGTGGCATTTCCGCCATGATGAACAATAGCAATGCAACTGCCTCAGAGAAGGCGCTTGAGACATACGGCAGAGA
>DHPR01000017.1 GCA_002410925.1 bacterium UBP13_UBA5359
CAGCTCACCGGCCTCCTCTCCCAGCGTGACCGCAGTCCGAATCTCTTCCTCCGTTACCAGCGGAGCCGCAGCATCAGTGATACGCCCGCCGGACAGACGAATTATCCCGTGGCTTATCCAATTGATTACCGCTATCACCGGCGTAAGAATCAAGCTGAAAAGATATATCGGGCCGGCCATCAAAAGCGTTATTCTCTCTGCGAAGACAGCGGCAATTATCTTGGGAGTAACCTCGCCAAAGAGAAGCAGCAGAGCAGTGGTAATGCCGGTGGCAATTAATGCCACCCATCGGTCACTATATACGCCACCCCATATTTTAAGAGATATCGAGGCTACCAGAACTGAGGCAATGATATTAACGCTCGTATTGCCTACGAGCAATGCGGCAAGCATTTTCTGAGGATGCTCAATGATCATGCTGAGAGCTTTTTGTCTGCGCCATTTATCACCGAGCAGATTTTGCATCTTAACCTTATTTACAGCGAAAAAAGCCGTCTCCGTTCCGGAAAAAGTAGCGGAGAGTAACAACAGCAGAAACAGTAGCCCCAGCTGGAGCGTACTGCCAGGTTCGTCCAAGAAAAAATCCCCCCTAATACAGATACATTGCCTGTCGCTCGTTGCTGCTTAATTCAGAGCTACATTACCGGTAGAGTAAGACCCCATAACCAGCTGCACTTCTGAATTATGAACTTGAATTCTTATTAGAAAGTAATTATACCCCAACAACTTACAAAGCTCAACATGCTATATCAGAAACTCAAAGAGTGCGAACGCCATAATCAATCCCACAAGCGAGCCGCCTATTACCTCCATCGGCGTATGCACTTCAGTTTCCAGACGGCTCTGAATTACCAGCAGCGCCAGGCATATGCCGGCTACGGAGATCAGCATGCTTTCGCCGTGTGAAAGCAGAAAAATGGCCGCAGCCAGAAATACCGATACGGCGCTGTGTCCGCTGATTACTCCGCCCTGCATAGGTGTGCCGCGTTTGGTGGCGACCTTGGCAAAAAGGACTATCATAATAGTTAGAATTATACCGATTAATATTATATAACCTCCGACATTATCGGCCTGCTCAAAGAGCGAGGGGCCCATTTCCTTCATCCGGTTAAAGAAAAGAAGGTAGCCGACAACAAGCGCATTGATTGATGTCAACAAAACGCCCCCGGCCGCCACATCCTTAGCTATCTTAGCCAGAGAGGAATACTCTGGAGAAAGAATATCCACAATCGCTTCCAATGATGTGTTTACCATCTCCGAAACCAATACCAGCGTTATGGTTAAAAGAAGAATGATCATTTCCTGAATATCAAAGGGAGGATTGCTGTACACGGCAAAAAGCAGAGCCGTTGCCGCCATCATCAAATGATAACGCATGTGACGCTGTGTTCTGACTACATATATCAAACCCTCTATGGCAAAATTGAAGCTGTCAAGAAGTTTCTTGTTGCGCATCACTGCTCTTTTCCTTTTTACGGCGTCCCCTCTCTCTGCCGCAACGGAATGCTGTCGCCTTGTTAACGGGCTCTTCCTCTTTCTTCGACCGAATCTCTGCCTGTGGCTTATTCAAGCCGTCCGTATCAACCACCAGGCGCCTGATGATTGCTGCCTGTTTCTTCATCATCACCTTGCGATCGCAGGCCGTCTGATCATCATAACCTAATAGATGCAGCGTTCCATGTATCAGCAGCATTTCAATCTCTCTAACAAGCGAATGCCCGGATTCTGCAGCCTGTCTGGCTGCAGTTTCCACCGATACGACTATATCACCAAGATAATCTTTCAACTCCGGGTGATCACTCTCAGCCAGATTAAATGATAATACGTCTGTGGAAGAATCCTTGCCGCGGTAGCTCATGTTCAGCCGGGCAATAGTCTCATCATCGACAAGCGCAATCGTTACTTCGCTCTGCCTGGAGGCCTTCTCGTACCTTATGGTCATCTGTACCGCTTGACGAAGCGGCCATCGCTCCGCTTTATACAGATTCTGCATATCGGAAATTGCTATCTTCATTACTTTACCACTCCAATAGCTCTTCTACCGGGTTTTGCCCGGCAATCGATTACTTCCGGATACTCTATCCGCGGATGAAATATACCGTTCAAAACCTTGATAAATGCATCAGCTATACGGCTTAAGTCATGAAAAGTCAACTCTGCTTCATCCAATTGGCCATCGCTAAGCCGATCGCGAATAATCTTGCGCACCAAAGCTTCCACCTTATTGGGAGTTGGCTTGATCATGGAACGTACTGCCGCTTCCACACTATCCGCCAACATAATCAACGCTGCTTCACGAGTTCTAGGCTTGGGCCCGCCATATCTGAATTGATTCTCCGGCAGCCGGTTGCCTTCCTCACGAGTCATAGCCTGATGATAGAAATAGAGGATCAGATTAGTGCCGTGATGCTGGGCAATGATATCGACTATTTTCTCCGGAATACGATATTGTCTGGCCAATTCCACCCCATCGCGGATATGCGCAGTTATCACCAATATGCTCAGATGCGGTGAAATCTTTTCATGAACATTCTCCTGATTCATCTGATTCTCAACAAAAAAATATGGACGCCGTATCTTGCCGATATCATGGTAATAAGCCCCTACTCTGGTCAGCAAAGGATCAGCACCGACGATTTCAGCGGCTGTTTCCGCCAGATTACCGACAACTATGCTATGGTGATAAGTGCCGGGAGCATCAGTCAGAAGACGCTTCAGAAGAGGCTCATTGGGATTGCATAATTCCAGTAGATGTATATGGGTGGTCAGCCCAAACGGCTTTTCAAGAAAAGAGAGGCCGCCGATAACAGCGATTGCAGAGCCTGCTCCGCCAATCATTCCGAATAACGCATTCATTCCGATAATACTCAAGGCCTCGCCGTTAATCAAGGAGACCGCCACTATAGTTACAAAGCTTACCAGCCCAACTATAAGTCCGGCCTGCACCAGATCTGAATTCTTATATATTCGCCTGACACTGAACACCGCCACGCAACCGCTTATCATGGATAAGATGCTGAATTGAAGCTGACCGTTCATAATGATTCCGATAGAAAGGCTGAAAAAAGCAGTCATAAGCATAGCCAGGCTGGTATCGAAAAGTATAGACATAAGCATAATGGCAGAAAGCACAGGCAGTATCGCCATATACCCGGATAAAATCGGACTTAAAAGCCAGGAAAAAAGCATTCCCGCCACGCATATCATGCTCAACAGAAGCAATGCGCTGGCGCTGGCATACACAGCCGGATGGTATTCGCAGATATAATACGCCACCATCATAATATTAATCAGAATAAAGAAGAGTAATCCGGCCAGAGTAGCATAGTTCACCTCACCCTGATAGAGACCTACAGCCTTAAGCATGGCTATATGTCTGGCCGATACGGTTTCATACTGCTCTAAAATTATTTCATTCATGGAAACAGGCACATAAACAGGCTTGATTCTTTGCTGTGCCTGCATACGAGCCTGTTCCGTCTTTTCGCTGTTGTATATTCTGTTAGGGCGCATAACAGCCCTTACGAGCTCTGCTACAGCACCGGTATAACGCTCTTTCAAAAAGGTTTTTTTTAGCTCTCTGGCAATCAGGCTCTCAGCAACATCGAGATCGATAGTACTATTTCTGATGCCCTGAGCCATAACAATGCGTACAAGCCGCTCACTCAGCCTCTGCAATTGGCCTAAAACCTTGGGATCGGCCTGCAACAGAGCCGTAATGGTGGTCCGGCTCAATTTCAGGCTTGTGCCGTTCTCTATCTCTTTGGCAGATCTGGCTGTAGCACCCTGACCGCTCGACCGGGCGTCGGATACAGCCTGATAAAAAGAATTAAGATCTGTAAGAGCGCTCGGAAGAGCAGTAGGATCGGGATCATAAACATCAGCAACCGTATCGGCAGCCATCTGACGGCGCTTCATCAGGTCAGCCTCATCCGCATATCTGCCGCTTCGCGGTGCCCTTATCTCTTTAGGGCTTACACTTCCCACCTGCAAGCGCGAGATAGTTCTATCCGGCATAAATTGGACGGATAATATGGATGCCATAATCATAATTACAGCAACAGCCAGCGCCAATCTGAAAAGACGGGGATTCCATGAAGAAAGAGAACAGAAAAAGCGCCTGCCTTCTTCATCGTCATTTTTTATTTTTCCTATCAGAGAAAAAAGCATTAGGCCTCCCCAGCTACACGCATTGTAATCGGCAATAAGAATTAAGCAACTCTTTTGCTGCGTATTCGCTGAGAATTATACCACTGACCATACTATAAAACAATGCGGTGCTCTATTCACCAGGAATTCCGCAAAGATACACAAAAAGGCAGTCAGGGAGGCCAATAGTAAGAAGATTGGCGCTGGAAGCGCGCATTCCGGCTAATTTCAGAAATCCGGTTAACGCTCCTTTCATCTTCTGTTTTTTATACAAGCTCCCACACCGGCGGCAGATAATCCTTGCCCAGCACTATTGGCCGAATCCCCGCGATCTCACAGGCGTAAAGCAAGCTCTCTATTTTATCCCCCGCCACTCCCTGAATATGATTGGCAGGGAAGTACTGCAAAAACTCCCGGAAACCGCCCTCCAGCCGCGCATAGACATGCGGCCAGGTTGGATCCGTCTCCTTTCCTAATTCTTGACGCTGTTTTGCCGGCAGCTCCAAACTCTCTGCAGCCAAGATCACCATGTACGGTTTATCGTTGTAGAAGCCGAGCCTGGCCAAAGTCAGCTTGCCAGGTGCAGCATCAAACTCAACAGAGGCTCCGCCTGCTTTGAAGTAATATTCCAAAGCCGGATGGAAGGTAATGTGCTTGAAATTCTCCTGCGGATCAACTGATAAAGCAGCATAGTAACTGGAATGATTTCCACTGTTACATAAATCCCACAGCTCCAGCTCAGGGTGATACAATCTAACATCCATAAAAAGTGTTGGCAAGCCCCCTGAGATATATTTCAAAAGCTGCATGGTAACGGCGGCATTGCTATCCGCCTCCGTAGCGCAGACTGTAGGCTCTTTCGGACCCTTCCAATCATAAGGATCATTGAGCAGCATCTCGGCCACATCGCCTAAGCACACATATTCAGTGAGCTCGCGCTGGCCTTTGATACCGCAGAAATCCAGGCCATATTCCTCATTGAGCTTTTTTACGGCCAGATAGAGGCGAATCTGCCTTTCCAGCGTCTTCTCTGTCAGCATGTGCTCATCATAGCACAAACGTTCACCTAATAAATTTTCAAACCACCTGCGTCCCTTTTTCACCTCATCTTCTGGAATTCCTTCCATCACTTTTAAAACCATAAGCTGATCGATCTGGTAAGCTGTGCAGCCGAGTGCTCTTTGAGCAGGTATTAGATGAAAGTAACCTGTCTCCATGCCCATGGAATGACCGCCATAAAGGCCATAGACTTCATTGCGAATCGTGGTGATGGCCTGGCTTGCCCGCACCCAATTCAACACCTGCTCCACAGTGCCGGAATCCTCTATCTCTCCCACAACACGATGGGTTCTGCGCCCTGCCTGTCTCAGGGCTCCATCTGTGGCAAGCAGACCCACATTCCCCGGATATTTCCCATTATTGTTGGAAAGGCTCAAAATAGGAATCTCCCTGCCCAATGAGTTCACCAGAGGCCATACCAGATAGGGAAAATCCCAAACGTTGTAGCACATGATAAGCTGCTTTACATTTGCCCTTGCCAGCTCCTCGCCCACCTGCTGCGCCACCCGCACACCGGTTATAGTCTGGGAAGCCACCACTATAGACGGACAATGACCTTCCGCAGTTAGGCGTTCCCGGATTACCTTTGCCCAAGCCTCTACAGTCGCCATGTTCTCCTGGCTATTTGCCTCATAAACATGGGGCCGTTCATCATTGACCAACACCAGGCCTATTGCTGTACTTCTCACGAAAAATCCCTCCTTAAAGTCTGTAACCGGTTTCAGAAACATTTAAAAAATTAAACTCTTCTTGCAGACTTACGCTCCAGCAATGTCATCTGCATTACCACCTCCCGAGGCTTTTGGACATTGCCATCCAGCCTTTCCAAAGCTAATTGTGCAGCCACAGCACCCATGGTTCTCACAGGCTGCGCTACAACTGTAAGGAACGGATATACTTGCGAGGCCAGTTCTAAATCATCAAAACAGACTAAAGAGATATCTTCAGGTATAGATAGTCCCATTTGGCGAATGGCGGCAAGTGCTCCGAGGGCCTCCAGATTATTTGATGTAATTACACATGTCGGAGGACAGGCAAGTGCCAATAGCTTCAGCATACCTTCCCGCCCGCCTTCCTGTTTGAAGTCGCCTGAAACTATAAGCTTTTCATCAGGCCCCAGACCGTGCTTCTCTAAAGCCTGAAGATAGCCCTCAAGACGCAGCCTGGCAGTGGAGATTCCATCCTTACCTTTGATAAAGCCAATCTCCCTGTGCCCCAAAGCTACCAGATAATCGACCAGCATCTGAGCGCCCCTGTGATCATCGCTGCGCACGAGATCGGCCTTCAAGCCTTTGGGCTGCCGGTCTAAAAGGACAAGGGGAATTTCAGCGCTTAAATGTGAGGTTATATGCTTTGCAAAGCTTGCTGTGCTGGCAATAATCAGAGCATCCGCTCTCTTTTCCATTAGAAAACGCAAAGCTCCGCGCTCTTTATCCATATCTTCATCTGTGTTGAAGAGTATTACAGCAATTTTCTGCGCTGACGCCTGCTCCTCGATCCCCCGGATGATCTCTGTAAAAAAGGGATTGGTGATATCAGGCACAACCACAGCGATGGTGTTGGTTCGTTTTTTAGTAAGGCTGCTGGCATTGGCATTGGGAACAAAGCCGGTCTTCCGGAGCACCTTTTGTACTTTCTCACGAGTTTCAGGAGAGACATATCGTTCGTCGTTGATTACCCTTGAGACTGTAGCTGCCGACACACCGGCCATTTTTGCAATGTCATAAATGCTCGTCATTCTGAAACCCCTTTCAGATTATATGATATAATTTCTCTCTTTTTTATTAGATTCCTGCATAATATTAAAAGAAGAAAACTCGAAACAGCCTACTTTACAGCGTAAAGCTAATTTAAGCAGGAAAAGAAGAAGAAAACACGAATAATTACATAAGCTGTAACCGGTTTCAATTATCATTTGATTGGAGGAGATGACGTTGCAAATGCGCACGGTTCATCTTGATTTTCACAACAGCTCCTTGCTTGAAAATATCGGGGCGCAATTCGATCCTGAAAGCTTTGCTCAAAGGCTTCTAGAGGCAAGGGTAGAATCTGTAACCTGCTTTGCCAAGTGCCACCATGGCATGATCTATTACTATACCAGGTTGCCTGCCCGGCATCCGCACCTTGAATGCGATCTCTTGCGAGAGCAAATTGCCGCATGCCACAAGGTAGGTATCAAAGTCCCTATTTATATCTCTCTGGGCTTTGATGAAGAGATGGCAAAGCTCCATTTGGATTGGCGAGAGGTATCTGCAGAGGGAAAGCTTGGCGGCAGCACACCGCTGGAAGCCGGCTGGAAGAAGCTTTGCCTGAATAATGATGCTTATCTTTCCTATGTTGAAGAGCAGATTGCAGAGCTCCTTTCCCTCTTTGATGTTGATGGCTTCTTCTTCGATATTGTCCATCAGGAAGAGTGCTGCTGTGCTAATTGCCTTGCCTCTATGGAGGAGGAAGGCTACGACCCTGAGATAAGCCAGGAGCGAAAGGCCTTTGCAGAAAAAGTACTGCTGCGAGTGAAGAAGCGGCTATCCTCTTTCATCTGGGAGCGGAAAGCTGCCTCTTCTGTTTTCTACAATGCAGGCCACATTGCCCCCGGCATTCGCTCCAGCTTAAAATTCTATTCCCACCTTGAGATCGAATCTCTTCCTACAGGCGGTTGGGGGTATGACCATTTTCCCATAGTCGCGCGCTACGCCCGAACTTTGGATCTTCCCTACCTTGGAATGACAGGGCGCTTTCATAAGTCCTGGGCTGAGTATGGCGGCTACAAGGATCCCAGCGCTCTGGAATATGAATGCTTAAGAACCATAGCCTTCGGTGCAAGCTGCTCCGTAGGAGACCAGCTGCTGCCGGATGGTCGCCTGGATCCCATAGCTATAAAGCTCATCGGCGATACATATGAAACCGTTGCGAAATATGAGCCTTATTTTCAAGGCGCCAAGCCCACTTCCGAGATAGGAGTTGTAATGCCAAAGCCGACAGAAAAGATAATCGACGATGCTCTGGCAGGTGCAAACAGAATCCTTGGTCAGGCTCAGTATCAGTTTGATCTGGTGGATAGCCGCTGTGACTGGTCAAAATACTCAGTGCTGCTTCTTCCTGACCGGATAGAGCTTTCCCGCGAGCCGGCAGCAAAGGTGGCAGAGTATCAACAGAAAGGCGGCAAGGTCCTGGCCAGCTACCACAGCGGCCTTTGCCAGGGCGAATTTCCACCCGGCTGGCCTCTTGAATATCTGGGTGAGAGCGAGTTTCATCCCGATTATCTTATGCCTGGAAAGGAATGGCAGAGCCTGGGGCAGATGCCCTTTGTGATGCACGAGCCTGCAGCAGAGATTGCAAGCGAATCCCGGTGGCCGGCAGAGCGATGGCAGCCATTATTCCAAAGAAGCCGGCGCCACTTTTCAAATCACTTCCATACTCCTCCTCAAGGCCCCATGGGGCGGCCGGGAGCTGTATGCTGGGGAGCCGGCATCTACTTTGCTCACCCCCTCTTTACCATCTACCGTAAGCATGGCAGCCCTATAGCTCGCAAGCTTGTGCTTGCAGCCTTGAAGGAACTGCTTCCTGAGCCGCTTGTAGTAAGCAACGCCCCATCCACTGCACAGCTACTGCTGAACTATCAAGAAAGAGAAAAGCGCTACTGCCTCCATATTCTCCATTATGTGCCGGAAAGGCGCTCTCAGCTGGACCTGATTGAGGATCCTTTGCCCCTGGTGGATTTAGAAATCGGTCTTAGAATATCTAAGCCAAAGAGGGTCTATTCTCTTTCAGGCAAGGTGCCGGCTATGGAATACAAAGCCGGGAGAGCCTGGATTAAAATCGATAAAATGGTAGGCCGCCAGTTGATCGTTTTAGAGCAGTAAACGCCGCACGGCTCTGCCCTATCTCCTCCATCTGCCGGAGATAGGGCAGAGCCGTGCACATCAATGAAAAATCATCTTTGACTTAACGCTTACGCCTGGCGGCTTCAATGCGCTTGCGCCTCTTCTCGCTGGGTTTCTCGTAGTGCTCGTGACGCCTGGCTTCGGCCAGAACACCTGTACGTTGCAGCTCTCTCTTAAAACGACGAAGAGCACTATCCAAGGATTCATCATCCCTTATACGTACTTCAGACAATCTCACTCCCCCCTCCTGCTAACCGGGAGGCCATCTCAACTTTCGACCTCCGAGCAAATGTATATGAAGGTGATCTATACTTTGACCTCCATCCTCATTACAATTGATAACCAGGCGGAACCCTGATTCGGCAATGCCCTCCTGGCGGGCAATCCTGGAAGCAACCGTCAACATATGCCCTAACAGTGCCTCGTCGGCTTCATTTGCCGCCAGTATGTTCTCAATGTGTCTGCGCGGTATAACAAGCACATGCGCAGGAGCGGCCGGAGCTGCATCCCTAAAAGCGACAACCAGATCATCGCTGTAAACCATGTCGGTCGCTATCTCGCCCGATGCCAGCTTACAGAACAAACAACCCTCCACAGCTCCCTCCGCATGGCGGCTTTTAAGAGTACCCGCCTTCAACCTATGTAATGAGCATTTGCTTGAAATTTATTATAACACCTTTTTTAGCGCTTTGCCAAGCAATCGCCCATTGTTTTTACTTAATGCTCTTACGGAGATAACATCACCGATGGAGAAATCCGGCTGAAAATCAACCTCCGCTTCCACATATCTATCGGTTCTTCCTATGCATAGAGAATTATCGATCTTTTCGACTACAAGCCTGAGCTTCTCATTCAGTATAGAAGCCAGATATGCATCGGTAATATCATCAGCCGTTTGCGCCATCTGCTTCGCTCTGGCGCTTTTTATCTTTTCACTCACCTGATTCGGCATTACCGCCGCCGGAGTGTCGGGACGGCGAGAGTATCGAAAGATATGCAATCCTGCAAATCTCATCCGCCTGATAAAAGAGAGACTCTCCTCAAATGCGGCATCATCCTCACCCGGGAAGCCGACCATTACATCGGTCGTAAGAGCCAGTCCCGGCCGAACAGCTCGAAGGCTATCGATAACGCGCGCATAATCGTTAGCAGCGTAGGGACGTTGCATCATTCCAAGTATCCGGTCACTCCCATGCTGCAGCGGTATATGCATATGATTACATATCCGGTTATCGCTCTTGATTACATTGAGCAAATCAGGTGTAAAATCGGTCGGTTCTATGGAGCTCAGCCGTATATTCACTATCCCCTCTATATCAGGGAGCCTGCTCAGAAACTCTGCCAGCCCATCTCCCTCACGCTCATTGTAAAGCCCCAGATGTATGCCCGTAAGAACAACCTCTTTGAATCCCTTGCCGGCCAAGCGCTTTATTTCATCATAAGCAACCTGTGCAGGCCTGCTTCGCGGCCTGCCTCTGACCTGCGGCACCAGGCAGTAAGCACAATTACGATTACAGCCGTCCTGGATCTTGACAAAAGCCCTCGCTCTGCCATTCCAGTTATCTATTCCCCTCCCCCGATAGCTCCGGCAGTTGCTGAGACCAGCCGTTGCGCAGGATACATCTTCTGTGAGATAAGGAAGAAGGTCCTCTTTCTCCGCATTACCCAGAATGATCAAACGCTCTGATAATCTTTTCAAAGCAGCACCGGCTTTCTGAGCCATACAACCGGTAACCACTATTGCCGCCTTCGGGCAACGGGCTGCAACTCGCCTTATAACCTGCCGGCATTTCTTTTCAGCAGTCCGAGTAACGGCACAGGTATTAACAACGAAAAGATCTGCATCCCCGCCGGCATCGACTATTTTATAGCCTGCGCTCTCCAGCTGCTCTCGCATCTCCTGGCTTTCATATTGATTTACCTTACAGCCCAACGTCAGCAGAGCACAATCTCCACGCATACGATCCTTCCCTTATGAATCCATTTCGTAAACCGTCAGAGCGGCCAGCACCATACCGGCTGTCTCCGTCCGCAATATCCGCGACCCCAAAGAGATATCCAGCGCACCGCAGGACCTCAGCAATTCTATCTCTTCAGTAGCGAAACCTCCTTCAGGTCCCACCACCAGCAAAATACTATGCGCCTCGCGGTTAATCCTCCCCCAAATCGCTTTCAACGGCTCGGTGCTATCTTCCCAGGCTACCAAACAAAGATCATATGACCCTATACTTCCGGCTATCTGATCCAAAGCGATAATCTCCGCTACATTCGGAATGAACACCCTGTGAGATTGCTCAGCCGCCTCACGCGCAATCCTGCGCCACCGGCTCAATCGCCCTCTTTGTGCGTCTTCCTTTACTCTGGGTATCCCGCGTGCGGAAGAGAAAGGTCGTATCTCGGAGACTCCTATCTCAGTGCATTTCTGAATTATCAGATCCATCTTATCGCCCCGGGGTAGAGCCTGAGCCAGGCTGACAGAAACAGAAAGCTCGGTATTACGCTTAACAGCCCTCCCCAGGCGCAAAAAGGCATTGCCGCGCTCCGCCGTCTCCAGCACAGCTTCATATTCATTGCCCGCACCGTCAAAGATAAATATTCCATCGCCCTTTTTTAAACGTAAGACTCTGAGAATATAGTGCGCTTCTTCACCCGCTAAATGTAAGCTCAAGCCGCTTTCCAGCGTTGTCCCGGGGAGAGATAACCTGTTCATACCTCCCGTCTCCGCAGTGCCAGCGCAATCCATTCTCCCTGTCTTCTCTCTTCGAACACCCGGAGTCCATTTCTATCCGCCGCCGTAATTACATCTTGCCTGAGCGTATCGATAATGCCGGAAAGCAGAAGGTACCCATCCGGCTTCAGAGAACTCCCCATGTCCGGCAAAAGCGGCTTTATAACATCGGCCGTTATATTAGCCAGAATCATATCCACAGGAGGGCCGTCATATTTATCTACGCTGCCTTGAACTACTCTCACTTGCTCAGATACGGAATTAGCAATAATGTTCTGCTGCGCCGCCTCGACAGCAACAGAATCGATATCGCAGGCAAACACAGAAGAGGCACCGAGCCTGGCCGATAGAATGGAGAGTATGGCCGATCCGGTGCCGATGTCAAGAACCGCCCAACCGGCTTTCAAATAATGGTCTATCATCTGCAGACACATAACGGTGGTAGGATGCGCCCCCGTTCCGAAAGCCATGCCGGGATCGAGATTCATTATCGCCTCTCCCGGTTCAGATGTATAATCCTCCCAGGAAGGGCAAATAACTATACGCCCGATCTTATTAATTTTGAAGTATTTCTTCCAATTATCAGCCCACTCCAGCTCACACCGGCCGTGCACTCTCAATTCGCCCAGCCCTATGCCCGCAGCTCTAAGATCTGCCAGCTCAACAGACAAAGCATCTATTATCTGCCAGGAAGCAGCCTCTTCCGGCAGATAGGATATCACCGTGCTTTCATTGAACCAGCATCCCTTGATACCGTAATCTCTCACGAGCAGCGCTGCTCTTTCCGCCGCAATATCGTTCTTCACATCCAGCATCAATTCCAGCCAATCCATAACGACACACCCTACTACAATGCTTCCTTATTTACCGAAAGCATCCTTCATTCTGCCAAAAAGCCCCTTGTCATCATTTTCTCTGGGATTCTCTCCCATGGCTTTGGCATATTCGCTCAGCAGCTGCCGTTGCATTTCCGTCATACGCTTAGGAACCTCAAGCCGCACTCTGACATGCTGATCGCCACGGCCTCCACCCCTTATTGCCGGTACACCCTTTCCTTTGAGACGAAAGATGGTTCCAGGCTGTGTTCCCGCAGGTATTTCAACCTCCGCATTTCCATCGAGCGTCTGCACCGTTATCCGGGCGCCAAGCGCCGCCTGAACAAACGTAACAGGCACTTCACAAAAGATATCCCGATCATGCCTCTCAAAAAATGCGTGCGCCTTAACCCTGATGAAGATATAGAGGTCTCCGGAGGAACCGCCATGCTCACCGGCCTCTCCTTCTCCGGTCACACGTACTTTTGTACCATTATCCACACCCGCAGGTATCTTTACCTCTATTTTCTTACGCCTGTTTTTCCTGCCGGCTCCACCGCATGCAGAACAGGGATTGCTGATGATTCTGCCGCTGCCGCCGCAACGCTGACAAGTGGTCACATTTACAAACTGCCCGAACATCGTTTGTTGTGCCTGGCGCACCTCTCCGGTTCCTGCACAGGCAAGACATGTCTCCGTTGAGGATCCTGCGGCGCTACCGCTACCATCACAGGTATCGCATTTATCAAGGCGTGCCACCTCTATCTCCATATCCTTGCCGAAAACCGCTTCTTCAAATTCCAGCAGGAGATCGTAGCGCAGGTCGGCACCGCGAGCAGGACCATGCTCACGTCGAGCATCGCCAGAACGCCCGCCGAAAAACATATCAAAAATATCGCCGAAGCCCCCAAAGCCACTGTTGAAGTTGCCGCTGAAACCACCACCGGCACCCGGTCCGCCGTTCTCAAAGGCAGCATGACCGAACTGATCGTAGGTCGCCTTGCGTTGAGCATCGCTCAGGACTTCATAGGCCTCATTTATCTCCTTGAATTTGGCCTCAGCCTCTTGATTATCCGGGTTGACGTCCGGGTGATACTTCCGAGCCAGGCGTCGGAAAGCTCTTTTAATCTCAGTCTCTGATGCAGACCGATCGACCCCCAGGACCTCATAATAATCCCTTTTAGTCGACATCAATCAACATCCTTGAAATCGGCATCGACCGTAGGTCCGTCCGTAGTACCGGCTTTATCCGCATCTGTTTCGCCAGCAGTGCCGGTTTGCTGCTGCTGAGCGGACTGCTCATAAAGCTTGGACGTTAAGCCATACATTGCCTGGGTCAGTGCTTCAGTATCCGTCTTTATGGCTTCTTTATCGCTTCCCTGCAGAGAGGTCTTCAGCTTTGCCACGGCTGTTTCCACCTTCTGTATATCGTCTTTACCAACCTTATCGCCGGCATCCTTGATTGCCTTCTCAGCACTGTATACAGCAACATCAGCGTTGTTGCGCAATTCCACCTCTTCACGTTTTTCTTTGTCCTCAGCGGCATGCGTATCAGCCTCATCCATCATACGCTTTATCTCTTCTTCACTTAAGCCGCCGGATGAGGTTATCGTTATTTTCTGCTCATTGCCGCTGGCCATATCCTTGGCGGAAACATTGACTATGCCGTTGGCGTCGATATCGAAGCTGACCTCTATTTGAGGTATGCCGCGAGGTGCCGCGGGAATTCCGGTCAACTGGAAGCGTCCCAGAGTTTTATTATAGGTCGCCATCTCACGTTCACCCTGTAATACATGTATATCAACTGTCGTCTGCCCATCCGCAGCTGTGGAGAAAATCTGCTTTTTAGATGTCGGTATGGTTGTATTACGCTCGATAAGCCTGGTAAAGACTCCTCCCAGAGTTTCTATACCCAGGGAGAGCGGCGTTACATCCAGTAGAACAACATCTTTCACCTCTCCACCCAGAACACCGGCCTGAATAGCGGCTCCTAAAGCAACGCATTCGTCCGGGTTGACACCCTTATGAGGTTCCTTTTCGAAAAAGTTCTTTACCATCTCTTGAACCAGTGGCATTCGCGTCTGCCCTCCGACCAGAATAACCTCCTCTATATCGGAAGACTTCAAGCCGGCATCTTCCAGAGCCTGCTGACAAGGCTTCAAGGATCTTTCGATCAGATCTCTAACAAGCTCCTCGAACTTAGCTCTGGTAATCGTCATGTCCAGATGCTTGGGACCACTGGCATCGGCAGTAATAAAGGGCAGATTGATATTAGAGCTCATTACTCCCGAGAGCTCTATTTTTGCCTTCTCCGCTGCCTCTTTCAGTCGCTGCATAGCCATCTTATCCTGGCTG
Organism: bacterium UBP13_UBA5359; assembly: GCA_002410925.1. Lineage (GTDB taxonomy): Bacteria > UBP13 > UBA5359 > UBA5359 > UBA5359 > UBA5359. The sequence continues at coordinate 14,991 of DHPR01000017.1, forward strand.
AGATCGATACCGTTATCCTTCTTAAATTCGCTGTTCATGTAATCTATCAAACGCTGGTCGAAATCATCGCCGCCCAAAAGGGTATCGCCATTGGTCGATTTTACCTCAAAAACGCCGTCGCCCAGTTCCATCACCGATATATCGAATGTTCCGCCGCCTAAATCGTATATAGCAACGATATGGTCTTTACCCTTATCCAATCCATAGGCGAGTGAAGCAGCTGTCGGCTCATTGATTATACGCAGCACTTCAAGCCCGGCTATAGTTCCCGCGTCCTTGGTAGCCTGCCGCTGACTGTCATTAAAGTAAGCCGGAACAGTAATAACCGCCTTATCGACCTTTTCACCCAGATAGCTCTCTGCGTCCGCTTTCAATTTTTGCAAAATCATGGACGAAATCTCTTGTGGTGTATATTTTTTGTCATCGATTTCAACCTTATAATCGCTTCCCATATGCCGCTTGATCGAGCTGATAGTCCTTTCAGGATTGGTTATCGCCTGACGCTTGGCAATCTGCCCGGTCAATCTCTCGCCATTTTTAGAAAAACCTATTACCGAAGGAGTTGTTCGGCTGCCTTCGCTATTGGGAATCACGGCAGGCTCTCCACCCTCCATGACTGCCACACATGAGTTTGTCGTTCCCAGATCAATACCGATTATCTTGCTCATATCTTACATTCCCTTTCCTTGTTATTCGTTATTTGCTATTTGTCATTTATTGCTCGCTTCAGGCCTGGCCACTTTTACCATCGCCGGTCTGATAACGCGCTCTCCCATCATATAACCCTTCTGCAGCTCTTGAACAACCGTTCCATCTTCAGCAGAAGAGCTCTCTTCAAACATGATCGCCTCGCAGAATGCCGGATCGAATTGCTGCCCGCAAACCTCCAGCGGAACCACTCCGGCATTGGAGAGTATAGCACAGAACTGCCGGTGTGTCATAGCAACGCCCTCAGCTAAAGCAGCGGCGTCAGCTGAGGTTTCAGAAGCTTGCAAAGCTCTCTCAAGATTATCCACAACAGGCAATATCTGCAAAACAACCTCTTCCCTTATCAGACTGGATAGCTCCTCCTGACGAGATGCAGTACGCTTTCTGAAATTATCAAAATCCGCTTGCAACCGTTGATAAAGTCTTACACGCTCTTCCAATTCTACATTCAACCGCTCTATCTCCGCCGTTGCTTTTTCCAGCTCCACCTTCAACCGGGGTGATTTCGTAGCTCGTGCTTTACGAGCGCCACCGGTCTCAATCTCCGGTACAGATCCCTCTTTTACTTCTGTATGCTCCGTCATACTTACAGTACCTCTCTTTTTTGCTCCTTCTCTTCCGGCAGCAGTGCATCAATCCGCTGTGCCGATACGCCTGATCATACGGCTCAAGTTATCGGCCGTAAAACAGACTTTTTCTATGATATCCACATAATCCATCCTGGTAGGTCCGACAATGCTTATACTGCCGGCCAGGTCATCATCAATATAATATTTGGCCGTCACAATACTACATGCGCTAAGAACATCATGCCTGTTCTCATGTCCGATGGTGACATTAATAGATGTGTCGCTATCCTGACATAGCAGATCGGAGAGCGCCAAATCTCCCTCCAAAACGGCAATAATGCCCCTGAGCGCCTGGATATCCTGGAATTCCGGCTGGGAAATTATATTAGATACGCCTTCCATATAAATACGTTCATGGCTTCTATCATCCAGGATATGTTGCACCAGACTGAAAATTTCATCAAAAAAGCGTTTATACGTCCGGACCTGATTAAGACGTTCGCCAAGAAGGCGTTGTCTGACAGTGGCCAGACGCAAACCCTGCAAGCGCTCATTAATATACATACAGATATGTCTGAGCTCCAGCGGATCTGCAATAAACGGCACATCGATAACTCTGTTTTCCACCAGGCCCGCGCTTGTAACAAGAACCATCAATACCTTCGATGTACTTAAAGGAACCATTTCTATGCAGCGCAGTACGCTGTTATCAAGGCTGGGGGCAACCACCAGTGAGGCTAACCCCGTTACCAGGCTCATAACCCGAGTTGTTTCCTGCAAAAGTCCTTCTATCTCGTGATTGACGGATTCATATTCCAACCTGATGCACTTCTGCTCAGCCTCCGTTAGCATCCTGATTCTTATCAGTGTATCGACATAAAACCTATAGCCTTGATCAGTAGGCACACGTCCGGCCGAAGTATGAGGCTGCGACAGATAACCGTACTCCTCCAGCTCAGCCATATCATTTCTGATTGTGGCTGAACTCACACCCAGATTATACTTCTCAACCACAGCCTTGGAACCTACCGGCACGGCGGTGGCAATATATTCATGTATTACAGCCTGCAAGACCGCCTCTTTTCTAGGCGTCAATACCATTGCAATACAACCTCCCGCATTAGCACTCATTATGATAGAGTGCTAATACAGTTTAAAAATATCATCTGCCGCTCTGCATGTCAAGAGGACACGCATATCTTAAAAATAGAGCGTCAACACATAAGCCGTATAATAATCCGGTTTGCCACAAGAAAGCCCTTGTCGGTCAGCTTAAAACCATCTGTCGTCATAATCAGAAAACCCTCCTTTTCCAGCGCGTTGCAAGCCTCTTCATATACATCAAAGAGATTCTCACCGAAAAGATGCTGATACTCAACGGCTGATGCACCGGCTGCGGTCCTTAACGCCAGCATTATGTACTCATTCATGAGCGTCTGGCGATCCAGGTTCTCCGTTTCATATAGAGCTTCGCTGAATAAGGATAATGACGATTCGATATATTCTTCCTGACAATCCGTGTTTTTCCAGCGCTGCGCTCCTATTCTGGAACAGGCAGATACACCTATGCCCAGATACTCGCCGCTGCGCCAGTAATTGATATTATGCTTACCTTCACGGCCGCAATGAGCGAAATTGGATATCTCATAACGCTCCAGCCCTTCTGCCCCCAGCATATCGCAGGCCAAAAGATAGAGATCAGCCCTGCGGTCATCATCCTGCAATTTTACCTCTCCCGCTTCCAGAGCATCCATCAGCGGTGTGCCCGGTTCGGGAGTCAGGTCGTAAAGAGAGAGATGCTGCGGCTCATACTGCAGCGCTGTATGCAATGTTCTTTCCCAACCGGCGATATCCTGGCCGGGCAATCCAAACATCAGATCAAGGCTGAGATTATCTATGCCGGCCTCTCTTGCAATTCCAATTGCATTGCCGATATCACGGCTATTATGAGATCTGCCAAGAAAGATAAGCTCCTCATCTTCAAAGGATTGCGCACCCAGGCTTAAACGATTGATACCGGCTTCTTTTAAGAATACGGCCTTCTCCAAAGTCAGGGTGCCCGGATTGGCCTCGATGGTAATCTCGCTTAAGCTCTCAAGCGCCATTCTTTTATCAAGCAGACCGACTAATTCCTCCAATAGAGATAAAGAAAGGACGGTAGGTGTTCCCCCGCCGATATAGAGCGTATCAGCAGTATCAGCATTGGATACTTCATCTGCTCTCAGGCCGAGCTCACAATCTACCGCCTTGATATACTCCCGAGCAGCCTGCTTGTCAAAGGGTGAGGAGATAAAGCTGCAGTATCTGCACTTGCCGGGACAGAATGGAATATGCAGATAGATTCCGATAGGCAGAGCTTATTCCTCCTTAAATTCGCTCAGCAGATCACCGAAGAGATCACCCAATGTCGGATTATCCCCGGCTGTCTGATCCTTCATATATGTTTTCATCTCGGCCTTTTCCTGGTCGCCCGCTACCTGCTTAAGGCTGAGAGATATACGCCTGTTCTTATAGCTTGCGCTTAGAACCTTCAGGACAATTTTCTGTCCCGATTTAACAACATCCTCTGCCTTTTCGATCCTCTGGTACGACAACTCGGACATTGGAACAAGGCCCTCCACGCCATCGTCAGTCAATCGGGCAAAAGCACCAAAGCCGGTAACTCTGGTTATGGTTGCCTCAACCAGGGCTCCAGGCTTGAAATTTCGCTCTACATCTTCCCACGGATCGCGTAACACCTGCTTCAGGCTCAGAGATATCTTACCGCTCTCCTTATCAACCTTCTGAACGCCGACCTCTATTTCGTCATCAACCTTGACCACATCACGAGGATGCTTTATTCTGGTCCATGACATATCTGAAACGTGCAGCAATCCATCTACTCCGCCCACATCAACAAAAGCCCCGAAATCCGTCAGCCGCCGGACGATCCCTTTGATAACAGTTCCTTCCTGCAGGGAATCGATAGCCTGACGACGTTTCTCTTCTGCTTCCTCCATCAGAATCCGGCGACGAGATACTATAACCTTTCGCTTGGCCGAATCGACCTCTATTATTCTGACCATGGTGCAATTGCCTACCATGGATGATGTATCCTCTCCGCGACGCAATGTCGCCTGCGAGGCCGGCATAAAGGATTCAATGCCCTCGATCTCTCCCAGCAGACCACCCTTAACGGATTTGGTTATCCGTATTTCCACATTTTCATTGCGCTCATACATTTCATTAATTTTGCGCCATAATGAGGCGACAGCAGCTTTCTTCTGTGACAGAACTGGCTGCCCCTCCTCACTATCGCTCTTCAGCACCACAGCCTCCAGCTCCTGCCCTTCGCTGAACACATCCTCCATACGGCTGCCCGCAGGAATGTGCAGCTGATTCGCAGGCACAATCGCTTCGGCCTTGATTCCAATATCCAACAGCAAACCGTCGTTATCAATACTTACAATAGTACCGGTTACCAAATCACCCTCTTTCACAGTCTTAAATTCGGTCATCTCCATAGTAACTTCTGACATCTCTCAAGCTCCCTTTCATTAATCGGCTTTTTAGCCTTTAAACAATTTATATTCAGGCCTCTCGCCTCCTGATACTCATTACCCATTACTCCATCCCTGCTTGGATTGCGGCTTCATATCCTGCCAGTTGGAGCCTGTTTCCAGCTCTACCTCCAAAGGCACGCTCAATGCCACAGCCCCCTCCATCATTTTCCGGACAAGAGCTTCCATTTCAGCCGCTTCATCCTGCGATACTTCGAACAGCAGCTCATCATGTATTTGCAGAATCATCCTTGATTTTAGCCCGCGTCTCTTCATCTCGCTGAAGATATTATTCATGGCTATCTTGATAATGTCGGCGGCAGTGCCCTGCAAAGGAGTATTAGTCGCCGCCCTCTCCGCCGCCGCACGCAGCATAGGGTTACGGCTGTGGATATCCCCTATCTCTCTCAAGCGCCCCAGCAGAGTTCTCACATAGCCTTCCTGTTTAGCCTCCATTACTATCTTCTGCATATATCCCTTTACGGAAGGGAAGCGGTCGAAATATCTTTGCATCAGCCCTTCAGCCTCTTTCACGGATATACCCAGATCCCTGGCCAGGCGCTGCTCCCCCATGCCGTAAAGAAGACCAAAATTCACCGTTTTGGCCACTCGCCTCATATCAAGGGTTACCTTCTCATGAGCTACTCCGTATATATCGGCCGCAGTATGAGTGTGTATATCCTCACCTGACCTGAATGCCTTTATCAAGCCCTGATCCTGAGACAGATGCGCCAAGACTCTCAGCTCTATCTGCGAATAATCCGCCTTTAGCAGAGAATAACCTTTAGCTGCTAAAAAAGCCCGCCTTATTTTGCGTCCCCAATCACCCTTTACAGGTATATTCTGAAGATTCGGATCGCTGCTGCTCAATCTACCGGTAGCGGTGGCGGTATTATTAAATGAAGTATGAACCCGTCCGGTCTCACCATTCACGATTTTGGGCAAAGCATCAACATAGGTGGATTTCAGCTTCGTTAGTTCACGATATTCCAAAATACCGCCTATTATTGGATGCTCCGAAAGGCCCTCCAGCACATGTACATCGGTCGAATATCCGGTTTTCGTCTTTCTACCCGTCGGCAGCCCCAGCTTTTCAAATAAAATACGTTGCAACTGCTTGGGAGAGCCTATATTGAAACGCTCACCGGCCAGATCGAAGACAAGCTCTTCCAGGCTGGATATGCGCTTTCCCATCTCCTCTGAAAGTTCCCGCAGGTACGGTAAATCAATAGCCACACCTTTGTATTCCATATCCGCCAGGAGATATATCAGCGGCATTTCCATATCGCGGTAAAGTTCCATCAGACCCAGCGCATCGAGATTGCGCAGCATAGGATCGATCATTTCCATAACGGCCTGCACCCTGCCGTTCATACAGCTTCCATAATTGCCATATTCTTCAGCAAGAGCTTCGCGTTTCAATTTATTGCCGGATAGATTTTCGCATTCGGGCAGCGCCTGGCTCAGCCACTCAGCCGCCAGGCCATCAAGTGTTCCGAGCTGCCGCGTAGGATTTATCAGATATGATGCCAGCATAACATCATGCTTGCAAGCGGCAGGAGAGATGCCGTAACGGCGCAAAACCACCAATTGATCTTTAAGATTATAACCATATTTAGGTATAGCTGCATCTTCCAGCAACGGCCTGACAGCTTCCACAGCCTGGCGCGTATCTCCCCCGGGCAAGCCTGCGGGAATAAAATAAGCCTCTTTGCCTTCAGTGGCCAAAGCCACCCCCAGAAGATCGCAGGTCATGGCCGAACCTGCGCTCAGCAGAAGATCTATAGCCAGCCGTTTTGCCTTTCTCAGCCTATGCATCACCGGCGCCAGTTCTTCCAAAGTAAGAACAGATCTGCTCTGTGCAGGATGAATAAACAGGGTTTGCTGGTCGACAAGCCCTCCATCGCTTTTGCTGCCAACCACCTCTTCGGAATACTTATCTTTATCAGCCGGTAGAACCTCATCGGCATCCTGCTTCTTAAGCAAACGCTTTACAAGGCTGTTAAAGCCCAGCCGCCTAAAGAGCGCAATCATCTCATCGCCTTGCGGCCGCAGAGCTATACCCTTTTCCAAATCAAAATCGAGAGGAACCTCTTTACAAATCAGTGAGAGGCGCTTGCTCAATTCCGCCTGTTCCTTATACTCCGTTAATAATCCCCTAATGCGCTCATTATCAACTTCCTGCAGATGGCTGTAAAGGTTCTCAATATGCCCAAATTTCTGTACCAAAGCCGTAGCCGTCTTTTGGCCTATCCCGGGAACGCCGGGGATATTATCCGACGGATCACCTTTTAGCGCCCGGTAATCATTCATCATCTCCGGCCCAAAACCGAAACGCTCCTTTACCTCCTGAACATCATAACGCTTGGTCTGGCTTATCCCTTTAGTGGTAATAGCAACCTTCACATGCTCGGTTATCAGCTGCAAGGCATCCTGATCACCGGTTACTATGATAACTTCATAACCGGATTTTGCTCCCGCAACAGATAACGTTCCTATAATATCATCCGCTTCATATCCCGGCTCTTCCAGCGCAGGTATGCCAATAGTTTCAAGAACCTCTTGCACCAGCGGTATCTGGCTGATCAATTCATCAGGTGTTCGCGGGCGATGAGCTTTATAGGCTTCGTATTCCTTATGGCGAAAGGTCTCTTTATCCTTATCGAAAGCAACCAGTACCTTCTGCGGCCGCTCCTCATCCAGCAGACGCAAAAGCATGGTAGTGAAGCCGTAAACGGCATTTATGGGCACACCTGCCGGCGTACTGAGTTCAGGAAGAGCAAAGAAAGCCCTGTAGACAAGACTGTTACCGTCTATAAGAATCAGCTTGGGTCTGTCGATGTGGTCATTAACTCTCATGTCGTCTGAAAAACACACTTGCTTATTTTAGCATAAACTTTGATATGTGCCTACCCCATTAATTTATGGGCCAGGAGTTTATATGTTTATGGGGGTCAGGCCCTAAGCTCCAATCTCCAAGGATTGTCCGTATTGCTCAAGCTTCCTTACGGCTATGAAGTATTCAATCTGTGAGATGTACTCCTTGAGCTTCTCATCCGGCTCCCCAAAGACACGATCTATGATATCCTCTATATCATCTGCAATAACCGTTTCAGAGTAGTGATTTCTTATATCTACCTTGAGCAGCTCGATCTTCTTTCTTACACTCCTGATTCTATCAACCATGGCTGTCAATGCTGCCAAAGAGAGGCCGGCCACATCCCTGCTTTCAAAACTGCATGAGAGAATGCCTTTATTACCGGTCGTTTTGTCCTTTCTCCACCGGCTCTTATCCATGCATCCGATTATACTCTCATCTATCTCACTGCCCAGCCTGATGGCTTCAATAAAGAGCAATCTCATTTTGCCGGCCAAAGAGAGTAGATTATAGTTACCCTTATTCCTGCTGATCAGCGGCTCAACCCGGTTTAACAGTGCTAAGGCATTCTCTGTTCTATGCTTCATTTCCGCTGTATTCCAAGGCTGGATATTTCCTCCCAACAGGTACATGGCTTGGGTCAGCGCTTCCATGTCAACGCCGTAGAAGCGCCGTCTGAATTTACATTCAAAATCTGCCCGGGTCTCTTCAGGCGTCCAAGCAAATTCTGCTGTGGCTGCCACACCGTGCCAAGTAGTTTCCAACGGTCCTCCTGCTTCCGGCCATGAAGTTGCTATAGTGCCCAAAGCCCGATTGGCCGCAGCACTGACGGCAAAGCCTCGTATGTTCGGTATGGTAATTCTATCATCAACGTTAATCAATCCGGAAGGGCCAGGCCTTTTTGCTGAACCGCAGATGACCTGCAAGCCGTGGTCTTGATAAAAGCGCAAATAAGGAAAGGGGCGGTTGACATACGGGAATCCATCCTTTCCCCAATAATCTTTAAAGGTATCGATGATATGGGGTGGAATGTTTTCCAGCGCTTCCCGCCCGAACCACGCCCTGTTCTCCCACTTGACGAAGGGCACGCTCTCCGTATCACCGCTGATATAATCCCAATACATGACCGTTATGTCTTTGTCGAGGCTGTCAATGGCTTCAGGAAACCAAGCCAACTGATCATCCCAGATTATCGGCTTTTTACCTCTATCCTTGATATAGCCGGCGGCTTTATTGGCGGCCTCAATGAAGAACCTTGACTTCCCATAGCGTTCTACCCCCTCATAGCAGGTAGGACAAATGCCCAGATGATAAGTTTCATCGCCGCCGATATGGAAGTACTTCGAATCTTTATGAGTAGCCATTACCTCAGAAGCCAGATCCGTAAAGAGTTCGAAAGACTGCTCATGACTAGGACAGAACTGGTAAGGATCGAGGGGGTTCTCCCTCAAATGAGAGTATCCTTCGTGCTTAAGTATATATTTCACGTGAGCAAACCACTGCACCAGAGGTATTATTTCAAGATGGCGCTTTTGTGCCTCGTTGACCAGTTCCCCTATCTCTTCCTCGGTCAGCGCATCCTTATGTCTTATGGCCGGATGAGATTTATAAGGATACTTATCTTCATATTCAAGAAGGATGGTGTTTATCTTATATCTGCTTATCTGCTTTATAAAGGATTTTAAGTAAACAAAGGTCGGTGTCTGGCAGGCGAGCATAAGATGGACTCCCCTCATCTGCAACACCGGCCAGTCGCGTATCTCCAGGCATGGCAGATCGGGACTATTCTCCATCAGTTGCAGCAACGTTTGCGTACCCATAAAGATGCCCTGCCGGCTGGTGCTGGCAACTACAGCCGCTTTTTCGCTGACAAGCAGCATATAGCCCTCCGTACCAAGATCTTCCAAGGAAGCTTTCTCCGGCAGTTTCAAGGCCTTTACATCGCCGAGAGCCAGTATTTCGTACGGCAGCCCGATAACTTCGATATCCGGCTGGAAGTTATATTCCGGAATGCTGTTCGCATCTTTCAAAAATACTTTCGCTTCTTTTATTACGTTGGCGGTTGAAACAATAGCCGAACTGGAACTGGCCCTAAAAACTCCCTCCCGACACAGTAATTCCTTGGGTTGAGGAATCAGGGCGAAGGTATTTTCAATATCGTACATTATTTATTCTCTCCCATTGCCGCTTCTTGAGCCGAAGGTGCAAATATATAGAATATCAGATCCATCTTGGGCTGAGCACTTCCTGAAATAAAGGCCATGCCGTCCGGGTAAGGATCAGGAGAGCAGGGAAAGAAGGAGCTTTCAGGGTGCCAGCAGTTCCAGACGTAGTAATAGTTCTTCTCATTGTCGCCGCTTTTATCTGGAATGTTTAGCTCGAAGTAGTAAAACTTGTCTGCCGATACCGGTAGATCTGCGTTGAAGGACATGATATTCCTTTTGTAATAAGGGTTGCTGTAAGTTTGGGGATTCTCCAGCACCTTTAACGGATCAGTCGCCAAAGTGGATTTCAAATCGCCCTTCCAGGCATACAGCTTCATCACTGGCGTACCTACCGCCTGGGATGTGCCCTCGTTTTTGGCCGACATGATATTTATTCTGGAGATATGAGAAATCTTACCGACCTTAAAGCTTTGCCCGATTGTCCTGGAGCCCCATAGCCTGGCTGCCCCCGACCAGAGTGGTTGGGATTGCTCTATAAACTCGGCCGCACGATAATATTTTATTTCCCTGACTGTGCTTAGCACCTTACCACCTATCTTCACTGCAATATTAACGCTGTGCTCGGTCTGGGTATTCCCAGGGGAAAAGACGGCAAATATTTCTCCGTTTGTATTCGTTTTACCGCTTAAAGTCATGGTTATCGTCTTGCCGCCTTCAATGGATATAACTTCAATATCAGCGCCTTTTATACCGGCGGCGGGCTTCCCGGCGGCATCTTTGAGCGTGATTTTCCCATTTAATCGTTCTCCAAGCACCGGCCTCTTGTCCTCTCCTGAGCGAGAAATAAAGATGAAAGTGGATTTATCAGGATCTATCTCTTCGCTTTCAGCCGGATTTGAAATCATCCCCAGACAGCAGGCAAAACTACACAGCAGCAACCCGATAATGCTCCTAAACATATGGATCACCTTTCCTTTCCTTTCAGTTATTCATTGTATTCGGTTGTTTCCCAACCAACCAATATATCGAAGACATCAGCAGATCCCTGTCAATGCCGGCTGCTTCCTGCGGCTCACCAGTCTTGAGATATGGGACTGCTCCGTTCAAGACCACCCGTCCCCTGCCCAGTTCCCCAGCTATGAGCACGGCATCACCACGATCGTTTACGCAGACGGTGGTACCCCCCTGGCCGCGTTGCATGGCGATATGATCATAATACATAATCTCATAAGACCTGCCTATCTCCAACCCCTGCGCCAGCGGATGCCTGGCCGATACCTTTATGCTGTTGTTTTCTATGCGGTTGGCTCCCGTGCAAAACTCTGGGAAGATGCTTCTTTTCATGGGGAAGCGGTTGTAACCCACACTGTCGTGATACAAGATTACGCCCCTTCCGTCCCTGATAACCAGGTCTCTCACGGCGGCTTCAGCATCCCATACCTCTTTCTCTACCAGCAAGAAGGTACCGTTATCCTGGTTGGCAAACCGCTTGCAGCTGGGGATTATCAGGCAATCATAGAACGAAGCCTCCTTCAAGGATGCTATGAATACCGGCTCCATATCCCTAGACTTGAGAAGGGTGGTATAGATGGCATTCTGCCCAACAACCAGGCCACCGGAATCGTTAGGATTGTATATGGCTACCTTGATTCTTCCGGTTCCGCCATTCTGCCGGGTTTGCATAAGAGACAGGCGCAAGTCAAGCGATTTATATGCCTTATCCAGCGCTGCCAGCCATGTGGCATACCTCCACGTCGGCAATTCCTTTTCTGCCACGGCCATAGCATCCTCAGCTGATTTCATGCTTGCCCTGGCCTGCGCCACCTTTCCCTCCTTAGCTAGTTTCTCTGCAACCAGAAGATGATAGTTCACTTTCCCACCTAAAGCAGCCGTTTTCATATTAGAGATAAAGGTTTCCAGTTGCATGAAACCGCCGTCCTTTTTGAAGCCCTTGCCCTGTTCTTTGAAAGCAACCAGCATCTCCCAGGCATTCTTCGCCTTCTGATACTGTTCTTTTATAACATCTGGATTGTGGAATATCTCTGTATACGGAGGAGCATTATATCTGCCCATCCTCAGCAGCGGCCTGCGAGCAATACCCATTCTCAGAATCTGAGCCATCATCGGTGCCGCATCAGTCCCGTAGAGTTCTTCACAGATACGAGAGAGAAAGCTTTGGCAGATGGCCTCAGGTGCCGTGGTCGATTTGTTCCACAGCCAATCATGGAATTCCATGCCGTCAATATCCATCATGGGCAGACGATACAAGTCCTCGACATACCTTTCAGCCTGAGCCCCTTTCTTGGCATAAAGGGGCTCTGCTCCGGGGGCATCAACGTTCCACATATATTCCGCCGCCTGCAGCACGTTGGGATCCTCGGAGTTCTCATAAGAGAGGTGCTGGTTCACAAAAACTAAATCCTTGCTACCAGGATAATAGCCGGATTTGATGGCGAATCTGATTTCACTGGAAAAATCGCGGCCAAGCACCAGGGGACAATGCACAACGTTACGCCAGTGGCAGACGGGCTGCCTGACAACCTCTTTCCAGGAAGCCTGGCAGTCCCGGCTCCAGTCGGCATTCACCAACCAGACATCCTCCGGTATCAGCTTTGTCAGTTTGGCAAAGAACTGCCTGTAGGCAGCATTCTCCGGCAGGTTCAACTGCCCGTAGTACGGTTCGACCACAAAGACCAGGCTGGTCTTTGGCGAGCGAAGTTTGACGGCTTTGTAAATAATATTCAGCTGGTTGGCTGTGGCGGCAGCCCTGTCGTCGCCGAAACGGTTACGGGTAATCCGATCTCTGTCACTCCAGTATTCTGTGGGCGATCCATCCCGGAAATGAAATATGAACCATGGAAAACCGACCTCGGCAATAAAATTCGCTGCCTTCTCAGCTTTAGCTGTTATGAGATCATCCCTGCCCCAGCTCCAATAGGCACCGCCGGCTATATTGCAATCCTTAAACGCCGGATTATCCTTATCTTGAGAAACATAGCCGACGCTGGTATAGAGCATGAGCCCCATGATCTGTATCCCCCTGGCGACAGCGCCATCATTAAAAGCACGCAGCCATGCAATGTCCTTTTCAGCAGGTACGGTCTTGTTGCCGTTGGTAAAACCCCAGAGATTGACGGACACCATATCTATCTTATGGCGCAGGCACCAGTCCAGATATAGCAGCGCGTCTTTGATGGGCCTCCGGCTGTCGGGAGGGGTTACTGTAATAGCCCGGTTATATAAATCCGGCCAATCTTCTACGGCAGCCCTCAAAGCATACGGCTTACCGTTATCCGCTCTGATCAGTTGACTGAAGCTAATGCAAGCATAAAGTGCTCCCTGAGCATCCTTACCGGCAAGAAGATAGACCGTCCTGCCACCCCTGTCTACCGAGGTTATGATATACCCAGATAACGGCATTTTATCTAGCTCCCGCCCTGAGGCCGGAGTCTGCTGTAAGTATCTGCCCAGAAGCCCGTTCTCTTCAGCGGTGCCGATGAGAATCAGGTTCGCTTTTTTTAACTCTGGCTCATCCACTTTGTCTTCGTCGATGATTCTTATGCTCCCGCCTGTCAGAGCAGACACTCGGCTGATAATCTCAGCGGCGCCATACCTTGATAGATCAGAGGCTATTTTATCCAGAACTATTACAGCCTCTCCAGAAGCCAGAGACACCTTACCCGTCTCCTGTTTCAGACTTTTTGGAGTAGGCAGAATATTAATTGTATCGCTGCCTTCGCATAAACCCGACATAATATAAGCTACACATAGACAGAAAAGCAATATCACAGACGCTCTATTCACTTTGCATACCTCCAATCATTCAACCCGCATACGGGTAATGCATCACTCTGTTGCCGATGGTCTTCCTACGGGCCGTAATAGGATGTCCCCGTAGATATTTTTCCTGATGAATGATCGCCGTCAGCATCTCGGCAAAAATAGTCTAATCTACCTGAGTAAAGAGGATCTGTCAAAAAACGCCCGCTTGCCCCCTCCCCGCTGTTCCACCATTTAACATGGCCATCGGCATATAGAATATTTATCCCGCTTTTATGCCAAATATTTATGGGCGCACCAACGAAATCATCAGTAGCTATCACCCAATTCCAGGCCGTTTTTTCTACCAACGAATAAAGCTTGCAATATCCATACTCATTATTATCCCGATAACTGTATGAAGATGCGAGCGGATCAGTATGCGGCCCTCCTATGGTAAATCCCGCGCCGTATGATAAAGGAGCAGAAGGACAATAAAGTATACGCCCGTCTTTAATATATCCGCAGGAGTAAAGCAGCCCCAATCCTACCCAGCCGCCATGCTTGGTGTCAGACTTAACATATGAGGTATGGCAATCAACAATTCTGCCATCTCCTCTCCCTATTCTAGGTAAGTAGCCGTCGTAATCATCGGCATACATATGAAGAGCCATCCCGATCTGCTTTAAATTGCTCTGACAGGTTGCCTGCCGGGCCTTCTCCCTGGCCTTGCCGAAGACAGGGAAGAGTATACTTGCCAAAATTGCGATAATTGCTATAACTATTAGAAGTTCAATAAGCGTGAAGCCTGCACTATTTTCGGATGATACTTTAAATAGCCTCATTGCCAACACTCCCTTGCTTTATAGTTGTCCTGGTATTGAAAAGTAACCCGGTTTTATGTATTTGCTGCTCCCATTTCAAAACAGACCCATCTTCCAGAGAGAGTATCTCCGTTACCAGCAATACCGGCGCACCGGCATATGTTCTTAAAAGGGTGGCCGTTTTGTCGTCAATCAGAATCGGAAGAATTTGCAGCTCTCTATGAGCAACCTTTAAATCGCTTCTCTTTTTCAAATACTCTGTCAGGGATCTTTCGGCCAATTTTCGGCCTATCATTTCTGGTATGAACTTATAGGGTATGTAACGCAATTCGCTGCACAGAGGCATCCCGTTGGCCAGTTTCAATCTGTTGATACGAAATAATTTCTCCCCTTCATCAACCTTTAAACGCTCAGCCATCTCCACATCGGCAATCACCAATTCTTCTTCAAGAAGCCTTATGCGCCCGACAAAACCTCTCTTCTCTCCTTGCGAAAAGAAGCTCTCCACATATTCAAGGTCTTCTCTCTGCATCACTTCATTAACAAAAGTTCCTTTGCTGGGGACAGATACAAGCAACCCCTCGTTAACCAGGGAGCCTATAGATTTGCGAATAGTTACCCGGCTGACATTACATAATCTGCTCAGCTCTCTCTCCGACGGAATCTTATCGGCGGGCTTTAAACTTCCAGTCTTGATCTGCTTTAATAAGAAATCCCTTACCTGTATATGTGCCGGAACGGCGGTAGCTTTGCCAATATTCCCTATCATGTAAAAGCCCCTCTTCTGAGAAACTGGTTAATACCGGTAAATACCACTTACATAGTATCGCTCTTTCGGAGTCTTGTCAAGCAAAGGCTTTCAAGTCTTTTTTAAATGAAACAACGAATACTTCTTTGAATACTTTTTTACCTGGGCCTACGGGGCAAATGCATTACCTCAAGTTCGCATCCATTCGCAAGTATAGAATTTGAAGTCAGAAATCAGAATTACCGGCTGGTAATTAGGGTATTGTTTCTAGTGGCCATATGGTCAGGCAAAGAAGGTCTACATTCTTGGCAGTTGTGAATAATGTGACAAGAATACAGAAGTGCATCTAGAGTCAGGCTATCCAGCTTGGAATGCTTTGAACTTAGCAGGCTATGCTTTTGCCGTTCCGCATTGGAGAATGTCCCGGTCCCTTGCCCACACTGCGATTGATAGAGGATAAGATACCGGATATAGCTTCGATGCCTTGCTCGGTGCCCTCATTGATACAGATCTTGCCGGCATAGAGACGATAGCTCTCTCGATAACGCAGCGGCGTAAAATTAGGCATTAGAATATTGGCACCGCATTGAAGCGCCTGTTGCCTTCCCTCTGAATCCAGAGTAGCCACGGCCGTAGTGGCCGGTATCATCAGCAAAGGCGAGTTGAGACGGAGCAGAGCCACCTCTCGCAGGACAATATCCAGTGTTCCGCATTCAGCATCGCTCAGCGGTGTACCCTCAGCCGGTATAAAAGGACCTATTCCAGCCATCTCCAGCCTCATATCACGTACGAGCTCCACATCGCGGGCCAGACTCAGGTAAGTCTGCCCCTGCAATCCTACCATATTACCGGAGCCCGTCTGATAGCCCAATTCCTTAAGCCGGCGCAGGCAGAGAAGGCGCCGCTCCAGCGTCATTCCGGGATGCAGCCTGGCATACAATTCCGAGTCCGACGTTTCATGGCGAAGCAGATAGCGATCCGCACCGGCCTCCTTGAAGGCCTTGTAATCTTCATAACTGCGCTCACCGATGGATAGCGTTACAATCATGCCGTAGCGCTTTTTAATCTCTTCAATCATCCAAACGATCTTGCCTGTGTCATACCATGGATCCTCAGCAGCTTGCAGAACCGCCGTACCGATATTCAAGCGATGTGCCACGGCAAGAGCCTCCACTATCTCTTCAGGTTCCATCCTGTATCTTTCCACCTGCCGGTTGCCAAGCCTTATACCGCAGTAGCAACAGTTGTTACGACAATGATTGGAGAATTCCACCAGCGCACGCAGATAGACCTCCTCGCCCACAGCCTTACGGCGCACCCTGTCCGCGGCCTGGAATAAAGCCCGGACCACATGGCCCTCATCGGTAGCGAAGATATCGGTCATCTCTTCGACCGTCATAGCGCGACCCTGCTCAGCCTCTTCAATAATTTTCAGCAATCCGTTCTGCATCCGCTTCAACTCCGGGATACATTGTGTCATGCTTAATCACGCAAGTCAAGAAGGGTTATCGCTCGTCTTCCCATTTTTTCTTGCTTAAATAGGCCCTGCCGCCGCAGGTAAGATTAGCGTAATTTTGCAGCCCTTTATCATGTCCGGCGTGGTGGGCGCAGCGGACCATGGGGATATCATTACCATACCCGTAAACCTGCCCGGGGTCCTGGACGGAATTGGTCGGGAAATAAACAGTGCCGTCATTCCTTCTAATCTGCGTCTCGCCATGCCGGGTAGTGTGACATTTGGGGCAATAGCGACCGTAAACCTGAATCATCTTAACATCATGCCAGCTCCAATATTCGGCGGGGTAAGGTATCATAGGCTGCGCTGCCGTTTGTAAATAAACGCTATGCTTTCTACCTCCGGTCCGGCAGATTCCAGAATACGGCAAGGTTTCCCAATTGCTCGGCACAGGATTATTGCCATCATAATAATGCGCCCCGTGAGCATCGGTTTCCATTCCTCTGGGGTCATCCGAACATGGGGCAATACCAAATTCATACATATAGCTGCAGGGAATACCATTTCCGGAATAAGCGTAATCATCCAGTTCCGCATAATCTGCCTCAGTGTTACCCGGCCAACGCCAAACCGTTCCCTTATCATTATCACTGGGACATATCAATACTTCGGCATTACCCAGATAATCCGGAACCAGTTGGGATAACCACGGAACATCCTTCCTGTCATAATCGGTTTTATACATCTTGAGCGCTATCCCGAGCTGATGAAAATTCGTTAAGCATGATGCCCGCCTGGCATTCTCTCTGGCTCTTCCAAAGACCGGCACCAGAATGGCCATCAACACAGCCATAATAACTATGACCAAAAGCAACTCCACCAGTGTAAAACCCTGACGCCTATTCTTTATCCATGCCACAACAATTCTTCCTCCTGACGCTACGCATATCTTAATACTCCCTGCCAACTGAAGCATTATACCACTTTCCTGCATTATACCTATAATTGGAGGAGAGAGATATATCTATTTTTCTATTTATACAACCATTAAGCCGGTGTCAATTATATCTTTATTATCAGTATATCATTCAGTTGCAGATTCCTCAATTTGCAGTCAGTAATAATAGTTTGCCATATCTTGATGCCGGGTATACATAGAATAAACCTTCGAAGGGAGTGTTTTCAGTATGAGCATTATCAGATGGGATCCGATAGGCGATATTGCCAGAATACGCAATGAGATGGATAGAATGATGAGCGATCTGATGGGGGGAGTTACCGGTTCCGGATGGCTTCCGGCCATGGACATATGCGATATGGATGATGCTTTTATCGTAAAAGTAGACCTGCCGGGCATCAGCAAAGAGAATGTCGAGATAACAACCACTGAGAATATGATAAGAATAAAGGGAGAAGCAAGGCGTGAGGAGCATACTGAAAGGAGAAGCTGCTTCCGCCATGAACGCATGGCCGGTAGCTTTGAAAGAGCCGTCAGTCTGCCTGCCAAGATAAAACCCGATGAAACCAAAGCATCCTTTAAAGATGGCGTTCTGGAGATACGTCTGCCTAAAGCCGAGAAAACGCGCCGGGAAGAACACCGCGTAGAAGTTGAAAGCCAATAGCAGCAGGCAGGGTCGGGCATTGAAGGATAAGAGCAATGCCCGACCCCTCTTTTACGGCCATGCCCGGAAGAAAAAGATATCCCGGCGGC
>DHPR01000039.1 GCA_002410925.1 bacterium UBP13_UBA5359
TGGTGGCCATGCTAAAAGGGGCGGGGAGCGGTGAAAATGTAACATTGCGAGCGGATATGGATGCTCTTCCGCTACAGGAGATGAATGACCTGCCTTATCGTTCCGCCAGGGAAGGCGCTATGCATGCCTGCGGCCACGATGGGCATACCGCTTTACTGTTGGGAACGGCTCTGGTTCTTAGCCGCCTTAGGCATACTTTTAACGGCTCGGTACGTTTTGTCTTTCAGCCGGGAGAGGAGATGGTGGCCGCCGGCAGGGACTTGGTGTCTCGGGGCATTCTGCGTGATCCGGAGCCCAAAGCCGTCTTCTCTTTGCATGCCTTGAGCGGTATTCCGATGGGAAGTATCGCTTCACGACCGGGCGTTATCATGGCTGCAGCCGATTTTTTCAAGATAGTTATTCACGGAAAGGGTGCGCATGGGTCCATGCCGGAAACCGCTATCGACCCTCTGCTTACAGGAGCACGCGTAGTTGAAGCGTTGCAAGCAATAGCTTCCCGCGACGTAAATCCTTCGGATGCGGTAGTGATGAGCGTATGCCGTTTCAGCGGCGGCACTAACGGCAATATTATACCGGATAGCGTGGAGCTGGAAGGTACTACTCGTTATCTGAATGAAGAGATGGGGCGCCGGATTCCTATACACATGGAGCGGATAATCAAGGATGTGTGCGATTCCATGAAGGCATCTTATGAATTCACCTACAATATGCCGTACATACCTACCGTCAACGACCCCGAGGTAGTGGAGCTGGGCGCCGAAGTAGCAAGGGAACTTTTGGGAACCGGCGCATGGACGGAAATAGAAACACCTTCCATGGGTGGAGAGGATTTTTCGTATTATATCAAGGATTATCCCGGAGCCCTTTTCAGGCTTGGCATGGGCGAAGATTATCCCGGTTTACATAATCCCTATTTCGATTTTAATGACAAAGCCTTGCGTAACGGCATTCTTTTTATGTCTGCTGTTACGCTTAAAGCTCTCTCTTCAGCGCCCCTTCTGTAACAGCAGATTCGATCAACAAATATAGGCTGACCCCTTTATACTTCCAGTATCTGCGACTCGCTCTTGGCCAATACGGGTATAAATTTGTAAGGAAGCCGAAAAAAGCTACCGATAGTACAGGGGATGATGATGATAGATGAAAGCAAGAGGTTGCAACTGCCTGATTACGTTCTTGATGTCTGCCATGCTCTTCATGACGGCGGCTATCAAGCATATGTGGTAGGCGGGGCTCTTCGCGATATTTTGCTTGACCGGCCTGCCGAAGATTTCGATGTGGCCACCGACGCTCTTCCGGAAGAGGTGGAGAGGCTGTTTCACCGTGCCGTTCCTACCGGAAAGGCGTTTGGTACCATTACCGTTATATCACAGGGGCAACCTGTTGAAGTAACTACCTATCGTCTGGAGGGTCGTTATTCTGATATGCGGCGTCCGGATAGCGTTGTCTATTCCGGTTCGCTGGAAGAAGACCTCTCCAGAAGAGATTTCACTATCAATGCTCTGGCATACTCTCCATTTGAAGGCTCTATCAGAGATTACTTCGATGGAATAGGCGATCTTAAAAAGGGTCTTATCCGTACCGTCGGCGATCCCGATGCTCGATTTCGGGAGGATGCTCTGCGTATGCTGCGGGCAGTGCGCTTTGCTGCTGTTTTAGGAAGGCGGGGGCATTCTTTTAGCATAGAAGAGAGCACCTGTAATTCCATCTTCGAACAGCACCAATTACTGTCCAATATCAGCGTTGAGCGTATCAGGGAGGAAGTGAACAGGATACTGATTGCGCCAAGAGCACCGTTTCGTGGTTTCAACACCCTTTATAATACCGGTCTGCTGAAATATATTATGCCGGAATTAGTGGTGGGGGTGAACGTTATTCAGCCGCATCATATGGGCAGAATGGATGTTTTCAGGCATAATCTTCTGGCGGCCTGCCGCATATCTTCCAGGCTGGAATTACGGTTGGCTGCTTTACTGCATGATGTAGGCAAGCCTTATACTCAGACAGCCTTTAAAGGGATTGTACATTTCTATGGGCATGATGAGTTCAGCGCCAGGCTTGCCGGGCGAATGCTCTCTTATTTAAGGTATCCCAATGCTGTTACGGCTCTGGCAGTGCATCTAATAAAGCATCACATGGAGATAGCTCATTTGGATATCGGCAATGATGCGGCTTTAAGACGGCTTTTTCGTAAAGTGGGCGAGAGACACATGGATGATCTTCTGGAATTGCACCGGGCGGATCTTCTGACCAGCATGCCGTCGCGTGTGGCGATGAGGCGATATCTGGAGATGAAACGCTGGATAAGCAAATTAAGAGAATCAGCCTCCGTCTTTAAACTCTCCGACCTTGCTGTAGATGGTCATGACATCATGGCGCATCTGGGTATCGTGCCCGGTCCGGAGGTGGGCGCCATACTGGAGCGTTGTCACGATATGGTATTGGAGAACCCGGCTCTCAACACTCGTGGCAAATTGCTGGAGATTGCCGAAGAGCTATATGACCAATTCCATCGCACTGCATAAATGGCAAGCATCAGGCTAATTCTTTATAGCGCAAAAAACAACTCTTTGCCTGGCGGATATCGAATTCAATCATATTCGCTGGATTAACTCTCCTCTCTTCGACTCATGTCATATTCCTCAAAGTAATGAAATAGCAGGGGAAGCATTTATTCTTCGGACCTATTCCTTGGCAATAATATTATCTAAACTTCTATCCATATATTTAGATGCGGCAAAAGAACGTAAATCGTTCTTTATATAATGATCTGCTCCCAATGCAGTCAAGAGCGATTTCACATCATAAAGGAATTTAGCCCAATCCACAGTTTGCTCATACGCTTTCATATGGTTCAGTTTGCCGACTTTCCAGAAGCGCACATACGAATGTGCCATACGAATAACCTCAAGAGCCTGAGCGGAATATTTTGAACCTGCGTTTCTATATCAAGAACAAGAGATGGCAGGATTTCCGGAATAGGCAAAAGACGGCACTTGTTTAGATGTTTCTAAAGAAGAATACATGCATCCGACCGGTTTTTATCAGTTGGAACAGGCTTTCTTCTATGATATAATCTTGCAGGTGATGTTTTATGTTACGGGAGTTCCTGCGATCCAAGATACATAGAGCTACGGTTACCGATGCCGATCTCAATTACGAGGGCAGTCTGACGGTGGATATGGAGCTTATGAGGGCAGCCGGCATGTTGCCGTTTGAAAAGGTGCATATTCTGAATGTGAACAACGGCGCTCGTTTAGAAACATATCTAATAGAGGGTGAGGCCGGCTCCGGCCGTATCTGTCTTAACGGTGCCGCTGCGCGGCTGGGGCAGCCCGGAGATAAGCTTATAATTCTCTCTTATATTCACCTTGAGGATAAGGAGATTTCTTCTCATAAGCCGATAGTGATTTATGTGGATGGCGATAACAGGATAGCCAAAGATGCAGAATAGGAGTCACAGGCATGTCTGAAGCCGATATTATCGTCAGGATAAACGAGTTGCGTCATAAGCGCAACGCTGTGGTTCTGGCTCATAATTATCAATTGGACGAGATTCAGGATATAGCTGATTTTGTCGGCGATTCGCTTGATCTAAGCCGCCGGGCGGCGGCAGTTGAACGTCCGGTAATTGTTTTCTGTGGAGTATATTTTATGGCCGAAACGGCCAAGATACTCTCTCCGGACAAGACGGTGCTTATACCGGACAGGGAAGCCGGATGCCCTATGGCCGATATGATAAGCGTAGAGCAATTGAGAGAGTTAAAGGCCAAACACCCGAAAGCTCTGGTTGTTGCTTATGTTAATTCAAGTGCCGCTATCAAGGCGGAAAGCTATATCTGTTGCACATCCGCCAATGCTGTGGCGGTGGTGGATTCCGTTCCCTCTGATGAAATCATCTTTGTGCCGGATAAATCTCTGGGTGATTATGTTGCTCGCCGAACGGATAAGAAGATGATTATCTGGAATGGCTTCTGCCCTACCCATCATCGTTTTCTGCCGGGGAAGCTTCGTGAATTGAAGGAGGAGCATCCGGCGGCCATTGTCATGGCCCACCCTGAATGTAGCTATGATATCGTATCTTTAGCGAACGAAGTTCTCAGTACAGGCGGTATGCTTCGCTTTGCGCATGAAAGCCGTAACCGAGAATTCATTGTCGGTACTGAAATAGGACTGCTGCATCGCCTGCGCCGAGAGAATCCGGATAAGGTATTCTATGCAGCCTCTGAGGCAGCTGTCTGCCCCAATATGAAGAAGATTACTCTGGAGAAGCTATTGTGGTCGCTCGAAGATATGCAGTATAAGGTAGAGGTGCCGGAAGAGATACGCATCAGTGCCCGCAGAGCTCTGGATAGAATGCTGGAGGTCGGCTGAGGGCTGATGTATCCCCGCTATATCGTCAGCTTCGATACCTCTTGTATGCCATGCCATGAATATGATTATCTGGTGGTGGGCAGCGGAGTGGCCGGTTTGATAACGGCCACTCTTCTAGCTGACCATGGACGGGTGGCTCTCCTTAGTAAAGAAGAATTATCGGAGAGCAATACTCAGTACGCTCAGGGAGGCATAGCTGCAGCTATCGGTCCGGATGATAGCCCGGAACTTCATTATCGTGATACCATAAAGGCCGGTGCAGGTCTATGCAGTGAAGAGGCGGTTCGCATCTTAGCAGATGAAGGTCCGGGATACCTCTATCAGCTTATAGAGGCGGGAGCCGTCTTTGATCGCACGGATGGTTATTCGCTGACACGAGAGGCGGCACACAGCCGTAACCGGATACTGCATGCCAAAGGGGATGCCACCGGCGCAGAAATTGAACGTACTTTACTCTGCAATATCAAACGCTTTGACAATATAACCATTTTACCGGGAATCATGGCCGTAGACCTCTTGACGGATAATGGACGGTGTCATGGCCTGATAGCTCTGGATACCTCTTCCGGAGGGATGAGCGTTTACACGGCTGGAGCGATAATTATGGCCAGCGGCGGAGCAGGCCAAATCTATTGCCGCACTACCAATCCGGATGTATCTACAGGAGATGGGGCGGCTATGGCTTTTCGTGCCGGAGCCCGGTTGGCCGACCTGGAATTCTTCCAGTTTCATCCCACTGCGCTCTATCTGCCGCGCGCACCGATGTTCCTGATTTCCGAAGCCGTGCGAGGCGAGGGCGGCATCCTTCGCAATGTGCGGGGTGAGCGATTTATGCCCATGTATCATCAAATGGCGGAACTGGCCCCGCGCGATATAGTGGCGCGGGCCATCGTCAACGAGATGGATAAGACCGGGGCGGATTATGTTTATCTTGATCTTCGGCCTATCGGCACCAGGGTGACAGACCGCTTCCCTACTATATGCCTGACTTGCAAGCAATTTGGACTTGATCTGACCAAAGATTTCATACCCGTTGCTCCCGCGGCACATTATTATATGGGCGGCATATTGACCGATACCTGTGGCAGGAGCAGTCTGCCAGGCCTTTATGCTTGCGGCGAGGCAGCCTGCACCATGGTGCACGGTGCCAATAGATTGGCCAGTAATTCGCTGTTGGAGGGATTGGTTTTTGGTCATCGTTGTGCTGCGGCTGTATCGGAAGAGAGCGCCAGGCAGCCTCTTCTGCCTCATCTATCAAACAAGGTTGAAACGAGTGGAGGCAGGCAGAGCGTCTCTGTTATGGATTTGAAGCGCCTGATGTGGGAGGCGGCCGGTATTATACGCTGCCGCCAGGGGCTGGCAAATGCGGAACACGGATTGAACGATATGCCGCTGGCATCTTCAGCAGAGCCTGAGCGGGGGATGCTGGAATTGGTGAATATGGCTCTTCTGGCACGTCTTATCGTTAAGGCGTCTCTAAAGCGGACCGAGAGCCGTGGAGCACATTTTCGCCTTGACTATCCATATAGAAGCAAGGAATGGCAGAAGCACATCGTGCTGTCGCCGGAGGAGGAGGCAGAGATAGATGCGAATTGAGGATCTAGTAGCCCTGACATTGGAAGAGGATATAGCCTTTGGAGATATTACAACCCGCCTTACGGTGCCTGTCGGAACAGAAGTCGAGGCCAGGATAATAGCCAAGACTGAAGGAGTTTTAGCCGGTATTGATATAGCCGGCGAGGTCTTTCAGCAGGTGGATCTCTCTCTGGATTATATTCCTTTGCTGGCAGATGGCACTGACCTTGTATACGGCTCCATCATAGCCGGAGTACAGGGGTCTGCTGCCGCCATACTTACCGCCGAAAGAACGGCGCTTAATTTTTTACAGCATCTCTCCGGCATAGCTACTCTTACCAGAGCCTATGTCAGGGCCTCCGGCGGTAAGATAGATATTCTGGATACCCGCAAGACCACACCGCTGTTGCGTTCCCTGGAGAAGGAAGCCGTCAGAACGGGTGGCGGCTACAATCATCGCTTCGGTCTATTTGATGGGATACTGATCAAGGATAATCATATACGGGCGGCGGGAGGCATTGAAGCGGCTGTGACCGCAGCCAGGGCCGGAGCGCAGCATCTATTGAAGATCGAGGTTGAGACACAGAGCTTGGCTCAGGTAGAGGAAGCTCTGGCAGTCGAAGCAGATATCATTATGCTGGATAATCTTTCCACCGGCGATATGCGTCGGGCTATAGAAATCATTGGCGGCAGAACTCAGGTTGAGATATCCGGCGGCGTTACGCTGGAGCGCATACCGGAACTGGCAGCGCTGGGTGCCGATTTTGTCTCCGTAGGCGCTCTGACACATTCCGTCAAAGCGCTGGATATAAGTTTGGAGATCGTGTGATTCGGGTGCCTTAGCGCCTCTTCCTGCCTGAGCAAAAGGGAGTATACAGATAATGAATTTTAGGGATGAGAAAAACGAGGTTGCTTATTTTATGAGACGCCTATACGAGCAGCGCCTCACCACCACATCAGGCGGCAATATCTCTCTGCGCATCGGCGATGATAAAATATTGATAACCCCCTCAGCTCTGGATAAAGGGCGTATCAGCCCCGAACAGATAGGCGTAACGGCATTATCCGGCGATAATCTTACTCCTCATCTCAAGCCCAGTATAGAGACCGGCATGCATCTGGCTATCTATCGCAGGCGTTCGGATATCAAGGCGGTAGTGCATGCCCACCCGGTAGCGGCAACAGCTTTCACGCTTTGCCCGCATCAACTGAACTGTCGTCTTGTAGCCGAATCCCGGGCTGTGTTGGGCCAACCGGTCTATGCCCCGTATGCCCTTATGGGAACAGCGGAACTGGCCGAAATTGTGGCTGACGCTGTGCTGCAGGGGGATTCTATTCTCATGGCCAATCACGGTGTTCTGACTGTTGGCCGCAGTCTGTTGGAGGCGTTCGATCGCATAGAGATCTTGGAGGCGGCTGCTCGTTTGACTGTTCTGACGAAGCTTCTTGGTACTGTTGAAGAGCTATCTCCGGCCCAACTGGCAGCCATCGATGCTCTGGTAGGCAGATAGCTTTGTCTATATTCGGTAGATAAGGCAATTCTGTTCTCGGCTGTACAGGGGGAAGTTATGGAAGCATTTTGGTTATCATTAGGTATGATTTTTCTGGCGGAACTGGGTGATAAAACGCAACTGGTGGCCATGACACTGGCGGCTCGTTTCAATGCTCGGACGGTATTGGCCGGTATCTTTGTTGCCACTTTGCTGGTGCATGTTTTTTCAGCCCTGATAGGGGGCGCCATGGGTAAGCTTTTGCCCGCTGATTGGATAAGCTTTCTGGCCGGGACGGCCTTCGTTTTTTTTGGGTTCTGGACATTAAGAGGCGATATCCTGAAAGAAGAGGAGAAAGGCAGACATAAGATATCTCTATCACCCTTTTGGCTGGTAACGCTCACCTTCTTTCTGGCAGAACTGGGAGATAAAACTATGCTCGGCACCATTGCTTTGGCTACAAGTCATCCCTTTATGCCTGTTTGGCTCGGCTCCACTCTGGGCATGGTCCTGTCAGATGGTTTGGCTATATTGGTAGGGCAGGTGATGGGCGCGAGATTGCCGGAGCGAGCCATAGCAATTGGTGCTGCCGTCGTCTTCTTTGGATTTGGATTGTCCGGTATGGCTTCAGGAGCAAGCAAGCTGGGCACTGCTGCCTGGATTACGGGTGTGGTGTTGCTGGCCGGTTGTCTTTTGGCGTTTCTGTATCTGTCGCGTAAAGGGAGAGATCAGGTAAAGGTAGTTGATAACCGATAACCGAAAGGGTGCTTTTACTTCATAGCGGCTCTTTTTACAAGCCTTTTCATTTATTGTATACTTGGGGAGAAAGAGGAGTTTTCTCTTTTCAGGTGTAAACTATGAGATGTTTTTGTCTGGTAGCCCGGCTGATGAAGTTTGCAAAGACACAAAGGTATGAAGGCATGATGGGAAAGCACCAATGGCGCTGTATGCAGGTGCCGGGCGTAATTCTGGCTATAGCTTTGTTTTTTGTTCATGTAGCGGCTGCCGATGCCGGCAATGCTGCAAAAGGGGCTGAATTGATGGAATTGCATCGCGTCAGGTTGTTAAATGAAGCGGGCGGTGCCATAGAGGGCAGCCGAGACGGTGGTGCTTCCTGGATCAGGCTGGGTACGGTTTTGCAGCCGGTTGAGCAGATCAACGATAACGGCTATACTGCCAGCGCCTGGGCTGTCGATGGGCATGTGGCCGCCACGGCGGTCAACGCTATTCATATCAAAGTTGGATTAAGCTCTCAGGGAAGAGGCAGAATCTTTAGCTTGCTGCCCAGGGATATGTTTGCTCCGCCTGCGGGATACAGCTCCTATCTCAATTTGCAATCCTCCATATATACCGATATCCCCTCCGGGGGAAGTCTTTTTGGAGATGGCTTTGCACCGGTTGTCGGCAGCAAGGTATTTTATCTCTCTGGAACAACCGGCGATGAAGGCCGGCTGCTGCCGGCGGCTGATTATGTGCCTGCCAGGGGCGATAGATTGATGATTGTTACCGAGCTGCCCGAGCTATGGCCGAGAGAGATGCTTTTTGAAAACCGCGAAGGCGGCAGAGTTACGATGACCTTTGCCGACGGCAGCAGCCAGACCGTTGCCACGGTAGTCAGGCCGGTACACGGTGTCGGGCGGTTTCAGGGCAGCACCTTTACCGGCGGCGGGCGGATCAGGGCCAATCACTGCGGTGTTATCTGTGTATCCACCTCAGCTATGGGAGATCTGGGCGGATTTCAGATAATTCCGTTGGAACACTCCCATAGCCCGGAAATGCAAGGGGCCTGGTCAAAGACACAGTGGATGATAGTGGCGCCTCTGGATGATAATTCTCTTCAGGGCAGGGCGCCTCTCTTTTCATCTTATATATATCCCAGCTATTCATCGGAAGATCTCTATGCAGAAAACTGGAAAGAACGTATGCTCAGTCGTTTTCTGGTAACTGTGAAGCTTTCAGATCGAGAGGATTGGCAGCCGATGCCGCTCTTTCGCTTTCACCCGAATGTAAACAGACCTTTGCCCGATTGGGCTGCGAGCGCACTTGAAAAAGTAACAGAGATAAAGATCTCGTTTCCGATAATGTAGGAGGTAAACATGGCAACGCTTCGTATAATGGGGATTGCATTTATAAGCATCCTGCTGGTGGGCTTAGTTAACTGGGGTTTCTTTCATCCACCTGCAAAGCCTTCCAGTGTAGAGCAGAAAATTGTAGAGCACTACAACAAAAAGTTACAGGAACTGAGTGAAGTGCAACAGGGCCTGCCAGCGGCCGATCCTGTTGCGACGGTATCCGCTGCCAGGCGAGATATTGCAGCCGCCAACGGCGTGACCGCAGAGCAGCTTGATGCCATATTGAAAAAGTCCAAAGCCTGGAATGAATATGCTGCCAAGCATCCTGAAGTTGTGGAAAAGAGCGTTATAGAACGTCACGGGCAAGATGGCGCTTCTCAACAGGAGTATGGGGATTGATAGGATTTCAAATTACCGGACATAAGACCGGACATAAGAATTAATGGAGATGTCGGCGGCAGTAACGCCGACATCATATTTGGATTGCTTATACGTGTTTCCGGCACTAAAATTGCCGATGCCGGCTCTAGAAGAGCGTGAACGACCGTATTCATCTGTTTGCGCCTTTCAGCTGTCCGGAAATAGTCTGGCGGCTTTCTCAGGTTAAAAGGATAAGCGGATGAAATTGAAATACAGGTTCAGATCAGGGTTGGATATAGATATTCTGTTGGCAACTCTTTTGCTTCTTATATTCTTTATGCTGCCGTTTTTCATGGGGCTTATGGATATAAGCCTTCTATCGATGTTTGATATTCTACTTTACGTATGGTTTAAACTCTGGCAATCTCTAATAATTCTCTTCTTCTGGCTGCTGCCCTTCTCTTTACCGCAGCTTCAATCCTGGTTGCCCTGCTTTGATGCTTTTATGGCTGTTTTGCTCTTACCGCTGGGTTTTTATCTCTTTCTAACCTGGACGAAAGAGCGTGAACTGATACCGGTAGCATTCTCGCTTATCGGAGCTTCGCTAATTTGGCTGGGAAGCATAATGGCTGGAACAGAGCGATCAATTCTCTTGTGGAAACCCGATTATGCAGATATAGCCGCTGGAGCGGCGGAGGTGCTGTTGCGATGGGGAGCGGCAGAGAAGATGCCCGGTATAGGGTCTTTTCTTCTTCTGCTGGGAGAGGGGATACTGCTGGCCGGTCTTGTGGCAACGGTAATAGTGCTGGCGGCGGAACTGGCGCAGAGGCGCTTCAATCATCACAGCATTGCCCTGAGCTATTCTATGTTGCCGGCTATAGCTGCCATGATCTGGTTGAAAGCCTGGATTCCGGCAGCGCTGCTGGTATTTTTATGGGCGCTTTATCATGATAAGGCAGGAAGATATATTCATGAGTGTTAGAACATGGAGGCGATTGGTGGTATAATTCCTGAGGCAGGTAACCCGAGATAGCCTGAAGACCCGATTTCCAACATGACTAGAAGGCTTGAGATGTCTGCCGGAGCGCAGAGTAATCCAGTTTTTAGACCGAAAAGCTTTTCAGGAGGATAACATGACGGAGATAGTTGATATCTTTGCCGAGAATAATATGACTTTGATTCTTTCACTGCCGGCCAATGATCCGGCTCTGGCCAGGGCTGCAATTGCCGGCGGAGCGGATATGGTCAAGACACATATACATCTAAAACATCAAGCCAGCGGGACGGGCTTCGGCAATCTGGAAGAAGAGCGCCAGGCGCTTCTTAGCATTCTGGAGGCGGTGGATGTTCCGGTAGGCCTGGTCATAGGAGCGGCAAAGACGGCAGATGAAGCGGAGATGGATGAAGTGGAGAGCATGGGATTTGCTTACATAGATGCCTACGCTCATCATTTGCCGGCCTGGATGATGGCCCGGAGCCGGTTGCCGCGTATGGTAGCCGTTGAGGAGAGATATATAGACCTTATTCCGCAGTTTGAGAATCTGGGTATGGATATGGTAGAGGCCGCAGTGGTGCCGCACCAGGAATACGGTTTGCCGTTGAATTTATATGACCTGGGTATCTATGGGCATATTTGTGAAATGACCGACCTTCCGGTTGTAGTGCCTACACAGAAAGCTATTCGTCCCGATGAGATAGCCATGCTGGCCGATGCAGGTATATCGGCATTGATGATCGGCGCTATAGTGACCGGCAGCACATCCGACAGCATTGAGAAGGTAACAGCGGAGTATCGCCAGGCTATAGATAAGCTTTGAAAAAAGGCAAGCCCGTGTGCTTGTCTGAGAAATCCTAAAACCGATAACTGCGCTCGTAGGCGCAATTAAAGCAGGAGGTAAATAATCATGAAATTAGGAAAGATCTATGAAACAGCCGTACGCGCAGGGATGGAGGCCGATCCGAGAGGCCTGCCGGAGGTATACCGCTATATGGAAAAGGTCAGGCAGGATTATGAAGCTTTGCCTGAGACAAAGAAGGAACGCTTCGACAAAGAGAGGCTCACCAATCCGTATGCCGATACCCGGCTGCTTTATGGCGATTCCGACCTGGAAGTAAAATGCTTGATTGCCGGCATAGATATGGAGATGGGCGAGGTTATGCTGGCTGAGCGGCTGAATGAAAAAGGTGCCGGTATCGACCTCATTCTGGCTCACCATCCTGAAGGAAGCGCCATGGCTCAGTTCTATCAGGTTATGCATATGCAGGCGGATATTATGGCTGGATATGGTGTGCCTGTATCCGTAGCCGAGGCAGTGCTGCCGGGCAGAATAAGTGAGGTTGAGCGTCGCGTGATGCCTGCAAATCACCAAAGAGCCGTTGATGCCGCCAGGCTGCTGAACTTGCCGATGATGTGCATCCATACCCCCTGTGACAACATGGTTACCGAATATCTGCAGAAGATGCTTGATGCTGCAGAGCCCTACTACCTGGATGATCTGATCGAGCTGCTTAACGATGTACCAGAGTACGATATAGCAAGTAAGAACAATGCCGGTCCCAGGATAGTATTGGGCGATGGCAAGCGCCGATCCGGCAAGATTAAGGTGGATATGACGGGCGGTACCGGTGGCCCCAAGGAGTACATGGAGGCTCTGGTTCGCGCCGGCGTAAGCACCATTGTAGGCATGCATATCAGCGAAGAGAATTATAAAGCTGCCGATGAAGCACATCTCAACGTGGTTATTGGCGGACATATTTCCAGCGATACCATCGGGATGAATCTTTTGCTGGATAAAATAGAGCCTGTGAAAGTGGTAGAATGCTCCGGCTTCAGACGAATCAAGCGCTGATGGAGCGTAACAATCCCTTTTATCATCTAAAGAAAGGCTGTGTGGAGAGAGAGATCAGCCTCAGACATCTGACGGTGTCTGAGGCGCTTTCTCTTCTGGATAAATATCTGGATGATGCCTTTCTGGCAGGCCTGCCCACAGTTAGAATCATTCACGGACGACACGGCGGCACTCTGCGCCGGGAGGTCAGAAAGTTTTTGGATCAACATCCTCATGTGAAATCATGGCGCCCTGCCGACATCTTTGAGGGTGGTTTGGGAGTGACCGTAGCGTATTTATATGAAATTTAAGCGTTGCTTGAATTTCAGAGGCTGAAGCAGGTTGCCCAAGCTTAGGTTTCCGGCATATTTAAAAGCCTGGGTGCCTCGTTGAACCAGTGGCTCTTGAAAGATTCGGTATCGTTCCAGGTGATGACAAAATCCATCAATGGAGCGTTGGGATGCCGTTTCTGCCAAAGATAAACCCAGGCGGCGGCATAGCTGTATGCCCAATGTTCATCGAGCAAGCGTTGGCGGCACTCGCTATCACTGCTGATAGCAGGTAGAAGGTGTTGCTTCAGTTCATTGGGAATATCGGGGTCGGATAGAAATTTCTTCTCTATATTTTTAGCTGTGACAATGCTCATTTGCAAGGGGCCAAAGGTCTTGCCGATAGGCAATCCCTTGGAGCAGGCATAGTTCTGCAGATCCGTCCAGATATTGGCGTAACTGCGTTCGAGCACAGTAATGGCGTACAGCAGCTCAGGATTGCGCAGATGAAATCTTTTTGCAGCCAGCTGTGCGCGCTGCGAATTGTAATTTTTATCGGGGGTTTCGTCTCTTAAAGCCATTACCACTCTATGCTCCATGCCGCTCTGTATGGTTGTGGCAGGTTGCGCTTTAGATAGAGTGGCGCGCCACTTCCGGTTCTCATCGGGACGCAAGGTATAATAATAGCTGTCGAAGATAGCAATAGAAAAGCCCTCTTTAGCCATGACATAGAATTTGTTTTCGTATTCTATTCTGGCTGTAGCCGGCAACAGCAGCAGAAGCACGGTTATAACGGCAGTTTTTATTAATACCGTTGTATTACGGCTCATGGTTGGATTCTCTCCGATCAACCCGATCTATGTATGCCCAACGGGATGCATACCCCTTTCTAACCTAATTATAGCATATAACAATCATAATGAGTCATGAATTATTCTTATATATTCCCAGTATTGTTATCTGCTGAAACGGATGATTTAATATGCTGAAAGGCAACAATCAGAGCGCTGAATCTTTTGATATATCAACGGTTTAAGGTTAATAATTGAAGAATAAGTCGGTATTTTGAAAATAAAGACGCTTCTCCTTAAAGACTTAAGAGAGTGTTGGCCTTATACTATGGTTAAGGTCTTTAAAGATCGATGAGTATATATTCGGTGGGAGGAAGATCGATGCTGGACGGTAAAGAGATCAAGGTGGCGGTAATCGGATTGGATACCAGCCACAGTGTGGTATTTACGGAGCTGATGCAATCTCCTGATTGCTCTGCCGAAAAGAGAGTTTCGGGGTTGAAAGCGATAAGTTGCCTGCGCTTTCCTACACCTTTTCAGAGTGAGGAAGGGTTGGATGCAAGGCAGAAACAGATGGAAGGCTGGGGCGTAAAAGTAACCACTGATTTCGATGAAGCCGTAGCCGATTGCGATGCTGTAATGCTGGAGATCAATGACCCTGCCTATCATCTGGAATATTTCAGCCGCTGTGCCGATCTGGGCAAGCCGATATTCCTGGATAAGCCCATGGCCGGCAATATTGCGGAGGGCAGAAAGATCTATGAATTGGCAAAGAGCAAAAACTTGAAGGTATTTTCCACATCGACGCTGCGCTTTGTGCCTCAGCTGCTGGAAGCCTGCGTACAGATGCCCGAGCCCTATTTTACCACTACTTACGGACCGTTGGGCGTGGCTCCGGCAGGCAGTTCCATAATCTGGTATGGAGTTCATTCCTTTGAAATGCTGCAGCGGGCCATGGGAGCGGGCGCAGCCACAGTTAAGACCGTAGAGGATAAAGCTGGAGCGGTCTCGGTGGTGGAATATGGCGACGGACGCCGCGGTGTAGTAGAGCTCACCGTAGGAGCCGGCATATACGGCGGCTGTCTGCGTAGCAAAGAGAAGGCGGCGCCCTACGTGGTGGATATGAGCCGGCATTATCCCGATTTGCTGCTTGAGATAGAGAAATTCTTCCGAACGGGAGAGGCGCCGATCCCCTTGGAAACCACCTTCGAAGTTATGGCTATGCTGGATGCAGCAGAGCGCTCCTTTAAGGGCGGAAAAAAAGAATCTGTGGAGGTCGCATAATCATGAAGAAGATAAGAGTAGGTATCATAGGCCAGGGCAGAAGTGGCCGGGAGATTCACGATCAGTCATTTAGAAAGCTGGTTTCCGATAAGTATCAGGTAGTGGCGGTGGCAGATTCGTTGGAGGAGCGCTGCCGCAGAGCTGAAGAGGAGTTCGGCTACGCAACATATACCGATTACAGAGAGATGCTGAAGCGTGATGACCTGGATTTGGTTGTTAATGCTTCTCCCAGTCATCTGCATGTTCCTATAACTGCCGAAGCACTGGATGCCGGTTTCAATGTATTAACAGAGAAACCGCTGGCTCGCAAGGCTGCTGATGTGGATATGCTGATTGCAAAGGCTAAGGCCGCGGGTAAGTTCTTTGCCGTCTTTCAACAATCACGTTTTGCTCCCTACTACCTGCAGGTAAATAAGATTATCGATTCCGGTTTGTTGGGACGTATAGTCATGGTCAAGATTGCCTTCAACGGTTTTGCCCGTAGGTGGGATTGGCAGACGCTGCAGGATATGGATGGCGGCAGTTTGCTTAATACCGGTCCCCATCCGCTGGATCAGGCACTGCATTTTGTCGGGCGTGATGCTATGCCACAGGTATTATGCCTGATGGATAGAACCGATAATTCTTTCGGCGACGCCGAAGATCATGTCAAGCTTATTATGCATCGTCAGGGCAAACCTACGGTGGATCTGGAGATATCCTCATGTTGTGCTTATCCGTTGTACACTTATCAGGTATTCGGTACCAGAGGCGGTCTTACCGGCAACATGACGCATATCGACTGGAAGTACTTTAATTCTGAAGAGATGCCGCAACAGGATTTAATCAGAGAACCTTTGCCCGGGCCGAGCTACTGCGGCGAGGAGCTTAAATGGCATGAAGAGAGTTGGGACGTGCCGGAAGATGAATCCAATCTTTTCTATACCATGGCCAGGAGATTTTATAACAACATTTATGATGCTCTGCTAAAGGGCGCTCCCCTGGAGGTTAAATTGGAGCATGTGCGGCAGCAGATAGCTGTGATAGAGGAGTGCCACAGGCAGAACAAGATGGATTAAGAGTATAACGCAACAGTGTAGGCGGAAGGCGGCCCCGGTAACGGCAAGGATACCGGGGCTGCCTTTTGTTTGCTATGCCTTGAAACTCCCCCGCTCTTCTTGACGTATGTCTCCTTTCCTCGTAGAATAAATCTATCTTGATTTTTCCGGCAGATTTTTCGTCAAACAATTTAAAAAGTGATCTCGGCAAGGGAGGGTAAAGGGATATGATCATAGTCATGGAGCGCGGCAGCGGCGAGGAGCAGCTGCAAATTGTAATTGGTGAGATCAAGGCTTTTGGCTATGATCCTCACGTCATACGCGGCACCGATCGGACAGTGGTCGGCGCCGTAGGAGATGAAAGGGGTAAGACCCGGCTGCAGGCGCTGGAGAGCTTTGACGGCGTGGAGCAGGTTATTCCCATTCTGAAGCCCTTTAAGTTGGCCAGTACCGAGGTCAAGCAGGAGCGCAGTATCGTTGAACTGGCCAATGGTCTCAAAATAGGCGGAGGTCATCTGGCCGTCATGGCCGGACCATGCTCAGTAGAAAGTGAAGAGCAGCTGCTGGAAACCGCACGGCGGGTAAAGGCCGCCGGAGCCAACGTTTTGCGTGGCGGAGCCTTTAAGCCACGCACCTCACCCTATGCTTTTCAGGGTTTGGCAGAGGAAGGCCTCAGGTTGATGTCCAGGGCCAAAGAAGAGACCGGATTGCCGATTATCACGGAAGTTATAGCACCAGAGGATGTGGATCTGGTAGCCGAATATGCAGATATCGTCCAGGTAGGCGCCAGGAACATGAGCAACTTTGCCTTGCTGCGCCGGCTGGGAGGTATCCGCAAACCGGTTATGTTAAAGCGGGGGATGTCCGCTACTGTCGAGGAATTTCTGATGTCTGCCGAATATATTCTGTCGGAGGGCAATTACAATGTCATTCTTTGCGAGCGTGGTATCCGTACCTTTGAGACGGCTACTCGCTTCACCTTCGATATCAATGCCATACCGCTGTTACATAATCTTACCCATCTGCCGGTAATTGCCGACCCCAGCCATGCCACCGGACAATGGCGCCTGGTGGAGCCGATAGCCAAAGCTGCTCTGGCCGCCGGAGCCGACGGCCTGATGATTGAAGTGCATATCGATCCGGTTCACGCCTTTTCCGACGGAGCGCAATCGCTGCGGCCGGACACTTTCGGAAAGATGATGAAGAACATCCTGCCCTATGCGGAGCTGAGCGGATTGAAGCTGCCCGAATTTGATTGACACGGTATCACAATATGGTATGATTTATAGAGTGACTTCATCATGGGGGCGACAGGTATCGACGGGAAGTGATGGGGTCGGAGTAGCGAGTCGAGGTTCCATAAGCTCGTTAAACTGTGGGAAAACTATAAACGCCAACGATAATTTGGCTCTGGCCGCTTAATATAAGCGCCTGTCCTTCCGGCTACGTCGATCGGGCCGAGCGGGGCATCAACTAAGATCGACTACCCAAAGGCCCATTCCTGTAAGCCCGAGGGGAATTTTACAGGATAGCTGTAGTTCTATCCCGCCTGCGGGAGCGGACAAGGCGAAACTCAAAGCGCAGGATACACTCGTAGAAGCTCCGATGACAGCCTTTTCGGACAGGGGTTCGAATCCCCTCGCCTCCACCAAGCTGACAAACCTACTTTTTTAACTTAGTTAAAAGTGGGTTTTCCTTTTTGGCTTTAAGATGGCCATTTTGTATAAATTTTATCCTTAAAGTTATAAAAATGAAGAATTGTTTTTCAATTCAAATTTATAACCTAAATTACCGTAGGTTTAAGCTGCAGTTATGGATATAGGGGACGTACGCGCGTTGTCTCACGAAAGAATGACACCGAAATGGTAATCGTTGTACCTTGATTAATTTGACTAAGTGAATTATTATAGGGCAGCAAAGCAAGTGCTAAGGAGCAGTAACAATGCCCAGGCAGGCCAGACTGGATGCACCAGGAATGCTTCACCATGTAATGGTGAGAGGCATCGAGCAGGGCAAGTAAAAAGCATACCCGAACTATACAGGATTTGATAAAGAGAAGACAAGAAATAGAGATAGAAATAGAGAATACTTGCGAGCAGGCAGGAATAACTATCTTCGAACCGAGAGCCGGCAGCAGGCGAAGGCCGGTATCCAGGGTCAGAAGGGAATTGGTCTACAGGCTGGCAGGTGGTTACGGCATGCCGCTGCCGATGCCGAAAGCGGGACGTGAATTGGGCGTTTCCGTTTATATGGATCGAGCTTGGATACGCTCTTTTCTTTCTGATTTCACCTCCTGAAGTCTTTCAACTACAAGGATAGTGATTAATTCTGGTGCCTGCAATGGCTTTTGCATTTGTGGGGATTTTATCGTTGCAAAAGTGGGGAATTCTCTTTGTAACTTTGTCCCTTTTTATTTTGCACTAAACACCCTATTATGCAAATGCTTCGTAGCTTGTTTGCCTTTCTAACATGGAGAACCTGAATGCAGTATTCATTGCAGACGGAATGCCTCAGTCGGAACGCCTTAAAAAATTGAACATAATTGCAATCAGTCAGATGAAACTGTCGACGGACGATCACAGAATAATAGCTCTAGATGAAAAAAGTCAGGATTAAACGAAAAAGCACGAGGAGAAAAGCATAGCAACCGTAAAACAAAATGTTGTGCGGCTGCTATTTTGGCTCTAATACTACAAATTAAATATTTCAATCCACAGGGCGTTTCCCTTAAAGCGATAATAACATAAAAGGCTCCGTCGAGCAAGAAGGCAATAAATTCATTTAATTTGTAGTATTGACAAATGGGAAAGAAGATCATATAGTAAAAATATCAGAAAATCAGCCGAGCGCTCTGATTATCAAAAAGAAAGGAGTGGTCATGTGGTCGAAAAAGTCTATCCTATCTCTTTTGAAATTGCCGGTCAGGCTGCCATGTTTACAAGGCCTGATACAGGCTCCTCCCCGGTATCGTATCCCGCGCCTACCAAATCCGCATTGAAAAGCATGTTCGAGTGTGTTGTTATGTCCAAGGAAGCCTATTTTGAGCCTCAAAAGATTGAGATTTGCTCTCCGATCGTATTCCATAAGTATTCCACCAATTATGGCGGTCCTTTGCGAAAAAATGGAACAGGGAATTTTCAGCTTTTTGCGACGGTTTTGGAGAATGTCTGCTACAAAGTATACGGAATCATCAAGGCATATCAAGCGCCTCACAGTGATAATAACCCACAGCACAAGCTTCAAGAAGTATTCCTTCGGCGGATAGAATCAGGACAGTTTCATACGACCGTTTTCCTTGGCTGGAAGGAGTTTACCCCTTCTTATTTTGGCCCATTGCGGAAGAATACCTCGGTTGATTCCTCCATCAATCTCATAATCCCTTCCATGCTTTCAACAATGTATAGTCGCCCTACGGAAGGCAGCCTATCACCGATTTTTATACAGAACGTGGAAATCTGCAAGGGGGTGATGTTCTATGCTCAATGAACTTTATGAGCTCAGTAGATCACTGGAACGTCACGGCCTCTTACAATCCACCACCCATCCCGATGTCGGCAATGTCGGCAAGGGATATTGCCTTCTGGTTGAACTTGATGATAACGGAACGCCTCGGGGCCTTCGAATTCTGCAAAAGAAACAGACTGCCACGCTTTGGAAGCACAGCAAGGGAAATCATAACAGCTTCCCCGCGATTCGCACGCAAAAACCTCTACTGTCGGCTAGTGAGAGCAAAAAAATTGGCGATGACGCATGGGAAAAAGCAAAGCTATCCGAGAAGCTGATGCTGCTGTCCAAGCTGGATTATTCTTCTATCAATCCAGAATGCACCGATGTTAAAATTTCAGAGTGGTCGGCAAAACAATTGGAACCGGTTTTGGCTTCGGAGCAGCCGGAGTTGGCCGCGCTGAAGCAACTGATTTCTGTGTTCCCTCGGGAAGAAAAGCAGTCT
Source organism: bacterium UBP13_UBA5359 (assembly GCA_002410925.1). Taxonomy (GTDB): domain Bacteria; phylum UBP13; class UBA5359; order UBA5359; family UBA5359; genus UBA5359. The sequence goes on from DHPR01000039.1 coordinate 20,030, forward strand.
ATTTTTATTCAGAATCTTACGCAGCTTCTCCGGCAGGAAATTCTGCGATGCGGGCAGGAGGATTTGCTTGACTTGATCAAAATACTGCTGATCGGCACTTACGAATCAAAAAACGGAAAATATATCGCCGGCTGCATGACTTATTATGATATGTATGAAACCAGGAAGTACGAAAATCTGGTACTTTCATCTGAAACGCAGCGTGCTCTGATCCAACTTCTCAATAGCAAGCACGTCGAAGAAGGTTCCGAGCAACAAGCAGCCACTATCATCTCCCCCTTTTCGGGTACTAAAGCTGTGGGAGTCGGAGATAAGTATCCAAACCCCAATATCCCTCTGCTGGGCCTCACTTACCTGTACTCCAAGAAATCCGATACTCCATGCCTTACCCGCTATACTATGACCGGTACGAAGGCTTTTCAGGCCGGAACAAATGAAATCCGTGCCATCAACGACGCCCTTGCGTTTCTGACGGACGATTCCAGAAAAGGCAGGTCATGGCAAGCTATGAGCGATAGTAATCGCGAAAAACCGAACCTGCTGCTGGCCTATCTGCCGGAAGACCCGCAAAACAATGCTTATCTGGCCAAAATCCTTGGCGACCCATCCGATTCTGATGATCCGGAAGAATATCGGGAAAGGGCAGAGGTTGTTTATGAAGTGCTGTGCAAACAGGTGCTTGGAAGCCTTGAGGACGTTTTGCGCAAGAATCCAAATACAAAAGTCAATCTGATCCTTTTGGAAACGCTGGATGCGGGAAGAAAGCAGGTTGTGTATGAAACCTTCTTTACAGCAGAGCGACTTCGCGAAAACCTGCTCACATGGAAGGCCGCGTCTCAAAACACTCCGCCCATAGAGATAAGAGTCCGAGATAAAAAAGGGAACATTCTTATAAAGCCGATTTGCCCCACACCCAGCAAAATCTGCCAGCTGTTTAAAATTAACTATATCCAATCCGGCTCTGGAAAGCCAATGAAGCAAAGCGACGCCTCGCTTCACGAGATATATCGTCTCTATATGCCGGATTTGCAGACGGATCGTTCCCAACTGGTAGAGCGGTTTTTTCAGCTGACCGTACAAAAGAGTCGTTGGCTGCTGGGAGATATGGCATATCAACTGATTGTAGATTATGTACTGCCACCCACAAAGCAATCCCGAACACAGGCAAGGCAGGCCGCCATGTTTGCGTCATTGCTTTCTATTTTGCTTTATTTGACAGGAATCAGAAAGGAGAATTATATGTTGGATGTACCTTTTAACGTAGGGCAGTTTTTGAAACTGGCAGACATGCTACACAAGGAGTACTGTGTTCAGGTCAGAAACAGCGGGGATAAACAGGCTTCACTCCCAGCGCAACTTATAGGAAACGAAATGCTGGCAATTATTTCAGAGAATCCCGTGGAGGGACTTAACCGCCTGTGTGACAGGATGAAGATCTATCTTGCATGGGCAGAGAGCGCCATCGGTGAAAATGCCGGACTGGCAAAATGGATCCTCGCCCGTTTTGAGGAAGTCAGCATGAAAATTGTGGCTGCGAAAAGTGAACTTCCAGAGCAGTTCAGCCCCGCTCAGCAGGTCCAGGTGTTTTTGGGATATCTAGCCGTTATCCCATACAAAAAGAAGGAGAAGAACTCCTTAAATAAACCGAATATGAAGGAGAAGAACAGCAATGAGTGAAATCATCAACAGAGGGACAGGCCTGCTTTTAATTGATGTGACCAATTCAAACCCCAACGGGGATCCCGACCGCGAAAACGATCCCCGAACCAGGCAAGACGGACGGGGAGAGATTTCTCCGGTCTCTTTTAAGAGGAAGCTGCGCGATCTGGTGGAAGCCAAGGATTCGCCTCTTTGGAAGGAATTGGCGGAAGAGCTGAATTTGCCGGAAGAAGGCTTCGGTATATTTGAAACCAACACGGTGAAATTTGCCGACTTGATCAATATGAAGACCGAAGATTTTCTCAGCCAGTATTGGGACGCTCGAGTGTTTGGAGCTACAGTGCTAGAAAAAAAAGATGATGACAGTAAAAACAAGCACATTGCTTCCGGCGTAGTTCAGTTTGGATTAGGCGTTTCTGTCGATCCTGTTAAAATTGAACGTCTTTCAACTACTAAAGTCATAAACGAAGGGGAAAACAAAAGCAAAAAAATGGGACCACTCGCATACCGAGTTATCTCCTATGGCTTGTATGCTATGCCGTTTTTTATCAATGCAACGGCGGCGCAAAAAACTCGTTGCACGAAAAAAGATATTGAACTGCTTCTGCGGCTGATCCCCCATGCGTACAAAGAGACAGCCTCATATGTTCGTCCGCAGGTGGATATCCGATACGCATTCTATGTGGAGCATAACCGCGCTCGTGGTACTTATAACGATTTTCGCATCATCGAGGCGCTTACCCCCGTTCGAATAGCGGGTGGAACCGGCCCGGCTACATCCTGGAAAGAGTATGATGAAGCGGCGTTTCAACAAAGTATCGCACAGCTCAATGAAAAGCTGGACGGAAAAACCGCCCCCGTGGCGGATCTGACGGAAACTTTATGATTCCGCTTGCACACAGTGCCCGAGGCGGCAGGCCGGCACAATCCTACCGTGCCCATGTACGCGGGGTAATCAAAAAGGTGCACGAAAATTTGGAGGCAATAGCTCCGTATATCGCCAAAGAGAAGGCTGAGCTTTATGGAGAGATTCTGAATCCGGCGGCAGTGCTTCATGATGTGGGCAAGCTGGCAGGGGAAAATCAAGATGTCCTTTACGGAAAGAAACAAGCGAAAAGGCTTCCAATTGAGCATCGGGACGCAGGTGCAAAATATTTGTTGAGAGACCAGCCGGAATGTCCGGAGGCTACTCTGGTATACTCGCATCACCGCCCGGGACTGCCGAATATGTCTGCGCAAAAAATTGCAGATTCGCCTTTCCGTTTTTTGACCGCCATGTCCGACACTGACAAAAACCTCTGCAAATATCTGCAAATTCATGCTGAAGAGATTGGCAAGCTTCCGCCACCCACTGATAAAAAAGCGGCAAAGCTTTCAGCACTAGAATACCGCATTCTGCTGAGCTGTCTGGTGGACGCCGACTATTCGGATACAGCCGGTGAACAGCCGGCAGGTGCGGAAGCGCGCTGGGAAGAACGGGGGCTTCGATTGGACAGGTATGTTCAGAACTTGCAAGATCACGCAGAGCAAGAGAGCGAACGCAGCCGTCTGCGTAACTTTCTCTATTACAACTGCAAAGGCACCGCAACAGACGCCGTGATGGAATACTGCGACAGTCCTGTAGGTACAGGGAAAACCACGGCAGTCATGGCGCATATGCTAAAGGCTGCGCAGGCGCATCATCTGCGGCACATTTTCGTGGTATTGCCATACACCAATATCATCTCCCAGACGGTGGAGGTACTCAGGAAAGCTGTTGTGCTGGACGATGAGGATCCTGAAGAAGTTATGGCCGAGCACCATCATCAGGCGGATTTTGAGAATCTCGAGTATCGGCGTCTGGCGGCGACCTGGACAGCTCCCATTATTGTCACCACGGCGGTTCAATTCTTTGAGACGTTGGCCGGAAATCTTCCGGCTAAGCTGCGCAAGCTGCACCAGCTTCCAGGCAGCGGCGTCATTTTTGATGAGTACCACGCCGCTTTGCCTGCCGGTCTGATGCTGCCCGCATGGAAATGGATGACCGAACTCGCATCTCGATGGACATGCCGTATCTGTATGTGTTCCGCCACAACGGTAAAATTCTGGGAGAATCCTGCCTTTCAAAAACAGGCTCGGCTGTGTGCCTTACCCTTGCTGCCTCCAGGGATTTTGGAAAACCTGAACGTCTTTGAGCAATCAAGGATTGACCTGAATGCATGGAGTGGCAGTATTCCGCATTTTCATGGAGCGGCGGAACTTGTGACATACCTGAATAATTATCATGGTTCTAAAATCGTCGTGCTGAACACCGTCCAATCCGCCGCATCTTTTGCCCAATTTTTACGTCAGCAGGGATGCGATGTATTGCATCTTTCCTCTGCCCTCACACCGGAGGATAAAGAATGCACGATGGCCGAGATTGAGCGAAGGCTGTGTTCCCAATCGGAATCCCTCAAAGATTGGACGCTGGTGGCCACAAGCTGCGTAGAATGCGGTATGGATTTTTCATTCCGCTACGGCTTTTGCGAGCTGTGTTCCCTGCAAAGTTACATTCAGTTGAGCGGGCGTATTCGTAGAAACAGCGAGAAAGAATATGGGGATGCAGTGCTGGTTGCATTTACGATTGCAGAGGACAATTTCACTGCTAATCCAAGCTTCAAAGATTCAAAACATGTATTTGAGAAAATGATTTCTTCCGGAAGGCTTCCTGCCCTATCCATCACCGAAGCGATCACGGAAGCATTTCAAGAGGAATGCAAGATGCGCGGGGTATTGTTGGAAGAGATCTGCAAAGCCGATCGCCTACACGAATTTGAAATCGTTGCCCAAAAGTTTCGTGTGATTGACGAAGAAACGATGACCGTTGTGGCCGGAAAAACGCTTATCGCAAAAATTCAAGCAGGTGAACAGGTTTCCTCCAAAGAGTTTCAAAGAGGCAGCGTCAACCTTCGCAAGAGTGTTTTGACCCGACTTGGGCTGTCCGACAGCGAATTACCTATGCTTTCAGATTTGCAGTATGACGCCTTTCTCGGATATATGAAGGATCTGATATAAAAATCTAATTAAATCGATGAGAGGTATCTGATTTATGAAAAGTACTTAATCTTTGGCTGTCAAATCTGACTTATCAGTTTGACCATGAGCGTTATATGGGCTGAGTGTTGGCATCTATATTCATCTAACTTTCCAAATCAAATCCATCATTGACAAAAAATATTTTCACCAGACGGCTTTATTTGGCCTTGAAATGCCTGAAAAAGTGATCTTCGAAAATCTTCGGGAATCGCGGTTACAATTTTTGGGACTATCGTCGTTAATTTTTGTCTCATGCCGATGCTTGAAACTGGAAGTATTTTTTTATAACCATTTGGTTTTTTGCGCTTGTTCGATCTGACTTTAATCGCCAGAGCATCCACTAGCACGAAAGGGTACTCCTGCCCGCTAAGATCTCTTCCGTTCCAGACTTCCACCAGCGGGTCCAGCTTCTTGTATAGATGAGATACCGTTGATTTGGGGAACTCTGTTCCGCATAACTCCTCGACAATGGTATTGACCTTACAGATGGACACTTCGCTGACCGCCCTCTCTATCAAAGACAGTACCAGAGCTTGTTCGCTTCTTTGTATTCTCTTGAACAGCTCCGAAGAGAAGCTACCGTTTCTCAACTCTGGAATACTCAACTTCCGGCTGCGATAGCCGTTACGATACCCTGGTCTGTTTTTGTCCTTTCATAAGGCGTAGCCCCGACGTATTCTTGTGCCGAGCCGGCAATATCTGGTTTAGCACATTTTTCAACAGCCTGGCCGAACGCGTAGGGGACATACGCCTATTGCAATCATGGTGGCATAGTGGTATAAAGCCTGGCCGAACGCGTAGGGGACATACATTAACTAATTTGATAAGTGAATTATTATAGCGCAACAAAGCAAGTGCTAAGGAGCAGTAACAGTGCCCAGGCAGGCCAGGCTGGATGCACCAGGGATGCTTCAT
>DHPR01000001.1 GCA_002410925.1 bacterium UBP13_UBA5359
CCGGCTCAGGCCGAGGAGGAAGAGTGAGTGTTAGGACGGAGTTTGCGTAAGTATTTTCTTACGGGATTAGGCATATTGCTGCCATTGGTTATCACGGTTTACGTTATAACCGTAGTCTTTTCTCTGATAGGCGGGCCGCTGGGGCGCATCTTTGCTCTTTTTCATCTGCCACCTTTTCTGGCTACGCCGGCCGGGTTTATTACCACGCTGGCATTGATAGCGGCAGTCGGCTTTATTGCTACCAATGTTTTCGGGCGCCAATTACTGCTGACGATAGAAACGGTGCTGAACGGTTTGCCTTTGGCAAAGAATGTTTATGCGCCTACCAAGCAGTTGGTGGAGTTTCTCTTTTCAGATAAAACAGCAGCATTCAAGCGAGTGGCCTTAGTGGAATATCCGCGTAAGGGTGTTTATACCATAGGCTTTATTACCGGCGACGGCATAGAGGAGATAAAGCAGAAAAAAGAGGCCGATATAGTGAGCGTTTTTCTGCCAACCACCCCAAATCCTACCTCGGGCTGGCTTGTATTGTTGCCGCGTGATGAAGTTATGCTGCTGGAAATGACTGTTGAAGACGGCTTGAAATTTGTTGTTTCCGGCGGTGTTCTATCGCCTTCGTGGAAGTCGTCAGCGAGAAGCATTGCCGTAGATTAATCAGCTTCCGGATAGGAGCCGAGGATCTTTATAAAGAGCGCATGCTCTTTCATTTCCTTGAGGGATTCTACTATATCCGGATATGTATGATGCCCTTGGACATCTATAAAGAAGATATATTCCCAGGGGCGTTTTTTTGTAGGACGTGATTCTATCATAGTCATATTGACTGCATGCCTTTCAAAGGGATGCAATGCCTTATAGAGAGCGCCGGCCTGGTGCCGGACAGAAAAGATTATAGAAGTTTTATCGCGCCCGCTGGCCTCTGTCAGCGGAGTGTGACTTATGACCAGGAAACGTGTTCGATTGCTGGAACTATCTTCAATATGTTCCGCCAGAATGTTAAGACCGAAATGGTTGGCTGCCAGCTTGCCGGCAACAGCCGCACTACAGGAATCAGCCGCCGCACACTCAGCTGCTCTGGCATTGCTGTAAACTTCGCAAAGCTCTATCCCGGGGAGGTTCTTTCTCAGCCATGTTCTACATTGCGCCTCTGTCTGGGGATGTATATAGAGCTTTGTAACCTTTTCGATATCCGTTGTGGATAGAAGATGGTGCGTTACCTCTACAAACAGCTCGCCGCATATTGCCAAATCAGAATCCACAAACCTGTCTAACGTATGGTTTACCACTCCCTCGGTTGAGTTCTCAACGGGAACTACTCCGTAATCCGCTCTTCGTTTCTCCACCATAGAAAATACAGAATCGATGGAATCGCAGGGAAGCAATGAAGCACCGTTGCCGAAGTGCTGCAGACATGCCATATGCGTAAAGGTAGTCTGAGGCCCCAGGTAGGCTACCTGTAATGGCTGTTCGAGAGCGAGCGTAGCGGACATGACCTCTTTGTAGATACTTTGCAGGGCTTTGTCCGGTAACGGACCTTGATTGAGATCGGTTATCCGGTTATAGACCTGCTTCTCTCTTACCGGATCATAAAAGCTCTTCATTCCGGCCTGAGCCTTGATTTTAGCGATATCAACAGCTATGGAGGCTCTGCGACTCAGAAGTTGTATGATATTCTCGTCCAGAGTATCGATTTTTTTTCGTAATTCTTCAAGACTCATAGCAACTTAAATATATATTATGAACCGATTGCCGTCAACATCTACAAACCAAGCGGAAATATATGGTATAATGTTGGCGTTCAGGTAGCGGACAGAAAGCTGTCCGAATATTTTTGTTATAGGAGGTGATATCCCCTTGCTTTTAAAAGATTGGTTTGCCAAGAGACCAAGATATTCGTCTACGGGCCTTGAAAACAGCCGTTCGAGAGTCCCTGATGGCTTGATGACCAAATGTCCTGGTTGCGAGGATGCGATATATAATAAGGAACTGGAAAAGAGCCTTAAGGTTTGCCCCAAATGCTCTTATCACTTTCGTCTTTCAGCCAGAGAGCGCCTGGATATCACCATAGAGGCAGGATCTCTGGAGGAATATGATAGCGATATGTTATCTGTAAATCCATTGGATTTTCCTGAATACGAGGATAAGCTTATCAAAAGCAGGCATAAAACCGGTCAGATTGATGCCGTTATAACGGGCCAGGCATCCGTTGCAGGATACAGGACAGTAATTGCCGTGACAGATTTTGCCTTCATGGGTGGGAGTATGGGGTCGGTTGTAGGTGAAAAGGTTGTAGCGGCTATGGAAAGAGCTGTTGATTACAGGCTGCCGATGCTTGTCATATCTGCTTCCGGGGGAGGCGCCAGAATGCAGGAAGGCATTCTCTCTCTGATGCAGATGGCCAAGACCGGTGCCGCTGTAGCCAAGTTACGAGAAGCCGAACTGCCTTATATCGTTATTTTGACCGATCCTACCATGGGGGGTGTGGCTGCCAGCTTTGCTTCACTGGGGGATGTCATAATAGCCGAGCCGGGAGCGCTTATAGGCTTTGCCGGTCCTAGAGTTATTGAACAAACTATACGACAGAAGCTGCCGGAGGGCTTTCAACGCTCTGAATTTCAACTTAAACACGGATTTGTGGATATTATCGCTGCGCGTAAAGATATGGTTGCTACTCTAGCGATGTTGTACAGCTTTTATCTGGATTGAGGTGGCTTTTATATGGTTGGATTGATGGAGATAGAGAGGCCTGTCAAGGAGCTTGAAGGTAAGATAGCTGAATTGAAGAACCTTGCTGAAACAGAGAAGATAGATCTTAGCGATCAGATAAGCACTCTGGAAGAGAGAGCCGAAAAGCTTAAGAAACGTCTTTATAAAAATCTTACGCCCTGGCAGAAAACTCAAATGGCCCGGCATCCGATGCGTCCTTATACGCTTGATTATGCTCAGGCTTTATTTGATGAATATATTGAGTTGCATGGCGATCGTTGCTGTGGAGATGATAAATCGATTGTCGGCGGTTTTGCAAAGCTGGATGGCAGGCCGGTAATCTTTATCGGCCATCAAAAAGGGCGCAATACGAGAGAAAATATCGAGCGTAACTTTGGCTCTGCTCATCCTGAGGGATATCGCAAGGCAATGCGGCTAATGGAACAGGCCGAACGCTTCAAACGGCCGATATTGACATTTATCGATACCCAGGGAGCTTTTTGCGGCATAGGGGCAGAGGAGAGGGGGCAGAGCGAAGCCATAGCCAGTAGTCTTTGCTTTATGTCACGGTTGAAAACTCCAATTATTGCCGTGATAATAGGCGAAGGCGGAAGTGGAGGCGCCATAGGCCTGGGCGTCGGCAATCGTATACTCATGCTTGAAAACTCCGTATACTCGGTTATTTCTCCTGAGGGTTGCGCCGCCATTCTCTGGAAAGATGCCGGAAGAGCGCGTGAGGCTGCCGAGATATTAAAACTGACAGCGAGTGATCTTAAGCAATTGGGCGTTATCGATGAAATAATTCCCGAGCCAATCGGCGGGGCGCATAATGATTACGAAAAAACGATAGCCGCGGTAAAAAGGGCTATCAAACGTCATCTAAGCGAGCTATCGGTTATGTCCGCTGAAGAACTGGTTGCGAATCGTTATGATAAGTTCAAGCGTATGGGTGTTGTAGGCTCTATTATGCCCTGATACAGTCTGTATAAGTCGTAGCGGCCATAGCTGTTGTCTTGTCTTTTGCCAGAGGCTGTGCTAATATACTGTTTTGGGCGGAAGTGTTGATATGCGTCAGCTTTCTTTCTTTTTGTTCAATATAATTCACCGTGAGGTAAAGAGTGAAACAGATAGGCCTGTTAACTAGCGGCGGAGACGCCCCGGGTATGAATGCCGCCATTAGAGCCGTGGTCAGATCAGCAATATATAATGGTCTTAAAGTAACGGGAATAGAACGCGGCTATGCAGGTCTCCTCTGCCAGGAGATGCGACCGATGAATCTGGCATCCGTCGGCGGAATTATCAACAGAGGCGGCACCATACTGCAATCATCGCGTTCGCCGGAGTTCCGTGCCCCGGAAGGACAGAAAAAGGCAGTCGATATACTTAAAAGCAACAGCATAGACGGGTTAGTTGTTATAGGCGGAGATGGCTCTTTTCATGGCGCCGATGCTCTTTACCGCAATTGGGGCTTTCCAACAATCGGCATTCCCGGTTCTATAGATAATGATATATCCTGCACGGATTATTCCATAGGCTTCGATACCGCTGTCAATACCGCTCTGGAAATAATCGATAAGCTGCGCGATACCGCAGATTCGCACGAGAGAATATTCGTTGTCGAGGTTATGGGTAGAGAGAAGGGATGTATAGCTCTTGAGGTCGGTCTCTCCGGTGGCGCGGAAGCTATTCTTCTGCCGGAGATGGAATATTGCCCGGAAAAAATTGCACAGCGTTTGCGTGCCGGGTATAAGCGCGGCAAGCTCTCGAGTATAATAGTTGTTGCCGAGGGAGCCTGCTCAGCCGTTAAGGTAGCTTCCGAAATCGGAAAACTTACAGGCTTTGAAACGCGTGTCAGTGTTCTCGGTCATGTTCAGCGCGGAGGCTCGCCTACGGCACTTGACCGAATACTGGCAAGCCGTTTTGGAGCGGCTGCCGTCAAGGGATTGATAAATGGCGATCATGGTTGTATGGTCGGCATAATATCGGATAAAATTGTATATAGCAAGCTTAGCAAAGCATGGGAGCATGAGGAGAAAATTAATATGGATGATTACCATTTAGCGGAGATATTGGCTATATAGTCGATTTTATCTGCAGGGCAATCAGAAGGAAAGCCTTGATTGGCAATTATATGGAGTATGGAACTATGGCAAAGCTGAATTTTGTAGAAATAAGACGAGCGTTGGTGAGTGTATCCGATAAGGAGGGCATAATCGATTTTGCTCGTGTTTTGAAGGATTTTAATGTGGAGATTATTTCCACCGGGGGGACTGCCAGGGCGTTGAAGGAGGCAGGCATACCTGTGATAGGCATATCCGATATTACAGGATTTCCGGAAATGATGGATGGTAGGGTTAAAACGCTGCATCCTAGAGTTCACGGAGGATTGCTGGCCAGAAGGGATAACCCGGAGCATATGAATGCTTTACAGGAGCACGGCATACCGGCGATTGATATGGTAGTGGTCAATCTCTATCCCTTTGCTCGGACGGTAGCCAGAGAAGGCGTGTCTCTGGAAGAAGCAATAGAGAATATCGATATCGGCGGCCCCTCCATGATACGTTCGGCAGCTAAGAATTTTGCCGGCGTTGCCGTTGTGGTTGATCCTTCACGCTATGCCGAAATAGCTGAAGAACTCAAAGCCAATAAAGGTGCATTAAGTTATGGAACAAGGGAGAAGCTTGCTGTAGAGGCTTTTAATCATACAGCCGCTTATGATGGTATGATTTTCAGGTATCTGAGCGGGCGTAAAGAGGTAAGCCATCCTGAATTTCCAAAGCAATTGCCTCTTTCTCTGACAAAGATACAGGATCTTCGCTACGGCGAGAATCCTCATCAGAGTGCCGCCTTTTACGCAGAAGGCAGTTCTTCGGAGCCTTCAGTAGCTAATGCAAAGCAGCTCTGGGGCAAGGAACTCTCTTTTAATAATATTATCGACATAGATGCAGCCCTGGAAATAATCAAGGACTTTACCGAGCCGGCGGCAGTGGTAATCAAGCATACCAATCCCTGTGGAACGGCGATAGCCGATAATATTACCGAAGCTTATAAGCGTGCTTATGCTGCTGATTCGCTATCGGCATTTGGCGGTATAGTCGGGCTGAGTATGCCTGTGGATGTAGATACGGCCAATGAACTGACCAGCACCTTTTTGGAAGCCGTAATTGCTCCGGGATATTTGCCCGAGGCGCTGGAAGTGTTGAAAACGAAGAAGAATCTCCGGATTTTGAGCGTTACTGATTGGAAAAAAGGATATACTCCAAGCGGATTTGATATAAAGAAGGTTACCGGAGGCATGCTGATACAGGACCGTGATACATTAATTTTTGATAGATCGGCTGCAAAGGTTGTTACCGAAGCTCAACCCGATGAACGTGACTGGTGTGATCTGGCTTTTGCCTGGAAGATGGTAAAGCATCTTAAATCCAATGCCATTCTTCTAGCGGCCGACGGCGTTACCGTTGGCGTAGGGGTAGGCCAGATGAGCCGAGTGGACGCCGCTGAGCTGGCTGTTAAAAAAGCTCAGGGGCGGGCAGAGGGAGCAGTTATGGCTTCCGATGCCTTCTTCCCCTTTCGGGATGCAATCGATGCCGCAGCTGCCGCGGGAATAAGAGCCATAATTCAGCCCGGCGGTTCCATTCGTGATGAGGAAGTCATTGCTGCTGCCAATGAGCATGGGATAACGATGGTTTTCACCGGCTACAGGCATTTCAAGCATTGATATGCCCTGATGACAAAGATTTTGTCAGGTATGGAAGGGCTGTTGCCCGTTTAAGAGCTTTAACGCAGGCTTTAACGCAGGTATGTTTCTTGCAATTACAATAGAGTAATTGCAAGCGGGGGTGTTCAATGTCTACATTAGTTATAGTAGGTTCCCAATGGGGAGATGAGGGTAAGGGAAAAGTTACCGATATGCTGGCTGAGGGAGCCGACCTGGTTGTTCGCTATCAGGGCGGCAACAATGCGGGGCATACCGTGGTTGTAGATGGGCAGGAATTCAAACTTCATCTTATACCTTCAGGTATACTCTATCCCGATACCATCTCCGTCATTGCCGGTGGCGTAGTTGTAGATCCATCTGTTCTGTTGGAAGAGATTGCCGGATTGAATGCACGCAATGTTGATACCGCAGGGTTACGCGTCAGCCAGAATGCACACGTTATCATGCCGTATCATAAATTGCTCGATGCTCTTGAAGAAGAAACACGTGGTGATGGAAAAATCGGAACCACCTGTCGTGGCATAGGGCCTGCTTATGTTGATAAGGTGCATCGCTGCGGAATTCGCATCAGTGATTTGCTCGATCCGAAAACGTTCGAAGCACGGCTGACGACCGTGTTGCAGGATAAGAACAGAGTATTGCAGCGTATATATAACCATGAACCGCTCTCTTTTGACGATATTTATGCTAGCTATAGTCAATTAGCTGACAGACTCAGGGATTATGTAGCGGATACCACGCAGTTAGTAAGCGAAGCCAATAAAGCAGGTAAAAATATTCTATTTGAGGGAGCGCAGGGCACCCTGCTGGATATCGACCAGGGAACATATCCTTTTGTAACCTCGTCACATCCTATTGCCGGCGGCGCCTGTTTGGGTACAGGTATCGGTCCAACCGATATCGACAGTGTTATCGGTATTACCAAGGCATATACCACGCGAGTAGGAGAGGGACCATTCCCAGTGGAATTGAAAGATGCCGTTGGGGATAGATTGCGTGATGCCGGATATGAGTACGGCACCACCACCGGAAGGCCACGTCGGTGTGGTTGGGTTGATGCGGTTATGTTGCGTTATGCCGCCGCCGTAAACGGACTTGGCAGCCTGGCTGTTACCAAAATGGATGTTCTGACGGGGCTTGATGAAATCAAGATATGCATTGCATATAAATATAGGGATACCATTATTGATAAATTCCCAGAGCGTACCGATGTTTTGGCTGAATGTGAACCCGTATATGAGGTTCTTCAGGGATGGCAGGAGGATATTACGGATGCTGTAACAGCGGAAGAGCTACCTCAGGCGGCCAGGCTCTATGTTGCCCGGCTTGAGGAGCTATCCGGTGTGCCGGCATCAATGATCTCCGTTGGGCCGGCCAGAGCACAGACGATAGTAAACAAGCACCTTCTGTCACCTTTTCATGCTTGACAATAAGAGGCGCTTCGCATAAAATTATCAATGGTTTTCCTCTAAAAACGGGCCGTTAGCTCAGTCGGTAGAGCAGCGGACTTTTAATCCGCGTGTCACAGGTTCGATTCCTGTACGGCTCACCAAATTTTTCCAGTATTAATGCGGGTTTCCAGACTTTAAGGGGACCCGCATTTTTCGTTAAAAGGGCAATCTTCAGCCCATTTTCAGCCCAAATTTTTCAAACCCATTTTAAAGAGTGAAAAGAACAAAAGTTATCTACCGTAGAAACCGGATAGACCCGTTAGGGTGTGTTTATAGGGAGGAGGGACCCCCCCACTTATGCACAATGGTTTTTTCGTATACCCTGAATAAAATGGATACAGTATCCCCTAAAAAATGTAACCCCGATCCACGTTTGGTATGGGGGGCAGAAGCTTCGAAGGCTTCAAATTTCCGCTTCAGAAATTCATCTCATAGCGGCAGACAAAATATACCTATATTCGACCAAAAACATACCATAATTATCACATAAACAGCATAAGATTATACCAAGATTTTACTATAACCCACCGACAACCCCTTAACCGGACTTCTGAGCGGTCTTGTCCATGGCTTTCTGCAACGACGCGTCAAGTTTATCTACCGCCTCCTGTTGCAGGCCCCGGCTGACGTGCGAATACAAATCAAGCGTGATAGCTATGCTGGAATGTCAAAGACGCTCACTCACTATTTTAGGATTTGTGCCTCCCCGCATAAGCTGGGTGGCATGTGAATGCCGCAAATCATGGAATCTTACACCAGGCATACCGGCTCTCTTTACCAGATAGCGAAAACTGCTGCTGAGGGCATCGGGCGGCCAGGGGTTCCCATCGGGAAGAGCACAGGCCAGATCGTTATCAACGTACAAAAGGGCTGCCTTGTACAGCTACAGAGGCTTTAAAGCTGTACAGGGCATTGTAGCGCTTCGTCTCTTATGCTAAATTGAGTTGTGGAGGTTGATCACAATGTCGTTACTGCTTCTCGGCAGCAGCGCCCATGAAGTAACGATATACCGCAAGCCACATCACGGCCTTATGTTTCCCTTCGAGATGGAGGCTTACGAATACGACGCCAGGCGGGAGAAAGAGCGCTTCAATCGCGGGAAGGCTCAAAGGTATGTGACTGAACAATGCGGCAAAGGTACAGTGATGCCGAATTATTAAGCCTATAGCCAAGAGCCTGTTTGCTTAATGCTTATCGCGGGTCATCTTGTTATACAGAGGGTAAGAATGGGAAAGAATAAAGAGTTTGAAGCTCTCAAAGTTGAATATTTAGAAGGCTTAATGGAATTGGGAGAGCTAACCGCTTACATGATAAAAGTCGTGGAGCGGGAGGAGCACTCTGTAACTATACGATATCAGATTCGAGCGCTCTTAGAGGAGTTTCTGCGAAGGGTACCGAAATTAAGCAGTAGGATTGAAAAGGCTGAAGATTTGGAAGATATAAGAGAAGTAGACAGAGTGTTACGGCAACAGAGGCACTACTTGAAAAACGAAGTAATGAACATTTACTACTGAAGGGAGTTGCCTGGATTATGGCTAAGCTGTTAAGCAGAGCTAAAGCAGAGCCGATAGGGAAAAGAACTCATAAGCGTAACGGTTCGGTTATGCCTGCGGAACTGAGAATTGCATTCAAGCGGATGGATGCTATTTGTGACCGGTTACATGGTCGTGTAGAGGAATACAGCAGGAAGCATTCGTCCAAACCGTAATGGCCGGCGGAGATAACGAATCTATGCGTGCAACACGTGGATACGGGCGCCGGGCCGTTGTTTCTGATGAACTGCGGGACACGGTAAAGAAAATGCGTAATGCCAGCAATAGATTCAATGCCATTGTAAAAGATATGAGCAAGGAGTTCGGCGAAGATAAAGGATGAACTTATGCCTGTGAATCTTAGAGCAGCCTCTTCTGCCGGTGCTGGCTATAGCTACAAAAAGGCCGTCGTTTCCGAGGAGCTGCGGGAAACGGTAAAGAAGATGCGCATAGTAAGCGATAGGTTCAATGCCAGAATCAGAGCAGCAGAGAAGAAGGCATGAAGAACATGCCGGCTAAACTGCGAATTGCTTTCAAGAAGATGGATGCCATTTGTGATAGGCTCCATGGCAGAGTGCAGGAGTATAGCAGGAAGCATTCCGGCAAGTCCTAAAGGTTCATGGTAAGTTAATTTGCGTTACTACCCCCGGCGGTTTCGACCCTGGGGCGCGAGGCCTCGAAAGGGGCCTCCGCTTTTTATCCCGGCATGTTATGTCGATAGCTGGCCGGGATGGAGCTTGTGATGAGAGGTGCAAAGGGATGGATAACATGGAGAATACTTCGGGACAGGGGGCAGGTGTGATTGTCCCATACGAAGTGAGGAAATGGAACGGAGGCTGGAACTGGGGCGCGTTCTGGTTTGAATGGCTATGGGGGATAAATCATAACGTTTGGATATCGCTTCTTACCCTTATCCCTTATGTGAATCTTGTGATGGCGATAGTTCTTGGTATCAAAGGTAATGAATGGGCTTGGCAACAGCGTAGATGGGATAGCGTGGAACAGTTCCAGAGAACGCAAAGGATATGGAGTAACTGGGGGCTTGGTATTTTTATCGCCGTGTTCATAATAGTTATGGTGATTTGCTATATGGCGGGCAGCCAGTAATAGCATCCCTATACCGGCAAATACCTGGCAAAACTGTCGGTTGGCCGGGCGTGAAGATACCGGCTGGTAGTAGCCACTGAAGCATGTCCGAGCGTGGCTTGAACAAGGTGTATCGGGCAGCCGCGGTCAAGGGCATGACTTGCATGCGCATGACGCAGCCAGTGCGGGGAAACGTTCGTATCGATGCCTGCACGCTTGGCAGCGGCTCTGACAATCCGCATGACCTGTGATCTGTCCATGGGGCCGCCTTTCTGAGAACGAAAGACCGGTTCATCCTGAGTGGTATTACCACGTAAGGCAATGATCCTTAGAGTGTACCCGAAAGAGTGGAGACTTCAAGAGGCAAAGTGATAAAATAAGCCAAAGGGGGCCTTCAGGGCATGAGAAAAGGACAGAAACAAAATAAGTATACAACGGAGTTCAAGGAGAGGGCGGCTCTCGCTATACCCCAACGGAGCATGAAGAGTTAAAGGCTCTACTTAAAGAGAACCATCGATTGCGGGAAGAACGTGACATCTTAAAAAAA
>DHPR01000007.1:0-1291 GCA_002410925.1 bacterium UBP13_UBA5359
TTGTAAAATGGAGCACATCCTCTCTGAAGAGGCGGCAGATCGCATTTGCACTCTTCTTGGGCATCCGCAGGAGTGCCCGCACGGATTATCTATTCCTGCGGGCAACTGTTGCCGCCAGCCTAAGGAAACGCTGAATAGTTTGATCACCACTGTTGACCGGCTCCACATAGGGGAAGAAGCCAGGATTGCCTATATTCAGACCGGAAGTGATGAGCGCCTTCATAAGCTGGTCTCCTTCGGCCTTCATCCGGGTGCTGTAATCCGTCTGCATCAGCGTTTTCCTGCCGTAGTGATCAGGACGGAAGAGACGCAACTGGCTATTGAGGAGGAGATTGCTCGTGAAATTCATGTTCGGAGGAAGGCGGAAGCATAATGGCTTTTCTGTTTGCCTTGCTGACTGCGTTGCTGTGGGGCGGCGCTTCAATCATCGAGAAGCTGGCGCTGGCCAGGGTGGCGCCGGTGCAGGCTATAGTAGTTCGTAGCCTGGGGATATCCTTGATCTTCTTTCTGGTAATGCTGGCTTCGCGTCAGATCGGTTCATTGCGCTTGGTGCCGTGGCAGACGCTGCTGATGGTCGTAACCGCCGGCCTGATGGCCGGCGGCATAGGGCAGTGGACATACTACATGGCCTTAAAACACGGCCGTGCCTCGATGGTGGTTCCCGTTGCGGCCAGCTTTCCTCTGGTGACCTTCCTGCTGGCCACCATTCTGTTACGGGAGACGGTGACGGTGCATAAGCTGTTCGGTGTTCTGCTGATCGTTGCAGGCGTTTTGCTGGTACGCTAGGCGTCCGCTTCTTTCTGACTCGGTTTAATGGCCGCCTGGCAGGTTTCAGGTCATGGTCTTGGCGAAATCCGAATACGCACGCAGGGCATGATGGAAAGAGACCAAATTGAGTTACCTCGCCTCACGTGTTATTATAGTTCTTGAAAATCAACCGTTGTTGCGGACAAAGTGGGATTACCATGCAATTTAAAAAGATATTGGAGCTTTTTGAACTGCCGTTGCCTCAGTTGGCTGTTTTGGCTGATGCATTACGCAGCCGGCATAACGACAATCTGCTTGAAACCTGTACCATATGTAACGTTAAATGCGGCAACTGCAGCGAGGACTGCAAGTTCTGTGCGCAATCAGTGCGGGGCAATACGGAGGTGGAGACTTACCCTCTGATTCCGGTGGGCGAGATGGTAGAGGCAGCTGATGCAGCGGCTGCTAACGGAGCTGATAGATTTGGCATAGTCACCAGCGGCAGGCGCCTTAACGATAAGGAGGGTAATGCGGTTTCTCAGGC
>DHPR01000007.1:1575-9467 GCA_002410925.1 bacterium UBP13_UBA5359
TACTTTCCGCAGATAACATCCACCCATACTTTTGAGGATAGGCTTCGCACCATTGATCTGGCGCGAGAAGCCGGTTTGTCTATCTGCTGTGGCGGGATAATAGGGATGGGCGAGAGCCGGGAAGATCGAGCACGGATGGCTCTGGAGCTGGCAAAAATAGCGCCGGATTCCATACCGGTGAATATTTTGATGCCCATACCGGGCACACCGTTGGAAAATTGTCGGCGAATAAGCATCAGCGAGGCATTAAGAACTATTGCCGTCTTCAGAATCGCCAATCCTATGGCCACCGTTCGCCTGGCAGCCGGAAGAGAGAGCTTTCTTGGTGATTTTATGGGTATGGCCTTCATGGCTGGTGCCAATGCTATGATGATCGGAGGTTATCTTACGCAGCGAGGACGGGCTGTTGAGAAAGATCAGGGGCTTATTCGAGAGGTGCTGGAGGCATGGAACGCATAGAAGCTTATATGGAAAAACGAGCCGCGGAAGGTACGCTGCGCAAGCTGAGCGAACTCAAAGCCAGATATCCCGCCAGGGTCATTGAATCTGGGCGTGAGCTGATTGATTTTTCTTCCAACGATTATCTGGGTCTCTCCAATGATGATCGTTTGATAGCTGCAGCCAGGCAGGGGCTGGATGAATGGGGCACCGGCAGCGGGGCCTCAAGGTTGATGAGCGGCAGTTTAGCGCCGCATCATTGCCTGGAAGCTGAGACGGCTTGCTTCAAGGGCAAGGAAGATGCTCTTGTTTTTAATTCCGGATACCAGGCCAACATCAGTCTGATTCCTGCACTCGTGAGCAGAGGAGATGTAATCTTTGCTGATCGGTTTTGTCATGCCAGCCAGATAGACGGGGCGGTGCTCTCCGGAGCAAAGCTTTTCCGATATGAACATAACAACATCGAAAGGCTGGCATATCTGCTGAAGAGAGAAAGGGAAAAATACCGGGAAGCGCTGCTGCTGACAGAGTCCGTGTTCAGTATGGACGGCGATATCGCACTGTTGGCGGATATTGTTGAATTAAAGAAGCGTTTCAACTGCAAGCTGCTGTTGGACGAAGCGCATGCTGCCGGGGCGTTTGGCCGGGGTATGGCGCACAGGCTGGGGCTGACTGCAGAAGTAGATATTCTTATGGGTACGTTCAGCAAGGCTTTCGGCAGCTTCGGTGCTTATGTCGCTTGTTCGCATGCCATGAAGGAATACTTTGTCAATAACGCGCGAGGTTTCATATACTCCACTTCGCTTCCGGCTACATCTATCTGCGCCAGCATTGCTGCCTTAAAGATAGTAGCCGAGCATCCGGATATGTCGGCAAAGCTGCAGGCGAAAGCTGCTTATTTACGAAAGGGGCTTAGTCGGCAAGGTTGGCCGGCAGGCGGCGAAAGTCAGATTCTGCCGGTGATTGTAAAACGAAGTGAAACGGCTCTTAATCTCTCTCAAAGACTGCGGGCGGCCGGCCTGAGAGTTCTGGCTGTTCGGCCGCCGACCGTTCCCAGGGGAACGGCCAGGTTACGCTTCAGCTTATGTCTGGCTCACTCCGAACGAGATCTTGATTATACTCTTGAGGTGATGGATGGACTCCGGCAATTTTTGGTTTGACGAACGAGGGGCTGATTTGCCTTATGTTGTTTGCCTGCCGGGCTGGGGATATGATTGGCGTATTATGTCCTGTTGCCGAGCTGAGGTAAACCGCATCTACATTCGCAATACCTTCAAGCCCGGCCTTCTGTCTCAGCTGGCCGATTGGTTGAAGTCGTCCAAATTCGGTCCTGTTGTTATGCTGGGATGGTCACTTGGTGGATTTGCGGCTGTGGATTTTGCCATGGCCTATCCTGAATTGGTAGCATCGCTGGTTTTGGTGGGAATACGGCGCCGGTACAGCCCTAAGGAGATTCAGTTGGCTAAAGACGGGATTGCCTATGACTGTGCTTTTTATCTGGAAGGCTTCTATAGACAGAGCTTTTTGCCGGCTCAGAAGGAAGAGTGGACTGCGTTCAGAACTGGTCTGCTGGAGGAGTATCTAAAAGTGATGAGCGTTGAGGAATTAATACCGGGGTTGGATTATTTGGCCTTATCTCGCATAGATGAAGCTTCACTCTCTATCCGTCCTACACTTATGGTGCATGGTGCACGCGATATGATAGCTTTGCCGGATGAAGCATACGAGCTGGCCCGAGTTTCGGATACCCCGCTTTGTATGCTTCAAGATGCCGCACATGCTGCATTCTTACATTCAGATTTTCAGGAGATTATCAGGCAATGGCTGAGCTAGATATACTTCGTGCTTTTTCTCGCGCCTCTTCCACCTATGAGAGTCATGCCCGGGTTCAGCGCCTCTGTGCTCAGGATATGCTGGGTATGCTGGATATATCATCTCCCGGGAATGTGCTGGAGGTGGGATGCGGCACGGGTCTGCTCACTCGCATGCTTGCCGGCAAATTCCCGGATGCCGGTATATTGGCCTGTGATCCTTCTCAACGAATGTTGACGGAAGCAAGACGCACGGCTCCTGCCCGGGTGGAATTTATATGTTGCAGCCTGGAGGAGCTTCCCCGGAACTCCTGGGAGCTGATAGTATCGAATGCTGCTTTGCATTGGGCCGGTCCACTGCGGGCAACACTTGCCAGGCTGAAAAGCAGCCTGCATCCGGACGGCCTGCTGGCTTTCAGCTACTTTACCAGAAACACTTATCCGGAATTGGCGGAAGCATTGTCGCAGGCAGCAGGTACGGAGGTGCAGCTGGCCTGCAGCGGCTTTGCCTCAGCTGATGAGACGGCGAACGAGGTAGCTAAGGTCTTTAAAAAAGTTCAAATAGAGCGAAAGGTTTATATCCATAATTTTACCGATATCAGGGCATTACTAAGGCATATAAAGCTTACCGGTACACGGGGAACAGGCGCCAGGCCAAAGCTGGTATGGACAAAGGGATTGTTGGATCGGACCCAGCGGGAGTATCTGGCTCGTTTCGGATCTATCAGGGTTGGATATGAGGTTGTCATATGCACGGCAAAATAAAGGCGCTCTTCATAACAGGAACGGATACGGACGCAGGCAAGACGATCTTTTGTGCGCAGCTGTTGGCATTTTTAAGACGGAAGGGGATAAATGCTGTCAGTCAGAAATGGGTGCAGACCGGTTGTGAAGAAACGGATGATGCAGCTCTTCATATTGATACAGCCGGACTGGCGCAGCCGGAAGCGCCTGATTTGATTACACCTGTTCGTTTTGCATACCCGGCCTCTCCGCATCTCGCCGCCAGACTGGAGGGGAAGGACGTGGATGTTCGGATTATAAGCAGCGCGTTGAATAACCTGATGCAGCGTTATGATATCGTGCTTTGCGAAGGATCGGGTGGAGCGCTGGTGCCGCTGGCGGATTCTTTGTTGCTATCGGATTATGCAGCGCAGCTTGGGCTGCCGGCAATAATTGTCAGTGCCAACAAATTGGGTTGTATAAACCATACTCTATTAACAGTGGAAGCGCTCAAATCCAGGAACATACCGGTATTAGGAATAGCATTTATGAGAGTTTTGGCAGAAGCAGATGAAATTATCGCTGAAGACAATGTGGAAACTGTAAGGAAGCTCTCCGGGGTAACCGTATTGGGAGAACTCGATTGGCTTGAGAGACCGGACACTTATAGTACCGATTTTGACAGGCTGGGGGAGGCTTTCCTGGAAAGATGGGATCTATTCGATGATGGACGAAATTATTAAAACCGATCTTGCTCACAATTGGCATCCATTCACACAGATGGATGAATTGAGAAAGAGGCCGCCATTGCTTATCGAGCATGCGGAAGGTGTCAAGCTCTATGCTTCTGATGGCAAAGCATACTACGATACCATAGCCAGTTGGTGGTGCAATGTCCATGGACACTGCCGGAAAGAGATTAGTGATGCTGTAGCCAGGCAGGCTGCCAAATTGGACCACACTCTCTTTGCTGCCATCACACATGAACCGGCTGCAGTGCTCTCTCGGAGGCTCGCAGCCATCTCTCCTGCGGGGCTGAATCGCGTATTTTATTCGGACAACGGGTCATGTGCAGTTGAGATCGCCTTGAAAATGAGTACACAATACTGGCGGAATCGAGGGCGGGCTGGAAAGAAGCGGTTTATCTGCTTTGACAGGGGATATCACGGAGATACGATCGGCGCCATGAGCGTGGGAGGGGTGGATATCTACATCTCTCATTTCAGACACTTGATGTATGATTCGATTCGCATTCCCACGCCTTACTGCTACCGCTGTCCGCTGGGCCTGAGAAAGGATGACTGTGGCTGCAAATGTGCCGATCTGTTACAGGAAACACTACAGAAACATTCCGAAGAAACAGCGGCGATCATACTGGAGCCGATATTGCTGGGCGCAGGGGGCATGATTGTGTATCCCGCTGAATATGTGAAACGCGCCGAAGAGCTGGCAAAGAGTTACGATGTGCATTTGATCCTGGATGAAGTAGCCACCGGTTTCGGCAGGACAGGCAAGATGTTTGCCGCAGATCATGCAGGAATCGCTCCCGATTTTATGTGTGTTTCCAAGGGCTTGACGGGCGGGACATTGCCGCTGGCAGCGACCCTGACAACGGAAGAGGTATTCGATTCCTTTGCCGAGCCGGTAAGAGGAATAAAGACCTTCTACCACGGTCATACTTTTACGGCCAATCCTATAGCCTGTGCAGCAGCCAACGCCAGCCTGGAGTTGTTTGAGGCAGAGAATACTCTTGCAAATGTTGCTTATTTACAAGGCCGTTTGTCGGATGATTTTGCGTCATATGCCGATCATCCGCTGGTAGGAGATATTCGGGTTATCGGCTGCTGCGGTGCACTTGAACTGGTAAAGAATAAAGAGAGCAAGGAACCTCTATCTGTTGAAGATATGGCTAAGATGGATTTTTACGGCCAGGGTTTCGATCAGGGGATCATTTTGAGGCCGGTAGCCAATGTTGTCTATCTTTTTCTTCCGCTTGCTGTTGGAAAAGCCGATTTGGATAAGATGCTGGAGCGCTTCAGATTAACATTGACATGTGCCGCGGATAAAAATATACTGTGATAAGTAGCTGATTGCAGGGGGAGGAAGATATAAATTGGGACTTATACCGAAGGACGTGCGTTTTTTTGAGTTGTTTGAACGCGATGCCGCAAACGTTTATCAGGGAGCCATAGAGCTGGAAGCGATGCTGGAGCATCCCGATGAGTTTGAAGAGAGGCTCAAAAGCATTACCAATTTAGAGCATGAAGGCGACATAATAACTCACGAGATCATGGATCGTCTTAACCGTACTTTTGTTACGCCCATAGACAGGGAGGATATCCATGCTCTGGCCGGCGGTTTAGATGATATTTTGGACTACATAGAGGCCACGGCCGACAGAATGCACCTATATAAAATTAATGTTCCTACGCCGGAGGTGAAGGAACTGGCTTCCATACTTACTCAAGCCGTAGAGCAGATCTGCCTGGCTGTAAAAGATCTGCGCGATTTACGCCGGGCACGTCGCATTATGGATCGCGGCATAGAAATAAACCGCCTGGAAAATGAGGGTGATCGTATCAGCCGTGCTGCCCTGGCTCGTATTTTTGATGAATGCGTCGATCCTGTCGACGCCATCAAATGGAAGGAAATTTATGAGCATATCGAGACGGCTATCGATAAATGTGAGGATATAGCTAATGTTATGGAAACGGTGGTAGTAAAGCATGCCTGAACTCAGTTTGTTAGTCCTGGCAGTTATTTTCCTGGCCGTTCTGTTTGATTTTTCTAACGGTTTCAACGATACGGCCAATTCTATTGCCACCGTAGTTTCCACCAGGGTTATGTCTCCGATGGCGGCTGTGCTGATGGCCGCTGCGCTTAACTTTGCCGGAGCATTTTTCAGCACCTCGGTCGCCGGAACCATCGGCAAAGGCATAGTGTCGCCGGGAGCTGTCACCATGCTGACTATAGTCAGCGCCCTTATTGTGGCTACTATCTGGAACGTAGTCCTTACCCTGCTTGGATTGCCGATCAGCGCCTCACATGCCCTTATCGGTGGTATTATAGGCGCTGCTCTGGTGGCACATGGTCCTTCCGTTCTCCAGATTGGCGGTATTCTTAAAATACTCTTATCTCTTCTTATCTCTCCGCTGTTGGGATTGGGCGTAGGTTTCTTCTTCATGGTCTTGCTTTACTGGATCTTCCATCGTACATCTCCTACGCGGGTGAACAAGCATTTTCGACGCTTGCAGATATTTTCGGCCGCCTTTATGGCTTTTTCGCATGGTTCCAATGATGCTCAGAAATCCATGGGTATAATTACATTGGCTCTGTTCAGCACCGGAGTCATCAGCACTTTTCATGTTCCTGTATGGGTTATAGCCATATGTGCGCTGGCCATGGCGGTAGGAACTATTACCGGTGGATGGAAGGTTATTCGCACCATGGGTGCTCGAATGATGAAACTTCAGCCGGTACACGGTTTTGCTGCCGAGACTGCGGCGGCAATGGTTATACTTCTGGCCTCTGCTGTGGGAGCACCGGTCAGCACTACACATGTCATTGCCACTTCGATTATGGGGGTGGGGGCATCAAGACGCTTATCGGCTGTCCGTTGGGGGGTAGCCAGTAATATTGTGCTGGCCTGGGTCTTTACTCTGCCTTTGACGGCGCTGGGAGCGGCTGCGGTTTATTTTATCCTCAATCTCTTTTTTCAAGGCGCATAATCGGGAGAGTGTCTGCCCGCTTTATCAGGTATGTCGAGGAGCCGGCAATAGAGGAAGATATGAATGACGGATGTAAGTGAAGGCGTAAGGCTTGTCTGGCCGGGCAAGCATCCGATAGAGGTTACGGGGCGCTATCGTTTGCAATCTATTCAGCCGGCTGAGGTTATAAAGATGGACATGCCCGGACGCTCTATGCCCCTGTATTCTGCTTCTATGCCGAATATACCGGAAGATCCCAATCATAATTTTCTTATTCAAGGCGATTGCCGTGAAGCCATGCTGGCCCTGTTGCCTGAATACGAGGGGCAAATCGATCTGATATATATCGATCCTCCTTACGCTACGGGAGGCGAGTTCGGCCATCCGGAAACGGTCGGTTACAGCGACCGCTGTGTGGGTGCTGATTATCTGCAGATGATGTATGAGCGTTTGCAGTTAATGCATAGGCTGTTGGCACCGACCGGCTCTATCTATATCCATCTTGATTGGCGCATGAACTGTCATATAAGGCTTATAATGGATGAGATATTTGGAGCGGATTGTTTTCAAAGAGAGATAATTTGGCGCATAGGTTGGGT
The DNA here is from genome assembly GCA_002410925.1 of bacterium UBP13_UBA5359. GTDB lineage: Bacteria > UBP13 > UBA5359 > UBA5359 > UBA5359 > UBA5359. The sequence goes on from DHPR01000007.1 coordinate 8,854, forward strand.
ATCCGGCTATAAATCCTGCGCCAGGAATTGGATACGAAATCATGATACCATACTCTTTTATTCCCGAAACAGTCGATCTTTCACCTTCAATAAGACATATCTGCCATACAGGGAAGGTTATCGGCGGCGTGACGGGCGTAAACCCTTCGGGAAAGGCTGGCCTCTGGAGGATACCTGGAATTGCAGTCAGGAAGACCGCTTGGATTCCATACAGATTATGAGCTTTTCAAGTGAAAAAACGGGTTATCCTACACAGAAAAATGAGAATCTTTTAACCCGTATTCTGGAGACATCCTCAAATCCGGGCGATTTGGTGGCTGATTTTTTTTGCGGTAGCGGTACAACCTTGGCAGTCGCTGATAAGCTAAACCGGCGGTGGATCGGATGTGATATCGGAAAAGAGGCTGTGAGTATAGCGGTATCAAGGCTTGCAGGGGCTGTAACCTTCGATATATACCGCATTGTAGAGTAACTAATGAACAAGTTGCTGTTTGATATCTACCGGAAGGTTAACGGTAATTACTATTGTACCGTCACTTTGGTTCTCAATATATAGATGCCCCCCCAAATCGGTAGCTATTTCTTCACAGATGCTGAGGCTTAAGCCGGTTTTA
>DHPR01000025.1:0-8701 GCA_002410925.1 bacterium UBP13_UBA5359
CCTAGGGGAACTAAATGGTTTAACGGTGGTTCTGTTTATTGAAGCATAATTTGAAGCCTGGATATGGAAAAAGTTATATTTCATTCGATATGAAGTTGCAACCCATAGGAGAACATGAAAATGGAGATAGGAGTAATTAATAATCTATGCAATAAGGGGCATTGCTTTGATCACGTAAGCAAGTTTGGCCTCAACGTTTGTCAGTTGGCAAGCTGGGATATGACGTTGGCCCGCCTGGATGTGGCCGATACTGCCAGGGAATCTGCAAGCAGTGCAGACGTACGTATTTGCGCCGTCTGGGCCGGAGTGCCTGGACCTGGAAAATGGAACTTTACCGAAGGCCCGGTAACCCTCGGCCTGGTACCTGAGGAATACCGCAGGAAGAGAGTGGATTCACTAAAGAAATGGGCGGATTTTGCTCAACGGGTGGGAGCCCCGGCTATTATCACTCATTGCGGCTTCATACCAGAGAATATGACCGATTTTGCCTATAATGGAGTTGTAGATGCCATCAAAGAAGTGGCCGAATACTGCGGAGAGCGAAGCCTGGAGTTCTGGTTCGAGACCGGACAGGAGACCCCGGTAGTGTTGTTGCGGACTATCGAGAGGGTTGGCACGGGAAATCTTGGTATAAACCTGGATCCTGCTAATCTGTTGATGTACGGCAAGGGTAACCCAATAGATTCTCTGTCTGTCTTCGGTAAATACGTCAGGAATATCCATGCCAAGGACGGCCTTTGTCCCACCGATGGCGAGAATTTGGGCAAGGAGGTCCCGGTAGGTGAGGGCATGGTGTGCTATCCCGAGTTCATGGCTGGGCTCAAGGAGATAGGCTTTGACGGCGAACTGATCATAGAGCGTGAGATCAAAGGAGCGGAACAGATAAGAGATATTCAAGAAACAATCGAGTGTCTCAACGGTTGGCTGTAAAAATAAAAACGGGGGAGTGCTTTAGTATGCGAAAAACAGTTATAGTGGGATTATTAATTGGATACTGGGTAATTGCTTATAGCGGCTATGCTCTTGCCCAGATAAAGATAGGCGTTTACGAACAAAGCACCGGTGCCAAGGGCATATATGAAGCCCTGAAGCAGGAAAAAGGGTTTGAAACCACCGTTATCAAGGATATACCCTCATCCGTTGAGGAGCTTCTTAAATACGATGTCTTTGTAATAGGCAGCTTGAAGGCAGTGGAGCAGGGACCGGTAAACCGGTTGAGAGCCTATGTGAACTGCGGTGGCGGTATTTTGCTGAATCACGATGCCTGCGGTTATCGCGGTTGGAAGGAGCCGCTCTTCCCCGAGGTGTGCCGTGGCCTGCGAGCTACTAATATGATGGCAATGGCGCCGCTGCCGGAGACCAAACATGCTATCCTGCAAGGTATGCCGAATGAATACAAACATGCCTACTATGACCATATAGTGCTAGGCAAGGGGCCTAAAGGCACCGTTATAGTCGAAGACAAAGATGGAACTCCGGCGGTTATAGTCGGTGAAATAGGGTATGGAAGGGTGGTAGCCAATGGAGCTATAACAGGCTATTGGTCTAAGCTTGACACTCAGGAACAAGGAGAAGGCGCTCCACAGGGAGGAGAACTGAAGCTGTTGGTGAACGCCGTCTCATGGCTGGGAGAGAGAGGCATAACTCGTATAGATAAGGCGGAGTTGAGCAAGAGAAGCGATGAATATAAGGTTGCTGCGACCGCATCTTTATCGGAGAATACATCGGACAGCGGCTGGTTCTCGGATGATATGCTGAGGAGCAGCCTTATGGTGAATCAACCCGTCAGCGAACTCAAAGGCAAGTTTTTTATGTTCGTTGATTTTCTTACAGTGCAAGGGATGGACAGCAATAAGTTGCGTATATATCTTCGTCAATTAAAGTGGCTGGGTGTAACGGACGTCATATATGCCGATCTAGCCTGCGGTAACATTATTCACCATAAATCGGATATTCCCGGGAAGTTTCCGGGTATGGTGTCGGTGAATCCCGGCACAGAAGATCTGCTACTGAATTTGGTCAATGCATCCGCCGAAGCAGGCATTGATGTCTGGACATTAGTGCATCCCGGTAAAGCGCCTGAGAATATGGCCGCTCGGGATAAAGACGGCAATAAATACGTCTACGGTTCATACGGTTCCATCTCGGACGTACTCTCTCCCGTTTTTCGCGGTATGTATCACAGCCTGATAGATGAATATCTGGCCAAGTATAATAAGCATGGTAACTTCAAGGGAATTTATTACGACGAAGCATTCTTCAATTATGCAGATTTCCACGGAGACGACCTGGCGCTGTTCGACAAGTTCTGCCGCAGCAACTTCGGCGAGGCTCTGCCTGGGGATATGAGTGACAAGCTGGCTAAAAAGGCTGCCTGGGTAGACCCGGTGGATAAATGGTGGCGCCGGTATATCCTTTTCAAGAACTCCATTAATACAGGTTTCGCTAAGGAACTGATCGATTACTGTCATAGCAGGGGATTGCAGAACATAGTCGAACTCAGACCGACAGCAGCACTCGGAGGCTGGTCATTCGGTATGGATAACGATGCCATGACCAGATTGGGGGGGGACTACTACTATGTCGCCTCAGCGGATTACTGCGAGCCCTGCTATATTTATCCTAATGCCCTGGTAGGAGGACATGTATGCGATACCTGGGGATATTATAACACTGTGTCTCTCAGAGGGCACAAGGCAAGTACGCATTTTGTGGACAACCAGCTTTGGCGCTCTATCGTCTACGGCAATAACCCCAAAGGATTGTCCCCGGTGCAATATCTGATTCGCAATACCAGAGAATGGGCAGATGCCGCCAACCTGGCCAAAGTATCTATTCTGCATAACCAGAATACCTTGCTGATGCTGGGCAAAGAGGTGCAGCAGGAGACAGCCAAAGAGTTGAAGTTGCTGGATAGACTCTCATATGCCATGGATACGGATGCCATGTTGATAGGAGCCAGGGAGTATTACGGCAACTATCCGGTCCTGATAGCCCCAGCCTATGCCTTAAAAGGGATCTCTGCGGAGACCTATGCCGCCATAGAGAGCTATGTCAAAGCAGGCGGAACGCTGGTTATGCTGGGAAGGTGCACCGTATCTCTGCCCGATCTCACCAAAGAGCAGGACAAGACAGCTCAGTTGGCCGGCATCAGGTATACGGACAAGAGCATTCAGGCAGCAGCCTTTACCTATAACGGCCAAGAGATAAAGCTGGGCAGTAAATCAGCCCTTCGCCAGGTAGAAGTTGCCTCTCCCGGGACAAAGACGCTGGTCGTGTTTTCAGGTACCACAGCACCTGCCATAACCGTTAGGGATTACGGCCAAGGCAGAGTTGTCAGCCTGCAATTCGATCCGGCAGCGGAAATGGGACAGGATAACAAAGAAGCAGAGCAGGCCTTTGTTTCACTGGTCAACGCGTATGCAGAGCCGCCGATCAGCTCACAGGGAGACCTGCAGGTAATGACGACCTTAAAGAAAGGGAACTGGGTAGCCGTTACATTGTATGGCAGTTCATTCCCGTGCAAAGGCAGTGTCAGCGTGGATATGAAGAAACTGGGAGTGGACAAGAAAGGCTACCGGGTGATGATGCTCAGCAAAGGCATGGAGTTGTCTAAACCAGGAGATTTCTGGGGCAAGAAGGGTTCATGGACGGCAGAAGATATCAAGGCCGGTATACCGGTGACCATAGTTACGGATAACGATGAAAAGCAGGCTTTACCGGAGAAGTTTGATCTGTCTGCCTATTCTGAAAAAGACGCCTATTATGTAGATGAAAATACAAGAAAAGGTTGGAAACAATACTATTTTAAAAGGTGTTACGAACATGAGATACTGGTGATAGCCCCGGATGACGAACTTACGGTAGACGGAAAGCAATAGCAGAAAGTGTGATCATTCTCAAAGAGAGGGGAGGGGTGGCATCTCTTGAGAGATTATCGGCGAGAGATGCCGGATGTATGCGCTGTCTGATAATAGCGACAGTATTGTTGAGCATAGTGAACACAGGAGCACCCGCCTGGAGCGATTGGCCGGTGGAAGTTTGGGCGGGAGTCAGGGCCAACCCTTTGATAGCTGATATAAATGGAGACGGCAAGAACGAAGTAGTTATTGCCACCATGGAAAAGCAGGGCGAGGCACGTATCTATGTCCTTGATAAATCGGGCAGCCCGCTATCGGGATGGCCTAAGTCCATCCGTGATGAAGGCAGGAATGCCATGGTTAATAATGATGGACCGGTAGCCGCCGATCTCAATAACGACGGCAAACAGGAGATCTGCTTTGCTACAGGTTGGACAGGACCGGGGAAACTGCATCTGCTCGACAGCAGCGGCAATTACCTGCCCGGCTGGCCCGTTTCCGCACCGGATAAAGGTATTTTCCAGGCACCGGTAATAGCCGATATAGACGGGGATGGTAAGCAGGAGATCATGGCCGGTGGAACCAACCCTAATGCCTTCTACGCCTATGAATGCGACGGCACGGCTGTGGAAGGCTGGCCCAGGACGGTATTGGGTGCAGGGATAAGTGCCGTTGCCGGAGATATAGACGGAGACGGCAAGAATGAAGTCATAGCCTGGACATCAGGAGGACGTCTTTACGTTTGGCAGTCAGGAGGCAAGGCACTCTGGCCGGTCAAGGTTTTTAGCGGCGAGAGCATAGTTAACTGCATTCTGGCAGACGTTAACGGAGATAAAAAGCCGGAGATTGTTACCGGCACAGATAAAGGGCGGATATATATCTGGGATGCACTAACCTTGAGTCCGTTACCCGGCTGGGAGAAACCGCAGGAAGTGGGAGAAGGAGCCGTCAGAATCTCTCTGGCCGATATGGACCGTGACGGTAAGCCGGAGATCGTGGCAGGCTTTACCGCCATGAAAGAGGGCAAGTATGCCGGTAGCGGAGCCGTCCATGTTATCAAGATTACAGGCGCAGCGTTGCCCGGCTGGCCGAAAGAACTGCAAACGACATGGCCGGATGCTTCTATAGTCATAGCGGATGTGGACGGCGATAACAAACCGGAACTGTTGTGCAGTACCAGAGATGGTAGTATTCATCTGTGGAACAGTAACGGAGAATATCTGGAAGGATATCCGCAGGCCTTATATGGCAAAAATGGATTGCTTACCGCCCCCGTGCTGGGAGATGCAGACGGAGACGGAATGGTGGATGCCGTAGTGGCATATTGTGCCGGCTACAACAACAAGGTCTTTCTGATAAAGTTTACAGGTGCTTATGAGGCAAAGGCAATTCTATGGCCGAGAGATACTTATAACAATACTAATAATAGATATATTGTCATCACAAAAAAATGATACGTGATATGTCTTTTAAATAAAAAGGAGGTATTGAATCATGTATAGGATAATATGTAAGTCAGCATTGTGCTTAATAGCATACATTTTGTTATGCAACGGCTGGTGCTATTCGGGAGAGAAGGCTGTCTGGCTTACTGTTGCCAGCCCTTGGGGCTTTTGGCAGGAAAGTGTCAATGATCCAATGCCCGCAGCAATGCTGGTCGACGATATAGCTGCCACCGGTACTACGAAGATATACTTTTTTGAGCAAATAGGGCGCGGCGGACCGTTTCTTCATCCCACCCAGGTGCAGTATGCCGTTACTGATTCTCATATGGGTAGCCGTGATTTCCTGCAGGAGCTTCTGGTGGAGGCGGCAGCACATAACATAAAAGTACAGTTAGTATGGACACCGCCCAATACCTATTGGCCGGGTACCACTATATACGGCTTGAACGATCAGCGTTTGATAGATTTATATAATGCTGAAGTCGATGAGATAGCCACCAACTATGCTTCGTATATCGGGTCAAGCAATGGCAATATCCTGGAAGGCATTATGTTCCACGAGGTGGATGCTGCAGAGGCAGCTGATCAGCATACCGATGATGTAACCGAGTTTTCTACTTATTGTTATACAACTTTCGGCGAATCTTATACCACTGGAACCATGCCAACGGCGAATGCCGGCGATAAGTGGTAGAGGCGGTATTACCTGTATAAGACCAGCCTAGTCAACAATTTTATAAATCAGACCAAGACCAATGCAGCAAGTCATGACCTGAAAAGCTCCTTTGCATTTTATACGCCTGAAAATTATGCCGGAGAATCGTGGAAATGGGGATATGATGCCGTAAGTATTGAGAATATCTGTGATGAGATGTGGGTCTATGGCATTATTTCTGCTGATACTACTGGTAGCGATGGAGCGTTTAAGCCATATATAAACGTTAAAAATTGCTATATAGACTTTGGTCCGGGGTGCGCAAATCAGGTTTTATCCCAGAATTATGCTTATGCTTTTCATGGTGGGTTACTCAGTTGGTTTAGGGATAGCCCAGTACAGTATATAGACTATATAAGAGATTTTTATGGAAGCAGAGATGTTTGGACCCAAGCTAACGGTGATTATTACAATGACCTTACAAGCGTATCGGAAAAAGAATTATCGCTTTATTTAGGTCATGACAATATAACCGATTGGCTTAATCTGATGGGTTACTGGCAAGGCGGTATTACATCTGCCAAAATAGCTGTGGCGGTAAACCCCGGTCCTTTTGTCATGAAGCATCCGGCAAATACCCATACTGACTACGTCGACAAAGTGCTTACCCTGACGAATGCACTGTATCCTTTTATGGATATAGACGGGTTGGTGTTGGGTAGCCAGTTTGCTCTCAATTCGAATGATTTGCAGAAATACAGTTTAATTATCATTCCTGAGGATATGGGAGACGGCCTGTCACAGGCTACGGTAGACGCTCTGACTGCCTACAAGAACGCCGGTGGTAAAATCCTAGTGGTGGCTACGCCATTGACTAAGAGTAATCCGGATTTGACGGGTGAAGTGGATCAAACGGCAGCTTTCTGCGGTTTGACGGTAGCCGGAACCGATACATCCACCTCTGTACTCCAGCCGGCCAGTTCTACGATTACCTTGAGCAATCCTAACGGGGGGCATTGGGTCGACGGTAAGGTGGGTAAGGCGCTGCAGTTTGACGGAGTGGATGATTATATCAACTGCGGTGCCGGAGCAAGCCTGAATATTACGGATAAGCTGACCATAGAGGCCTGGATCAAGCCGGATACCAGGAGCAACTACCATGTTATTGCCTGTAAAAACACTTACACCTATTTCTTTGCCGTAAACAGCGGCAAGTTATCTCTCTTGATCGGCAATTCGTCCGCTACTGGTTGGAATGTAGTACTGGTAGGCGATACGGTATTGAATTCGAGCAACTGGTATCATGTAGCTGGCACCTACGACAGCGCCACCGGAGAGGCCAAGCTGTATATCAACGGAGTTTTGGCCAAAACCGCTACAGGAACGGCACAAGCCATAGGCTCCAGACCGACCGGCTGGCTCAGTGTGGGGTGTGCTTACGGCAGTGCCTATTACTTCAACGGCGTAATCGACGAGTTGAATATCTACCCTATGGTCATGAGCGCTTCTCAACTCAGCCAACATTATCAAGATGGTCTGATGAGCGATCGAATAAACGGCCGGTGGCTGTTCGATGACGGCCAGGGGATGTTTTTGCAGGATTTCTCCCGTGGAAGAAATATGGGGGCGCTGCAGAATATGGACGGCAGCAGTTGCTGGACCATCGGCAAGATCGGTGACTGTCTGGCCTTTGACGGCACGGATGACGATGTGGACTGCGGTGCCGGCTCCACCCTGAACATTACCGAACCTCTGACGTTGGAGGCCTGGATGAAGTTTGACAGCCTGACGGATAATGCCAAACCGTTGGATAACGGACTCTACCGTCTGATATATTCGATTACTGATGGCAAGCTACACTTCCAGTACCACATAACCGATGCTGCCGCCGGGGGAGATTCCCTGTGGAATTACTGGAGCGGAGTCAAGACGTCTACGGCCATCCAGACAGGGCAATGGTATCATGTAACCGGAGTCAAGACGGGCAATACCATGAAGCTCTATCTTAATGGCGTCAAGGAGAGGGAACTTACCTGTCTTTCCGGCTATACAATGGATAGCTCTCAGGTTTCCAATCTGGTCTTGGGAGACAATCCCTTCTGCGGCAAGCTCGATGAGGTTCACGTATACACCGATGCCACGTTCACCGACGATACGATCATGCATCATGCCAGGCAGCCCATAGCCGGGCGTTGGGCTCTGGATGAGATATCAGGGACGACGACCACGGATAGGTCGGGCAACGACAATAACGGCACTCTGGCTAATATGACTACGCCAGGTTGCTGGGTAAGCGGCAAGATAGGCAAAGCGCTCCAATTTGACGGAGTAGACGATTACGTCAACTGCGGTGCCGGATCAAGCCTGGATATTACGGATAAGTTGACCGTGGAGGCCTGGATCAAGCCGGATACCAGAAGCGGCTTCCATGTAATCACCTGTAAAAATTCCTATACCTATTTCTTTACAATGGTGTCCGGTAAGTTGGAACTACTGATAGGTAATTCATCTGCTAATGCCTGGAACGTGGGAGTGATCAGTAATACGGTATTGAATTCCAGCAGTTGGTATCATGTAGTCGGTGCCTACGACAGTGCTACCGGAGAGGCCAAGCTGTATATCAACGGAGCATTAGATAACACTGCTACCGGAACGGCACAAGCCATAGGCTCCAGACCGACCGGCTGGCTCAGTGTGGGGTGTGCTTACGGCAGTGCCTATTACTTCAACGGCGTAATCGA
>DHPR01000025.1:8756-14982 GCA_002410925.1 bacterium UBP13_UBA5359
GGAACGGCACAAGCCATAGGCTCCAGACCGACCGGCTGGCTCAGTGTGGGGTGTGCTTACGGCAGTGCCTATTACTTCAACGGCGTAATCGATGAATTGAACATCTATCCACGTCTCCTGAGCGCTGATGAGATTGCCGGACACAGCAGCATTTTGACTGCTGGACAGTGGGCGCTGGACGATGGTCAGGACTCCTCCGTTCAGGACATCTCCGGGCACGGTGCCGCCGGCACGATGAACAGTTTCAGCACTACCTTCCCCTGGCAGTTCCAGCCGACCAGGCGGAAATCTATCAGTAATACCAGCGCCACGACAGTGGTCAGCGATTACTCCACCGGCAACCCGTTGCTGCTGCAGAACGGCAATGTCTACTTCTCCACTATAGGGGCTGAAAGCCTGTCCACCGGTTATTTCGCCCAGGTGATCGATTACATCGCCGATCCGCCGGTCAAATTAACCGATAACACGGGCATAAGCATCATTGAAGCCACTAGGAAGGATAACGCGCTGTGTGCCTCGTTCTCCGGACCGGGGACAGCCATCTTGAAGGTGGATACCGCCGGCTGCGGGCTGAGCGGGAGCACCTTTACCGTCAAGGAAATCCTGACCGGCAGGACACTTTGTTCCTCGATATCTTCTACAGACCTGGATAACGGCTTCAAGATAAATATCAAGTATCCTGAAGAGCCGTATGTTGTAGCCATCGGCACCAGTACAGATTTGGCAGGATTTACCGGCACGTTCTCTTCGGAAGAATCTTTCGAATTGACCTATCCTGATGGCTGGACTACCTATGCCAATGACTCGCTGGATACGCCTGCCGGCTGGGCCAGGGATTATTATCACGCAGGGATGCGGTCCCTGAAGATCATCAGTACACTGGTGCGGGATGAAGCTGCCAGGGGAGTGGCCCGATGGGTTGGCAAGACGATAACCTTTAGTTCTCCTTATCCCACCACCCTTACTCTGGGCGGATGGGCCAAGGCCGACAATGTGGGTGCAGGAGCCGTGCTGACGCTGCAGTATGATATAGTGTACTCAGATAATACTACCGAAACGTATGATGCCGATACCCGGTTCAATACGGGTACCCATGATTGGCAGCAGGTCAACTATGCCAAGACCTTTAGCAAGGGGATAAAGAGCATTACTCCCAAGTGTATACTCTCTACTGCCAACGGCACCGCCTGGTTGGACGACCTGTATATCAATCTCAACGGGGTAAACATGCTCTATAACGGTGACATGGAGATACTTAAAATAAAACCGTAAAATATCCGGGGGCCCTTGCCGGATTAGGCAAGGGCCCCCGGGCAATACGATCTATGTCTATCATATGAGGTGGTAATGTCTTCATTCGTAATTTAATCATTGAGGGAATGTGCTGGCTGAGGTAACAATTGAGCATATGGTATTGTTAATTGTTTGCCAGATGCTCAAGGAAGGTATTCTATCTCAGAATTTTCGTGGTAACTTCTTTTATAAACATGGATAAGATAGGAAGCGAGGAGTTCAAATGATGAATCGATTAGCATTGCATGGAGGTACACCCGTAAGGCTGGAAAAGATATTTCCAATCTGGCCTATAACGGCAGCGACAGATAGAGAGAAGCTGCTGGAAGTATTCGATAGCGGCAAATGGTGGTATGGGGAAAAAGTCAAAGAATTTGAAGAGAAGTATGCCATCTTTCATGATGCCAAGTATGGCGTTACTTGTGCCAACGGCACCGTAGCCCTGGAGATAGCGCTGGTGGCCTGCGGCATCGGGGCGGGTGATGAAGTAATCGTGCCGCCATATACCTTTATGGCTACGGCCAGTGCGGTGCTGAGGGTCAATGCCGTACCCGTTTTTGCCGATATAGAGCTTGATACCTGCAATCTCGATCCTGTAGATGTAGAGAGAAAGATAACGGATAAGACTAAGGCCATACTCCCGGTACATCTTGGTGGACTGCCGGTAGATATGGATGCTTTCAAGGTATTGGCCCGGAAGTATAAGCTGGTATTGGTGGAGGATGCATGCCATAGTTGGGGCAGCAAGTGGAAGGGCAAAGGCACTGGAGCTATAGGGGATTGCGGCGTCTTCAGCTTCCAGATGAGCAAGAACATCACCTCCGGAGAGGGAGGAATACTTCTTACCGATAGTGAAGACATTGCCGACAGGGCCAGGAGCTACACCAATTGCGGGCGCATTAAGGGTGGTGCCTGGTATGAGCACTATCTCTTAGGCAGTAACCTGAGGATGACGGAATTGCAGGCAGCTATACTATTAGGACAGTTGGAAAGGCTGGAAGAACAGACACTCAGGCGTGAGAAAAATGCAGTTTATCTGAGCGAACTGTTGAAAGACATACCCGGTATCAGCCTGATGAGAAGAGACCCCAGAGTTACCAGACGTAGCTATCACATATATATCTTTCGCTTCCTGCCGGAGGAATGGCCCGGAGTCAGCCGGGACAGATTCTTGGAGGCACTTAAAGCCGAAGGCATACCTTGCGGCAACGGCTATAACATACCACTATACAAGAATCCCCTATTCCAGCGTAGAGCTGAAGGTCCAGGCTATTGTCCAACATCCTGTCCTTACCATGGTGGTAAAGTGGATTACACTCAGGTAGTGTGTGCCAATGCCGAGCTTATGAGCCGAGAAGGCTGCTGGATACCGCATACCGTTCTGCTGGCAGAAGAGCCGGATATGAAAGATATAGCCGAAGCCATAAAGAAGATATGGGAGCATAGGAAGGAACTGTCTGATGCCTGATATGCAAGTGGGCTATGGAGAGCAGGTAATCACTCCACCGCTGGGTGTTGAACTCACCGGCTACGGTTACTACCTGGAGCGCAGAGCAGAAGAAGTGGCCGATGATCTCAAAGTCAGGGCTCTTTATATCAGCCAGGGACAGGACGCCGTTATCCTCATAAGCTGCGATCTGCTCAGCCTAAGTGTGGAATTTACCGATGAAAGAAGGAGAGAGCTTGCCGCTCGATATAATCTGCCGCTAAGCAGTATCCTCCTGGCCTGCACCCATACCCATGCCGGTCCGGCTATACATGACCTGCCCGGCCTGGGAGAGGTGGATCCCGGCTGCCGGATGACGGTCAGCCGGGCCATATCAGAAGCAGTTCAGGCGGCGTGGAAATATTGCCGGCCGGCAGAGATGTCATTTATTTATGAGACGATAACGCCTATAGGATACAACCGCATAATGGGAGGCTTTACGCCCATCGATCCGGTATTGAAGACGGTTATCTTTGCTTGGCAGGATGGACGGAAGGTATATCTGGTAAGCTATGCCTGCCACCCGGTAGGCCTGGGACAGTCCAACGTAGTCTCAGCCGACTGGCCGGGAGCACTGCTAGCCCGGATTGAAGAGGCAGGACATCAGGGGATGTTTTTGCAAGGCTTCTGTGGCGACGTCAACCCGGTCAACCGGATGAGAGGCATGGGAGGCAGCATAGAGGATCTGCAGCTATACGGGGATATACTGTATCGTCATATAGAAACAGCCCAATGCCGGACCTATACTCTAAATACGGCAGACATAAGGGCCGTGGAGCATAGAGTTAAGTTGCCGCTGAATGTCCCGCCGTATGCAGAAATTAAAAACCTGAAGAGTAGTTTGCCGGAAAATTTGAGCAAAATCCCCATGTATGATCGCTTCATCGACGATTGGATTGAGAGAGCAACGGAGAGATACGAGGAAGTCAGGCAGGAGCCCTTCCTGGACAACGTTCCTGTACAGGTAATTGCCTTGGGGGAGATGAAGATATTGAGCCTGCCGGGAGAGGTTTTTTCCGGCTATAGCCTGAAGTTGTCGGCAGAAAATCGATCACCGTTAATGACGGTAGGGTATTCCGGCGGTAATATCGGCTATTTGCCTACCGGTGACGCTTACTATATGGATACCGATTATGCCTGTTACCAGGCACCTAAGTTTTATGGGCTGTTTCCTTGGGATCGAAATGTCGAAACTGTAATGCTCAGGGAATGTAATAGAATTCTGTGCAAAGCGGAGGGGGTAAATGGAGTTGATAAAGCCTCATGTCTGTCTAAAGGAGATAAAAACAGTGCTTAAGAACGGTCAATTTAATACGTGATTTTTGCAAGCTGGTTAGGCGTCTAGAGGAAAGGATTATATAAAACAATGAAAAGCAAACTGTTGTGCTCTCTGGTAATTACTTTTTGCCTGGTTATAGCATTAAGCGGCTGCGGAAGCAATAAAGATGAAGAACAGAGCAAGATAACTATTACCATAGCTTGTGGCTATTCCCCTACAGACGTAGGTTGCCAGATCATCGACAAATCCCTGGATGAGTTCATGAAGCAGAACCCGGACATAAAGATTAAGAAGGTATGGTTTACCCAGCAATATTGGACCAAACTGATGACCATGATAGCCGGCGGCACACCTCCGGATATCTTCAGATTGGCCCCTGATTATATTCCCACCTATGTGCAGAGAGGCACGCTGGAGTCACTGGATAAGTATATTGCTAAAAGCCGGGCATTGAAGCTGGAAGACTTCTATCCTCAAACGCTGTATAAATATAAATACGATGCGGAAAGCAAGACCGTAGGCCAGGGACCGATCTATGGCTTTGGCACGGACTGGTCACCCGATTGCACACTGGTCTACAATAAAGCCATGTTCGATAAAGCCGGGTTGCCGTATCCCACCGGAAGCATGAGTTGGGAAGAGTTCCGGCAAACTGCACAGAAGTTGACAGCAGGAGAAGGCGGACAAAAGCAATACGGATGCCTGATAAGCGATATATCTATGCTGGTAGCCCAGAACGACGGCAGTGTCTTCAGCCCTGACGGCAAGACGTGTCTTCTGGACAGTTCGCAGGCCATAGAAGCCTTTCAGTATATAGTGGATATGAGGGCAAAAGATAGATGCATGCCCTCTATTGGGGATTTACAGAATTCCAACCTATTACAGCTTTTTCAGACAGGCAGGCTGGGCATGTTCCTGTCCGGCAGGTTCTATATACCCATATTGCAGGAACAGGTCAAGGGCTTTAAGTGGGGAGTAGCTCCCGGGTTGCAGCAGAAGAAGAGAGTGAATATAGTTACCGGACCTTTCGGCTGGGTGATGAGCAGCAAGACTAAGCATCCCGAGGCCGCCTGGAAGCTGATGGAATATCTGGTAGCAGGGAACTGTGAGAAAGAACTGGCCAAGGCAGGCTATAATATCCCAGTAATTAAAAAGATAGCCGAGTCCGCTATTTTTCTCAGCAATCCGAAGCATATGGCTGGAGTCAATAAAGTATTCATGGATGAAGTGAAGTACACCGTGCCCAGCCCGTTGACGCCGTATGCTCCTACTGACCGTTGGCAGAAAACCGTTAGTGATGAACTGGATCTGGCTTACCTGGGCAAACAGACCGCCAGGCAGGCGGCGGTGAACGCTACCCGCAAGATCAATCAATTACTGGTTGAGGGATTGCGCTGAATGCATATGCTCACGGTTAACCTACCCAGCGCTATCTATTATGTTGCGAGGAGGATCCACGACAAGAGATTGTGGGATTAGAGAATATTGATGGAGAGTAAAGATGTATCTGACAGGATTTGCCGATGAGGCAGCAACAGGTATAGAGGGGCAGATAAAGGCTACCAAGGAGTTAGGATGGGAGTATATAGAGTCCAGGAATATAGATGGGATCAATATTCACGATCTGCCTGAGGATAAATTTGCAGAGGTATGTGCTAAGCTGGAAGAGGCCGGGGTAAAGATAAACTGCTTCGGCTCGGCCGTAGCCAACTGGGGTAAGAGGATAGACGAGTCCTTTGATACCTCACTGGAAGAGGCCAAGCGGGCCATCCCCAGGATGCAGAAACTGGGGACAAAGCTTGTCCGGATAATGAGCTTTGCTGTGCTGCCGGACAGATGGAGCGTACCCGAAAGAGTGGAGACTTCAACAGGCAAAGTGATAAAATAAGCCTAAGGGAGGTCTTGAGGGTATGAGAAAAGGACAAAAACAGAATAAGTATACAGCGGAGTTCAAGGAGAGAGCGGTGAAACTGGCGGAGAGTTCGGACGTGCCGATCAGTCAGGTGGCCGTAGAGTTAGGTATCAGCAAGAATTTACTCTACAAGTGGACCAGTAAATTCGGGAAGAAGGAGGACGGCATCCGCTATACGCCGACAGAGCATGAAGAGCTTAAGGTTTTACGCAAAGAGAACCATCGATTGCGAGAAGAACGTGACATCTTAAAAAAA
>DHPR01000028.1 GCA_002410925.1 bacterium UBP13_UBA5359
TTGCCATTCCTTCCGTCTCCTCCTATAAACTTTCTAGAGATGGAGCCCACGACCGGGGTTGAACCGGTGACCTTATCCTTACCAAGGATACGCTCTGCCTACTGAGCTACGTGGGCGAATAAACAAAAAAATGGTGGAGGGGGGAGGATTTGAACCTCCGAAGGCGTAGCCAGCAGATTTACAGTCTGCCCCCTTTGACCAGACTCGGGAACCCCTCCATGTCGTCAGGCTATAAAGACCGGAAATAACCAGCCGGCATGACAAAGGAATTTTACATAATCCGCCTTCTTTTGTCAAGTTAAAATCGGTAAAATAAAAAGAGCTGGGCAGACGGGAAGCAACTCTTTACTAGAGATAGGGGTCGAGTGCAAAGAGTTGGCCCCTTATGGTTGACATGCGTGTTAGAATATATGATAGTGCTTTGGGGTGAACTTGCTATGCTCTATTATCGTCGTAATTTATTGATTTTATCGACCACTGTCTTTCTGGCATCTATGAGCTGGAGCCAGATAATGCCCTTTCTGCCGCTCTTCCTTCAGGATATCGGAGTCAAACATAATCTGCTGCGCTGGTCCGGGCTGATCTTTGCCGCTCATCCGGTAGCCGCTATGTTTGCACAACCGGCCTGGGGCAAGCTGGGAGATAAATATGGGCGCAAGGCCATGGTTATTCGTGCCGGGTTCTGCCTCGGTTGCATTTACTTTGCCATGAGCTTCTGTACCTCTCCCTGGCAATTGGTGTTGCTGCGTTTTATAAATGGTGCCCTGACAGGCTTTATACCAGGCTCTTATGCATTAATTGCCACCAATACGCCGCAGGAAATTGCACCCAGAGCAGTGGCAATCGCACAAACGGCATCGGCAACAGGCATGATCATAGGTCCGGCTATCGGCGGCCTTCTGGCACATATATTCGGCTACCACGGCTCTATGCGTGTTTCCGGTGCAGCCGTTCTCTTTGCAACACTACTGGTATGGCTGCTGGTCAAAGAGATGCATAAGCCCTCTGCATCCGAAGAGCAGACCAGCCTTTTTCAAGATTTTTTGACAGCATTAGATTCACCAATTCTGAAATCAATTCTGCTGACAGTTGCCCTCTGCGGTACTTTTGCTGCAGCCATCAACCCCATTCTGGCCCTGCATTTAAAGCAGCTTAGCGGCACTGCGCCTATCTGGTTGACAGGCGCAATCTTCTCGCTACCTGGATTGGCCTTTACGGTTTCAGCCTATCTATGGACTGCTTTTGGAGAGCGTAATGATCATAGGATCGCCATAAATATAGGACTGGCCGGCACCTTTATACTGGCTTTCCTCCTTTACTTTATTCATAATCTCTGGATTTTTGCTGTGACATATTTCACAGCCGGCCTCTGTCTGGCCGCTATCACACCCTCGGCATCAGCCATAATCTGCACCAGAGTAGATGCCGATTTTCACGGCAGAGCTTACGGTCTGCAGCAGTCGGCCAGTATGCTCGGCGCTCTGGTCGCACCGCTGGCTTCGGGCTTTGTTGGAACAGCCTTTGGCATCCCATCTGTCTTTATCATGGTAAGCGGCCTCTTCATGGCCGGCCTTATCGCTATCAATACTATTTTCAAACGCTGGCCATTACCAGCCGCCTCCGCCGCCCCCGCCGCCCCCGCCGCCGGAGAAGCCGCCGGCACCCGAACGCGAGCCCGGAGGTGTAGCTGAAGAGGATATAGCGCCGGCAAGGGAGCTTCCCAGAGAGGAGACAAAGTCATTCATCCCAACCCTTCTCCAGGAGGAACCTGAATACCAGCCGGGGCTATATGCATATCCTTCTTTGCCAGCACGTTCAAAGAGATCGGCAAATTGCTCAGCCCAGGCATGCTCCACATCCAGCGCCAGTGCATATGGCAAGTATTTCTCGAACAGCTCCGGTGTCTGCTCCGGCGGATTGAAAAAGTTCAAACGATCTTTTTCAGCCACTAAAAGATAGAGTCTGAAACCCTCTATCTCATCCATCAGCTTGCGGCCTTTAAGCGTAGGAGCTTTGAGCAGATAGAAAAATAAACCGTTGACAATAGCAAAGAGCGCTGCCAGCACAAAGAGGGCCGGTGCGGCTGAAAACGACATGGCAATGAATAATAGTATCAAGATCGAACCGGCTGCCCCCGGAATAAAATATGCGGTATTCAGATTGAAATACTCTGTATTATACATCCCCTTAAGCGATCTTCTTACAGCGGTCAGCGCACCTTTTATTATCTCATGGTTGGTAATATTAAGTTCTATCGCTTCTCCTGGGACAGAGAGTAGCATAGAGGCAATATCCTGCTCTTCAACAGATAGAGCTTTATCGCCAATCTTACCTCCTGTGCCGGCAATGGTATAAGTTTTATCTCTCTTTTGAATCAGCAGATATCCCTTTACCGCCATATCGATAATAGCGGCGGCAAAGGCCTTATTATCATATCCCATTCGCCTGATATAGCGTATTGCTGCAGGAGACAGCCTCTTCGGAGGCTCATACCAGGGTATAACGGTTCCCTTTTCAGGATCACGACCCACCTTTTTCCAGGCAATTGCATAATATCCAGTCAAAAGCAGCAAACCGATCAGACCGATAAAGAGGCTGAGATTATCGCTAAAAAAATTGCGCACCTTATCATTCAAAGCAGGCTCTGATACAAAGCCCTTGGGCCAAGTAACATAGATCGTCAGCCCCTCACCAGGGCTAAGAGACTGTATGGTATGAAATTCCGTCCGGCCATAGCTGCCCGTGAAAGCCTTATACGCTCTCTTCTTTGAACCCTGCATTCCGGTATAGGCGCCGTAGGAGAGATCTTTTGCCTCTATACCTTGAGGCAAGGTTACCAAAGCTACAGCCTTATCAATGGGGAAGAGCCAGCCATTTCCGGTGACATTCCAGTAAAGCTCATCATATTCTTTAAAAAATCCCAGATGGCGATAGGTCTTATATGTGATGATATAGCTATATATCCCGGGAGACAGAGTAATATCGCTATTACCTATATAGATACGCTTCCCGTTGTTCATATTTGCAATGCGGTAAGGCTCCGGGATGCCGTCTCGGGTAATCTCCGTTATATCAAAACGAACCGAGTATCCGTTTCCATACCTATCCATATAGCGAGTGGGAAAATCGCGATAAATGCCATGCCTTATCGCTATGCCGGCACTGGAAACTCTGATGGTCTCCCGCACAGTCATAGTAGCATCCTCGTGTACAGTTATCTCACTGGAAAAAAGAGTTATACGCTCGTCGAATGCACCGGCCGGAGCATATATAAAAAGGAGCAAGAGAAGTAGCGTTGTCGCAATCTTCACAACCGAATACTTCAACCCTGCCATCACCTTGCTTCCGCTATTTGCTTCATCGGTGTCGCTCAGGGACCGGAAAGAATCATGCCTGTAAAACATCCCGCTTTACGCATCTTCGCCGGCTGCTGTCTTGCCGATTATCATATCATGAAGGACTTTGCTCATATCCTCTATTTTATACGGCTTGGTAATTACACCGGAGAAGCCATACTTCTCAAATTCAGCCATTATCATATCGTTGGAATATCCGCTTGAAACTATGGCCATAGCTTCAGGGTCAATCTTCAGCAGCTCTTTGATAGCTTCCTTCCCTCCCATACCGCCGGGTATAGTCAGGTCCATAATGACGGCGTCATAGGGACATCCAGCATTCATGGCTTCAACATAAAGTTGTAACATTTCATTTCCATCCCTGGCAAAACCGCTCTCATATCCCAGACAGACAAGCATCTTACCGGCCACATCCCTGACGATGTATTCGTCATCCATTACCATTATTTTACCGCGTCCGGATACAAGATATTCTTGATTGGAACGTATCGTTTGAATATCTTCATTCGAGGCCGGCAGGTAGATATGGAAAATCGTGCCCACTCCCAGCTTTGAATCGGCAGTTATAAAGCCGTCGTGATTCTTGATAACGGAATGAGCACTGGCCAATCCCAGCCCGCTGCCCTTCTGTTTGGTGGTAAAGTAAGGATCAAAAACCTTCTGCAAACATTCCTCGGGGATGCCTACGCCCTGATCCTCAACCGAGATTTCGATATAATCGCCCGGAGATAACGGCAAAACACTGTCGGCCCCAATGGCTATATTACGAGCCGTTACATTTATATTGCCACCCTGAGGCATAGCCTGATCGGCATTTATAACCAGATTATTAATAACCTGGCTTATCTGCCCCTCGTCTACATCTACCGGCCAGAGATCTTCAGAGAGAGAAAATTCACACTTTACATTTGACCCCCGCAGAACAAAATTAGCAGAATCCTGTATAAGACCGGCTATAGAGGTGGTGTTCTTTATCGGCGCCCCGCCTCTTGAAAAAGTCAGCAATTGCTGTGTAAGATCTCTAGCCCTCAGAGAAGCATTCTCGGCTTCCAGAAGTATCTTGTATACGTCATCGTCGGCTTCAACCGACATCCTGGCCAGAGAAATATTGCCGAGTATAGCCGTTAAAATATTATTGAAATCGTGAGCCACACCTCCGGCTAATATGCCGACAGATTCAAGCTTTCTGGCCCGCTGCAGCTCTTTCTCCATCTTCTTCTCTTCAGTAACATCGCGGAATACCAGAACAACACCTATGATCTCACTGTTCCTGTTCCTGATCGGCGACCCGCTGTCGGCTATAGTTCTCTCCTTGCCGCCACGTGATATAAGTGCCGTATGATTAGCAAGACCGATTATCCTGCCTGTCTTGAGCACTTTTTCTACAGGGTTCTCACAGGGCTCCCTGGTTATCTCGTTGATGATGTTGAAGACCTCGACCAGCGGCCTGCCGGCGGCCTCAGCCTGAGTCCAGCCTGTCAAGCCTTCCGCCACTTTATTAATCATAACCACTCTGCCTTCGGTATCGGTGGTTATAACGCCATCGCCTATGCTGCGCAATGTTACGGATAGGCGCTCTCTCTCCGCCGCCAGCTTCTCTTCCGTCTGCTTTCTATCGGTTATATCTATACCGGAACTGAGAATAGCAGTTACTTCGCCTCGCTCGTCATGCATGACGGTATTATACCAGGCTATTACCCTCTCCTCACCGATACTGGTTAGTATGGAATTTTCATAGAATTCGGCCTTCTCGGTAGCTCCTCTCACAAGCTGCTGAAGCTTGCTTGCCACTTCCGCTCTCTCTCTTGCAGGCAAAAAGTCGTTCAGCCAGTTGCGCCCTATAGCATTCCCCTCTTCGCAGCCTAATACCTCGCAGCCCTTTTTATTTATCAGGGTAATATACCCTTCCGTATTCAGAGCAACTATTATAGAGCCGGCAATATCCAGATAGTGCTGTGCTTTATCTCTCTCTTCGCGAAGTGCAATTTCAGCTTTCTTACGCTGAGTAATATCACGACTAATGCCCATGATTCCCAGACATTTGCCCTCGGGATCATAAAGAGGAACCTTGGTGGTAGTGCTCCAGCGATAGCTGCCATCCGAACGACTTATCTTTTCCTCTTTGTTTACTATAGGACAGCCAGTGCGAAGTATCTCCTGCTCATTGGAAAAAAACATATCTGCTTCGGCCTTAGAATAAAAATCATGATCTCTCTTGCCGATGGCCTCATCCGGATGCTTAAGATTGAGAATATCGGCCAAAGCTTTATTAATCTTCATAAAGCGGCTGCCGGTATCCTTGAAGTATATTCGATCCGGAATACGATCCATTAAGTTGGAAAAGAGTATATGCTCTCCGGCAAGAGCTTCTTTCATACAGTCCAATAATTTCAGATAGTGCTTGCCGTATTCCTGTATTTCCACCGACGTCTTGCTTTGCATGCCTTCACTAGCCCCACAATCGGCTAACAAGCGACGCAACTCGGAGATTTCATATATAAGCTCCCTAAATGTTTTATCCCCCATAGAACGCCTCCGACAAGAAAGGTCCCAGCTACACAATAAGCTACGCAATAATAGTTGAGTACTTCGCCGGAGAAGTCTTTATTACCTGCCTGGCGAAAAAAACAATCAAGGCAGAATTATTTTTGTGGAATATCGATTATGCGATATTTGAGCAAGCTTGCAGCTTTAGGCATTGAGGCACTTGCCTGCGCTCTGCATACTTCTGCGCGGCAGGCAAAGATTCAGACCTGTTCGTTTATTTGAGGAGCGAGGAATGAGAAGCAAGCTTGAGATCAACTGCACAGTATCTTCATTGTCATTAACGCAGAAGGTGACGATTCGGTTTTTTTCTGCTTATAAGAGTGCTTGCCGGAAGGCTTTCCACCCGCTCCTGTCCTAAACCCGCAGCCGGTATATAATTCAGCACAGCGATATTGGTTACCGTTCTTTCGTTATTAACTATTACCTCTGCCGGCTGCGAAAGCAGCAGGCGCCCTTCCGTCAATAGAGAGGCCTGTACCCTGTGAGGCCCATCGTAATCAACAGTCGTATTCCAAGAAAAGCCCTTATCGATTTTATTGGTATAAAATCTCTCCTTTCCATCAATGAGATAGGTTACAAGATCTACCGTCCCGCTACCTGTCAGAATTACGCTCAACGTCACCGTACCGGTTAAAGGATTGTTGCGAGAAACCTGAAGAGCTATATCACTTATGCCCACAGGAGTATCAGGATCTATTTCCGGCAGCGGAATATCCCCCTTTCGCAGATAAGCTCTGGCCTCCGTTACCACCACGGATCCGTATTGACCGTAGGCCGTTACCCTTATAACGTGGTCGCCATCAGCATAAGCTGTGGTATTCCAATTGAAGGTATGCTGCCCGGACCTGGGCAATCTGAAGCTGTAACGATCATAGAGATGGCCATCTATACAGAGTTCCAGCACCACTACTGCCTCGCGCATTACTTTGAATTCTGCTGTAATAGGCACATTTTTTTCCGTCACAATCAGGCCATCGGCAGGAGAGACTATAGCTACATTCATGACAAGCGGCACACCGGCGGCAGGCGAAGCAGCTGATAGCACCACACCAAGCAAGCAGGCTCCCAGCCAAAGGCAGAGAAGAGGTGGTTTTATACTCTTGCACCCTTTATTCATTTCAGCACCGCCTTAAAAGATAGGGAGCCGCCGGCATTCGGTTCCACTTGAGATAAAACCCATCTTACAGTTCTGGTGGCGGCCTCATAAGCGCCGCCGCTGCCGGCAACATACTGAAGGTCTGAATTCAGGCTATCCTTAATCTCAACATTCAAAGCCGGCTGCACGCCGGTATTTCGGTAATTAAGCGTATACGTCAACGTCTCTCCGGGCGATGCCTGAACCTTATCCACCATCTTATCTACTCTTATCTGCGGTTGCCCGGCAGCCTGCCCATAGATTGTGCCATCGGCATAACGGCGCCACTTTCCATCCGGGAAGAGCCAATAATATCCTGCCATATCACCTGACCCCATATATGACACGGTTACAGGAAGACCGTAACTGTCGACAAATGCATTCATCTTCTTTCTTCTGGCGGCAACTGCAGCATCGCGCCAATTGGGATTGCTGCTATAGAACTTTGCCTGACCACCACGTGTATAAAAATCTGTATCTGCAACCACCAGCGCGGGATCGTGCTCCCAATACGGACCGATGCCGGAATCCACTTCCTGGCTATAGAGTAATCCATAACTCTGAAGTTCACGAGCCATAGCCCAGTAAAAGGCTTCAGTAAGAGCTACCGGCTGAGAGACATCCCTGTTACGATAATACCAATCATCGTTATTGCCCTCATTCATCACCAGAGCAGCATCGAAATAATACCCATCTATACCGGTTATTTTGCCGTTTTTGTCCTTAAAAGCGAAGTATTTCATCCGCTCCAGCATATAATCGTAGAAACCCTTCCAACTGCCGCTGAGATTATCGATATAAGCGTTATTAAAAGTGAGCGGTTCATAATCCGCCGTCAGCTTGCCGGAATTATTATCCATAAAGGAGGTAATATTTCCGCCGATTATCTCGGTCAGCAGGCTGTATCGCTGAGAAGCCGGATCATGACGATATATCCTGTAGCCTGCGGCACCATTTACCTGTCCCCAGACGAGCCTGGCGGCGTATTGCCCGCTGCCGGCAGGCATAGTCAGGGATACCGTCACAGGGGTAGAATCACCGCGGTAGCCGCTGGTGGTCACCTTGTAGGAAAGCGTACTGCCTGCGGCAAAGCCGAGTGAGCCTTGAACAGCAGAGATGGAAAGAGATGATGGAGGTGGCAGAGGTACCTGCGCCCAGGTTGCTGTGCCCCTGCCGATAGTTCCCGCAAAAGGGTAACCCCTGGCCAGAGAGTAGGCATCACGACCGAACCACAAGGATTTATCGGTGGTACCATCCGCCTTCTCCACCATCCAGTCACGCTGAATGCAAAGCGGAGAGTAACCATATATGCCGGCCGGAGCCATCCATGCAACGACTTTTACGCCGGCAGCATGAGCAACGGCGGTAAAGTAACGCAAACCGGCCTCCCCGCCTATCCAGGGAGGAACTTCATACATCACCGGATGGCAGCTACGGTTGTTATAATAGAGCCATGGCTCAATAAAGATTATCCTGTAACCGTAGGAACCGATGAATTCGGGATTCGACCGGCCATCAGCCAGAAAGGGCTTAAGATAACGATCGGCCATGGCATATAGATCCTGAGATGGGTTGGACCCGTTGTAAATCGTGCCCTGTATATCTATCTGGAAGGCATCCCCCAGAAACTGACGAGCCAGACCGACTTGCTTCTCCCAGCGCATTTTCAAAGCATCATTCACCTGTCGCACTATATCGGCACTGCCCCCACGATCATCAAGAAACCACATCTGTGCCGGCAGCGTTATCCTGCCGCTTCTATAGCCGGCATCTATCCTTGTCCAGGACAGATAATATTCTCCGCCTCTGTTCTCTCCTATGCCGTACCATACCGGCTCCCCAGCCCAATTTCTACCACGAAATGAAGGTGTGCTAAGCCCACTGAAGGCATTGCCGTTATCTACCCATTTGGAGCCGGGAACACTTATCAGCATACCGTATGGCGTATTGAGGAAATTAGGCGTCAGCAGGCTACAACCAGAAAGAGCAGAACCGGGACGCATATAGCTCTCAATATTCACATTTCCCAGCGCTCGGGCATGAGCATCGACAATGTACCTTCTGGAAACGCCCTTCAGCACGCGGTCCCCCACCACCAGACTTTCGCCGGCAAAGAGAAGTTGAAAATCCAATGGTTCATCCATCGTCCCACCGATCATGTTGAAAGCAACCGTATCGCCGCTTACCTGAAAGCCGGTATATTTTGAAGGGCGGCCTATCGAGGTACTGACCTGCCAGCGAGACTCCGTAGAGGGCCATGTCATTAAAGTTACGCCCTTATCGGTGTATATCTGCAGCAGCGACAAAACTTCATTGGATGTGGCGCCCACTCTTGCCCTCCAGCCGTTATCAAAGGTGATTTCGTAAAGCGCCTTGCCGCCCGCGCTCAAATCAACGACCCCCGCCGCCATTACGGCGGAGGCCGTTGCTATTATCCATAGCAGAGCTATGAGAAGGCATAGAGGCATCCGCCTGCGCTCTGCAAGCTTCGGCGCGGCAGGCCTGCCGAATGTCACTGCACGTAAGCCTGCTCTTTCATTCTGCACTCTACACTCCACCTTCCACATCAGTTTATTTCACCTGCACCTGGAAAGCTACCGTACCGGTACCGCCTGCAGCCACGCTGCCGATCCGGATCACCAGTTTACCGACGGCGTCCGGCTGAACCTGATGAGCAACACCATTCAGTTTCAGGCTGCCGGGAATATAAGAACTGTTGAGCGGAATCGTATCGGTCAGCACCACTTCATCCGCAGCCAGACTACCCTTATTCGTATACGTTATCGTATAGGTGAGTGTTTCACCCATCGTAGCATCAGCTTTATCCACACGTTTATCAAGAGTCATTGAAGCCCGCCGCAGGTTCAAAAGAATCGCAACCGAAGCGGTTTTATTAACATCTCCGACGGATTTAGCCACCATATTGAGAGTATCGCTATCGCCGTCGACCGCATCTTCAGCCACTGTCACTACAATAAAGAGCTTTTGAACGGCATCGGCAGCCAGGATATCCGTTTTAAGAAGCGGTACTCTCTCTCCATCCTGCAATATGCCGTCTCCATTAACGTCAGCATAAACCGATAGCGGCCAAAGTTTTCCCGTAGCAGCGGAAAGGCTAAAACTATCCGGGCCATTGCCGGTATTGGTCAGACTGATTACCAGCAATGTCTCGGAGCCTGTCTGCACATCCGCCGAGTTTTTTTCCGCTATCATTGCCACTCCGTAGCTTTGAAGAACGCTGGTAGCTACAGAGTTGGATACGGCGGAATAATGCACCCCCTCTCCGGAAGAGTATGAAATGCTTGCCTGGTTGGTAATAGAGGTGCCAACCGGTATACCGGCCGCTTCTATTGTTATACTAGTCACCACAACTAACAAGATAGTGAAAAAACAGGACCTTAAGTACCGCATATGCCTTCCCCCATATAAAAAGATAGATTTTACCTATCTATTCTATACGGAGACATAGATACCCTTTTGATCTGCCGGATGATCAATATGCACCGCGTCCGTGCAATACGGCGGGCAAGGTAAGAAGAAGAATTCTACAGTCTTGCCAGATTGACTGATTATCTATGTATTGAAGGTCCAGACGCACCCAATCATCAAAGCTGAGTTCATTGCGACCGCTTATCTGCCAGATGCAAGTAATGCCCGGCATGACACTTAAGCGTCTTAATTGCCAATCCTCATACTGTTCCACTTCCGACGGCAATGGCGGGCGGGGACCTACCAGGCTCATCTCCCCTTTAAGAACGTTAAAAAGCTGGGGCAATTCATCTATACTTAATTTCCTTATAACGCGACCTACCCTGGTGATACGAGGGTCATTCCGTATCTTGAATACCGGGCCGTCAAGCTCGTTAAGATGGCTGACCTCCTGCAATCTCGCATCAGCATCAGGCACCATCGATCTGAACTTCAATATATTGAAGAATCTGCCGTTCATGCCGACCCTTGTCTGGCGGTAGAGTATGGGACCTCTATCCTCCAGATATATGATCAGACCGGCCAACAGCAAGAGCGGAGAGAGCAACAGCAACAGAGTTGCCGATACAGTGAGATCCAGCAGTCGCTTGGTATAGCCGTATACCATACAATCTTCACGTTCACCAATCAGATCGCCCCATATTTCCTTATCCTTTACCGGCATTTCCTCCATGCTCAGCCTCTCATCTTCATATTTAAACCGCGTTCTTTACCGCTGAATCATTCCTTAATAGGGTACAGATAATCTTGAGTCTCTCTATATAATCATTGTAGGAAGAGATGAAGCTCTCTACTCTCTTTCTGGCTGACTCATCGCTGCCATAGCGATAAAGCGTCTTTACTTTCTGATTGCAAATGGATTTTTCTATTATTCCCTTCAAGACGAGTTCTTCCAGCTCGAAGGCCAGAATCTCTATGCTTCTTCCCATGAAAACCGATATCTCTTCCAAGTCGTACCATGTGCAAGGCTTATCATGGAAATATATGATAAGATCCAGCTTGATCAGAGAATTAGCTGTTTCCGTCAGAAACAGCTGTACGTTTTCATCCTTGAGCATCATCAATTTATCTGTTGACATCCGAGCTGGTTCCTCCTCCGGCATACCCGGTAAAAAGAGGAGATGCAGAATTTATGCCAGAGGCATTCGCCGGCCCGAAATCTGAAGTTTTTAATCTGAAGATTGCCCGCCTGAAGAAGCGACAATGGCGGTGAAAGCATTCTCCCAATCATTCAGTACCATCTCCCAATCATAGTTATTATTATAAAAATCCAGCACCTCATCTGCAGATGGGTACCTGGAGCGATGGGCGAAGAAATCCGCCATCCCCTCTGCCAGTATGTGGGGAGATAAACCTTTAAAAAGCAACCGCTTATCCAGGGAACCTATAAGCTCTCTATTCCCGCCGACGGGTGTTCCCATTACAGGTGTGCCGTTCATCATGGCTTGTAACGAAACCAGCCCGAAGCCTTCAAGCTCCAAAGAGGGCATGGCAACCAGGTCTGCTGCTCTCAAATAGAGCGCCAACTTATCTTCAGGTATAAACCCTTCCAGACGGGCTATACTATCCAGTCCGTGCCTGGATATCAGCCGCTGTAATTCTGCTTGGCTCTCCCCTCGCCCCCCGATAATTAGATGTATATTCGATAAAGAGCGTCGCAGCGGCAACATCGCTTCAATAAGAATATCCAATCCCATGCGTGGCGACAAACGCCTGACGGTAAATATGATCTGTCTGTCCTTTGCCAAACCCAGCCGGCGCCTGGCTTCATATTTGGTAAGATGAACAGCGGTTGATTCCGGTTTTATACCACCCTTCATAACCATAACATTAAGGCCGGAGCCGTGAATACGGCGCAAGGTTTCTCTGGAAAAATTACTGAGGACCAATATTTGGCGGCACCGCCTTAGAAGCCTGCCCTCCATAGCACGACGCAGGCGATAAGAAATCCTAATTCTCGCCTGCTGCAAAGGCTTCTTATCTATCCCTCTGAGCGTAGAAAGATACTCCTCGCACCAAGGCCCTTGAAAGGTATATATCAAAGGAACCTTGATTAAAGAAGCCGCCGGCATCGGAATAGAGGCTACGGACGGCCAGGCAAAATGATAATTAATGAAATCCCACCGTTCTCCACTTAAAGAAAGCATCAGCTGCCGCAGGGCCATAACCAAACGCAATTGGCTTGCCGGACCTTTATCAGCATCACCGTAGCGCCAAAGCGTAAATCCGTCCAGAAGCTCTCTTTCCGGCAGACCGAAAGATACTTTGGGAACCAGGACATCCACTCTATGTCCACGAGCCGAGAGTCCTTCTGCCATATCATGTAAAAAACGCCAGCTGCCGCCTGTCTTATCAGGATATACGGCATCTCCCAGCATCATAATCCTCAAGGCAGCTCACCTCCTTGTATACTCTCTCTATGCCGGCTACCATCCTGTCGGCTGTAAAGCGGCGCAGGGCTGTCCGGCGCCCCTGCTCCCCTATAGATACGGCTTCATCAGGATGGTTCAACATCCAGGATATCCGTTCTGCTAAAGACCCGGAATTACCCGTTCTGAAAAGCAGACCATCCACTCCATCATTTATCATCTCGGAAGGGCCGCCCAAATCAGAGGCGATCACCGGGCACCCTGCCAGCATGCTCTCGGCTACCACCAGGCCGAACGGCTCAGGCAGCACTGAAGCATGAACAGAGATATCGAGAGAGCTATAAACGGATGATGTATCAGGAAGATAACCTGTAAAGAGAACCTGTTCATTCAATCCTGAATTCAATGCCATCTCCCCTATTCTGCGGCGATAGTCATCCTCACCGAATAGGACGCCTCCGATGACAGGAAAGAGAACATCCTCTCTCTTTAAACGTGAAGCGGCTTCCAGAAAGATATGCTGCCCCTTCCATGGAGATATTCGCCCCACCATGCCGACAATATGGCTGAACCGTTCACTTTGCGTAAAGACTACAGGCGTATTTGAGGCCTTATCACTGCTTTCACCTGCGGCACACCCATTGTAAACTACGCGTATGCGCTCTGCCGAAATACCCCCTGCTATCAGAGCTTTGCGTACCGCCTGAGAAACGGCGATAATACGTGTTGCGTAACGGCTGGCATTGTGAAGCAATAATCTTATCTGTTGCCGGCTGAAGAACTCCGGCAAGAGCAGATCATGCATATGCCATACGACAGGAATACCATAGGATACGGCAGCCCGGCTGAGAAGATGCGCCTTGTTGGAGTTGGTATGCAATATATCCGGTTTTACCCGAGATAACATGCGCCTGAGGGTCTTCAAGGCCAACAGATAATCCCTGCCGGCTTTTACCAGGTTGATAAAACCGCCTTCATCCTTATGCAGACCGAAAAAGCCCGGCAGGTCAAGCTCTGCTATATCAGCCCCGGCAGTTGCAGCCTGCTCTGCCAGCAAACCCGGAGGAAGAGCTACTACCGGACGATAGCGAGTTTTATCCAAACCGCGTAGAAGATTGAGCAATACCACCTCACCCCCGCCCAGCACGCCGACATGGTCAAGAAAGAGTATGGTCTTCAATATCTTTTATCCTTAATCATCTGAGCATATATACGCTCATATCGCTCGGCCGTCCTGTCCCAGGAGAAGCAAGAGGCCCTCTTCAATCCCAACCGAATCAATTGCTCGCGCTTTGCCCCGTTTACAAGCAGGTTTATCAGCGTTTTCCCCAGTTCCGCATCTCTGCTTATCAGGCCCCACCTTTGCCCCAGCACCTCACGGGCGCCGGGATTGGCCGTCGCCACTGCCGGAGTTCCTGAAGCCATCGCCTCTATATAGGGCACCCCAAACCCTTCATAGCGACTGGGAAGGCAGAAAATCCATGCTGAACGATAAAGCTCCGCCAGCACTTGGCTGGATACCCTTCCATACCATTTTATGCCTTCTCCTGCTACCTCTTCATCGCACACCATCCAGAGTTCCGCCTGAGGAAGAGCAGGCCTGATCCGGCTGTTGAAGATATCCACCAGAAAATCGCCTCTCTTTCTGCCTTGCAGAGTTCCCACGAAGAGTATCGACGGCCGTTCGCTCTTCTTCCCCGGATAAAAGAGCGCCTGGTCGACACCACAGGGAATTACCTCTCTGACAAAAGGCAGATAGCGATTTGTAGCTCTGGATATGCCTATTGCCCTATCAGAGGTCATCACAGAGATTATTTCCAGCGGATAAAGGCTAAGCTGAATTAGAGCACGTTTTAATGATGTACTGGTCAATGCTTCATTGAATGATGTGCCGTTAAAGGTGCGCAATAGCGGTATGGTTCTGCAAAAGAAGAAGTGATTATCTCCATGCGCATGAATCAAATGATAGCCGGCATAATCCTGCCTGGCTGCGAAAAGAGAAAAGAGATAGAGCCTGAGCAAACGATTACGATATATTTGCTCCGGCACCGGTATTTTACGCACCTCATATAATGCCCCGGCCGATGGATCGTCAAGCCCGAAAACCGTCACTTCATGCCCCCGGCGCACCATAGCATTGGAGAGATAGTGAACCTGCCAGGCTACGCCGCCTTTTGAGGTAGACGGCAAATCGACATGAAGCATAGCTATACGAAAAGAGCCGTCACTCCTAGCGATTGCATCTGACATCTGAATTACCTTCTTCCAGCAGTTCAGAATAAACAGCATATGTAGCGGCAGCGACGCTTTCCCAGGAGAAGATCTCTTCAGCCCGGCGGCGTCCCCTGTCGGCCAGCTTCGTCCGAAGCGCATTATCAGAGAAGAGCTCTCTTATCCTGGCTGCTAAATCATGATGATTCCCTTCCTGAAAAATCAATCCAGCCGAGCCTATGACATTGGGTATCTCTCCGGAAGAAGAGCCTATAGGCACCACGCCACCGGCCATAGCCTCTACCAGCACGCGCCCGAACTGCTCTTTCCAGTTGGGCATGGTCAAAGAGGGAAGCACAAAGGCATCCAACTGCACCATCTGCCCCGGCACCTGATGATGAGGCAAAAGATCCTGGAAGCTTACTCTATCTTCAATGCCCAGCTCTCTGGCAGCCTGCCTCAATCCTTTCTCCTCAGAACCGTTGCCTATAAGGCGAAGCCGTATGTCGCTATCAATTTCAGTCATGGCTTTCAGTAAGATATAAAGTCCCTTGCCGGGGATAAATCGTCCCATATAGCCTATCATTCTCCCGCTTCGTGATACCTCTCTTTCCCTTTGCTCTCTGTAGATGCTGGTATCCACGCCCGGAGGCACCACTCGGGCGGGACAGGCACAACCTTTTCTTCTCAGAATGCTGATGGCATCAGCGTTGCCGGTAATAGCGTAATCGGCTCTTTCAAGCACATATCTCTCCATAGACCGGAATGGCCACGGGTATCTCTTGTAGATATTTTGAAAGCTGAAGGCAATGATCTTTATATCCCTGCCGGACGCCACCCTTGCAGCCTGAAAGGCAGCCAGGCTATAGGGTTCTTCGTCGATATGCAATATGTCGGGATCGAAATCATCCAAAGCCTCCCGCAGCCCTCTGCGGTACCAATGCATGTTGATATTGCCGTTATTATATACTTCCCCCTTTATCAGATTCAAACGATCGCGAGCGTTTCCGGCTTCATAATTACGCTTCAGATCCTTCTCCCGCCAGAATGCGGGAACCAGCAGAGCCATATCCAAATCCGGATAAAGTTTCAGCATGGCGTAGAGCCTGCGCCGGTTCTCATCTATAACTCCGGCATGACTTATCATCAGGACTTTCATTTCAGGCTTTCCTCCTTGCTATCAGCCTGCTTCGCCAGGCGTTCTCTTGCCTGGCGAAGCATAAATCTCCGGCAATTTCAATAACAAACCGGTCGATAGCCAGAAATATATGTTATGCGGCGCTATCGTCAGCGTAGGGCCTGAGAAACCGACAATAAAGATTGATAAAGGCACTGCATAAAGAGCTATGGCCGCCGCTCTGAATTCCCCGGAAGATCTTCTGATAATAACGGCTCCCTGATACAGAATGATAAGAAATATAATCAGTATGAAGAAGGCTCCCAATAAAGATGTCTCAAAGACCATTGAAGCAAGATAATTATCTATCGTCATTCGCTCGTACTGCGGATAGAATTTAGACAGCGCTCCGGCAGCAGCTCCCGTTCTGGCCAGACCTATTCCTACCGGATAATTGGAAACCAGCTCGGGAACAATGGTAATAAAACGCATGCGGTTGATCATAAAGCTTTTATAAGGATTGCTCATGGAGGCCATACGGTGTTCTATTTGCCCCCCTCCCAGGTTCATACCGACTGCCAAGCCGACAGCAATAACCAGCGCCAGCGGAACAAGCATCCTGCGGCTGAAAATAATACTTATCAGAATGCCTGTCACCATAAGAGAGAGCAACGAGCTGCGCACACCGGTCAGCACCAGCGCCACCATCAATATCAGCAGGGATATGCCTCCAAGCGCTTTTCCCCATGCATGCCGGCTGAGGATGGTTGATAAAGCTACAAAGGGGAACCCTATCATATAGAAAGAGCTGGCCAGACCTCCGGTAGCGGCAAAAGACATGGGGCGGAAATAATGCCTGGAGCCGGCCCACCAGGTATCTTTGCGTATGATCTCGGCAAAAGAAGAGCCTAAACTACTGACGGCTTCCGGACCCTGAAGATACTGGATAATACCGTAGAGACCCATAATAACCGCCAGTATGGAAAAGAGATGGGTCAGCCTGATCAGGCCGGGGCGATCCTGCAGCAGATAATAGCCCATATAACAGAGCGGTATATAAATCAGATGCACCTTGATGCCGGCAATGCTGATCACCCAATTTTCAAAATTTGGATTGAAGATTTGAATCAGGCAAAGAGCGGCAAAGAGTACAAGCGGTATATCTAATACCGTCCGCCGATATTCTCCATGCCTTCCTGTCAGCGCCTTTAACAGCCAGGCGGATATCATCACTATCATCAGAAAATCTTTGAAGACATAGGTCAGCAGAGCATAGCCCAGCTTGTGCTTGATGAAACCCTCAAAGGATGCAAAGATGAAGGTAAAGGCAATCACACCCCAGGGTTTGAACAGGGACCCGTAAAAGAGTAGCAGCAGCCCTGCCAGAATAACGAATGCCATTGCTGCCGACCCGGCGCCGGCCAATGCCAGCGCGCATGAAAAGATGACTGCTATGGCCGATCCAATCGGAAGCAATGCCTGGCTTGCCCTTATTCTGCCGGATCCTCCGCCAAATCTGCCGATAAGAGACGACATAATCTTTCCTCCCAATCCTGTAAGCATGGCTGCCGATTACTGGCAGGCTTCCAGCTTCCGTAAAAGTATAACCCTTATGCCTTTAAAATCCTGCCGTTCCACTTCCTCAAATCCCTTGCTTTCAATCATCTTCAATGAGCTGGAATAGGCCTGCTGCGTCAGGTTATACCAGGGCATTCTCGATTGAATTTGCCCGGTAGTAAGAGGCATGACCCACCAAACTCTTCCCCTGGTCAGATCAGCCGGAACTATCGTTCTGTAGGGTATCAACCCATAGGTTCTGGACGAGATGGTTTTATCCAGAAAAAGATATTCATCCGTCTTCCGACCGTTGTATTCCAGAAAGGGATAAAGAGTGAAGATGGATGGATGCGATACTCTATCACCAGGATAGGCGTTCTGCGCTACATAAAGGGCTGCCTGGCGAAACTCCTCGCGGCGATAATCCGGGTTCAGGCTCCGGTTAAAATTGGCTGCCAGGCACAGGCCTACCAGAAAAAGTGTCAAAAGAGCGAAGAGCCTTCGGCGTTCGGCCAGCAGCGACAAACCCCGAGATACCAGCAAATAGAAGGGTCCGGTACAGATAATCAGGTAGCGATTCAGATAAACATCCATCATTTTAATCGATATTATCATCGTCATGGCAATCGGAATGAAGATATACATGCTCATCTTTATGGCTTTCTTCCTATGCACTCCGCCTGTCATACCCAGAACAAAGAGAAAAATAAAGATCAGACAGGCCGGAATTATAATAAAATAGGCTCTGGGATAATCAGCCAGAGAGATCGTCTGTTCATTGCCTATGCTGAAACTTTTAAATGTACCAAGCGGAAAGATGGCCGGGCAGATATTAGAATGCACTTCAGCGACGGTTGATTTAGCCGTATATACTTCGCCGGTGTTGTTCATGAAGCTCGGTATCCATGGCGCGAACAGAGCAGCTATGATAATGCAAGCGATGAATGCTTTCATAATCATGCCCCTTTGCCGATATGCGCTTGCAGCTATCAGCCCCATGCTTACGGCTATGACCAAAGCGGCAAAGTAGTGTGTATACAGGCCGGCGATAGAAAAGAACACCAGACCGATCCAGTCAACAATACGCTCTCTCTGCAATATCCCTGCGGTGCTGTATATAATCCCCAGAGATAAAAATGTAAGCAGAGAATACATACGCAATTCTTGCGAGTAATAGACCTGAAAAGGAGAGACTGCAAAGATCAATGCCGCCAGCAGAGCTACTCTCTCCCCCATAAGCCTTAAAGCCAGCAGATAGGCCATGATAACGGCGGCCAATCCAAAGAAAACCGAGAGCAGCCGAGCTCCGGCTTCACCCCCTGCAAACTGACTCCACAGGTGAAGAAGAATATAATATACCGGCGGATTTACGCTTACGCCGGGAGAACCGGCAATTATATGATAAATGTTATTTTTGGCTATCAAAAGACTGACAGCCTCATCAAACCATATACCGGCATCCTGCATTGTTAACAAACGAACGATGGCAGCCAAAAAGGTTAACAGCATTAATGCACAGGTATTTCTCGCTGATGAAGACATAAGATGTATCCCCCGCACTGCTCAGGCAGAAGCATAAGTCCGTATTTTCTGCTTTCAGACTTAGCAATACAATTATGATGCCAAAGAGCGTAATAATGCCTGATATATGTGGGCATGCTCACATGCTATACGTTCCCAGGAGAGGGATTCAGACAAGCGCCGTGCACCTTCCGATATTCTCCTTCTGACGGAAGCATCACTAAGAAGCTTTATTATGCCTGCAGCTATATCCTCGGCTGATCCATCAGTCAGCCATAGATTCTCGTCATGAGAGAATCCGGCGAACATATTGTTGCCATAAGTGGTTATAACCGGCAGGCCGTGTGCCAACGCAGTGAACAGACTGCTTCGCCTGCCGCTGGCACCATCCTCATAAGGCATAACCATCAGATCGCAGATATAAAGATATCTCGAAGCCTCCCGCTCAGGCATAGTGGGAAGCCAGATTAGGCGCTCATCTATGCCTATCCTGCCGGCATAATCCTCTAACTCCCTCTTATAAGCCGCCAATTCACCTTTCCAGTCCAGCCCGCCGATAATGATAAGCCGGCAATTCTTCACCTGCCGTGAGGCCAGGGCAAAGGAATCCAACAGGATATCAAGCCCTTTGGCTTTATGGATAAAGCCGAAATGGCCTATCAGGGCAGCATCCGATACGCCTCTCTCCTTGCGTAGAGAAGCAACTTCATCCTTCGGCATATCTGTCGGAATAATCCCCGGACCTACGGGAATTATTCCGGCTACCGGAAGTATTGAAGATAAGCGGCGCAACTCAGCTAAATCGCCTTCGTTGCTGACTATCAGTGAGGAAGCGTTGCGGATAAATCCGCACAGCGGCAGCTTGCGCAGCCTTCCCGCTCTGGGAAAAAGAAAAGGCCCATGCGTATCGTGAAAGGTTATGACCAGAGGCCGACCGCTTCTGCGCACCTCACGCGCCAAGCGCATCGGAAATAGAGTAGCTTCATAGATATCGGTCTGATACTGCAGATGAACGATGTCCGGGTTGGACGCATGGATTGCCGTCATAATGCGATATAAGGATGCTCCCCCCCAGCCATATAATTCAACCGCCCGGTCTTCCGGCAACGCCTCCTTTCCGGCTGGGGCCGCAACACTGACCTCCATCCCCTGCAAACGTAAATGATCGACAAGATGCCCACAATAATCGGCCACACCGCTTTTGTCGCCTTTATACACTCCGCTTATCATAAGTATTTTCATCATCGATCACCCATAGTGCGCCCTCTCCAACGGCAGGCTGAAGAGTATCAGCTCGATAATTCATTATTTCTTAATGACGAACTGTATTTAGAAAGCATATCGACAGAACTATATCTTCGGAAAAGGCCGGTG
>DHPR01000011.1 GCA_002410925.1 bacterium UBP13_UBA5359
GCTTTGGCCTCTATCTGGCGGATACGCTCACGGGTAACGCCGAAGACCTGCCCCACCTCTTCCAGTGTACGGGTGCGTCCATCATCCAATCCGAAACGCAGCTTCAGCACCCTTTGCTCGCGTGGAGTCAGGGTCTCAAGCACCTCGTCCAGCTGCTCCCGCAGCATGGTAAAGGAGGCGGCATCGGTGGGCGCCAGGGCATCCCGGTCTTCTATGAAATCGCCCAGGTGGGAATCCTCCTCTTCGCCCACGGGCGTTTCAAGGGAGAGCGGCTCCTGTGAAATCTTGATAATTTCCGATACTTTCTCCGGCGGCATCTCCATACCGCTGGCTATTTCCTCTATGGAGGGTTCCCGACCAAGCTCTTGCAACAATTGACGAGAAATCTTTATCAGCTTGTTTATGGTTTCCACCATATGTACGGGGATACGGATAGTGCGCGCCTGATCAGCAATAGCACGGGTAATGGCCTGCCGTATCCACCAGGTAGCATAGGTGCTGAACTTATAGCCCTTTTCATAATCAAACTTCTCTACAGCCCGGATAAGTCCCATATTCCCTTCCTGGATAAGATCCAGAAAGGAGAGCCCCCGGCCCACATATTTCTTGGCAATACTGACTACCAGGCGAAGATTGGCCTCAATAAGCTTACGTCTGGCATTGATATCACCCACTTCAATACGCTGGGCCAAATCCACTTCCTCTTCAGGAGTTAAAAGCGGCACCTTGCCGATCTCTTTAAGGTACATACGTACAGGATCATCAACCGGCACCCCTTCGGGAACGGTAGGCAATATCTCCGGACGCTCTTCCTCTTCCTCTTCCTCTTTGACCGTATCCTCCGTAAAAGAAGGCTCTTCATCCTCAGGAACAGGCTTCACAGCGTCAATGACCTTGATACCCATATCGGTGAACGTTTCCATGACATTCTCAATCTCTTCGGTATCCAGGTCCTCGCCTTCCAAAATGGCTTCGCTTATCTCTTCATAAGTCAGCGAGCCTCGCTTTTTTCCCTTTTCTATTAACTTTTTAACCTTCTCTACGCGGCTCATCTATTCCTCCTTACGGAATAAGAGGCCGGCCCATCAACGGCCGTGTAAATAAGAGATCAATCTCCTGTATTCTTTATAACATTCGTCAGAAGCACTTATTGTTCCTTTTTCAAGGCCTTCTTTTATTTTAACTTCCAACTCTTGCAACCGCTTTTTTGCCGTGCGCTCCACCAGGCACTCCGCGTAATCACGGATTGCCTGCTCTGTCATATTATCTTCCTGCATCTGTATATCCGTTAGCAATGCCTCTACCTGTGGCCCTCCTTCCAGGGCGAGTTGATGCAGATCATATTCACCGGATAGATTGCCTCCCTCTGTAATTCTGGTAAAGACCCAGCGGCAGGCATCATTTTCAAAATACTCAAAGTCGATCTCCTCCGGGCAAGCGCTGAGAAAATCGGAACCTTCTAAAATAGCCCGAAGCAATCCTTTCTCAGCCATGAGATAGCGACCTTCATCGCTACCGGCGGTTACCGTCCGAGCTATATATTCATTTCCGGATCGGCGCACCCTGTTCCTGCGAACGGCTTCCCTCAATTCCCGATGGATCATCTGCTCCATTGTTAGAATCTGCGCCTGTCCGGCCTGTTCTCCAGCCAGCACCGCCGCCAGGGAGGAGACAGCTCTGCTTCGTCGCGGCACATCTCTAATTTCAGCCAGCACCGGCAGCATCTCTCGAAGAATTGCCGTCCCGTCACCAGAATGACGGTTCAAAGACATAGATAATTTATATTCAACTACATTGCGGGCACAGGCCAGCTTCTCCCGGAAAGCCTCTGCCCCGCCGCTTCTTATAAGATCGTCAGGATCCACTCCACTGCCAAGGGTTACAACCGTAACGTTGCAACCCTCTGCTTCAAACAGATCAAGCCCCCTTAACGCTGCAGCCATACCGGCTGAATCGGCGTCATAACATAATTTTACATTATGCGTGTACCGAGCTATCAGCCGCACCTGCTCTGCTGTCAACGCCGTTCCGAGACTGGCCACCACATTCCTTATTCCCACGCGGTGGCAACTCAAAACGTCGGTATATCCTTCAACCACTACGGCCTCATCCAAGCGGCTGATCTCCGATCTACTCTGGTATAAGCCGTATAGCAGCTTTCCCTTGCTAAAAACCGGTGTCTCCGTAGTATTCAGATACTTGGGCTGCTCATCACCCATCGCCCTGCCGCCAAAGCCGATGATATCTCCATCCAGATTGAAGATAGGGAAAAGCACTCTTCCCCGGAAACGGTCATATACGCCACCCGTATCGCGAGGCAGCAAGAGTCCGGCTTTAACTCCATCCTTTATAGAGAGCCTTTTCTCTTCTATAACAGCAGCCAGGCCTCTCCATTCAGGACGTGCATACCCCAAACGATATTCCTTTATCATCTCTGAAGTCAATTCACGGCTTTCCAGATACTCTCTGGCGTCTTTGCCACAAGCATCCATCAGTAGACGCTGATAATAGCAACAGGCCAATTCATTGAGCTTCAGAAGACGCTTCCTCTCCGTCTCCCTGTGACGGGCTTCGGGAGTACGCTCTATTATTACACCAGCTCTACGGGCCAGCTTCTCCAGTGCCTCGATGAAGGGAAGATTATCAACCTTCATAACAAAGGTAATTACATTTCCACCTTCACCGCATCCGAAGCATTTGAACAGCTGCTTTTCCCGGTTGACGCTGAATGAAGCATCCCTCTCACTGTGGAAAGGGCAGAGCCCTTTATAAGTTTTACCGCTCTTCTTAAGAGAAACATACCCTGAAACGACATCTACAATATCGTTTCTACGCCTGATCTCCTCTATAAGCTCCTGCGAGAGCAGTTTCCCCACACTTCTTAACCCCGGTTCATTTAAGCGGCCGGCACAACGCTCCGGCCTTTAAATACTCAACTACTTCATGCCTATCTATTTATTCGTGATTTCTTCCTTTTTTCCTTTATAATAGTAAAAGTAAAAGAAGTTAAAAAAGCTCC
The DNA here is from genome assembly GCA_002410925.1 of bacterium UBP13_UBA5359. Classification (GTDB taxonomy): domain Bacteria; phylum UBP13; class UBA5359; order UBA5359; family UBA5359; genus UBA5359. Next base: position 3,020 of record DHPR01000011.1, read on the forward strand.
CTGCCTTGGCAGGGAGCTTTTTAGCATTGATCCCTTTTGTCGGATTTTTAGAAAAGGCCTCCCCAGATGCGCATAAGCATCGGATGAGCTTTAACGATAAGCGGAGCTACGACAACAGAAACCACAGCCATAAGTTTAAGCAGAATATTCATGGCCGGCCCGGCTGTATCCTTGAAAGGATCGCCTACCGTATCACCGGTAACGGCAGCCTTATGAGCATCGGAACCCTTGCCACCCATATTGCCGGACTCGATATATTTCTTGGCATTATCCCATGCCCCGCCGGCATTGGCCAGCATAAGTGCCAGTGGAACACCGCTTATAAGAGAACCTGCCAGAAAGCCGCCCAGCGTCTCCACTCCCAGAACAATCCCTATCAGTATGGGGACAATTACCGCTACCAGGCCGGGAACTATCATTTCTCGCAGAGCGGCACTGGTGGTTATATCCACACAACGGGCATACTCCGGCTTACCGGTACCTTCCATCAGACCGGGTATCTCCCTGAATTGGCGCCGCACTTCATTGACTACACCAAAAGCAGCGCGGCCAACGGCCTGCATGGCCATGGCGGCAAAGGCAAACGGTATGATACCCCCGATGAAGAGGCCGGCTATCACGCCGGGTTGCATAACATCTATAGCAGCCAAAGTTCCGGGAGCAACCAAATTGACCGCCTGTATATAGGCTGAAAATAGAGCCAGGGCCGTCAAAGCAGCCGAGCCAATGGCAAAGCCCTTGGCAATAGCGGCCGTAGTATTACCGGCTGAATCCAATGTATCGGTTATAGCCCTGACCTCCGGGCCCATATGAGCCATCTCGGCAATGCCGCCGGCGTTATCGGCTATAGGACCATAAGCATCCACGGCTACCGTCATGCCTGCAATAGACAGCATGCCTACCGCAGCCAGAGCTATGCCGTAGAAGCCTCCGCCGGCACCGGCCAGGCCGCCGAAGTAGTAGGCTGTAAGAACTGCCAGGCTGATGACGACTATCGGAATTACCGTGCTCTTCATTCCTACGGCAAAACCGTTGATTATGTTGGTGGCCACACCGGTTTGAGAGGATTCAGCAATGGATTCCACCGTTTTGCCGGAGGTATATATCTCTGCAGCCAAACCGATGATAACGCCGGCTATTAATCCGGACAGGGTGGCGTAAAAGAAGTACAGGCTTCCATCCATAAGCCAGCGTGTCAAAAAGAAAGCGCCGACAATGAATACGGCTGCGCTACCGAAGGTTCCATTACGCAGCGATGCTTGTGCATTGCTGTTGCTACGAACAAAGAGCGCCCCAACAATGGAGGCAATCAGGCCTACGGCCGCCAACAGCAGAGCCAGCAGTATACCCTCGGTTACCGGCACCGCCGTCACGGCAGTGGCTATGATTATAGCCGATATTATCGAGCCGACGTAAGATTCGAAGAGATCTGCACCCATGCCGGCAACATCTCCCACATTATCGCCCACATTGTCAGCAATAACAGCAGGATTGCGCGGGTCGTCCTCCGGAATACCGGCCTCAACCTTGCCTACCAAATCGGCTCCTACATCGGCTGCTTTTGTATAGATACCTCCGCCGACTCTGGCAAAGAGAGCCACAGAGCTGGCCCCCATACTGAAGCCTGCAATAGCTGTAGTAGCCGTTTGAAGGGCAGCTGCAGGGTCTGTCCCTAAGCTGTTGAAGATATAATACAATATGGATACGCCAAACAGACCTATGCCGACAACGGCCATACCCATCACCAGGCCACCGGGGAAAGCCACACCCAGAGCCTTTTCAAAGCCTTTAGTAGCTGCCTGAGCCGTTCTGGTATTGGCTCTGGTGGAGATCTTCATACCGAAGTATCCGGCCGTGGTTGAACAAACAGCACCGACCACAAAGGCGATGGCTGTCAACAGACCTATGCCGGCAGCCAAAAGCACGAAGACCAATGCTACAAACAGCGCAATGGTCCTGTACTCCCGTTTCAGAAAAGCCATGGCACCCTCGTGAACCGCGTCCGAGATGGCTACCATTTCCTTGCTTCCAGGATCATTCTTCAGTACCTTGACAGCAGTGTAAATGGCATAGAGCATACCTATAAGGCCCACTGCCGCTGCTATCAGGACAAAGAGGTTCAACATACTGTAATTAATGCCTTCCAACAAAGACACCCCCATAAAATAGTTCTTCGAACACAGTTATCGGTTGCCATTTTTGAGATTCCCTTACAAGCCCTGCTCCTGAACCTGCAACATCTTCCTCAAAGCTTTACAACCGACCTGTAATTCTGTCTTGGTCCTATCTTTCGATTTCCGTCTATCCAAGTAGGTATCTTACTATTTTTCCTTCGATAAAGCAATAGCATTTCTGCCGGGCTGGAGTCAAAAAAACATTAATTTGTCACGGCGCATGCCTATGCCGAGAAGCAGACCTATCGCCGTCATATCTGTTATCATGGCACTGCCTCCGTAACTAATAAAAGGCAGAGGAATACCGGTGGTAGGCATTATACCTGTAATCATCCCTAAATTTACAAGAATATGAAAGGCCAACATGGATAGAATCCCGGCAACCATCAGTACTCCCGACATATCCTCGCTCTCCGTCATTATAAGAAAGCCGCGCCAGAGAATGATGCCGAAAAGAGCCAGCAGAGCAAGACCGCCAACAAAGCCCAGCTCTTCTCCTATAACGGTAAAGATAAAATCCGTATGCTGCTCCGGAATAAAACTCAGATTCTTCTGACTGCCGTGAAAGAGTCCCTGCCCAAATAGCCGACCGGAACCGATAGCTATCTTAGATTGGTTAAGCTGATATGATGTACCCAGAGGGTCGGCCAGAGGATTAAGAAAACCGGTCAGGCGCCTTTTCTGGTAATCCCGCAGCCCATAACGCCAGACCAATGGAAAGAGAGCCAATAGCAATCCTGCTGAAGCGGCCAGATGTTTGACACCGGCTCCGGATACCAGAAGCATGCCTCCCAGAATGGCAATTATTACCAATGCCGTACCCAGATCCGGCTGAGCGGCAATCAGTAATATGGGCAGGGCAATATGCCCCAAAGCGCCCATAAAGGAGGAAAAGCTGGAGATATCCGTTTTAACGGATGACAGATAGACTGCCAGAGTCACGATAACAGTCAGCTTGCATATTTCTGAAGGTTGCAGCATAAAAGGACCCAACGGTATCCAACGCTGTGCTCCCTTGCTGCTATGTCCCAGTATGAGAACTACTACTAGAAGAGCAATATTCAGCCAGTATATCTGATGATACCAGCGAGCCAACGCTCTGTAATCGATCAAAGCTGCCAGACACATAAAGATAAAGCCTACAGCAATCCAGATAATCTGTTTGCCTACCAGCGGACCAATGGCCGGCCTGGCCTGAGCGGTACTTTTCAAAGCCACTGCGCCCAATCCCAGTAAGAGTATCAGCGCCAGCAACATAACCCAATCCAGACGCCGCAGCAGGCGTAAATCTAACAAACTAAACACCTCCAAGAAGGGCCTTGATGCCTGCCCTGTCAGGGTGTTTTATCAAACCCTTATCGGTAATTATAGCGCTTATCAATTCTGCCGGAGTAACATCAAAAGCAGGATTGGCAGCCGCCACATCTGCCGGAGCCGTGCAAGAGAAACCAAACTTTCTTACTTCATCAGGATTACGCTCCTCTATAGGTATGGAGGCTCCATCGTAAAGAGCAAGATCAAAGGTGCTGACCGAAGCGGCTACGTAAAAGGGTATATTATGATAACGGGCCAGAACAGCCGTTGTATACGTGCCTATCTTGTTAGCAGTATCGCCATTGGCCGCGATACGATCGGCTCCCACTATAACTGCATTTATACGGCCGCTTTTCATCATATAGCCTGCCATGTTATCGCAGATAAGGATAACCGATATACCTTCTCTTTCCAACTCCCAGGTCGTCAGGCGTGCCCCCTGTAAAAGCGGTCTGGTTTCATCTACATAGGCGGTAAATTTTGTTCCATTTCTCCAGGCATGGCGTAACACACCTAAAGAAGTGCCGTATCCACCGGTAGCTAGAGCTCCGGCATTGCAGTGATTGAGCACACCTCCCCCGGCAGGTATCAAAGAGGCCCCATAGGCTCCTATACAACGGCAGGCTTCTATCTCTTCTCGTTGAATCAGGAGAGCTTCATCCAGCAACGCCTCTCTGATTCCTTTCAACCCTGAAGAGAGAGCTCTCTTTGCTCGATAATGCATACGATCCAAAGCCCGGAAGAGATGAACAGCCGTCGGGCGTGTCAAGGTAAGCTCGGCAATTATTCTTTCCACCTCTTCCATCAAAGAGCGGCTGTTCTGAGCATTGAACAATATAGCCAGATTTGCCGTTCCCATGGCAGCAGCAATACCAATAGCGGGAGCGCCGCGCACTCTTAGAGAACAGATAGCCTCTTTAAGGTCTGCCAGAGTCCTGGGGCGGATAACGACTTCCTCATGTGGAAGCAGGGTCTGATCCAGCATTGCAAGACCGCCGCCATCCCACCAAACGGGCGATACTTCAAATATCTCTTCTCCGCTATGCATCTCGCGGAGACAGTTATTATTTATACTTTGTTGATGATCGGTTTTCACGCTCGCATCTCCGGCACTTAATTATGGAACCTTCCTGAAAAACTATTAATTAATTTACCGCTTCCAGAAAGGATCCTCAAGCATCTTCCAGCCAGGTGGAGTTGAGAGTCTCAAGCATAAGTATTGCAGTGAGCAAGGCATCATTACAACCGTAAGCAGTCTGCTCCATACTGCAGAAACGGCCACAAGCATTCCGGCTTATCTCCCGGCCATCGCCGCCTATCAAAGCCAGCTCATCGCCATCATCATCAAAAGCAATGCCCAGGGTTGCTCCGGATACAGCGACTGCTCTACCTAAGGCTGCAATATTCCTGCCTGTAAGAGCAGGATTCCTATCCGGGAACGCTCCGTCGATATTGGTAAAACGCTCCACCACCGTGTATCCCAAACCAAGAAAGAGCCTGGGAGCTATGGCACTGCAGACTCCATGTCCACAATCCAACACTATGCGCCCTTTTTGCCGAAAGCCGGCAGCACTCTCCAAATGATGCAGATATGAGAGCATAGGAGCGATCCTTTCTACCCTGCCGCCACGATAAATAAAATCCTTATGCCGGGTTACGGCCAGCTTAAGCTCTGCTATCCCTTCCGCAGATAAAGGTCCATCCTGCATATAAACCTTGAAGCCATTGTATCGAGCCGGACGAGGAGATGCGGTAACCATAACTATAGCTGATGCTTCACAGGCTTCACCGGCAAAAGCCAACGCAGGAACAGGAAGTATGCCGGCATCCATTACCGCACAGCCGGAGGTTATCAATCCCTTGATAACCTCTTCCTTAAGCGTTATGGTGCTCAGACGAACATCTCCGCCAATAGCCAGGGTATGCCCGGTTAAGCGTCTTCCCAGAGCCTTGCCGAAAAGATAGGCATCTCTTTCAGTTAGGGTATGCCCGTATTTACCATATATGCCTTTTTCTCTGAAAATAGAAGAAGACATGTCATTCCTTTCGACAAGCCACAACAACTCGGTCTATGCCGGCATAATCAGGGACTATGCGGAGAAGCTCAAATCCGGCTGCGGAAAGCAGCTCTGCAACACCGGCTCCCTGCCCTATACCGATCTCCAAAATAATAAAGGCTCCCTGGCGTAGCAATCTTCCTCTGGCCGCAATCCGACGATAAACATCCAAGCCGTCAGGGCCGCCGTCCAGAGCCAGACGAGGCTCAAAATCTCGAACTTCACGCTGCAGCATATCTATATCCCGGGAGGGAACATAAGGTGGATTGGACAGCACCATATCGGCTTTCTTCCAGATATCGTCGTCATGGCCATCGGACAGAGGATCATCCTCAATTACGGTGACTCTGTTCGTAAGCCGCTGACAGGCAACATTATACCTTGCCGTTCTGACAGCCGCGATAGAAATATCATATGCCCGCACCCTGACACCGTTTACAAATCCGGCTACAGAAACGGCAATAGCACCGCTGCCTGTACCGATATCCATTAATAGTGCCTTTTTCCGGCATGACAATATCTCTTGGGCCAGAGGTATTGCCGTTTCCACCAGGACCTCTGTATCCGGCCGAGGAATAAAAACGCCTTCCTCCACCCTGAGATCGATAGACATAAATTCCTGGTGCCCTGTCAACCATTGCAGCGGACACCCCCGGCTGCGTATTGATAGAAGATGGTCATAGCGAGCCAGCAATTCATCATTAAGAGGGCGTTTGGAACCGAGATAAAGTGCCAGCCGATCAATTCCAAGCAAATGCGCCATCAGCAGCTCGGCATTAACTCTGGCACGCTCTACGCCCATTTTCTTCAGACGGCCGGCAGCCTCATGCAATATTTCTCCCACTGTGCGCCCGGATAGAAAAGAAGAGACCTCATCAGTGCCACGCGCAATTATATCATCCGGCATTATAAAGCCTCCCTCCTTTCTGCATGGTCACTGGCAATAAGCGTTTCCACAAGCTCTCCCAGATCCCCGTCCAATACGGATTCCAAACGATGGAAGGTCAGGCTGATTCGATGATCAGTAATGCGGTTCTGTGGAAAATTATACGTGCGTATCTTCTCACTTCTATCTCCGGTTCCTACCTGTAGCTTGCGATTCTTGGCCACCTCCGCCTGTTGCTCGCGGATCTTCATATCCAGCAGATGTGAACGCAGCAGGCGAAAGGCTTTCTCCTTATTCTGGTACTGAGATCTTTCATCCTGACAGGTAACAACCATTCCTGTCGGCAGGTGCGTAATACGGATAGCCGTTTCGTTCTTCTGAACGTTCTGGCCTCCGGCGCTGGAAGAGCGATAGGTATCAATCCTAAGGTCATCCATATTAATATCTATATCGGTATCCTCATCAGCCTCCGGCAGAACGGCTACAGTGGCGGTAGAAGTATGAATGCGCCCACCGGATTCCGTTGTGGGCACACGCTGAACACGATGAACGCCGCTCTCAAACTTCAGCCGGCTATATGCTCCTTCTCCCTTGATCAGGATAATAACTTCTTTAAAGCCTCCCAATCCTGTAGGGTTGGAACTGAGCATCTCCGTCTTCCAGCCTATGCGCTCGGCATAGCGAGAGTACATTCGTAAGAGATCGCCGGCAAAGAGCGCTGCTTCGTCACCACCTGCACCTGCCCGTATTTCCACGATAACATTTTTATCGTCATATGGGTCACTGGGAAGAAGCAAGGCCGCCAACTCTTCTTCCATTCGTATCTTTAATGGTTCCAGCTCCTCCAGTTCTGTCCTGGCCATAGCGAGAAACTCGGCATCTTCCTCGGTATCAAGTATGTCCGATACTTCATCGATCTGTTTTATTATCTGGTTATACTCTCTATATTTGCTTACTACATTCTGGAGATCGGCATGCGCCTTGGCATATTTCTGGTACTGAGCCAGATCAGCTACCACCTCAGGGTCTCCGAGAAGACGCCCGAGCTCTTCATATCTCTCCTCCATATCTTTTAATCTATCAAGCAAATGTTTCACGCTCCGTAACTACTTGCTCCTTGCCGGCCTCATCTGCCAGCAAAGGGCTCAAGGCGGCGATGGCTACTTCTATCTGCCGGTCATCCGGCTCGCCGGTGGTCATATGCTGCAACCAGAGGCCGGGCGCCACTATCCAAGACAACCAGCTTCTCTCTTTATGCCGCCCGACGAACTTAATAATTTCATAAGATGCCCCGGCAATAAGAGGCAGCAAGAGGACTCTGGAGACCAACCGCCAGAACCAGCCCTGCTCACCTATAAACGAAAATACTATTATACTCAGCAACAGCACCAGCAGTATGAAACTGGTTCCACAACGCGGGTGGAGAGTGCTGAAAGGACGCACCGCTTTAACGGAGAGCTCTTCTCCTGCCTCCAGGGTATTTATAACCTTATGCTCAGCTCCGTGGTATTGAAAAACTCGCTGAATATCCTTGTGTCTGGCAATAAAGAAGATATAGCCTATAAAAAGAGCTATGCGTGCCATGCCCTCTACCAGATTGAAGGCCACATTATGCTTAACCGATATAAGAAAGCCTGCCAACAGATTAGGCAAAATCACGAAAAAGCCTATGCCCAATAGAAATCCAAGCGCTATTGTTCCTGTTATAGCCGCTTTGCTGAGCTGCGCTTCTTCCTCACCAGAGGCAATACTCGCAGAGAATGCCAGAGCATGAAGACCGAGCATTAGAGAATCATAGAGCGCAAAGGCTCCTCTGATCAGCGGCAGATTAAGCCGGGGATAACGCTTGAAAATATTTGGTGCCAACCGGTAATCCAGCTCTATATCTCCCCCGGGATTCCGCACAGCCACAGATACTGCTGCCGGCCCGCGCATCATTACACCCTCGATTACCGCCTGTCCGCCGTAATTATAATTGCTTTTCAACAAGAACATCGCTCCAGAAATAATTAGAGCTCACGCTTAAGGGCCTGCACCCGAACAATAAAGATTATTCAAAGAGCAGGCCCTGACTTGTTTAACAACCGCTTGTGAGCTACTCTGCCAAGCCGTATTTCTTCTTGAACTTCTCAACTCGGCCGGCTGTAGAGGCTACCCTGCCCCGGTTTCCTGTATAGAAAGGATGGCAGCAAGAGCATATTTCAACTTTAAGATCTTCCTTGGTAGACTGAACCGGTATCTTCTCTCCACAGCTGCACGTTATGGTCGTCTTGACGACCTTAGGATGTATTCCCGTTTTCATGATTCAACCCTCTTTCCTCTTCCACCTTGCCTTTAGCATGGAAATCAAGCCTTATGCTATAGCGCGACAAGACCGATTTTCAAATGAAAGCTATAGTATTCTACCATATATGCCCGCTACCCTTCAATAAGCCGGGTTTTATTTTACCGCCGCAACTCTCTTCTTATCCAAGCGCTGTTTTTTTATAAAGTGGTCAAGCTGAAGCCTGGTCATTTTAGGAACTTTACGGCTGTTATACTCTATACCTGCCGCCCTGACAGCATTAATCCAACCCCCGAAATAACGCTTCTTCTGCGTGGCCGCATAGAGTGCGGGATAACGCTTCAGAATGTATGTGCTGCGCAAGCTCTCGCCGTCTTCATGAAGCGCTTTGATTTTATTTAGAATCTTATCCCTGGTCCAATGCTCACGCTTGCGAATCTTATCGTAATCGAGACCTACATGATTTATGGCTTTTTCCCAGCTGCCGAATCTCTTGCGCGCAGCACTAATCAGAGGCTGGTGAGATATATCCATCTGCTTGGAACTGAGATCTTTACCGGCACGATGCAGCTGAAGAATGGCCTCCTCTATTTCGCTCTGACTCCAGGTCTTCTGCCTGGCAATGGCATCATAATCAAGCCCGGCTTCCTCTATGGCATTCTTCCAGGATTCAAAGTGCCGGCTGGCAGCATAGGTGATGCGTGAAAGCTCCTTATCGGCCACCATATTCCTGAGGCTGAGATCGTAGCCCTCTTTGTAAAGCTCCTTGATCTTGCTCACGATTTTATCAGCATCCCAAGAAGCAACACGACGTATGGCGCTGTAATCAAGACCGATAAATTCAACAGCTTCCTGCCATCCGCCGAAGTATCTGCTGGCAGCTGCCAGCAGATAGCCGTATTCCTGCCGCATAGAAGTCCAACTAAGATCCTGCCCCATCTCATGTAAACGTTTTATTTCAGCCGCTATTATAGACCTTGTCCAAATTTTTCTGGGCATGCAATTTCCCTCCCGCAAACTTCGCTATCATCGCAATGGATATCAAGCCTCGGCCAATGATTGAAATAGTTATTTCAATGCATTCGTGGCTATCGTTGTCCTTACTATTTTAATAGCTTTACTGATATGGAAGAACCTTCCACCACCAAAATAGCTACGCCGGTGGTGAATATCCTATAAAATATTATCATCTCATAGAAGCTCTGTCAAACAAATACCGGTGCTTAAGCAACAGCAAAATTATGGAGAGATATGTTGTTCAAAAGGTTATCTGCTAAAAAAACTAAGGATTACGCTCGGCTCGCGTATGAAGAGCTTGCCGCCCACATTTGCAGATTCCGTATCAAGATGGCGATCGATAATAAAGGCCCTGCCAATGCCTGCCGCCAGCGGAACATCACCGTCTTCGTTCTCGTTATCGCCGATGGTGGCTATCCTCTTCGGCTCGATACCTGACTGCGCAACGGCTCGCAGCCAGAACTCCCGCAGGGATTTCTGCCCTCTCAGATTATTGGTACCCAGAATACGTCTGAAACAGGGCGCCGACCAACCGTCACTAAGTCCTGCTCGTCTCAGCTTATAAATACAGCCGACAATGGGATTGTTGCTGGCAATGAAGAGCTTCTTACCCAGACCATGCAAGGCCCTTACGGTTGCCACAGTATCCTGATAGACGGAAAGATTTTCGTCATGCCACTGACAAATCCTCTCCCATGTTCTGACCGTGGGCAAATGAAATTCGGCCATAAAATCGGGGTAATCCCACCATATTATCTCGCCGGCCAGGCCTTCAATACTCTTTCCTGCTACGGCGGGATCCCAGCCCTCTTCCACCATTACGTCCCTGATAACAGCCAGAATAGGATTTCCTCGGATCAATTGCTCTTGCGAATAATCCTTTTCCGGGCAGTTATCAATGAGAGTGCCGTCTATATCCACGAAAAAGCCCTCGAAATCCCATGGTTTATCTATCGGCAACTATAATCTCTCCCTTCCACTCCCTGCCGTCGACAAAGGCTGTCATCCCTTTAACCATTTCTGCGGCCGCCTCTCCATGACAAAAGATCTCCAGACAGGCAACACCTATACGTATATCCACTATGCGTTTGCTCTTGTCTGCAGGCACCGCCAGGCAACGATCCGTGGCATAAATCATAACCAGCTCTCCAGGATGAATGAATAAAGGTATCTTCTCATTAACTCCCACGGTGATATTGGCCTGGTGCAAACAACCGGGATCGGTGTTCAGAATATAGATCACCCGCAAATCGTTCTCTCGGTATACGGCAAAACGTACTAGATCACTGGTCTCTATCATGACATCTCCCTGCCAGGCAGCTGAGAAAAAATCCAGCAGATCGGCATAAAAACGTCTCAGCCCTCGGCAGCCGGGAAATTCGGTGCTGTTGACCAGAAAGGATGCTCCTTTATCGCATTGCTTGACCGTCAGAATCGGACTACCGTCCAAAGACTCCAGGTTATCGCTGAAGCTGTCGGAGGCAGCAGCTATGATCTCGGCTCCATCCAGGGCTAGGGCAGCCATAGGGAATCCGCCGTCGTCATATTTGGGATCACTCTTCACCGTCCATAAAGGGAAGTGGTAATTGCCGACGGATGGCTGACGCAGGAACTTTATGCCCCAGTTGTTCCGCAGGCCATCTTTCGGCACAGCTCTGACGCCAAAGAGCTCCCGTAGATCACCGCCGTTAATCAAGGATATCGGTGTGTCTCTTCTAGTCCGGGTATCCAGATGGGCCAGCGTCGCCAGAAGATGCCCTCCCTGCCTGACATACGCCAGCATCTTTTCATAGAGTTCCGGGGTCATGGTATTCCATCCCAAAAAGATCAGACAGTCATACTCCTGCATCAGTGACAGCGGGCTTTCAGATGGAATAATGTCCGCCTGCCCCAGCGGCGGATTGCCGGATAGGTCCTGATCTCCATATCTGTAACGGAACTCCCACGGCCTTTTTTTATAAAGAACATTGAACAGTTCCCAGGATTCTTCAGCAGTGCCGGATGGAACCCCATTCTCTCCGCGCTGCCCCCAAACGCAGGATTGCCCCTGAGCAAAGCTATCCAGGTTGCCTTGCACAAAGGCTATACGAGCCTCGGGAAAGCCGGACGGCCGCGGGTTGGATTTCGCAAACCCGGCCAGCCCGGCCAATTCACGGCGAAAGGCTTTAACTTCCGGCGCATCGGTTGATAGATCCTTTCCCAGGGCTTTGTAATCCATAAGGCCATGCTCTGCGTAGATGGGATCGGCGCCGCGCATAAAGGTATGATAAAGCGAAACTCTCCAACGATGCCGCCACAGATCGTCGTGTTCGTTGCCGCCATACCATACCATGGCCATGTCGGCACCAAAATGGCCTTTGCCGTAGGCCAGAGTTGCACCCTTAACGGCGGAATGATAGAGCTCGTTGAAGCGATCGTAGGTGACCTCCAGATCTACTCGGTCAATGCCGGCCCGATAGAGATATCTAGCTACGGCCGAGGCCTCTATGCAAATCAACGGATGCCGAACAATAGTCTGCTCTGCCCTGGCGATGGAATCTCTCAGCTTGCTTATAAAGTATCCTTCCGCCTCGGCGGCACAGGCAGTGGGTGGTATGGCATTGGGAGAGCCTTTGATAGTGCTCTCCGGCCAGTATAGTCCCAGGCCGCCGTATTCGCACATGAAGAGAGTGCCGTCATAAGCTTCGCCAGCTTCGGCTATCAGTCTATCCATCTCTTGCGGCGTGATCATAGCATAGTTCTCCCGCAGGACATCCCGCAGCCGGCTCCACATCTCATCCATGACGAACTTTATCTTATGCTCCCTGCAAAAGGCTATTACCCGACACAACACCTCCACGGGCCACGGCCCGACAAAGAGAACCGTATAATCCCCCAAGCCCTCGTCTCGGATGCGTTCAAGCGTGCTTATCTCATAGGATGCCTCGCTCATGCCTCCGACTGAAACACGTTTCATCTAAACCTCCTGCCTGTCTGTTTCGGCTTTCTTACAGTACGCCCGATAGCGTTACCTTTTGAGTTATTCACCATTATTACTCTTGAATTTTTTTGTTTCAACCTTGATGCTCTCTATGGCCTTATCGGCGCTGATCATATTCAGCCTGACCTTGTCCAGCTCCGGATATAATACTTGAGATTGCCAGGCAGAGAACCAGGTGAACCTGGCAGAGCTGGGAACGAATTCATCTATGTATTTATAGAAGGCCTGGTAGTTCTTATCAGGTGAAGAGAAGCGCCGTTCCGCAACCAGCTTATCTGCCGGTATAGCAAGCTTGCCTCCGGCCAGAATCTCCGCACCCGGGCCATAGGCGGCAAATTTAACGAATTCCCATGCCTGACGAGGATACTTTGTCCGGTTATATACCACCAGCACGCCGGAGCCTTCTATTACTTTGCGCTCTCCATCCTTATTCACGGGCACCGGGGCCAGATCCCACTCAAAGGCGCTGATATCCTTCAGGGTAGACAGTGTCCATGATGAAGCTACCAGCATAGCCAATCTGCCAGTCATGAAGAACTCCAATTCGCTGCGGTAGGCATTCGGCAGCTCAGCCGCTGAAGGTGCTACCTTGTACTTATTGCGCATATCATTGACAAAAGTGACAGCCTCTCTGACCTGCCGGCTGTCACCCGTAAAATTGCCCCGAGCATCGAACCACGCTCCACCCCAATAACCAACGGCCGGGCCTATGCCAGGGGGTATTGAGCCATAACTTACAATTCGGCCATTCTTCCTGACAGTAAGGGTCCTAGCTGCCCTCTCACCCTTCACCCGCACAACATCACTCGGAAAAATATTCTACTTGCCCATCTCTACCACCTTGCCCGGATTGAGAATATTATCCGGGTCAAGCGCTTTTTTGATGGCCGTCATCAGATCGAGATTAGCGGCAGGCGACATCGCTTCCAGATGGTCTCTCTTGGCCAGCCCTATGCCGTGTTCCCCTGAAATCACTCCGCCACGAGCAGCGGCATCAGCAAAAAGATCCCGCCGGACCTGCTCATGCATCTCTCGCCATCCGGGCAGATCTTCACCAATAATTCCATCATCCAGGCGGCAGCGCAGTGAATGAGTGTGGACATTGCCGTCGGCTGCGTGACCGTAGGTGGGAAGCGATATGTTATACCGAGCTTCCAATTCATGAATAAAACCGATGTGTCCGGCTATTTCAGACCTGGGAACGCAGATGTCGAAGAGTTCTACCGTGCCGGGACGCAACGCTTCATAAAGCATGCTGCGCAGTTCCAGTATATCGGCCTGGCGGCTGTCATCCTCTGCCAGCAGCATATCCAGAGCTCCGCCGGCCTCAGCTATGGCAGCCAGATCCTCTGCCTGCCCCAGCACTTCATCCTCACTGCGCCCATCCAGAATAAGCATCAGCGAGGCCGCCCCGTCACGAGCCGGCCAGCTTCTATCGAGCAGCCTTTCTGCACAGCGTATTACGGAGTGCTCCAGAAATTCCACAGCACACGGTATAATATCTGCTTTGAGTATCTTCGGCACAACGGAAACGGCCTCTGCTACGCCGGCAAAGGGAGCTACCAGAGTCTTGCTTACACTTGGAGGCGGCAGCAGGGATATTGTAACCCTGGTGATTATACCCAGTGTGCCTTCAGAGCCGATCATCAGATCCAATAAATTGTAGCCGGAGCTGGATTTAATAAACTTGCCCCCCAGATTTGCTATTCTACCGTCAGCCAGAACAACCTGAAGTCCGATAACATATCGCTTCACCGTACCGTACTTGACGGCGCGTGCGCCACCTGCGTTGGCGGCTGCGGCACCACCGATAAAGGCTCCTTCATCTCCCGGATGAGGCGGGAAGAAGAGCTTCATCTCCTTTACATGCTGATAAAGATCATGCAGAGTCATGCCCGCCTGGACGGTAATGGTATGATTATCCGAATCAGCATCCACAACGCCATTCAATCTATTCAGACTGAGCACGACTCCACCTGCCGCAGGGACGCACCCGGCAGAGAGACCCGTTCCTCCTCCGCGAGCAGTCAAAGGTATTTTCATCTCCGCACACAACCTGACGATAGCCGACGTTTCCTCTTCTGACCCGGGGCGAACAACAGCTGCCGGCATACAGGCAAACTCTTCCATGGCGTATTCATCGCGAGAAAAGGGCTCGATATCCTCAAAAGATATCAATACATTTTCACTTCCTACGATATTTTCAGCTCGCTCGATCCATTTTTCAATATTTGGCCGAGTAGTCATTTCGCTTTTTCCCCCTTGTTTATTCGTTAGTTTTCCTCCTTGATATAAGGTATGGTCATCGGTCCCTCCGGCAAAACGGCTATGGAAGAACGGCCTCCCAGCTCATCCATCTCTGCTGCCAGGCGTATTTCAATATTTTCAACCGCTTCCATATATGCCTGTGATACCTCATGTGCCTCCAGACCGGAATAGAGAGCTATCCGAGCTCGGGAAGCTATAATTGCCAATAGTTGTGCCTCCCACTGATCGAGCATGCCCTCTTTCGAAATCCTTACTTGAGCTAACAAATCCTCCGGAGAGCTATGAGTTGTCAACAGGCTCTTGAAATTGCCGTGATCCGGGAAACCATCACGGCACTCAGCGGCACATAGTATAAGCCCCCCTGAACGAACAATCCTGCCGGCTGCCGACATACCTTTTACCGTCTGATAAAGATTCTGATCCAGCGGATAACCGCCGTTGGTGGTTATCACTATATCGTAATGATCGGGAACAGATACCATGGCGCTTTCACGACAAAAACGGCAGGCCTCTTCATGACAGGCTATCGGTTCTCCGGCAAACAATCCGGTGATATGACGATCACGGTTCAAAGTTACGTTGATGCAAAAATCCGCCGGCTGCAAAGCACCGCATTCTCTGATCATGTTCTGGGTAGGATTGCCATCAAGCATACCCCAGGTGGAGCGAGAATGATCGATCATTTCAGCTCCGTGAAAGTATATGATATCCTCTATGCCGAGTATCCCCGGGCAGACGGCTTTGTATCCCCCAGAAAATCCGGCCATAAAATGCGGCTCAACAAAACCTAATAGAATGCGTTTATCCGCCCGAATATATTCACGATTCATCCTTATGCAACGTCCTCCGCGAAGTCGACCGGCACTGTCCAGCTTATCCGCTTTGAAAGCATCGTGATTGACGACGTGATATCGGCTGATTATCTCCCGCCCCAGCATAGCTGCCATCTCATCTGAATTACAGGCTCGGTGTGACCCGGTACCGATGATTATCGTTAATCTATCAGGCGATACATGCCCCATCTCTTTCATCAGCCAGGGTATGACCCTGTTACCGGGGAAAGGCCTTGTAATATCAGGTATTACTACCGCCACGTTCTCTTCAGAGGAGATCATTTCTCTAAGCGGCAATGAGCCTGAGGGAGCTCTGACAGCCTTGCTGAAGGCCTCTCTTTCGTCAGGTAATCCGGCGGTATATACGGGTTCGATAACGTTGATATCGGTATCTGGCAGATTTACCATCAGATGGCCGCCACCATATTTTAACGCTACTCTCATTTTTCCTCTCACTATTTCAAAGGTATTTTCCCGCAACAGCTTCAGACGTTGCAGCTTTTATCAGCCACGCCCCCAAATTCCTGCTGCCGATTCGCAGATAGCTCAAGCTATTGTAGATTGTATACATTACCGTATGGAGCCTTATCGGCCTATATAGTTCTTAGGACTCCGCTTTTAAAGTTTTCATTATATTGCTTCTGGTATGAAGAATATGCTCCCTCATGGCTTCTGCCGCCGCCGTTACATCTCTCTTTTCAAGAGCCTCTATGATTTGTATATGCTCTTCAAGAGCCTGCCTGATCTGTTTATCCTCTCTGGCTATGACGGTAGTCCTGAAGAAATTAACCATGTTACCCAGAGATTCTATGGTTGCAGCCAGGCGTTTGTTACCGGAATGCTCGGCAATGCAGTAGTGAAATTCCCGGTCAAAAGCATGGCTTCCTTCATTATGGCCTGATATTATCTCCTGGCGGCTCTTCTCAGCTTCGATCCTGAGTTCCTTGATAATGGCCTTCGGTATCCGCAGCGTTGCCAGAGTTACAGCCAGCTCCTCCAGAACTGCTCTGATATCGTAAATCTCAACTACATCCTGCAACTCCAGTTTCTTGACATACATGCCTTTTCGCGGAAGAAGCTCCACCAGTTCATCCTTGGCCAGAGACTTCATCGCTTCTCTGACCGGCGTCCGGCTGACACCCAGTTGCCGTGCTACCTCCTCTTCAGTAAGGCGGTCCCCGGGAGCCAGCTTCCCGGTGAGGATCTGCTCTGTTATGATCTCGTATATTCGATGATCTATATTGGTATGCTCTATTTGCGACAGATTAAATGACATGGCAACCACCCAGCTTTAATTGTGCATTGTATACAACATTCGACGTTATCAGAAAAGTTCCTCTTTTCCTTTACAGCTTGCATAAAGCATCGCAAGTTGAACCGGGGCGACAGCCGCCATAGAAAGATGTCCGAGAAAACTAAGCGCTAGAAGCAGCGATTAGTTGCCGTCAGAGACGGGCTACATCGCTCTCCCTGGCTGCACGCGCCACAGCTTCTGCTACAGCCGGTCCTACGCGCCTGTCAAAGGCTTCAGGGATGATATAGTCGGGCTTCAGATCCTCCGGCTTTACCAGAGCGGCTATGGCTTCCGAGGCGGCCATCTTCATGGCATGGTTTATCTCCCTGGCTCTGACATCCAAAGCGCCGCGAAAGATACCCGGAAAAGCCAACACATTATTGATCTGGTTTGGATAATCAGAGCGCCCGGTGCCTATTACTGAAGCCCCGGCAGACTGGGCTTCTTCCGGTGTTATCTCCGGTACCGGGTTAGCCATAGCAAAGATAATGGGGTCGTCGGCCATACGCCTGATCATATCCGGCTTCAGAACTCCGGCTACAGAGACTCCGATAAAGAGGTCCATGCCCTCGATGATCTCCTCCAGATTTCCTTTTAGGCCCTCTCTATTGGTCTCCCCGGCCAGCTTCTCCTTGAAGCTATTGTTGCCGGAGCGTCCTGTATAGAGAGCTCCCCTGGTATCGCATATCACTATGTCATGAACTCCGGACGCCAATAGGTAACGTGAAATAGCTGTACCGGCCGCCCCCGCGCCATTCATTAAAACTCGTAAATCCCCCATCTCCTTGCCGGTTATCTTCAAGGCATTGATAAGTCCGGCCAGCACTACTACAGCTGTGCCGTGCTGGTCATCGTGAAAAACAGGAATATCCAATCGTTTTTTAAGCTCATCCTCTATATAAAAACACTCCGGAGCCGCTATATCTTCGAGATTTATGCCTCCAAAAGTAGGAGCTATGGCTTCAACAGTTTCGACGATGGAATCCGGATTTCCGGCATTAAGGCATATCGGAAAGGCATCCACATTGCCGAAAGTTTTGAAGAGCACTGCTTTACCTTCCATGACCGGCATACCGGCCTCCGCACCTATCTTTCCCAGACCCAGCACCGCCGTGCCATCCGTAACCACCGCCACCAGATTCCCTCTGGCCGTATAATCCCAGACTCTATCCGGATGGTGGTAGATTTCCATACAGGCGTCAGCTACACCCGGCGTATATGCCAGACTCAGATCATAATTATTCTCTACCGGAACCTTGCTGATAACCTCTATCTTTCCTTTGTGCTCCAGATGCAGCTTCAGAGCTTCTTCCCTTATTCCCATTCGTCTTTCTCCCTTCCAGCCAAACAGCGCCGTCCGGCAACAATTGCTTCAATTTTTTCACAACAATCTGCTTATCAGTTACCTTATAAGCATCGCCAAGAGCTATCGTAACCGATTCTCCATTCTGCAGATGCAAGTAGACTGCTATCGTCCCGGGATAAAGCGCCAGCACTTCTTTGATACCGGCCAGCATTTCTTGAGTGGCATTGCGCCCAGGTCTGATATGCAAATCGGGCATCATCCCGGCTAACGTTTCCGTCAGCGGCGAGACCTCCTCGCATATTATCTTGATCTCCTCGACCTCTTCTTCCTCTATCTCTGTGCCACCTTTTCTGGATGTCTTTCGACTTATCTTTCCTCTGGCTACCAGAACAGCATCCTTGTTAAGGCAGGAACGGCATTTCTCATAGGCCTCAGAGAAGACTATAAGCTCCAGCTTTCCGGTGAGATCCTCCATCTGAACAAAGGCCATAGCTTTATTGTTACGAGTGATAATAGGCTTGACGGAAGAGACCATACCCACAACGGTGACTTCATCCTTATCCTGGAACATATCAAGACTCTCAACATTTAACGAAGTTATTCTCTTTATCTCATCCTGAAGATGACGCAATGGATGATCGGATACATAGAGGCCCAGCATATCTCGCTCCATATCAAGCATTACATTATGCTCAAGTTCAGGAATATGGGGCATCTCTGGCTTGATGGCATCCCGAGTTGTATCTTCGCCTAGAAGATCGAATAGGGATGTCTGGCCTGATTGAGCCTCCTGTTGGCGCCGCTGCCCGTAATCCATAGCTGTATCGGCAACTGCTAACAATTGCCCCCTGTGGCCTTCCAGGCAATCGCAGGCGCCGCAACGAATAAGGCTTTCCAACACCTGCTTGTTCAGCGACCTGCCGTCCACTCTGCAACAAAGATCAAAGATATCGCTGAAAGCCCCCTGCCGGCGCGCCTCCACAATAGCATCAACCGAGCCTCGCCCGACATTCTTTACCGCCCCCAGTCCAAAGCGTATACCTCCCTTTTCTACGCTGAAACCCCAGTTACTGCAGTTAATATCCGGCGGCAAGATTTCCAGACTCAAACGGCGGCTCTCTTCAATATACAGGGAAAGCTTGTCATCACTGCCCATTTCACTGGATAGCAAGGCAGCCATAAACTCTACCGGATAGTGGCATTTCAAATAAGCCGTCTGATAGGTAATAATACCATAAGCGGTGGAATGGCTTTTGTTAAAGCCATATTCGGCAAAAAAGGCAATCTGATCAAAAATGGCATTGGCCGTGTTGCCGTCAATGCCTCTCTTCCGACAGCCGCTTATGAAGATATCTCTCTGCTTATCCATGACCTGAAAGTTCTTCTTGGCCATAGCCCGGCGCAACAAGTCAGCCTGTCCCAGCGAGAAGCCGGCCAGCTCATTAGCTATCTGCATAACCTGCTCTTGATAAACTATAACGCCATAGGTCTCTTTAAGTATCGGCTCCAGCATGGGGTGGAGATATTCTACCGGCTGCTCGCCTCTCTTTCTGGCGGCAAAAAGTGGCGTGCCGCTACCCAGCGGACCTGGGCGATAAAGGGCTATCAAAGCAATAATATCATCTATGCAGTCCGGCCTGATCTCTCGACAGAGATTCCTCATGCCGGCACTTTCCATCTGGAACAGACCGATACATTGGCCTTCTGAGATAGCGGCATAAACGGCAGCATCATCAAGCGGCAAATTATCCAGGTCTATGCTCTCTCCACTTGCTTCCATAATTAAATCCAGAGCATCGTTGATAACCGTCAATGTTCTAAGCCCTAGAAAATCCATCTTCAGCAGACCTATCTTCTTTAAGGCATCCATGGAATATTGAGTGGTGACGTCGCTCTCCCCCAGACGCTGCAGCGGCGCATAATTCGATAAAGGCTCATTGGCGATAACTACTCCAGCAGCATGAGTAGAAGCATGCCGGCTCAAACCTTCCAGCGCTATGGCAGCGTCTATCAGATCTCGTCCGATGGGATTGGTATTGTAGTAATCCCTCAGCTCGGGCGAAAGCTCCAATGCAGCCTTTAAAGTCTCTCCAAAGGGAATCATCTTAGCAACGCGATCCACATCTGCGTAAGGAATATCCATTGCCCGGCCTACATCCCTGACGGCAGCCCGGGCCTTCATTGTCCCAAAAGTGATTATTTGAGCAACTTTCTCTTGACCGTATTTCCCCGTCACATATTGAATAACTTCGTCACGTCTTTCATAACAGAAATCGGTGTCTATATCGGGCATATCTACTCTTTCAGGATTGAGCATACGCTCGAAAAGCAGGTTATAACGCAGAGGATCGATATTAGTTATTCCCAAAGAATAAGCTACCAGGCTGCCACCGGCAGAACCTCGTCCAGGCCCCACGGCTATGCCCTGCTCTCTGGCATACCTGATAAAATCCCAGACTATCAAAAAGTAAGAAGGAAAGCCCATCCGGGAGATAACGGATAACTCATACTCCAGGCGTTCCTGCACCTCCGATGTCATGGGATTATAGCGCTCTTTCAATCCCTCCAGACAAAGCCGGCGCAGATACTCCTCCTGGGAGACACCATCAGGCGTATCATATTGAGGCAGATGGATGCTCTTCATATCCATATTAAAATTACATTTCTCGGCTATTTCAAGAGTGTTCGATAACGCTCCGGGAATCTCTCCAAAGAGATCAGCCATCTCGCCGGCCGATTTGAAATAAAATTCCTGAGTACCGAATCGCAGCCTGCCGGGATCGTTGACCGTCTTCCCTGTCTGTATACAGAGCAGGATATCGTGCGCTCCTGCATCCTCTAAACGAGTATAATGGCTGTCATTTGCTGCCACCATCGGTATAGCTAAGCGCCTTGATAGTTCAATCAGTCCGGGCAGAACCTTGCGTTCCTCAGCCAGATTATGATCGTGAAGTTCCAGATAGAAGTCCTCGCCAAAGAGATCATGATAAAAGCCGGCCACCGTAGCGGCCTGATCGACATTATCCTGTAGCAGTAACTCAGGAATCTCTCCAGCCAGGCAGGCACTGGCAGCTACCAGGCCCTTGCAATGTTGTGACAACAAGTCCTTGTCTATGCGCGGCTTATAATAAAAACCTTCCAGCCAGCCGACGGAAACTAATTTTATAAGATTGCGGTATCCCTCATCGTCCTTAGCCAGCAACAATAAATGATGGTTGGCGGCATCCAGGCCGGGGGATTTATCATGACGCGAACGCGGCGCGACATAGACTTCGCACCCTATAATAGGTTTAATGCCGACATCCTTGCAGGCCTTATAGAAATCCACCGCTCCATACATGCTGCCGTGATCCGTAAGCGCCAGGGCAGGCATTTTAAATTCAGCCGCCCGAGCAGCCAGATCCTTAAGCCGGCTGGCTCCATCCAGAAGTGAATATTCGCTGTGACAATGCAGATGCACAAACTGAGAGGGAGCCCTCAAGCTCCCCTCCACGCTATGCGAATTAATAGCCTTACTCTTGCTGCTCATATAGATAATAATACTGTTGTTTTAGCGATAGGGCAAGCCCCCGGTTGTCCTTGAATATATACCATTAATGGTGTAGATTATGGATAACTATATAAAATATGTTATTACATTCGGTATTTTAGGTATAACTATTACAGCTATTTTGATAAGGTGGCAGCTAGCGCATGAAGCTTCAAAGGTTAACGGATCAACCTATTCTCACCCCTAACCCGTCCCATACCTGGGAGGCCGCAGCTGTTTTTAATGCCGCTGTGGCCAAAGATAACGATCTTATACACATGCTGTACCGAGCAACAGATAAGGCCTGCAAGGCCTTCAGTTGCGAGGAAAAATATGTTTCCAGCATCGGTTACGCCGTCAGCCATGACGGCATCAGTTTTTACCGTTTTGATAAACCGGTTTTTCAAGGCGGTGGACCGGAGGAAGCCTGGGGATGCGAGGACCCGCGCATCACACAGATAGGTGATGAGTTTTACATGGTCTATACCGCTTTCGGCGGCTTTGCCTCTCATGATAATTTCCGCCTGGCTATGGCCAGTACAAGAAACTTCGTGCAGTGGGAGCGCAAAGGTATCGTCCTGGATGAGGCCAATAAGGACGGAGCGCTCTTTCCAGAAAAGATCAGCGGCAAATATTTCATGTTGCATCGGCGTCCTCCTGCCATATGGCTGGCCGATTCCGGCACTCTGAGCAATTGGGGCAATCATCGTAAAATTATCGATGTCCAACCGAACACCTGGATGTCGTCCCGTATAGGTGCCGGCGCTCCGCCGATAAAGATCGATCAGGGCTGGCTGATCATCTTTCACGGCGTAGATGAGGACAATATCTACCGTCTTGGAGCGGCCCTGCTTGATGCAAATGATCTCGGCAACGTTCTGGCTATCTATCCTGAGCCTATCCTGGAACCGGAGCTGCCGTGGGAGAAGGAAGGCTTTGTTCCCAACGTAGTCTTTAGTTGCGGTGCCGCCGATATGGGAGACGAATACTACGTTTATTACGGCGCAGCCGATACCGTTATCGGCGTAGCCTCCCTCAAAAAGGCAAATATTGATTTCGGGATATAATCTGCTTATAAAACCCTGTTGAGCATAGCGATAGCCCAGTTGAGGTAAAAGGCAAAGCTCACCCATAGAATGTACGGCAGCAACAGCAGGCCGGCCACCCGGTTCAGGCGCCAAAATATGACTACGGCTGCCAGGGTGCTGAGCCATAGCAGGATCATCTCCAGCAGCGCCCCGGTTATAGAGTGCTGCATAAAGAAAATATACGTCCACAGCATATTGAGCAGCAGATTTATGCCCAGTATCTCCATAGCCACAACATTATCACCGCCGCGGGGGCGCATATTCCAAGCTAGAATTCCGGCCATGGCCGTAAGGGTAAAGAGTATTGTCCACACGGTGCCGATGACGCTGCCCAAGGGAGTCCAGGCCGGCTTGGCGATATTCTGGTACCACCCGGGCATACCGACAGCCGTGAACAGTGAGCCGATAGCGGCAGTGCCGTAAACAAAGGCTGCGATGATCAGTGCGGACAACCAGGATATTCGCAGGTATCGAGCCATAACGCCACACTCCTTTGTCACCCGTCTGCCATCAGTATACCCGTACGGCCTTTCCCAAAACGTATATCTTAGCCGAAGAGTTCCAAATGGTGCTTCATATGCGTCGCCAGAATCTCATAATGCTTCTCTTCATGCCGGCGCAGAACATCTCTAAGGCTATCGCGAAAGAGCAGTTTGCCATCCGGCTTAACGGCGGTCAGAACTGAACCGAAGGTAACGTGCAGCATCTGGCGAATATCAAAGTGATCCAATAACTCCGGTAAATCGGCGTCGCTCAGGACGGATATATCCGGCACGCGCTCCATGGAGGCGGAAACATGATAAGTTGCCTTATCCATTTCATAACGCTGGCGGGCAAAGACGAATATCTCGCGGAAGAGAGCCGGAGCATAGGCAGCTATCACCCTTACAGCCTCCAAATAACTGGTGCCGGCCGTTTTGAGATGAACGAGCTGTCCGGTATATCGGGCTACCGCAGGATAGATGGAGAACTTATCGCTGCCGGAGTGCAAACTGATCTTATATCCGCCAAAAAGCTTGGCAATAGCAGCATGCTCGGCAAAACGGGCTTCAAATTCCGACAGATCGCCAATATAATCTACGCCTTTCTCGAACCTGCCTGTAAAGCGTGGCGCCAAACTGACCCATTTCACCCCCAGACGCTTCAGCTCGGAAGCGATAAAGATATGCTCCAACGCGGTAGTGGGAGTTTCCGTTTCGTCCACGGAGACTTCCAGTTCATATGGCCTACCGGCCGCCGCTTCTCCTAGATGCCGGTACATACCGGCCGTATGCAGCACTGCATCAGAGTATTTGACCGCTGCCTTAAGCAGAGTATGGTGATCGAAACTTAACATTGATTGCCCCAAGTCAAACTGCCTGTCTTCGTAGATGAATATCATTTCATCAGCTGTAATCCCCAAATCAGCAAAGGATAACTTCTGGAAGCGTGCCTCCAATTCGGCATCGTTATAGCCATCGGCCGCATTATCCACATGGTCGCCCGGATCAACAGTGAAGAGAGTAAAGCCTGCCGCCAGGCAACTATCTATATCTTTCGGTTGCTTCAGATGATCAGCATCCGAGCCATAGCCATCGGTATATCCTTCCTGCATTACGCCCCAGGTTGCATCATCCATGACATCTTCCGGTGTACGTCCGGTCCGTTCCATTTCACGAATTGATTGCTGAGCCAGAAAGGGAATAAATCCGCTGCCGCAAGCCGCCCTGATATGGCCGGGCGTGGCCAGTCCCAGGCGATCTCCACAGCCCACGCTCCCGGACAGACCCACCAACCGAGGTGCCGTAAAGGGAAGCGCCTTACGTAACGCAACGGCATTGCCATGGGTCAGAGGGCAAATTTTGATAACTATATCTTCACCGCGAACTACGTTACCTTCAAAATCAGGCGAGAGCTCGCAACCACAACCGCATATGGTAGCGATTAATAAATATTTATCAAGATCCTTGCGTCCCATGGCCCAGATCAGACCGCCGGCCTCCGTTACGGAGGCCGGATATATATCCATATCCGCAACTGCAGCCAGCGATGCCTGATGCTTTTTAGAGTTTGTTACATCTGTGCTCACACTTTTTACCTCATTCCTTGAGAAATCACTAATCCTTTTTACTTGTTCTATCCGGGAGTCTCCTTATCCTGCCTGTCGAAAAAGGATATCTCTGCCAGCTTGCCTATGGCTGTCTTTCCCATTCGACCGGCCATGCCTATCGAGGCCAAATCTCCTTCCCAATTTATACGTTTTTTCAACGCCATAGCTGTTATTATCAGCAGAACATCCGCCAGGAACAGGATACTATAAGACGAAATACCGCTATGCAGAATGCTTGCATTATTATTCATAAAGAGTATTGCCTTGCCTCCGATAATCGGACCCAGACCCAGAGCTGTTCCGCCGGCTATAAATGCGGCTATGACGTAGGAAGCACCGTTGATGCGCGGCGCAATCCGCATGCTGTAGCTGATCTGTCCCAGATTAATGCCGGCAACAGCAGCTCCACGGAGCAGGCTTATCAGCGCTGCTGAAAAGATCAATGCCGCCCCCTCTCCATAAATAACGGCCCAGGCTAATGTCGTCACTCCAAGAAGAAAGGCTGATAATCCAAAGACACTGCGTTGGCCGTACCTGTCCGATATCTTTCCCCAGAGTATGAGCGTAACAACAGCTCCGGCGGCCTCCATAGCAGAGATAACGGCCACCACTCCGGATGGCAGCTTAAGATAACTCTTCATGTAAACTACAATAAATGGTGTTACGAAACCTACAGCAAAAAAGAGCATCATGGAAAAGAGAAGATAGCGCCTGTAATTACGATCCTGCAGCGGCGTGATCAAAGCCTGTGCCAGGCTGATTTCCCCGGCTTCAGGATTGGCCTTTCGTTCGGGTACGCGTGAAATAAAAAACTGCCTGATGGCCGCCGCCACAAAACCGATAGCAAAAACAACTGAAAACCTGGTCATAGAAGGCTCACTGCCCAGATATATGCCTGTAAGAATAAGATAGAGTGTGCCGGCTATCTGCCAGGCTGTTCTCATTCGGGCGAAGAAGCGCCCGGTTATTGCCTCCGGAACAGAATCCCTGATCAGCGGGAACCATCCGGCCTGGCCCAGGTTGCCGAACATAGCAGCGGCAGCAGTGACCAGCAGCAATGTATTTATAGCCTGAGCGCTGCCTAAATAATGATAGATTAAAGGTATTAATGGGAAGGCAAAGGCACAAAGCGCCTGCAAACCATAAAACGGCAGTACATAACGTCGCTTGCCATCTCTCTCAAGAGCATTCGCCAGAAAAAGCTGTACTATGGCAAAGAGAGAAACAAAAGAGTTCATCAGACCCACTTTATCCGGAGGCATGCCTATTCTGACAGCAAAGAGATTGAGAACCGTGGCATTTACTGAATAAAAGTATATTATACTAAAAACCGAGGTGATGGTGATATTGCGCTGCCCGCGTCGTTGCTGCGCTTTTGTCAATTGATCCTTTAGGTTATAGTTATCGGAATTCAAGGAGGATCCCGTCCCAATCATATCTCAAAAAGTGAGAGCAGACCTGTAAGCCGGGTTCTGTATCCCTTGCGAGACAGTGGTCATCTATCTGGGACGATAGTTACCTATCGCCTCGTCGGCCTTTCCGCCTTGAACCTTGCAGTTCTCAGCGACACGATAGCCGGTAGCGATCATACCCGAGAGTCCGGCGGGCCACCGCTATCCGCCTGAGCGGATTCTCTCCTATTTGATCTTGCTCCAGGTGGGGTTTACCAAGCCGAATGGTCACCCATTCGCTGGTGCGCTCTTACCGACACCTTTTCACCCTTACCGCCTTCGGGGCCATTCCTGACCCCTGAGAGACGGCGGTTTGTTTTCTGTGGCACTTTCCCTGGGGTCGCCCCCGCTGGAGGTTATCCAGCACCCTGCCCTGTGGAGCCCGGACTTTCCTCGAACGACATCAGCCGTCCGCGACCACCCGATCTGCTCTCATAGTTATTATACCCGAATCAACGTATGATCACAATCAGCAATGGGCCAGAGCCTTATCCACAGCACGGTTGACGAGTTTATCCGCCCAACGGTTTTTAGCACGAGGAATATGAGTGAAGGATATCAAGAAAAACCGTTGGGTGATTCTCATCGCCTCCTGATAAAGAGGTATCAGTCCCTCATTCCTTACCTTATACTCTCCCTTGAGCTGACGCACCATCAATTCGCTATCGGAATAGACCTCCAATCTATCTATTCCCTGCGCCAGCGCCCACTCTAAACCCAGAAGCAAAGCACGATACTCAGCCACATTATTAGTAGCTTCGCCAATATATCGACCCTCTTCCGCCAGCAAATTGTCGTCGCTGTCCAGAAGCACAAACCCTATGCCGGCAGGACCGGGGTTGCCCCTGGCTCCACCGTCCGTATATAGTTTTGCTTCCCCCATCCAAGCTGCTCCTTCAATTGGCTTGCTACTCTGCTTCTTCCATTGCAGACAGCATAGCCGACTGTATTACCAAACGTTCCTTCATCTCCGATACGGAGATAAATCTGTCGCCCAAATTGTATGACAACGCTTTCATCACTATATTGCTTGTTCCGGGAGTCAGCTCCGGCCTCAGTTCAAACGGAGCAGCAACGCTGACGTTAGGCTGGCGCCTCTCCAGCTTTCTACCGGTAAGCAGGTAATACATAGTGGCTCCCAGGGAATAAATATCCGAGCGCGGTCCAACATGCCCCACAAATTGCTCCGGCGCAGCATAACCTGGCGTCCCTCCCGTATGATCGGAAGAGCCGTTCCTATAGAATCCGGCCAAACCCAGATCTACCAGGTGAACGACACCATTATCATCCAATAACATATTGCTGGGTTTGAGATCAGCCACCACTACCGGCACCGGCAGGCTATGCAAATAGGCCAGCACCTCCGCCATCTGTATGGCCCAATTCAGAACATTCCTCTCCGGCGGTAATGAATGCTCTTTTACCACATCTTTCAAACTGACACCCTGAATAAATTGCCGTACCATATAATGCCTGCCCCAGATGGAAAACCTCTCCTTTAAAGCCGGTATTCTGGGATGGTTCAAATATGATAAAATAGCACCCTCATGCCGTAAAGCTCTGATAGCCTGGCGGCCATTCCGCGGAAGAGCCTGCTTTACAGCCCATAAATCACCTGTCTTTATCTCTTCCGATTTATATACGGCACCAACGGCGCCTTGTCCCAATAACTGCAATATACGATAGCGTCGGCGCAGCACGCTGCCCGATGCCAATGTCACAGACAATACCTTCACCTGCCTTAAGACTCCGGTTAATCCCGGTATATCCGGGTCATTATCCCGGAAGCCTTGCTCCTTATTCTGGCTAAGGCATTGTCTACAGATTTCTTAGATCTGCTTATCTCGGCAGCAATTTGCTTGTAGCTCTTACCATCGATGTAGGAAAGAAGCACTCTCTGTTCCAGAGGCGACAGAGCTTCCTCCAGA
This sequence comes from bacterium UBP13_UBA5359, assembly GCA_002410925.1. Classification (GTDB taxonomy): domain Bacteria; phylum UBP13; class UBA5359; order UBA5359; family UBA5359; genus UBA5359. Next base: position 31,518 of record DHPR01000011.1, read on the forward strand.
TTGATTTTCAAAAGCCTGATAAACTCAGAGCTTATAAGCAACGTTTCAGGATCATCACTACCGGCAACAGCCAGATACTCATGCATCGCTTTATCTTCATTATCGCCATCGTATGAGGCGTCAATCGATCTGGAAGTGTTGAGCGGTACATGCTTACGCCTGTTGGCTCCTTTTACGGCTGTAAGAACCTGGCGCCGGATGCAGAGACCGGCAAAAAAATGAAAAGATGAATGCTTCCGGGGGTCATAATCCCTGATAGCGCTTAAAAGGCCGATCATTCCCTCCTGCATCAGGTCCTCACGCTCGGCTCCTCTGAGATAATATGATCTTATATTTCTGTAAACAAGGCCCCTGTATTTATTTAAAATATATTCACAGGCACGCTCGTTGCCGCCGGCGGCGGCATACACAACCTCCTCTTCAGGCAATTCTGACCAGGGATTTATTCGATTATCGGAATATACCAACCAATAGGCTATATCCTCTTTCGCCATTCGCATGGTAAACTCCTTCCATTAACTAACTTAACGCTGCCAGAACAACCTGATAGGATCGGTTGCCACCGATGATATTAAGATTTCAACCTCGCCGCTAAGCCTTTGCTGCAGGCTATCCCTAAGCCTGAAAACAACCGGTCTCTCCGTAGCGGCATGCCCTGCATCAATCAATGCCAAGCCCAGAGCTTCCGCCTGCTGAGCCTCATGATACTTAATATCACCGGTCAAAAGCAGGTCTGCCTGGCGATCTGCGGCACGCTCTATAAGCCTTCCTCCACCGCCGCCGCAAACCGCCACCCTTTTTATAATACGCTCTGCCTCTCCTACTATTTTCAGATATTCAACTCCCAGAAGGCTCTGAATCTCTCCGGCCAGTTCATCCAGGCGTTTCTCCTGCGGTAACCGCCCGTAACGACCTAAACCACTCTCCACACCTGTTTGCAGCAACCGAAAAACGTCATAAGCCACCTCCTCATAAGGATGTGCCTTGCGCATAGCAGCTATCACTCTGTCCAGAGAGGAGGCAGGAACTATGGTTTCCAGCCTATATTCATCCACCTCCTCCAGACGCCCTACTTCTCCAAGATAAGGCTGTGCCTCTTCCAAAGGCTTGAATGTACCCGTCCCTCTGGTCATAAAAGTGCAATGGCTATACCGCCCAATATGCCCCGTGCCGACATCAGAAACAGCCTCTCTGACCGCATTGACGGCATCGACGGGAACAAATACGATCAGCTTGAAGAGAGCTTCAGCTTCTGTTCGCTGTAATACCCTGAGCTCCAGCAGACCGAGCAGCTCCGCCAGAGTATCATTGACGCCGCCGGCGGCGGCATCAAGATTGGTATGAGCTGAAATAAGAGCTATATCGTGACTGATGAGAACTGATAAAGCTGCTCCTACAGGGCTGTCTGAACGCAGAGTCGCTAAAGGTTTGAAGATAAGAGGATGATGGCTTATTATGGCCTGAACATCCTGCTGTACAGCCTCCTCAGCCACCGCACCATTGATATCCAAAGTCAGCATTATGCGATCGATATTCTTTTCGGGGTGGCCCGTCTGTAAGCCCGTGTTATCCCATTCGGAGGCCAGCCTGGATGGAGCCAATTCCTCCATGATACGTAATAGCCTTTTAACCTTTACAGCCATCTTCCACCTCTTTTATAGACGGAATAGAACCCGCCTGCTATCTTTTCATAACAAGCAATGCATCGCTGGCAAGACACTATAGTCCTTCTGCAGAAGAATTCGCTGCTCTGTCGCCCGCGTATAGATTACCGGAGTCGCCACTATCAAGCCTCATAGCGCCAATTGCGTCCATGCCGTGCATCAGGCACGCCGGTTCAGTAAAGGTTGTGCCGATGCCCTATCCTTTGCGCTCTCCATCTACAACTACCGGCAGCAAACGATTATCAGCAGCCTCGCCTATAGCGGGCCTGGAGGTCGGAGATAAAAGCCCTCCTTTGAAGCCTTCCTGCTTTGATCTTACCCAGATACTGCCGTTCTTAAGCAATCCGGAACCACCGGTCAGAGCCTGAAAAACACCCTCCAGTCATCTCCCAAAGAGAACTGTATCTGCCATTGTCACGCCGATAAGCGTCGAGAATCGAAGTAGGCTTTTATTATACTACGAATAAAAGCGGTTGTCTGTTTCGCTGAGCTATCTTCATTAAAAAGATATCAGGTATGGGAAAGCGATATTAATCTCCTGACAATAGCGTCAGGGCTGGTAACTGCTTTGCCGATAACTACGGCACCGGCTCCCATTGAAAAAGCATGGCGGATATCCTGCGGCGTCCAGTAACGCCCTTCAGCCACTACTTTAGCGCTTCCTTTGGCTATATCGAACAGGCTCCGTACCAATTCAAAATCGGGTGGATCATTGGGCTGAGCGTAACCGCTCGCTTCTCTATAGCCGGATAACGTTGTCGCAACCGCGTCGCAACCTGCTGCAACGGCACGTCTGCCCTCTTCCAAAACCGCAACATCAGCCATGATAGCCGCACCGGCAGCATGCACGCTGTTTATCAGCTTCAACAAATCCTTATCTGAGGAATAAGCGGCTATTTCGAAAGCTATTATTAAAGCCCCCGCTTCTATTATTTCCATAGCGCTCTCCTCCGTAGGCGTTATGACCGTACTGCCGCTGCAATCCCGCTTATAGATACCGATAATCGGTACGCTTATCATGCGTCTTATGGCAGCAATGTTCAAAGGGTTATCAGCTCGCACGGCAACGGCGCCGCCTCTTTCTGCAGAGGCGGCCAGAGCCGCCAGAAGCGGCGGCTCATTAAGAGGGCTGTCCGACTCGGCCTGACAGGAAATTATAATTCCATCCGGTACTTCTACAGACAAATCTTTTTTACCCATTCCTTATCTCCTGCTTCTCTTCAGCCGGCTTGTTGCGCCGCCTTTACATCCACAACCCTTGACAGAGAAATGCTCTCTCTTGCAAGTAGCGACACGCTGTTTTCCATGCAAAGGTTTTCAGGTGTTATTCTAATTGTCACAGATCAATTTCAAAACTATGATTGCCGGCACCCACCTCATAAATAGAACGCCGTTTTTTCTCCCATACTTTGCCTGTACCGAAAAAGGCCTCTGTCTCATCTGCCGGCAAACAGATCGTCGCAGTGGTATTTACCGGGATGCCGATATCAAATACCACCTTCTTTCCTTCTTTTCGCCAGTTACTATAAATCCTACCGCGCACAGACCTATACTCGGCCTGAACAAATTCCAGGTCTTGCACCGGATTAGGTCTGATTATTATATGCTCAAAGCCGGGATACAGCGGATCGGCATTTATTCCCGCCAACCCCTGATAGAACCATGCGCTGATATCTCCGAACATTATATGATTTCTGGAGTTCTCTCCGTTCCAGTTCTCCCATAACGTGGATGCCCCCTGTTTTATCCAGTAGCCCCACCCGGGATAATCCATGCCGGCAGCAAGATGGTAAGCTATATCAGCCCAGCCATTATCTGTCAGAACTCTAAGCAGGTATTTGGCACCCATGATTCCGGTATCCAGCCGCCAGCCGCCAGTCTCGATCTTTTGCAACAGGCGTTGTAAAACCGCCGATTTATATCTATCCTTTACCAGGCCGTGATACAGAGCGCAACAAAAAGAGGTCTGGCTTCCATTGCCGTATCGGCCGATGGTCGGATCGAAAAACTTTTTATCAAAAGCATTTTGGATCTCTTGAGCCAGGCAGACGTAATTCTCCTTATCCTCATGCAGACCCAGCATGCCTGCTATGCGTGATAAAAGAATGGTATCCGAATAGTAATACGCTGTAGAAAGAAGCTCTACCGGAGTTTCTTCCCCTGCCGGGCACCAGTCTCCCAATCCACCGTAAATTATATAATCATCAGCCATTCTACTCATGCAATCCACATAACGACGCATCTGCCGATAATTATCTTTTAGAATCCTCTTATCGCCATAATAAATGAACATATACCAGGGTATCAGAACCACAGCACTGTCCCAGGCCGGACAGATATTACCGCGCTCTTCAAACTGGCCCCATCCGCCTGTCGGAACTATCACCGGCAACGCCCCGTTATCACGCTGTGCATCACACAGATCAGCCATCCACTTGGTATAAACAACGGCAACGTCAAAATTCATAATTCCCTGCTCTGCCGCCAGATGAGCATCTCCAGTCCAACCATTCTTCTCTCTATGCGGGCAATCGGTAGGGTAGCCTATAAGATTGCTGGCATATGACCATAAAGAGTTACGCCAGACTTTATTCAACATCTTATTTGAGCAGAAAAAACGTCCAGCCCGCTCAACAGCTGTATTGATAGCCAGCCCGCATAGATCATCGAGCTTCGGTTTTTCAGTCAGACCTCTAACTTCTACATATTGGAAGCCGTGATAGGTAAAGCTGGAAGCCCATGTCTCCGTTTGATCGCCTTTGAGTATGTATTCGTCCGTTTGAAACCGGCGTGCGGGATCTCCCAGCTTTACATACTGCGCTATATTTTCCTGATCGAGCGTTCCATCCTTGTTCAACCTTTCGCCGTATTTAAGTGTTACCTTCACTCCACGTGGTCCGCGCACTGTCAACCTGACACAACCGGCAAAATTCTGCCCCATATCGTAAATATAAGTGTCCGGCGAAGGCTCGGCAAGGCTTACCGGATTCATAATCATCATAACGCTGGCTGGAGCCATGAGCATAGCCTTAAGAGCTCCGGCTGGAGGCTCAACCATTTTTACACCGTTCCAGGCCGTATCGTCATAGCCGACGATATCCCAGCCGGCCTTTTCCAGACGTGCATCGTATGTTTCGCCGCCATATATGCTGTTATAGATTACAGGGCCGGCAGTTGTTTTCCACTCGCTGCCGCTGCTTACAATCTCACTTCCGCCATCGGTATACTCTATTCGCATCTCCAGTAAAAACCTTGGTGATGCACGCCAGGGCGCCTTATGAAAATCCCATTCAGCCTCGGTATGAACGTTATACCAGCCGTTTCCCAGGATAACGCCGACAGCATTATCACCCTCTGCGAGGCAGGAGGTTATATCATAGGTAACATAAAGTACTCGTTTGTCATAGTTGGTGAAGGCCGGATCAAGAAGGCGCTCTCCTACTCTGACACCGTTAAGTCTCAATTCGTAATATCCCAGGCCGCAGATATACGCTCTGGCTCTTTTAATCCTGCTCTTTAACCTGAATTCATTTCTCAGCAGAGGAGCGCCCTCAAAAGAAGTATCGGTAGTCGCGGCTATCCATCGGCCATGCCAATCTTCCCGGTGGAGCAATCCCATCTCCCACCAGGCAGGCGGACTCTCCGGCAGAGAATGATTATCTCTGTCCCAGAGCATGACTTTCCACCAGGCACGTTGCCCGGACGATAAGGCCTGTCCGCCGTATTCCACGGATTGGAGACAACCGCCATCGACCTTTCCGCTATCCCATAAGTCATAATCACCGGTCTGTAAACTATCCTTTGTGCTCGATACCATTATACGATAAGCCGATTGGCACTGGTTGCTCCCGGCCCCTTCAATGGACCAGCTTAACCTTGGACGAGAGATATCTACTCCCAGAGGATTCTGCAGATATTCACACCTGAGATTTACCGGGTGCAAGGCCTTGCAGTCATCACAGCTGCCGATAAGTTTCTCATTTACTACATTTGTAAGGTTCATATTTCGCACCTTTTGCATTATCGAAATCCTGCAATATAAATAGAGCTAAGGCTTCCTCTCCAATCCCATATCCATACTGTAATTACTACGCCGGATGACTCTTTCTGCCTTCCTCGCAAAAGATATCTGCAACACCTTCACAGTTACCGGTAAGATTGCCTGAGAGGATGCTAGCCTGGCCTTTTCCCGGCCAGGCTAAACCGGTAAAACCCATAAAAGATAGGGATAAAATTTATATGCTGATTATATCAAAAAGCAAGAAAAATAAAAGCACGCACATTAGCGCTTTCATACACGTAACAGGCTCCCGCGGTTTACAGCCGGTTTTTCAAAACCTTCTTCACACAAACCTATATCTATGGTTTAATATCAGCGAACAATAGCCCGGAAGGAGACTGAACAAATGATTCTACACCAGAAATACGCCGACAGCATAAACGAGGCTGTAGCCGTCTGCAACCTCTTATCAAGCCGAGGATATGTTACTGCAGAGGGCGGCAATCTGGCCGTAAGGCTGGAAGAGAATCTTCTGCTGATAACTCCCACCCGCCTTAACAAGGGTCTGATCCGTGATTGCGATATGGTCTTTATAGATATGGAAGGCCGGATTATAGAGAGCACTCGCAAGCCGACCGGAGAAACGCCGATGTATCTTAGCATCTTCAGCCAGCGCCCCGATATCGGCAGCATCATCCATGCGCACCCGCCGGCAGCCTGTGCCTTTGCCATTATAGATGATGATAATCCTTTGATGCGCCCCTTCTATCCGGAGATGGTCATCGATTGCGGCCCCGTACCGGTGGTGCCTTACGCCGAGCCGTTAACAGAGCAGCTGGCGGATAATTTCGCTTCCTTCCTGGATAAATACAACACCTTTATCATGGAAAACCACGGCGTACTAGTGTTAAATCGCGGTGGAATAATGGAAGCTTACGGCAAGCTGGATTTGCTGGAGGGCACCTCTCGCAGCCTGCTCTATGCCAAAGGCGCAGGATTTGAGCTGAAAGAAATTTCCCGGCAGGAAGTTGGGAACCTGGAGAGGACCATGCAGACCAGAGGCATACCATTTACCGGAAGACCGGACGCAGTTAAAGGGCTGAAAGAGCTATATTATTAGAGAATAAATCCCAAGCTCCATGTAAGAGTACACATAAGTTGTATGTGCCGGCTAGTATGGTAATGAGCTGCTTGCTAACGTCAATTAATGGTATACTTCCATTCTATTTCTATTCCCTCATCCAGCATCGCCCATACCGGACATATCCTTTCTTCCGCCTCCTTTATTGCCTTCTCAAAGGCAGAAGCGCTCAAGTTATTGCCCCTTATTTGATACTCCAGTTCCATTCTGGTCAGAATGGTTGGATGCTCATTCATACGACGCTGCCCGGTTACAATAACATTTATATCGTCAACTTTAATTCCTGATTTGCCCAGAATATACTGAATAGTATGGATGCTGCAACCGGCCAGGCTTATCATTAGTAATTCTATGGGGGTAAACCCGTTATCTTCTCCCAATGGTGATGAATAATCTATAGCTACAGTACTGGCTGAATGCCCCTTTCCAGTCAGCTGCATCTTTCCCTTTGCTTTGCCGACTTCCACTTTCAGTATTTTGATAGCATCCATATTCCCTCTCTCCTTTCACATCTCCATGCGGCCATTATCTCTTAAAAAGAGCATATCGTAAAGTCAGTTGTCAAGCAAGCGGAAGATGGCATTGATTATGCCTTTACATTATCCAAAACATCTGTACACAATATCTGTTATAATAATGCTTCAGGATAGTGCTTGCTTGAGGGCTTCCAAAAATAACAGATGCACACCAAAGGAGAAGAAGCATGGCAAACAGAGCTAATAGATGCGAAAGAGATGCCGTTTACGGCCTGGGTTTTATAGGAGCCGTGATTTATTACATTGCTCATGCCGGAACATTCTGGGCGGGAGTCCTGGGAATTCTTAAAGCAATAGTCTGGCCGGCAATTTTGGTTTATCTGGCTTTGGGAAGACTATCGTAACACCCATTGCTGCCGCCTGTTACAGAAACCTGAGCAGGAACCCCCATAAGAGTTGACAATCGTTCCGTATCGGCCTGCAAAACACTGCTTCGGGCGGCATCATACGGCTGCCCTGCCCAGTCCACAGGACAGGTTATGCATACGGGCGCCAGAGACAACGCAGCCAGCATGGAAATATCGCCCCATTTCAGAATACCGGGAATATGAACAGCCATGGACTGAGTTATATCCTCTCCTTCCCGCAGATATGATCCCAGCATATCCCTGACCTCAACAGAGGCATATTCATCTTCCAGAGCGGCTGCAGCCAGAGCTGCCAGGCCCGTCTCGCCAAAAGCCAGCAAATTCAATTCTTTTATTTCACACTGGTATTTCAGATACCCCGCTATGGCCTCGATATCCCTTACCCAATCGCCTATCATGGTCCTGCCCAGCCAGAGCGCCGCCCTGGCCTCGCTATGAAAGGCACATCCATACACAGGCTCGCTATCCCAGCAGGTTTCGCCGGTTCCTCTGAGGTCGGCCAGAACGACCGCCCGGTCGCCAGAGACCATCTCCGACAGCGACAGCCTGTCCAGCGCAGTTTGCTTGCCTTCCGGATGGATTACCAGCACGGCTTCACGGGGATTGGTTCTCGGCCGTGAAATAATGGTCAGCGGCAACGGTATACCCGGCTCGGATTCCAAATGCAGTTTATCGATCTGCAAGCCGTTTTCTATCGTTACCCTCGCCTCGCTATCGAAACCGACGTCATAGAGAATAGGAAGCTGTAGCAACTCTTCCAGCTCGTTGCGCTTATCTTCGGGATCAGGAAGAGTATCGCCCTCCAGATGCCCCTGGGCCAAACGGTGAGCAATGGGAGATACGTATTCCGCAATAGAGATTACGCTCGACGGCCTTTCTTCTCCCAGGAAGCAACGACATTCATCCTCTGTCAGATCCTTAAAGTCAGGCTCATCGCAGGGACGCCCCTGACCCTCTCCTTTAAGCCAGAGCCTGAACCATCCCAGCATCTGACGGCGCATCTCCGGCCAATAGCCGTGCGGCAGATCTATGGCCTGGTAAGAGATGTTATCAACTGCGCCATAATGCCTGTATATCTCTCTGGCCGCATTGAAGGAACGGATCATCTCGGTAACATAAAAAGTGGGATTGCTGTCCTGCAGGGCATTGAGAATCAGCAACGGTCTGGGAGCTATCAGCCCCAGAACGGCCCATTCCTCCACGAAGGTCAAGCCGCCCGGCAACAGTTCGCAGATACAATTAGCCCTGGTGACGTATGATTCGAAAGAGCCTACGGAAACCACCGGCACAGAGGCCTTGACTCTGTCGTCCAAGGCCGACACCCACATAGTCTGGTTGCCGCCGCCGGAGGCTCCGGTCACGCCTATTTTGTCCGGATCTACACAATCCAGGGACTGCAGCAGGTCTATCCCCCGTATGTTATCATATACCTGCATGCCCAGCAGCGTCTCTCCAATATTCAGCAGAGAGGCTCCCAGGCCGACACCATGATATTCAAAACAGCCGGGCTGTGTGCCCCGCTCCCCGGCACCGAAGGCATCCACCGCCAGAACTACAAAACCATCACGAGCCAGCACATGCCCTCTGGCTTGCACTCTGACTGCTATTTTGCCCTGGCTCCAGTGCCCGTGGGCATTCAACACTCCGGGAAACGGCCCCGGTCCGTCGGGAAGGTAGAGATTGGCGGTAACACGCATGCCGGGACGACTCTGATAGGTGATCTTTTTAAGGGTATAACCTTCCAGCCGTATGCTGCCGTGCTCCTGCACATCCAGCGGGCAGGGCTCGGAGAATGTCCCGGCAGCAGTGCGTATATTCTCCAGGAGCCGCGATCGCTGCTCCTGCCAGGCTTCCAAAGTCAGGGGCGGCTGATGCTGCAAATGCCTCCGCCGGGCCTCCATCGTTAGCGTATCTTGAACTACGGAACTAGCCTTCCCGAGCCATACATCAGTATCAACCATTTGTCTCCCTCCGCGCTTTGCTCTTAAACTTGGTTCGTATTAAATATCAGAAGCAAAACAAAAGCATACTGCTTCCAGCTACCTTATCTTCGACAGCTCGGCGGGATATTCCTGCTGTTTAAGGAAAAGAGCCGCCATGCCGAGTGTTAAGGCAGCCGAGTAATTTTATTTCGGCCTGATCTCCGCTTGTTGGCGTCTCCTTTATAAACGCTTATGCTAAATGTAACTTCCTGCCCTCAAAGCGTTCAAAGTCCATATTCATTGTTATAGCACTTTTCGGGTACGATTTTTAACATGGTGCCGTCGCCGGCGATGGTAATCCTTTCTTTGGGTAAAAAATCGAGCAGCATGTTGAAAACTTCCTTCTCCTTGCCCTCCAGATCCGGATGAATATGCGATAGAACAATCTTGCCTATCTTGCTTTTTATCTTTAAAAACTGAAGGACATCGTCAAGAGGCACATGCGCTAGTTCCATAATAAGAACATCAGCCTCTTGAAGCCAGCGCAAATCATTTATGGATCCAATATCTCCTGAGTAAACAATCTTTATATCACCTTCAAATGAATAGGAATAAGCCGGACGATTATACGGCTTCAAGTGATTCGTAGGGCAAGCGGTGACCTGGAAATTATCATCTTTGAAGATATAACCACTTTGAACCGGAATTATCTCCAACTGGTAAGGAAGCATATCTCCATGAAGCAATATCAACTCCAGAAAGCTCTTGAATGTGTTAATTGCGTTTTCCGGCATCATAATTGAAAGCTTTTCCGTTCTGCCTGCTATCTGCAACGATTGCAATAGCTGAAATATACCGGAAAAATGATCAGCATGCATATGCGAGATAAAAACAGCTTTTATCTCCTTCCAATCAAATCCGGTTCTCAGCAGCAAACTGCTCACCGGCTCTCCGCAATCAATTAAATACTTATCCTGATCGCAGCAAAGCAACGTGGCAGAATTAAACCGATAAAACGTCGGTATTCCTGATGCAGTTCCTAAAAAATGCAAACTAATCATTTGTAGGTTATCCTCTCAATAAGTTGATTATGCAAATTTACTTTTTCTACTATCTGATTCGCCCAACCGAGATTGCCCACTCCACAGGCTGAGTGCGCATCAGACCCCAGAGCGAATATCACCCCTCGCTCAGCAAAAATCCTCACTACCCTTAGATAGCTTCTGGTGAGCTCCTTCACAGGCATAGATGGAAACCACCAACTCATCATATTCATTATTTCAAATGCCTTCCCTCCAGCAACAAAGGCATCGGCAACCTGCATTAAAAGGTTATCCGGGAAATCGTCAATGCAGATATTCGCTTGCAAGCGCCCGACATTGAAAGGATGTGCAATGATATTGACCAGCGGATTGCCGCACGCATATATATAAGCATCTGCTATATTCCGGCAAAGTTTACCGGGATCGCAAGGAGCATTTGTGTATACACCCTGTGTCAATTTTCCGAGGTCCACCAAAACGATGTCAAGCTTGCCGGCAATCGCTTCGTCCACTGAAAGAGTACCTCGAGTATCAAGAATTGTTCCTTCTACGCCTGCCAATATGTTAATTGGCGCCTTGATATCCTTTATTTCCGCCACCAGAGACGGAAGCCATTCGGCATCATCGCTATCAAAGCAATGGTCGGTAATAGCCACGGTATCAAGTCCATTGCTCACTGCGGCCCTGATATTATCGCTTATCGTATTCTGGCCATCCGAATACAGCGTGTGTGTATGTAGATCATGGCGACCCAATACTTTGCCCATATCTTATCATTTCATACCTTTCTACTCATTATCGCTTCTTTCCAGAAAGATTATACCCTTTGCCGGATTATGGCCCCCCCTCCATCTCTTATCCAATACGTTTAACTTACCCTTCTCAAATTTGGCCACGAGCTTATTCTCGCTACCAATGGATAAAGCTTGAGCCTTCCCGATCCTGACCTCAATCCGTCCTCTGGGGAATTCAACATGCCCCGGTTCATAATCAAGCTTTAGCGATGGGGGCAATGGATCTATCAGTTCCATCGACAATCGTAGCCGGTTCCTTGCCGGTCTCTCTACGTTCGTAAATTTAACATCAAGAGAAGAAAAGGCCTCTATGTCCATCTCCGGATCCAGCAACGCATGTTCAAAGAGCAATGGAAGGCCATAATAAGGTCTGATCAACTGCAATCCTAATTGCCAACTATTCAAAAAGACTTTATACCCGTTGGCAAAATCCTTTTTTTGCCATAAGTATCTATCCTCAGCATCCTTAAGAAGAAATCTGGAAGCCAACGGCTCAACTAAATTAAAGTTCAATACCACATAGCGGTTATTCTTAAAGTTGGTTACCGGAATCCTTATAACCGGCGTTACAGTTTCACTCTGTGAAGGATTATATTCCAGAACCAGCAAATCATTTTTGCAGCTTCGCAATGCAATATCCGGATGATAATCGTCCGTTTTGATTTGCTCCTCACTGCGCGTCAGCCAGCGAGCAATCCCGGCAAGAAGACTGTGCCCAAAATCATACTCCAGATTATATTCCCTTCCCAGATAGGCTACCCTCCCTTTCCCCAGTTCCCTTGTTGACAAAAGAGGCGTTTCGCCATCTTGACATAGTATCTTACAAAGATTTCGGTAAGGCTTTGCCCCTGCCTCAGAATATTCTTCCCACGGAGGCAGAAGTTGGCGAATCATCTCTCTCGACATTTGTCCGCCTGCAAACCATGCCGTAGGATGCGGCATATAATACCTATCCCACCATTCGTATTTCAAATTTTGAAACTGAACCAGCCATTTGCGGTCATTATATATATTCTCTCTCTTTGAAAGGCTGCGAGCGATAGGATGCAATAATCCCGCTTCAGTTTTGTTGAAGCTTAACAATCTATGTTTTGCCGGTTTTGCATAATCTACACCTGTTATCTCTCTGAGAGGAGCATATCCTCTATCCCGGCCATAGATATCAGTGTAGCTGGCAGCTCTTAAAGCCAGCAGCGAGTGCCCCTTCTCTACCCATGACCTGATCTTCCGGACAGCTTTATCATCGATAAGACCACTCATAAAGGGTTCGCTGGGCAAGAGGAGCAAGTCACAGTCCGCAGGAATCCTGCCCTGAGCCAAGTCTGCCAGATCAAGATGCTTCCATTTTATCGGAGTGTCCCAGAGATACCCCTCTCTGGTAAAAAGACCGAAAATAGAAGGCGAATAGTAGCCGGTACCCAAAGATGGTATGTAGCCGGTAGCCGCATAGGAAGGCTTGAAGTTCTTCAAAAGGCCATACAAGAACTTATATTGCAAATTGATCTCCCTTATTGCCCTTAATTGATGAGGTTTTGGCTTGTGCTGAACAGTATTAATTCCCCACCACAGTTTATTCGGCAAGCTATCGTTAATAGCGCCCCTCAATGTCAGGTGCCACCACCAGCGCAACATCGCATCTCGGTCATCCCGGTTGTAAACCCAATATAAATGAGAATAACCCGGCTTCTTTTCCCAATTGCCCAGGAAGGCTTTGTTCCAGATAAACTCCCATCCCCAATCAGGAATTTGATTGCCGCCACCCTCCCATTTTCCATTCCAGCTATTCGTCCAGATAAGCTGGTTGTCAACACCGACTCTTCCCAAGGTTTCGGGGCTTCCACCCTGTGTGAAATCTCCGATATAATAATCATGTCCAGCATTGTTTTTGTGAATAACCTTGGAGATAACTGATATGGCCTGAGCCACAACGTCGGCTTTAATTTTTATCCAATGCGCCCAGTAAAACGGATCAAGTTCCACAAGTTCAGGATCAAATTCAAATCCGGTCTTCTTTCTGTAAAGCTTTTGCATAACAGGAGAACAATCAGCCCATGTATCGCCAAGATAACAGTGCATACTCGCTATAGCTTCCCAGGTTACGTAGCTGATTTCTCTATATGTCTGTAAGAAAAGATTCAATTTATGAGCCACATATTCAGAATAATCTGTAGGAAGCAAAGCCGGTATGCCTGATTGGCAAGGAAGATAAGCGGTATAATATTGCCCCGGGCTGCTTTTAATCACAATTTTCCCGTCTCTTATACTCCATTGCTCCCGGAACGGCAACCTTCTCTTCTTGTGTAATTCTTCGTAAAGGATTCTTCCATCCGGCAAAAAGATATCAGTGGTATCTTTGATAAACCAATATTGGTAGTCTTCTCCTTTCACTATATCTTCAGGCAAGGGTATGGATACTGAGCTGCCTTCTGCCTTTACTCTAAACCATTTATAATACCACTGCCGTCTGTCAGGGTATTTTTTTAAATACTCTAAGCTCCTACCCTTTAATGCCCCTTCCGTGGCTATACCTACTGCATGGAGTTTCAAGCCTTCCCGTCCGTATTCTTGCAACTTCGTAAGATGCGGGACATTCCGTTCTTCCGCCGTAACTCCCTCCCAAATATTAAAATTGCTTCCCATAGTTCCATCGGCACAGAGTTTCTTTGCCTGCTTGCCGCCTCCGTCCCAAGCAAAGACAATCATTCCATCGTCAACAGGCATACTTGCCGGCAAAGCAACGGAAGAAACCTCGCAAAGCAGTATCAAAGCGCTCGACAGTAGAGCAGTAATTATCTTATCCACTTGCTGCACCTCTTTCAGAGATATCCTCTTAGCGGCCGATATACACCTTAAGAAGGTCATTTTTCTCATCATAATCTGCATGCCAGAAAGGTAAATAGTTGCGAATCGTGCCACCCATGAACTCCAAAGCTGTATTGCCCATAAATCTCAGAACAAGATTCTCTCTTTTCGAAATATAGATATCTATTCCCTCATTCCCCAACTGCACTACTTCCCATGGCTCCTCGCCGGGCTTCCGTTTCTCTTTATCCTTTTGTAAATAATAGAGAGGAACCTGATAGGGCGGAATATCCAAGAGCCGCAGGTCGAGTTCATGCATGGTACCTATATCTTGAACGCTTTCCACCCATTCTTCAAATTGGACTTTCAAGGATGAATATGCAGCGATCTTTCGATCAGGGTTGATATAACTGTGCTTAAGCATAATCGGTTTCCGATCATATCTGCAGATTATTTGCAAGCTCAAATCACTAGGAAAAAGAGATACGCTATAACCGCTTTGCCTTAGCTCCTGGCCATTCCATACTACCCCACCATCTGCCGCTCTTATAAAGCGAGAGTTGGATAATTGCTCTAAATTCATAGATAGAACAACGTATTCTTTCTGGGGGTTAACTTTATCGGAAATCAACCGCAATTTGCTCTCAACCATATTTTTTGTTGGATTATATGCAGCTACAAGAAATTCATCACCGCTTTTACTGTAATGCAGAGATGCGTCAAGGTTGTAATCGCTGTTTTCCAGCGCCAGACTCTTTTCTGCACCCGTCAGCCAAAAAGACGTTCGCTTCAGAAGATGATGTCCAAAATCATTGCCAAGACCGTATTCTTGAGCCAGGTATGCTACTCTTCCACGGCCAAGAGTTCGCACAGCCACAAAAGGATTATTGCCTTTACGGTAAATTACACTTACATCATCTCCGTATACCTTGCTTCCTCTACCCGGATATTCACCCCATGCCGGCAACAGAGCATAAATCATATCAATCTGTCTTCCGCCTCTGAACCAATGGGCTGATGGATTGAGCAAATAACGCCCGGCATTTTCGCTGACAGTAACTTGCCCGGGCAAAGAAGATGTAATCCAATGTTCCGATGTCTTTATCGCTTCTGTCTTTCCGGCAGCCACCGGCTTAGCATTTGCATAATCTATACCGGTTATCTCTCTGAGAGGAGCATATCCTCTATCCCGGCCATAGATATCAGTGTAGCTGGCAGCTCTTAAAGCCAGCAGCGAGTGTCCCTTCTCTACCCATGACCTGATCTTTCGGACAGCTTTATCATCGATAAGGCCGCTCATAAAGGGTTCGCTGGGCAAGAGGAGCAAGTCACAGTCCGCAGGAATCCTGCCCTGAGCCAAGTCTGCCAGATCAAGATGCTTCCATTTTATCGGAGTGTCCCAGAGATACCCATTCTCGGTGAAGAGAGAGGTCAATGACGGCATGTAAAAATTCGGTCCGAGGCTTGGGATATATCCAGTAGCGATGAAATCCTGACGATAAGCCTTAAGAAGATCATAAACGAATTTGTATCTCCAGTTTATATCATGCATCCACTTTACTTGTGCAGGGCCGGGGGCCCCGCCAGTACCTGTCAACCCCATCCAAAGAAAATCAGGTAAAGACTGATTGACAGCGCCTCTAAAAATAGAGGCTTTCCAATCTTTATTAATGTAATCAGTTGTATTCCTGACCCAAACGGGTTGTCCATAACCCGGTTTATCCTCCCAACCGCCCCAGAATGTGTTAACCCATTGTTGCGAAGTGTTTACCCACATGTAATTCAAACCTGCCGCTCCCAGCGAATCAGCACTTCCACTATATGTGCAATCTCCGATATAATAAGACCCTTTGATTCCGTGTTGTTGATAAAGGCCAAAGAGTATGCGAGCAGCTTCTGCGACAATCCCCGCCTTGAAATTCGTCCAAAGCCTCCACTGTAGAGGGTCCAGCTGCACTCTTTCCGGATCAAAATCACTGCCGGTTTTCTCCTTGAAGAGCTTTTGCATGGATGGAGAACAATCGGGCCAGGTTGTGTTGCCGGCATAATTTCCCATACTGGCCAACTCTTCAGCCCAAACATATGAACACGCTCCGCCGCCATCGGCAAAGGACTTCAAAAACCGGCCAAATCTTTCACTGCCGTATCTCTGAGAATCAAATGGCAGAATGCTTACCAGGCCATGCTTCTCCCTGCAAGGTATGTAGGCAATATATTTGTGCCCCGGCTTGCTTTTCAGAAAAAGACGGCCATCCTTTATATACCACTGAGAAAGAGGAAGTTCACGGGTTTCTTTGAGAAGATTGAAGTTAATACCCTTATCCAGCAAACCCGTGACATCCTTAATCCTCCAGTATTCAAGGCCCTTGCTCATATCTGCATTATCCGGAAGAGAGATGGAAAGCAAATCGCCCTCCGCTGTAGCCTGCTGCCAGGCGTACATCCATTGGTATCTATCAGGATGTTCTTGCAGATATTCGCCAAGCTGCCCCGTTCTCTCGGCAGCATGGATTACCACCCCGACCTCTATACCATTCCGAGTATATTGCCTGGAGAGCCATGAAGAGTATTCCATTTCATTAGTGGAATAAGGACGATGTATATACCATGAAAAGAGATTATCAACGTCTATTCCAATTTTTTTGTCGAAAAGAATTCGGTTTTCCGTACTTAACCTGGTCACTCCTCCCCATGTAGCAACCTTTCCGCCGTCGGGAGAAATAGCGGCCCTTGATGGCAGACAAAGCAATTTCAATAATATTGTGATGGTAATTACCACAAAAAAGGACTGTTTCCTTACCATAATTCGCCCCCTGCCCTAATCAATCGGCTCTATTCCTCTTTGAAAATCCTGAGGTAATCAAACTGCGCTGTGCAGTTCATGAAGAACAACCCAGCTGGTCCGCATAGATATGGGTCACTCTCATCGAGGTATTCAAATTCCAATTTGTCGTCGCAGTGGACGGCGATTGATACGGTATCGTTCTCTAGATTCTTGACAGATACTCTTATCTTATGCTCTTCGTAAGGATCCAACTTAGTCTTGCCAAAAATGTCTCCTCTACCATAGCTCTTGGAAAGGGTAATTCTCCCCTCCCAGATAGAAACAGCATAATGCTTATAATTATCCCTTTGCTTCCTGAAAACGATATGCGGTATACTGGAGGAAAAACCCCCTTTGGTTAGCATTCGCATCTTCGTTTCGATTTCATAATTCAGCCAGCTCTCACTCTCCGCCAACATAAGGTATGCATTAGTCCCATATGCCGCTGGGCCGGTTCTGGCTCCCGGGAATTCAACAATCAACTTTCCATTCTTCAATCGGATGCAATTCCTCGCACCGGACCATTGAAATGAGAGATCATCAGAATCAAAATCGTCACTGAAGAGAACTTCTTTTTTCGCCTTTTCAGCCTTTTCCGCTATTTCGGCCGCGTTACCGAGAGTACCGGGTAAAAAAAGAAACAGCCACAAAGAAAGAATAAGCATTGATACTTTTACTTGCAGATCTGACATAACACAACCCCTCCCTTTTTATCTAATCAACACAATTAATAGTCAATGCGGTTCATAATATTAATAAAATCATTAGTTTCTACATGCCCCCATGATGTTAATCTTATTGATTGATCCAACTTTCCACCGGGATCATTACACCATACAACCTCACCGTTGAAGAGCAATACATTAAAACCGTCCCGATGAGGCGGGTAGGAGCGTTCCATGTATTGAGCATACAAGGCATCGATGACAGCTGGGAATTTTTCTCTGATAGCCTCCTCAATAGTCATAGTAGTTGCGTTTTTATAGCTATAGCCCATAAAATAATTATACGAGCAAAACATATGATTATAGTAAGCTGTCCGGGGTAAATAGAAGTAACTCTTTTTGTCATCTTTAAGATACGAAGGACAGTACAGTGTTGCTCCATTGCCGAGATATTTACCTTCATACAGCAGGCCTAACCCTGTCCATTTGTTGTTTACTCTAACTGCATTATCCCAATCTGTCTGTGCCGTGTTGGTCGGCAACACATCATCGTAATCTTGAACATACATAAGCAGAGCCATGCCTATTTGCTTCATATTACTGATGCATTTGGTTTGCCTGGCTTTTTCCCGGGTTTGTGAAAAGACAGGGAAAAGTATTCCTGCCAATAACGCTATTATAGCTACAACTACTAATAGCTCTATTAAGGTGAACCCCTTACGCTCCATGATCATAGCCCTCTTTATCTATGATTATAATCTCGCTGCTTTGTATATGCGTTTCCTGACATTTTCTATAAGCACCTTATATCAACAAATAACGACCTCAATCCCTTCTTCTCTAAGATAACGCACACTATTCTCAGATGCATCGGAATCTGTAATAATCATGCGGACAACACTTAACGGAGCAACAGCAGCAAAATACACCTTACCGATTTTTGAGCTATCGGTTACTATAATAACTTCCTTGGCCACATTGATCATCGCTTGCTTCATTTGAGCTACTGGAAGATTAGGATCTGTGATCCCCTTAAATATATCCAGACCACTGGTACCAAGCACTACTTTATCAACAAAAATCTTATCAATAGTAGCGCAGGCTAACGGACCATATAGCGCATAAAATGCCTTATCTGCAGTGCCTCCGGTAAGATTTACCGTAACGCCTTTTGACGGAGCAAGCGTGTACGCTATCTCCAGCGAATTGGTAACTACAGTAAGGTTCATTTTATCTTTCAGCAACTTCGCCAACTCATAGGTCGTGCTGCCGGCATCAAGTATGATGGTTTCATTATTATTAATATAATCTCTTGCCTTTAAAGCAATTCTTTTTTTTATATCTAAATTTGGTATTTCCTTTAACAGAGATAATTCGGGAGACGGCCCCCTGCTAGCAACAGCCCCTCCATGAACTTTCAAAAGCAAACCCTTGCTTGATAAATCCTTTATATCTCTTCTAACAGTAGCTTCGCTTACACGACAAATCGCGGCAATTTCGCTGATCTTGCCTTTGGCGTTAGTTTCTATATATTCAATAATTTTCTTTCTTCTCTCAACAGCACTACACATAGTTTGCTTACCCTTATATTTATATCCTTCTAGGTTGCTCTTGCTTTATGAATAATCTAGCATTATTCGTCATTTTTGTCAACATTTGATCGTTTACGCAATAATACTGCTCATTTGCGCAGTATTATTGCGTAAATGAGCAATATTACAGGAAGTGCCTTGTCTCATAAAAACCTATTCGAAACAGTATCGATGCCTCAAATTAAAAATCTACTTGGAATGACCTCCGGATTAAGGGCTTATTTAGCATTAGCAGAGCAGAGTATTTTGCAATCCGGAGGTTAGCTATGTATGGGTAGCCTTTGCCATGTAAAGAACACAAATCCCTTTTCAGAGGGACTAAAGCCGAATACAAACGTGTCTCTAAAAGGGATAAAAAGACTATCCTTAGAGTGTACCCGAAAGAGTGGAGACTTCAAGAGGCAAAGTGATAAAATAAGCCAAAGGGGGTCTTCAGGGTATGAGAAAAGGACAGAAACAGAATAAGTATACAACGGAGTTCAAGGAGAGGGCGGCTCTCGCTATACCCCAACGGAGCATGAAGAGTTAAAGGCTCTACGTAAAGAGAACCAACGATTGCGGGAAGAACGTGACATCTTAAAAAAAGCAGTCATCTTCTTCACGAAGGAGAGCGAAAGCGGTTCGAGTTTATAGCGGACCATGAAGGCCAGTTCTCCATAGAGACAGGATGCCGAGTTCTGGGCGTATCCCCCAGTGGGTATTACGCTTATAAGCGGCGTGACGCCAGCAGGCGTGAGGAAGATAATATTTCTATATCCTCTCCATCAAATTGTCCGATTGCATTGTCCATTTTTGTTTCCGAATGAAAAGACGTACCGTTAACAATTGCCATGGATATAGTTTCACCGTTCCTACAATCTTCCCCAACACGCATATGTCCGCTCTTCGTTCATTGCCGGTCTCTTCCCATAAATGCAACACCCAACCGTGACCGTCTTCGGCTTTTTTCAGAGCAGTCATCACTACACCGTCGGAATCAACCGAAATCACTGATTGAGATGGGGGCAATTCCCCTGCATGAGGAAACCCCAATGTAATGTGTACCGGCATATTCAATTCTCTTGCAGCCTGCGAAATGCTCTTTGCAGGTACGATGACATATTTGAAAATATGGGTGCCGATATCCATAAAGGGCCTTTCAGGTGAAGCATGGCGCTCATCTATTATCTTATTGCCACATAATGGTGAACGCACTACCGACATGCGCAACTTGTTGCCGGTTATATTAAAGCCGTACTTTCCGGTAGCAGCCAAGCCGACGCCATCACTGTTGCCTGTAAATACCGCTACCCATCCGTTACAGGGAACCTCACCAATATCAGGCACTCTCTCTACAACAGCGTACGGTGCGGAAAACAACGCCTTGAAATTCTCTCCATCAATAGGAAATTCCAATTTGCACAGACTATTAGGTTCATTCCATATCAATCTTGCCTGACAATCGATACGTTTTAATCCACGATAGAGAGTGAACTCTTGAATAAGACGGCTGCAGCTATATTGACTGATTACCAGTAGTGTGGCTTTTATCGGCCCTTTTTGCAATATATGAACCTTTGTTGTTTTGAATTTGCCTGATACTTTATCCCAGGAATCTATTTTTGATCCCCATAAGTTACCCATATCTTCCAAAACGATACCGGCTGCCGCATCGCCGCTGAACCACTGTTTTCCGCTTTCGACATCGCTTACCCGGATACCGTATCTCCCCGGCTGGGCTGCAATACGGAGGTACTTATTACTAATAAAACGCTCATCATTCTTTTCACCCGCCGTGATTTCCTCAGGCAAAAGTAATGGTGTTTCAGTTGGCTGCAACCAGTAGGTAGCATACCCGCAGGCAGGTATTTGTGCCATAAAACAGCCCCTTACCCGCCATTCCTGCTTAATATTCACTTCTGTGGGCAAAAATTGAATAGGAACTTTTGTGCCATCAGATGCAATGGCACAAGCATACCGTATTCTTCGTTCGCCGTCTCCCGAGCTTAACGGTCTGTATTCCAATAACCATTCCAATTCTATCGGTCCGCTGAAAGGTGTTCCATGAGAATTGAAAAGTAAAACAGGCATTCCCTCGCGTACGGAAGTATCGATATTCAAAAAAATCGGCAAAGCGGCATCATTGGCTACTGATTTGGCTTCATGCCGAACACACCCTAAATGATCGAGCGCCTCGTCACAAACGCGTTCGATAGCAGTTCCAGGCAAGATATCATGGGCTTGGTTAAAAAGGATGCCTTTCCATATCTTTTTTATGGGCTCTCCAGGGTACCCGGCCTGGCCTAGTATATCTGCAACAGAGGCCCATCTTTCGGCACAATTTACCAGACTTTCTGCTTCATGATAGGCGCTTTTTACTGTTGCCGCTGAAGTATAGCAGCCACGTGCATAAAACTGCAATTCCCCTTCAATCACAGGAAGCTGCAAAGCATATTCTTCTACATTGGCAAAAAACTGACCCAGGGTAGAGAGTCTTAATTCGCAACCCTCCGGCGGATGAGCAATGTTTTCGTATATCTCGGCTACAAGCCGCCGATTTAAGCCGCCACCGTGATCGCCAAATCCAATCAGCATTAACCAGTCATGCAGGCCGTCCGGCACCTGCTGTAATCCACGGCGAATACGCGCATTCAACGTAAAAGCAGGATCGGTTTCCTCAAACTCCAACCCATAGCTCTCCAAGTTGACAGTTATAATTTCACTTCCATCCGAACCTCGCCAGCGGAAAAGCCTTGAAGGTGTAGGTAAATCTTCTTGGGAGGGGCGACGTTGTACAGCAAAACGACAGCCGACAGCCCGGTATATTGACGGCAAACCGGCAGCATGCCCAAAGCTATCAACATTATAGGCTATTTCAGGTATGATACCGAAACGACTATGAAAATACTGCTGGCCATATAAAAACTGCCTTACATATGTTTCTCCATCGCCCAAATTATTATCCGGTTGCAACAGTGTGCCACCGGTAATCTCCCAGCGGCCTGCCCCAATCAAACGTGTTATACGAGCAAAAAGGTCTGGATCATGTTTTTCGATATGCTCATAAATGAACGCTTCTCCACGTGTAAAAGTGATATCGCTATGCTCTTCCATGAGAGATGCTACCGCCCTGCATGTAGCTATCCCTTCGTTCAATCCTTCCCGCCAATCCCAAAGCCAAGCAATATCGAGATGTGCGTTGGGAATCAAATGAATTCTAAGCATACAAATTTCCTCCTGTTCAATAACATCCTCCGGAATTATTGATCCCGGAACAAATTGTAACAGGATGCTTCGGTTACGGATATGCAGACATTCTGCTGAAGCACCCCGTTACAGAAGTTCATGAAATCAATAGCACAGCATATTGAGCAATGTTTGCCTCTTCCTCGTTAGTCTTGGTATGTCGGAAATTCCGACGATTGGACTGTGGCACGAGGCTGATAACTTAATATGGCGCTTATTTCTTGATCCATCGCAGACACATCTACGCTTGAGGGAGGGTTATAAGGATCGAAGTTATCCGTATACCTTATACACTTGGAGATACGCAGTTCATCAATAGATCCCGTGAAGTAACTCCATATACCCCCCGAGGGATAACCTCTTCCTATGTAAAGAGGATTTCCGCTTTCGCTTCTCAAAGGATTCTTATTAGTCGGTATATAGCCGATACGGGTACCATCAACATACAACCCCATATGCCCAGAACCGTACGTTGCCGCTATATGATGCCATACGCCCAATGTCAAAGCGGGAGTATAGATACTATCCAGTACTCCTACCGAGTCATAGAAAATCATCCTGAGAATGTTTCCCGATCTTCCGGCTAATCGCCAGTTCCAGTTTCTAAACAGTATATCCTTATTAAGCACTATAGTCGTAGGCTTGAACCAGAACTCTATGGTGAGGTTATCCACAACGTTCAGACTGGTGTGATTGGGGATCGTTACGTAATCATCGACCCCGTCGAAGTTAACGGCTGAACCGAATACACCCGCACCTCTGCCGGCGCCACCGGAGATTGTCCCCATGTTGTCATTGCTGCTGGCATCCGTAACCGTATCACCCCCCGCCTCGTTGAAATGCAACAGCAGCACCGTGTTAGCATCATTTTGATAAAGCGTATCTGCGGCCGAGCTTACCTTTACGCACACCGACAACATCATGATACTGATTAGAAGAATCCCACTGAATACTCGTCCCATTCTCATTTCGCTTTCCCTCCTTAATACGCATCATTTACCCTACAGCAATGCGGCAATCTCATTATCCAGATTCGATACATCAATATATAGTGTCTCTACCTGTGATGCAATTGTTACGGCGTTACCTGCAAGAAATTCGTTTTCATAATCAAAAAACGATTGGCTCAAAGTTATTATCTGATTTCGGCAAGGTCCTATAACGTCTTCACCGTGAGTAAGACAAAGAATGTTCATATTATTGTTAATATTAGTAAAAACATCTCTGATGTTCTCCAATCTTCCGCTAACTGTGTTAAATGATGGGGCTGCCCCAAGCACGGTCGTTATTTGTGACTTGCACTCATCAACTTTCTGCATGGCTAACACATAGTTACCTGCGTTCCATGCCGTTTGAATATCCTGTAAATAGCCTTGAAATGTTATGTTATAGCTTTCTGGATTATATGCTTGAACCTGTTCCAAATCTATTTTTATAATGTCTCTTTCGGCATTTATGCGTTTGCGTAAGATTTGGTTCTTTATATCCGCGAACTCCTGCTGTGTTGCAAATAAGAAAATCCTTCCTTCGCCGGGTAGCAAACTACTAACACTAAAAGACACTGTAGTCTCTCCAACAGTACCGATGCTTTGATCACTTAGGTTATAAAGATCAAAAACATTCTTATCACCCTGCTTGGGTATGGATATTCCCCCCGGTCCAGTTTGTCGCGAGTTGTTCACATCATTATTGAAAACAACATAATAATCTACATCCCATCCACTATCCCTTAAAACTCCCGTTGCGATAGCCGGCCGCTGTACCCCGCCACAATCAATATTAACAGTGTCAACTGTTATTTCAGGCGAATTAACTACCTGCGTTTTGGCAAGCAACGGACCTATTGAAGTAAAATACTTCCCCATATTTCCGACTTCTTCCCAGAGGTTAGTGGCACCTATCCATGGCGTTGTCAAGGTAAAATCAAACTTTTCCCCTCCCCATGGGACGATCCGCCATCTGGTTTCGTGGTTATAAATGAAGAAGTAAAGTCCTTTTGCTCCGTTAGCCAATGCCTGATAGCACATTACTCGAAACTCCGGCACAGATGGAAACATGGCTATTCTTTTATCCTGATACCCTTGAATCCAAGTCCATGCGGGCTTGTTCCCTGCAAACTCACGAATGTTCCGGACCCGTTCTCCCATAATCCAAGGATCCCGAACACCCGGACTCGACCTAATGGGATAATTAGTGGCGTAACTCGACCTAATGGGATAATTAGTGGAGTAATAAACGTTCAGATATGGTGCATAATACCGCATACTGCTTTGTAACTCGAAATCAAAGCCAAAGCCTGTCTCTCCCCAATGCTTCTGGCTTATGCCTTCTATAAGCTTTTTAAGCTTAATAAACGAAAGTATATGTTGTGGCTTCGCTTCGTCCGCCAATGCCCAATATAAAATGTTGCTTTCGTCTTTATACTTTTCCAATCTCGCTGAACAAGCGTCTATTACATCCTGAGGGACATCAGCTTGAGCAGCAGCAGGATGTAATCCGGGCACCAAATAAAGACCGTATTTTTTGATGTCTGCGCAGAGGCTATCCGTCGTTCCGATAGTTGGATCGGGAAAATAGTTTGGGGAATAAGCAGTGTTTATATAGTGCTTTTTTATATCTTTGAACTGTTTTGCTCTCATTGTCTCAATGCTTTCATTAAATATCCCCGCCATATGAGAAGAGATAATCGGATGAAAATAAACCCCATATAGGAAACATGGCAGAGGAGGATTATAAGGATCAAAGCTATCCGTATACCTTATACACTTGGAGATACGCAGTTCATCAATGGATCCCGTGAAATAACTCCATTTCTCCCCCGAGGGATAACCCCTTCCTATGTAAAGAGGATTTCCGTTTTCGCTTCTCAAAGGATTCTTATTTGTCGGTATATAGCCGATACGGGTACCATCGACATATAACCCCATATGCCCAGAACCGTACGTTGCCGCTATATGATGCCATACGCCCAGCGTCAAAGCGGGAGTAAAGATATCGAACAGCCCTCCTGCAGAGTCATAGAAAATCATCCTGAGAATGTTTCCCGATCTTCCTGCTAATCGCCAGTTCCAGTTTCTAAAGAGTATATCCTTATTAAGCGCTATCGTCGTAGGCTTGAACCAGAACTCTATGGTGAAGTTATCCGCAACGTTCAGACTGGTGTGGTTGGGGATCGTTACATAATCATCGACTCCGTCAAAGTTAAGGGCTGAACCGAATACACCCGCACCTCTGCCGGCGCCGCCGGAGATTGTTCCCGTGTTGGCATTACTGCTGGCATCTGCAACCGTATCGCCCTCCGCCTCGTTGAAATGTAACAGCAGCACCGTGTTAGCATCATTTTGATAAAGCGTATCTGCAGCCGAGCTTACCTTTACATACACCGACAACATCATGATACTGATTAAAAGAACCACACTGAATAACTTTTTCATTATCCGTTCCCTTCATTCTTTTTTACAGGACCTCACCACGTATATTCCATCTCTACAGATTTATAAATACAACTGCCTTGATTGTAATTAACTGCTGGGTATCTATTCAATAATTATATTGCGACCCTATTTGCGTCAGGAATACCAAAGCTTTCCTCGCATATTCTTTTTGCCTCTTTTGCAATACTATAAGGATTTTTATAGCGCCTGGACGAAACTGTTTCCAGCATAAAGACACCCTGATAGTTTATGTCATGCAGCGCCCTTGATATTTCACTCCAATCGATACTACCTTCACCAGGCATAAGGTGTTCATCCTCTTTTTTATTATTATCATGAATGTGCAAATATGACATCAATTCTCTGTTTTCGTTGATTACCGCTGCCGGCGATGAGTTGCCAAGCCAGAAATGGGCTAAATCAAAACAAAGACCAATCCTTTCTTTCCCTATCGACCTTATGACCCTTCCTAACATTCCTATATCGCCATTAAACCTGCCCAGCAAATTCTCCAGCAATATCTTAATTCCGTTCTTTTCACCGACATCAGCCAACTCATTGGCAGCATCCATTAACCGTTTTTCGGCCTCGGAAACGCTATCGGATGTGGTAAAAAATGCTTCCTCTTCACTGGGATGAAAAACAGCGTATTCTATCCCTAACTCCCCCCCATTCTCTAAACTACGCCTAACAATTTTCATTGCATGCGCCCTCTCAGCCCTATCCAATGAAACAACAGATCCCAAACCATTATCGGGAGGAAGATGGAGTGATATAATTTTCACTCCAAGCATATCAACAAGCTTCTTTAATTCCCTTATCTTCTCTCCGCTGAGATAACCGCTGTCTAAAAAGGGACTACTCATGTCGCTATATTCAAAGTATTTATAACCGATGTCCGCCAAACCACTTAATGCGTAGGTGACATCCCTTGTTAGCTTTGAGTATCCCAACGTAGATATACCGAGCTTAATACCGTTATAATTATCTATCATTAAATCCTACCCAACCAATCCAATCAATTTCTATCCCACCAATTAGATTTGTCGATGGTGTCAAATAAATACCATTTAACATGGCCATCTGCGAACAAAACGTTTGCTCCGCCACTATGCCTGTCGCTGACCTTATGATTAGGATTAGTATTCAGCGGCGCAATAACAAAATCAACCCCTGCATCAGCAATGATAATCGTCTCTGAGGGATTTACAATCTGAGACAAGCTTACCCCCTTTCTAGTACCCGTGGAAAGCCAAGAATAATTGTATCCATACGACATCTTGGCGTTCCACACATAATCAGGATGAGAAGGACACTTAAATATATTGGTATTTTTTATATAGTTGTTATTGAGCGTCTTGTGCCAGTCGTCTAATCCTACTGCCGAATGGGCAGGGAAAATTTCATCGTAATCTTGAAGATACAGCATTACAGCATGCCCTAGCTGCTTCAAATTGCTCATACAGGCCCCTTGCCTGGCTTTTTCCCTGGCTTTACCAAATACCGGGAAAAGTATGGCAGCCAATATAGATATTATGGCAATGACTACCAGTAATTCTATTAATGTGAAGCCTTTCTTAACCACATCAATCTTCCTTATCATTTATAATTCCTCCCCTGAAAATATTTGCTTATTACGCTTCTAAACTCATCTTTGTACCAGTCCCGAATGTGCATCAAATTCAAGTGAGCAACTGGATCACTTTCTAGTTGGCGTTCGCAAAAAATATGCGCTATGACACGATCAACATCTTTCGAATGTCAATTGCTTGCGCTATTTTGCCCGATTCCACTAGATTCTCTTACGATCAATTTAGGTTTTAATCGAACCTGCTTAAACTTAGTCGTCTTTTTGTTTATCTTATCTATTAACATTTCTACAGCTACTTTACACATATCTTTCCAAGGCTGAACGACCGTAGTTAGCGAAACCGGCAGGTCTGTGGCAAATCTTGAGTCATCAAATCCAACTATTGCTATGTCATTAGGTATGCTTAAATCATTATCTGCGATTATCCTCATCGAATTTACAGCAAGATACTCCATGGCAGCAAAACAGGCGGTTGAACCTTTATGCATGCCGGCAATTTTAATTATCTCGTGCTGCCAATCGCACTCGCCATCAACAAATACATAATCTGAATTATATTGAAGCCCTGAATCAATAAGGGCCTGCTTATACCCCTCTAATCTCTCTTTTGCCGAAGTGCAGTTTCTTACCACAGGTTTGGTAAGATGGAGAATAGTCGTAAATCCGTTTAACACGAGATGCTTTACTGCCGTATAAGCTCCGTAATAATTATCACTTACTACATAATCCGTATCAACCTGCGGCAAATATCTATCAATAAGGACAAATGGAAAGTCTTTATCAAGAACGATGTCTTCTATATATTCCTTATTTAATCTACCCTGCCCATTTTTACTGGCAAGCCAAATAATTGCTCCATCGACGTTACTATTCCTCAGTTCTTCTATCCTCATTATCTCCATGGAATAATCGTCCTCAGAGTTACAGAAGATAAGGTGGTAACCGTTATTTCGACATGTTCTCTCCAATCCTAGCACTGCGCCGGTAATTACTAAATTTGTTACTTCCGGAGCAATAAAAGCAATTGTTTTAAAATTTTTCTCAAGACTGACTCTTTTTTCGGGAATTATATTTACAAACGTTCCGTGCCTTGGCCTACGGTAAGCAAGACCTTCTTTTATCAACTCCGTAATTGCCTGTCTTGCAGTAACAATGCTAATAGCATACATTTTGCAAAGAGTTTCCAACGTGGGAATTTTATCACCTGAAAGCAACTCCTTGCTTAATATATCGCTCTTTATTATATCTTTCAGTTGAATATATAAAGGAGTCGGATCATCTCTTTTTAATTGTTTCTTCATTCCCTTTTCAATCATTTCAGTAATACTGTCCTTATATTCTTTATATTCTTTATATTCTTAACATTCTTTATATGAAGAATATCACTATTGTATAAAAAGTCAAGCGATAAATTTTCCTCCTCAGGGGCATCGTTTTTAACACAGGGGAAATGAATCGATCAAAAAGAGAGCTGGAAACGCCACAAATTGGAAAGAGATTCTTTAAATGCTGGATGACTTTGCAGATTATAGAAAGCGCAAGAGTATTCCTCTCTTTTTGTTCTGCAACCTTCTTGTGCATAAGGCGCTGCAGAGGAACCTGAAACCGGGAATAGAAGAGAAGAGAAAGCTCTGCTGGGCGGTGCGTTGCTTTATGTTGATATTTCTTGCTATAATATCGTATGGTAAATCGCTTCTTTACAGATAGCATGATAGATGTCCTGGGATCGTCGCACAGCAGGACAATAATCTGCACGCAACTCCCGGCTGAAGCTCCATCTCTTGATGATCCCCGGCATAAGGCCTGGGCTGCAGAGAACTCGGATAGTCATTCTCATATGGAAGTGCTGGTGTCTCTGTGTGGAGAAACGCACTACGGCTTCCATGGCGACGTTTATCCGTGTCGTCCCGGCACTGTCATGATATTCGAGCCCCTGGAAGAGCACGATTCATACTACCCCGACTGGTCTCCGGATGTGGACCATCTATGGTTCCATTTTACCCATAACAGTATCCTATTCAGGATATTGCATATCCGCGAAGGAGCACTTCAGAAGCTTATCCCTGGTGGGCGCCTGGAGATTCCGGGAACGTTGGCTGAATATCTCAGACAGGGCCTGCTGCTGCAGGTCGACTCGATGAATGCTGCACCGGTGATGCTCAGACAGAGAGTGGACGCGATTCTTTCCATTCTCATATTTGAAGTCGTCCAGGCAGGATACCAGGCCGAATCTCCTGCAGACAAGGAAGAATTCCATCGGCAGATAATTACGACCATTGAGCGTCATATACAAAAAACGTCCGGCTGCGGCATGAATCTGTCCAGCCTTGCCCGCATGAGCGGCTACAGTCCATTTTATTTCGCGCGCATCTTCAAGCAGCACACTGGATGCTCTGTGCACCGATACATCGATATGTGCCGGAGAGCCCGCGTCAGAGAGATGCTGACGGAAGGATGCAAGATGAAGCAGATTGCAGATAGGTTAGGTTTCTCCTGCCCCTCCGCCTTTTCCAGGTGGTATAAGGCTAATTCAACCAAGAAGATACCGACACCAACAATTGAGTAGGCATCTTCTGTCCTGTTTACTTGCCGAAGGCCTTGTCAAAGACCCTGTCTGGCTTGGGGAAAGGATTCCACTTGTCGGCAAAATCACGATAGCCTGCCTCCCAAGCGGCCATAACTACAGGCAAGTGCATGAAGTTGGGGGGTGACTATGTTAACAAAGTCCATCCGCTCACCCGCAGGCAGAGCCGACTCACGCCGGAACATCTCTTCATAACTGCCGTATACTCTGTCTGCAGATAGAAAGAGTTCCCGACCGGTCTCATGGAGCTTATCGGCATTTGAACTGAAGGCACTGCAGACCGACTCTATCTTGCCGTCCAGCCTGGCGACCATACGGTGTATCGCTCCTATAAAGGCGTCTTTGCCTCTACCTACCATTCCCATACACATCCTGCGTTTCATGGAACCTCTCTTTTTTACGATTGTATGCTTGACCACATGCCGTTCTTTTTGGAACGCAGAGCCGCTTCCAGCACCAGCATCTCGGCGTGCCCATCCCGAAAAGCGGGATATTTGTAATCAGGCTCCTGCTCGGCATCCTTCAAAGTTATGGCGGTGTAGAAATCGCTGAACAGGTTAAGCATGGCATCCATATAACCCATAGGGTGCCCTGAGGGCAATTTGGCGTACTTTCGGGTGCTCTCCATCTGCAAAAGTGGAGATTCAAAGAATATCTGGTTAGCCTCATTCCTGTGCCCCATCCACAGCTCGGCTGGCCGCTCATGGTTCCAGGCAATGGAGCCTTCAGAGCCGTATATCTGAATGTCTATATGGCACTTCCTGCCGGCCGCAAGCTGAGAAGTGGTGAAGGTGCCTCTGGCCCCGCCTTCAAAGCGCAACAGCATGGCCCCGTACTCATCCAGCTCAACCGAGACTTCTTCATACTCCGTATCCGCCGTGCCGGAGAATGTCAGCACCTGTCCCCATTTGGGACGCTTTCTAGAAGGCAGTGTGGTGCGAACGTCCGCCATGACTTCCTCTATCTTCAAGCCTGAGATAAACTGAGCCAGATCACACCAGTGGCTTCCCAAATCACCGATAATGTTGGATACCCCCGCCATTTGCGGATCGAGCCGCCAAGAGTAATCGGTGGCATAAAGGAGCCAGTCCTGCAGATAGCTGCCGCTGATATTGTAAATCGTGCCGATGTCTCCCCGGGCTATGCGAGCTGCCGCCTCCTGCAGCACCGGGTAATATCTATAACAAAAGCCTATGCCGGTAACACGGTCATGTTTCTCCGCCAGTTGGACCAGTTGCCCGGACTCAGCGGCGCTGAGCGCCAGCGGCTTCTCAGAAAAGACGTGCTTGCCGGCCTCCATAGCCCGACTGTTTATCTCAAAGTGCAGGTTGTTGGGCGTGCAGTTATGAATTACATCTATGCTGTCATCCTGCAGGATCTCTTCGGCGCCGTCATAAACCCGCGGTATGCCGTAGCGGGCCGCAGTCGTTCGGGCAATGCCCATGTCCCTGTCTGCAACCCCGGCTATTTCCAGACCGGGCAGACGCAGAAGTTGCTCTATATGCACTACTCCGATATATCCGGTTCCGATAACAGCTACTCTGTATCGCTTCATCGTTATCTCCTTTGGCATTTATTTCATCAGCAGACTGGTGATATAGAAGCTCAATTCCTCGTAATCCCTGACTTGGCGCAACTCTTCCATGTAACTTTCGTTACAGCTCCTGACCTTCTGTACCAGCATCTCAAAGATCCTTTTGCTGTTGGACAGATGCTTCATGGATACGTCTCTCGGCTGGGTACGCAGCACCTTGATGTCCAGGCCTACATACTCGCCGTCGTTGCCGTAGCCATATTTATCCAGGATATACACCTGGCTGAAGGCCCGGCCCAGGTTGACGCTGCCAAAGGTCTTGTCCTCATCAAACTTCAACCCATTCTGGTCGTTAAGATGTATGCCCCAAAGTTTGCTAAAGGAGAGAGCAAAGCCCATCTCTTCTGACGGCTCCAGGTTGGCCAGTATAGCATGGGCGCTCTCTATCAATATGCCTACCCTGTCCGGATCAATCGTTCTGGAGGCTATGGCCAGAAAATGCCCGGTGGTGGGACAGAAGGTGCTGTCCATGGGCTCGTTGGGCTTCATTTCGCCCAATATACGGATATCTTTATCGTAATTCAGGAGCATGTCGATATACTCCACAAACCTGTCGGCTGCCACCTTAGGATCCTTGGCTTCGCGAATATACGTCCCTTCCCGGGCCGGCCAGAGCACTATCCTCTTCGTTCCCAAAGCATTGGCTATATCTACCGCTCTCTTTGATCTATCAAAGGCATATTGTCTGCACACTGTGCTGTTGGATGTCCAGCCCCCGTCTACAACCTGCGGGTGTTCCCAGAGCCTGGGAGCCACAAACTCGGCTTCCAGGCCCATATCATCCAGCATAGCCTTAAGCTCTTTGAGACGCTTCTCCTGCTCAGCTAACGGCAAAGCGATGTCTACGGCATCGTCGTCGTGAAACTGGATACCCCCAAAGCCTTCCTTGACGGCAAAATCAAGCTTCTCCTTAAAGGAAAATGAATCCCGGGTTACCGGCCCGAAGGGATCTGCCCCTTCGTGAATATTCCATGGTCCGAATGAGAATCTGTAGGTTCCTGCCACTGTGCTTTACCTCCTGCCAACGTATAGTAATTTCATCTAAATAGGCAAAATTCATAGCCCACCGTCTGAGAGCTCAGGTTTTATTAAAACATTATTACGCATTGCGGCAGCAGAACAAGATGCTAAAGTTGCTTTTATGCGCACATTTATTGCTATAATGAGGGAAGCTGCCACAGGTGTAGTATTACCCTTATACCGCATGGGTGCTGATACAGCCAATTCGTCCCAACTGCGAATCCTCCAGCAAGCGGAGGAAGTTACCGGCCAGGATCTTCTTCTTAATCTCATCGGGTAAGGTCAAGAACGTTACTTGCCCTAGATCGAAGCGAGGATCGAGATTGATCAAGTCACTGCCGTAGATCAGACGGTCTTCTCCTGTCATGGCAACATAATCCTCCATGGAATAGGTATTCCCAAGAGAGCCGCATGTTTCCATGTAGAGGTTGGCATAATCGCTCATCAGTTTTACGTATTTGTCGGTGCAGGCCGCACTGCCTCCGCCCTGGTGAGCTGTAACAAATTTCAGGCTCGTCCGATCCTTGACCGCTCTTTCGATATCGGCCATGGCCTCCGCCGCCCAGCCCCAGACATGGCATAAGACCGGACATCCGGCTTCAGCGGCAAAGTCCAGCGCATAATCATACTCCGGGCATGCCAGAGGTCCATGGTAGCCGGCCAAAAACTTGAAGCCGACGAAGGACGTATTGCCGGAATACTTGTCGATGGCAGCTTTGACGGCATCCATACCGCGCTGCGGGCAGACAAAGATATAGCCGTATATGCGTCCCGGCCAGGCGGCGGCAGAGGCAGCTGCCGTACCGTTGGTAAGCTCCATATCTCCAAGGAGCAGGCTATGCGGTGCGGTGACGATGCAGTCTATCCCCAGGAGATCCATAAGGGCAATTATTTCTGCATCGGTGCGGATCGACTGATACCAGCCATTATATGAGCTGTTTCCGGTATGGGTATGGGCATCTATCACCGGCGCCGATATCGGCAGCCCTGCATAGGCTTCATCTCTTATTTCCATCTTATCCCCTCCTGCACGGACCGCCAGTTGCCTGAGAATATTGCGGCTTTATCATCGTCGGAGATGCGGCTGTAAAGGATCAGCCCCAACGCTCCGGCGGGAAGATACTGCGGCATGGCGCTGCCGAAAAGAAAACGCCCACTGCCGTATTTGGATACAGCTTCCTCTATAAAACAGGTATCCATCATGATGCTGACGTCGAAGAAGACGTTCTCCAGTTTGTTTAGAAGCGGCCTCGTATACCTGGTTTGATTGATAGCCTGCCTCAGCATAACAAATCTGATATTGGGAAAAGAGGCGGCCAAGGCAGGCAAGCCGTCATATGCCGGGTATTGATCCGGGTTCAGCAGAACGGGAAGCCCCAGTTCATTGATTACCTCTAGCAGTTCTCCGGCATAGAAGGCATCCAGTATATAGCCTTCAGTTCTGGGATAGAGCCTGACGGCTGCCGGTCGTTCCGCTCTGAGTTGCGTCAGCAACTTATCCTGTGAGGGAATCTCGCTGCCGCCCAGATCGGGACGCAGGACGTAGCAGGATGCAACACGCCCCCGGATTTCCCGGCTGCATCCAATGCCAACTGGTTGCCCATGACCACATCCCGCAACGCTTCCATATGAAAAGCCACGGACTTCGATATGCGATACGTGTCCATGACCTGTAAAAGACCGTTCAAATCGTGAAAACGCGGGCGCACTCCCACCGGATAACCCAGCCCACAATTGATATCTACAATCTCAAAGTCCATAGCTCGTCAACCTCTCCCCAGATTGCTCTCCATATACGCCATATTGGCAAAAGCGCTCTCTCGATTGGTTGTAGGCGATTTATCCAGTTCCACCGTCAGATAGCCCTCGTAGCCGCCCTTTTCCAACACATCAAAAACGGACGGCAGGTCGACATCGCCCTGTCCCAATTCAAGGAAGCCGCTAAAAACCTCAAAACCCTGCTTTTCAGATTCGTCCGCCTTGATATCTCTTAGCCTCTTGACGTCCTTGATATGGGTAAATTGAATGCGATCGATATACCTGGCAAATATCTCCGCCGGGTCACATTCACCCACCATCAGATGAGCGGTGTCCGGTCCCAGGGCCACCAGATCGGGATCCGTATTCTTCATGACGAAGTCGATCTCCGGCTCGTACATGATCATGGTCCGTGCGTGCGGATGGACACAGGGAACGATGCCATAAGGCTTGGTCAATTCTCCGATCCTTTCCACCACCTTCACCACGGCGGCCAACTCTTCCTCTGTAGCGCCGCCCTCCTTGCCCGGAGCCTGCAAACTCATACGCTTCACCTTATTGGCCGCCAGAAAGTCAAGCGAACGCTCAACCAGCCCGATATCCTGAGCATAATCGCCGGTCTGCCAGAAATAGAAGCTGACAGGATAGGCGCCGTATTCATCGGTAATAGCCTGAAACCCCTTGAGATCGTCGGCAAATAGCTCGACGGCTGCCACCACGCTCTCAAAGCGATAGAATCCAGCCTCACTTATATCTTTCAGCGCCTCGGCCATCTGCTCCTTCTCCGCCAGTCCCCAGGGCCATACGGCATAAGCCAGTTGTTCCTTCTTCATTGATCCCATTTCACTATACCTCCATTTGCAAAATACTTCGATTATTTATCGGCAGCTATATATTCTATATCCAGGACGAAGCAAACCACAAATTCCAGCGCCGTTGAACGATTCCTGAATAGCTCTCTGGGAATTGGCGTATTCCAGATGGTTGGCCGTGCCGTTAAGGGCACAGACGCCATCGATCATATCCGGTTAACACCATCTCAAGGCAGAGGCATGGTTTTAACATACCGGTTGCCTCCTTAGCTCACCACGCCGGCCGTAGCCAGGCTCCTGACTGCCCGCCGGCAGGCGTCGATGCGCGATGCAGCCTCAGCTTCAGGCTTATCCAGTTGCAGCGGCAACAATACGGTGCGCTTCAGGATGTCCAGCGTAGCCGGGCACATATCGACAGAGTAATCTATGCGCAGACCTTTGTTCTGCTCCAGGTTGAACGGATTGAAAGCAGGATGGTGCCAGATGTTATGATTAAGAATCGGCTCCCAGTTGCTGTAAACATGCTTGCCGCTGTTGATGGGAATACCGCCCATTACACCATCCGTGCCGGCAAAGGCCTGGGCTGATGCTTCGTCGGGGAAGATAAATCCTAGAGTGGTACCGCAATCGCCATCGATATCATTGGATCTCAGGAAGGTAATTCCCGGCTCACCGGACAGCTCCTCCATATACTGTCTCTTCAGCGCCCGCAGATCGGAGAGTATACCTTCCAGGCGGCTCAATTGCACCCGAAGAATGGCCCCGGTCACTTCGCTGATACGGTACTGCTGAGCAGCGAATACCGGGATGGAGAGGCCTGAAGTATAGGGGCGGAATGACGCCCCTCCGTCATGAAAGACCAGCGCTCTCTCGTAGATCAGTGGATCGTCGGTGACCATGGCGCCACCCTCGCCGGCGGTCAGTATCTTATAGTCGTTGAAGCTGTAAGCACCGGCAACACCCCAGGAACCCAATCTCTTGCCCTTATAGCTGCCGCCGTCGGCCTGGCAGCAATCCTCCAGTATCTTCAGTCCATATTTGCCGGCAATAGCGGTCAGACTCTCCATATCGGCCGGGAAACCGTTGATATGCACCGGGATAACAGCCTTGGTTTGAGGTGTTATCTTCTCTTCAACATCCCGAGGATCGAGGGTAAGCGTATCGTCGATTTCGGCAATGACCGGTATTGCACCTACGGCCGCCACTGCCAGGGCAGTGGCCATGAAGGTGTAGCCCGGCACGATGACCTCATCCCCGGGGCCTATGCCCATTCCCGCCAGAGCACAGATCAGAGCTCCGGTTCCGCCTGAAACGCAAAGGGCGTATTCGGCACCTATAGCAGCGGCCCATTCCTTCTCAAAATTGTCTACCTCCTGCCCGGCGTTGTTAACCCTGAAAAGCGTTTTGCCTGCAATAACACGGGCTACGGCGTCTACTTCTTCCTGTCCGATGCGATACATGGCTGTGCCTCCTCAAATATTACAGTGCGATCTGACATACAAATCCTATCACGCGCTATATATCGGAACAAGGCACCAAACTTGCCTTATGTTAACATTCCTTGCTGTAAATGCGTATGCTGAAACGCTTATGCGAAATACGATTGTTATATATTTTCATAATTTTACAGTAGCGGCTTTCCAGGTTATTTTTTTGTCAAATTTTATTCCTGTTATAGTTGGCTAAAGTTCTCCCGGTCTTTGAATTTCAGACCGGTGATACTATATCTCTGGAAGATCATATTTATGAAAAAGCAAAATAGCCGGCAATCCGCTTGTTTACTGGGCTGCCGGCTGCCTTTTTCTCCATTTTACTGTAAAAGTTAGGATTCTAGCATTTATCAACAAATATTTGCAAACTTATACTGTTACGCTCAACTCAAAAAACAAAACCCCGTTTGCCACGGGGTACAAGAAACAAATTGGCTGCTCGAGTAGGATTCGAACCTACAACCCTCCGGTTAACAGCCGGATGCTCTACCGTTGAGCTATCGAGCAGCGCAAGCGCAGTGAATATTTATTCAGTTGCACAAATTATTCTACCAGAAGTATAAAAAAAATCAATAGCCGTTGACTTTTTTATCAGAATTTATCCCGGCCGGTTGATAATTCATACTTACGGCAACAATCTCTCGGTCTTATTCCTGGGCCAAACATCGAGGCGGCAGAAGCCTTCGGCGTACCTGGCATCACATTGCAGGCCGCGAAATCGAGCACTGGTTTCTATATACTCAAAAATATCTATATTATCGTGCTCTGCCAGCCAGGTAACCTGGCTCTGATGGCAATTCAGAGCATTGCGCTTTATCTCATACTCCTCTGTGATATCTACATACTCCTGCGGCAAAAAGCCTACGCCCACCAGCGTATCCATATAGTAGATAGGAGCCACTGTGTCATGATACTCGGCTATATCGGTCTTATAATATGGTAAAGTGGCATGAAAGGAGGCATCAAAGACATGCTTGCCGACCATAACATGATCCGGCATATAATCGTAGGGTGGGTGGGTGATGATTATATCCGGCCGGGTCTGACGAATAAGATCGATAAACCTGTCCAGGCCATCTTTAGTAGGCGGTATTTCGCAATCGGGAAAATCCAAAGCGATTGATTCGGCTCCTATTATGGCAGCGGCTGCTTTGGCTTCCTCTCGACGAATCAGTCGCAACTCGTCACTGGGTATAACAAAGTGTCCCTTATTGCCGTTAGCGGCATGGCACATATAGACCTTGTGGCCCGCTTTGGCATACTTTGCCAGGGTGCCGGCACAGAGCATTTCAATATCATCTGGATGCGCACCTACGGCCAGCACCGTCATTCTTTCTTCCATTCTTATCTCCTCCATCCGTTCAAGGGGCTTGCTGCCCTTGCTCATTCTCTTCCAGGGAAACAGAGACGACATTGCGCTTCTCTGCGTCAGGATATTTCTGGCATACCCCTGCCTTCACTATGGCCGCTACCTCATCTATAGTATCGGCAATGTGAAAAAGATCCGTATCCCCAGGAGAGATAAAGCCGTCTCCCATCAATCGCTTATTCATCCAATCCATCAAGCCCTGCCAGTGCTCTCTATTGACCAATGCCACCGGAAAGGGTTTTATCTTTTTTGTTTGAATAAGCGTCAGAGATTCAAAAAACTCATATAGCGTACCGAAGCCTCCGGGCAGAATAACGAAGGCTACAGCATATTTAACAAACATAACGTTCCTGATAAAGAAGTAGCGAAAATTAAGCGGCACAGTCTGATATTGATTGGGTTGCTGTTCATGGGGCAACTCTATATTGAGACCTACGGAAATACCACCGGCGGCCATAGCACCCTTGTTGGCAGCCTCCATAACGCCGGGGCCGCCACCGGTAATGATGGCGAAACCATCTCCGGCCAAACGATAGGCAATATCATGCGCCAGCTTGTAATCGGCATCACCCGATTTGGTACGAGCCGAGCCGAAGATAGTAACCGCAGGAGGTAAATCAGACAGCTCCTCAAAGCCGTTGACGAACTCGGACATAATCCGGAACATCCGCCAGGTATCCTGCTTGGTAAAGGCATCTATGAGATATTGCCTCTCTGTATGGTTATTGCTACCAGCCTGTGCGGGTTTGATCGATTTGCTCAATTCAATTTCACGCTCCCCTCTATCTTCGCCGTGAAGGCAGGCTATCAAATATTGCGGCCTTTAAACTCTTCATAGCGTTCCATTATCATACTGTAAAGGCTTTCACCGGGCTTTATCAGGCAGAGGCTCTCTATTACAGCTCCTGCTCCCTTATCGGCTATTTCCTGCTGTAAAGCTACCGCTGATGGATCACTGGGATGAGCAAAGCATAACGCTGCAGCTATGCCGCCGGCAATATATTGTGGCTTGATACCGCATTTCTCAGCCATTCTGGCCGCCCCTACCAGGCGATCTCCGGGCGCCAGTTTGCGATATGGATCACGCCCCACCCGCAGCACGGTATCACGAAGCTTACGGCTGCCAAAACGCCGTAATAAATCATCGATATTCTCCTGTAGCCCCAGACGATCCAGACGGTGTTTTTTCTCCAATGCAAGACGTGCTTCCCTCAGAGCACCATACACCCGGCGATGGATATCTTCATCTTCTATCGCCTCATAGATAAAACGATAACCTTTGATATAGCCTTCATAAGCTGAAAGAGCATGTCCAGCATTATGAATAAAGAGCTTGCGCTCTACATAAGCAATGAAGTTATCACAGAAGAGAAAGCCCTCTATACGCAAACGTTCTCCCTTCCAGGCAACAGCATCCAGCGGCAATATCTTGTACGGTTCCACTACCATCAGCAGAGGATCGCTATTATTGAAGCTCTCTTCCATAACGGGCACCATACGGGCTACAACCGTTTCCACAAAGGCTACATGTTCGCCGGCATAATTAAACAATGCAGGCGGCAAAGCATCCTGCACATACCCGTGCATTATCTTACCCGCATCATAAAGATTCTCGCAAAGAACCACATTCAGCGGCGTCTGTGCTCCGGCGGCATGCCGCCGGGCAATACCGGTTGCTAAAGTGGGAGCAATATGCCTGAGCGCCCCCCCACCCACAGCCGTAACTACCAGAGCCGCATCGGCTATCTCAGCTGCAGCCTCCTCTACCTGACGGCCGTCTACAGCGCGAATATTGCCCACCGGTACACGATAGTTCTCTTCGCCGATCGTCTCTATCTCATAGCTGCCTCGCTCGTTGAGCAGGCGAATCAGCTCCTGGTTGACATCAATAAAAACGGTCTCATAGCCGGATTCATACAGCAACTGAGCTACAAAGCCTCGTCCAATATTTCCCGCTCCAAAAATTACGGCTTTTTCCATTATATCCTCATTTCAGCGGCGTCTTTTCCATAAATTCCAATGTTTCCTCAAGACTGCGTATGCCGGTGGTAGCTCCTATGGCAGTCACACAAAGAGCTCCGGCAGCATTGGCAAACTTCAACGTCTTTTCCAGATCCCAGCCTTGCATAATGCCGGTTAGAAAGCCGGCTACAAAGCTATCTCCGGCTCCTACCGCATCCACGGCTTCCACCACAAAGGGCGGCATAGTCAGCTCTTTCTCTCCATCGGTAACGTAGCTGCCCTTGCTTCCCATCTTAATGGCTACCAGCTCGATACCATAATCCATGAAAAAACGAGCAATATCCCGCGGCTCCTTCAATCCGGAGATCTGCTGTGCTTCATCCAGACTGGGAAGAAAAATATCCAGATGTTGCAGACAGGGTTTTAGCAAAGAGAGCCAGCGCCCAGTAGCATCCCAAGCGGTATCCAGCGATGTCTTTACGCCCATTTTCCTAATTCTCTCCAGAGCCTCGGCCGCCTGGCGGCCATCGAATTTAGGCATCAGAAAATGTCCGGCTACATGTAATAGTTGGCTCTGTGCCACTACTGTATAATTAATATCGCTCTCTTCAAAATCTCCGTTGGCTCCGGTATGATGAAGAAAAGTTCTCTCCCCGGAGGAATCCACCATAACCATGGTAGCAGAGGTGCTCATCTCTCGGCTGCGAACTATGCCGCGGGTATCCAGCCCGTGATGATTGCAGGCATTAACCATGAAATCACCGAAGCCATCGTTGCCCACCTTACCGATGATGCCGGTTTTCAGGCCTATCTTAGCCAGGGCTATGCCTGTATTGGCAGCACAACCGCCGCTATGCAGCTCCATCTGCGATACCAAGGCCAGCTTGCCTTTATCGGGTAGCTCTTCCACCGGTTTAGCTACCACATCGGCTACCAGAATACCCAAAGTAGTTACCTCAAGCATGTCGCCTCTCCCTCAATAATACATGCGGTCATCTGTCCACAGTTGTTAATGATCTCTCTTTACGTTCATCGCTCCAGACCTCTCTCGGGAAGACGCCTTTCCGAGAATCTTTAACCGCTAACTGTTAACCCATTATACCAGCAGCAGCCGAAATGTAACAAGGCGGATAAAAGCGCTTCCTCGCTTAAAAGAGATAGGTATCAACTGTTTACATTTGCTAAATATGCATACCAAACCCCGAAGCTGCGCACAAATGCTCAGCTCCCGCCAAGATGTTCAGTAACAATTTATTCTGGAAACTTTCCGAAAATCCTGCTAAAGAGGGTTAAAGAGGATAGAAGTATCAACGCCGTCTTTCCGAAGCAGCCCGTTGCGGCAGCACCATGCCCTTGATCATATCCGGAGCGGGATTGAGACCGGCCGCTATCTCATCCAGACTGAGACGATGTGTCACCAGTTGCTTGAGTTTCAGGCGACCGGAAGCAATAATCTCTATGCTGCGAGAAAAGGTGAAGGGATTAATAAATGATCCGATAATACTCAGCTCCCGGCTGAAAATATCGTAGGGTGAAAAATTGACCGGCGCACCCTTCGGAGCTACGCCGAAGATCAGTATCCGACCTCCCTTACGTGGCAGTTTGAGAGCCTGCTCTACTGTTTCTGTACGTCCCACAGCCTCAACAACCACATCTGCTCCATCCGTGAATTCCGCTTTCGTAAGGCTATGGAGCCGCTCCGGCTCAACTGCTTCAACAGCACCCAACTCCAGGGCGACAGCCCTTTTAACCGGACTGGGGTCGGAAAGGATAACACGAGAGGCACCCGCTTCCAGGCAAAGTTGCAGAAGAACAAGCCCTATAAACCCGCCGCCTATAATAACCACGCGCTCGCCGGCACGCAAATCCAGCAGATCGAGTCCGTGCAGACAACAGGATACAGGCTCCACCATGGCCCCTTCCTCTATATCCATCTGTCCGGGCAGTTTGTAGATCTGTCTGGAGGGTACCCGGCAGTACTGGGCGAAGCCTCCGTCTATATCCACCCCCAAAGCAATCAGATTATCGCACAGATGTGGTTGCCCGCGGCGACAGGCGGCGCATTCGGCGCAATCAACGATGTTGGGGTCTACGGATACTCTGTCGCCAACGACAAAGTTTTTGACCCCGGGTCCTATCTCATCGATAACACCGGCAAATTCATGACCCAGAACAACAGGAAATTTAGCTGGAGACGTTCCTTTGTTAATGCGAAAATCCGTGCCGCAAAGGCCGGCCGCCTCAACCCTGACCATGACATCACCATAGCCCGGGGGGATAGGAGAACGCTCTACAACCGCGTAATTGCCAGGCGTATTAAAAACTATTGCTCGCAAGTTACATCCTTTCCGGAGCCGAGATGCCCATTATTGCAAGCAGATTAGCCAGGACCTGGCGTGTAGCCTTGCAAAGAGCCAATCTGGATGAAGAGAGGCCTCTATTCTCGCCCAGGATACGACAATTGTTATAAAACTGATGAAATAATGCCGCCAGGTCCTGTGAGAAACGCGGCAGGCGATGCAACTCAAAGGTCTCCGCCACTTCCTTTATCTCACGCGAATAATCCAACAGTTTTTTCATCAGCTCTATTTCGCTCGGCTCCTGCAGCAGACTTAGATCAGCCTCATCAGGCTGCAACTTCCATGCCTCATCATGGAATAAGAGGCTGCAGATACGCGCATGAGCATACTGCACATAGTAAACGGGGTTCTCATTGGATTGTTCCACCGCTAAGGCCATATCAAAATCAAGCTGGCTATCTGTACTGCGCATGATGAAGAAGAACCGGGCGGCATCACGTCCTACCTCAGCCAGAATATCATCCAAACTGGTGAACTCTCCGGCACGCTTGGACATCATAACCTGCTCACCGCCGCGCATCAGACGCACCATCTGTATTATCAGAACTTCCAGAGCCTCGGAAGAATATCCCAGAGCCTGTATGGATGCCCTCATGCGCGGGATATAACCGTGATGGTCGGCTCCCCAAATATCTACAAGGCGAGTAAATCCTCTGTCCAGTTTATTTTTATGATAAGCTATATCCGCAGCCAGATAGGTGGGCACCTCGTTTTGGCGTATCAGTACACGATCCTTATCATCACCGAAAGCGGTGGCTTTAAACCATAGCGCATCAGCATTGGAATAAACATAGCCCCTCTCTTTAAGCGCTTCTATGCCTTCTTCCACTAAACCGGATTCATAAAGATCGCATTCGCTGAACCATGTATCAAAGGTTACCCCGAAATTCTCCAGCGTCTTTTTCTGTTCAGCCAGAAGGCGCTTTTCACCTATTTTACGAAAATGAGCTATACGTTCCTCTTCAGGCATCTTACTGGGAACATCGCCCTCCCGTTCAAATATATCGCGGGCAATATCAATTATATATTCACCGTGATAACCATCTGCGGGCATCGCTGCCGCCTCTCCCAGGATTTCACGATAGCGAACATCTATGGAACGCCCCAACATCTCCATCTGAGTGCCGGCATTATTTATATAGAATTCCTTGCTCACATCCCTGCCGGCGGCTTTGAGCAACCTGGCCAGCGTATCGCCCACAGCGGCACCGCGCCCATGCCCTACATGCAGCGGACCTGTGGGATTGGCGCTGACAAATTCCACCAATATGCGTTCACCCGGTAGCGGCTCTGCACAACCGTAATCTTTTTTCTCCGCTAATATGCGTTTCAGATTATCGGCCAGGATCTTTTGAGCCATGAAAAAATTTATGAAACCAGGGCCGGCTACCTCTGTGCTACTGATGATATCAGTGTCCAGGTCCAACCGCTGTTTGATGGCCTCCGCCAGCATTCTAGGCGGCATGGAACTGCCCTTGGCTGCCTGCAGCGCAATGTTGCAAGCATAATCTCCATGCGCTTTATCACGGGGAACCTCTATGATTACTTCCGCTCTGTTAT
The DNA here is from genome assembly GCA_002410925.1 of bacterium UBP13_UBA5359. Classification (GTDB taxonomy): domain Bacteria; phylum UBP13; class UBA5359; order UBA5359; family UBA5359; genus UBA5359. The sequence continues at coordinate 75,628 of DHPR01000011.1, forward strand.
CGACAGAGAGAATGCCCTCTTCCCGCAGGAGTTGCAATGCATGGGCTATTCTGGATTCCAGATAGTCAATTACCATCTAACCTTGCTCCTTTTTATTCATACAAAGGTTATTTTAGCCCAAGCGACGAAGAGCGTCAAATGTTAACGCTGCATATCCTCCATCGAAATAAACCGCCGCACGATCTGCGAAGGTTCAAGGAGCATTGAGCAGTTCCAGGCTGAATATCTAAATCAATAAGAAGGAAGAGTCACCCATCTATCCGGTAATTCGAGTGCCTTGACCCCGGCTTCCAGAATAGCTGCTATTTCCAGCGTTTCCTCCATAGATGCAGAGGGAATACCCGTATCAAAGAACTCCAGCATAGCGTTAACAAAGCCTGGATAATGATCGGTTATTTCATTGATTATAAGGGCTTCATTTTCACCATAACTTATGCTTGCCTGAAGGGGTTGTCCAGCCATTAATGTAAAAGAGCTTCGTCTGCCATCGACATAATCTATAATTATATGCTGGATATCCGGGCTTCCGCAATGCATAACCCTGGAAGCGCCCGTGCCCATAGCCGCTACGATCATTTCAACCTGATGAATAGCGTAGATGCTCAAACTGCCGTTACCTCGCGTTGATACATGATGGACCCTCTTTCCGGCAAAGGTACTTTTCAAGCCGGTATCGAACGCCGAACCGTAACGTAAAGCAGATGATGACATAACCGCCGTGCCATGTTTTTCAGCCTTTTCGAATAAGGCAACAGCTCCCGTCAAAGTTGGAGAGATCGGCTTATCGATATAGACTATCTTACCGCTTCTTAAAGGTAAATCAGCCAGCTCCTCATGCTGCTCCGGATTATCGGGAGATAAAACCACCAGGCAATCACACGCATCTACAACTTCTTTTATGCTTTCAGCCTGACGAACATTCTTCTCCTCGCACCACTCGGCCAGACTCTTTTTACCGTCCGGTCTGATTTTAGCCCAAGCCATAGCAACATCAAATCGGTCTTTATAAGCCCCTTCTCTTATAAGTGTTGGATAGAGGCTGGCATGCCATTCATCTATGAAAT
>DHPR01000031.1 GCA_002410925.1 bacterium UBP13_UBA5359
CGACCAGTTCTACGTGGAAGGCATAAATACCGGCGCTACCACCTTAGATCTCTATGTCCTCACTCCCAACGATGTGGAAGTATGTAGAGATAAGATAAAGCTTACAACGGTAAAGCTGGAATTGAGTGCCACCCCGGATACTATTTGCGCTGGTGGTGATAACCTCGATATATGTAAATCTACTATTACAGCGGCCTTGACTCCGGCTATCAGCGGAAGAACCATAAACTTTGAAATAACCGGTAATAACCTTGGGAAATCAGTGGATAACGGCACATTGAATAATGCCAGTGCCGTCACTAATGATGAGGGAAAGGTATAGTGTACCCCAAAATTCGGACAGGTAGTTAAGGTGGTATAATGGCTGTGCCGAAGAAGAAAAACGGAGGAAAAGATGGGGACACAGCGGAAACGATACAGCACGGAATTAAAAGCCAGGGTGGCGCTGGAAGCAATCAAGGAGCAGAAGACGGTTAACGAGATAGCCGGCCAGTATGGAATGCATCCCAATCTGGTAGGGAAATGGAAGAAGCAACTGAAAGAGGAGTCGTCACGGATATTCGCAGAGCCGAGCCAGGACAGGGATGCTGAAGAAGAGACATTGAAAGCCTCCTTGTATCAGCAAATCGGCCAGTTGAAAGTGGAATTGGACTGGCTCAAAAAAAAATCCGGCCTGGGGAAGTAACGAGAAGCGTCTGTTGGTAGAACCTGATAGCGAGGTACTCAGTATAGCCAGGCAATGTGAGCTAATCGGGCTATCGCGCTCAAGCTGGTATTACCAGCCGGCACAGGAAAGCGCCCTCAATCTTGAGTTGATGAACCTTCTTGACGAGCAATATACCAGGACGCCGTATTACGGTATCAGGAAGATGACGGACTACCTGAAGAAGCTGGGGTATGAGGTCAATCACAAGCGTGTAGGACGCCTGATGCGTAAGATGGGATTGGAGGCAATCTATCCCAAACCCAGACTCAGCCAGCCGGCAGAGGGAGCGCAGATATATCCATATCTGCTGAAGAGCATAGTGATAGAGCGGTCTGATCAGGTATGGAGTACGGATATAACGTATCTGCGGCTGCGGGGAGGATTTGCTTATCTGGTAGCGATAATAGACTGGTTCAGCCGCTATGTGTTGTCCTGGGCATTATCCAACACTCTGGAGGCAAGCTTCTGTCTGGAAGCGCTGGCAGATGCCTTGAGGATAAGTCGGCCGGAGATATTTAACAGCGATCAGGGTTCACAGTTCACCAGCTTGGACTACACCGGAAGATTGAAGGATGAAGGTATCAGGATCAGCATGGGTAGGCGAGGACGGGCGCTGGATAATATCTTCGTAGAGAGGCTATGGCGCACGATCAAGTATGAGAACGCCTATCTGAATGATTATGGCAACATGAGAGAAGCCGCTCAGAGGCTGAAGGCATATCTCAGCTTCTATAACGAGGAGAGGCCGCATCAATCACTGGGTTACAGGACACCGGCGGCAGTGTACTTTGAGAAGTGAATAAGGCAGGTTCAAGAGGTATCCCGGCTCTATCCCGGAGAGGATAGCATAATATCCTTCACCGCTGTCAAGGCGGCAGGATACTTCAGCGCATCATCTCAGCCTTGACAGCTCAGGATATGGTGCTAAAGTAGTGGTAGAGAGCCGGGAGTAACAACTGGTAAGTAGCTCGTCGTAGGGCATCACCTCCGGCACAAAAAACCACCTTATTTTTACCCTTCTGTTGTACTGAATATGGGGTACACCATAGATCATAAGCAGATTATGCCGGCTGCTGTAGATGAAAATAATCATATCTGTAGTTGTATCAGAACGGACAAGATGACCATTTATGTGGCCGGGAGAGATGCAGATGCCGATTCCGACTACAATTAAGACATCGGCGGCGTCGAAGAGAGCATCGAAGAGAACGCTCTTAGAAAGTTCATCTGTTACAACAACGATGGCAACAAGAAAGAAGACCTGGAAGATGGCAGCATCGCTAATAAAAGCGATCTCGCCCAGATAGACCTCGATCTGCTGCCCGCAAGCGGTCTCAGCGACCTTGATTGCCATTTTGCGTATCTTTGCGGAATTCCTGGCTGGTTGCTGTTGCGTTTGCAAAGATGGCGGACATACTATATTATTTGTATTTAAACTACATCTTTAACGAGCTCTTGATGATATAAAGACCGCATATGGCTTACCGTCGGGAGATGTAAGAAATTGTTTGCTTAAGAATTGCAGGCAGGAGTGTAAAGCTGATGACCATCAGAAATGAAAGCGATCTTAGAACCGTGCTGGATAGAGCCGTAAGCCAGGTGCAGGTAACCGATATTCATACCCACACCTACCCCGCCGATTTCGGCAAGCTGCTGCTCTGGGGTATAGATGAATTACTGACCTACCATTACCTGGCGGCGGAAACGCTACGCTGGACGGATGTGCCGTACGATACCTACTGGTCCATGACCAAGCAACAGCAGGCCGATCTTATCTGGCAGGTGCTTTTTATCGACAACACTCCTTACAGCGAAGCCTGCCGGGGCGTGCTGACCGTGCTGGAGAAGCTGGGCTTGGATACCGGCAAGCGCGACCTGGAATCCTACCGGAGTTACTTCGCTTCCATGAAGGTAGAGGATTATATCGATAAAGTCTTCGAAACAGCCGGCGTCAAAGAGATAGTCATGACCAACGATCCCTTCGATGATCTGGAGTTCCTCGTCTGGGAGAGGGGCGGCGGCAGGACGGATACTCGTTTCAAGGCCGCGCTGCGGGTGGACCCGCTGCTGAACAGCTGGAGCGCGGCCGGCCGGCGTCTCAGGGCGTGGGGTTATGAGGTAGAGGCCGATATCACCGGCAAGACCATAGAGGAGGTGCGCCGTTTTCTGCGGGATCAAATAGATCTCATGGGTGCGCTCTATCTGGCAGTTTCTCTGCCGCCCTCCTTCAGATACCCGGAGGATTCCGAGCGCGGCCGGCTGATAGAGAACTGCATTCTCCCGGTCTGCCTGGAGAAGGGCATTCCCTTTGTCATGATGATCGGGGTCAGGAAGCTGGTCAATCCCGATCTCAAGCTGGCCGGCGATGCCGTAGGCAAGAGTGATATAGATACGGTTCTCAATCTCTGTGCCGCATATCCCCGCAACAAGTTCATGGTCACCATGCTGGCGCGGGAGAATCAGCACGAGCTCTGCGTTGCCGCTCGTAAATTCCGCAACCTTATGGTTTTCGGCTGCTGGTGGTATCTTAACAACCCCAGTCTGATCGAAGAGATGACCCGGATGCGCCTGGAGCTGCTGGGCAGCAGCTTTATCCCGCAGCACTCCGATGCCAGGGTGCTGGATCAGCTTATCTACAAGTGGACCCACTCCAGAAAGATCATCGGAGAGGTTCTCTTCAATAAATACAGCGATCTTATGGCCACCGGCTGGCTTCCAGAAGCGAGTGAGATCGAGCGGGATGTAGATAAGCTCTTCTTTGGCAACTTCCAGACCTTTTTGCAGCGGGAATTGCCGTAGCCTTTAAGGCTGAAGCTGTAGATGTACAGCTGGCGGCTGTAGCCGGTGCTCGTCTCTTTTTCAGCTACATGTATAGTAAATCGCTGTGGGGAGGGTGAATTATGCAGAAAGGTAATCCAACGACTGTAGAGAAAAATAGAAACGTTTTGTTAGATATGGTGCTGGAGAGAGCCTCCTGGATCTGGATGGAAGAGGATCAGCCTTTGCCGCATCAGTATCTCTGTTTCAGAAAGACTTTTTCTCTGGAGAAAGTGCCTGATAAGGCGACTCTAGCTGTTGCAGCGGACTCCGATTTTCTCCTTTACATCAACGGTGTTGAAGCCGGCAGAGGGCAATTCAGTGATTACCCGGAGAGAAAGACCTATACTAAGTTGGAGGTATGTTCATTTCTTAAAAAGGGATCCAACCTGATAAGCGTTTTAGCTTATTATCGTGGTTCTGACTCTCATGAATATCGCTCCGGCCGTCCGGAGTTGCTGCTGGCTTTGGTAACCGGCGCAGACGAGGCTGTAGTCAGCGATGCCTCCTGGAAAGTCCTGCGGCATCCTGCTTTCAAATACGGGGATATGCCCAAAGTAACATCGCAGATGGGCTTTACCACCCTCTTTGATGCCCGGCTGGATATACCCTGGACAGAAGACGGTTTTGATGATAGGGAATGGCCGTATGCAGTAGTTACAGCCAAACCGGGACAAGGGCCGGATCTATCCCTTCGGCCGGTACCTCCGTTAAAGATAAAGGCATTACCAGCAACACGTATTATAGCCTATGGTAACATAAAGCGCAGGCCGAAAAAGGAGGGAACATTTGCTGAGATTATGGCACAGGATATTCTGAAACAACAGCCGCTTCCCGCTTTTGCAAATCAGGGGATAATCTTGGATATCCCTCCGGCCGGCGCTGACGGGCGCTATCTGATAATTGATCTGATGCGCGAGGAAGTGGGCTTGCTCAGCTTTTCTATAGAAGCCTCGGAGGGCACCATACTGGATATAGCTCATGGCGAGCATCTGGATAACGGCCGGGTCAGGGCCAGGATAGAGATGCGCAACTTTGCCGACAGGTATATCTGCCGGCAGGGCCTGAACGAATTCATCCTGCCCTTCAGGCGATTGGGAGCACGGTATCTGGAGGTGCATATCACAGGCATGACGGCTCCATTGAAATTTCATACTATGGGATTGAAACCGGCAGAATTAGAGCTTGATGTTAGAGGAAGCTTTCATACTCACGACGAAAGAGCGGTCAAGGCATATAACGTCGGCAGGCGGACGCTGCAGCTCTGTATGCACGAACATTTTGAGGATTGCCCCTGGCGTGAACAGGCCCTTTATGCCTTTGATTCGCGCAATCAGGCGCTTTATGGTTATTATGCCTTCGGCAACTACGATTTTGCCGGAGTATCCTTTGATCTGCTGGGACGAGGCATACGCTCGGATGGGTTGCTGGAGCTGTGCGCGCCGGCCAGAGTGCCGGTGAATATACCCTCCTTCAGCCTGGTTTGGATCACCGCTTTGGCGGAGCATATGCTTTATAGCGGCCGGAAGGAGCTCTTTGCCCGTTATCAGGAGCAGATGGACTTTATGCTGGAGAAGCTCTTTGCCGGGCTGGATTGTGCTACTAAACTCTATCGACTTCCTACGGGTAATGGAATCTGGCACTTTTACGACTGGCAAAATGGGTTGGATGGTTATAGCGGTGATTTTCCCCGAGAGGATACCGATAGATTTGATGCACCTTATAACCTCTTTCTATATGAAGCTTTGAATGCCTATGTCTGGATGCTAGAACAGAGCGGTCAGGAGGAAAAAGCCGCCGGTATAGCTGTCCGTCGTGATGAGCTGGGGGAGACTATTAACCGGTCATTCTGGGATAATGATAGAGGCTTGCTGTCTACATATCTTATCAGCGGCAGAAGGTACCATTTTTCGGAACTGGTTCAATGTCAGGCTGTACATGCAGATATATTATCTGTTGAACAGATACCTGGGATTCTTGATCATCTGCTCGAAGAGAGGGAGAAGAATCTCATCCCCGTTACCTTGAGCAGCATGCTATATAAGGTTCTCGCTTTTAATAGTTTGGGAGAGAAAGCACGCTCAGCTATTGCTCGAGAGGTGTCCGAAATCTGGGGGCAGATGCTTGCCGCCGGAGCCACAACCTTCTGGGAAACATCCGACGGAGCCGAGGCTTTCGAAGGAGCCGGCAGCCTCTGTCACGGCTGGAGTGCTTTGCCTGTTTACTACTATCAATCCTGGGTGCTGGGTATACGCCCCTTACAGCCAGGCTATGGCAGCTTTGCCGTTTCTCCATTTCCGGGTGGAATGATGTCGGCCTCCGGAAGGATTCCTACGCCTGCCGGAGATATAAAGATCGAATGGCGGCAGAAAGAGGGAGGACTGGTGATTGAAGCTTTTGGTCCAACTGAGCTTCGGCCCCGGCTAATGTCTTTGCCGGAGGCTCCGGTTAAGGAAATGCGTTATAACGGGAAACCTTTGGGGCCAACTCTTTACACTTGATATCTACGTTTTTGATCAAGGCTTGAGCGGAACTTTAGCGGTCAGGAGTTTAGGTTTAGCTGTGATTTCCTTGACAGCCGGTCTTTCACCCATTAATATTTGCATGGTATCGGGACAGCTTGTCGGAGAGAACTTTCTTTTCAGGCATCCGGCTATTCTTCCCGGCCATAGCAAATATTAGGGGGTAAGGATTATGCATAAGATTACCTGGATACCCGGAGATGGGGTCGGTCCGGAGATAAGCGACGCTTCCAGGGCCATCATCGATGCTTCCGGGGTGGATATAGAGTGGGAGATAGTCGACGCCGGTGTCGATGTCATGGATGAATACGGCACGCCGTTGCCGGAGCATGTGCTGGAATCCATCCGGCGCAACAAAATAGCCATCAAGGGACCTATTACCACACCTGTGGGCACCGGCTTCAGGAGCGTCAACGTGGCCCTGCGCAAGGCGCTGGACCTTTACGCCAACCTGCGCCCGGCCAAATCGCTGCCGGGAATCAAGACCCGCTTCGAAGAGATCGATCTGGTAGTAGTGCGCGAGAATACTGAGGACCTCTACGCCGGCATAGAGCATATGGTTACCGATGATGCTGCAGAGAGCATCAAAATAATCACCAAAAAGGCCAGTCGCCGTATAGTTGAGTTTGCCTTCGAATATGCCTTAAAGGAAGGCCGCAAAAAGGTAACTGCTGTGCACAAGGCCAATATCATGAAGTGCACGGACGGTCTCTTCCTGGCCACCGCCCGGGAGGTAGCTAAGAAGTACCCGCAGGTCGAGTTTGAGGACCGTATCGTCGATAACATGTGCATGCAGCTGGTTATCAAACCGGAGCTTTACGATGTCCTGGTGCTGCCTAACCTTTACGGTGATATCATCTCCGACCTCTGTGCCGGCATGGTGGGCGGCCTGGGCGTAGCTCCGGGAGCCAATATAGGTGATGGCATAGCCGTCTTTGAACCGGTACACGGCAGTGCTCCCAAGTATAAGGGGCAGAACAAGGTCAACCCGCTGGCTTTGCTGCAGTCCGGCATACTCATGCTGCGCTATATCAACGAGCGTGAGGCGGCGGATCGTATCTACAAGGCTATGATTGCTGTGCTGGAGGACGGATCGAAGGTAACTTACGATCTCGGCGGCTCGGCCGGCACATCCGAGATGGCCGAGGCTATAATAGCCAGGATGTAGGAGATAAGAGCTAATGCATCCCGAACATCTCTTCCTTGAGGTCAAGATAGTATAGATAATCTTCGGGGGGTACATTCGGCGGGCAGCGATGATCGCAGAACGGGATGTACCCCCCTCGCTCTACAAGCGGCGTAAGGGTTTCAAGGTATGCCTTGATGGCCGCCTTGCCGCTTCCAAGCTGTATCTTGTTCACTCCTCCCATGATGCGCAGGTCCTTGCCGTACTCCGCCAGGAGTTCTGCAGGGTGAGCGCACCCGTTAACTTCAAAGGGAAAGAGAGTGTTTATGCCGCCTTCCATGAAGCCTTTCAATAGGGGCCTTACATCTCCGTCACAGTCCGTGTACCATATATCTATCCCGGCCGTCTTCAGCTTCTTATTGATCCGTTTGTACCGAGGTACTACTACATCGTTGAAAAAGTTTACGGAAACTATAGGGCCGTTTTTAAAGCAAATATCCTCCCAGCCGCTGGCATAGTCGAAGTCTATGTGCGGGAGCACCTGGTCCAGGAAATCTTCTACCATGACGCAGGCGGTCTCCACCATATCCTCCACCATATTTGGATAGTCATAGCAGGCATACGCAAGTCCCTCAAAAGTAAGCATATTTCTGACCCTGCCTATCATGGAGCCGCAGTGCACCCCAAGAGGATAATCTCTGTCCGGCGGATGCTCCGCCTTCAGGGCCGCCGTATCCACTTTGCGCTCCGGGTCGTCTTTGCGAAAGCGTTCTTCTTTGCATCTCTTCCAGTCATCCGGGGTGACTATGCTTGCTTTTACATAGTGCGGTATGGTAGCGTGTCCGTCCTTGAGTACTTCGGCCAGAAGGCCGTCTCCGTTCATGAGGATCTTGGTGGTTGCTGTCTCTTCTATTACCGTTTCAGGGAAGGCGGGATTGAGCCATACGTTTCCTGCTACGCTTTCTATTCTGTCGAAGCTGAAGAAGGTATTGGCCTCCGCTTCGTTGGTGATACCGTTCTCCGTGAATATGGACCACTTCGTGTAGTTTTCCAACCAATAGCCGAACTCCATGTTGAAGCATCGGTCTACCGGCTTGTAGTGCATCTGATTGTTGAATCTCTCACGATCCGTCATGGTGCTCTTCCACTTGGGCCTACAAGGCGTAATATTCTTCATAGCAGCCTATCTCCCTGGACTATCTTTTCACAATATAGAGATTGTTCCGGATACACATAAATGGCAACTAAGTTTAGTTTAGCATCAATCAGTAGCTTTACAAGGCGAGGATCTTGATATATTTGGGATAATATTGTCATATATCGAGATGCTTATCGAAAATACTCTTTAGGAGACTTCGGCGAGTGGGCAAAGCCACGCTTCTTTATCCGCATCCGAGGATAAAAGATCTAAGGTATCCGCAAGTTTGCCGGTCCCTGCGGATGTCATAAAGCCATCGTCTTAATTGACGATGAACTGCGCTGAATACGAAGAGAGGAACCTTTCCATTCTGCCGGTGCCGGCCTGAGTCCTGGCGTCGCTGGTGTAAAGCTCATTGCATCCTGATTTCAAGTGAGGGTCACTTGTAAGACTAAATGCACTACCCCGTTTGTAAGACCGAACGCAACCCTGGGGTGTGCATTTGCTTTTTCAAATCAGTTCAATTCCTCTGGGGCAATCGCGCATATAGCCAAGCTCTCATCTTTGCTGTATAATACTTCACTGGACGTGTCTGTTAATAGACGGCGTTACGTCTTCTAACTTTTCTTTCAAGGGAGGAATTATAGGATGGCAGATAAAAAACGCGTATATCTTTTTGAAGAAGGTAATGCGCAGATGAGAAGCCTCTTAGGCGGCAAGGGCGCCAATCTGGCTGAGATGACCAATATTGGGCTGCCGGTACCCCCGGGCTTTACGATCACAACCAAGACCTGTAACGAATATACGGATCTTGGCCAAACTTTTCCTGCAGGCCTGATGGAGGAGATCCAGGAGGCTCTTAAAGCAGTGGAGAAGAAGACCGGCAAGATGTTGGGTAATCCGGAGAATCCACTGCTGGTATCGGTGCGTTCAGGTGCTGTTTTCTCCATGCCGGGTATGATGGATACTGTTCTGAACCTGGGTCTGAACAGTCAAACGGTGCTGGCCCTGGCCGGTTTGACCGGCAACGAGCGCTTTGCTTACGATGCCTATCGGCGTTTCATCATGATGTTCAGCGATGTGGTCATGGGTATAGGCCGTGAACATTTCGAAGAATTACTGGACGAAAAGAAAAAAGCCCTTGGCGCTAAATCGGATACCGATCTGGATGCTGTGGCACTGAAGGAGCTTGTAGCTGCCTACAAACATCTCTACAAGGTGGAGAAGGGCGAAGATTTTCCCGAGGATCCCATGGAACAGCTTCGTCTAGCCGTTAAAGCCGTCTTTGATTCCTGGAATAATCCTCGTGCCTTTACGTATCGCAATATCAATAAGATTCCGCATGATTTGGGAACCGCCGTTAATGTTCAAATGATGGTCTTTGGTAATATGGGCGACGATTCCGGCACCGGCGTGGCCTTTACCCGCAATCCCTCCACCGGTGAGAACCTGCTTTACGGCGAATATTTGGTCAATGCTCAGGGTGAGGATGTGGTGGCCGGCGTGCGTACACCGCAGCCTATCAGCAAGCTGAAGCAGGATATGCCGGAAGTTTTTAATGAGTTTGTACGTATATCTCTATTACTGGAGAAGCATTATCGCGATATGCAGGACCTGGAATTTACCATTGAGCGCGGCACGCTCTATATGCTGCAGTGCCGTAGCGGCAAGAGAACTGCTGCAGCTGCTGTTAAGATTGCCGTTGATATGGCCAATGATAACTTCATCAGCGCTGATGAAGCCGTGTTACGTGTTGAACCGGCGCAACTCGATCAGTTGTTGCATCGTCGCATAGATCCCGCTGCTGCCATTATGCCTATAGCCAAGGGCTTGCCGGCATCTCCCGGTGCCGCCTCCGGCGAAGTGGTCTTCACCGCCGACAGGGCTGAAGAACTGGGCAAAGCAGGCAAGAAGGTTATCCTGGTTCGCATGGAGACCAATCCTGATGATATTCATGGCCTGGTAGCCGCTCAGGGTGTATTGACATCCCGCGGCGGCATGACCAGTCACGCGGCTGTTGTAGCTCGCGGTATGGGCAAACCCTGTGTGGCCGGTTGCGAGGCTATAAAGGTAGATGCCGATCATGGCCTCTTCAGCGTTGGAGATGTAAGCGTCAAAGAGGGCGAGATAATCACTATCGATGGCGCTACCGGTAACGTTATGGTCGGCTCTGTGCCCATGATAGAGCCCACGCTTAGCGATGAATTCATGACCCTGCTTAAATGGGCAGATGAAAGGAGGCGTTTGCGTGTTCGCGCCAATGCCGATACTCCTGAAGATGCCTTGAAGGCCTTTGAGTTTGGCGCCGAGGGTGTCGGCCTCTGCCGGACAGAGCATATGTTCATGGCTCAGGACCGTTTGCCGGCTGTGCAGCAAATGATCCTGGCCGAAACCGAGGCCGAAAGACGATTGGCTTTGGATAAGCTTCTGCCCATGCAGAAGAGCGATTTTGTCGGTATTTTCAAAGCTATGCAGGGGCAACCGGTTACTATACGTCTTATCGATCCGCCTTTGCATGAGTTCCTGCCTCGTTATGAAGATTTGCTGGAGGAAGTGGTAACTCTCAAGATAAAGAAGCTCGGCTCCAAAGAGCTGGAGGAAAAAGAAGCCTTGCTGGTCAAGGTGGAGGCCCTGCGTGAATTCAATCCTATGCTCGGTTTGCGCGGCTGTCGTCTCGGTATCCTCTTCCCTGAGATAGTGGAGATGCAGGTCCAGGCTATCTTTGGTGCGGCTGTGGAATTGGCCAAAGATGGCTTTGTTGTCAGGCCTGAGGTTATGATTCCGCTGGTAGGACATGTCAATGAGATCAAGCGTGTACGCGAGCAACTGGAGAGCGTGGCCAGAGATGTTATGGATAAGGCAGGGGTTTCCATCGATTACTCCTTCGGCACTATGATAGAGATTCCGCGTGCCGCTCTGACGGCTGATCAGATAGCCGAGTATGCCGAGTTCTTCTCCTTTGGCACCAATGATTTGACGCAAACTACCTTCGGTTACAGTCGTGATGATGCCGAGGGCAAGTTCCTGTTCTATTATATGGATCAGAAGATTCTCAATGACAATCCTTTCGAAGTTCTGGATCAGCAGGGTGTCGGCAAATTGATGAAGCTGGCTGTCGAGGCCGGTCGCAAGGTTCGCCCCAATATCAAATTAGGTATCTGTGGAGAGCACGGCGGCGAGCCCAGCTCCGTAAAATTCTGCCATGAAATCGGGCTTAATTATGTGAGCTGTTCCCCATACCGGGTGCCTATCGCCAGATTGGCCGCAGCTCAGGCTAATATAAGCATGGACGTAGTCAAAGACAAGTAAGAGAATTGTCTTCAGGTTAAAAAGAGGGAGGGGCAAGAGCCCCTCCCTCTTTTTAAAAAGGGTAAATGATGTTGCCGTAGCTTCTAAGATGCAGTTTTAATTTTTTCTTCCAGTAACGTAAGGATCTGTTCCAGGCGCTTGGAGCGTTCAAAGAGAATGCCCGGTCGCCTTATCGCTTTTGGAAAAGGATATTTATTACCGTTACCCGGTTCGGCTGGAGGAAGAGTGCATTCACCCTTTCCGGCGCCTTTGCAGCTTTCCTGACGGGCCATTTTCTGCCTGTATTCCTTTACTTTCCGGCGCAGGTTCTCTTTGGCCTCATCGGAAAGCGCTTCATTATATAACAATGGAGCATACAAAATACGTTTAGCTATAATTAATTGCCTTTCGGATAATATATCGCCGATCTCTCGCTCCCAGCCGATTTGTTCATCATTAAAGCGGCTTGATGCTTCCTTTGCTTCACGATATAACCTTTGGCGCGCCTCTTCCGTGCTTTGCTCTGTCTCCGCCAACCTGTGTTCCCGGGCAAATATATCCTTTATCTCTTTTTCAAAACCTTTGCAGGACAGGAGCATCTTTCTAAGCGGCGGCAAGAACTTCTCTATCTGGCCATTATCCAATTCCATGGCATCGATCTGCCGGAGAAGAATAACTTCCTGAACAACCTCTCCCAGCAAGCCTGAAGCGGTCGCTGTATGGTTGTTTTTATCTTTAATCTGCCTCTCTTCCTTTGATGCTTCCATAACGGAATGGTCGGCATAGCTGATGCCTGTTGCCGGAAGTAAGAGCAGCAAGGTCAGAGTCAAGGCCGGTAGAAGCCTTATACAGCGCATAATTTGGATATCCCCTTATCATTAATCTATGGTGTAGGAGACCATGCTGGCAATAGCTGCGTCAGCATATATCTGAACAGCACTAGCCAATTCTCCTTCTTTTTCTTGAATCTTTCCCAAATCAACCATTAGCTGTGGATCTCCGGTTTTAGCGATACCTTCGCTATATGTATCGCAGGCATCACTCTTCATTTCCAGGCTCTTATAAGCCATGGCTAGGTTGTGATAAGCTACGGGATCATCCGGGTTCAGATCCACGGCACGATGGTAATGAGCTATAGCTTTAGCATAATCTCCCTTTTGCCAGTAAGCTTCGGCAGCTTTATATCGTAATTCAGCCGCTCCAGGGTCAGAGGCGATTTCTTCTTCTAATATAAGATCATTTTCTTCTTGCATCCTGGCAGAAAAAGCGGCTGTCTGCTCGGCTTTTGTATCTGCAGCCCTGTGCAGAACAGAACGATTGCTATCTATACGGGTAACCTTAGTTCTCGGCATATCAATCTTATCGGCGGCTATATTTCTCCGGCTGATTTTATCTGTATTTATTTTATTCGTTTCCGGAGCGTTATGCGATATAGCCACAGGTGCTTGCTGCAAGCTGTTATGCGATAGAAAGCCTCGATTTCCGGCTAGCCAGGCAGAAGCGGCCACCGCCGTAATGGCTGCCGCTGCCGCCAGACGGCGCATGTATTTGCGCAAGGTAATGACGTTTTTCCCTGAGCTGCCAGGCTCTTCATTCAGAGAGCGCATAATCGAAGCATACAACCCGGGAGAAGGGGATACTTTGCGGCGGAGTTCCTGGCGCAGCAAACGATGCAGCCTTTCCATAGCAGCCATATCGGCGGCACAGAAGGGGCAGATTTGCAAATGTTCCATGAGGGCGGCCTTATCATCGGAATGCAGGCGGCTTTCAAGCAATTCATCTATCAGTATTATGGCATCAGCACACTTCAATGCTCAACACTCCCTCATCCGATAGGTTTAATTTGTCTTTCAGCATCAGTCTGGCACGGCGCAGATGCGTCTTGACGGTGCCCAGCGGCATATCCAGCGCCAGAGCTATATCTTCGTAAGTCATGTCCTCGATATATCGCAGCAGGATGGCCACCCTATATTTTTCCGGCAAAGAGGCTATGGCCTGTTGTATGATATCGGCGGCTTCACTTTGCTCGTATTTCTCATGTGGAGACGGCTCGCCCCCATCGCCGGCCAATCTTTCCAGGTCTTCAGCGGATACGGCATGCACTCTTTGGCGACGCAAGTAATCTATGCAGGCATGCGAGACTATGCGGCAGACCCAGGTAGAGAACTTGAATTCCGTCTTATATGTGTGGAGGGAACGATAAGCACGTAAAAACGCCTCCTGTGCCATATCAGCGGCCTCCTCCCTGGATCCGACCATACGGTAAGCAAGATTGAAGACCATGGTTTCATGTTTTATTACCAGCTGGCCAAAGGCCTCTTTATCTCCCTGCAGAGTGCGCTCTACCAGGGAGAGGTCCTCATTTATCAAGGGTTACACCTCTATAGCCGGGCACCTTCCAACAATACATACGTTGAAAGCGGCAAAATGTTTCGTGTGAAGAGTCTTGGATACATTATATCATTTCAAAACTTTTCAGCCATCACCGGGGAAACGCTTGTTATATTTGGCTATAAAGGCGCGAAGAGACTCGACCGGAAGCAGATATCCAACACCTGATACCAAGTGTTAGTGTGGATATTAGGCTGATACAATGGCATGTTGCCTTCTTTAAGGACAGCTTCAGGAGCTATAGTAAAACCAGCAGGGAGCTATGCGGGCTTGCCCTAGGGGTACTCGAATAACATACCGGGCGAATATGTCCGAATTTTTTAAAAAAGACAGGAATTTTCAAAAATTTGTGGAATATTTAAAAGAAGAGAAGGAGGTTAGCTGTGTCTGTGCGCCGGATATATAGGTTGAGTATAGCTCTTTGCTGCTTGTTTATGGCAATCTCTCCGGCTATAGCGGAAAACGCTCTTTCCGTTGCTGCTGAAGCAGGCCGTGCTATACCTGCGCTTCCGGTAGTAGAGAGAGCCTCCCTGGCTGCTATTGTTCTAGGCGACAGGGCAATTATAAAAGATAGCGACGAAGGATCTCCTTTTGTTCCGAGAATGAATGCCGGTGCACACAATCGGCTTGATAACGGCAGACAAGCCATATCGGGAGCAAAGGAGACTGCTCTTAACAGAGCGCAGCCGGCCGCCCCTGCTCTTGCTCCGGCCACTTCTCAGGTATCGCAGGCAACGTCTCGCAATGTACGGAATACAAACTTCTCTTTTAACAGAAGAGCAACCTCGGGCTCTCCGGTAGATTTTACTTCCGTTCTGAACACAGGTTTGAGGGTCAGGGGCAAGGCTGCAAGCCGACCTGGTGATATTGATAATTTCGGAACCACCGGAAATATAACTTTTGAAACCGTGCCTGAAGCGATCTCCAGACATGGCGTAGGCTTTTCCGGTACTTTTGCTCGGCAGGTAAACGGCGGCAATCTGAGTGAGGCATTATCCGTAAAGCTCAATGCCTCGCCGACAGGGGCATTGAAGCTCAACAGCGAGTTTTCTTCCAAAGGTGCTAACGGGCATTACGACGAATCAACTGCCAGCATAGGTTTTGAGACATCGCAGGCATGGAAGAAGCGCGGCCGCTTCGGCCTGGCCGGTGGTTTCTCTCATCACGAGAAGGGTGCGTCATCAGTGAGCACTGCCAAGCTGTGTTTTGATGCCAATCCCATCAAGGGTTTCATCCTGAAAGGTGATTTTCAAAACCGGGCCGGCTCCGTAGAGGAGCGCACCTCCAGAATAGGATTTGAAACGGCACCGGAGATACGTAAGCTTGCCAACTTCTATTTCTCTGGTAATTTTGCCCGTCAGGAGAATGCTCAAATACAGAACGGAAAGATGAACCTCAAGATGGAGTTCTCTCCTTTAAAGGTTATGTCCTTTAAAGGGGAAATTAATGAAGAACAGAGTAACACAGGCATCAGCAAGCGGGAGTCCAAACTGGCTGCTACCACTTCAATGTTGAAATATTTGAATCTTTCAGGTAATTGCCGGATGCTGGAACAGAGCAGCGGTGTAGACGAACGTCTGATCAATATCGATTTTAAATCCAATAATAAGCTGGTCAACTGGAAAGGCTTAGCGATATCCGGCAAGTATACGGCCAAAGAACAGGGAAGCAATGAAAATAGGATGCTCAATCTTCAAGCATCATTGAAGCCGCTTAAGCGTATGATCCTGGCTGCCGGGATAGTATCGGGCGAGACGGCGGGAAATCCGGAAGAGACACGCACGCTGAAGCTGGGTTACAGCCTGCCTCATCTGGGGCATTTTCAAGCTGATGCCGTTATGGCGAATAGATATACGGGAGATACTGCTAACGGTTCGTTGCGTTTCAATACGACTCCCTGGCAAAATACAAAGGTGAATCTACAATATACGGTCAAGCCGTATCTTTTGGGAAGCGATCCGCTGACAACCGCTGCTATGGATTTCAGCACGGGACTTTCCAAAAAATTCTCCTTATATGGCGCTCTTAAGAAGGATGAAATAGCTCACGGCAGCTTTATGAAGGAGAGCCTTTTGGGGGTCAAGGCCATTCTGAGTTCGCGTTTCAATCTTGCCGGCGATTATCGTCTTCAGGATATCGATGGCAGCAATCAGACGATTATCCGGGGAGTGCATATACAGGATAGTATGCACAAGCGTGTGACTCTGCTCTTTGGATTGGAACAGGCCATACGCACTGAATCCACTGCAATAGGTAGTTATGTAGGCCTTACTTCCAATCCCTTCGGAAAGGTTAATCTTAGTTATAAGCACCGTCTGAATACCGGCAACGGTACGCTGGCCAACCTGCCGAAGGAGGAGTTCAAGGTAAGCGCGCCAATGGCTAAAACCTCTAATAAAAACCTGGAGATAAACGGAAATATATATTATGTTGATCAGGAAATCAGCTCTAATAACAAGCTAAAAGCGAATTTAAATCTCTCTTATCGCCCAATGGAGAAATTGAATCTGATTGCTTCCTACAAGGCCGATGTAATAGCCGGAGAGATAAGGACGGCTCCGGAGCTGGTATGGGAAGCCACTTATGGAACAGAGTTTTAGAGTATCAGCAATTAAAGCAGCGTCAAAAAAGGCAATGGAGAGATTGCCTTTTTTAATGTACATTTAGATCCGTAATACTATGCCGACAGATAACACTGCAGGATTTTAGATAATTTTTATAATTGTATAATTTAAAGAAGGATAGTGCGTCTATTATAACGAATATCCTTGCGAACGAAAAATGTTCAGGCAATGAGAAAATGTTCAGAGCAAACAAGGAGAGGAAAACTTTTGAAGAAAAATATCGCTTTGATAACGGTAATATTGGTAGTCTCTGCAGCTTTGCTTGGCGGCTGCGGTTCGCAAAACAAGAAGGAAATAACGGTTATGTGGTGGGGGGATGTTTACAACTACGGCTTTGCCGAGAAGCTGGTAGATGCTTATAATGCCACCAACCCGACCAAGCCCGCTAAACTGATGGGTATCCAGGGACAGTATCAGTATAAATTATTGGCCATGGCGGCTTCCAAAACTCTGCCGGACGTGGTTTTAGTGACGACACCCAATGTCTACGATATGGGTTCCAGGGGGGCTCTGCTGCCGCTGAACAAGCGTACCGAAACGGCGGAATTTGAAGCTATGAAAAGCGAGATGTGGCCTAATCTTGTGGAGGCCTTTAACGTGGGGGGCAAGCAACTGGCTGTACCTATTTGGACATGGACTCCGGGTATTTATTACAACAAGGATCTCTTTGACAGGGCAGGGGTCTCTTATCCTTCAAAAAACTGGACTTTCAAAGAGTTTGAGGAGAAGTCCAGAAAGCTGGTTAAAAGGGAGAACGGCAAGGTAAGTATCTACGCTTATAATTCCACCTTTTCGTTGAATGATCCTTTGCTTTTATCATATCTTTATGCTCACGGCGGTGCTTTTTATACCGAAGATTATCGGCAGTGTCTGATCGATTCACCCGCTTCTATAGCAGCCCTAAAGGCTTTTTCAGATCTGCGTCTAAAAGATCATATAGCGCCAAAAGCGGCGGAAGAACAGGGAATGGGCACTTCGGGACGTAATACCGACTTCTTTCAAGCGGAAACAGTGGCCATGCGCGTAGCCGGCAGGGATTATCTGGATGTGTTACGGCAACGCGGCGGGATCAAGTTCCGCTGGGGAGCCGCTTCTATGCCCAGGGGTGATAAGCCCTGCTTCTTCCAGGTTGCCGCAGCTTTAGCCGTATCGGCTCATACAAGGAGCCCGGAGGATGCCTGGAATTTTATCTCCTTTGTTGCCGGCAAAAAAGGACAGAAGATGATTACGACAGATAGGTCGGATGTAACTATCTATAGGGAATTGACTTATGGTCAGGACTTTCTCGGTTACCAGGATAGGCCGGATGTCAGCTCCGTTTTCAGAGATATGTTGCTTGAGGCCGTTCCTTCCCCATACCATTTGGGAGACGACGAATGGAAGTCTCGGGCAGCGAATCACCTGTCTTTGATGGAACTCGGCCAGATCAGCACCGAGGAAGCCTGCGCCAGGATAGCCGCCGATTACAAACCCTGACCCTTTATCGATAGAGTTTGCAAAGAGTGCCCAAAATGAATTATTTAAACTGCCGGGAGGACCGATATGCCTCCCGGCAATCTTTATGCATAATATAATTCACTTTAGCTCTAGCCCGTGATATAATACGGACTGGTTTTATTAGGAGACGGCAAGAGCCTGCCGTTTCCTTTTGTGGTTTGCACAAGTTGCAAGAGACAGGAAGGGGCAAACGAGGCTTGTGAACGTATGCACGTCGAGCGTCGGGCACCGAATGTCGAATATCTAGAAGGAGGATAGACATGACCACGATTGTAGGAATACACAGCAGAGAGATACTGGATTCCCGCGGCAACCCTACTATAGAGGCTGAGGTAATGCTTGAATGTGGCGAGGTTGGCTGGGCGGCGGTGCCTTCCGGAGCTTCCACCGGGGCTCATGAGGCAGTAGAACTAAGGGATGGAGATAATGCCCGCTTTAACGGCAAGGGTGTTTTAAAGGCCGTGGAAAACGTCAATGAGGTAATAGCGCCTGAACTGGTAGGGCTGGATGCCACCGAGCAGATCCTTATTGATAAGATTATGATAGGCCTTGATGGTACTCCTAACAAAGGTAACCTTGGGGCCAATGCCATTCTGAGTGTCTCCATGGCTGTATGCAAAGCTGCCGCACAGGCGGTAGGTCTTCCTCTTTATCAATATATCGGAGGGGTTTCCGCTCGTGAGCTGCCTGTGCCCATGATGAATATTCTCAACGGCGGCCAGCATGCCGATAATAATGTGGATATTCAGGAGTTTATGATCATGCCGGCCGGTGCTCTCTCTTTCCGTGAGGCTTTACGCATGGGTGCCGAAGTCTTTCATTCCCTGCGCAGCGTCCTCAAAGGTAAGGGTTTGAACACCGCCGTAGGCGATGAGGGCGGCTTTGCTCCCAATCTGGGATCAAATGAAGAGGCTATCCAGGTTATAATTGAGGCTATCGGTAAGGCCGGATATGAGCCCGGCAAGGATATCTTCATTGCGCTGGATGTCGCTGCTACTGAGCTTTATGCAGACGGCAAGTATCTGTTTTCCGGCGAAGGCGTAACTCGTAGCGGTGATCAGATGATAGAGTTCTATCGGGATATCACTTCCAAGTATCCGGTGATCTCTATTGAGGACGGCCTCTCCGAGGACGATTGGGACGGCTGGAAGAATCTAACTTCAGCTCTGGGCAGGAAGGTGCAGTTGGTGGGAGATGATCTCTTTGTTACCAATACCACTCGTCTTGAGCGGGGCATAGAGATGGGTACGGCCAACTCTATCCTCATCAAGGTAAATCAGATAGGCACCGTCAGTGAAACGCTCGATGCCATTGAGATGGCCAAGAGGGCCGGCTATACGGCTGTAGTTTCACATCGTTCCGGTGAAACAGAGGATGCCACCATAGCCGATATAGTGGTAGGCGTCAATGCCGGCCAGATAAAAACCGGTGCCCCGTCTCGTACCGATCGTGTGGCTAAATACAATCAGTTGCTCCGTATTGAAGAGGAGCTGAACGGTGTGGCCGAGTACCGCGGCAGGGCGGTTTTTTACAACTTAAAATAAATCATCCGAAGTGTAATTCAGAGATATATTTGGTAAGTTATAAAAGTATCAAAGAAAAGAGCGTGCAGGTGCAGAAATGGAGGAAGAAGCGTTCCACTGTTTCTGCACCTTTTTTACGGATTGAAAATTGCTCTATAAGCAATAGATGCAGGATTTCGGCAGGCTCTTGCAGAAGTAACTAGAATATTGAGGAATACTGTTTATGATATTAAGAAGAACTAAAATAATCGCTACTCTGGGCCCATCCTCCGACAGGGAGGAGGTACTGAAAGGCATGATACTGGCCGGCATGAACGTTGCCAGACTTAATCTCTCTCACGGTACACATGAAGATCATGCGCGGCGGATAAACATGGTGCGCAGACTTGAGCGCAAGCTGGGCAGACCTATAGGTATTTTAATGGATCTTCAGGGGCCCAAGCTGAGGATAGGAGCCTTTGCCGAGAATAGTATAATACTGAAATCCGGCGATGATTTTATTTTGACGGCTGATCCGGTAGAGGGATCGCTGAAGAGAGTTTTTCTGGATGTACCTCCAGCGGTGATCAGCGATATTAAGCCGGGCGATACCATTTTATTGCGCGATGGCTTGATTCAGCTGCAGGTAAGCGGGGTCACTGATAATAATATAGTATGCAAGGTTATAGATGGTGGCGAACTCTTCTCCCGTAGCGGCATTCACTTGCCGGTAACCGCCATCAGCATGAGCACTTTGACGGATAAGGACCTTAAGGATTTGGCTTTTGGTTTGGAGCAGCGTGTAGATATGCTTGCCATCTCCTTTGTCCGAACCGCCAACGATATTTTACGGGTTAAAGAGATCATCAAGGATAAGGGTGCAAGCGTTCCGGTTATAGCCAAGATAGAGAAAAGGGAAGCATTAGATAATTTTGATGCCATCCTGCAGATTGCTGATGGTATCATGGTAGCCAGAGGGGATCTGGGGATAGAGAGCGATATAACCGAGGTTCCTGTTGAACAGAAGAGAATTATCGCTAAGTGTAACCGTGTCGGCAAGCCGGTAATCACTGCTACGCAGATGCTGGAATCCATGATCTGGAACCTCAGGCCTACCAGGGCGGAGGTTACGGATGTAGCTAATGCTATCTTTGACGGCACCGATGCTACCATGCTCTCCGGCGAAACGGCTATAGGTGAATATCCGATAGAATGTATCTCCATGATGCATCAGATAGCTTTAAGTGCGGAAAGCAGCTTTGATCACCAAAGGCTCCAGGTGGAGAAGATGGATCTTCCTGTCGATACCATAACCGAGGCTATCGGGGAAGCTACGGCAGCTATGGCGGCCGACCTGAAAGTACCGGCCGTGATTACCTTCACCTCTTCCGGGCATACGGCCAGAATGATAGCCAAGTTCCGGCCGGCAGCTATGGTGGTGGCAGTTACCTCTGTGGAAGCTACCATGCGAAAATTGACTCTATCCTGGGGAGTATTTCCTCTGCGGGCGGATCAGATATCCAACACGGATGAGATGATAGCCAATGCAGTAGCTCGTACCCTGGCAGCCGGGTTTGTCTCTGAAGGAGATGTCGTCGTGATAACGGCTGGAGTTCCCATAGGCGTAACGGGTACTACTAATCTTATCAAGGTTCACAAGGTATAATTAACATGGGTAATCGTCGGACAATAAAAATCTTTTTTCTATTGCTTCTACTGGGCTATATACTCTTTAGCTTTGGGCAAGCTTGTTATCGTAATGCTGCCCAGACTATGCGGCTCAGAGAGAAGGACAAGCAAGTTGCCATTGAAGAGAAAAGGAATGAAACTCTAAAAAAGCGTATAAAAGAGCTCGGAACCGATGAAGGAATAGAGCAAGAGGCGCGTCAAAAGCTGGGTATGACGGCTCCAGGCGAAGTAGGTTATCGTGTACTCTCCAAAGAAGAAAAGAGAGAGACTACGGCTGCGCCCGCTTCAGAAAAGGAGGCTATACTTCAGAATGGCGGCTCTGATAGAGATAAAGCGGAAAGTGAAGCTACAAGGCCATCGGTTAAGCGTTAAAGTGAGTTGACAGGGAGACGGTAGAAATGGTGAGGCAATAAGAAATGCTTTGGTTTGGACCGAAGTGGCGATTGAGAGTGGCACAGATATTGACATTATATGCATTAGACGGAAAACAGATGGTCGTTCATCACGTACTTGACAAATCGGTCTCTGAATTATAAATTTACTATGGGTTTATGTACCCGGGTGCAAAGCAAGCTTCTTGATATTTTATGAAGGTACGGCGGTCGTAAGGCCGATAACAAGGAGGAATAATTCCAAATGCCTGTAACGGTAGGCGAGATTGTCGAAGGCAGCATCTCCAAATTGACTAATTTCGGTTTTTTTGTTGAGTTGCCGGGAGGGGAATCCGGTCTGGTGCATATCTCTGAAGTAGCGGACACCTATATCAGGGATGTGCGGGATCTATTCAAGGAAAATGATAAGGTCACGGTCAAGGTTATCGCCATTGACGAGCGGGGTAAGATTGAACTCTCCGTGCGCAAGGCTTTGTCCCGTGCAGAGGGACAGGTTCAACAGGCCCCGCCCCGGCGCAGACCGGGTTCAGTCGGTGCCGGCTCCGGTTTTGAAGAGCTGCTGGGTAATTTTATGAAAAAGAGTGAAGAGCGATTATTAGAGCTGAAGCGTAATACGGAATCCAAAAGAGGCGGTCGTTCCAGACGGCGTTAAGCGAATTTTGAACAGGGTCTTGCATAAAGTCTTTTTGAAGCGATAAAGATTACTTCGCCCTGGGAAGCGGCCGGGGCGGAAGTGGTTTGGGAGTAATCACTTGAGCATTCACGCACATCGTTATTTCGCCAGGGTGCTGCAGTTGTCAGGCAAAGAGGAGATAGCCGGCACCATGGCCTCAATAGGCGTCGATCTGCATGGTATAGAGCGAATGCTGCCTAAAACCGGGCATCACCTGCTCTATTTGAAACGGGTTCCCGTTCGTGCGGCGATGTTGATAAAGCAGGGAATGCTGGCACGTGACGGCGATGCTGCGCTAAGCTGGGAAGCCTCTAATATGTCGGCAGAGCATACAGATATTATTATGATGGGTACGGAGGGGCAACTTCGCTCTGCGCTTGCGCTTCTTCATCAGCAGCCCTTCGGTTTGCCTCTGCTGGCAAAGGAGGCTGAAATCGCTCTCAACGCTTGTATTGTCAATAAACCGTATTGGCGTATAGGAGAGAAGTCCTATGATCTCTCCCGCAGGACACTGGTCATGGGTATACTCAATGTGACGCCGGATTCATTCTCTGACGGCGGGCGCTACCGCGACCCTAACAGGGCATTGGAGCATGCTTTGAATATGATAGAAGAGGGAGCCGATATCATAGACATTGGAGCGGAATCCACGCGGCCGGGATCTGCGGAAGTAACTGCAGATGAAGAGCTTTTACGCTTGATACCGGTGATAGAACGCCTGTCGGATAAGACGGATGTGCCGATATCCATAGATACCAGGAATGCCGGCACAGCGGCAGCTGCTCTGCAGGCCGGCGCCGTCATTATTAATGATATTAGCGGTTTGACACACGATCCTGATATGGCTTCGGTAGTAGCCGACAGAGGGGCCTCTCTGGTAACAATGCATATCAAGGGAACTCCTGAAACCATGCAGCTGGCTCCTTCCTATGAAGATCTTATGGGAGAGGTAAGCTCCTTTCTTTACGATTCTATCGATAGAGCTGTGGCCGCCGGCGTAGCGGAGGATCGTATAGTTGTAGATCCCGGCATAGGCTTTGGTAAGACAGGGGATAACAATCTGGAGATTCTGCGACGCTTGATGGAGTTACGGTCCCTGGGCAGACCTATATTATTGGGTGCTTCACGCAAAGCCTTTATCGGAGCGATTCTTAATACAGCTCCACAGAAAAGATTGGAAGGCACTCTAGCCGTCAACACTATGGGCATTGCCAATGGCGCCTCCATTGTAAGGGTACATGATGTGAAGAGCACTGTCATGGCCTGCCGCATGGCGGAAGCAATACTCTATGGGCGTAAAGAGGCTGAAAAAGGATGAAGCTGGTCGATTACCGGCGTGATTTGCGAGGCCTGGCATGGGGACTTTTAGCCTCCATGTTGGCTATATGGGTATGGCATGCCGGCCTTACCAGACGGCTGGAGCTTATTGCTTACGATTGTATGTTTCGCTTGGATGGAAGTCAGAGGGTAAAAGAGGACTCCTCCGATGTGGTAGTGGTAGGCATCACCGAAAAATGTCTGAGCCGGCTGGGAGCATGGCCCTGGCCGAGACGCTATCATGCCGCTATGGTAGATAGGCTGGCTGCTTATGGCGCCCGGGCGATAGCTTTCGATATTATCTTTTCCGAGCCGAATGAGGAAGATGATCCTTTGCTGGCTAATGCCTGCCGTCGCAGCGGGCGGGTTATTCTGCCTGTCTGTACTTCCCGAGAACCTGCTATCAAAGCTGCTTCCGGTATAATGAAAGTGGATAACCTGACAATACCGACGCCTCAATTGCGCCAGGCCGTATTTGCCCTGGCTCATATCAATCTGAACGCAGACGACAGAGATGGAATAGCTCGTAGAACGCCGCTTTTTATCAAATATAAGAATGATTATTATCCCTATTTCGGAGCAGCTGTGACCGCTCTCTATTCCGGACGTAAGCTGCAAGCCGATTCTACCGCTGCAAGGGTAATGATGGGGAGCGAGAGCATCCCCGTAGAAAGCGGTGAAATGGCTATCAATTTTAAGCAAAAACGAGGCTGTTATCTTTACTCTGATGTTCTGGCCGGCCGGGTTCCTCCGAAAGTATTCAAAAATAAAGCCGTCATCATAGGCAGCATAGGCCCGGGGTTGAGCGATGTCCATATAACGCCGCTGCGGGCAATGGATGGAATCATGATACATGCCTCGGCTATAGATACCATGATAGAAGGCCGTTATCTGCAGGGTTTGCCGAAGCTGCTGATTATAGCCTTGATACTTCTTTGCGGCGTTCTGACCGGCCTGGGCGTCCTTCGTTATAGGGCATTGGGCGGTTTGGCCTGCCTGCTTGTCTTGATAACCGTATTCTTTTCGGCTGCAGTGCTGCTCTTTATTCAATATAATATTATATTGGATATAGTGCCTTTACTGCTTGCTCTGGCTGGAGGATATACCTTTACTCTGGCAGGGTATTTCAGGTTGGCTGATAAGGTTATCGAGGGACAGGATCTTCGTTTGAGCTCTCTCTATCAGGCCAGCAATACCTCTTCATTAACCGCCTTTAACAGTGCTGATGTAGTGAAGATGCTGATAGCCGCTGCTCAGGCGGTAGTCAAAGCCGACGTTTACGGTCTGGCTCTGCCTGATGAAGAAGGGCATCTTGTCTGGAAAATTGCGGAAGGATGTGCTCCGGAAATTATCGATACCCTCTTTGATGCCGGAGAAGGGGTTACCGGAGAGGCTTTTCGTTCCTGCCGTCCGATTATGGCTATAGATATACGTAAGCAGCAGGAGCTGGGCTGTGTCGAACTGGAGTACATGGGAAGAACAGTGCTGTCGGTACCCATGGTGGTGCACTCCTGTTCAGTGGGCGTACTGACGCTGGTGCAAAAACGGCGCCGGCGGTTCTCCTCTGAGGATTTGGATACCATATCCGCCCTTACCTGTCAGGCTGCCGTTATGCTTGAAGATGTCTCTTTACAGTTGCAAACCCGCAAGGCATATCTAGGAAGCATAGAAGCATTAAGTATGGCTATTGATGCCAAGGATGATTATACGCACGGACATTCTCAGGCTGTAGCCAGAAATGCGATAGCCATTGCTGAAAGGCTCAAGCTATCGGAAAGGGAAATAGAAACTATCCGCCATGCCGCTCTGATGCATGATGTAGGCAAGATAGGCATAAATGATTATATTCTTCAAAAACCCGGCTCCCTGACCAGCCAAGAGTATGAAATAATGAAAAGCCATGTTATCTATGGCATGGAGATCGTAAAGCCACTTGATTTCCTTGGAGATGCCTCGTTGTATCTTCTGTATCATCACGAGCGTGTAGATGGTCAGGGATATCCAGAGGGGTTACAGGGAGAGGCTATTCCTCTGGGGGCTCGTATTATCAGCGTGGCCGATGCCTTTGATGCCATGACCTCAAACCGTCTGTACCGCAAAGCTCTTGACATAGAAGAAGCTCTGAAGCGTCTTAAGGAAGGGGCCGGCACACAATTTGACGGTCGCATTGTCGAGATGTTCCTGGAGATAATCAATGAACAGAAGCAATCATCTACAAGGATAGCTATACGTGAGAGCGGGCGCATTATCGAATCCACACCATAGCGGCATGCCGGTTGGAATGCCTGCGTTTAGCGATAATGTTGACGGGCAATAGCCGGTATGATATAAATTATATATGTTAGTTAACTAAGCAGATAAGAGTATGCTCTTATTCATTTGAACAAGATACCAGAGTATATTCGGGAAGATGTGTGGGAAGAGCGATAATGAAAGTATCTACTATTAACCATAAAGATCCATCCCCGCTCTATCTGCAGGTGAAGGACTTTATACTTGGAGAGATAAAGTCCGGCAGGTATGGCATTGATTGCTTGATTCCTTCAGAAAATGAACTGGTCAGGGCCTACGGTGTAAGTCAGGGAACTGTGAGGAGAGCCTTGCTTGAGCTGGTAAAGGATGGATATCTTTACAGGCGGCAGGGAAAGGGAACCTTTGTGAGCAGCCGCTGGATAGAGAGCAATGTAGAGCCATCATTTGTAAAATTTTTCTTTCCCATGTTTGAAGAGCAGGATCAGATATTTGATCGTCACCACAAGGAGCTGGCAAGAGGTATTCAATCTTACCTTAGCAGCATATCCGGTGGATATGAGATGCTCATAGATATCGTATTGGATGAGCGAAAGCCGGGGGGACTGGTTATTCAGGAAACACCTTTTATCAAGGGGGCATTCTTTGATCTGCTGAATCCTGTTAATCCGGAGATACTACGCAAGCTAACGACTCCCTGCGTTACTATTCATCGTCACATACCCGGAATACCCGGCATCAGAATAGATAATAGCAAGGGCGCCGAGAGTGTAATTAAGCACTTAGTGGAATATGGGCATCGACGAATAGGATTTTTAAAAAACCGTCAGGATTATGCCGACACCCAGGAGCGTTTTACCGGGTACCTGGCTGCGCTCGCAGATAACGGTCTTCCATATGAAGAGGAACTGGTAATGCCGAGCTCATGGTACGGTGAGGGCGCATATCTGGCAGCTGAAAAGCTTTTATCTTTGCCGAAGCCGCCGAGCGCTATTTTTGCTCCCGGATGGCAAATGGCTCTTGGCGTTCTGAAGGCTGCCAAGGATAAAGGCGTAGATGTGCCCGGGGATCTGGCGGTAGTGGCTTTTGACGATTTGACGGAGCTATATAAACCGAGAGTTCCTTTGACCACAATAAAACAACCTGTCTTTGAGATGGGGGAAAAAGCCGCAAAGATGCTGATCGATCTTGTTGATGGAGAGCGGGCGGGAAGTGAGCATATTACCCTCCAAC
The DNA here is from genome assembly GCA_002410925.1 of bacterium UBP13_UBA5359. Classification (GTDB taxonomy): domain Bacteria; phylum UBP13; class UBA5359; order UBA5359; family UBA5359; genus UBA5359. Next base: position 27,166 of record DHPR01000031.1, read on the forward strand.
CTCAATTAATAATAAGAAGATCTACAACAGGTTAGGAAAAAGGTTTATTTTATGCAGTTGTAGCGGCTTATGAAGCGTTACCTTTATCAAGTTATCCCTTAGCGGCACGGGTGTTAGGCAACTAAGTAGACAGACGGGAGAAGAGGAAAAATATCAAGATTACCGGTAACATTTAAAGGGAAGAGAAGAAAGAAATTTGCTACCTATTTATTCGTTGCTTTATCCGATTTGGAAGTGATATTTCTAGAAGGAGAGCGGATACCTTAACAAGATTTAAAGGCTTATACACAGATCTCGTTAGATTGACAGGCAACCCCCTTTATGGTATAAGATTTGTAGGTTGGTTAACTAAGTAGACAAGCATGGAGGTGCAGTAATGAAAAGAAGGAGCAGGAAGGGATTTACACTGATAGAATTGCTGGTAGTTATTGCAATTATTGCCATACTTGCCAGTATTCTTTTCCCAGTCTTCGGGCAGGCCAGGGAAAGGGCCAGGATGGCAACCTGCCAAAGCAATTTAAAGCAGTTGGGACAGGCATTTACTATGTATTGTACTGACTGGGACGACTGCCTGCCGCTTGCCAATCACCATGTGGGTGATGGTAGATATATCAAATGGACAGAGCCCACGATTATTCCTCCGTATACAGGGCAGAAAACAGGCAAAGGCAGCGGTATCTTCGTCTGCCCTAATCGGGAAGCCTTGCCAAACATGGATTACTACGGCATGAACTATTATGTCGCCATGAGATCGCCATCCGAATCTCGGAATATAAGCGGCATTATTCTCTTGATGGAGACACTGGCCTCGCATGATGGCGCTGTTAACCATTACAAGAACCTGCTGCCGGATACCGAGGGAGGGGTTTTGCGGTATGATCACAATGACGGCATGAATATCCTTTATCTCGACGGTCACGTCAGCTGGCGTAAATATATTCCTGATGCATTTAAAACCGGCAGTGTCGTTACTAACCTCAAGAATGGTTTGGGCTGGGAATAAAGGGAGGAAATTAATGAAAAAGAGGGTTCTTAAAGGCACTCTGTCAATCATCGTGTTGCTGAGTGTCACAATGGCTGCCGGCAGCATAGGTGCAACTGAAACGAAGATTGAGAAGCCTGAGTGGGCCGGCAATAAGATCGGTTATGAGGCCCTTGATCCTGATTACGTAGATGTAGACTACGGTCCTATGATTGTCAGCGGTAAGACGGCCATCTCTCTCTTCAAGAAGATCACCCTGGCCAAATCAGGGCTGCCGGAGATGATCTCGGTTAAGGACAATAAAATCATAAGCGGGCCGGTAAAGCTCCTTTTGGAAAATGAAAAGGGACCGATTCTTTATAATGTAAGTGATTGTAAATTAACGCAGAGAGGCAAGAGCGCCGCCGAAGGTGTCGCCAAGTTTGCTGCCGGGGCAGTTGAAGTAGAGATCAAAAGCCAATTTGAATTTGACTTTACTGTACGCTATCTGATTACCTTGACGCCGAAAAGAAAGACTCTTCTGAAGAGAGCGGCATTGGTTTTTCCTATGAATCTGGATGGCGAGAAGCTCTGCCTTTATTACAAGGAAGGTCCGGATAAGCCGGAGGCCGGTGTGGATGCGCAGAAGCGGCGTGTGCATAAAACTATCAAAGAGGATGACTATGATCAGATCATGCCAGGCTTTTGCTCCATCTTCTGGGTGGGCAATACCAATTACGGCCTCTCTTGGAACTTTGAATCAGCCAGAGGCTGGAATGTCGTCAAGGGGAGCGAACTGCAGTATGATCCCGGCACCAATAACATGACGATCAATTTCATCAATAGAGCAACGGAATTGAGTCAGCCGGTGACATATAAGTTCTTCCTAACACCTACCCCGCTGAAGAATATGCCTAAAAACTGGCGCACCTGGAACTACGCATGGCGGGGGACTCCTGAGCAGAAGATAGATCGCAAGCTGATAAATCAGCTTATCTACTGGTCCAGCACCTGGCGCGGAGGGGGTTATAATCCGCAGTGGGTACGTAATCCCGAGCTACTTAAAAGGGCAGCTCAGGAAGATGCGGGCATGAATAAGGCCAACTACGTAATACCTCAGCTCAATACCTGGCAGATGACCTGGGAGGCAGAGGATGGCAGTTTTTATGTGCTTGAAGATAAATATCTGAAGATGCTTTGTGAGAAGTATGCCCGCACTCCCGGTATGAAAGGAAGAGAGATAGATATTCCTGAAGATGCTATCTATTTCAAAAATATCGAGGAACGCAACAGGGTTTTGGGACCGGCCAGCTTTCCCAATGCCAAAATCAAGAGCACGGGTGTAACGTATGATGTAGTCTTTGCACCGGAGATGGCTGATCACATGCTCTGGGCAGTTGACAAATTTGCCAATGAATATGGTGTAGGCGGTATTTATTACGATGGCATCAACCCGCAGCAGAACTACAGTGATTGGGCTGCCTGGACGGATCCTGAAGGGAATAAGCGTCCCACCTTCCATTACGAGTGGCAACGAGAACTTCTCAAGAGAGTTCGCTCTGTCGTCAAGAAGGCCGATCCCAATGAGATGATAACGGCTCATCAGTCAGGCACCAGGCCTGCATCGACACTCTCTCTTTGTGATGTTATTATTCCGGGCGAGACCTTCTTCTATTGGTATCACGAACCGGAAAAGCGTGATGCCTCATCCGATGGCGATTTTTACTATGCTCATATTATAGGGGATATAGATAATGTAAAGACAGAGTTCTTTCATCGCCAATGGGGTGTGCCTCATATTCTATTGCCGGAAGTACGGGGCAAGGATAGCAGGATATTCCCTAAGCCCGCCAAGGGTACTCGCACTATGCTGGCTTATACATTGCATTTCGATATGCTTTACTGGCCGACTATGTGTGATACGGGAGAGATATTCAAGTTATACAAGATAAGGAATGCCTATGGCATGGCAGATACCAGCGAAGAGACGATAGAATTTATACCGTATTGGGAAAACAGGGTGTTCAAGCCTAGCGACCGCAATGTCAAAATCAGTTATTACGATAAGGTCAAACAGCATGAACCCTATACCAGCTATGATATTCGTAAGAAATATCTGGTAATAGTCTCCAATCTTCAGTTTGGCGGCGCTGAATTCAATATTACTCTGCCGGCTAAGCTGCAAAAGGTCAAAATCAGAGAAATGCAGGCAAACAAGGAGGTAGTTCCGGAGAAGGGCAAGTTTTCCTGCAGCCTGGAGGCTTACGACTTTGCCATCTATGAAGTTACCGGCGAATTGCTAGAGCAGAGCAAGGGAACGTGGTAAGGGAAGCAAGGAAGCAATAAGATGAAGAAATTTATGATGATAGGTATATCGTTAGCATTATTAGCCGGTTTCACCGGTCAGGCGGCTGCAGCCGAGAGCGATCTTCTGGCTGCAGCTCTGGCCGGACAAAGTGATGAAAGGATCGAAGATGGCTGCTACGGGTTATCGGAAGTAATGGTGCCTTATGATAGAGGCGGAGCGTTGCTGATCTTGCCGAAGAAAGATGGCAAGACATTCAACAAAATTGTTGCGCCGGCTATCAAAGTCAAGCCATCAACGCGGTATGTTATTGACTGGGAAGTTTTGCCGCAACAATCTTTACGACTGTTGGTTTTTACGGTATATGAAAATCCGCGCAACGGTCGGGATCCGTTGAATCATGTGATGAGCTTTGAAAATAGTTCTGCTTTTATGCGGGTGGAAAAAGAGATCATTACGCCGCCTGATGCTACAAGGCTAAGGTTGCATATTTATCTCAGTGCTAAATCTTTGAAATCCGACACCCTGCTAGGCTTCTTTAAAAGTCTAAAAATACGTGAAATCGGTCTCTCGCAACCCGCTCCGGCACTGCAAAGCTTGCTGGGTAAAAATATTTTGCCGATAAGCAACTTCGATGCTTTGGAGGTCGGCGAGAAAGATCTCTCTAAGATGGGGCTTTTCACTGGATTTGCACAGAAACCTTATGCTGCTGAAATAGTAAGGGACGAAGGCGGGCGTAAAGTTCTTCGCGTGAATTATAAGCCTGGCGATTATCAGTATATCTCCTGGTATTCGCCGGGGATTATGAATCTTTATGGCTCTGCCGGAACCATGAAATGCCGTATGAGAGGCAAAGGAAGGGTTCAATTGATGGTTTTCTGGGGGAGACCGAAGTTTCATTCTATTTTTCGTCATTTCGGTTTCTTTGACCTAACGCCTGAATGGAAGGAATACAGTGTGGGTATAGGCTGTGACGACCCGCTGACCGAGAGAGTTTCGGCAACCATCGCTTGCCGTGATAACGAAACCGAATTTGAAATTTCCGATATTAGTTATATTTTGGCCGATTAAGAAGATGCTTTGGAAAATACCGGCATATTTATAAAATGGCAAAGACTTTCAATGGCAAAGTGCTGGATCAAGGCAAAGGAATCTGATAAGGGAGATGGGGAAGCTCAATATATTAGACATGGGTTATGCCTGATTGAGATCAAGTGATGTTATTGTGCCAGGGACCGTAAGGGCGCTTTTTTAGCGCAATTATAGCGATAAGCTATGTACACAGATTATTATTTATCAGGTAAAGGGAGTAACAAGAAGAATATGAGTGCGATTGAAAGATGGAAAAGGCTTATGGCAGGAGCGCTTCTTCTTGTCGGCGGCCTCTTTTTAGGAGGATGCGCGGGCGATAAAAAGAGGATGGATAACACGGATAAGGCGGAAGTAAGATGGTATATCTGGGCTGTTCCGGAAACAGAGAAGGTATACCGTGAAATGGCCGATGCTTTTGAAGCGGAGAACAGCGATATTAGAATCAAGCTGGAAGCTGAGCCATGGTCCAGTTATAGCAGAAAGCTGCTTACCATGATGGCCGGCGGTACGGCGCCTGATGTTTTTACCACCGAATATGTTCTCTTTTATCCCTGTGTGGCCAAGGGCCAGGTATTATCGCTTGATAAGTATATCGCCAAGGATAAGAGCTTCGCTCCGGATGATTTCTTCCCGCAAACATTAGAGGCTTGTAAGGTTGACGGCCGCTTATATGCTCTGCCCAAGGAAGTAAATGTTCTATGCATGTATTACAATAAGAAGCTTTTTGATGCGGCTGGTATGCAGTACCCTGCTGATGGCTGGACATGGCAGGATTTTTTACAAAAAGCAAAGGCGATAGCCGCCATTAAAGAGGGCAGAAATAAAAATTTCGGTTTTTATGTTTATTGCAAGAGCACGGGATATCTACCATGGATATTACAGAATAACGGCAGTTTATTTGACAGCGATAATATGCCGCCACGGTATGCAAACCTTGATTCTCCGGCAGTTCAGGAAGCTTTGCAATTTCTGGTAGATTTAATTTGCAAGCATCATGTTGCACCGACAGCCTCGGAGGAGCAGGGACTGGGGGATATCTTTGCCAACGGCAGGCTGGGCATGATGTCAGCCTGGATGACATCTATAACCCGATATGAGAAGCAGATAAAGAGTTTTGAATGGGATGTTGCCCCATTGCCGGCCAATAAAAAGAGAGCCAATCTGGGACTGGTACTTATGTACGCCATATCTTCACAAACGAAACATCCTGAGGAAGCATATCGTTTTACAAGGTTTTTAGCAGGTGAAAAGGCGCAGAAGATTCTGGCTGAATCGGGAATGGCTGTTCCCGTACTGCGCTCTGTTGCTGAATCTCCGGCTTTTATAGGAGAGGGAAAGAGAGCATCCATGATGTCCAAGATTGTCGATTCCATAGCTTATGCAGACTTTAATTTTACTCATGTACGTGCACTGCCGAATATGCAAGAGATAGGCGAAACCATTGATAGAAATCTAGAGCTTGCCTTTATGGGGAAGAAAAGTGTTAAAGATGCCTGTCTTGGCGCTAAAAAGGAAGCTGATAAGCTAATAGCTGAAGAGCGCTCGCGTAAATAGAGCCGGAAACAGAGGTTTTTATCTGTTTTTATTTCTAAAAAAACGGAGGTATACGTAAATGAGATTCTCAAAAGAGATGAAAATTTTCAAAAGATTGGCGAGAAATCTTTTCTTGTGGCAGTTCTGTGGTCTTTTCCTCTTTGCCGGTTTTGCTATGGCAGGGGAGCTTTCTTCATTAAAACCGGGCATTATTAAAAGAGAGGCTCTTATACGCGAGGAAAGCATCGCTGTCCAAATAGATGTAAATAATATTGCCGGCGTTAATAAAGATATGAGGGCGATCATCAATATCAAACCGGAGCATGTTGATCAGAATGATGATATAGCGCTGGCAACCGCCTCAATAGATACTTTCCCTGCCGGCAAGGGGAAGGCTAAGTTATCGATTAAGGGGCTTATTCCGGCAAAGTACCGTCTGAACGTTATCGTTTACGAAGGCAAGAAGATAGCATTTAATCACGATGAATATTTCGATATTTCCAAAGCCGATGGAGCGAAGGATGCAAATGTTCGTGTTAAGGCTGTATTCGGCAGCATAGAGGAGGCTTTTGCCACGGCTCAGGGCAATTTAGTGTCGATAACCTTTGAAGAGAATGAAAAGATTGATGCAGCATTGGAAATCCTTGATAAAAAGAATGTCTCCTTCAAGGAGGGATATAAAAGCCGGCAGGGGATAGGGATTACGAGTTCCGGAGAAAAGGCGCAGCTTGCATTTCGTATTCGGCCCTTGTCAGTAGTGAATGGGGAAAAAATCGATATTTCTTTTAATTATAAGACAAGCAATGCTCTGGAAAAGAAGCTTTTGTTGATGGTCTATTATTATAATAAGGATAACAAACAGCTTAGGGTGAGCTATATAAAGGTACCGCAATCATCTGATTGGACCTTTTTCTCCTGCTCGCAAGATGTGCGTACGGGAGAGGCGTATATGGCTGTAGTCTTTCGTTTTGATGGCGCGCCTACTACAGAGTGGGCGGTAATTGACAATATAACCCTATCAAAGGTCAGGGAGCGCAAAAGAGATGCGGCCGCTGTAGAGGCCTTTTTAAAGACGGCTGACCTGGAATGGCTGAAAAAACCCGTTGGCCTGGAAGCTCTCTCCGATGATACCGTTCTTCCACCTTTTACCTCTGTAGCTGTTCAAGGCAATACCGTAGAAGTTTGGAACCGTAAGTATGGGTTTAATACTATAGGCTTGCCATCTGAAGTAGTTACCGCAAATGCTTCGATATTGAATGGGCCTATTACTCTGTCCTGCCTTTCCAATGGAATTGATCTTTTTTCCGAGTTGCAGCATAATCGCAAACCGATAATCAGTAAGAGAACGAAAGGTAAGGTTGAATTTACACGTAAAGCAAATCTGAAGGATATCGGTGTTTCCTTTAAATCAAGCATAGAGTACGATGGCTTTGTTTGCTATACAATGACAATTGTTCCTCGAAAGGCGGTGCTTATCGATAATCTGCGCTTGGAGATACCGCTGAAAGAGGAGTATGCTCGGTATCTTTACGCAGGGGGTGAGCCAACAATCCGGACAACCGATGGCCCCAAGATACTTGATCGGGCACTGATGAAGGCTCTTGATGGAGAGGGAGTATTATGGCAAAGCCCATTCAAACCATGGATATGGCTGGGCGATGACGAACGAGGCTTTGAGTGGTTCTGCAATAGCGAGCAAGGATGGTACCCGCAGGATTATTCCAGCAGGCAGAGAGCTCAGCAGGTAGTTAAAAAGGGCAAAACCGTTTCTATCAGTATCTCTCTAATCTCGGCGCAAAAGGAGCTTAAAAAGCCTGTCACCTATACATTCGGCTTTATAGCCACGCCCGTGCGCCCTGAGCCGAAGGGTTGGCGGGCATGGAAGTTCAAGATAAAGAATTACTGGGATTATGTTTCCGGCAGCGAAAAGGCCAATATATTCAACTATTGGCCAGCGCCGCCGTGGTCGGAAATAATACATTCGCCGGAGATACCGGATAAGGAGAAGTACCGGCTTATTGCCGAAGAAGATCATCGTAAAGGACATACTGTCTTGCCGTATATCTCTCCCATACTCTTTGGATACGGCATACGATCAAACAAGGAAGAGCTTGCACATAACCCTGTGTATGATCCCTTCTCTGAAGAGTGGGCTTTGCATAATCCTAACCCCTCCCTTTTAACGACCAGGCGTGGAAAGACAGACCACATAGCAAGCTTTGTCTGTCCGGTAAGCCGTTGGGCGGATTATATGATCTGGAGCATGAAAAAGCATGCCCAATGTGGAGCTGACGGCATAAGCATATTTGATGGCGGCACAGGGCCATGCAGAAACACTCTTCACGGTTGCGGCTATTCCGATGACGCGGGGGAGGTGAATTCCACATATACCGGTCTTGCAGTGCGCAATATGTGTAAAAGATTACTCTATATGTTCAATCAGGAGCGCGGCTCGATAAAGAGTATAACCGGGCTGGGCATCGACCATACGCATTACGGCAATGGTGATGTTGCTTTTAAAGGAGCTTTCTTTGACGGAGGGCTTAAAGGCGAAGAGTTAAATAGTGGATATTATCTTGAATCTGCTGAATGGAAGAACAAGTTGTTCCAGGATCAGTATTACTATGCAAATATGCTTCCGCTGGAAATCTTCCGTATCGGCTGGGGGCACCAATGGGGCTGGGTGCCCATATTCTTCCCTCAATTGACAAAGTCTCCCGGCATTGATAAAGAATGGGCAAGCAGCCCGGAGGGAACAAAGGATTTCATGGTTTTGGCATTGCTGCATGACTGCCGGGTGCTGCCGCATTGGTGCCATGTGAAGACAGTGTTCGACGTGTGGAATGCCGAGGATAAGTTTGGGCTGGGAGATGACGATGTCGAATTTCTACCGTATTGGAAGAACGAAAGGTATGTAAAGAGCTCAAGCGATAGCGTGAAAGTGAGTCTTTACAGGAAAAAAGAGGCGATAATGGCTATCATCGGCAATGTCGCCAAAACTCCCGAGGAAGTACAGGTAAAGTTGAACCTGGCAGAAATAGGCGCCGTTAAAAAGTCTAAAAAGGTGTTTGATGGAATTACCGATGAAAGCCAAAGCTTCGAAAAGAATACGTTCAACTTTAAAATCCCTCCCCGGGATTACAAGATAATAATAATACAGTAAAGATGTAAATAATGCGGATAACGGCATGGAGATCCTTTATCTCGGCGCCATGTCAGCCGGCGTAAATATATTTCTGATGCATTTAAAACCGGCAGTGCCGCCGCTAACTTCGAGAGCGGTCTGGACTGGGAGTAAATGTGAAGCAATATAGCCGGGGCATAGAGTAGCGGTGCTCGCAAAAGTAAGTTGTTGTAAACAAAGGGGCCGTTGTGAAAAAGCGGCCGCAGCCCTATGCCGAGCATGATATTTGCAAAAAGTATCCGATAGTAATGTCTAAATCTTTAGCAATCAGGAGGTTGTTATGAAAAGAATGATATGTATCTCTTTGATGACGCTGGTAATGTTTTCGTTAAGTACGGCTGCCTTTGGCGGACAAAACCTATTTAAGGCTGGTGATGCGGAAGCTCCTGATGCAGCATCTGCCTGGGATAAACCGGTGAGCATTTGCACCACTGATAAAAAGGCGGGTAAGGCCTCATTTGAGACTTCCGAGGTTCCGATAATTTTGATAAGCAAGGAGCTGATACCGGTTGATTCTTCAAAAAAATATGAACTCTCAGCTTTCTTAAAATCAGCCTCAGGTTCAGCTGATGATCCGAGTGTTTGCTCGCTGGGCCTGGCTATGTTCGATGTTAACAAGAGAAGCATCATAAAATCCAATGCCGTCATAGTACCGGATACGGAAACCGTTCTTGTTGAAGCGGCGGTAAAGGGCGAAACGACGATTGCAATAGCTGATGGTTCTAAATGGGAGAAGAGAAGGAGTATTCCTACGGCTGTGGCTTTTAATGCTAAGCCGGAATTGGCAGATCTTCCCAACTATGAATATAGCAGCAGCATCTCTGTCTTTACAAAAAATGATAACGGTAGCTATAAATTAAAGTTAAGCAAGCCTTTGGCCAAGGGCTATCCCGCAGGCACCAAAGTGCGCCAACATCATAGCGGCTTTCTTCAGCCGGTGGTTGCCGTAGTCAGGATACCTGCTGAATGGACAGAATATAAAATGTATTTCGAGGGCGTGAGCACCTCCGAGGAGGACAGGGATAAGTTCTGGCAAGGCACGAAATATGTCAAGATCTTTATAATAGCCAACATGTGGGGAAGGAAAGGGCCTAGATTGCTCTTTGATAATATAGAATTTAAAGAGATTGAAAAATAAAGAGCTCATAGAGAGTTCACAGGGTGAGAGTATATTTGAATATATTTTTGAATATATTAAAGATTTAACGACGGAAGAGCTTTACAGCGCAGTACCGAGGGCTTAAATATGTAGCAATGAAAGGCAAAAAACGGCAAAGCGTGACGATGAGCTATGAATATGGGGACAAAGCGCAGGTACCCGTGACGAGGTTATAATTACTATAATCTGCCGGGAAGCAGTATAATGACGCCGTGTCTAAGATAGCTTTACAAGAAGGGGGCAGGAGGTTAATCATGTTGATTAAAGTAGGAATTATAGGTTGTGGGGGCATAGCACGTCGCCATGTGACCGGTTATACCGATAGC
>DHPR01000023.1 GCA_002410925.1 bacterium UBP13_UBA5359
ATCCAAGAGCGCACCTATTCAGTATGCCTCAGATAGCGAAGCCAGAGAGAAGATGGATGAATTTATTGCCGGTAAGAGAGAAAGGTAAGCCAAGGATGTATACTTTAAAAGATAGAATATATTCCGGAGGTGCGGGGATTGAAAAAGCTTAGAGTAGGTGTCATAGGTTGCGGTAGCATAGCGGAGATAGCCCATTTCCCCAGTATAGCCGGTATGCCGGATGTAGAGCTGGCGGCGGTATGTGATACCAAGGAGGAGTTTGCCGAGCATGCCGCTCGCAAATGGCAAGCCAAGGCCAGTTACACTGATTACGAGAAGATGCTCAGTAAGTGCAAGTACTTGGATGCCGTTGTTATTGCTACTCCACCCAAGTTTCACCGGGAGCATGGTATGGCTGTAGCCCAGGCTGGGGTCAATGTCCTGATAGAGAAGCCGTTGGCTTGCACCAATGAAGAGGCTTGGGATATAGTCAAGGCTGCTCGGGCGGCTGGCGTCAAGCTGATGGTAGGCTGCGATCGACGTTTCTGGAGCCAGAACCAATGGGCCAAGGAATTGTCCCGATCCGGAGTCATCGGTAAAGTGGTCATGGGACGGGCCACCATGCATGAGCACGTCAAGTTCTATCAGGATAACATTGCTTTCACCGATTTTCGGCTTTATCCCGAAATTGCCGGCGGTAGCGCCGTCTCCGATACCGGTGCACATGCCATCGATCTGTTGGTCTGGCTGATGGGCGCACCAGTAAAGAGGGTATTGGGTATAGCTGACAGGCGGGTGTTGCCGGAAGAGTATTCTCGGTGCGATGATACAGCGGTAATTATGATGGAGCATGAGAATAAAGCCCTGAGCTATGTCAGTTGTAACCGCTTTAGTCCAGTTGTGTCCCAGTTTACTGAGCTTTATGGCAGCGAAGGGACGATTATGACCAGTTCCGATGCGCAGAATCCTTATCAGAGCGCGCCGCTTGCGGTTTACACCAACAGAGATTACCGGCATGAAGAGCTGCCTGAACTGCTGAGAGAATACCGATGGCCTCAGGTGTTCTGGGCAGAGGATATCATTGCTGATTCAGTGCAGAAACGCTGGGTATCTCTTTATCCGCCACGGGAACCGAATAACTATGCCAACCTATGGAGGCACTTTGCCGATTGCATCATCAGCGCCACGGAGCCGCTTACAAGCGGCGAAGATGGAGCTCATGCCGTTGAAGTTATGTGCGCCGTTTTCAGGTCAATGGAGACCGGCAGTTGGGTTGATCTGCCGCTACAGCAGGAAGTAATCCCGCCATATTACTGCAGAGACTAGTCGATTAGGAGCGTAACGCCATGTGTGAGTATGATTTGATAGTTATTGGGCACATACTCAAAGAATGGATAATCTTTGCCGATGAACGAGAGATGGGGCCATTGTTGGGCGGCCCTGCTGCCTACAGTGCTGTGGCTGCCGCTCGATCAGGCGCCAAGGTAGGCCTGGTCAGCAGGGCCGGTAGGGATATGTCCGATGAACTTCTGGAGGTACTGCGGAAGGCAGGTGTAGACATACTGGGTGTAGAGATAACGGATAGAGGTACTGAAAACAGGCTTGTTTACGATGAGGCGGGCAATAAACGGCTGGAGTTTCTGCATAAGGCGGGATTGTTGAAGTTCGGAGATATACCCGAAGCGTATCTCGATGCTCGGATGTTTCTGATTTGCCCCATAGACTATGAGATTCCGTTATCATTGTTAGAAGAGCTCTCTCTGTATCAGACAAATATGGCCGTAGACCTGGGAGGATATGGTGGCGCTTCCTCCCAAGTAGGCCGTTTGAGCGTACAGGAGAAGATATGCTATCTTGATGAGATACTGCCATGCTTCAACGTGGTAAAGGGCAGCAGGGAGGACATACAGCGGCTGTATAGAAACAGCATCTTCGGAGACGAAGAGTTTTTGACAAAGCTTAAGTTCAGTGGAGTACCGTTGGGCATAGTGACATGCGGAGCAGATGGCGCTCTGCTGCAGATTGGGGAGGAAACTCACCGAGTGCCCGTGTTTACAGATAAAGCTGTAGATACTACTGGTGCCGGGGATGCCTGGTTCGGAGCCTTTTTGGCCGAATATATAAAAGAGAAAGATGCCTATCAGGCTGCTGTATATGCTTCCAGGTTTGCCTCAATTATGGTGGAGAGCAGCGGAGGAGTGAATATGCTGCGCCTGCCTGGAAGGAGTGAGATACAAGAGAGGATTTAGTGCAATTGGAACAGGTATAAGGATAAAGAAAGAGAATTATATATATATAAGGGGGTGTGACGAATGTCAAAGATTGGCATAGGAACAGGGCGAGAAAGACATAACCTAATAGGATTTACACTTATTGAATTATTGGTCGTTATTGCTATAGTTGCAATTCTTAGTGCTATACTCTTTCCTGTCTTCGGCAATGCCAGAGAGAAAGCCCGGCAGGCTGCATGTGCCAATAACTTGAGACAGATAGGCATGGCAATAAGCATGTATACGGAGGATTATGATGGCTATTTCCCAGCAGCGCTGAAACCGGGGGTGGCAAAATGGGCGGAATTGCCTACCTTCCCGATTCCGGCAATGGCAGGCTATGGCAAGATGCCGATAGTCGAGTTTCAAAGTGATGGAGTTCAAACAATATTTCGTTGCCCATCCATGCCGCCGAAGGCAAGAGTGCCGGCAACTGAAATGGGTTATACGGATTACACCGTAAACGTTTATGTATTTGCTTATCCGGGGCATAGCACGCCAATTTTTGCTGCCTTCAAGAACCTATCGGATATACAACGGCCTTCTGAAATATTGATGGTAGCCGATAAAACAAAAACACGCCCAGATGGGCTGGCTTTTACAATTGCTTCTTATTCTACTTTTTTTGGTACCAATCATTCTGGCGGCGGAAATGCCTGCTTTGTAGATAACCATGTTGAATGGATGCGCCCATTCGGGATAACGGATAAAAACGTGGATTGGCGATTATCACCATAAGCAAGATGGAGTTTCTAGTTTTTATTACATAGTTATTACGAAAATCTGAAATTATGGAGGGAATGTTACAAATGAAAATTAGGGCATATATAGCTGTAGTGCTTCTTTATATTGCTATTACCTTTGCCGGTAGTTGTTTTGCTTGGGGAAACTCGTCTCAGCTTCCTCGAGTAGCGCTGATTTATAGTGATAGGTTGGAGAGCCCTTCTCCTAAAGATGATTATGATGGCATATGCGGCAAGCTGGGATGGGTATTGGGAAAGTGGGAAAACAGGCAAGTAAGCGAACTGATAAAAAAATTAGATACCTACGATGTGGTTATCTGTGGTAGACAGTATAATCTAGCAAACAAGCAGAATTTCGCTATATATGCTCAGGAGTGGAAGGCTTTTCTGGAGCGAGGAGGGATAATTCTCGTTGCGCCGGTTATGGATAGTGATACGAACTGGATACATGCCCTTGGCTCAGGATTTTTATTCAAGACCGAATCTAGTGGCGGCGGTGGACAGAATACCGTCACTAATCCGAATGCTGACATGAGTTTTGAAAAAGTTGTATCACGTTGGGCTGCATTTAAAGATTGGTCATCGGAATGGTCTGTTGCAAACAGCACTCCGGAGGGTATGCCGATAGTCATGTACCAGAGAGTAGGCAAAGGGATTATACTTGTTTCCACTGCTTACAGGGCAGGAAATAGCAGTTGGAGTTTCCCCTCCGAAAAAGACCTGAGCAGTATTTGGAACTATATGATCATGGAGCGTAATAAGGCCTCCTCAGTGGAAGTATCATTGCTATCTTGGGGAGATATTTCTCTTGGAGAGAATAATGCCTCGGTCGATATTAAAAATTTACGCAAAGAAGCGATAGATATAGTTATCAATATAGGCTCTGTAAAAAACAGAGAAATAACCTCTTGCAATACAACCGTAGAAGGCCGTATTGCTGCTGAGGGATCAAAAGCCTTCTCTATCCCTTACCGTATAACAAGCGATATACCTGACTTTCTGTTTCTCACAGTAGCGGAAACAGGAAAGGGAACCTATTTTAGAACATGGCAAGGCGTCAATATAGAGGATTTGAAAAGGCTAATTGAAAGCATCAATGAAAAGAATGGAAAAATCGATGAGGGCTTTAATTCAATAAGAAAGTTCTGTGAGAAAATCCCTTCTTTGGGATGGATGGTTGCATTTGCAAATAGGCATGTTTGTGAGAAGGGAGATATTGATAAAATACTGGAGAAGTTGGAGAAACAAGTAATAGCCATAGCGGCTGTTGGCGATAAGCAAGCGTGGAAGAGTAAGTCGCTGGCTATACACGATGTGCTCGCAAAAATAAACACCGAAGCTTTAAAAGTAGAAATCATGAAGAAGAGATTAAAGTCTTACAATGGCCTGGAAAGCCAACTTATAGCAAGAACAGCTGTTATTGCCAGAGTAACTTCACCTTACGATAAAATTTTTTTTGATCAACCCTTCTCTCTCTCAAGTAGTGACAGCTTGAAGTTTAAAATGGCTGCCAACGAGTATGAGAACGCACAGCTTGTTCTTATTCCTATTTCCAGAGAGGTGAAGAATATAAACATATATTGTTCCGATTTAAAGGATGTAAGGGGGCGTAGAATAACCGCCGGCAACATTAAAGTATGGAGAGTCGGTTATGTATATGAACAGGGGAAATGGTATCCCGATCCTCTTATACCGTGTAATGAGACAAGTATCGAGGCCAATAAAGTTGTCCAACCTTTTTGGGTAACAGTCCATACGCCTCCGGGAACAATTGCCGGTGAGTATACAGGAGTATTAACTGTCAGGACAGGGCAGCCTGAACAGAGTATCTCTGTTCCTATATCTGTAAGCGTGTGGGATTTTGAGGTGCCTCGGGAATTAAATTTTCCTACTGATGTTACGTTACGTGTTAATCTCTTGGCCCGTTTTTTCTTTGGCGATAAAGCGGCTGAAGAACCGGAGAAATATATATCTCCGCAACTATGCAGGAAATATATGGAATTTCTGCTTAGCTATCGTTTGACGCCGACAAGGCCTTGGAGTTTTGAGGGAAGTGCTTTGGCCGGTATCCCGTATCTAGGCTGGAAAGAGAAAAACGGCCGCTGGCTGTTTGATTTTAAGGAATATGATAAGAATATCCAACTTATTTTGAACAAAGGAGGCAAGATGTTCTGCGCAGCTACCTTGCCAGGAGTACACCTTGCCGCTGGGATGAATTCTGAGAAGCTGAATTTTTTGTCATTAGATGTATATATCCCGAAAATTTACGAGCATCTAAAGAAAAAGGGATGGCTGAGTAAAGCCTACTTCTATGGTTGGGATGAGCCGTCAGCCAGAGTGCTTGATAAGGTACAAGCAGAAGCCGTTTTGTGTAAGCAGCTTGCACCTGAAGTCAAGATATTGGTCCCTTATAATTTGGGAAATGTTCTGGAGAACGGTCACGAAGATTGCGCGGATATATGGGTGCCGATGAGAGGGCTTTGGCGCAAGTCTCTTGAGGCACTGAGAGTAAAGGATAAAATCGTCTGGGGTTATCAGTGCGGTGGCGCCACAGCCGGATCATTGTATGGAATACCTGGTCCTAATATAGATAAATATGCATTGTTGTGGGTTGTAGAGAAGCTAAACCTGGAGGGGTTTCTTTTTTGGGGTACTGTCAGCCCGTGGAGATATAATGGAATTAATGACATTGAAAGGGATGGAACTCCAAAAATATCTTGGCGCTCCGGTTTTGGCGATGGATTGCTGGCATATCCGGCCGGCCATAAACCTGAGGATGGGCTTAATCCCTCTTTACGCTTGGAATTGTTAAGGGATGGATTGGAAATGTGGGAGTATTTTCATCTTTTAAAATTGAGGATTGGTGAATTGGAACGTAATGACAAAAAAGATGAAAAAGACATGGCGCTACTGATTAAGGAAAGCAAGAGTATTATCAAAATCAGCGATGATTTGGTTAAAGACGAGATGACATATAGTAACGATCACGAAAGATATGCAGGCAAGAGGGCGCTTATAGCAGAAAAGCTTGAGAAGATTAATAGTTGTCTGAAGAAGCGATCCAGATGATAGAGCTATTTGGGCAGATTTGTAAACGTATGAAGAACATCATGTATTGGTGTAAAGAATAATAAGCATCGAACGCGAGGGAACTGATATGAGAAAAATAATATCCTCTATCTGCATATTGTTGCTGGCGGCTTCTTTTATGATGTTGTCTGGCTGCGGCAATAAAACTGAAGATGCCGACAAGGTCGTTATTTCCATAGCATGTACTTATTCGCCGACGGATACGGGATGTAAGATTATCAATAAATCAATCGATGATTTCATGAAAATAAATCCCAGTATACAGGTGAAAAAGATGTGGTTTACCAAGGATTACTACCCTAAGTTGGCCACAATGATTGCCGGTGGCACGCCCCCGGATATATTCAGAGTAAGTCCTGATATGGTTCCAATATATATACAAAAAGGTGTTGTGATGGCTTTAGATAGTTTTATCACCAAAAGTAACACGGTAAAGCTGGATGGGTTTTATCCGCAAGTCCTTTATAAATATATGTTCGACGGCAAAGTAATTGGTAAAGGGAAAATATATGGTTTTGGTACAGACTGGTCTCCTGATTATGCTCTATTTTACAATAAGGATATATTTGATAAAGCCGGACTGCCTTACCCGGATAGAAGCTTGAGTTGGAAAGAATTTAGAGATGCATCCCTAAAGCTGACAAGTAGGCAGGGGAAAAAGAGGGTGTTTGGGAGCTTGATAAATAACGTGTTCCTGCTGATCTATCAAAACGGGGGCCGGGTTTTTTCAAAGGATGGAAAGAAATGCCTGCTGGATAGCCCGGAAGCTATAGCAGCTTTTCAATATTTGGTCGACCTCAGAGTCAAAGACAAGGTTATGCCTTCATATGCAGATATGCAGGAGGCCAGCCAACTGGAACTATTTCAGACTGGCAGGCTGGCTATGTTTCTATCCGGCAGATACTACGTTCCTATACTGAGAGATACTGTCAGCGGCTTTAGATGGGGAGTAGCTCCCGGGTTGCACAGCAAGGAGAGAGTCAACATGGTAACAGGCCCATGTGGCTGGGTGATGAGCAAGCGCACGAAGCATCCTGAAGCCGCCTGGAAGCTGATGGAGCATCTGGTGGTGGGAGATTGTGAAAAGGAGCTGGCCAAGGCCGGCTATAATATACCTGTAATCAAGAAGATAGCCGAATCGGAGCTTTTCCTAACCAATCCGATGCATCTGTCAGGGGTAAATAAAACCTTTATGGAGGAGGTGCGATATACTGTGCCCAGCCCGCTAACGCCATATCTGGCTACTGACAGATGGCAGAGCGTTGTCAAGGATGAATTGGATCTGGCTTATCTGGGAAAGCAATCTGCTGGGACTGCGGCGGTTAAGGCTGCTAAGATGATTAATCAGCTTCTTAGTGATGCAATGTCTCAGTAGCTGCTTACAGAGGGCTGTTAAATATGAAGGAGAATTTGCAAATGAATAAAAACAATATCCTGATTCCTGCGCAAGAAGTTCCTATTTTAAGGGAAGCGGAAGTAGTAGTAGCCGGTGGTGGCATTGCCGGTTTAGCGGCAGCAATAGCGTCTGCCCGCTGTGGCGCTAAAACACTTCTCATTGAAAGATATGGATGTCTTGGTGGAACTGTAAGCGGTGTGCCTATGAAATGGGTAGGAGGCTATAATGCCACAATTCACGGTGGTATCATGGCTGAACTTATAGATAAGCTTAGACAGGCAGATGGGATTATACGCGAATTTTACAATGAGAATGTCTCCGGCTATATGGTCGGTATGTATATTGATATTTTCAAAGCTGTTGCTTTGAAAATGCTTGAAGATGCAGGCGCCGAGTTGTTGCTGCATACATTGATAACGGATGTAGTATCCGAAGGGCGTGAAATCACCGGCCTTGTAGTAGAAAATAAATCAGGCCGCCAAGTAATTTTAGGAAAGAGGTTTATAGATGCTACAGGGGATGGAGATGTAGCAGCAAGAGCCGGTGCTGCTTATTGGAAAGGGGATGAAGAGAGCGGCAAGATGCAAGCTATGACGCATTATGGTCCTGTTCTGGAAGGTGTGGATAACGAAGTATTGCTTGATTATATGCTGAAATATAAAGATAAATACCCTGAAGAAATCGTGGAGTGGAGCACCGACCTGCCAAGGTTCAGTTTTGCAGGATTTTCCAGGTTACTTAAAGATAGCCGTGAAAAAGGGATAATACATATGAATTACGATTGCATATGGATAAGTGGAGAGATTGGCACCAACAGAGTAACCATAGACGGGAGTTTTATTCCATTTGTGGATGGTACTAACGTTTTGGATTTGACTTATGCTGAAACTGAATCGATAAAGCAGATCACGTCTTTTGTAAGTTTCATCAGACAGAATTTTCCCGGTTTTGAGAACAGCCATAGAAAGGATCGAGGAGGGTTCTCTATCGGCGTTAGAGAAACTCGGCGGGTAATGGGAGAATATCTGTTGACAGAAGAAGATATATTGCAGGGAAAGAAATTTCTTGACGGCATAGGATGCAATTGTACTCCTATGGACATCCATAGCTCCAGAGGACATCAGAGCTGGACGCAGGTTAAGACTTACGATATACCGTATAGATGCCTTATATCTGCAACTATCGATAATCTTTTTATGGCCGGAAGATGTATCTCAGCTACGCATAAAGCGTTGGCATCTATCCGTTTCATACCTTGCTGCGTTATTACTGGTCAGGCTGCAGGAACGGCTGCTGCTTTGACCGCCAAAAGGAATGTCTCTCTCAAAAAGCTGGATACAAATAAATTATTGACAGAGCTGAAGAAACAAGGAGCGATATTAAAAGCCAGCAACGTATGAAGGAAGATACATGTGAATACTATACGAGCATAAATGACTTCCCGTCTTAGCAAGTTAAGATAAAAATGTTGACAAAAATAAACTAGGAGGAAAAGTGAAATGTCTGCTCGACGTATCCAAACAGCTATTATGAAACGGCACCCAAATAATCCGCTCATTACACCGGCAGATTTACCTGGCGCAGAGGCGGTTTACAACTGCGGAGCTGCTTGGTTCCAAGGAAAGCATTTGCTGTTGCTATCGGTTTACGACAGCAATACCACCGCCAGGATGCATATAGCCACCAGTGAAGACGGAGTTGGCTTTGAGATACGGGAGAAGCCGTTTATTGAAGCCGCTACGGACCCGGAATTTGCCCCATATGATGGATGGACAATAGATCCGCGGATCACTAAAATAGATGATACTTACTATATAGTGTATCCAGCCTATTCACGCAATGGAGTGGTAGGTATGCTGGGAAAAACTACCGATTTTGAGACTTTTGAGAGAATAGATATCATCTCTTTGCCGGATAATAGATGCCCCGTACTCTTCCCCGAAAAAATTAACGGCAGGTATGTGCGGCTGGATCGCCCGGTTGGCCATGTACGCCCAGGACAATTGTGGATCTCCTATTCACCAGATCTGTTACATTGGGGGCATCATCGGTTGCTGATGGACTTTGGCATGGAAGTTTGGAATAGGCGAAAAGTCGGCCCCTGTGCACCTCCTATCAAGACGGAAAAAGGATGGCTGGTAATCTATCACGGTGTGAGCGAATTGAGGCTTCAGTATTCTCTGAGCTGCGCCTTGCTCGATTTGGATGATCCATCAAAAGTGATCGGCCGAGCTCCTGGCTGGATAATAGCTCCTGAAGAGCCCTATGAAAGGGTTGGAGTAACGAACAACGTTGTCTTTTCTACTGGAGCTATAGTTGATGCCGGGACGAAGGAATTGAAGCTTTATTATGGTGCAGCCGATACCTGTATCGGCCTGGCTACGGCGCCGCTACAGGACTTGATAGATCTTTGTCTGGTCAATGCGGAGAGGGAGTAGAAGCTAGCAAAGGAGTACATCGTGTCGGAGGTAAGAGAGATGCCATTGAATGAAAGAGAGTTGGAGCAAAGGAGTTGGCCACAGGCAGATTTCCCGATTGGGCAGGAGGTAGTAGGCAGAGGACCGGGGGAGAACAGCTATTACGATGACAGCGGCATTATGCTGCAAGCACGGGCAGGTTTTATATGTACCAAGAAGCTCTATCCTCAGGATTATTTGGAATCGTGTTACGTGCAGGCAGGCAATGTGGAAGCCGTTGCGCTGCCGCTGCCAGCTGAGGAATGTGCCATAACTTCCATGGTTTACAGCGGCCGGCTCTATGGAACCACCGCCGGAAGGCGGGTTCATCTCTTTGTTTATGCAAACGGCCAGATTAGCAATCTAGGTGTAATAGAGGAGAATTGCCGAAAGAGTATTCTGGTCGTTGCCGATGGAGGGCTGTATATCGGAACGAAACCGGAGAATGGAGAGGGCTCTATTTATGCTTACCGGAAGAATCGCTTAGTGAAATTGATGTCTCCTGTGACCGGCGAAGGCGTGGCATCTTTGACAGCCGACCGAGAGCGCCTCTATGGCCTGACCGATAGAAGCGGTACTTTTTTCATCTATCACCTGGCTGAAAGAAGGCTTGAAGTCAAAGAAGAGGTAGAGTTGCCGTTTTCACCCGTTTTGGCTCTTGCTTCCACAGGCGATGTTTATGGCGTATCGGGATGGAATAAACTATTCAAATACGTCAAAAAGGATGAAAAGATGGTAAAACTGGATGTGCAGATCCCGACGCTGAAGGGGCGTGAGATGTACAACAGGGTGGAGAGCTTGATTTGTCACGGTGATTATCTTTACGGCGGCACCAACGCCGACGGCTGGCTCTTTCGATTTAGCCTGAAGAGAGCGAGGATGGATTCTTTGGGCAAGCCATTGAATCAGCCTTACATTCGTTGCCTGGCAGTAGCTACGGACGGCGCTCTTTACGGAATAGCCGGCCGGGATTGCTGCCATTTGTTCAGGTATGGCGAGGGAGACTTGAGAGATCTGGGCATCTTGCGGGTTACCTCCCCGCGTCTCTGGCATGGCTACCGATTTGCAGCCATGGCTGCCGGTCGACAGGGAGAGATATACCTGGGAGAGGCGGACAGGATAAGCCATCTCTTCATCTACCGCAATTCAGTATAATTTTCGATGGGGGGAAGAACTATGCGATCGATAATTTTCGATAAGCTGCCCATGCACGACACCTGTTGGTCCATAACCACCGGCAGGGATGGCAATATTTATGTGGGTGTCTGCGGAGAACTGGTGGACGGGCTAAGCGCCTTCATCGTCAGATACGATCCGCAGCAGGATAAAACGGAGTATATGCTGGAAGTAGGTCCGGCGCTGAATGAATCACCAGATAATGGACGTGCTCCCGTTTGTAAGATTCACTACGGCTTATTGCCTGCCAGCGACGGCAGATTTTACTGTGCTACTCACTATTCGGGACCGCCTGCCGGAGATTTTATTTGGCGTGCCTGGCATACTTGGGACGATCCCGAGCGCATGGCTCGAGGCTTTAACATTTTCAGCTACGACCCGGTTACCGAAAAGGTGAAGAACTTCGGGGTGATGAGCCCTAATGAAGGTAGCCGAGCTATGGCACTGGCCGAGGAAAGATGTTTGCTGTACGGTGTTACCTGGCCGCGAGATCATTTCTACATTTATGATTTAAAAAAGAGATGCTATCGTGATCTGGGAAGGATAGGTGATACCAATGCCCAGTCCGTCTGGGTAGACGCAGACGGCAACGGCTATACGGCGGATGATCTAGGCTACATTGTGAAGTATGATGCAGATGCTGGCAGACTGATGCAACTTAAAGTTCGTGTCCCCAGAGATCCGGCGGCACCATCTGAGGAACGTTCGGTTTATGACGTTACGCCCGCTCCTGACGGCGAGAGCGTTTACGGCGTTACCTGGAACATGGAGAGAGTTCCTTTTATCAACAGGTTTTTTCGCTATCACTTTGCCGATAACCGTATTGATGATCTAGGGCCTGCTCCCGGCACGGATCCTAGCAATCATGTCGGCGGCCTGATCTGCGACGATGACGGCTGGCTCTATTATGCTGCTTCACGCCAAGATAACAACAGAAGGATGCCTTACCGAATGTATCTCTTCAGGATGAACCCCGATACCCTGGAACAGGAAGAGATATGTTCCTTCGATGATGGCAACTATCATTCGGCGTATATCGCCAAGGCAACCAGAGATTATGCTGGCAATCTTTATTTTGCCGATACCAACAACCGGCCTGAGAGAATATATGTCTACACGCCGCAGGGCAGCGGCAAAAGCTATACGCCGAGATGGCCCTTAGTTAGGGCATGGGGTTAAGAGAGATGCTATTGAATGAAAGAGAATTGAAACAAAAGAGAGGTGTTGGCTTCGCTATGCCTTCATGAAAGAATATGGACATCGTAATTGTTACGAGAGATAATAGGTATGATGTCGATGATCTTCTGCAGAAAGCATTGCACGATGCTGAGTACATCGAATATCTGGCTTTTTTCAGAGAAAAAAGACCTAAAATTCGGGTGTCCTGAAACAAATGAAATATCCGTATTGCAAAAAAATCATCTTCTTGCTATAACCTGACTTTTACAGTAAAGCGGAAGCAAAACAGCCGGTATCCCAGTAAACAAGCGGATTACCGGCTGCTTTTGCTTCTCAGAAAATTGTAGGGAAACAGCTACTTCTTCGTAGCCGCCAATAAACTTCTTATCTCATCCCAGGGAAGTATCCGCCTTGAGAAAGCTATACCCAGAGTATTGCCGATGCATTCTACCATCTTGTCATAGTAGTCAAACATGTAATGGTTCTGCTGAAGATGCACGCCGGATACGGCGTTTAAACTGTCAATCATACGAGCCGGAGATAAGTTATACTTACCAAAATAGCGCTCTTCTCTTTCAAAGTTTTTCAGCTTGGAGGCAGGTTCCAGGATACGCTGAAAGGTCAGCATCTTCAGAACCTCATTTCCTTGGAGTTGATCCCATTCTCTTCCCTTTCAATCCCTCTGCGCTGAATTTTTTCCTTGACAAGCAAGCCGCAGGCGGCTATAATCATTTTATAAATTATAAGCAGTTATAAGCAGTTGCAGTTAACAAGCGTCACTATCGCTTTTAACGATTGCCTGCTAAGGAAATAGAAAGTTGCTCGTAGAGAGTCTGGAAGTTGCCATGGCTACAATGCCAGCAAACAAGCCGGAACCGTTATACTTACAGTTAAAGGACGAGGATATCGATCTTTATTGTTGTCGGCGGCACTTTGAATGTGAGAGATGATACATCTTTGTTTGAGGAGGATTTGTAGTGAAAGCGCTTATTCCTTTCTATGCTATATTGGCGTTATGTATAAATACAGTCGGCTTCTGTGACGACAGCGTTTTAAACGGTGGAGGGCAGGAAATGCATGCTCTGGTAAATTCGGATAGCGGTGTGCCTCTTTTAATGCTCAATGATAAGCCTTTGCCGGTGATCGGCTATAGAGATCACCAGCCTGTTGCCCATATGGAAACCACTGCCAACTTTGCCAAGGCCGGGGTGCAAATCCATTTCCTGTCTATCAATCCCGGCGGCCGGGCATATCAGGGAGATGGGCTTTATAAGGGGATAGATAACGATGCTGAAAGAATCTTAAAAAAGTGTCCCGATACATACTTTCTGATCCTGGTTAGCGTAGATATTCTAAAAGCCAGAGAGCCGCGCTGGTTTGCCGGCAAAGCTGATCAGTTGGCAATTTGGCCGCCGAATATGCGCGAAGGTGATCGTGCCTCCATGGCATCCAAAATCTGGCGCGAAGAGGTAAAGGGCGATCTGCGCCGGCTCGTGCAACATGTGAAAGGCATGCCGTATGCAGAGAGGGTATTGGGCTTTTTTTTAAGCGGCGGATCGGGTGAGTGGGGAGATTATTGGGATTACAGCACACCGGCCCGGCAGGGGTTCATTGAATGGCTGAAAGCTGAATATGACGACGATGTTCAGCTTTTGCGAAAAAAATGGAATAATGCGGACGTTACATTTGAGAGAGTTACCATACCCGCCTGGAAGGAGCTGAGCCTGGCCGACGACGGCATCTTCTATTCCCCGAATAAGAGCCGGAGAATGATAGATTTTCTGACATACCATCATCAGCTGGCGGCGGATGTAGCCATAGATTTCTGTAAGGTAATTAAGGAAGAGAGCGGTAATAAGAAACTGGCCGGACTCTGGAACGGTTATATGTTTTTGCCGGAGTGGTGGCAGGATGGGGATGCAGCAGGCAATATAATCGCCAACAGAAGAGTAAAGATGTTCTCCCGAATACTGGAATCGCCCTATGTGGATTTTATCACCGCACCCTACTCATATCAAGCAAGGCATAGCGGGGGCGCCTTCGTCTCTCAAATACCCCTGGACAGCATAATCCTGCATGGGAAACTCGCGCTTATAGAGGAGGACACAAGAACATATCTTGTCACTCCGGCTCCGAATGCCGCGTATGCAACTTGGGGTGACAATTTTGGCCAGGCAGCTACCGAGAAAGAGACTATCGATATATGGAAAAGGAACTTTGCCGGGATTTTGACCAAACCGGGCAGCGGTCTATACTATTTCGGTCTTGGTAATGACGGTAATAAATGGTTTGACAGCCCGGCGCTTCTGAAAGCAGTGAGTAGCTTCAGGGAAATAGCCGGAACCACGCTTGCCAAAGATAAGAATGTTTCGAGCATTGCCGTTATCGTCAGCTACAGATCGTTCCTGTATCAGAAAATAAATGATCTCAGCCGTGATTTTCTGCTCAATCAGATGTACCACAGTCTAACCATGATAGGCGCTCCGTTCGATATCTATCTGGATAGCGATCTTAGCAATAAAAACTTCCCGTTTGATAAATACAAGATGTATCTCTTTTTAAACAGCTTCTATCTGCCTGATGCAGAACGCAAGCTGATCAGGGAGAAGATCTGCGGCAACGGTCATACGGTGGTCTGGCTTTATGGCAGCGGCTATGTCGGTGATGAGAATGCTCAGGTCGACAATATATCCGGCCTTACCGGTATAAAAGTGAGTAAATATGAAGGTAAGCTGACCCGCCTGAATTGCGTTATCGATAATTATACTCATGAAATAACCAAAGGTCTGCCCACCTATATGCGCTTCGGGTGCGAGAGAACGTTGGAACCGGTCTTCTGGGTTGATGACCCCGAGGCCCAGATTCTGGGCGAGCTATCCTGCACTACAAATGAAGGAGCAGTATTTACTTTTAGAAAACCCGGCCTTTGTATGAAGCGTTTCAAGGATTGGACATCGATATGGTCGGGAGTTCCTAACCTGCCGTCCCCCTTGCTGAGAAATATAGCCAAATCCGCCGGCGTTCATATTTATAGCGAAGGGGATGATCAGGTCTTTGCCAGCGAGAGAGTATTTTCAATTCACGCCGGATATGACGGAGTAAGAAAAATAAGCTTCCCGCGTAAAACCACTATCTATGATCCCTTTAAAAAGGAATATGTCGCACGCAATGTGGATAAAGCGGAGAAATTTATGAAGAAGGGCGATACCTTGTTCTGGTTACTAAGCATGTAGATTATTTAATGTGAGGTGATTGCAGATGAAGAGGAATAAAGGAACTCAGGGATTTACGGTAAATGAATTACTGACAATGATCTCAGCTATCGTATTATTAACCGCCATAGCGCTTCCGGTATTCTCCAAAGTCAGAGCGGGCAGCGAAGAGGCCACATGTATGAATAACCTTAGGCTTATAGGGGCTGCGTTAAAGATGTATGCGGAGGATCTGGGGGGCGGTTCGGCTTTCCCTCCGGTTTATAATCCCTCGGGTGTAGCCGGTCAGGGAAGATACTGGGTGGATTTTTTGGCTCCATACGCTGAGGCAAAGGGAAAATACGATAAAACTGCCAGGCCTTGCTATGCCGGTACAATCTTCGATTGCCCCAGTCTTAAGGATTACTCTGCGACTATGGTAACGGATTATGCTTATTTCAGAGTACTATGGGCAAATTCCGGTAATGCTGCAAATGATATCAAAGATATCAAGAAACCGCAGGAGGTAGGTATAATTGCCGATGCGGAATTCTTTACAGACGGGACCCCACCGTCAGCTAGAATTGGAACGCCGGGAGTTTCCAATAGCCGGACCATATTAAGAAACAGACATAACAACGGTCTTAACATACTCTATTGTGACGGGCATGTAGAGCACGTGTCGGCTCAAACGGGTGATAATTTAAGGGACATATTCGATGCTTCCAGGCATTGATCTATATAATTCGTTACAAAAGAGAAAGGGTGTAGGGCTATGACCAGAGAAAAAAGGTCGCGGGGATTTACACTGATAGAATTACTTGTCGTCATTTCAATCATAGCATTGTTAGCTGCCATACTTTTTCCGGTATTCGGCAAGGCCAGAGAGAATGCCAGAAAGACTACCTGCATGAATAACCTTAAACAGATAGGCACGGCGCTGTGGATGTATGCTCAGGATGAAGGCAACGGTTCCGTCTTTCCGCTGGTATATAATTCGGCCGTTGCTGCCGGTCAGGGAAGATACTGGGAGGATTTGCTGGCGCCGTACGTGGGAGCTAAAGGGAAATATTCCAATTCCGCTCGGCCGTATTATGCCAATACGGCCTTCGATTGCCCCAGCCAGACGGATTATACGGCAGGCTTCCCATCGGATTATGTATGCTTTCAAGTGTTGTTCTTCTGTCCGGGTACCATTACTATCAACGATACCACACAGATAGAGAAGTTAGCGGAAACAGGCATAATAGCCGATGCGGAGTTCTATAATAATGCCAACCCGGGATCGGCTAAAATCGGCACCAAAGGGGAGAACAACACCAAAGCCGTGCTACGGAATTGGCATAATGATGGGTTGAACATTCTTTATTGCGACGGCCATGTTAAGTACCAATCTGTCCGGATAGGTGACGACTTAAGGAATATATTCGATGCAACTCGGCATTGATCTGCCAATGGAAGGGAAGCCATTCCGGGAGGTTGACATGGATGCGAAATCAAATATGTGGGGCAATCTATCATCCCGTGCTTATGGTGCTAATGCAGTTTTTATTCCGGAGTATGGCAAGCCGGAGGGAATAGAGTTTATTCTGGTCCTTACCCAGAATTATCCCTCTTTCAAAACGCATCCTGTCCTGGATACCTGGCAGGGATATACAAAGGGTAGGGAACGTTTTGACGACAATAGAAATATGCGTGTTCTGGGATGGAAAAGCGATTCTCGGGAGAATTACTGGTCCTTTCTTTATTTGCCGGATAATGACGGCCAATGCCGGCTTACAGCGGAATTTATGGCCGTAGAAAGAGGCAGGCTTGATCTACGTCTGTGCATGGAGAATCACTCCTCCGATGTCAGGGAATGGCAATGGGATATCTATGCTGCACCGATTCATACGGATGAACTGCCTGGTCTGAAGTTACAGGAAAATGCCGGGAATAACCCGGCATTCTCCTTATGCGGCATGGAGTGGCGGATGACCAATCCGGAGATGCCTTTCAGAAGGATAAAAGCGGTTGATTCAAGCTTTTGGATTAACTTTCCGGTTAACGTAGATGCCGGCGACTCTTTGGAAGCGGCCAAGCTCCGTTTGAGAATGGAAGCTGAGCCGATAACCGTTGCTGGCGGAGAATGTCGTAATCTTTTTCTTACTTTGAATTGCATTTCTGGCAGCGAAGAGGCCGATCCTGTCTGGCCGGAGATTGAAGCACCGTCTGGTGAGGATCTGCCGTATGCGCACCAATGGTGGGAGATATTGCATAATCGCCATTACGTTCGCTCTTTTAACAGCGATGCCATGGTCTGCCGCCTCTTTCCTGCTCATCAGTGGGGGCGTTTTTACATCTGGGATGCCGGGATGACCATCCTGGGTGCATTGGAAGAGAGTATCTCTCTGGCGGAGGAGCAACTGGCTGAGATGCCTGACCCCGCTGCTATGAAAGAGGATGTTTTTAACGGCGTGGGTTCGTTTATCCCTACTTGTATTCTGGCCTGGTGGGAAGTGTACTCTTTTACGGGAGATAAAGAGATACTGAAGCGGCATTACGATCATATGAAGCGTCTTTGCCTGGCCTTCTATGCCTGGCCCGATTTGTTGCCGTTTCCTGATCATAACGGCCTGATCAAATCGAGAAACAACCGCAACGGCATAGATGATCATCCCTCGCTGGTATACTGTGACGGGCGTCCCTTTGCCTGGGATTACGAGAGAACATTACCGGTTAACTCTGACCGATGCTTCAGACAGGCGCAGCAGCCTGGGTTAACCGCTCTGGCCATAAGATATGCCAAGATTATCAGACTGGCGGCTTATGTCCTCGGCCGGGACCAGGATATGGACTATATGAAAGTCCTGATAGACAAATCGGAGGCAAGCCTTAACAAGGAGCTCTGGAGCGAGGATTACGGCATCTATGTCTGGAGGACTGAAGAGGATGGGCAACTCCCGATGTACGGTCTGGATGGATGTTATCCGCTGCTGTCCGGCTCCGTTCCTTCAGAACGTCTGAAACGGATAACCTTTCACCTTTTTGATTCGGATGGCCTGTGGACGGAATACGGCCTGACAGTAGTGCCGCAAAACAGTCCTTATTACAGGGATAAAGGTTATTGGAACGGCGCTGTCTGGATACCACCGCAATGGTTTATGTGGAAGGCTTTTTATAATCACGGGTATATGGATAAGGCCGTAATCCTGGCCGATAAATTGCTGGCTCTGTGGGAGAGAAACCATGCTGAAGATTTATGCTGCTGGGAAAAGTTCGATATCTTCAGCGGCGGCAGAGGTGCCGGTAACAGCCGTTTTTCAGGGCTTAGCGCTCCTGTAATCTCTTTGGCGCGGGCACGGCGCAGGCCGGGGCGGGTTCAATTCGGCCATGATGTTCTGGGCAAATATGAAGTTGATGATAATTACAATAGTTTTGAAGGCGTTTTTCATAGCCCTTTTGACAGCCGGGAGACAGGAATAAGCGTTGTCCTGCAGCCTTTGACCGATTATCGGCTTTGCAGAGAAGGCTCTGAAGATGTCCGGCTGAGAAGTGACCAATGGGGATATTTAGGCTTTACCGTCAATTTAACTGCCGGCAAGAGCGCTGAAGTAAGGGTGGAAGCGTAATTACAGGCTGTGGATTCAAGAGATGCTAATGGAGGAAGTATAAATTATGAAGTGCGCATTACTGCTGAAAGAAGACATATGCGGCAAAATTTTCGGTGAACAAATGATTGATGATCTCTCCAGGGTTGTTGAGATTATAGGGCGGCCGCAGCCGGAAGTAAGGATTGATTATGTGATGGACCTAATCGGCGAAGCGGATATTGCTATTACCTCCTGGGGGAGCGTAAAGCTCGAAAAGGCCGTCCTGGACCGTGCCCGCAACCTGAAACTGGTGGCACATGCGGCCGGAAGCGTTAAACCGGTGATCAGCCGGGATTTCATCCACAGGAACATTCCCATAACTACAGCAGCCCCGGCCATAGGCATAGGAGTGGCCGATTACTGTATGGGAGCTATCCTGATGGGCGGCAAGCGGCTGAAAGAGCAGATGCAGGCGGTGGATGCCGGAGGCTGGAAATGTAAGGAGTCGGCTAAGGCCATGGAGCTCTTTGGTGCCGTGGTGGGCATAGTGGGAGCCGGCTTTGTCGGGCGCCGATTGATAAAGTATCTCCAAGCCTTCGAAGTTACCACCATATGGGTATTCGATCCGTATTTGTCGGAAGAGGGAGCATCCGCCCTGGGTGTCGAAAAGAGAAGCCTTGAAGATATCTTCTCCCACTGCGATTACATAAGCATCAACGCTCCCTCCACCAAAGAGACGGAAGGCATGATCGCAGCGAGTCTGCTTCATAAAATCAAAGATAACGCCCTCTTTATCAATACCGCCCGCGGCGCTATCGTAGATGAGCAGGCGCTGATAAGGGAATTGAAAACGGGCAGGTTCTGTGCTTTTATCGATGTGACCGAACCCGAGCCGCCAGCGCCGGATCATCCTCTGCGCAATCTGCCCAATGTAGTGATGACACCGCATATAGCCGGTGCCGTCTCAAGAAATCTGCGGCGGATAGGAGATCTTGCTTTAAAGGAAATCAACAGCTTTGTCAACGGTAAGTCGCTGCAATATCCTGTAGACCTGAGTAAAATAGATTGCATAGCCTGAGTTGCAGGGGCCTTTAAGGAATAAGCCGCCATATCAAAAAATATATTTATGTTGAGCGAACTAAAAGTATCTTGGGGGAGAAGTAATGAATAGCCGTGAAAGATTCATCAGGACATTGCTCGGCCGGGATGTTGATCGGGTACCGTTTATAAAAGTATTCGGTGGAAAGAATACCATCCTGCCTCAATGGGAAGAGGAGATGGCTGGATTATCTATATGCATTGATAATCTGTTGCAGTTTGAAGGGGCAGATCGGGGATGGCAGAGATCGCCGGTTAACATGCGCCTTTCGCAACGAGGGATACCGGTGGTAATAAAGGAAACGGATGAAGAGGTTGTCAGCAAATGGAATGACGGCACTATTGATGTTTACCGTCCCGGCATGGATTATTATCGCCACACTATCGAATGGCCGGTTAAGACGAAAAAAGATTGGGATTACGTTAAGGAGCATCACCTTCAAGCTGATGACCCTGAACGCTTTCCAGCCGATTGGCATGAATATTTACAAAAAGCAAAGAATCGCGATTATCCTTTACAGCTTTTCCACGGAGGTGTCTATGGCTTTGCGCGTACATTGATGGGTGATGTAAATCTTGCTTATGCTTTCTATGATTGCCCGGAATTAATACATGAAATAATGGATTATTATACGGAAATGGTTATCAGTATCTGGACGAAAATGGTCCGTGAAACAGATTATGACCTGATTGAATGTTGGGAAGATATGGCGTGCAAAAGCGGCATGCTCGTATCTTCGAAAATCTTTCAGGAGTTTATCCGGCCGCGTTATCTTAGAATTGCGCAATTTGCGCGACAGTATGATATCAAAATTATTCTGGTGGATTCCGATGGTCTTATCGACGAGTTAACAGAATTACTGCTGGAGAGCGGGGTCACGTCAATCTATCCATATGAAGTACAAGCAGGCAATGATGTTGCCGCGATGCTGGAGCGATTCCCGAAGCTGAGCATTATCGGAGGCCTGGATAAAAATGTGATGGCTAAAGGCAAGCCGTATATTGATGAAGAATTAGAAAAAGCGCGTGAATTTATACAAAAAGGACGATATATCCCCGGTCCCGATCACTTTGTATTATCGGATGTTTCATGGAAAGATTATCGATATTTTATGGAGGGCCTTAGAGAAGTAGTAATGACTACCAAGCCCGGTATTTGCAAAGGATAGGGATTGTATGCCTGCCCCCCGATTTTAATAAAGCCCCAGCCATCCCGCTGCTGTGCCGCCCATAATCTCATGCTGAATCTCTTTTGGCACCCCAATTCGTGCAAGCGTGTGGTTGTACCAGTCTTGTGCCGCCTCAAAGGGTGTGCGTATACTTGTGTAGGAATCGGAGCCCAGAAGCAGCTTGTGAAAATAGCTGAATGTAGAATCTATCTCCTTTGACGGGTCGGAGAGGAGTTCTGCAAGATCATGGGAGCGCACCGTAAACCAGCTTCCGCATCCGGCAAGGTCTGCATAAAGATTTTGGTGAAGCCGAATCATCTCCGCACCTTCCTGCCGGAAGAGTGTGGTTCCCATGTGGGCCATAACAATCTTCAGATTTGGGAATGAGCGAGCGATTCTATCCAGCGTGAGGGGGCGCATATTCGTAAGCATGGGGCGCTGGTGAAGTGCGTCTGCCTTGCACGCTCTCCAGAGGCCGGTATGGAATACGGCGGGGAGCCCCGCCTCTTCCGCCTTCTGGTATGCGGGCATGTAGAGATCGTGGTCATATGGGTGGTAGGGGGAGATGAACTTAAGCCCGCGGAAACCCTGTTTAGCAAATTTATCTATTTCATTGGTATCCACCCTGTCCCATAGATCTACAAATGCAAAGGGTACAAGCACGTCAGGATGTGCCTTTGCCACCGCAAGCGTCTCTTCATTGGTGCAGTAGTGGTGGCCGCACCTTGGACCTACGGAGTAAATACAGGCAGCAGTCTCATTCTTCCGGCACATCCCGGCAAAGGCTTCTACCTCTGCCGGATCTGTAGTATCACAGTGTGTATGAATATCTAATCTCATAATGTCCTCCGGTAACATTTCCCTCTGCACAAAGACGTGGGGATTCTTGATAGTAATTCCCTTATAATAGCATTTATGATTGGTTTGGTATAGCTACATAGTCTGATCGATTTCAACTAACTGATTTCAGCTATATCTCCGGGTTTATATACACTTGAACCCGGTGCGGACAGGAAACGCTTGCAGGGCGGAGGGGTATAAGTGGTCAAGCCGCCGGGCTGTCAAATGTGTAGACCTGACTCCGGTTATCAATTTCGATCCGAAGATTATTTCGAGTAGATTTTTAATGAGGCAATTCAGCACTTGACACAGGAGCATGACAGCCTTATACTGGTACAGTAAGATGTACCAGATGTCATCCTGGTGGTATCAGTGAAAGAAAAAAGCATATTTATAGGTAATGCGTTTCAGACCGGCCCCAGGGTGCACAGGACGGGTTTTGCAGCCCGGCACGGCATGCTCACCGTCGGCGGCTATGCAAAACGGCCGCCGGCAAGGCCTTCTATTGCCGGAGCGGCAAGCAAAGGGAGGGTGATATACTTGAAAACTTACAGATATGCTTTGATCATAATTGCAGTGATCTTATGTCCCTGCGCTTCTCACGCCAGGACGCCGAAAGGGCTTGAAAAAGAGGTAAAGTCCTTGCCGATGGCGATATTCTCGCAACGTCTCGACATATCGAAGGCCGTCGATGAGACCGGAAGATGGAAGTATGTAAAGATCAAGGAAGCGCCCGATGTGAATCTTCTTACAGGTTCGGGTGAATCTGGCTATATTCCCTTTACGGTTATCTCTCCCGGCAGGCACAGCATCTGGCTCAGGTTTTATACCGATAAAGATAGAGCCGCCAACATTCTGGCGATCGTGCGTGCTCCTAACGGAGAGGCTCTTTGTGCTGAGCGTATCGATGCACCGATTCACAGGCTCAACCCGGCCAAACCTTATCTTGAGCAGAAGATCAGCCGTGAAGCAGGATTCCGCTTCTGCAGGTTCGAGACGGTATTTGAATATCCCGGTGCATATTCTATTAACCTTTCCAACGCCGTCGTCCGCGAAGGAGGCAGACGACTTATCGAAAGCATCTACATAAGCAACGACGCGGCTTTCGATCCGGCCGTGAAACCCGCCGTTTCGACGATGCCGCCTCAAGCGATTGCAGGGGTTCCCGCAGGCTTTTTGCCGGCAAAGGTTTATCCGCTGTATGTTTCCCTTTATACCGGCATCCGGGATGCAAAAAAACGATTCAAAACGGGGCTGATTCAAAACGGGGCCGTATACCTCGATCCCTCTGCCATGGTATTGATGGGTGTCACGCACCAGCAGGGGATATGGTGTGGCAACGAAAAGATAAATTGCGGCCTTCTTACCTTCGGGCTTGGGGGCACACTCTATGGTAACAGCCCTGCGTTTGTAAAATCCGCCAAGTCCCCGGAAGGGCGCTTCGTCAATGCCGAAGGGACCGTAGGTTCCGGATTCAGCCTTTCCTATGATCCTGCCTTGCAGGATGCCCTGGCGAACGGCAGGGAGAATATGCTCAAGTTGATTGGCGACAGGGCGATGGACAGGACGATAGATGCCTGGTGCATCTGCGGCGAGGCAGGCGGAAATCTTGATTATAGTTCTTATTCCGTGGAGAAATTCCGCGCCTGGCTGAAGGATAAATACAGCACCATCGAAAGGCTGAACAGCGCCTGGCGTTCCGATTTCAAGGACTTTACAGCTATATATCCGGCAAAGAATCCTGAAGAGAATAAGACCAACTGGCTGGAATTCCGCGATTTTTCAAGCAAGTTATTTGCAACGGGCATAACACAGTCGGTCAAAACCGTCAATTCAGCCGATCCTTTGAAGAGGCCGGCGACAACCCAGCTTTCCAACCTTGATCTCTTTGCCTCCGACTATGCCCGTTTCCGTCCGAACAACTTTGAGGATATGATCCTTATCGGTCTTAAAGAGACCGATAACATAGGCTGGGACGCCTACTGCGCCGATGATTATATGGGTGCCGAGATGGACCTGATGGATTCCCTCGGCCGCGGCAAGAAGATGCTTCAGCGAGAGTTCAATACCCATAATCAGAATGTGGAGATTGCCGCCCGCACATACTGGACGATCTTTGGCAAGGGCGCCAAGGGTATTTCGCTTTTCCAGTTTCATGAAGGCGGAGGGCACGATTCTTACCCGAAATGGGCGCTGACCAACAAGGATATGACCCCGCGTGACAAGCTGGGCGCCTTCAGCGATCAGATGCAGGAGATCCACCGCATGGAAAACATCGTCGCCGGGGCCAGGAAGATCTATCCGGTGAAACCGGTGGCCATATTCTACAACAAGATAGATATGACCCTCTCGAAGGCGCCGCTTGCTTCGTCGTGGGGAGAAGGCATCGATACTCCTTACCATCTCTACGAAATGCTTCGCGGGCGCGGCTATCCGGTGACCTTCACTACCGACAGCCAGATCCGCGACGGCTTCCTGAAGAACTTCAGCGCGGTGGTCTTTGCCGATGCGCAGCATATATCCGCCGAGGCCTGCGACAGAATAGTCGAATGGGTCAATGCCGGCGGCACGGTCATAGGAGATACCTGGCCGGGCGCCTATACGGAATTGGGGCATCGCCAGAATACTCTTCTTGATCTATTCGGCATTCGTCCCCGCGATATCAAAAAAGTGGATAAGATAAAGCTGGAGGAATCCCCTCAGGGTTACGGAGAAATAACCGTAACCGCTATAAACCCCGACACCCTTTACAACACGGTCATGGAGACGTGGCAACAGTGGGATTCTCAGCATCCGGTCGCCAGGAAGACCGGCAACTGGATGTTCAGCGGTTACGGCCGGTCGGATATTGTTTGTACGGCCGGAGAGGTTGTGGGCATGGTATTCGACGGGCATCCCGGTGCGGTTATCAACCGCACCGGTAAAGGGCATAGCCTCTATATCTCCACGATGCTGGGATCACTCTACGGAGGCGCTGCTTCCAGGTATGAATGGGATTCTGCCCATTCCGATCTATCGGCGCCTCGCCTGCTTGATGCCTTTCTGGAATTTGCCGGCATCAAAAAGCTTTCCGTTGCCGGACTTTCGGAACTGCAAGCATACAAGCTGCGTGTCGAGGCCCCGCTGATCGACGAGAAGGGCAACGGTATTGTCACCATGGTAAGCTACAATGATACCCCTCTTCCGGCATTTCATTTGAAAGTCGCCTGGCCTGCCGGGGTCAAGCTTCCTGTAAAGATATTCAGCGTGACCGGGGGAAGCCGGAAAGCGGTGGAACTTCCTTTCAAGTTCACTAACGGCAGCATCGAGCTGGATGTGCCGGGGTTCAACTCGCATGCCGCGCTTCTGGCGATCAGCGATTCCGTTCCTCTGCTCTCCCTGGAGTTTACAGATGCGAGCCGCGGCGTTGCCGGCCTGGTCACCATGACCCCGAACAGGAAAGCAAAGGTCAGGGTTACCGTTCATAACGTCTCCGGCAAAGCGGTCTCCGGCAGGGTTACGGCCCGTATTCCCGAAGGCTGGTTCTATGACAAAGAGTCGGTTGCTGTAGGAAAGATAGCCCCCTGGCGGTCGGCGACAGCTGTCTTTACGATCAAAGCGCCCTCCTTCTGTGCGGCCAGGCGGGTTCGCCCGATCTCCTTTCTCTTCGAGGGCGACAGAGCATGCTCTATGCCGGCAACCGAAGCGGTCTGGTGGCAGGCAAAAGAAAAGTAACAGGCATTTGACAAAAAAGCATGACAGCCCTATACTGGTACAATAAGATATACCAGTCCTTCTCTGACTACTTTGGCGGTCCTTTTTTTGAATTGGGCAGAGAGCCGGCCGGTTTAGAGATGAGGGGTGCGCGAGTAAGCTCGTTAAATATAAATAATAAAGATAAGCGGAGGTGTCGTTATGAAAAGAATTAATTCGGGTTTTACACTTACAGAGTTTCTGGTCGCTATTGCCATTACTGCTTTGCTGTCTGCCATACTTTTTCCGGTATTCAGCAGAGCCCGGGCTAAAGATCAACAGGCAGCCTGTGCAAGCAATCTCAAACAGATATATAATGGCCTCATGATGTATGCCGCCGATTACGACGGCAATCTGCCGTTGGCGGACGCCAATCAGCAGGGCTACGGATGGGCATTGGCAATACTGCCCTATTCGACCGGTACCAAGCAGGGCAACGTCTTTCCGGCAGATGGTATCTTTACCTGCCCGGCCGCTGTTCTGCTGTTTCCGAGCCCTCCCAACCCTGATCACTGGCGGTTGACTTACGGCTTCAATATTTATGTGGGCACGTATGGCGGCGGCTCCTTGATATCCGGAAACGTGCCTGCGGGGTTGCAGGCGGCGAAGGAGGGGCCGCATGCGGACAGGGTGGTGCTGTGCATGGATTCCTTACACCATAGTATTACCTGGCCCGGATCTGAAATTATCTGGTCCAATCCGAACTATACCTATGCGCATAATGAGAATAAGGCGGCACGTACGGCGGAGGTCAACGTACTTTTTATCAACGGCAATGTAAGGCGTCTCAAATACCCGGAAGAGAAGGGCACTTGCATGATCGGGCCCTATCTGCGCACTGCCGGCCCGCATGTGTATGAAGAGTTTCCCCGTTAAAACCCACTATATCGGTCGGCAAGGAGGCGTATGATTATGCGCTTGATAACTTGGCCGATTGCGGTGATACGGACTCTTGCAGCTAACCGAGAATGACCGGAAAATATTCAGTGCGCAAGTCCGCGAATGCTGCTCAGGTTAATATCCGCTAACACAGATAGGGAGGGCGGGCCTGAGGCCCGCCCGAGGTTGTTTTCAGACCATATGGTCGCCAATAATGCGTTTGCCTATCCGGGCGGCATGCATCAGGGATTGGGCGCAGGCGTTGCTAATCTTACGGGCTTTGCCGGCAGCAAGGCGATGGATTTCATCACCAGGGGGCAGGGGTTGTAGGAGTTTATGTTGAAGTTCAGTAGAAAGCGGATTTCCTCCGGGCAATGCGGGCATTTGATAAAAAACATGACAGCTCTATACTGGTACAATAAGATATATCAGGTAGCGTGCGGGTGATATTTGTGAAAGAAAAACAGCATGTAATTTTAAATAACAAGATCAATCAAGAGAGTCCTGTTCCTGCTTTTTGGCAGATAAGCCAAACTATAACGGAAGCTATAAGGCTGGGTAATTATAAAAAGGGGGACAGGTTGCCGTCCGAGCGGCAGTTGTCCCTCTTCTTTAATGTTGCCAGGGGAACCGTAAGGCATGCTCTGGAACATCTGGTTGCCGAAGGAATCCTGGTAAAGGAGGCCTCTCGGGGTGTATTTATCGGTGATGTATCCCCGGCCAACGCCAGGATGCACAAGATAGGTTTTGTAACCTGGCATATCAGGGGAGTGGAATTTCATCTGGCGACGCTGGAAATTCTGCGGGGAATAAATGATGCTCTGGAGCAACAGGATTACAGTTTGGAGATGCTGACTGTAGATCCATTTATGCTGCCGAAGATAAAAGAGATCGTTTCCAGAAAAGGCTGGGAAGGCATAATTTTGGTAGGCCAGCAATTTTCGGATAGCACGATCAGGGAATTGAGCCGAGAAACGGTGCTGGTTTCCAGCCGCGCGGAGGCCGATTTCAAGGTGCTCATCGATTATCAGGATGCTGCATACCGGGTGACCGAGCATTTATTGGCATTGGGGCATCGTCAAATCGCCTTGATCAATGGAAAAAAAGAGCTGCCTGTGGTTGGAGCGATCTGCGCCGGCTATCACCGGGCTCTGGCGGAATACGGTGTTGCTGCGGACAGCCGCTTGATACGGTGCGACAGCTACGATCCCAAAGCAAGCTGGACATTTACCAGGGATCTTCTGTCATCAAACAATCCCCCTACCGCCATAATTACAGGGGACGATTATATGGCTGTCGCCGCCTTGCAGGCCATGAAAGAGCTGGGAGTTGCTTGTCCCGACGATCTTTCACTGGCGTCATTCAATAATTTCAACTTTACGGAATATACCAATCCTTCTCTGACTACTTTTGCTGTCCCCTTTTCTGAATTGGGCAGAGAGCTGGCCGGTTTGTTGAAAATGAGAATAACCGGAGAGGATGCTCAATCGGAAAAGATCCTGCGTGGCCGGCTGATTGTCAGGCAATCCACGGCTGCGGCAAAGAGATGAGAGATGCGTGAAAAGAGCCGTCAAATACCAATAAACAGGGGGGTGCGATTATGAAAAGGAGAGCTTCAGGCTTTACTCTTATAGAGCTCCTGGTTGTTATTGCCATTATCGCTTTGCTGTCTGCCATGCTTTTTCCGGCATTCAGCAGGGCCCGGGCCAAAGCCCAGCAGACAGCCTGCACAAGCAATCTCAAACAGATATATAACGCTCTTATGATGTATGCCGCCGATTACGACGGCAATCTGCCGTTGTCGAACGCCAATCAGCAGGGCCATGGATGGGCATTGGCAATACTGCCCTATTCAGTCGGCACCAAGCAGGGCAACATCTTTCCGGCGGGCAGTATCTTTACCTGCCCGGCCGCTGTTTTGCAATATCCGAGCCCTCCCAACCCCGATCACTGGCGGTTGACTTACGGCTTCAATGTTTTCGTGGGCATGTACGATGGCGTTGGTGTAATGGGTAACAAGCCTGCGGGGCTGCAGGCGGCGGAGAACGGGCCGTATGCAGACAGGGTGGTGCTGTGCATGGATTCCTACCACCATAGCATTACCCATCCCTACTCTGAAATCACCTGGTCCAGCTTAAGCTATACTTATGCGCATAATGAGAATAAGGCGGCACGTACGGCGGGGGTCAATGTACTTTTTATCAACGGCAATGTAAGGCATCTCAAATACCCGGAAGAGAAGTACACTTGCATGATCGGGCCCTACCTGCGCACTGCCGGCCCGCATATCTATGATGAGTTTCCCAATTAAATCTATTTTATCAATCAACAAGGAGGTCTTGGGTATGCGTTTGATAGCTCTGGCAATTGCAGCGATACTGGCGGCTCTCTGCCCGGCAGGCATCGCCCGGGGGCAGAATAATAATACGGTTGTTGTCGATGAGCCGTTGGGGGCAAGGTACAGCCTGGGCATGACGCTATGGCATATGGGCCATAACGTGGAGATGATCGCACGTTTTCACGATTATGTCCGGCAGGCCGGATTGGCCCCGGAAAAGTTGCTGCCGGTCGCTGATCTCAAACCGCCGGCGTCTGTGGTGCGGATACTGGTGGAGCCGGAATTGCTGGGCAATGAAAACCTCAACGGCTGGAAGGCAAACGGTGATTATATTGTTGCTCCCGGCGGTGACGGCGGGCCCACCACGGCTATCTCGCTCTTTGTGCCGCGGGCCGGGCTTTATCGGTTGTGGGTACAGTACCATGCTAGAGTCGGCGGGCGCGGGGTCACCTTTATGAAGATCTATCGCGCCGGGCAGGAAGAGCTCGGTCCTGTTTGCCAGCCGGATGAACTCTATGATATGCCGCCGGCCGTCACCGGGCCGGCCTGGAAGGATATGCTTGTCGACCTGCCGGCAGGCGAGCTGATCATCAAATTCGGTCCCGTCCTAAATGTATGGCACGGCAAAGGCAGCTATGATCAGCGCCAGGTGGATTGCCTTTATCTGACGGATGAGCTGTGGGCGGAGCCGCCGTCGGCCGATATTCGCAGGGCTATGAGAGAAGCGAAATCTCCCGTCGGTATTCAGTGGATAGTCAACGCGCCGCTGTCGCCGGCCGATATCGATACCTGGCGATGGTGGCAGGTGCGTCCTCTGTCCTGGGAGGAGGCCGGGGCCAATCCGCGGCTCTTTGATCTGAGCCGCCGCTTCTGGCAGGAGACCGTCGACAAGCTGTCTTTGCAGGAATACGAGGAGAAGGATAAGCCCGATTACCGTCTTCCGGAGCGGCAGGTGATTTACAACGATACCTGGAATATGGTGGCCAATCTCGTAAGAGCACGGAGGCAGATCGAGACTCTCAATGCCGATATCAGCCGCAGGGAGCTCGGCTATCGGTATGTCTGGCACGATGTGGCCGGTAATATCGACGGTCTGCGTGCCGATACTCGGTATGACAAAGACGGGCCTTATGCCCGATACGGCGGTTGGTTCCGTTGGTCCCATGCCGGCGGGTGTCTCTATGCCTCATACGGTGCGTCTCGGGGCACGGTAACGACCTGGGTGCCGGTAGCCGAGCCGGGAACGTATACCGTATGGGTGCTTTCCAACCCGGTGAACCTGAGCTATACCGCGCCGTGGTACGGCAAAGTCAGCGTCGATGGTGTGGAGCAGTTCACTTATCATCATGCCGGAAAGATCTCCGCGGTGTGGATGAAGATGGGCGAAGCAGTCGTACAGAAGCCCGGCCGGGTGCAGGTGGACTTTATTCTGGATGGAGCCGGCTCGGGAGGGACCGACCGGCGTATCTATACCCTCTTTTTGGTAAACGATGCGACGATTCTTCCCAACGGCACCGTGCGTCCGCCGTGGACAATGGATATGTACCGCCGGCGGGCAGCCGCCGCCGGCGCTCAGGACAAAGATAAATTGTTGCTTTGGCTGAGCGAGGATCCCTATCGTCCTCTTTCCCAGGAAGTTTGGGCAGATCGCACCTCTGCCGGGGACAGCTGGCCTCATGAGCCGATCAGGGGTACCGTGCGGGCCAAAGAGATGTTGATGGCACGTGATACACAGGCCGCCGTGCAGGTCGGCCTGCGTAATCTGACGGACAAACCTCTTCTTCTGGAGGTGCAACCCGGCCCGCTGCGCGGAAAGGGAGGCGTCTTTCGCGGGGCCGTCACCTGGCGGACGGAAGCCTTTGTGCCTTATGGTGCGGACAGGCAGCAGTGGACGCCGTTTTTTCTCATGCGCAGACCGAATATCACCGTTCCGCCGTTGAATGTGGCCGGGGTATGGCTTACCGTGGATACCCGGCAGGTGCCCCCCGGAGATTACGAGGTCGCAGTGATCTTCCGCGGCCGCGGCATACCGGCATATACCGTTATGCTCAAGGTGCGTATCTCTGCCGTAAAACCGGAACCGAGGCAGCCCGTTTTAGTGAACGGCTGGACGCGGCCGCATGAAGGAGAGGCGTACCTGCGTGATTTCGTCGAGCATGGCATGAACGTCTGGTACGTTCACGCCGGCAGCCCGATGAGCAAGGCGGATATGCAGAAGTGGGGTATCCGTCAACTTCACTTGCATTGCGGCGGCATGCAGGGTATTCCCGAATGGCTGGCCAACCTCAAAAAACTGGGTTTGAAGTATGACGATTATTTTATAGGCATCAAAGACGAGCCGAACGCCGGTACGGAGGAAAAACTGAAGCCCTATCTGGAGATTGCCGAAGAGATACGCAAAGCGGACCCAAAGGTGCGCATAAGTTTCAATCCTGCGGAAGAGGCTACATTGGCGACCTTTCAGATTCTTGATAAATATTGCGATTTCTGGCTGCCTTATACAAAGCATGTCTTTTCACCGTACTACGATAACCCGGCCAAACGAGCGCTTTATCATCCCAAGCCGTGGATGTGGTATACCACTCCCTGCTTATGGGACAAGACTGCTCGCGATCCGGGCATTCGTCAGGTGCCG
The DNA here is from genome assembly GCA_002410925.1 of bacterium UBP13_UBA5359. Lineage (GTDB taxonomy): Bacteria > UBP13 > UBA5359 > UBA5359 > UBA5359 > UBA5359. Next base: position 31,744 of record DHPR01000023.1, read on the forward strand.
TCGCAACCGGGCAATTGTGTGGGAGTAGCCTTTTTTGCGCTTAATTACCCTTGGCGTGATCAGTGGGACACCGGCTACGAGCACATTTCCGATGCTTCTACCATGGGGGCGGTTATCTCCCGCCATGGTCCGGTGGCCACGATCGTCTGGGAGCAGATTCGCGAAGTTCTGCAGACCGCCAATCTGGCGATGATGGTACGGGAACGTCTGGGGGTCAGGACTTTTAACGAAGTAACCGATACCGATATGCAGAGATTGATCCGCGAAGGCACCTCGGCGGAACTGATACGCTGGCTGGAAACACATTAAAGATGATGATATAGGGAAAAGGGAAAGACAGTATGAAAACACGTATTCAATACCAGCCGGATGCTCTG
>DHPR01000012.1:0-2271 GCA_002410925.1 bacterium UBP13_UBA5359
CGCCCCCGCAAGGGGGGCGACGTTAAAGCGGCTGACCTGCTCAACAGGATAGCGGAGGTTTCAATCCACGCCCCCGCAAGGGGGGCGACCTGTTCAGCTCGGGCTGGTAAGGCATACGAAAGGGGTTTCAATCCACGCCCCCGCAAGGGGGGCGACATCATCACAAACGGCAGATCACCGCTCTCCAAGGGGTTTCAATCCACGCCCCCGCAAGGGGGGCGACTATTTCCCGCAGTAGATCTTGACGGGGCAACCTTGGTTTCAATCCACGCCCCCGCAAGGGGGGCGACGCAGTGGGCAACTACTTATGCAATACCGGCTGGAGTTTCAATCCACGCCCCCGCAAGGGGGGCGACGCTGACGTGTCGCCTCGTCGTAACCCAGGATGTCGTTTCAATCCACGCCCCCGCAAGGGGGGCGACCGTATATCAGTGGGTTGATGGCCTGAATATAAATGTTTCAATCCACGCCCCCGCAAGGGGGGCGACGTTCAAGAAGTTGAACTTAATTAAGAAAGGATGGTGTTTCAATCCACGCCCCCGCAAGGGGGGCGACCCCTTTTTCATAGGCGTTATACGTTTGGCCGTTGGGTTTCAATCCACGCCCCCGCAAGGGGGGCGACAAGCTGGCATCTTCCCCTGCGTTGCCGTAGGCCAGTTTCAATCCACGCCCCCGCAAGGGGGGCGACCATAGCCCCAGCCTGATATTGAACAAAAGTAATTGTTTCAATCCACGCCCCCGCAAGGGGGGCGACTGTTGCTAACATCATTAAGCAAAAGAAGGAACTTGTTTCAATCCACGCCCCCGCAAGGGGGGCGACAAAGCATCTTCAACATCACCCCTTATAGTCAAGGGTTTCAATCCACGCCCCCGCAAGGGGGGCGACGAGGAAGCAGCCAGCGGTCATTGTTATTAATTATGTTTCAATCCACGCCCCCGCAAGGGGGGCGACGATTTAGCCTTGACTTGCCCCCGATACCCATTACGTTTCAATCCACGCCCCCGCAAGGGGGGCGACTTGCATCATCAAGGCATTCTCATCTCCACCGTGAATGTTTCAATCCACGCCCCCGCAAGGGGGGCGACGCGCCTTGAGCCGGAACATCAACAGGGTATCGCTGTTTCAATCCACGCCCCCGCAAGGGGGGCGACGGAATTACCCGGGCCCTTATTTTGGAGGAAAGATAGTTTCAATCCACGCCCCCGCAAGGGGGGCGACATATCGCGGTCATAGCCGGGCACTACGACCGGCTGTTTCAATCCACGCCCCCGCAAGGGGGGCGACACCGGAGTGGTCAGGGGCATGATCACTAAAGGCATGTTTCAATCCACGCCCCCGCAAGGGGGGCGACCGCCGTAACAACTCCCCTGAGAACCTGCGAGTAATGTTTCAATCCACGCCCCCGCAAGGGGGGCGACAATGATATTCTTTTGCTGCTTTAGTTCTTGGCCAGTTTCAATCCACGCCCCCGCAAGGGGGGCGACGTTCTGCGACACATGAGTGCCGAGATGCAGGAGCAGTTTCAATCCACGCCCCCGCAAGGGGGGCGACCACGCAAGCGGCTATTCGTGCGGGATACAGTCCTGTTTCAATCCACGCCCCCGCAAGGGGGGCGACTGTAAGTGGGGAGGAAGACGATTATTATTATGACGTTTCAATCCACGCCCCCGCAAGGGGGGCGACCAGAGGCCAGATATGAGGCTGCTCTTCAGAGCCGAGTTTCAATCCACGCCCCCGCAAGGGGGGCGACCCACAGTCCGGCGCTCGGTTTCGCTCATAGCGTCGTTTCAATCCACGCCCCCGCAAGGGGGGCGACCGGGGATATGGTGCCGTCCGAGGAGCGGATCATTGTTTCAATCCACGCCCCCGCAAGGGGGGCGACCTCATGATGGGAACGAAGGGGAGACCAAAAGAGTAGTTTCAATCCACGCCCCCGCAAGGGGGGCGACGAGAGCGTCTATAAGATATTGACCAATGATACGGGTTTCAATCCACGCCCCCGCAAGGGGGGCGACACCCTCCACAACTTCAAAGCGCTTAAACTTAGCAGGTTTCAATCCACGCCCCCGCAAGGGGGGCGACCTGCTTCTTCTGATGTAAGGCACCTTCCGGCTATAGTTTCAATCCACGCCCCCGCAAGGGGGGCGACTGTTCCAGTATTCACAGAGTGTAGGGACTACGTAGTTTCAATCCACGCCCCCGCAAGGGGGGCGACTTGCGAAGAAGAGGATTGAGGCTCAGGTCAACATGGTTTCAATCCACGCCCCCGC
>DHPR01000012.1:2380-350668 GCA_002410925.1 bacterium UBP13_UBA5359
ACGCCCCCGCAAGGGGGGCGACTCATGCTCCAGGAAAGCTCTTAAGCAAAAGCTCCTGAGCATGCTTTGCGCGAACCTGCTTTACAAACAGGCTGCATATAACCATATTCTACCTTAATTAATTAGAATTATCACTAATAAAGAGCATTGCGAACCTATCAAGTTTTCAATGTGCACTTGTACTTCGCGCTAGACAAGCATTATGCCTTCAGGATCATAAGCCTGTTTCGCGCCGATATGTTCTACCCTGCTTTTCCAATTATTGCCAATATTGTAATAGCGCAAGCTGTCCTTTTCTGGGTCAATAATTGATTCAAGCCTCTTACGAAGCTCCAAAAATTGGACAGGGTCAACAAGACATTCAAAAACGGAATTTTGTACTCTCTGGCCGTAATTAAGGCATTGCTTGGCGACTTTACGCAATCGGCGCTTGCCATCGCTGGTCTCTGTGTTAACGTCATAAGTAATCAACATCATCATCCTTCTTCACCTCACAAGAAACGGCGGATAGCCGTCAAGGTCGCCTCGCAGGTAACGTGCCAACAACAATGCCTGCGCATAGGGTATCAAACCGATGCTTATTTTCTCGCCAAGAAAAGGATGCACGATATTTTCCTGCTTTCTTTTTTGCCAGGCTGCAATAACCTCTTTTCTACTATCAGGCTTCATAAGGACAGCTCCAGATTCTTTTATTATAAAATCATCTATAGTTATCTGCCTGTTATTGATTAGCGTCAGGGTAAGCCGATCGACTAAATATGGGCGTAATTCCTCCATCAGGTCAAGAGCTAAGCTCTGTCTTCCAGGCCTATCACGATGCAAAAAACCCACTTGTGGATCAAGGCCGACGGACTCAAGAGCAGAAGCGCAGTCGCTTCCAAGGAGTGCATATAGAAATGATAAAAGTGCATTTATTGCATCCAAGGGGGGACGACGGCTTCTACCTTTAAACTTGAAATCATCCTTCTGCTCGGTTATCAAATGATCGAAAACAGCATAATACACCCTGGCCGCATCACCTTCCAAGCCTCTAATAGCGTTGACAGTGTTGTATTTTTTTAAAGCCCTGCAATAACTCTGTATTAATACCGCAGCTGTTGTTACATCCTGACCTTCGTTTTTTTCTTTATGATCACGCATAAAGCGCATTAAAACACTGCGGCAATTCAATACCTTGCCGGTGACAAAGAACTTAGCCAGAGATGCTGTCTCCTCTTCATCATCAGCAAGACGGTATTGCTTTCGGCGCAACAGTACATTTCCGGTAACTTTACCTGTAACTCTGCCCAGGAACCTACCGCTTTCACTCAGATAGCAAAGAGAGACTCCTCTATCACAACATAGTGACATTAAGGCAGGGCTTGTTCCCTTGTAATTAAAACAAACAATTGATTCAAGGTTATGAACAGGCACCCTGAATTTGGTTTCGTTATCAACTTTGATAACTACGTTCTCTCCATCGCGTGAAAGATAGGAATCAGGTGAAGTAATGTAAAGCGTGTTTAGTAGTTTCTTCAAGCTGTTTCCTCGCCTTTAAGAATTTCTTCCAGATATACTCTTACGTCTCTCTTCGAGGCTATTTCCGGCAGACAGAGGTCATGTATAGAGCAACTTTCACAAGCAGAGGTTTTTACGGGTATCGGTGTGATTCCTTTGTTGTAAAGTTCATGCATATAGAAAGACAGCTCTACGACACGCTGACGAAGCGTATCGTCGAGTTGCACCACCTGTCGGCGCCGTATCTTGCCATAAAAAAGGGCACCCTCGGCAACGCATACACCAAGCATCTCTTCCAGGCACATAGCCTGTGCGCAAAGCTGTACTATATCAAAATCATCCTTTTTAGGCTGGCCACGCTTATACTCCACAGGGTAGGGTTTCCACAGACCCTCCCTGCCTGCAAATGATATTCCTTTACAATCGTCTTTATGAAATTCCACCACATCGGCAATACCGTAAAGACCCAACCTTCTGGAGAGTAAAGGAACCGAGCGTGAAATAAGCGATACCCCTCTGGCTTCAACGAAAAAAGGATCATCAGCCCGCTCATGCAACTCCCGCCCGCTGAAGGTAAACAAGTTCTCCTGCCACTGTTGCTCAATATGAATAAGCGCAAACTGGCGTGGACAAAAAGCTATATGCTGGATGCCGGAGAGCGCAAGGAGATCATCGTCGGAATAATTTGCCATTGGTTAATTAACGCCCCTCTAGTGTTTCCATACACAGGCTATCCAATTGCTGGACATCGATATCATAATCATCAATATCCTTTGGTTCTATTATACCATCCTTTACGGAAACTCTCAGCGAACGGTGTACTTTAGCGGAGGAATACTGTCCGTTGCGGCAATTGTGTATCCACCAATACACTTTATAAACTTCCATGCTACCTTCCGGCCTTGCAGAGGAAGCATCGTTCTCAAAAAGATTAACCAGAGCCTCTTTAATGGCGCCGGCATCAGCATCATTAAAACCGGTTTTATTTGCGAGCTGAGGGTTAATGCTTCCATAGAAAACATATAGCCCATGATCGACACGGTGCTTCATGCCCATGGTATCGGAAGCTCTTTTGGTACCGTCGCCCTCGCCGCTTACACTTTTGGTTATCTGGATACTCGATATACTTACAGGGCTGACGCTGAAGGCAGAATGAATGGAAACAGGCCCGCGAATTCCAATAGAAACTCCTTTGTCCTCGCCTTTTCCACCTCCACTGAAGGCAAACACCTGCCCGAAAGCTCGCACGTCCAACCACTCAGTGCAGGCAGCATTACGAAACTGTTCTTCATTTTTAAGAACATCTTTCAATTCTCCCTCGGCTCTAGCGCGAAGGCTTCTGTAATCATCCACTCGATTATCGTCCGATTGAACAAAGATGGGGTAACCAAATTCCATTAAGCGATTCCTTATCTTACGCTTCAAACATACATCCGAGAGTTCACCAAACCCATCATAGTTTACCCTTGGTCGATTCCCGTTCAAAGGGTCTCCGTTAGGGTTGGCATTCTTTACACTCACAATCACTGCGAAGTCGATCTTGTTGTTCAACGTTTCCATAATAAACCTCCCTATACAAAAACATTTTATAATTATAATTTTAGTGTCTTATAAGATCACTTTTCTTTATCGTTACTCTCCCTCACCACCCCTCTTCCAAAGAGCCTCGCGCTGACAGTGATACCCCAGCAAAAATTCACCGCTTAGCTTCTTGTCATTGGCAAAGTCGTCAGCTTCAAACATAGCCATAGTACTGGTCATTAGAGACTGTAACTTATGGGATTTGCGACCAAGCTTTGCCTTGTACGGCCCTAAGGACAATTCTAACGTTCGCCAGGTTGTGTAGGGATGCTCGGAAAACCGCTGCATCAACCTTGCTGCATTAGTTTGCCTGCTTTCCCCTGACTCCTTTAAAGCCCATTCCTCCAGGTTATCAGCCAACGCTAATAATCTGCCATACAAATAGTCCCTTGTTCTTCTGCTTTCGTCCAAAGCCATATCGAACTCTCCTTTCCCATACAACTTATTGTAAAGTGCGCAAGCAATGCTCAGCACTTTGCCCCATTCCCAATTCTCCATACCTATACGATTGCATGCTCTTCGCACAGATGACTCAACAATATCCCTTGGTATCTGTTGCCCATCGATAATACAAGGAAGAATTCTTTCCACAGCCGCTTTCTTAAGTTTATCATCCAATCTGCTACCGTAAGCTGCTTCTGCTATATCGCTTGGCGAAGGAGCACCTATAAACCGCAAACGTATATTCTTTTTGCCCCCGGATTGGTTATCTATCACCTCTACATAACGATAATCATGAAACCAGCAACACGCGTTGTGCCATTTCTCTATGCGCTCAAGGAACTCCGAGCCTTCCAGTTCGCGGTAAAATGTGATTGCCATTCGGCCGGGTGTAGCGGCATCCAGACCCATAATTACAATACCTGCAGACTTACCCAGTTCCGCGCTGTATCCGGCAATTCTCTTATTCAACTTTAATGCAAACTCCTGGGCAGTTGATACTTTTGTTTGCTCATTGCTTTGCATATGATCAAGCTTCAGTATCGCTAGGGAATCTGCCAATGGATCGGGTATATCCTTACCGGAAGTTGCCCAAGCTACAACCGCATGGTCTCCCCTTCTATATCCTTGCTTGCTTATTAACCATCGGAGGGCATTGTGTGCTTTCTGTGTAACTTCAAATCCTACGCCACAAACTTGTTCCGCAGTTGCAAAACGTCCACGGAAAGTAAATCCTCTAACATCATTTGAAGATATTAGCTTTGCCTTGTCACCACTATTTCTTATTTTAGCCGGATGCTGGTCAGCCGCATAACTTTTTACGCCAGTAACGTAACAAAGGATTAAATTCTCCTTGATAGAGGAATAGTACTTTATCCAACAATCAAATAAACTTGGGTCACTCCATACAGCGCTTTTAGGATCTCCGGAGGATTCTACAATCCAGCGGACAAAGACATCTGACTGGTCAGCGTTTACCACTACCTTAAATATTTCAGGAACATCCTTATCAGAGGTCTTGTCCCACTTATTTAGCAGCTTCCCATCTTTACCAGCGAATAGTATGCCGTAATCTAAAAGATCCTTTATTACCTCCTCTCTTGCCAAGTACCTGAAAACCGCTTGTGCCTTTGGATGCGAATGGATGGACTCACACCATTCTCTTAATTGCTCCATGAACGATCCAAAGTATGGCTTTTTCTTACTGCCAAAGTTTTTATAATCCCCTGCAATGTACTGTAATTTGTCGCATAACGGATGAGGAGCTTCACCGCTAGTTCTACCCCCTGATTTCTCTGTGCAAGGGATAATAGTTCTGGCTTCATTTTTAGGAACCACTTTAGCGCGCAAAAAATTGCCCCTACTATCGATAGCTATCTCGATTTGCGCATTCTGTGTAGTATGGCAGATTGGAAGAAGCAGTGATTTCTCGTCAAGCCCAATGCCAATCATGGAATGGCAATTTTCATAAGTTTCGTAAAGCTTCTGTATCCAGCTCATTTGATAGCCTCCACCTCAAAATAATCATGCAGTATCTCATCTTCATTCAAGCCGTTAGAAACTATTCTTGCGGGAGTCATCGTTTTAACAAATTTTTTGATATCACAATCCACAGGATGAATAAAATTAATAACGCCATTTGCCATGTTAGGACGCCAAAACCTTGAATATAGTTCATTGTTTCCTGATTCATCAGGATAATCAAAACCATGGAACATCAAACCAAACTCCAGCTCCCCATAGCCATCATAAAACCCCTTATCCTCTCCAAAGCGGCAAGGCTCTACATATCCCTGGCACTCACGAGCGCCCAAAAAGATATCTCTTCTACCGCCACGCTCAACCATTCTCTTGGCTATAAAAAAGTGCTTGTTTTCATTTCGATCTTTAGCCATATCCTTCCGATTTAAATTCCATACAAAGTGCGCCTGAACCTGATACTCTACATCGGCAAGATAGGTATAAATAGATAATGAGTTGCCCCCATTGTAATTAATCGGCTTAGCGCTTTTACTTTGTGTCTTTATTGCCTTCATAATTCGAACCTTGTCTATAACCCATATAATAGTCGGCTTCCAGTATATAGACTCCGCTATCCCTTTCAGCGCTTGGTAAGTGGGCACTTGATAGGAGCATTTTTCTCCACCCACCTTCGTTAATGGATCGGTAAATAAAGCATATTTCCCATAAACTTTAAACTCAATTTTATTTTCCATTTTGCGCACACCTCCTAATAATCGAGCACAGCCATGTCGTTAATCTCGGTATAACTTAAACCATAATCATCAGAATAGTATCGTTCGTCGAGATGGAATATACCGATACCTTTCTGAACTTCACAAAGAGCCCCATTCTTTACAAGAAGGTTTAAAGCATCCGGATATACGTTTACCGAGTACAGCTGCGCCTCTTTGAGAAGACGATATTGTTTTTCCAGATTAGCCGCGCTACAAAGATCAGATATAATCCTACAACCTTCATCGCCATACGGTACAATAACACCTTGGGTAAAAGAATCAATTGCATGAAAAACCTTCGATGCAGCCATAAAGGATTGTAATAGCACCGTTTCGGGACGAAAGCGGTCATTTACTCTTTGATAGGCTGTTAAAGAACCTGCATTTGTTGATAGTAAGTTGAATAGCTTATCCGATCTGCCGATCAGTGAACTACTACTAACGGGATAATCCATTATATCGAATCTCTCATAGAAGTAATATCTATAATATCTCTCCATCGCTTCAATGCCCAGCAAGTTGCCGCCAAATTGTTCTGGGTCAGTATTAAATTCTCCAAGAATACGCTCTGTTTTTTCTTTACCAATCTTTATATCGTTTAACCTCTCGAGGTTTTCTTTTGCAGAGTTGATGATTATAACCCTTCCTAGAGATGACCTCTCCCCGTTACGATTGCATCGGCCGGCAGCCTGGGCAATGGAGTCAAGTCCCGCAAGATAGCGAATGACGGTACCAAAATCAATGTCGATACCTGCTTCAATTAACTGCGTACTGATGCAGATAACCGGCTTTGTATAAGGCAAGCATTTCTTAACGTTATTCAGCTCTTCCATACGGTGAGCCGGGCACATGTTCGTGCTCAAATGATAAATTTCAGCCTCGGGATATTGTTGGAGCTGCTGAAAAAGAACAGCCGCCTCTTTTTTAGTGTTCACAACGATTAGTACGCTGCTCGAAATGGATAACTCCTCTTTGGCCAGTTCGACCACTTCGTCAGTCATCCAACCCTCATTCTTTCTTCTATCGTAAACTTCTACCCTTTTAAGCTCCTTAAATAATCTTTGTGCATCAGGTATTATCTGCTGCTCAGAAGTTATTTGCAATGCTCGCTGCAAAGGGATAACTTTGTTCAATAATGGCTGAGTAGCAGTACAAAGAATCACTGTTGAACCACAACTTTTGATTAAAAAACGAACCGCCATGTTGAACAGATGCACACACTGCACAGGAAGAGTTTGTACTTCGTCAAATATAATAACAGCATCTGCCAGCTGATGCATCCTTCTCGCGCTTCGAGTGCCGTAGCCGAATAATGTCTCAAGGAACTGAACCATAGTAGTGAAAATTACCGGAGCATCCCAGTTCTCAGACAATATCCTTTGGCGAGCGGTCTCCCGCTCCGGCGTTAAGTTGGAATGATGTTCCAGCATAATACGGCTGTTTTGTTCGCCGCCATCATCCAATGCTTGCCTGATGACAGCAGCGTTCTGATCAATAATTGAAGTGTAAGGAATTACATATATAATTCTATCCATCCCATGTTTATCCGCATGGTTCAAAGCAAAACGCAAACTGGAAAGGGTCTTCCCTCCGCCAGTTGGTACAGTTAACTGGTAAAGACCTTTTGGTTTATGTGCGAACTTCAGGCACTGCTCAGATACATATGAACGCAAAGCTGCAATAGCATTCTTGCGGTCAATTTCGCTTATGTACCGTTCCAACTTCTCGGCTAACCTTGACCAAGATGGATAATCCCCTTTGTTACGAAGCACAGCTCTTTGAGGCAGTTCAAAGTCAGCGGTACTAAGCCTATCCGCATCTATGAGACAACTAAAAAGAAACCTGACCCAGAGTCCCACTTTAAACATAAAGGTATCTGTAGTATCGCCGTTTTCCTGTAATAGGCAAAGTCCCTGATTAATATCATCTACAATTTTGTTGTCGCATAATAGGTCTCTTACTATTTGCGACAAGCTGCGGTCCAAATTTATTAATGCTTCCCCGACCCTTGTTTTCTCTTCTGATTTATTTATACGCCTAGAGTAATTATCAATCCCCTCAGGAGTTAGGCAATCAATAAGCCCGGAATGATGAGATACTATGATTAACGAGAGAATCTGCGCCGCCCATACGCTTTCATTGCCTTTTGCTGATAAGTTGCGATATATTACCTGTGCTCCCGCACTGGAATGATCCAGCTTACCTTTTTTCTCAGTGGCATCCACGTAGTCGTCTTCATCCGGGCCAATTAAACCGACTGCCGATTTAATATACCGATCGAACTCAAAGCTTGCTTTTCCTAAATCATGAAGCAAGCCGATTAATTGCCCGTGTTTCTCAAGACCGATTTTGGCAGCAAACTTTCCTGCCCAAAAGGACGTCTCTTTTAGATGTTCCCATAAACATTGTTCTTTTCCATCAATTTCGCGACGATGCGCAATGAATTTCGAGCAGCTATCGTTTTTTTCTTTATATGGCTTACGCGACACAATAAGTATCTCCTTACTTATATGGCAATATACAAGCAATAATAACGTCTACCATGCAAGCGATTACACTGAATATCCTTGCTTATTATTTCTTCATAATATCACCCTATAGCGACATGCGGTGTCATCCTGAAGCAACAAACCCAAAATTATTCATTATTTTTCTTCTCGTAAATCTCTCCCATGTCTTGCACTTCTGCTCGCACCATCTCCCTCAGCTTTGCGGGGGCCAACACTTCGGCATGGCAGCCGTAAGAAAGAACCCAACGTTTGATGCCCTCAAGGCCGCAAGCGGTCATGTGCAGGATAAGAGAACCATCAGGATGTTCTTCTATGCTCTGAGTATGGTGCCAGCGGCGCTCGCGTATCCACCTGGCTTGGAAGGAATCGAAATGGATGACCGCATCATGCACGGTATTGTCCCGAAAAAGCCCGAAGCTCTGGGATACCCAGGCGTTTATGTCCAGGTCATCCGGTATGGGAAAAGGCCGACCGGTAATCTGTAATTCGATAATGCGGTCCAGGGCAAAATAGCGCATATCGGAGCGTATATGGCACCAGGCTACCAGATACCATGCACCATTGCGGTAATAAAGACGGTACGGATCCGCGGTACGCCGTGTCTGCGCATTCGTGCTGGCCGCGCGGTAGATTATGTCCACACTTTGCCGCTTCTCTATTGCATGCGTTAGCTGATTGAAGAAACGGGCTGTCCTGACGCCGTCACCGCGTAGGGGAGGCAATTCAAGAAAAATATTATCCAGCAGGGAAGCGCTATCGAAGGAAACCTCCTCAGGTAGCAGAGAGGATATACGATCAAAGGCATGCCGAACGGTATCTTCCAACACCGTGCCAGTGCATTGGCTGAGAATATTTCTGCCTAGATAGAGGGCCAAAAGCTCTCCCTCGGTAAAACGCAATGGCTGATGTAGACGAAAGTTCCGGTCAGGACAGTAATAGGAGCGATGACGGTGGCTGTATTCCAATGGCATGCAGTAAAATGTGCGCAGATCGTCAATATCCCGCTGCACGGTTCTGCGGCTGCATCCATACTCTTCGGCCAAGCTGTCGATCCTGATATACTCTCCCTGCTGGAGCCTGTGAGCAATCTTGAAAAGGCGAAGCTGTGCAGCACGCCGCATAAACACCACCTACCTATATCGATGATTGTGCCGAAAATAGGCATGCCCCGTATCAGCAAGCATGCGCATGCCTGCAGGTATAATAACATTATAAGCCATCGTACAGGCTGGAGCAAATCGTTCGATTAGTCCCCTAGTCTCAAAACCTCCCTCATGCCTCGGGCCGGTATACTTTACATATATTCACCCAATACTTCTTCACCGACCAGTATCTTCTCGATCATGGATAATCTCCTTTCCCGAACGCCGATCGATGCACGCTTGACGAGCTATGAGAGGAGCAGATGCCCATTCTCTAATCTCAAATGATAATCGAAGGAAGCTGTCGGTGAGGAAAAATTATGACTGATAATGAATATTTGCTCGAAGGTATCAGCTACTTCGCCTACGGTAATAAGGCGAATCAGCGCCTCTGTACGTTCTCTGTCAAAGGAACCAAGCGGTTCGTCCAGGAAGATAAAGGAGGGGGCGCTGCCTCGTTCCTGAGGTAGCGTAGCCATAGCAAAGGCCAGCCGTAATGCCAGTGAGAACTGATCCCTGGTGCCGCCGCTGAAGATGTTCTTGGAACGCCAGCCGCCTGCCCGCTGATCCCAGACCCGTATACGATAATCTTCGCCTATCTCCACATCATGATAGCGGTCTGCAGTTAACAGCGGGAGCATGCGCCGCATATAGGCGGTGGTGGCCGGTAGAATACGCCTTACCAGTCGTTCCCTGGCCCGGGAAGCTAACTCGGCTACGCATTCTCGTAGCGCCAGATCATGCTTCAACGCGGTAAGCTCGGCTTCTGCAGCGGCACGATCCCCGCCAGTAAAGCTCTCCGTTCCAGCGTATTCCGGCATTAGCGCAAAGACGGCCCCTCTCTTCTGCTCCATCAGGCGCAGATGCTCCTGATGAAGTCTGGACAGCTCCAGATACCTGCGCCCCTCCTCTGAGAACATAAGACCTGCTCCAATCTGGTCTGCAGAGAATGCCGTTTCGGATGAGAGAAGCCTTTCCAGATGCTCTCGATGATAGCACTGGCGGGCTTTGACATCCACCAGGCGCTGCTCCAGAGCATCCAGCTCACCGACAGCCGCCTTTAATTCTTCATGCTGTGCCTTCCGGCTTGCAGACAGACTCGAACTCTCTGTATCTTTATCTCTCTGCGCCTCTGCGCCTCCATGCTTTTTATAAAGCATAAAGAGAGTTATCAGAGTGGATAAAACAAAGATACTTCCGGCAGCAACCATTCCAAACTTCAGTCCGGCAATATATGCGGCCAGGATTCCGGCCAGCAGCGGCCAGATATATTCGGTGGCCTGCGGTCTTATCATGGATGCCGTCTCATGCAGTTTGGCTTTCAGAGTTTCTAATTGCTCTTGCGCAGCCATAGCCTCTTCACGGGCAGATAAAAGGCTCTTTATCTCCATTTCCAGCCTGGAAAGCTCTGCCTCTGCAGCGCTGATCGCCGCAATGGATAGCCTCTTTCCAGCCTGCTGCAATTCATCCGCCAACAGAGCCGTCTCTCTTTTTAGGTCATTTATCTCCTCATGCAATCCTGCCAGCTTTACCCGAGCTTTTAAACTCTCCAGTTGCTCCAGTTCATGCCGTTTGAAACGGCCTCCCTCTTCAAGCTCGTTAAGTGCCTCCAGGTTCAACAGGCTGAGAATGGCTTTGCGCCTTTCTGATGCGCTCAATCCCTCCAGCCGCTCCAATTTCTTCTGTTCAACAAAGACACTGTTAAGAAAGGTCTGCCCATCAAAGCCCAGTTCGGCCGTAATTCTGGAGCGAACGGCACCGACGGAGGATACTTCCTCCGTTATATCTCCACTGTCGGAGAAGAGGGTCATGCGTGCGCGCGAGGGTTTGCCGCGGCTCAGCCTGCGTTCCACCTGCAGCCCTTTACGCCCTATGGCCAATGTCACGGAAACCGACATCCGCTCGCTATCATAGGTGATAAGATCCTCGAGGGATCCTCTGTTCTCCTCTGTAACCAAAGGCTCTCCAAAAATGCCGAAATAAATAGCCTCAAAGAGGCTGCTCTTTCCGGCCTCATTGCTGCCTTCTATTAAAAAAGTGCCCTGTTCGGGCAGCTTGAGATCGATATCTTTCAGTCTTTTGAAACCGGATACGGCTATATGCCGCAGTTTAATCATTTGACCGGACTCTCCCTTCTCCGCGCAACCTGGTCAGAGACGCCGCCAGTGCTTCTTCCACCAGCAGGCGTTCATTATCCTCACAGCGTGAGGATATCATCTCGGCGGCGGCCCGGCGTAGCTCCTCCTCAGGATCTACAGATATCCCTTTTGTCGGAAATTCCTCTTCGGCCAATGTCATACCATTCAGGCCTAAATCAAAATAGAATGACCGCTCCGTACCAAACCGCCAGATATCGGTCAACCGTAAGCGATGATAAGCAACGCGATCCAGCATGCCCTCAATATCCAAGCGCAATAAAGATCGTTCATCGACAACCTTTGATAGTCGTTTCAGAACAAAAGAGGTTGGATCATCAAGAGCAAGCTCTTCGGCCGCTATTCTCAACCGGTGCATCGGCTGTGGTGTAAGCGGTATGAAATCAGCCCGCACCTCTCCTCTTTCAAGCTCCAACGCCCAGAAGCCCGGATTATTATCGATTTCACCGAAATCCAGCCTTTCCGTAGCCCCGGCTGAGAGAATCACGGCGCTTCCTGCCCTCTCACGAAAAGCACGATGGTTATGACCAAGAAGCACTGCATCGGCTCCGCAAGCCGACAGGCTTTCCCGGCTTGCCACCGGCTCGCCGGCCATCCAGCCGTGACCGGATAGGCTGCAGTGCATAAGCAATACAGATGGAAGATTGCCGGGGAAAGAGCATCCTTGCAACGGATCATCGCCGGGCTGTAATCCGGAATCCGACGATACGCCGCCTACAATCAATTCTCCACGGCAAGTGGATAGACGGACAGCTTCCGGGCCGCCGATGCCGGCAAGATAGAGGACAGCGCTGCTATGGCTTAGTATCCGATGAGGAGCCGTGCTGCCGGGCGCATTTGAAGATTTGGGCGTATCGTGGTTGCCGCCGATCAACACTGTCCGTATGCCGCCTGCCTCCAGACGCTTTATCTCGCCCATCGCAAAGGCAATCTCTACATTACGCGGATCGGGCTGGTCAAAAAGATCTCCCCCCTGTAAAAAGAGATCGACCTCATTATCAAGCGCATAATCTACAACCTGCGACAGGGCTTGGCGCAGAAGCAGCCGCCTTCTTTCCAGTTGCGCCGGAGTCATACGCGCATAATAGCAACCCAGATGGTTGTCAGCAGTAAAAACGATTTTCATACAGTGATTTTAACTGAATTGATGCATCTTGTCCAAAGCCAGGACATGCTTGCTGCTACTCTATCTCACCCATATCCAGCAGGTGAGGAGTAATAAAGATCACCAGCTCGGAATCACGAGTGGTCTTTGTCTTATTGCTGAAGAGGCTGCCGACCAACGGCAGGTCGCCCAGCAGAGGGATTTTAGTCTGGTTATGAAGTTCTTCGGATGATATCAGACCGCCGATGCTGATACTCTGGCCGTCCTTAACCCGAATGCTGGTATCCACCCGGCGCTGAGATACTTCCGGCAGCCCGTCGGCGGTGATTCCGGAGACGTTGCTGACTTCGGGATGTATATCTACGGTTATGTCGCCGGAAGCACCCACCCAGGGCACTATTTTGAGAGTGGTGCCGGCGTGGATGGTCTGAATACGGGTGGTAATATAAGTGCTGCCGGCTGAACCCTGTTCGGTAGTTATCTTGTAGTTTAATTGCTTGCCTACATTTATCAGCGCTTCATAGCCATTCAACACGGTAAGCCTGGGATTAGCCTTGACTTCGGCTTTGCCTTCTTCAATAAGGGCAACGACCTTGGCCAGAAGCCTCTTGCTCAGGCTACCGGTGGAGTCGTAATTCACGATGCCGTCCTTGCCGTCAACAGCAAGCTGACCGTTCTCAAAGTTAAGATCCACACCCAGGTCCCTGACCAGATTGCGATTGACTTCCACTATAAGCACATCTATAGATATCTGAGGTACGGGCGTATCCACCTTGGAGATAAATTGCCTCAAATCCTCTATCTGGTCATCGGTACCGGTGAATATGATGGAGTTCTGATCCTTGTTTATATCTATATTGGCGACCATCAAGCTTTTAGGAAGTATCTTCCTGATATCCTCCGCCTTATAGTAAGATATGCGGAATATCTCCGTTCGAACGAACATGGCGGCTGAGGGGCTGTTGGGAGAGGGATCCCCCACGAGATAAACATCGCCGTCTCTCTTATAGACAAATCTCGATCCTGACAGGATCTTCTTCAGAGCTTCATCAATCGTAACTCCGGTCAACTTGATATTTGCCAATCTGTCCTGGACATTGCCGAAAACGACTATATCTTTGCCGCTCTGTTCGCTGACTATCTGCAGAAGGTCTGTAAGATTTATATTGGTCTCTTCTATCGTTAGCTTCTCCTTGGGCGGGCCACTGCGGCGATAATTTCTTTGCTGCGCTCTGCCGGGATTAGGTATCTCCTTATCCACGATGATGAGCCCGTTATCCTGTCTGTAGAAGAGTCCATGCGCAGAAGAGATGGCTGTAAGGGCTTCTTCCAGGGATACGTCTTTAATCTTGAAGCATGTTTTGCCGGTTATTTGAGCGGTAGGCACCACGTTAATACCCGCTGCCGATCCAATACGGCGAAGAACATCAGGCAGTTCGGAATCTTCGGCATGACAGAATATTCTGCCGTTTATTAATTCCACTTCAGCGGGACCGGAAATAGGATTGCGGCTGACCAGATAGATATTATCCATCTTTTTATAGTTGAAACCATTGAGAAAAAGAACGCTCCTCAGGCCATCCTCAAGAGTCACTTCATGTAAATCAACGGATATTTTGCCCTGAACGGTAGCATCGGCTACAATGTTGACTCCGGTCTGGGTACTGATTAATGTCAGAATATTCCTGATATCTCCATCCTTGACGGAGAGAGCCTTTATCATATTGCCGTCAGCATATATAATGGAGCAAAGCAGGAGTATAAAACCGGCAAATAAGAGGCTGGAACACCGGTAAAAAACCTTTTTGGGCACCCTGACAACCGGAGCTTGGCCATCTGCATCCTGTTTTAAAAGGCTTTCCCTATTCTCCCTGCCTTTCAAAGCTTCAACTCCATTCTCTTACCATCTTTATCCAGAATAACGCTTTTGAATAAGATAGCGGCAACAATATATCCTTCTGAAAGAGAAGCGCCGGCATTGACTACGTAAGCCTTTTCACCCTCGCTGATCAATGCTGTTTCTTTGTCCTGGAGGCGCATCACGGCTTCCAGACGATAAGGAGGCACTTTCTCCTGTGCCGGTATCGATATTTCAGCAGATTTATCGATAGCTTTATCGGTGTTGGTGAATTTACCCTCTGCTTTCGGCGAAGCAGGGGTAATGGAAACGGCATGAGAAGCAATCGGAGTTTTTTTCTGAAGGGATAACCCTTTCTGTCTACCGGCTGATAAGAGAGGGTTGAGCGGCTTGAAAGGATCAGAGCGGCCTGTAGACGGCATATCGATTATCTTTATCGTATTGCCGTACAATGGAACGGCCACGCTGTTTTCGATAACAACCGGCTGATAATCCTCGGCCGGGGCGACAATCCGCACGGCGTCTATAGCAGAAGAAGAATGGGGCGCAGCCTTAGCAAGCATATCCTTTTGCCGTAATATGCTTGCCTGTTTGTTTATAACTGCTCTGTGTGCTACCATGCCCTGAATGTGCCGGGCAAATAAGAGTATCAATAGAGCTGCACACACCAGCGCAGGCAGCTTCCAACGTATCGGCAGCATCTCCTCAACCGACGCGGACACAGCATAAAACGGCTGTGCATTCGACTCCGGCAACAGCTCTCTCTCGATATTTCCGGTTTCCGACCCGCTTAAAAAATAGGTATTGCTCTCGTCATCTTCAACCGGGTCGGGACCGGAAGCAAGGCCGGTATCGATACCGGTATCGATATTGGAATCGTCAGACCTCATTGCCGATCCTCCTGCTTAACCTCTTGCAAGTAATTCGACAAATATTCTGCCAATTCCTTTAGTCGCCGTCCAAACGTGTCTCAAAGGCCTATCAGACGCATTCCGGCTTACCGCTGGCTATGGAACGATAAGCTGCCAGTGCTACCTCAAGAGCTCTCAGGCCATCTTCGCCCGTTATAGAGGGCTCTCTGTCGCTACCCAGGCAATCGACCCAGTCACGAATCAACCCCATATCGGTGTTGCTGCCCCAGCCTGCCCAGCCGTAGCTCATATTCTCATCGGAATAGTGATCTAAACGCTGTATAAAAGCATCGACGCCGGCTACTCCTTCGGTACCTGTAAACTCCATATAGACATCGCCCCAGGTTGGAAAGGACTTCGGACGAGACCAACTGGTATCCAGAGTAGCAAAGATACCATTATCGTAGCTAATAGTCAGCAAACCTGCATCCTCAGCCTCTATATCATTGAACATAGTGCCTGCTTCGGCATATACCTCAATTGCCTCGGCTCCCGTATACCAGCGCAACAGATCGGCCACATGCACCGTATGATCTATGATCGCCCCGCCGCCGGAGAGCCGGGAATCTACAAACCATCCTCCGGGCATACGTCCACGATTGGTAGCTTTTACCGCCACTATCTCTCCCAGGCGCCCTTCACGCACTATATCCCGGACCTGGGCTACTGCCGGTGAGAAGCGACAGGGAAAGGCTGTCTGCAGCCTGACCTTTGCTTGCCGGCAAAGGTCTATCATCTTGCGGGCATCGTCAGCATTGGTGGATATGGGCTTTTCACATAGTATATCCGCGCCGGCCGCAGCCGCCATTTCAGTCATTTCCAGATGACGATAGTTTTCAGAACAGATAACCACTCCGTCAAGATTCTGCTTCAATAGGCTGTCATAACTCTTATAGTAATCGGTATTATGGGCTTCGGCAGCAGCTCTGCCTCTGGCGTCATCCTCATCGGCAACCCCAACCAGCTCCACCTGCGGCATCTTTTCCAGGCAAGAAGCATAGCTGCCGGCATGCATATGGGCAAAGCTCATCATCCCAACCCTTATCCTCTTCATCATCTCAGCACCTCCACCGGCTGTCCAGTGGAAATCGATTCCAGAACAGCTAATGATATTTTCAACGCTTCCACGGCATCCTCTCCGCTTATCGGAGGCTCCTCCTCACTTTTGATTGCTTTTAGAAAATCAGCAATCTCCAGCCGATAGGGATCGTCCTCTTCTGCCAGAGGGCTATTAGGCACAGCTACCGCATTACCTGCTCCGCCGCTGCCGGTAAACGCCAGCTTGATTGGCGCAGAATCATCATTGTTGAAGGTGATGAGGCCTTTGTCTCCGGCTACCTCCAGGCAGGTTTTGAAGCCGTCCGGGCGCATCCACGTTCCCTCCACATGAGCTATGGCCCCATTTGCAAAGCGCAGAGTGACCAGGGCATAATCTTTATGCTCTCCGGCCTTCTCCACCAATCCTTTGGCATAGACTCTGATTACATCTCCCAGACTCCATCGCAGCCAATCAAAATCGTGAATTATCATATCCAGAACCAAGCCGCCGCTCTTGCTCTTATCTGCATACCAGTCTCCGGAAGCCTGCGGAAAAGAACCTCCCCGGCTGGTACTTACCATTCCAACTTTGCCTACGGCTCCCTTGTCTATCATTGCCTTAGCGGCAGCATATTCAGGGAAATAGCGCAAAACGTGTCCTACCATGAAGGCTACGCCGGCCTTTCGGCAGGCCTCGGTCATTTCCAGGCCATCTTCCACCGTCATAGCTATGGGCTTTTCGCAAAATATATGCTTTCCGGCAGCTGCTGCCGTCAGCACACACTTCTTATGATATGGAGTGGGCGTGGTTATGCTGACGATATCTATATCCTCCTCCGCCAGCATTTTTTCCATATTGTCATATGCCGAGGCAGAGTAGCTTTCAGCCAGGCGCTCTGCAGCTTCAAGCCTTATATCCAGCACAGCCATCACCCGGCTATCGGGCAGAGCATCATAGTGCCCGGCATGTACGCCACCCATCGTCCCTGCTCCTATAATAGCAACATTAAACAATATTACACCTCCGTCAAACCCAGCATAAACCGGGTGAATTCATAATTTCTCTTATCTGAACCGTGGCCGGCCCTATTATGCCTGCCTCTCTTCCCAGGCAGGCCGGAACTACTATTACACGTGAAGCCGGCACAGACAAGGCGCGGCAACCGATGGTCTGTCTTATGGAAGACAGAAAGGGCTCGCCCAGGTCTGCTGCCGGCCCGGCGATGATAACTCTCTCGAGGTTGATAAGGTTTATGACGCTGGCAATACCGGCGCCTATGTACTCTCCCGCTCTTCTGGCAGCCTGAGCAGCCAGCTCATCCTCCTGCTCCAGCGCCGCTATAATCATCTCCAGCGTAAGCTTGTCCGCCTGGCCTTCACACATTTGGGATAATATGGAAACCCTGCCCTGCTTGAGCATATCGCCGGCCCAGCGTACTATGGCCGGCCCGGCAGCCAGCGTTTCAAGGCATCCCCAGGCACCGCACTTGCATGGAGGACCATCAATATCTACTACCATATGTCCCAGCTCTCCGGTAGAGCCGTC
Source organism: bacterium UBP13_UBA5359 (assembly GCA_002410925.1). Lineage (GTDB taxonomy): Bacteria > UBP13 > UBA5359 > UBA5359 > UBA5359 > UBA5359. The sequence goes on from DHPR01000012.1 coordinate 20,403, forward strand.
TCGGCCGCGATGCAGCTCACCGTTTAGAATCAGACCGGCTCCGATACCTGCGCCTATAGTAACACAGAACAGATCGGCGGCACCCTGCCCCGCACCATCGTACATTTCCGCCAGGGCATTGGCATTGCAATCATTCTCTACTGTTGTCCTCAGCCCGGTTCTCTCTTCTATCAGAGACTTCAACGGTATGCCGCGCCAGCCCAGGTTGCTGGCCTCGGAGACCACGCCCGTTTCCGGCTCAACCAGGCCGGTAATACCTATGCCTATGCCGAATATTCTGATTCGGCCGGCCACTCCGTGCCTTATGGTTTCGATCATCTCTGCAATCTTAGCAATAGCCGACATAGGAGACAGCTCGGTTATGTCCTCTTCATATACTCGGTCTATCCCGGCGCCTAAATCCACCAGGCCGGCACGAATTCTACCGGACACCAATTCCACTCCGATTACATAGCCTGCCCCGGGAGCGAATTTCAAAAGAACCGGACGTCGGCCACCGGCCGATTCTTCATGTCCGGCTTCATGAACAAAGCCCCTTTGCAAAAGATCATCTACGATATTGGTAACCGTGGCTGAACTGAGAGAGACTATCTCCGTCAAGGCAGTTCTGGATACAGGCCCTTTATCACGAATAGCCCGTAAAATCAAAGATTTGTTCATCTCGTGCATTAAACGTCTGTTGCCTATAGTTGCATCCATTAAGCCCTTTTCACCTCTTAAGCTTCTTTGCGGCTTCTTATGCCTGTTTTACAAGCAGGTAGAAGGAGCTTTTTTTATTCATAAAAATAATAGCCTATTATTGAATTCTATGCCTTTTAAAGAAATCCTTTTAAAAGAAACCGGCATTTCAGAGCTTTGCAGATGCAAATGCATCTCCGTACTGAACGACACTCCTCAATTTTGCATCTCGCCTTTCAAACAACCGGCCATTTCCATAGCGGCTATTGCAATCTTGCGAGCAGCACCCTTTTTTCCGGCTATCTCCTGCAGTTCCGCGGATATGCGCCGCCGTTCTTCAGAATTTTTCAGTTGCTTTGCAGCCTCCTCAGCCACCTGTAATGCGTATATTCTGCCTCTTACTTCTGGTACGATAAAGCGTTGAGCACGCATATTGGGCAATGCTGTATATGGATATCTAACGGCCATCCTTTTAATAATCGCTCTCTTCAAAGGCTTTCCAAAAACCGGCAGCATGGAGATAAGCCCTCCTGGACCGCTGATGACTATCTCTTCAGCCTTGTTCAAGGGCGCAATTATCACCATAGGAGTTCCAAGACCGGCAGCTTCCATAGTCTTGGTGCCTGGAATGGTTACCATCAGGTCAGACACTTTCATGAGATCATATTGATAATCCTTGATTATCTCTACCACCGTTCCGTTCTCAGTATGGATGGCCGGCAATACTCCGCAGGTGGAAACACGTCCGGTGGTGCCTTCGATATATTCATCTTTGAAATAGGATATATACCCCTCAATCTGCTGAAGGGTAGCAAAAGGGGATAAAGAAAGGAAAAAACGAAGTCCCTCTACCTTTTTTGAGAGAAGCTCGGCCGTTCTTAGTAAAAAGGGAGTAAAGTACTTCAACTCATAGGGACGGCTGCCGGGATAGAGGGATATTACCCTTTCATCGGCGCCTACACCCCACTCTGCTCTGGCATCATCCAGTTCGGTTTCCACTGCATCCAGCATCAGGTCTCCCCCAACTTCTATAGAGGCCGGCTTTGCTCCCCGGCGTCGCAGTTCATCCATAACTTGCACAGAGGAAACAAAGACACGGTCCAGATGCTCTGTCCAGTACCGCCCTGTATATTCATAAGCCAGGATAGGAGCACCGATCCTTCGTTTTAACAGCAAGGGATAGATATTCTCTCCCCCCATATAGATAATGGTCGTTCCCTCTTTATTCTCTCTCAGGCAGGGTATGGAGCCGGGCCAAACGATATATTTGAGGTATTCCAGAGGACCAATCACACGGCTTATACCGGGGAGCCTGCCCAGCACAGCACCCTCATTACCGGAACGCCACTGACAAGGAGGATTAATGATGATAATCTCCGCATCCGGAGCTATTGTTTTTATCTCTCTAAGGGTGGGTCTGACCCAAGAATAAACCTCACCGGGTGAATTGGCAAAGAATATAAACCTCATCAGGATTCCCTCAGTATCTCCAGTATTTTTTCGGCAACTCTGCGGTTGGCACCGGCTTCTCCCAAAGAACCCATGGCCATGGCCAATTGCTGCTTCATAATTACAGCTCTCTGAGGATCAGCCATTAGAGAACAGACCTCTTCTGCTATGCGGCCCGGGCTGGCTTCATATTGCAGCAGTTCGGTTATAACAGGGCGATCCAGAATTATATTGGGCATGGAAATAAAGGGTATCTTTAAAAAAAGTCTGGCCTGTATCCATGTCGGAAGATTGCTTCTGTAAACAACCGTCATCGGCACACCAGCAGCCGCCGCCTCTAAAGTAGCCGTGCCGGAAGTTACCAGCATCTGATTACATAAAGCCATGACATCATATGAATACCGATCTGTGATCGTTATCTCTGCCGAGGTATGCTTAAGCAGCGGTTGCAATACAGAGAGCGATAGATTCGGCGCTTTGATGAGTACAAAGCTGACCCCTTTGACTCTGGAGGATACTATCTCCGCCGCCTTCAACATAACAGGAAGAATATGCTTTATCTCGGATGCCCGGCTGCCCGGCATCAGGCCTATAGTGTACGCATTTATATCCAGCTTAAAAATCCTGGCCAGCTCCTCTTTAGGAAGGAGAGGCTTGACCCAATCCAGAACGGGATGCCCGACAAATTCAGCCCTGCATCCGGCTTCGGCCAATACGTCGGCCGACCAGGGAAAAGGAGTAGCCACCCATGCGGCTAATTCAGCCAGATCCACAGCATATCGTGATTTGCGCGACCAGGAAGATGGTGGGAAATAGTAGACCACAGGAATACCCAGAGCATGCGCGATTTTTGCCAGGCGCATATTGAAGAATGGATAATCTATGAGCAAAAGCAATGCAGGACGAACTTCAGCCAGATATTTCTTCAGCCGTCGTAACTCTCCTATAAGCCGGGGGGAGATACGAAGAGCATCTGCCAGGCCTATAACACCCCAATCGGAACTGTCACACAGCAATTCCACGCCTGCTTCGCGCATTTTGGAGCTTCCGACACCCGTTAGTCTTATATTGGAAGATGATTGAAGAAGATGACTGGCCACGGCCGAGCCGTTAAGATCGCCGGAGGCCTCTCCGGCCACAATCATGACGTGATAATCAGCCATCGGATTGTGCACGGCTCTCACGGCAGATACCACGCCCCATAGTCTGGAGAAACTCTATCAGGTGATTTAACTCCCACGAAGCGTTGATGGTCGCCTCTATCTCTTCCAGCGCCTGCGTCAGATTATTATTGGACCGGAAAAGCAACTTATAGGCTCTCTTTAATTCCAATCTGACTTCGGATGATATGCCGCCGCGGCGCATACCTATACTGTTGAGTCCATATACTTTGGTCGGCCTGCCGTCGACCAGCATATAGGGAGGTATATCCTGTATAACTCTGGATGCTCCACCGATCATACAGATCGTCCCGATACGCACAAATTGATGTACGCCTGTCAAACCGCCGATAACAGCCTTATCTTCAACCAAAACATGGCCTCCCAGATTTACCATGTTGGCCATCATGACCCCATTGCCGATAACGCAATTATGACCGACATGACCATACGCCATGATCATATTGTTATCGCCTATAACAGTAGCGTTATCTTCGCCGGTAGCCCTATGAACGGTAACATACTCTCTGAATACATTGTTATTGCCGATACGCACATAGCTTCTTTCGCCCCGGTATTTCACATCCTGAGGCATACCGCCGATAACAGCCCCTATACCCACCTGGCAATCCATTCCCAAAGATACACAGCCTTCTATTACAGCATGAGAGGAGATGACCGTTCTATCGCCGATAATTGCATCCGGCCCTATTATCGCATATGGGCCTATCTCAACATCCTTTCCCAGTTCGGCTTTGGGATTCACAATAGCCAGCTTATCTATTTTCAGCATTATCTTTCACACCTTCCGCCCTAGACAACTTGAATATCCGGAAATACGGCATACCCGTTAGCCTTTATTTGGAGTCCAATCTCCAATCACTTCTATTATTCTATCTATCTCCCACTCGTCCAGAAGCGGATGCACGGGAAGAGATACCACCTGAGCGGAGAGATCCTCCGCCACCGGGCAATAAGAATCTCCGTAACCCAGCTCCTTGTAAAGCGATTGTTTATAAGAGGGCTGTGGATAGAAGAGGCCATAGCCTATACCCTCTCGCTCCAGATACTTCAACAGATCTTCTCTGCCCTGCGGCACTTTGATAGTATACTGATTGAAAGCATGACGGCAACCATCAGGTACCCAGGGAGTGATTACACCGGAAAGGCCTGACAGGCCATCTGTCAAGCGGGAAGCATTAGCCGACCTGGCCGCTATAAAATCATCCAGGTCTTCCAGTTGAGTGGAACCGATAACAGCGGCGATATTGGTCAGGCGATAGTTATAACCCAGGATTTCATGTTGATACCGTATTGCTGAACCGTGATTTACCAGCAGCCGGCAACGTTCAGCCAGCTCATTATCCGAAGTTACAACCATGCCTCCCTCACCGCAGGTCATGTTTTTCGTGGGATAAAAGCTGAAAGCTGAAAGCAGACCTATGCTTCCAACCATGCGGCCTTTATATAAAGCTCCGTGCGCCTGAGCACAATCCTCAATAACAGTCAGGCCGTATTCGGCAGCTACATCGATTACAGCATCCATGTCACAGGGCAGTCCAAAGAGATGAACAACCAACACAGCCTTAGCCTTGGGATGTTCTCGGGCTGCTTTGCGAATTGCTTCCGGATCCAGATTATATGTAGCCGGATTTACATCGGCAAATACCGCCCTGGCTCCGCAATACAGCACTGCATTGCTAGTGGCAATAAAGGTAAACGGCGTAGTGATAACCTCATCGCCCGGGCCTATACCGGCAGCCAGCAACGCCACATGCAAGGCCGTCGTCCCGGAGGAGGTTGCAATACCCTCTGTGGCGCCTGTATATCCGGCAAAAGCCTGTTCAAACTTGCGCACCTCATCCCCTGAAGCGATAAAGCCGCTCCCAAGGACCTCCATAACCCGAGCTTTTGTTCTTTCGGATATATTAGGCTTAGCTATAGGAATATGACACCTAGTCATCATCATCTCCACTGGTCACCAAGGCAAAAGTAAACTCTCCTTCGGCAGCCACCTGACCATCGACTTTAGTTTCCACCCATACCTTACCTATATTGCCTCTGTTTTTCAACAACGTTACTTCGGTAACCATCTGATCCCCGGGCAGAACGGTTCGCCTGAAACGTATCTTATCCATACCGCCGAAATAAGCCAGCTTTCCTTCATTGCCGGTCATAGATAACAACAGAACGCCGCCAACCTGAGCCATAGCTTCCAGCACCAATACGCCGGGCATAACAGGATGGCCTGGAAAGTGCCCGTTAAAGAAATCTTCATTGACGGTAACATTCTTAATGCCCATAGCCCTCTTGCCGGGCTCCATCTCTATTATCCGATCCACCAAAAGAAATGGATATCGATGAGGCAATATTCTCTTAATGGCGTTGATATCAAGCACCAAACTCACTCCTTTTCATCATAGCCGCAGCCAATTCCAAATGTTGGAAATGACCGGACTTTATTCCTATAAACATTGCCAGAGGCACTCCCCCTAACAGCGCCAGGTCACCAATCATATCAAGAAGCTTATGCCGAGCCGGTTCATCTGCAAACCTCAGAGGCGCAGAAGATCCCTCCGGACCGAATATCAAAGCATTGTCCAGGCTTCCTCCCAGAGCCAGCCCCTGCTTGAACAGCTCCTCTACCTCTTCGCGGAAACCGAAGGTTCTGGCCGGGGCTACCTGCTCTGCCAAAGTTGGATCGTCATAATCAACGGCAGCCCGCTGCGGACCGATATAAGGGAAATTTACCATTACCTCCAGGCTGTACTTATCAGCGGGAAAAGCACACATAGCCGTATCCCCCCAAGCAAGCCACAGAGGCTCCTTTAGCCGAATAACCCTTCGCATCGCATCGAGGTTATATATGGATGCCTTTCGTAGCAATCCGATAAAGGGAAGTGCACTGCCGTCAAGAATAGGCATCTCCGGACCGTCTAATTCGACGGTAAGGTTATCTATACCCAATATGCTCAGCGCAGCCAGAAGATGCTCCACCGTCGCCACTCCGGCACCATCTCGCTCCAGGGAGGTGCCTCTGCGGGTGGACGAAACAAAAGAATACAAAGCCGGAACAGTCTTCCCCCCCAGGTCGGTTCGCACAAAATTAATCCCGCTGCCTTCGCAAGCGGGTTTAAAGGTAGCTTTTACCATTCGGCCTGTATGAATACCTATACCTTCAATGCACACAGACCTGCCGATAGTTCTCTGAGAATACATGGCAAGATTATAGCATACGCCCGCTATCTTCGGCAACCGCCCCTCGGCTGCTATTTCTTCTTGTCGGACATCTTCTCCAACCGGGCCTGAAGCTTTCTCAAAGCCTTGGCCATTTCAGGAAGCTTACGTAAATATGCCTGTATTCTCATCTGCTCATGATGAGGCCTGGCCGGATATCCGGAAACAAAAGAGCCTTCATCCAAATTGCTTATAACACCGGAATGTGCTCCTACAATCGCGTCGTCGCCGATGGTGATATGATCTTTGACTCCTACCTGTCCGGCCAGAATAGCCCGATTGCCTATCCTGACGCTGCCGGATATGCCTACCTGGGCTACAATTATACTCTTCTCTCCAATGCTGACGTTATGGCCTATGTGAACCAGGTTATCTATCTTGGTGCCATCCTTGATAGTGGTCGTTCCGGTAGTAGCTCTGTCTATGGTAACATTGGCGCCTACCTCAACGTAATCTTCAATTACCACCGTGCCTATCTGCGGCACTTTGTAATGGTAATTGCTGGATTTAACGTAGCCGAAACCATCGCTGCCGATAACCGCACCGGCATGAATGATAACTTTTTTACCGATAGTGATCTGGCTATAGATGGTTACATTGGGGTAAATTATGGTATCATTGCCTATCTTGACGTTATCTCCAATATGAACGCCAGGATATATAACCACCTTATCGCCCAGCGTAACGTTCTTTCCAATATAGACATTGGCCTGAACAGATACATCCTCCGGAGCGTTGAAATTATCTCCGATTACTGCGGTTGGATGGATGCCGAAAGGAGCTTCATCTCTCCAGGCAAAGACTTTTAATATTTTTGCAAATGCCAGGCGAGGATTCTCTACCAGAAGAAGCGGCTTGCCGTCCACTTGCGACCCCATAGGAGCAATAACGGCAGCAGCGGCTGATGAGATGGCCCGACTTAATATTCCGGGGTTCTCCGCCCATGTAAGATGCTCCTCCTCCGCATTCTCCACAGCCGTCACACCAATGATGGCGACATCATCGCCAACTACGATGCCGCCGACCACCTCAGCCAGTTCTGAAAGCCTTTTCATCATAGCTTTATTGCCTTCCCTTCTTTAAGATATCGGCTACTTCAGCCGTGAGATCTGTGCAATTATGCAACGGTACGGCACCGCCGATGACTACTGCCAAACCGTTTTCTGCTGCCAGAGCCGCAGATATTGCCCTCAATGCCTTATCATTATAAGTTTTCTGCCTTTTACCCGCCGACACTTCGGCCTGCAGCCGCCGTTCGCGATCTACACCGATAGCCTCATCTCCCCTTCTGCCATTCAGATTCTTCTCTGCTTCAGACCAGACACCAACGTGTAAAGAGCTCCATTCCGGTACAGGCAGGGGCAAAGAGAGCTCGTCTATATCTCTCTTTCTTGCCGAACGTAACTCCGCCGTCTTAGCCGATGCTTCAAATGATAACCGCGTCTTTATCTCTTCTTGCAATAATTTTTTATAATTTTCCAGCTCTGCCGATACCCTGCCTCGTCGCTCGGACAGCTCCTGGTCAAGATCCTTTTTAAACTTTTCCAGGTCGACATTGAGGCCGTCTTTCTCTGCCGGAGAGGCGTATAACATCCTTAGCTCTGCATTGATTATTTTTAAACGCATATCAAGCAGAACGGGATCTTCATCAGAGAATATCTCTGCCCTGCGAGCGGCATATTTCTCACAGAAGCGCTCATCGGCTGCTCGTGTCAGAGATTCTGCCGTATAGGAGAGCCCCTCGGCGATCAGCATTCTTTCCTCATCCTGATACTCGCTGTTATGTATCTTCTGCAACATAGCTCGAACATTCACCCCGACGGGCATGAATTTCGATAAACCGGTCAGAAAGCCACCGACATACTCCGTTGTTCGCCTGCCGGCGACCATTCCCGTCACGGCAGCAAAGGACTGAGGCGGAGTATACCCGGGCAGGCCCAATCCTTGAAGATGAGAGAGGCTTATGACCCCTACCGATGGTTCTCCTCCGCTTATATAGCCTGCTGTACCGGCTGTTGCCATGCAGATTGCCAGAGCTATGATTTTAACCCAACCAGCTTTTCTCAAGCAAAACTCCTCATCTATAACGGTCTGTAGACCATTATGTATTCGGACTGTTTCAACCGGATAAAAAGCTAAAACATTTGTCCAATGCTAAAGTGGATTCGTCCGCCGGCTTCACCGATACCATAATCCAATCGTATGGGACCTATCGGAGTTTCCACTCTGATACCGGCTCCATAGCCTACCTTCAATTCTCCTTCATTCCCCAGAGGAACTGTCTGCCCCCAGACTTTACCACTATCAACGAAGAAGACGCCGGCCAGATTTTTGTTCACTGGAACTCTGTACTCGACTGTAGCCGATAGAACATTGTTGGCGCGGAGGAAGTCCTCCTTAAAACCGCGTAGATTGAAGGCGCCTCCCAGTGTAAACTTCTCATAAACCGGTATATCTCCTGTTCCAAGGCCGGTATTGAATCGCAATGCCAGCACATGATTCTTCCGGCTCAACCGAACATAACGCCGAAAATCCAGGATATACTTATTAAAGTCAAAAGTTCCTCCCAGCCATCCCCCGGCTTGTATAGCAGAAAAGCTTGTTCTGGAGCCAGAGGTTGCATTGGCAAAGATATCCCGTGTATCTCTAACCGTAGCCCATTCCAAACTGCGCAAAGGCCCTTCCGGCAATCCGCCGGTATTATTGGCAATACTCACATCTTCAGCTCTATAAGCAAAAGAAGTGCGCACATTTTCACTTAGGGGGCGTCCCAGAGCCAGGCTGCCACCCTTGCGTGTTTCGGTGAATTTATCGGCAGTTTCCCTGAACCGCTCTTTGGTAGTATCGTAAACTGATACATCCAACGAAGTATTATGTTTATCCAGCCACGGCTCTCTAAAAGAGAGCTCATAGCTCTGCTCTGTGCCGAACTCCAGACGAGCTGAAATTTTCTGACCCACACCTCTAAAATTGGTATCGGAGACTTCCAGACTGCCTACCAGTCCCTCTTTAGAGCTGTACCCCAAACCGGCTGAAGCATTACCGGTCTTGCGCTCTATTACCTTTATAATCAATATTACCTGTCCTGGCTTGGCTCCCGCTTCTACTCTGCTGGTCACATCCTCAAAAAATCCCAGATTGAAGACTCGCTGCAAGCTCTTACGAATCTTATCTCGCTCAAAAACGTCACCGGGTTTTACCAGCAGCTCTCGCACAACAACGAAAGCCTTGGTTTTTTGCAAACCCTCCACCCGGATATCCTCTATGACACCTTCAGCGATAGTCAGTATAATGACGCCCTCCGGCGTTACGTTTACATCCACAACCCTGGCCAAAACATAACCAGCATCCTGATAAAGCTTCTCTATAGCAGCAATGTCTCCTCGCAGCACAGCTGTATCCAGCACATCTCCAGGCTGCGTCTTCATGGCCGATCGTAGTTTTTCACTGGTAAAGATAGTATTTCCCTCGAAATTAACGGCGGTGATTACGGGGTTCTCCTTGACCCGTATCAACAGAATCACCCTGCCGTTTTCACTGTTGATCTCCGGCCTGACCTCACTGAATTTCCCCAGCGCCAGAATAGCTTCGCAATCGGCCTTTACCCGATCCTTGTCTACGACATCCCCCACCCTGAGCTTCATTCTGGACAGGATATCGCCTACCGTTACCTTGATATTGCCTTCCACCCTGATGCCGTCTATCTTGATCTCTCCCAAGGTACTATCAGCCGCATACGCGGAGAGTAACGGCAAGAGAAAGATGATCAGCAATGAAGAAAGAAAATACCTGAAAATCTTATGTTTCAACTTCATCCCTCGTTTCAAAGCATGTCCGCTTAAGAGTAACGGAGTTCAAAATACGGCATAAATATACCGGCAATAGCGGATAAGCTATCCCCAGGCTACTCTGAATTCCAACTTCTAATTGGCAGTTATCTGATAACTACCCCACATAATATCATAAAGCTACAAGGCTTAAAAGCGATATTGCCAACGGATCTCCCCCCGGCTCTCACTGGCATCATCCGCCATCCATGACAGGCTCAGATTATTCTTCAGATAATAATCTATCTCCATAATATTACGCTGTTCGAGAGCAAATATCCTTGTTGTGTAAGAGACATACAATCCGTCAAAAATATACCGCCCCAGCCTCATGCTGAGAAGATCCTCATCGGTGTAATCGAAACTTACCTCCCCCATTCCCAGAGCATCCGCCAGAGATTTACCCAATGGATCGAAAAGCTGGTTTTTAATACTGTCGCCTACCAGGCGTATCAGTTCCTCCTTGATAACATCCTGCATCCGCCCATCCATAACGGCCTCTATGCTGCTTTTGCGTCCCAGCAGCGCAATTATCTCATCCTCGCTCATTTCCGGCCTGGAAGAGAAGCTTATCTTTATATCGGGCAGATGACCGGCCACATCCATATAGATTTCGGTTTTATCTATACGGTTTACAGCCCTGGCCTGCAAATTTATGCTGGTGTTCTTCAACCCAGGCAAGAGAGACTGTCTGCCGGCCTGTTCACTGAATATAGCCCGTGCCTCCACCAGCCTGAAGGGGGAGCTTATAACTGAAACACCTATATCGCCCTTACGCGATACCAATTCCCCCGCAATACGAAGATCCCTCATGCTGCCTCCCACCAGCAGATTACCATTAAAGAGAGCTTTGGTATTGCCGCTGCTTATACGCACTCCTTCATTTATATGAATGGAAAGCTTAAGTCCGGCATCTACCGGGAGCTTAGGCAGCAGACCAGAGCCTGTCTGCTGCAGATAGACATCTCCTTCGCTGATTCTGACTCTACCGGCTAATCCCGCACCGGCATGATCATTAGAAAGCTGAATTTCTCCATCAACCCTTCCCTTGAACCATGGCAGATTGACATCGGCACCGGAAGATTTCAGATACAAGGCGCTCTCCTGCCTCTTTCCTCCAGGCAGATCTATCCTGCCGCCGCCGTTTACCATGCCCTGGCCCATCTTGAAAGCTAAAGTCTCGATATCCACGGAATATCCACGGAATGCCAGCAGAGTCTGCAGATCCTCTATACGACCCAAGCCTTTCACTTCAGCCCTTCCTTCGTTTGCCGCCGCCCGCCCAAAAACCTCTATAGCTCCCGGCTTGCCGGCAATATGAAGCACAGCCTCAATATTGCCGGATACTTTACTGATATTCGGGAAAAAGATGGATACCAGGCCAAGATCTCCTCCTGCCAGCCTGGCATCTATATCCAGGCTGCCGCTATCGGATATCTGCCCGGCAGGCCAATCCATCGGTATGCAACCGTTAATGGCAGCTATATGTTCGGAGCGCTTCACGTAAACATCTTTTAGCTTCAGCCTTTCCCGCTCAGCGGCAAATGAGCCTTCCAGGCTGTCAAATTGATAACCGGCCAGAGAACCGCCGGAAGATATAAAGCTTCCGGATAAAACAGGAGCACTCCACTTGCCGTCTATGCTACCGACCATGGATATTTTGCCGGAATATTTATCGGGAGCTATCTTCATCAGAATCGGTAAATCGGAAGCATCGGCTTTTATATCAAAATGAAGCTCCCGCTCTTCGACTTTTCCAGCCCTATCACTCCAGCCGGAGCCACGCAGCCGCCCCAGAGCCGGGCCTGAAACCACCAAACGATGCAGTTCTGTCCTTCGGGCTGAAATTTTACCCTCTGCCGCAGCACTATCCAGACGCCGACCGGCAATGCTGCCTCCATCCAAATAGAGAGAAAAATCCGCTCTATCCAGAGCTCGCCCATAGTTCATATGTTCAACCGATAACGAGCCGCTGATTCTGGTATCAGCCAACCCCAGCCGGTCCGCAGGAGATGGATACAGAGCCAACGCCGTCTTTATAGGAAGATTGGTAATTCTGAGTTTCAGATTGCCCTCAGCGTTTTTAACATAGTATGTTCCGGCTGCTTCCAGCTTTCCCCTCTCCTGAGATATAGATAGCGTATAATCCGCTTTGCCGCGGTCTATCCCGACTGCGGCCTCTAAAACTCCCAGACTTGCTTCGCCGGTTGTTATATCACCTGCAGATTTAAGCTGTAGATTTCCCGATATATCGGCAAGATCATCCACTCTTCCATTTAAGCTGCCATCAAGCTCCAGCTTTCCGCTCCATGATGGTAAAACCTTCAGAATATCATGAGCAGCCGCCGCAGATAGTTCACGCCCTTTAAGGCTCAGAGCATACCTTCCCGCTTCTATCTTGCCTGCTCCGGTCAAATGACCGCCAAGAAGATTGAAGGATACATTATCCAAACGATAACTCTTTCCATCCCATTCCACATCCAGGCAAAGCTCCTTTACAGCTCGTTCAGCCAAAAGGAGTTCCTTTGCCCGTAAAACCGCTTTGATATAAGGATGATCAGGCTGACCGCCGATATTCAACGTGCCGGATATTCGCCCTTTAATCTTGTCGGCTGCTCCATTACCCAGACAAGAAGAGAGAAGAGCGACATCTATTCCCTGCATACGGCCTTCCAGATCAAGCCTGCCGGCAGAGAGCTCTCCCGTCAGCTTTATTCGTCCCCCAGGGTCCCTTGCCGGATGTATAAACATATCCTTAAGTTTCAAACTGCCGTTTTTTCCATCGTATCTTATTCCGCCGCTGAAATTTTTAAAATCCGTTCCCTTATATGAAAAATTCTCCCCGCCTGCAAGGCCATTGAAATCGGGATGATCTACCGTTCCCGTAATGCTTCCCACTAAAGCCACTTTCCCTTCGGGCTTAACAGGGAGATTCCCCAGACAGCGCCAGGGCAAACCTGCGGCATCAAGGTTCAGCCGCATCCGCCCGGCGTTATCTACAGTGCCGTAAAGCCTGATAGCCGTGCCCCGACCGGCTTCAGCATTCAATCCGCGAATTACAAGTCCTTGATTGCCCAGCCTGGCGGAAAGGGCTGCACGACGCCATTCCACTCCTCGAAAAGGTATATCCTGTCCCTGAAGCAAAAATCCGGCATCCGTAAGCTGTAAACCCTGCGATTGCAATACAGCGCTTCCGGAGACGCTGCCTGACGAAGGCCAGCCTGCGCCGGGTTTCCCGCATAAATCATCAAGCCTGTCCAGAGAGAGCATACGGCATTCAGCCAGAATAAGGCTACGTGGCTCTTTATGCCTCAAATCGATCAGTCCGGTAAGATTTATCGGGTAATCTCTACATTTTACCAGAGGAAGGGAGAGCATACCGTCCCTATATCGGCATCGGCCTTGCATATCCCCAATCTCTCTTCCATTGAAGCTCAGCCCCGATACGCCAAACGCTCCCTCTATCAATGGAGAAGACCATTTGCCTGACAAGCGCATAGATATATCGGCTTTACCCGCAATCTGCGCTTTTCCTATAAAGCGCTCGATATCCTTTATATCGGATAATACGGCTCCCCTGGCTGAAACGGCAAGATCGAGCGCAGGATTACTATAATCCTGCAAAGTTCCGTCTGCTTGCAAAGGTATTCCGTGGTAAAGCAGCTTCATTCGCTGGAATCTCATGCCCTCTTTTCCAAATTGAAAAGAGCCGGCGGCGTTTTCAAACTTCAGCCCTATCTCCGGCAACGCAACATTTACTCCGTGCAACCCAACAGTACCATCATAATCCAGATAGGTACCTTTATGCTGCGGCGTACCGCTGATACTCACCTTCAGATCAAATTTACCCTTTTCGGCGAATAATCCTTTGGGAACTATGTATGAATGCCAGAAGAGAGAATCTGCCCTGAGCAGTTCCACCCTGGCGGCAAAGAGAGGCTTGTCAATGGCCGTCCAACCCGAAAGCCTTACCCTGGCCGCCTGATCGGAAAGAGCGTCAAGTTTGAAATTCACCAAATTCTCTCTGACGTTACCGGATACGCATATATCAGACAGAAGAAGCTTACGAGCGGATTCGAGCCCTTTATGCCGCTGTACAGCTGCGCCTTCATGCCTTAGATATTCATCTGCAAGCTCTACCCGCCCTTGCCGAATGTTGAGCCGGCAGATAGCTTTCCAGCGACGCTCTTCGGTATGTTTATCAGGCCATGGCAAGCTCCAGATACCTGCGGCTGATCTTTGTGCCCGCAGCACAGAGCCGTCCACGTCCACCGAAGAAACCAGCTTAAGAGGGTTTCGTTGGCGAACAGAGGTTACAAACCTGAAAAAAGAAAATTTAATACGTATTTCGCGAAAATAAAAACCTGCCTCAGGCTTGCCGGGATTGTTCCAACTGACATCATTTGCCTTTAGGCCGAACGGGGACAGCCTGAGCCCTCCCACCGTAATACCCGGATAGCTTCTTTGTGCCAAATCCAGCACATAGAGCCTGGTAAAATTACGACAGGAGATAAACAGATATATGGAAATAGCTACGGCTATAGCAATTGCTGTATAAAAACCCTTACGCAGTTTCACTTTGGTCTTCCTTTATGAAGGTACACTATCCCTTTCTACATGCTGATATTCATATCCTCTTTATAACATCTTAGAGTTGAAGGCAGAAAGCTATAGTATCTTATCCCGGAATACCTCCCCAAATATAAAAAGCGGAACGAAGGATAGTGAAACCATATCATGTATGACCACCTGAACAACATTCCGCATAGTATCTCAATTGATGCCGGTTATGACAAACGACCTTTATTCTCCTATAGTTCCTATACAATCTCCAATCTGTATGCTGGCACCCTCTTCGGCCAGTATTTCCAGCAGAATACCGGAAATCGGAGCCTCTATTTTGATCGCCGCCTTGTCGGTCTCTATCTCCACCAATTCTTCACCCAGCTCTACGCTGTCACCCTCTTTCTTAAACCAGAAGGCAACCGTTGCATCTTCAATTTCATCGCCTAACTCAGGTACTACTACTTCCATCGCCATTATTTCACCCCCCCCTTGCAGCAACTATTAAGGCTACTTTTTGCCAGCCTCTCCCGCCAGTAGTTCAGCCCTGTAAGAGCTGCGTGCCAATGGAAAAGAGGCCACACCTTTGAAGCCTAAAGCTTGCCCTGTCTCCCCATACTCCCGGAACATCTCCGGGGTTACAAACTCCATAACCTTGTGATGCCTGGCTGTAGGCGAGAGATACTGCCCTATAGTCAGCAGATCGCAATCAGCCTGCCGAAGATCCCTCATCACATCCAGGACCTCTTCCCTGAGCTCACCCAGCCCCACCATCAGCCCCGATTTAGTCAGCATGCCGTCCCTTTCGGACATCTCTTTAGCTTGCCGCAATAAATCGAGAGATCTGTTATAAACGGCTTGAGGTCTGACGTCTGGATAGAGTCTGGGCACCGTTTCCACATTATGATTCAAGATATCCGGCCCGGCTTCCACGACCGTATGAAGAGCCGCCGTATTGCCGCCAAAATCCGGAATGAGCACTTCAACCACTATATCCGGCAGACGTTCACGCAGTGCTGCTATGGTAAGAGCAAAGTGCCCGGCGCCCCCATCCGGCAGATCATCTCTGGTAACGGAGGTCACCACTGCATGCTTCAGTCCCAGCCTGAATGCTGCTTCCGCAACCCTGGCCGGTTCTCCGGAATCGGGAGGTTCCGCCTGTCCATGATTGACGGCACAGAAACGGCAGTTTCTGGTGCAGGTATCCCCCAGGATCATAAAAGTGGCCGTTCCCCGGGCAAAGCACTCCCCCTGATTGGGGCAGCAGGCCCCCTGGCAAACGGTATGCAGATGCAAATCACCGATAAGCCCCTTAACTCGCTCCACTGTTTCACCCTGCGGAGCCTTGACCTTGAGCCATTCAGGAAAGCGTGGCAAGAGTTTCCACCTCCTTGGAAGAGACAGGAAGAATATCCAGATTGAAGACCTCCGCTATGGCCGACAATGTACGCTCTCTAACCAGCGCCGGATCCACCTTGTCGAGAAGATCCTTCATGGCTATTACAGGTTTATCGGTAATGCCGCAGGGATTTATAAGCTTGAAATGGTTCATATTCGGATTTATATTCAGCGCAAAGCCGTGAAAGGTCACCCAGCGCCTGACACCCACGCCGATGGCCGCCACTTTGGCTCCGCCCACCCAGACACCGGTCAGGCCGGGATTGCGCTCGCCTTTGAGGCCGAAGCTGCCCAGCATCTTTATCAATGCCTCTTCCAGATGGCGCAGGTAGAGATGAATATCTTTTCCGTGATGATTAAGATTTAGAATGGGATAGCCCACCAATTGCCCGGGACCGTGATACGTAACATCGCCGCCTCTGTCTATCTCCCGAACAACAATACCCTCCCGCTGCAACAGGTCACTGCCGGCTAATATATTATGGCGGCCGCCGCCACGCCCTACGGTGAGTACAGGAGGATGCTCCAGAAAGAGAAGATGTTCATCCGAACTTCCTGCAATTACAGCATCTACCAAATGATGCTGATAATGATACGCCTCGTCGTAATCAATGCTTCCCATTTCGAGATAACGGCAGACATGCTTATCGCCGTCGGACATAGAAACAACTCCCCAAAGGTGAAACTATCGTAAATACTAGTATATTGATTATCGCCGCAGAGTCAAGTAATTTTTTATATGAGCCGGCAAAGTGCTTGAGAGCACAGATTTAGAGGTAGTTTCAACAGGGCTTTCTAAATATCATTCTGAAGAAGACCGGTTTCCGCCTACTCCACCGGATTGCCGCTCGGAGAATCACATCTATGCCGATTATATCAAGTGGCGCTACAGGCCTTCTGTATCAAAGCGCCTGCGCCAATAGTTAGTATTATTGGGCGCTGTGCATTGACTTAGCATTGCTCCATGCGACTGCCATTCGACATGCCCATCTGCAAAGCCCAGGTTGAGACCATCGTTATGCCGATATGTCATACCGTAAATAACGCCATTCGTCATCGTGTCGACGCCGTTTACAGGCACGCAGTTATTCCAATCGGTATCATAATAAAAACCGTTGCTATTTTTGCTCCAATCTGCATCAGCAATCAGCCAGGCCTCTGCAGGCTTTCGTATATCCGCCAAAGACAAGGGGAAAGGGGTTGTTTGAGGAACTATTGCGGAAAAACCGGATTGCCCTCCCATCCTAGCATTAAAGCAGTAGGATCGATTGCCTTTGATGCCGCCATAAGCATAATCGTTCAAGTCAACTCCCAGTGTCCGCGTTTTATCACTGGGGCAATCCATGATAGTTATGGGCATGTATGTCGGTACAAGACGGTTCAATAAACGGCCTTTGGTGCCGAAAATGGGAAAGACGTCATCCCAATCCTGTACGTATTGCGATATTGCCATTAGAATCTGTTTTTGATTGGATACACATTGAGCCTGCCTGGCCTTCTCTCTGGCCTGGCTGAAGACGGGAAAGAGAATCGCTGTCAATATCGCTATAATCGATATTACGACCAGAAGCTCTATAAGCGTAAATCCCCTTTCTTTTTTATGCTTCATAATACAAACCACCTCTCATTATGTTTCTTGCCCCCCTGTCGTCCGGCTGACCTATCTCAGCCGGACGACAGGGCACCTTTACGATTGTGTGGAGTTTGCCTCCTCAATCCGAAATGATGCCCGCCCTCTTATCCCTGACACGGTATCACGAGCGGTAATCGTCCAGCTTCCGGGCATATCGTTGAGCGCTACCGGTAAGCGGTAGATCCCCTGACCATTTTTTGCCTCGATATTTGCGGCATAGTGCTTCAAGCTCTTGCCGTTGGCTGAAACCTCGACATGTAATATATGCCGGCCGGCCTTCCCGCCCTCTGCTGCCACTGCCAGGACAAATTCAACTGCTTTTCCCTGCCGTACCTTCACCGGGCCGGTAATTGTAACCTTAGAGACTTTATAAGGCAAGTTTGCCAGCAAGGCGGCTGAGCCTCGCTGCAGTTCCATGTTGAAGGTGTTTCCATAGCCAAGATAACGACCGCACCGTATATCATAGAGATGCCCGCTCTTCTCCACTTTCCCGTGCAGCTTCATCACCCTGGGCATAGTAAGGACCCAGGCGTAATCACAGTAATCGTTGGGGGTAAAGCCAAAGTACGAGGCGCTGCCGTCCTTCCAGCTCACGATATCGATGCCTCTCAATCGTTCATCGCCGGAAGAAACCGTCAATTCCGGAGTTACGCCTGCTGCTGCGGCAAGCCTGTGGGCAATGTCCAGGTAGAGATCTCCGCGCGGTGTCGTACGGATGGGGGGGGTCTGCTTTGAACGGTAACTTCCGGGCGTATAGTTTCCGGTAAAATTAAGTAAAAGAGCTTTCCCTTTACCGATCTTATGCTCGATAAATACCGGCGTATCCCCTATCATCTGTAAAGCTTTGCCGGTGGTCGCTCTGACGGCGGGATCAATTTGCACTGATGGCAATGTGCCGCTGACAGGTTGTCCATACATAACGTTTAGCCGGATATCGCTAAGCTCTCCCGCTTTCCTTCCGGCTAGGCGCTCTATGCCGAAGAGGTCATCCAGCAGGCCTTTATCCAGCAACTTCCCGTGTCTGTTTCGGATTGCCGGCAAAACATCGGCCACTACAAGCCCTCCGCTCTCCACAAACTTATGAATCTGCCGGCTTTCCTGCAAAGTGAGCGCCTGTGAAAAGGGCAGAATCAGTATTTTATAATTGGAAAGCCCGCCCTCTTCAATCTGTTCGCTGGCTATGAATTGCGGTTGCAAGCCGATCTCTTTAAAGCTCCAAAGGGCGGTCATCCAGGAGGAATAGATGCGAGTAGGACAGCCGGCGCCGGTGGGAAGAAAGCCGCCATTGCTTAAGGTGCTGGCATGAATGCTGGGCTGGCTGTAATGAACGGCTATCGGGGCAAAGCGACGCTCTGAAGTAATAAGAAGCTTGCCCGGGCCGTTCTTGATCTCCTGCACGCCGTCCAGAAAGGGCCTGGCAACCGGATTGGGCCTCAGATCCGGAAGATAGAGACCAAAGGCAAGATCCCCCTCCGGCAAAGGGCGTACGTCGAAGTAAGGTGACCAGTACCAGATTGAGTTCATACCCCAAAGCAGGCAGCGCCAGGGAATCCATCTTTGCGTGTCCCGGTTGAATATATCAATATATGATCCGTTCCAAAAGCCCCAATAAGTATCCGGCTTTTTGAAAGAGGCTGCAAGCTCTATCTCCATCGGGGCCATCCAATAGCTGCCCATAAGCTTCATATGCTTGAACAAATTTCCCCAGTCATACCCCCGGTAACTCTCCGTTTGGAAGGCTCCCTCGAACCCGGTTCGGGCTTCCGGATCGATCTTTCCTACTCTTTCTTCGCCGGCGATCATGGCTTCGGTGAAGTACTCATCCAGGTGCAGGCGGTGATCCACCCAGCGGGCCTCCTGATTGTTTTTCACGGCCTCTTCCAGCGTGATGCCGCATACTTCACTCCAGTTCGTAAAAGAGGTATTCCATTCGTTGTTTACCGCTTCCAAAGAGGGATATATTCTTTGCAGATACTTTTGCAAATGTTGATTTATCTCCTTATTATCCAGCGGTTTATCGGTTTTGCCGCGAAAGGCCAGGTTGCTTTCGTCTCCCAGGCTGTACTCGCTGCAATTGAAAGGATAAAGGGCTTCGGCATAACGGGTGAAGCGCTCTCGAATAGGCTCGGGCTTGCAATATTGCACGCTCGGGATATGGTAGCCGTAGAGAAATGGACGGCAGTTATACTCTCCGGTGGTTATGCCGGCTTGCCGGGCATGCTCTTCCACGGAAGCAAACATGGTCATAAGCCGATCCATGCCCTCTTTCTGTAAGTCTTCATAGATAAAGTGCCTGAAGTATGCATCGGTGAAGCCCCAGACCATAAGGGAGTAATCGTCCCAGCCTGGTCCGGCAGCAGGTTGCCTGACCGGTATTTGAGCAGTGCAGCTATCCACTCTTTTGTCTTGAGACAGCAATTCCACTCTGATACGGCCGGCAAGAGCAATCAGATTCCCGCTGGGAAGGCTGAAAGGAATCGATGTTCCCGCTACCCTTTCAAGTATCTGCCGGGCTGTGATTCGTCCGAACGAATCTCCGACTTCCAGCAAGAGTTTATCGCCGTTTTGCAAGGGCTGCTTCAGGTTGATCCTTCCGGAGATAAGCTCACCGGGCTTTATTTGCTTTTCCCGGATAACAATCCCGGCTACGCCCTGGTTATCGCTTACATCGAAGAATGATGAAGCCCAGTTGAGAACATTACCTCTGTTATCATGCAATGCGGCATCGATGAAATAGCGGCCGATTGGTAGAGCGTTATCGGCTAGAAAGGGCGACAGTTTATTGCCGGAGGGCTTAAAGCTTCGCTCCAGATGTATAGCACCGTCGATAGAGCGAAGGCGAATTTGAAGATTTATCCTGGAACAAGCTGCCTTATCGGAGCCGATAAGATTCAACTGCAGGGCGCTTAATTTTCCGCGATCAATGACTGCAGGCGTAACGGCCACGGCATCCAGGGCTACGGAGGGGTTGCGCCCTGCTGCCAGCAGGAGCAGCTTGACGGCCATTGACTGATAATAATCGTAGGCACAGCCGTTTTTAAGATGCTCCGTGATGGTATGCGGCGGGCAGATAAATGAATTTGTAGCTGCTTTTCCCATAACGGCATATTTGGGCAGCACCAATCTTCCCCGGCCCAGCCGGTAAACTTCCACAGCCGGTATGGCGGATGAAGGGGCTTTTGCCTCGCCCATAAACGCCGGCAGGGCTACATATGGAACGGAGCTTTTGATGCTTTCCGGTAAAGCTTCACTGACGGCTGATTGCAGCAGCCGCTGCACAACCGAATCATCGGCTTTGTTTCCGGTAATGATTAGCCCGGTGCCTTTGGTTACCTGCATTTCGATCTTTTGCCAGATATCCTGGGGCAGAATATCAGCATAGATGTTGCCGAGCAGGATTACGTCATATCTGGATTTGAGCGCTGTCCTGATTCGCTGCAGGGTTTTTCCCGGGCGCTCGGCAGAGTAACTCAAATATTCGCTGCTCTCCTTGAGGCCGGATATCTTTCCCGGCCCGGCCAGCATGGCGACATTATATTGCAAGGGCATACGCTGAGCAAGCTCGGCGACCTCACGGCCGCTCCAGCGAGGTATGATAAATAATGCTTTCACTTTTTTGCCCTTTAACGGCTTTGCCCAGGGTATATGAGGGGTGACAACCTCCTCGGTGACGCTGAACATGCCTTTATGCCGCTCCTCACCGGGGGACTCCTTGGGCCATCCCTCTATTGCCATGGCCGGCTGTTTGGCCATGCAGAGCAGCATTCCCAGAAGGAAGATCCCTGTATACGGCTTACGGTTCTTTCGCTTACCGGTCATCTATATTTATCTCCTTTACTTCTCACTGACGGTTAATTGCACCTGGCTATGGATTCCTGTGGCCACATCTCTGGCGGTTATTTGCCAGTTTCCAGGTTTATCGTTCAAGGCCAGCGGTATGGAAAAACTTCCCTTCCCCTGAGGACAGAGTAGATTCATACTGTAGCAGGGCAAGGGCTTTCCTGCGGGATCGTAGACGTCTATCCGCAATACATGACTGCCGGAAAGTTCGCCCTCTGTACTCACCATACTCTCTACCTGCACGATCTCGCCAAGCGCAGCCGCTCTGTTGCAGGTTAATGAGATATTGGATACCTTGTAGGGCAGAATGGCGATCAGGCATGGAGAGGTTCTGGAAAAGATCGTCTTGAACTCTTTCTCTTTTCCCAGGTATATGCCTTCGGTCATATTATACAGATGGCCGCTCATCGGCAATTTGACGGTTACCTCTCCTTCTTTATTCGGCATAATAAAGGCATAGCTGTTTTTGTCGGATAAAAAGTAACGGCCGCTGCCGCTATATAGTGGCTGGCTGCCCTCGGTCGTCTCCTGAGCAACGATGAACTCTGCCGGCACGCCTGCCCTGGCAAGAGCCGTAGATATTATCTGCTGCAGCCCGACTCTTTCGGCCTCTTTCATCCCTCTGTAGTTGTAGAGGGAAATATTAAGACAGAGTGCGGTGCCTCGGCCGTAGCTGTTCATGATAACGGCCTGGCTGCCTTTCGGAGATATGCCGAGCGCTTTCCCGGTAGTCGGTTTAAGATTATCGACAAGGTCAAAGGCATACTGCCGACCGTCTATTTGCAGGCTCTTGTCCGGCCTGGTGTTGAAGCCGGCCTGCCTGACGCCGAAGACTTCCTCCATATCGTTGGCTGCTACTATTTTGCCATGGCCGTCGTATTGTCCGGGCAGCACATCGGCAATAAGCAGCCCTCCTTTATGGACAAAATGCTTGATGGCCTCTCTTGCTTCGCTGGAAAGGGCATACATAGTGGGTAGAACGAGGCATTTATACCTTCCTTCCTGTAATTCACCGGCTGTAATTTGCTCTGACGCCAGAACGGATGGATAGTACCAGAGCTCGTCCAGTATGGTGTTCAAGTCGCCGCGTTGCAATGATAGGGCGCGGGCTAAATGCTCGTTAGGTGGCGAATAGATTACGGCTATCGGCGAATACTGCGCCTGGCCGGACAGCAAGAGCTTGCCGAAGCCCTTCTTGATTCTTTTTACTTCTTCGGTCAGGGCGGCAAATTGATCTGTGGGCATATAGTCAGGTCCGAAGGCAGCGTATTTGCCTTCGGGATTGATATCGCTGAAGAAGCCTGCGCCGTTGCCGCCATCCTGCAGTATCTTCCAGGCAAAACGACGGCCGTACTCTATGCCTCTGCCATAGAGGCCCCAATCCCACAGTGGCGCCTTTTTAGGCAAAAAGGCGCTCCACTGCCTGGTGCCGCCGTATCCACCGGCCATGCTCATAGCTTTCCCCAGCTTGTAGTAATCAACTCCGGTTGCTCCTCCGTAGAAGAAGCCCTCTGCGCCTACTCGGGCATCGGGATCAACTTTTTCTATGGCTTCACGACCGAAGCGATGGATATCGGCGAAGATGTCGGCCATGTGAACTCTGTGCTCCAGCCAGGGGGCAAGGTTTCCCATAGCTTTCTTGGCTTTGAGTGCTTGCAGCGTTGACGGTAATACTTCATCCCATGAGGTGAAGGTGCTGTCCCATTCGTGATTCAATTTATCAAGGGTGGTATATACTCTCTTCAGTTCTGCCTGCAAAGAGTGCAAACAGGTCTTTGAAAAGCAGATATCCGGCCCCACCTGGTCTCCGCTTTCATGGGCCAGACCGTTCTCATCGCCCAGGCTGTAGAACATGGGGGCATAGGGCATAAGGCTGCGGGTGGTTGTTTGCAGCTCCTTGGCCATTCTCTCCCGAAAAGAGGGATCGGTAAAGCAGGATGAGCGTTCAAGCTTTTGGGATATGGGTTTGGGATAAAGGCTGTATATGTAGGGCACTGTATACAGATTTAATCGGGACAGCTCTTTAGCATCTTCACCTGCATCTCCCATACGGGTCAATACGGCATCGACACTGTACTCTGTTTGGGCCAGCTTTAATATGTTACGCTCCAGATAACTGCGGCAGGAGGAGGCCTTCCCCCAGAGAAGATAGAAAAAATCCGAAGGGTCTTTGGGCAACCGCACCGGGAAACTTTGGGCGCTGGCCATGATCTTATTCTTCTGCCGGTAGAGCTCGGCTTTGATGGTATGCAGCGCTGCAAGCGGCTGGAAATCCGGTATGCTAAACTGCACTTCTCGACGGGCGGGGAGTTCCTGGCAAAAGATCAACCGTCCCAGACTATCTTCCAGGCTTATCTTGATGATACTGCCGGGCTGCTCTTTATCCAGCAAAATATTACCGGTGATTCTCTCTCCGGGCAGATAAGCGTTCTTATACATGCTTACCGTCATGGCGGCAGGGACCGGCTTCTCCCAGAAGATGGACCTCCAGTCGATAATGCTTTCTTTCTTCTTTAACTGAATATCCAGATAATGCACTCCTGCCGGCAGATGAGGCAAGGGGATATCTAAACGAGTTCCGGAAGAGATCTCTTCGCTTATCTCGGCTTCGCTCTCGCCCTCGTTATCCCGCAGGTTTAAAATCAGGTTCATCGGTTCTTCTATAGGCCTGTCGAATTCTATCCGGCATACGTTATCAATAACTTTGACGGCAGTGATGCCTGTCGTAGCTGTACGACCTACAAGATGAAGCAGCACTTTCGCTAAGAGGGACATAGAATAGTCGTATTCTATAAAGGTGCTCGTTCCTTCGGGTGTCAGGGAGTAAAAACCGCCGCTGCGATAGCGGAGGAAGAAGAGCTTCCCTTTACCTGCTGAACTCTCGCTCATATATTTGCCGGCAAAGCTTTCTGCGGAATTGAAACCGGTAAGGGTACTAAGTCTGCTAAAGGGTATGGTATTGGCAATATCTGCTAGTGACGTGTCGATCTTACCTCGCTCGAAGGTTTCGAAGAGCTTTCTGTCAAGCCCCTGTGGGTCTACATAAAGCAATCGGCTCCCTGCCTCGATGCGGCACAGAAGTAGCTCGCGTATATCCTCCGGAATAAATGTCCATGGCAGGGCGCCGATGATAATTACATCATAGGGCTTTTTCAATTTCTCTCTCAGATATTCCCATGCCTGGGGCTGCAGGGCGGTTTGTACGGCATTATCTCCGCCTTTCCGGTCTGCATACGGCACTGCTGCTGCAGTACAGATGATGTCAAGCCGCTCTGACAGCTCGAGAATGTCTCGTTGCCCGAAGGCGGAGGTGATTACCAGGGCATCGATTTTTCCCTGGCTGAGAGGTTTGGCCCATGGTGTGGCGGGAGTAATTACTGTGTGCTGAAGTTGACTGTAACTATACGTTCTCTCGGCAGCAAAGACACAAATAGCCGGCAAAGAAATAAACCAGGTGCAAAGCAATATAGTTATGCTGCGCTTCATACGCCATTCCTCCTCAGGTCTTACCTTTTTTGCTGCCGGCATTAGTCAGCAGGCTTGGTGGCATCGTAATAACTCTTTACTTCCTCTGCGGCCAGCGGCCTGCCGAAAACAAAGAATTCATCGTATGCAGCGTCGATAACATCAACGCCGTAATATCTTCCCAGACCTAAATTACGCCCCTCGATCTCTTTGCCCTTCCATTGCACGGGTGCGGAAAGGACTTGCCGGCCGTCTACATATATAATATATTTGTCGAATTGCGTATCCCAGGTAGCGGCCAAATGCAGCCACTGATTCTTCTTCCATGCTCTGGATTGAATCTGTGTTCCGTAATTCTGATAAGCCATATAAAGAGCGTAAGGAGCAGCTTTCCTGCTAAAGGTGCGGTAAAAGGCAAAATATTTTCCGTCGCTTAGCCCTAACCACATGAGACAACGGCGAAAGCTCTTCTCCTCCAGTTCATCGCCCCACCAGTGCGGCTTGAACCAGAACATCATGGTGCCTGCCTTCATATCTATGTTATCGCTGAAATTGTAGCTGATTGCACCCTTGCCCGATTCCGGCAGAGAGATAGCGTTGCCTACAACGCCGGGAACAAATTCGCCCTCTCCGTTTAACCTCCCTGTCTTATGGTGAGCTGCCTGCTCGGCATCAACAGAGAAATCAAATGGGGCAAAGAAGAGCAGTGATTTATCTGCAAGCAGCTTCTCACGAACGGGGTTCTTCTCTTCAGCGGCATAGCCGCTGCCCGCAAGCATACCGCAGAGCACCAATCCAATCAGTATAATCATTAATTTGTTTCGTCGGATAAACATCTTTCCCTCCTAAAAATATTTTCTTATTTAACATGCCGCCGACACCAGCCGCTATTACTCTGTCACTCTATTTATAGTTGGCTTGCGGCAAGCCCGGCACCGCAGGATTCTCCTATCACCAGCTGAGAAGGAAAAGCTACCTTTTCCGCAGCTTTGATACCATTCTCTATATTATCCGTCAGAATATTTATCGCCTTTCTGCCGATATCATACATTGGCTGAATTACAGTAGTTATTTTAATAGAAGGGCTGTGCCCGGGAATCTGATACTTATCAAAACCGGTTACGGACAGCTCTTCTGGAACTTTCAATCCCATCCTTAATGCAGCCTCGATCACACCTATTGCCAGATGATATTCTGTGGCAGCTACGGCTGCAGGCTTATCACTGACTTTTAAAATCCTTTCCACCGCATGCTCATATGCAGCATTTGAATATATATCACGCGGTAAAAAAATTATTGCTTCCGCCTTGTTCCGAAGAGATCCTTCAATATTAAAATCTTTAATTGCTTGCTCATAACCTCTTTTTCTATCGACTGCTGAAGTTAGATATTTCCAGTCGTCGCAAGCTAAAAGAGTTATGAACTTATGCCCCAATTTAGCCAGATGTCCCACCGCTGTGTACATTCCTGTAAAATTATCGGTAACCACATAATTGCAATTAAGCCGCTTTATATAGTGATCAATCAGAATAAAGGGAATCCGTCTCTCCTGAAACTTAAGCAAAGCCGCCATGGTTAAGTCCGATGCATTCGCCATGGTGGAGGGCATCATTATAAGCCCATCGACGATATCGACCAATTGCTCCAGTTGCTGAGCTTCTTCCTCTACGTTATTATGAGACATCCTAAAGATCATCTCATAATCATTTTCTCTAATAGCGTCCTGCATTCCCATACATAACTCGTTAAAAACATAGCCGCCAAAGACCACCGCGGGCATCCCCAAGCAGCCGAGTATCCGTTTGCCTTTCAATGTGTTAGCCTGCCTGTAATTCGCAACAAAAGTGCCTTTGCCTTTTTCTCGAAAGATATATCCCTCGTGCACTAACTCGGTTAGGGCCTTGTATAATGTGGTATTACTCACTTCGTATTGCCGCATCAACTCTACTTCAGAAGGGAACTTGCTACCTATTTGGTAACCCTCGTTGATAATCCTATCAATAAGTATCTCTTTTAGCTGAGAAGATTTCGATTTTTGAGCCTTGATTTTTTCCATTTCTGAGCTTCCTTTGCCTTTAACCCTTTCCAAATAATATGCACCAGCTACTAGCTGGTAGTGACATGATTATATTATTTATTCGACGTCGGTTTGAAAATTCCTTCATTTCATATCGTAATTTATAAAAATCTGTAAACCAGTGAACTAATTCGGCAAAGAACCAAGAAAAACAGTGCTTCTGCCTAACTAGAACTTTGAGAACAAGGCAGAATAAACAGGAAGAGATATTTAAAGAGTTAACTCTTTACACCTTATGCAAAGCCGAAATTCATTCAGCCTGTCTTAACCCATTTACTACCGGCTTGCGAACTTTCGACCACGGCTTCGATGAAGGCCATTCCTCTGACCCCTTCATCCACGCCGGGGAAGTCTCCTGCAGCCGCTTGATCCCCTTCCAGCTTTCTATCAAGAGTTTCTGCAAAGCTCCGGTAGATATTGGCAAAAGCTTCTATAAAGCCTTCCGGATGGCCGGATGGAAGCCTGGTAGCGGCAAGGGAGGCTTTGCCGGTAAAATCGGTAGCGGTTCGAAGCACCTGAAACGGTTTATCCAGCCAGCGAACAATAAGTGTATTAGGTTCCATTTGGTGCCATTCTATGGTACCCTTCTCGCCATATATACGGATATTCAAACCATTTTCCTCACCCACGGCTATACCGCTGGCCCATAATATGCCCTTGGCGCCTTTATTGAAACGAATCAGAACGCTGCCGTCGTCGTCCAAAGCACGACCGGGCACAAAGCTGGTAAGATCAGCGCATACTTCCTCTATTTTTAATTCGGTGATATACTCCGCCAGATTGGCACAGTGGCTGCCGATATCGCCCATGGTGAAGCTGGCTCCGGCCCGCGCAGGATCGGTTCTCCAATCGGCCTGCTTCTGGCCGCCGGCTTCCAAAGGCAGTGCCATCCACCCTTGGGGATACTCCACCACCACCCGGCGCACAATGCCTATCCGCCCGCTCTTTACCAGATCGCGAGCCTCCTTGACCATAGGGTAGCCGGTATAGTTGTGCGTAAGACAAAAGAGCAGTCTGGTCTCCCTTACCCTTTGCTGCAGTCTCTTCGCCTCTTCCAATGTCATGGTCATAGGCTTGTCGCATACTACATGAAAACCTGCATCCAGCGCTGCTGCAGCTACAGGATAATGCATGAAGTTAGGAGTGACTATGCTGACAAAGTCCATCCTCTCCCCTATCGGCAAAGAGGCTTCATGCCGGAACATCTCTTCATAGCTTCCGTACACCCTCTCTTTTGGTAGAAAAAGTTCCCTGCCGGTCTCCGAGGATTTTTCCGTATTTGAACTGAAGACACCGCAGACCAGATCAATCTTATCATCCAACCGGGCAGCCATACGATGTACAGCTCCTATAAAGGCGCCACGGCCTCCGCCTACCATTCCCATGCGTACTCTGCGCTTCATAAAATCCTCCTCCGTACGGAGATTATTTCATCAGCAAGCCGGTAATATAGAAGCTGAGCTCTTCATAGTCCCTGGCCTGACGAAGCTCTTCCATATATCTTTCGTCACAATTTCTGACTTTCCCTACCAGCATCTCGAAAATCTTTTTACTGTGTGCCAAATGCTTCATGGAAGCTTCCCGAGGCTGTGTACGCATAGCCTTGATATCCAGACCTACATATTCGCCGTCATTGCCATAGCCGTATTTCTCCAGGATATATACCTGGCTGAAGGCCCGGGCCAGGTTAACACTGCCAAACGTTTTATCTTCATCAAATTTAAGGTTATTCTGGTCGTTAAGATGCATGCCCCATAGCTTGCCGGCTATATCCACCGCCCGCTTTGAACGGTCATAGGCGTACTTGCGGCCTTCGGGGCTGTTGGAGGTCCAGCCTCCATCTGCTGTCAGCGGATGCTCCCAAAGTCTGGGGGCCACAAACTCAGCTTCCAACCCCATACCGTTCAGCATAGCCTTCAACTCTTTGAGATGCTTGTTCTGCTCCATCAACGGCAGAGTGATATCTACAGCAGCAGCAGCATGAAACTGGATGCCGCTGAAGCCCTCTCTGGCGGCAAACTCCAGCTTTTCCCTAAAGGAGAACGAATCACGGGTCACCGGGCCAAAGGGATCGGCTCCTTCGTGGATGTTCCACGGACCGAATGAAAATCTATAATTACCGATCGGCATCTCCCTGTCTCCTAGTCTTTTCATGTCATGAGTCTGTTCCGACCCTGCATCCCTGTCCTGCCGAGTCTTATATCCAATTTGCAGCTGCCTCAAGGAGAACCTCGCCCTCGGCAATACTATCGCACCTCGTCTGTAACATGAGGCGTTCGGGTCCGAGCTCCCTGACCAAAGGCTTGATATTTTCCTTAGGAATACCAATATGAACGATTTTTCCTGCAGCTTGTATTTCACGATACAAGTCAAGGTGTGCAGGTCCATTGGGTGGCTCATTGGGCGTTGGAACGTATTGAATTACACGCAAATAAGGAAGTGAAAGAAGACGCGGCAAATGCTGCCGAGCATTACCTCCATCAAGGTGATACCATATATTTCCGAAGGCATCCCCACTCATTTCAATTTCAGGGAGAATGAATCGCTCAAACATATCGGGAGATAACATGCATGAAACATCGGATTGCGTACAACTGAACGGCTCTGGAGCCCAGAAGGGCATCCAACCGGCAATACCATACCAGAAATCGTGTTTTTTGCGGATACGATCTCTTAGTTGCAAACGCACGTTAAGCTGTTCCTGCGCACCGACAATAATTGCCTGGCGCATCCAGTCGGGATGGTCCATAATACCTATCAGAAAATTCTCGGTACCCATAAGCATGGCAAGAAGATCATTTGCCGGCATGATACACCCGCCGCCCACAAGAAAATCGTTCTTCCCCGCCAAATCTGCAACAGCTTCATAAAGGTCCGTATAGGCTGTTATCCAAGTATCATTATTGCTGTATCTGAAAGGAGAGGGTTGAGAAAAATCCACGTCTATCGTGTCAAACCATATCGTTTCCCAAGCAAACTTAGGATTGCCTCCCAAGCAAACAGTCCATCCCCCCATTAACAGATAAGAGGGGATCGCTTCTCCACCCCACCAGGTATTCTCCAAACTATTGGTAATATCGCGCTTTACCCAATCTATATCCAGCCATTTTTGCTTCGGGTCCGAAGGCAAAGGATTATCACGCACTATCTTGCCGTTCGGAGCCGTTACAGCTATACACGGCCGGTCTGTTATTTCATCATTCCAAAGGGCGGTCAGGCGCCTACATGCATCTTGCCAATCCGGTTTATATCTCATCATGCCTTCTCCTCTCATATTTCCGTCTTATGCTCAAGGGCTTTTTGCGTATAGGCCATATTATGGAAAACGCTCTCCCGATTGGAAACAGGTGCTTTGTCCAGTTCCAACGCTAGATAACCGTTGTAACCTATCTTATCAAGCACGGCAAAAACTCCCGGCAGATCCGTATCACCGCAGCCCAGTTCCAGAAAATCGCTATAAATCTCAAAGGTCTGATTCCATCCTGCAGCCTGAGCCACCTGCTCTCCCTGTTTCTTACGTCGAACATCCTTGAGATGGGTGAATTCTATATCGTATTTTTTAATCAGCTTTTTAAAGCCGATCTCTTCATCCATAAAGAGATCTATGGTCAGATAAACGCTCTCAAAGTTATGAAAATCGGCCTCTCTGATGTCACGCAGCGCCATTTCCAGTTGCTCCCTCTCCTGCAATCCCCAGGACCAGACGGCATAGGCCAGTTGCTCTCTCTTCATAAGAAAATCTCCTCTCTCTTTTTAAATATGCTTTTTAAATAACAGGCCGTATTTCTCTCGTTATACTTGCTTTTACAAGCTTCGTAGAAAAGCAGCCGCTTTTCTTACAGCCTCATCGGCTTTATGCTTGTCATGCTCATATTCGATATTGATATAACCATCATAGGCATGGTCTTTCATAGCTCTCCAGCAGGCGGCAGTATCGATATCGCCCTCTCCGATCAAAGCTGACCGATAGTATCTGCCGTCCAGCATTTCATGATAGCCTTCAGCCGGCTCATCGATTATATCCCAATCTTTGAAATGAGCGTGAACTACATAAGCAGCGCATTGGCGAAAGGATTTCGCCGGATTCTCGCCACTGGCGGCGTTACCGTTATCGTATGTCAACCTTAACTGTGGTATCTTCGCCTGTGCTTCAAAAAAATCTCCGGCAGTAACAAAGGGACTCTGCCTTCCCGGGAAATTCTCTACTGTTGTAATTACTCCGGCAGCCTCAGCCAACGGAACCACCTGCTGCAAAGCCTCGATCCAGTCCCTGCGGCAGATATTACGATCGGTGATATCAGGATAAGGAAGAGGCGGTATCATGACGACCGGAGCCCCCAGAATAACGGCATTCTCCAGCGACTCTTTCACTTCATCCAGCCACCCCTGCTCCCGTCTTATCAGCTTGTGCAAAAAGAAGGTATGGCATACCACCGGCAACCCGGCATCATGGCTCATCTTTCTCAGTTCTTTGGGATCACGTCCATATGTCGTAACCCAATCGATGCCGTCAAGCCTACACTCTACTGCGGTTTTGATAAACTCTTCCACGTCATACCCCTGACGGGCCATGGTATAGGTCATCATTGACAGCTTCATGATATGCTCTCCATTCCGGCAATCGAGTGTCTCAAAGCCTCTATACTTTATCCGGCAGATCGTTCGGTAAACATGGCATTGACAGCCTTTATCTGCTCCTCAACAAGAACCTGACCACCCTCCGGACCGACCAGATTATCGGGAGCTCCTGCGCCGTAGCTGCCGGCGGTTATAGCCCGTGCTGTCGGCAAATAGCTTCCCTCTCCGGCCAGTTGAACCACAAAGGTTTGAACAGCCTGACTGCGAGCCTTTATTCTGAGGCCAAAGTCCAGATATAATTCAAAGCGGTTGGTGGCAAAAGCTATATCCCCCAGCCGGATAACATGCGATTCCACAGCCAGGATAGGCATATCTCTCTGCTCCGCAAAACGAGCAAGCGCATCCATGTAATACCTGACCTTTCTATAATGTGCGGAGTAATCGGAAGCCCGCGGGTTTTTCCCACACTTTGCCAGAGCATCTTCATGGATCTTTAGCTGCTGTCTGCAGTATTCCGCCTCTTCAGGAGAGATCTTCCGCACCGGCAGATCGATACTCAATACTTTATGAGCAAAGGGCGTCTTTCTACGAATATCCCCGGCCACCAAAGGCAGAACCTCATCTACAGCAGCAGCTATACGCAAGGCAATCTCCTGCCTTTGCCCAAGCCTTGGAATAGAGCCGGCCGCCAGCCCCTTCAGCTGCCTCATTCTGGCCTCCGCCGCCATGTGCAGCAGCAGATGCGGCGATTGATCTCCGGCGGCAGAGCACTGCGGCAGAATAAAGAGATTGCGGCCGTGCCTCTTTCTGATTTCATTTCTAGCCTCATGCCAGAAATCGGCGGAAACAAAATTTTCACCCTCCGTCATCTGCGAGGGACAAGCAAGATTGATGATCATTCCCGTCAGGCTGAGGCGATTATCATAAGTGAAGAGCATATCGACGCCATGATCTTCATAGCCTTCAACATGCGAAAATTGTGGATCGTCAGCCTTGCCGTACATTACGGAGCTGTTATCAAAGTACGTCAGGCGACGGTTAAAGCCGACGACCGCCTGTCCCCTGCCCCAGCTTATAGCCCCGGGCTTACGTTTCTTCCAGGCTTCAGCACAGGCGCAAGCCAACTTCTCCACCAGTATGTCGGAATATTCTTCAGGAGTCATGACCGCCGGATCGTTCAGCTCAGGATATTTGCTTGCAACCTGTGTGGGTGCGGTATGGGTATGAGTAGCGCTGATAAACAGGTTCTTAGGATTGAATTCCGACAGAAGAACACCAAGCCGGCGACGGCATTCATCCCGTACATAATCACTCACCTTGACAGCATCAAGCGAAACCATTATCGCTTGTGCGGAACCGTTGTCCAGAGCCAGCGCCGTGGCGGTTACCGGATCTTGAACTTTCTCGGAAACTCTGATATGAAATTGTCCAGCCAAAGTTACTGCTTTGCCGGGCGTTACATCCACGCCGGCCCATCCAATCAAAATAGGCCCTATTTCTAACTTCATAGCAAACGCTCCTTTACTTGCTTTCCTGAAGTATTCTATCCGGATCGACCCTGCCTATATTATCGAATACTTTCCTGATTGCCGCGACTACCTTGGCCGCGATATCCAATCCGTTAGGTGCGCGTAACGTTTGGACCATGGACATATGACACTCGCTGTAACGAAGTGCGTTGGGGTAATTCTCCAGCGTGTAATCAATGCCTTCATCTGCTCCCGGTATGCTCCACGGATAGCCATGACCGTAAGCATTCTTAGCCTGAAATACGGTCATTTCCGGTAAAATAAAGCGTTGCCAAACACTACAGGCAACTCCCTCAGCAGCAATAGCGGCACAGACCGCATCCCGAAAAGACGGCCTATTATCGCTGATGCCCAAAGCATCAAAGTCAATTCGAAGATTATAATTGTACCAATTATGCACGCAATCAACGGGGACATAAGGTTGCAACAACCCCTTGATACCGCCAAGATTATCCTGCAGATAATCACCGTTGGCACGCAAGGTATCGAAATAATAATCGTATTTCTTCAACTGAGCACGTGCAAAGGCAGCCGTAAGCTCATTGTTGCGATACATCCAGCCGAGCGCATATGCGTGATAATCACGCGCCTGTTCCGGCCGAGCGGTCTCTCCAAAGCTCCAAAGCTTACAGGCATTCCGATAAATCTCTTCATCGTCGGTAACAAAGATACCGCCCTCTCCGGAACTCAGGCATTTGTTCTGATTCAGAGAGAAGGCTGCGCAATGCCCCATAGTACCGGCCTTCCGCCCCTTATAAGTAGCGCCATGGGCCTGGCAGGCATCCTCGATAACATAAAGGTTATGCTTTGCGGCAATGGCATTGACGGCATCCATATCAGCACAAAGCCCGTGCAATTGGACGACAATAATCGCCCTGGTTCGCGGCGTAATAGCCGCTTCTATCTTATCAGGATCTATCAAAAAGGTGTCGAAATCGATATCGATAAATATAGGAAGGGCATCATGGTGCAAGATACAGGTGGCACTGGAGCTCCATGAATAGGCCGTCACCAGCACATGATCACCAGCCCCGATACCGCATCCGGCAATGCACATATGCAACGCAGCCGTGCCGCTGTTGGTGAAAAGGGCATGGCTGTTGCCGTTCCAGGCAGCAAACTCCTTCTCTAATTCCAGATTATGTTTACCCCGAGTCTGATTCTTGGCGTAAAGCGCATCCAGTACCAGTTCCTCGTCACTCTTATCCACCGGAGGCCAGGATCTTACCTCTTCCGGTTGAATAACCCTTGTTCCACCGTAAATTGCCAGTTCCTGCATGATAATCACTCCTTCTACCTCGATTATACCTGAGCTAATTATGCGAACAAGACAGAAGATGTTGTTAATAGGGGTAAATTATTGCTCTCAAATATCCATTCTCTTGCAGGGATAAGCAGAGCTCTTATGGAACAAGTATATTGGCATATAAAATTTCCATGCCTCTGGAGCATTTGGATATTTGAGCACATTTGTATGTTAAGATGAGCAATAAAAAAGAACTATTTACGAAAATTGACGGTTTTGCCTTGCCCGTACCAACTTCCATCGGACGCTCCAACTTCGATGTAATGTGGGCCAGAGAGGAGCATACCGATTCCTGTGCCGAGCTTATGCATGTTCTGCAAGGCAATGTTGAAATCCGGACTGCAGAATACTCCGTCGCTGCCAGTGAAGGCGATACTCTTTACATTCCTGCTAACATGCCGCACCGCGATATCTTTGCTCAGGAAAAACCCTTTGAAGTCTACCTGGCCCAGTTCCATTGGGCTGGAGAATCCCGGTTACTGAAGAGCTTTCTCCCGTCACAGCTGACCACGCAGAATTCCGGCATCCGGCAGAAGATCAATGTTGAATTTCACACACTCTACCAGGATTTTGTCCTGGGCCTGCCTTTCAACCGGCAGCTGGTAGCTGCATCTTTGCTGAGGATTATCTGTTATCTATGCCAGGAAGCTTCCTTTTGCGCTGATAACGGCACCTCCTCCGCTGCAACGGCAGGCGGAGACAGGCGCACCTGGATTATGAACGAGGCCAAGAATTACATTCAAAGAGAATTTTGCCGCCCGATATCCTTGGAAGAGATTGCCACCGCACTGAATATCAGCCCGTACTATCTCTCGCATGTCTTCAGCCAGGAGAGCGGTTTTACTCTTTCAAGCTATATCAACGAAGTGCGTATGCAGAATGCTGCCAAGCTGCTCTTCGATTACCGCCTGAATATATCTGAAGTGGCACGGTCAATAGGGTTTACCGACGGCTCTTATTTCAGGAAGGTATTCAAAGCATATTACGGCTGTTCCCCCAGCGATTATCGCTCCAGATAGCGGTGCCCATGCTATCTTCATAGTCCGTCTACGCCTGATCGTAGACCCCTTCGAGTTCCCTTTTCCCGGGATCACCGGGCATTACCATTGCTCTGCCGTCATAATCCTCGCAATAAAGCATCTTGATCGTAAAGAGTTGCTTCATGTTATTTATGCAGGCTGTCTGCCCGGCCTTCTCTCTTGCTCTGCCAAACACCAAAAAAAGAATACCAGCAATAATAGCGATGATAGCAATTACAAACAAAAGCTCGATTAGTGTAAAGCCTCTCTGCTTCAATAACATCCCAATCCCTACCTGCTTTTTCTCACCTAATCGCTACGCGGCGGAGTTTCTGCATTGCCATTTTGCAAAATGGTATTGAAAGTCTCAAAAACCCGTCGTCTTCGGTCAGGATGATGAAGCTGGTCTTGACGGCCATTCAGCATGGTCAATTTGCGGGCAAACGGTCATATCCTCTGAGCAGTTCCAAGCCGCTCTCGAATGGCATAAACAGTTGGCACCTCTGGCAGAATGTTTTGTCAAGTGTAAAGAGTTGATCTTCCATATCCTCCGGCACATGACGAAGAAACATTCGACATCCAATGATCTGTTCTCTCACAATTTCCTGGCCAGCGCCGCCACATACACAGCGGATGCCCCTGCCTTGAGCAGGCACGCCGAGCATTCATGAACGGTGGCGCCGGTGGTTATGACGTCGTCTACCAATAAAACTCTCTCTCCGCCCTGCAGCGCTGCCGGCAATGGATTGAATGCCTGCCTGAGGTTGGCATGCCGTTCCTTTCTGTTCAGAGTATGCTGCGGCAGGGATGGCTTTACTCTGGTCAGAGTACGCCTATACGGTAGCTTGCCGTTGACAGTGCATAAAGATTGAGCCAATAGTTCAGCCTGATTGTAGCCACGCTCACGCAAACGTTCTGCGTGCAGAGGCACGGAGGTAACCAGATCGATCTTTGCTTCTGATAGATAAGCTTCCAGAAATTCAGCCAGATAGCATCCCAGCGGGCCGGCCAACTCCGGATGATTACAGTATTTAAATTCATGAATGAGCTCCCGCCAGCGTTCTGCATAAGGAGCCGCTGCCAGTGCCGAAGAATAGGGCAGCTTATCTTTCCGACAATGCGGGCATAGCGTGCCGTCGCCAGGCAAGCCGCAGTCGGGACAGGGCATCCCTTCCAGCCGGGGCAGCTTCACCAAGCAGCTGCGGCATAATGTCTCTCCGGCACGCCCGCATAAAAGACATGAAGAAGGAAAAAGGAGGGATAGAATCCCTCCCCATAGTCCGGCGATTATCTCTGCAAGGCTCACAGCCCTGCCTGTCGTCTCAATTCGGCGGCTTTGTCGGTGCGTTCCCAGGGCAGATCCAGATCCGGGCGGCCGAAATGCCCGTAGGCTGCCGTTTGCTTGTAAATGGGACGCCTCAGGTCCAGTTCCTTGATAATCATTCCCGGCCGCAAATCGAAGTTGCTCTCTATCAGAGCGGCGATGCGGGCATCATCTATATTCCCGGTACCAAAAGTATCCACCATAATGGAAAGAGGCCTGGCTACGCCTATAGCATAAGCCAGTTGAACTTCACAGCGCTCTGCCAGCCCGGCAGCCACCACATTTTTGGCTGCCCAGCGGGCGGCATATCCGGCGGAACGATCCACTTTGGTGGGATCCTTGCCGGAGAAGGCTCCACCGCCATGCCGGGCCATACCGCCATAGGTATCGATGATAATCTTGCGTCCGGTCAGGCCGGTATCGCCCTGTGGACCGCCGATAACGAAGCGGCCTGTAGGGTTGATATAGTATTTGATATCTTTTGAAACCATCTCTTTTGGCAGCACCGGCTCGATGACATTCTTTGTAACATCATCCCGAATTTTCTCCCAACTCTCTTTGGGACAGTGCTGAGCGGCTATGAGCACGGAATCGATTTCCACCGGACGATGATTCTCATAACGAACGGTAATCTGAGATTTGCCGTCGGGGCGCAAATAGGGCAGGGTGCCATCCTTGCGCACCTCTGCCAGGCGTTGAGCCAACTTATGCGCCAGACTGATGGGCATAGGCATCAGCTCCTCTGTTTCATTGGTGGCATAGCCGAACATCAACCCCTGATCTCCGGCTCCCAGAGCTTCCAGGTCTTCGTGCATCACCTCGCCGCCCCTGGCTTCAAAAGATTTATCTACGCCCATAGCTATATCGGTCGATTGCTCCTTAATGGATACCAAAACTCCGCAGGTTTCATTATCAAAGCCATATTTGGCCCTGGTATAGCCTATTTCGCCAATGGTGCGCCGGACAATCTCCGGTATATCCACATAGCATCCGGTAGTGATTTCACCGGCTACCATTACCAATCCGGTGGTCAGCAAG
This sequence comes from bacterium UBP13_UBA5359, assembly GCA_002410925.1. Classification (GTDB taxonomy): domain Bacteria; phylum UBP13; class UBA5359; order UBA5359; family UBA5359; genus UBA5359. The sequence continues at coordinate 58,524 of DHPR01000012.1, forward strand.
GTTTCACAGGCCACTCTGGCCAAAGGATCCTTAGCTATAATTGCATCCAGAACAGCATCCGATATCTGATCGGCCATCTTGTCCGGGTGCCCCTCCGTTACTGATTCGGAAGTAAAGAGATAACAACCTTTAGGTGAAACGTCCATTTACTTTAAGCCTCCTGTTTAAGTATTCCGGCCTGTTTGCGGTTAAGTTCCCATTTCCCAGGCTGCCAGATAGGCAACCTGCTCTTCTGTCAAAGTATCAATTTTTATGCCCATAGCCGCCAGCTTCAGCTCTGCTATACGGCAATCGATCCTTTCCGGAACAGTATACACTCCCGGTTTTAGCTTGCTCCCGTCGCTGACCATATAGGCGGCCGCCAGGGCCTGATTGGCAAAGCTCATATCCATAACACTGGCCGGATGTCCTTCAGCCGTAGATAGATTTACCAGGCGCCCTTCAGCAAGGAGGTTGATCTTCCTGCCGTCTTCCATAACATATTGCTCCATCAGCGGCCGTATTTCACGTCGCGACGCGGCCATGGCCTGCAGAGCGGGAATATCTATCTCGGCGTTGAAATGACCGGAATTGGCCACTATGGCTCCGCTTTTCATGACGGCGAAATGCTCTTCGCGTATCACATTGAGATCGCCGGTAACGGTAACGAAGATATCGCCGATAGCAGCGGCCTCGGTCATCGGCATGACCTGATAGCCGTCCATAACTGCTTCCAGCGCCTTGAGAGGATCTATCTCCGTTACTATGACTCTGGCTCCCATACCGGAGGCACGCCGTGCCAGACCCCGGCCGCACCAGCCATAGCCGGCCACTACAAAGTTGCTGCCCGCCAGCAGGTAGTTGGTAGCCCGCAAAATACCGTCCACGGTGCTCTGGCCGGTGCCGTAGCGGTTATCGAAAAAGTGCTTGGTCATAGCATCGTTGACGGCGATTATCGGGTATTTCAGCACTCCGCTTTTAGCCATACTGCGCAGACGTATAACGCCGGTTGTAGTCTCCTCGGTACCGCCGATAATCCCCTTCAGCAGTTCGCTTCTGTGAGCGTGCAATGTAGAAACCAGATCGGCTCCGTCATCCATAGTCATTTGAGGCTCGACATCCAGAACCGCCTCAATATGGCTATAATAAGTCTCGTTATCCTCTCCCTTGATCGCAAAGGTAGGAATACCATAGTCCGTTACCAGTGACGCAGCCACCTCATCCTGCGTGCTCAGGGGATTAGAAGCGCAAAGCCAAACATCCGCTCCGCCTGCCTTAAGTGTACGCATAAGGTTGGCTGTCTCCGAAGTGACATGCAAGCAGGCTGCCAGACGCATATCTTTCAGCGGTAAAGCGGCTTCGAACTCCTGCCTGATCGACTGCAGTACCGGCATCTGTGAATCAGCCCATTCTATACGGCGCTTGCCCTCTGCAGCCAGTTCTATATCCTTGATATGATAATCCATCGTACTTCTCCTACTATAAAAAACTTCCTGACCCGGCTTACTCCAGACTGACGGATAGCAGAGCACCGGGAGATTCAAAGGTGGAAAGGTGCTTAAATTCATTGAAACGACCGGCTATATCATTACCGTCCAACCGCTTCATTCTCTCCAGGCTAAATTCCTCGACATCATAAGAGGCCACCACGCTGCCGCAAATGACGGCGCAACGCAGGGAATCCGTGCTGCAATCACACTCGGAAGCAAGATAACCCATAAATCCACCGGCAAAGCTGTCACCGGCACCGGTAGGATCTCTGACCTCCTCCAAAGGATAGGAGGGAGCAGCAAAGAAGCCTTCATCGCACAGCATCATCGAGCCATGCTCGCCCTTCTTGATTACCACCGCCCGCAGACCCATATTATATAATTCTCTGGCAGCTTTGATCAGAGAAGGTGTATTGCACAGTTGACGAGCCTCGGCATCATTGATGAATAAGATATCCGATCTTGAAATAACCTGCCTGAGCGCCTCCGGTTTGCCGTCTATCCAAAAATTCATGGTATCGCAGGCTACCAGTTCCGGTTTCTTCAACTGATCCAGAATATGCAGCTGAATCTCCGGGTCCATATTAGCCAGAAACACATAGGCGGCCTGGCGCTGTTCCTGCCCCAGTTCGGGCCTGAAATCAGCAAATACGTTAAGCTGCGTATGCAGCGTATGAGCCAGATTTAAATCAAAATCATAGCGTCCCGACCAGCGAAAAGTCTGCCCATCAGTTATCTCCAGGCCGGAGAGGTCTATATTTCTGGAAGAGAGAAATTCCGTATGCTGAGACGGAAAATCCTTTCCGGCCACACCAACGACAGCCACATCGGTAAAGAAAGAAGCGGCACAGGAAGCATACACCGCAGCACCTCCCAGAGCATCCTTCACCACGCCAAACGGCGTCCTTACCGTATCCAGAGCAATTGAACCTATAACCAGGAGCGACATGACAACCTCACGTTATTCAACAACAGGATATATTATATCATACTACCGTCTTTTTAAACCGGCCGGCATAATTGTAATCCGCAATACCCTCCTTCAGCCTAAAAAAGCTATTTGACCACGGTTCCGGTAGCCATCCTGGATTCCGGTTCCACTTTGCTTCCTGCATTTACCAGGCAATCATCTCCCAAAACAGCCATTGGACCTATAACGGCTCCCCGGCCTAGAGAGCAATTCCTGCCCAGAACGCACCCGTCAAGTCTGGCCTCCGCCTCTATATTGCAATTCTCCCAGAGTACGGAAGCGCTGATTACGGCGCCGGAAGCTATCCGGCAGCCAGCGCCTATAACCGTATCAGGGCCTATGAATGCTCCGGTTTCCACTACCGTTCCCGGTCCCAGAACCACCGGTTCCGAAATAAAGGCTCCTTCGGCAACTTCAGCCTCTTCGGAGATAACGTCACAACCGTTTATCGGGCACCGGCCTCTCAGAACATCGTAATTGGCATCTCTGTATTGCCTGAGCGTACCGACATCGCACCAGTAATCCTTAAGCGCTAATCCGTAAAATGGCGCACCTTGCTTTAATAAATCTGGAAAGACCTGACGCCCGAAGTCATAAAACTCGTTCTTCGGAATGTACTCCAGTATCTCCGGCTCAAAAACGTAAATCCCCGTATTGGCCAAAGGGCTGAACGCTTCCTCCGGTTCCGGTTTTTCCTGGAAACGCTCAATGCGCCCATTGTCATCGGTAACTACAATACCGAAATTGGAAGGATCCTCCACTTCCGATAGGGCGATAGTAGCTAAAGCCCCGTTTTGCCGATGATGCTCCACTATCTTTGATACGGGCATGGCAGTCAGATCATCGCCGCCTATGACTATAAAGGTATCGTCAAAGAAATTTCCCACCCGGCGCAAGCCGCCGGCCGTGCCCATCAACTCTTTCTCACGGGAATAAGCCAGCTTCATTCCCAAAGAAGAACCATCTCCAAAATACTCCTCAATACTATCCTGCAGATAGTGAAGGTTTATTATAACTTCGTCCACACCCTGATCAGATAGAAGATTCAAAATATGCTCCATAACCGGCCGATTGGCGATAGGAACCATAGGTTTGGGAAGGCCGCTGGTCAAGGGATCCAGGCGTGATCCGATGCCCGCGGCCAGTATCATTGCTCTCACAAAAACTTTCTCCTTTTCCTTTATTAAGATAGATTTCAACAAAAGACTCTCTTATCCTGCCGAATTACACATGAGAGTCATTCTTTGCATAATACGTACCCGCCATTACGTTAGAACCGTTACTCCCCCTATATCTGCTGCAGCGGATATAACCTGCTGCATATAGTCCAGGCTTTGAAAGACCGCTGTCGTCAACTCCATACCCCCTGCCAGGCGGACACTTATAGCTGAAGCCAGAGTACAGCCGGTGCCCCGGGGATTGCCGGGCAGACGCCGATGAAGATGATGCTGAAAACCGGTGCCGTCATAGAGAATATCCGTCACCTCATCACCGGTTGCATGCCCGCCTTTAAGCAATACTGCCCGTGCGCCATGCTCCATCAAAATAAAAATAGCCCGGCGCATATCATCCTCTCTCCTTATCTGCACTCCCGTCAGCCATTCAGCCTCAGGTATATTGGGAGTAACCAGTGCCGCCAGAGGTAAAAGCCTCTGTTTAAGTATCTTCACACCCTCGTCATCCAGCAAAGATCGCCCGGAGGTCGATAAAATCACCGGGTCCAACACCAGATTCGGCAGAGAGTATTTGGTAATAATCTCTGCCGCAGCAGATACAATAACAGCGTTCACCAGCATGCCGCACTTTACCGCACCGGAGCGCAAGCCCTCCTTAAGAAGAGCTTCGGCCTGATCCCATATGCCTTTCACAGGCACAGGAATTACCGAGACCACACCTGCCGGACCCTGAGCCGTTACTGCCGTCACAATACCGAACAGATGCCCGCCGCCGTCTCTAACCGCCCGTTGATCTGCTGACAGTCCGCCGCCGCCGCAGCTGTCTGTGCCACCAAAAGCTAAAACCTGGGGGATACCGAACACTCTTCTCCTCCTGCATCAGGCTTCACCAGAGAAACACCTTGATAGTAATGCTTCAGTATAGCATCGTAATTCCAGCCGGCGCGTGCCAGTCCATCGGCTCCAGCCTGGCAAAGGCCCACGCCATGTCCCCAGCCACCGCCTTCAAAACCGAAAGCACGGGCACGGCCTTCCTTATCATATGAGGTTCTAATAACAAAGAGGGTGCTTTTAAGCCCCCCTAAAAAGGATCTTATCCGGTCACGCTCTATCATATAAGTACCGTTACTGCAGACCACTTCCACAGCGGTAACCCTTCCAGCCGAACTGCGTCCCGTTACTCGGATATCTATTAATTTCCCCGACCCGTTGCGCCCTGATAACAGCGGCACCTTATCTTTCAGCAATCTCTCCGCCTGAGGCATAGTCAGCATATGATGCCAGCGATAAGCTCTGGAACGACGACATAGAGCCTGCGGACGATCGGAAAGCCAGGGTCCGATAAGGGCGAATTCACGATAAAGAGAATTAAGGGGGAAATGCAGAGAAGCCGGGTCGTCGGTACTGCAGGAAACCGCTTTGAGATAGGGCACTTCCCCCGCCCAGACATTGGCAACATCCTCCGTATAGCCGCCACAGGAAGCATGGAAGACACTATCTATCGGCTGCCCGCTCCAGGTTAGAATCTCTCCTGCCGTCTCACGCACAGCCCTGATACCGTTAGGATGCTCACGATCCAGCCCGCCATAAACCTGGCAATGTACATCATTGCAAAGATTGAAGCCCTCGGCCTGATGCTTGCCCAAGTTCTTCAAGGCATAGGTGCGGGCTACCACTGCCTGAGCTTTGAGAGCCTCGGAACTCCAGCCTGCCGGCATCTCACAGTTGATGACGCCATAAAGATACTGCTCCAACGGCAAGACATTAATAAGAGTCAGCCGCCCCTTTCCATCCAACAGAAGCTCTGCCAAGCCGCGATAGCGTTTGCCTGCATAGATCATTACCTGATTAGGACCACCCGGAAGCAGGCGAAAAGGACCGCTCCTGCTGCATATTCCAGCTGCGGATATACTCTTGATAATTGCTCCTCCGGTGGTTATGCCGCCTTCTGCCTTTGCACCTGCCGAAGCCTCTGTCGCCGTTACTGCCTGGAAAGTGATCTCTCCCCTGCCGCTCAGTACAGGATCCTGATTGATACTGTCATAAAGGCGCCAATCTGAAGCAGATAATGTTACGCTCGGCAAATCCTTGCCTAATCCTATTCTTACCATACGCTCAGACTCGGAAAAACCGGTAGCTGCTGCAGATAGGATCATACCTGCAACAGTCAGGGCAGTTGCCGCCATTCTCATGTTGATTTTCCATCGGCATGAGGCCCCTGCATACACGATAAAGCCAAAAATATATAAGGCACTCCTCCCTCTCGTGGCACCACTAAGTAACTCTATCATTACTGCAGCCGCTAGAATATTACGGACTCTACGTCGCATTGGTTTGATATCCTCTTTAGCATCATTGCCGGTCAATACAAGAGATTATACCTCTATACTCCAAAGATGACAAAAAGAGGCCCATCCGCTAAATTATTAACTAGAGCCTCTTTTTGCCGTCTGCTTCAATATTCGAAGAAGTATCAGATGATGCTGTTGGCTTTTATAAACTCCAGCAGCCAGTCCATCCTGGTATACGCCAGGCAGGTAACCGTATCGGCTGCTCCGTAGTAAACGGCTATTCGCCCGGTTGCTTTATCATGAAGAGCGGCACAGGGAAAAACGACATTGGATACATCGCCTACGCATTCATAGAGGGTCTGTGGTGATAAAATATACGGAGCCGTTCTATGAATAACCTTCCACGGTTTTTCTAAATCCAGCAAAGCAGCGCCGGCACTATATACAAAGCCGTTACACGAGCTCAGAACCCCATGATATATCAGCAGCCACCCCTCTGCTGTTTCTATCGGCACGGGGCCGGCGCCTATTTTGGTGCTTTGCCATCCATCTCCTGCTGGCCCCATGACAAAACGATGTCGCCCCCAGTAAATCATATCCGGACTCTCGCTGTAAAAGATATCCCCAAACCGGGTATGCCCCGTATCGCTGGGACGGCTCAGCATAGCAAATTTGCCGTTGATTCTGCGCGGAAATAAAACTCCGTTTCTGTTATAGGGCAGAAAGGCATTCTCCAGCAGACAACAGCTCTTAAAATCATAGGTATAGCCTATGGCTATGGTTGGCCCGTGATATCCGTTGCACCATGTTATATAATAGCGGTCCTCCAGCCAGCAAACCCTTGGATCATACGCGTATTGAAATCTTCCTATTTCTTCATCTTCTGCTTCAAAAACTATGGGGTGCGGTTCTATCTCCCAGGCTATGCCATCTCTGCTTTTGCCAAAATGCAATCGCATGTCGCGTTTCTTATCATCACAGCGAAAGACTCCTGCATACCCATCCCTAAAAGGAACAACGGCACTGTTGAAGATACTGTTGGAGACAGGTATAAGGTTTCGTGGAATTACCGGATTGCGTCCCGAGCGCCACATGATATCGGAGCATCCTTGCGACCGCTCCTCCCAGGGTATAACAGCGCTTTTTTCCTCGGGCGCAATAATACTGTTGTTCATAACTCATATTACCTCTCATCTTACTTTCTTTTTTCGATAAATTGAATTCCTTCTCTTTTTAAATTATCCACGGTTTGCTCCGCACTCTGCTTTCCCAATAAAAAGAGATCCATCTCCGGTTTATATACAGAAGTAATATACTCATTGAACCAGGCAATCTTAGGAACGGGCCTGGCAGTCTGCAAAGCATCAGCATAAATACCTATATGATCGGGCGGCGGCACTTTAAAAGTCTTATCGGCCACTTCAGGGATAGGTGGAATGCAATTCCTCCCTTTCCCCAGAATAGCCGTGCCTTCCGCCCCGCAAGCAAATTTCACAAACTCGAAGGCCGCTCTCTTTACTTTGCTTTGTGAGGATATATGTAATGTGCCGGTCGAAAAAGTCGTTATCCTTTCTCCGTCTGGGTTCAATGGCAGCGGCGCCACATCCCAGGAGAACGATTTTATATCACTTAGGGATGACAGCAGGAAAGATGGAGCCAAAAGCATGGCTACTCTTCCAGTCATAAACATTTGCGTTGCGCTCTTGTATTTATCTTCTCCCTCGAGCTGAGAGCGTGAGGGTACCGATTTATCTACGTTTTGCAAAGCCTGTAAAAACTTCAATGCAGAGATAGTTTCCTTGCTGTTTGCAAGACAATTTTTGCCCTCGGTATCAAAGAGGCCGCCTCCAAAGCTGTACACAATATCCAGGGGACTGGGTAACAGAGCACCAAATTGTGATACTTTGCCCTTTTCATGCTCGGTTAACTTCCTGGCGGCCGCTCTGAAATCATCCCATCTCCAATAGGCATTAGGATACGGCAATCTTGCAGTATCGAATAAATTTTTGTTATACACCAGAGCGGTTGTGCCGAAATATATGGGTAATCCATAAACGGCTTTACCGTAGCGGAGACTTCCCAGCAAAGGGCTATAATACTGAGTAATATCCAGCTTGCTCTCTTTGATAAAACCGGAAATGTCAAAGACCACTCCTTTTTCAGCCAGTGGCGGCAGCATGTTATCTCCCCAGTAAAACACGTCAGGTGCAAGGCCCCCTGCAATCTCCACTTTGATCTTGTCCGGCCCCCCCTGCACCGGCACAAACTTTACATAAATTTCTTCCTGTCCGGCATTAAAGGCATCAACCATCGCCTGGTGTAAAGCAACTTGGGAGGGGAGGCTCTCCCAATTCTCATACTTGACTATAATTTTTCCGGTTTTAGAGCCGCACCCTGCCAACAAGCCCAGCATAAGTACTATAACTGTCCATAGTAATTTACGCATATGGTTCACCTCATAAATTCGCTTATTTTCATAGCATCCTGTCAAAAACCAGCTTAGCCATGCCATAAAGGGGGCTACCATCTATCTCCTTGCCACAGGTAATAATTTTTAAGCTATGTATCCTCTCAAGCCTTGCTCGCAAGGGTGGTGAAAATAACGGGAAGGCCTTTGAAATCTGGCCACCCATTATCAGGCATTCCGCTTGAAAGTCTTCAATAAGCGGAGCCAGGACCTCTCCCATAATAGAACCGATTTCTTTGAACACCTGCAAGCTTGCGATATCCTTTTCTTTTGCCGCCAGGCAGGCTATATCCTTAACATCTATTCGCTTATATGGAGCTCCTCCGCACAGTTCCTTATACCTGGCAATGATTCCTTCTCTGGAGATTCTATCTTCAACTATACCCCCTTCATAAGGTAAGCTCCATATACTGCAAAGCGGTGTCCGAGAATCACGGCGCAGTATCTTTCCGTCACTCATGAAGGCTGCTCCCAATCCTGTTCCAAGCGTAACAGCCACTATTTGTTTTGCTCCCTGAGCAGTATCCTTCCATATCTCTCCCAGCAAAAATGCATGTGCATCGCTCTCAAAATATATATTTGTTTCTTCGCCTATACATAATCGTTCTATCAGCACTCGTCTCAGTTCCAGCCCCCGGATAGCCCTGAACTTATGACGCATGAAACTGATTCCGGCGTTGTAATCGAATGGTCCGGGGACGCACAGGCCTATACCGCAGACAGGCAGCTTCTGCTTATCCGCCTGATGCAAAGCAATACGTATTGTTTTTACAAGGCATCCTATAATCTCTTCTGCTGTTCCATTGGAGATACTTGGCGACCTTAAATAGCTCTCCGGTAACAGAGTGCCGTCTGAGGCAACCACAGCCGATTTAACGAAGGTGCCGCCTACATCCAGCACCACAGCATAATTATGCCCGTCTTGCCTCCTGGTTTCAGTCTTAAAAGGCATACGCTCGCTCATTTCAGAAGGGTCTTGGTCAACTTGCAAGGCTGATTTCCCAAATTCTCAATCAGGTATTTGCCGAAGCATGCAGGTATAACAACCACTTCGCTGAAATTCAGGCGGAAGTTACGCTCGATATCTTCCCCGGAGCTTATCAACACGCTCTCTCCCTCTACCAGGCAGAGTACGTGAAACTTTCCTGCAGTCGTATCTTCTATGCTCTTTTCAAACTCCAGGCGGTGCAACGTAAAGAATATATCTTCGCGTTCGCCTATGACGAACTCCGCCCAGCCCTTTCCCTCTCTGACGAGCCGGGGATCCTGGCGCAGGTTTCGAGCGACCCAATCCCCTCGACGATGCTCCTGAAGAACCCTCTCGCCATGCCAGGTATGAATGGGACGAAGTTTGCCGTTCAAGTCACTTCGCAAATAATCATAAAGTTTGAAGGTATAAGAGCCTACGGTACAACTGCCTATTTCAAGCACCACTTGATTGCGTCCGGAGCTATGTACCGTGCCGGCCGGAATAAGAAACTGATCTCCCGCACGACTTGGCATATAATTGATGTACTTTTCATACTCCACCGGCGTCTTCTCTCTTTCCGATCGCCTGGCTTCCTTGAAAAATTCGTCCTTATCCGCATCGTCCCGTAATCCCATATGAGTTCTAGCCGACCCATCTTCCATTGTTGTCATTACATAATAGCTCTCATCCTGCTGAAACTGCTCCCCGAAATTCTCCATAATATATGAAGCGTGAGGATGCACCTGTATGGACATATGCCCCCCACCCATTGTATCGTCATAATTAAAACGTATGGGAAAGGTTCCCTTGAATTCCCTGACACATTCTTCACCCATAAGGTTTACAGCTTCAGCTGCCGCAAACAGATTGAACGGAATATCGATGAAGTTTCTGCCAACAGCCACCTGAACGCTCACTTCAGGTGGTATCATTTCAAAGCTCCAGGCGCAATTCACCATTTCTTCAGGCAGACAGCGTAACCTCTTAATCCATTGCCCGCCCCAGACTCCCGGTATGTAAACGGGCTTTGCCCTGACCGGATATCTTACCAGCGATTCCATAATCCCTTTAAGCGTTTCTCGCGGCAATAGCTTTGGCTCCTCGGGTATATTGGCATCCACATAAAAATCTATATTTCCCCCTTCAAGCAACCTTTTCCTCAAATTATCAAGCACCTGATAATCGATATAGTACAATCGCCTGAAAATATAGCTTTTGTCACGAGAGAATTCACCATCTCCAAGATTTCTTACGCATCCATTGTTCACCCTGTGGCTGATCTCCTTGCGGGTAAGGTCAAGATAGACTACGGTATCATAGCTTGATATCAAATAATCATTGGCGCTACCGCATCCGTAACAGATGATGACCTCCTTTACCTTACCATCCGCCGGCTCGCAGGCCGACAATACGCTTTTAGCCTTAGCAACAGCTGCATCATCGAGAAGATTCTCCACTTGCCCGGTATATAATCTGCCGAACAAAGATACAGGATCGCGAATTGGATCCACCGGCAATAACGAATTGACTATTCTCTCCATTTCAGAAGGTGCCTTATAAAATGTAGCGGCATCAAGGAGCAGAACCCTGTAGCCGTCTTCCTCCAGCGTTTCCTTTAGCCTGGAGATTATCAATTCCCAGTCAATGCCGATGTAGCCATCAAGAGCCAGCCTGAAGGCCGGCATAGTGGAAGAAATATTTTTTCGCACCAATTCTCTGGTGAAGGACAGAACATTATTCTCTCCACTGACAAGAGCTTTGGCGGCTTCATCGGAAAGCTTCGGACGATTTATCGCCTTTCTGTCTTCAAAGGGGTGTGGATTAGTCATAAAACTCATTTTACTTCTCCTCTGCAATGTAATGATAATCAAAATTATTGATATAAGCCCATTCCTTCAGTTCGGGCAGGACATCACCTTCGACAAGGGCAAAATGTTGATGGGCACCGGCTTCAATAATATCCTCGAAGAGCTTTTCTACCCTCCCTCGAGACTCAAATACTGAATGCGAATAGCCTTTAATGATGTGCCGGCCAGGCAAAGAATCAACGATTGTACAAATGACTTTATATTCGCCCTTGCATTCTGAAAAATGAGCCATAGTCATACGGCCGGGGGGTATTCTGTGCCAGGCAAAAGGAGCTCCGGCAAACTTATACGGCGCCTTTTCATATCTGGCATCCGGCGCAATTATAACGTTCTCCCTGAAGCGCTCATCCGTATGGTCAAGAGGACCGGCATGTCCGGCGCAAAAACGATTATGCGGTGCATCTATATAAAACGGCTCTATAAAGCTTATATGCTTTCCAGTCATGACCTTCAGAGCCAGGCAGGCAAGTGCCGTTCCCACATCACCTTCCGGCACCAATACAGAGCATCTTTCATTAAAGCTCTCATGATAAAAACCGGGTCTTAAGCCTACCTTCTTGTGCAACTGCGAATCTATGTCGTTGAGAACCAGCGCATCAAGGTCCATATCCTTTGCCAGAGACGCTATACCTATGGAAGCCTTTGCCGCTGCGAAGAACTTCAGCTGATCAATCTCTTCGTCAACCTTGTAGCATGCTTTGAGTCGTTCAATATAAGACTTGACGTCCTCGTCGTCTACGGCATCAATATGCTCTTTCAGAATATCAAAGGAGATAAATGTCAGCTCCGGACCTACGCGATTGAAGAATTGATAAGGGTCCACATAGGTAGACCACATAACTTCATTGAAGCTCTGCAACAGACCAAATCTGGCTCGCTTGAGAACACCTCTGGCCTTTGCAGCGCGGGCAAAGACTCTTATGCGCTGCCGGGTTTCTTCTCCGCTTCCGACAATCGTTCTTGCCTTTTTAGCCAGCCTTTTAATGGAACCGGAACCTTCCAGCATACCTACCAGACCGCCAGCAACCAGAAACTGAGCAAAGTCGTCCTCGGACACGGCATTTTCAAAGCCCTTTTCTTCTACCGGCAAATAAAAGACCAGCGGTAAATCAGGCATGTCACGCAAAAATCTTATCCAGGTAAAATCCTCGGACCAGGACATAAAAGCAGCCATTACAAAGTCCACATCTTCGTTAACAAAGATTTTAAGCGCCTTTGTCACATCCTCCGTCTCGGTAATCATCCCGGCATCAACTATTTCCATATCCGAAGAGAGCTGCTGCTTTATTCTTCCAGCTGCTTCTTGAACACGGTGAAGGTAAGTGCCTCTCGGCGTTCCATTACCTACCTCGTGCTTTATGAACCTGCGACTACCCAGCGTCAGCAGCCCGCATACAGGTTTACCTCTGCTCATCATATACGCATACCACCATCTGATCTATATTGAGATTCGTATTATTAATATTTATATCCCTCTTCTCACCTGCCGAATGATCGATAACCATGACTTCCTTTATTTCAAAACCCGGAGCGATTGCCTCCAACCAGTCCATCCGTACCGAACAATCGGATCTGTTCCAAGCGATCAAAGCCATTCTGTCTGCATTTCTATACGTTCTGACGGTAACTTTATCAGTATCGATGCAACTAAGATCCAACCCGTCTTTATCGGTAAACTTGCCGTGCAGCAAAGTATCCGCATGCCTTCTTCTGACAGCGTTCAATTTTGTCAAATAAGCAGAATAATCAGGCATCTCCTTCAACGTAGCCCGACAGCGATAAATTTCAACATCAAACCTGAAACCATTTATAAATGCATAATTGGCATGTTCGACATACTGCCGCTCATCCCGCCATCCTCGATTGGACATAATATATTCAGGAAAGGTATAGCGAAACATCTCCGGAAAAGCCATGGGTTCGTAGAAAAAGCCGTAGCCGCAACCATGAATAAAATCGGCATACTGTCCAAAGACATCGGTAACAAGCTCTATTCCCAAGGCTATATGAGGATACTTATCTTTGAAATAAGCTGAGAGTTCCTTCAATATGGCAGCCCCTCCGGGCCCGGCAACAGCGCTAGGATTACTATGCTTATGTGAGCCGTCAAAGCAGGGATAGGGGAAGACGGCGCCGCCCAATTGATCATAAAAGACGGCATCGCTGCCTAATGCTATACATTGCTCTCCCTGTTCTTTAAGAACCTGAAGCCATTCAGCCGCTTCCGGGCAGGCTATAGCAAAAGATTTATATCCGAACGACTTCAAAAGTGTGCCGGCTCCCCAGAATTTATAGTGCTCTCTGTATTCATTACCATCGATATCCTTAAGACTGATCCTGTGCCCGGTACGATGATAAAAATCCGTGGCTATATCGATCAGGCGCCCATTGGTATAAAGAATTACCTTGCCGTCCTGTTCATGTACCCCGTCTATGTAAGAGCGTAATTCTGCCGCTGCCGCCGGCTCGATTTCATACTCCGGATAGCGATTGTCAAATCCTCCCGACCACCAGCCCAGAAGCATCAGCGCATCTATATCTCCACTGCAAGCCGCCTGGCGAATCTCCGGGATATCGGAGTAGCGATGCAGTTCTTCCCCGTACTGATGCTTGAGAAATGTCCGCTGCCATCCACTCATATCTCGGACCCAATCCAATGGTTGCGGACGCTTCCACCAGGTCTTCTCAGCCCAGGCTCTATATTTCCTGGCGCCTGCATGCCAGCTGCCGGCGTACGGCGAAAGCACAAACGGTGCGCTTTGCCAACTATCTCCTTTTTTGATAAAGGGATACTTGGTAAAAGCCAGCGAGAGATTTAATTCGCTTTCTGGGTGCACTATTGCGCTTATGCAGGTATTTTGAAAGGAATCGTCGTAGGAAGCCATATAGAGGCCCTCTCTGCCGTTGAACAGGCTAAGCCATTGCATTGAAGCTTCACCCGGATAAACAATCGAATAGGCGGTTCCGTTCTCATCCGGCCCCAGATATCCCGAATGGTAATCCATTATGCTGCCTAATGGATTATCCAAACGCCGGCCACAGGCCTCGGGCAGAAGCAGTACATCATCCTCCGGGTTGCTTCCCAGCGCGGTAATTCCCTTGATCCACGGGAACCATGCTTCCGTGATCTCTATGTCCTCGTTATTAAAAAGATCAAGCGTAAAGAGCGCCTCATCGTTCCGCAGCTCGATAGTATAGCAAAGAGAAAGATCCAGCCCTCCCTTATCAGCCGTTATCGATGAATACTCAACCTTCAAGAGATTGTCAGAGAGAAGCTTTGCCTTGCCTTGCTGCCTGTCGGCGTATATCGGGTTTTCCAGGCAGTCGCCATCGCGAAAAATCAGCTTCCAGCCGCCTCCGGGAAGCGATTTGATATAATCGTTTCCTGTAACCTTGTTTTTCAACATAACAATTATGCCTCTGCCGTCCACTTTCAGCTTCAGCTTTTCGTTTTCCAATATGACGTTTTCGTTCATCTTCACTCTCTTCACCTGCCAACAAAAATTATTTTTGTCCGGTTCCCGGCTTCAATTGATACACTTTGTAGCCATATCCCGGCAATTCCAAAGCTACACCCTGATTTTGGAGCAGGCTTCCATTTACAGACAACTTCTTACCGGACAGCCTTTCAAGAAGATTTAAAGATATTTTGCCTTCCCATCCCAAAGCTTCCGTATTTACCTTAAATGTTGTTCGCTGCGACAATGCGCTTTCGGAATTGGCAAATACCAGCAAGGCCTCTGTTTCATTCCAATACACCGCAGCTTTGATAGATGGATTATCAGTCACAATAGCTCCCTGTCTTTTCCAATCATTAAAGTGAAGCTTGTTGAAATCGATACCCTTGAATGAACGGAACAGCTTCAGCCAGGGGCGTAATCTGGCCATTTTGTCCTCAAGATTGAACGGCCCTATATCCTCCGTTCTAACTATAGGGAATAAGCCGTTCAAAGCCAGCCTGCAAATAAAGGCATCAACATCTTTATCTGTACAGCGTATTCTCATCTTACGGGGAAAAGCTCCGGCGTCAGCCTTGAAGCCCTCCTGAGGCAGCACCTGCCATGAAAAGACCGTATGTATATCGATGGCTCGCTGTGTATGCAGCGTATGTAAGAAGCTCTCGGTCATTTGATCCAAATCAGGGACCCTGCCCTCGTTGCTATACCAGTAATTGAGCTCCTCTCCCACCCACAGGATATCGGCCAGGTTTTCCAGCATAATGGTAGGGTAATACCCTGTATGAGCCCAGACAAGGTCAAATTTCTTACGGGTCCATTCCATAAACTCCAGAACACCGCTGACATCAAGATGTTCGTGTGCGGCATGTCGTGGATTCCAGCATGGACCACTCGGATAAACAAAGTCATAATAGACACCCTGCCAGCCGAAAAGATGATTCCAGTTCAGCACCGTCTGCTGCCAGTAGTCATTGAAACTCTTAGCACTATGGCACATGTAATCGCCATAGGGATCCGGTTTAACCGGCAACTGTCGGCTCTGACCCATGCGCGCCCATTCCTCAACATGCTCCTTATACGCCGGTATCGTCGATCTCAGCAAACCTTTAGCGTAAAAAGGTACCACCTTTATACCGTATTTGTCGCCCCAGACAGGCCATTGCATGGTGGTTTGAAAATAATCCCGGTCTTTGGGCGCCACCTCTTCCGGTTGCGGGGGAACTCCTCCCACTGCGCTTTTTGAATAGCCGCCATGATGAACTATATCAACGCCATTATCCGCCAGTTCCTTGAAAGCCTCTTCATTAAGCCATTTATACGTCGACATTACAGGTAAATGCTGCGGCGGCAGATATCTGCCTATCATCGGCAAACCCAGATAATGTGAGTAATGCTTGGTGCCCGTTACAGTTGCAGGCTTATCCTTTCTGCAATAAGGCTCCACCAACAAAGAAGGTCCACCTGCCGTATTGCCTACCACGGCCCAATAACCATCATCATTATTGGCGGATATCTGATACCTCCATCCGTATGTATCGTCACCGGGCACAAAATCAATGCCTTCTCCACCCTGAGCAAACAAGGATATAAAACCGTATCCCAGTGTCTTTCCCTCCGTTATCGGTGAACCGGGAAAGACAGCACGTTTAAAAATGGCGACTACCGGCTTATAGCCACATCTATCCAGCAAGCTGTCAAAATCAAATTTGAGTACCCCTACTTTTTCTACCTTCTTTTCATCGTTAAAGTGAAAAAAGACTTTACGCTCAACGCAATGCGGCTTATATGTATATACCGCTTCATAACCAACACCGGAAGATTCACCCTTATCGGATTTTAACAAGCCCTTTACCCGTATCTTCTCTTTGCCGGCTTCAAGAAGAGGGTTCTTCTCTTCCGTATTGGAATAAATTACACCATTTATTTGGACATATATGTTTTCCGGAGCGACGAGAATATTCTTGCCGGACGCATATGGGAAACTGATGCCGGTAATGCCGCCGCCCGATATTTTCTCATGCTGCACCTTCCAAAATGGGCTCCGAACCTCAAAGCCTCCCGAAGTTGCAACTATCTTGATACCGCTGCCAGGCAACTCCTTATATGCAGTTTTTTTTACAGTCGCAGCCTTTACAGTCGAAAACATCCTCTCATACGCTGCAGTGATTCCAAATGCCTTGGTATTTTGTGCCACCAGCAGCAGACCGGCCGGTGGGAAGGAGTGTATCACCCCTTTTTGATCAACTTCACGGTAAAATACCGGTTCGTAGCTCAAATCGAAAGGTTCGCGATAATCCTTAATGCTTTTACGGTATGAGGACGCACTGAAGTCTCCCCGCAAGGATAAGATAACCTTCTCCGTATTGGTAGGATAAAAAATTAACCTCGTGCCGGATTTAAAAGTACCCAAATGCTCTTCCATACCCAGACGTAACGGAATCTTCCCTATTCGGCTGATGCTTCTTCCATCCGGATATATTATCTCCATGCGACTGCCTACAAGCTCATAGGGTACGGATACATGTATGCCGCCGGGCTCGCTGCTTGAGCCCGAATTCTCCCAGCCAAACTCTACCCTGCTGTTATCTCCCCGTATTTGTGTAGTCCATGATGAAAAAAGTCTGCCCTTACCCGAAGCCTTAAAACCATTATTATTCAGCGTTGTTTGCAATGACCAGGTATCATTTTCATAACCTGTATAGGACTGATAGCACTTACCTTCAAATCCTTCAATAGAGAACAGAGGGGTATTTCCCAGTTCAAAGTAACCGGCTGCGTTATCCTGATTAACCCTCAAAGCAAAACATCCGGCTTTCAGCATATCAGAAGTGTTAAGCTCCTTGATGGTAAGCGTGAACCGGTCAGCCATGCCGAGAGAAAAAGTCAGTATCCTGCCGCCTGCCAGTGGTTGCACTCTGCTGATATCGATCTTGTTGCAAGGCTCCATCGAAAGTAATAATTTACGTCCCTGCCGCCAGAATGGAATAAGCACTCGCCCATCTTCGGCACTGCTTCCACCAACGAATTTCCGCCTTTGACCCTCTCTATTCTCGATATATATCGGAGTATCCTCATCCTCCAGCCAGCGCATCAGCTTAAGCGACACGGAGACAGGTTTCTTTTTCGCATCACCTGAAGGCAATCTCTCGTAGCTGATTCTGGTAATATTCTCAGCCTTCCCCTGATTTATCTCTACCTCTTTTCGCCATAAGCTATCCAGCTTACCGGAGGCAGCCAGCTTTATTGTTCCATCCTGCGGCTGTAATATCATCAGCGGCAAAGCCAGCGGAACATTTGCTTTTGCCGGTGTACCAATAACAGGATCTTCCTGTTTTATGCCCTGTAATACCGATAAGGAGCCATCACTCCAATCATATTTCCACTTTGCCCCTGATCGGACCTGAGCCTTCTCTCCCTCATTGAGGCTTATATACTCTATCAAAGGTTCTCTATCATTAACTCGGTAATAGCGTATAACTCCGCTGCTTTTAGATATGCCGAAATTGGTCTCCGAGAATCTCACATTCGCATATGAATAGCTTCCTTCATTTTTTTCATCTTTGCGCTCCATAGCCGCTTCATTAATCAACGAATTCTTGCGACCATCATAAATTTTCATAATCTCTCCCGGCGCCAGCGCTCTTCTCCATAACTTTACTTCACCTATAGCCCCATGAAACATCCTCCCGATAAATAGCGCTCCCGACCAATTAGCAATCCTGGTCAATTCGCTTTCTGCTTCCGGTTGCCCATTGATATAAATCTTCCCGGTCTTACCATCCCAGGTAAAGACAGCATAATACCATTTGCCTCCTTCCCAAAGATTGGTTTTGGAAGTAACGGTTGAATATTTTTGAGAATCTCCCGCAAGTAAAGCTAATCTACCGGTCTTCTCTCTAAAATTAAATGTATAACCTGAATTGTTGGCGAATCTGTTAACCAGATGCTGAAAACCCTGAAGATCCCTTCCTATAATAGCAGTGGGAGAGAACCAAACCTCCAGACTCATAGCATCCGTAAGAGAGTTCAGGCTTTCAGAGCTTTCCACCCTAACGCCCATGCCTCCCTCGAACTTTATTGTCTGCCCAAAACAACCTTTAGACCAGGCGCCGTCCAGTACCTTACCATCATTTCTATAAGATGATTTGTCGGCAAGAATGCTACCTTGCCCCTCATCAAATGCCCACCAGCCGACAATATCTTTATCCAGGTTCTGACACCTGCCGGTAGAGCTGAATACCGCTAAAACGGCGCCTATAAGCAATATGCCGATCAATGTCCTATAATGAGATCCATCAGTTTTGATCACTTTCAATCACCCCGTAATTTGATATTATATTTATATTTCCCACTATCCCTGCAATCATCTGCATAAAAACAATACCGTTCCTGCTACACGCCGTTTTAAAGTCGTAAGCTTACGCCCCGTTCATGGAGCAATCCGGATAGAACTGTCACTGCTACGGTAAAAACAAGGGACATAAAAATCCCATTCAGCACTCCGCCGGGATAGCCGCCGATACCGAGTATTGCAAACAAGGGTTGTATGCATAAAGGAGGTAAAATATACGCCAGCATAGGATTTTTACCCACCGACAGAAGCAATTTCCATTTTCCCATCGATACCTTTATTTCCAGCAAGAACAAAAGGACAAAGATCACACAACAGATCGAACTGCTGTATAAAAGCCATGTAGGCGTAGAGTCGGTTTTAGATATACCGTAAGGCTGCAGGATGCTTCCTAATATGAGCAGCCCTGCAGCAAAAAGCAATACTGCCGAGATCCTTTTTGGAATGTTTGTCAAAGATGATTTGCTGAACATCATCATGGAAACGATAGCACCGGCAATAGAAGCCGTAGCTGGAGCTGCTATATGGCGCCCGAGATAAATGTAAACCGCCCCCGGAATAATGTCCAACCTTGGGATCATGCCTCGCTGTTCACATACCTTAATCAGGATAAAGAGCCCAAGTATGCCTGACATAGCAACGACTTGTTTTCCCTTCAGTCTTTTACACAACAGATAGGCGGCGCATGTAAAAAGATATGCCCAGCCGATCAACCCGAGAATACCCCACCAGGCTGTTCTCAGCCAAATGGTATTTCCATCCGCATTACCTCTAAAAATTACCGCTAGGAAAACCAGTATTCCGATTCCTGACAGATGAGACACCGTAGCAAGCCACGCTTTATCCCGGACATACGGATATTGGTTCCAGATCAGCATAACACCGGCAAACAGAAGAAGCTTCCAGACATCACTGCTCATACCCGTTGCCGCAGGCTGTATATCGGATGCATTCATCATATACACACCAACGACCAGCAGGCTGAAGCTTCGAGTAAGTATCCTGCTCCATATCGCAGCACGTGGAAGCCCTTCTGACAAACGCTTATCAATTACTACGGGAACAACCATGCCGACTATAAACAGAAAAGCGGGAAACACTACATCGACAAACGTCATACCGTTCACATTGCCGGGCATATGCTTCATCCACCACGGCACTCCGTCAATGCGAGCAACATCATTGACAAAGATCATAATGAATATAGTCAGGCCTCTGAATATATCTATTAAGTTAATGTGGTCGGCATAGGGCAACCGCTCCACGGCCTGGTCAGTCTTGCTCATTTGGCATCATACCTGAATATATTGCTGAGATTGTCGCCAACCACCGCGCGCGTCCAGTTCACGTGCCCGTCGCAGTAAAGTACATTCAGCCCGTTTGAATGTGCGCTGCGTAAAAATCTGTTATTCTGCCAGTCCTCACCCACAACACCAACTTTGGCCGTAGCATAATTGAAAGTAGCTCTGGCTTCTGTTAGGAGGCCGGTCGAAGCCGGATTAATGATATTCCGGGTGTCTATCAAGCTGCTACTGGGTTCAGGGAACAAGGGCCAGAAGAGTTGACATATGCCGTAATCGCCAATCACTCTCTCTCCACCGCTACCGGTAAAGGGATCCAGCGACGGGCAATCATATACTGTATTGACGTATCTAGGGTTGGCAGAAGCATTATATTTGCCTTTGGCGCCGCTATATACGGCTATAATGTCCTGCCAGTAATAATTGACACCCTGCACTCCCGCCGTATTGCTGGGTATCGGAAACATCTCGTCAAAATCCTGAGCATACATCAGGAATGCACTGCCGAGCTGTTTAAGATTGCTTATGCAGGTAGCCTGCCTGGCTTTCTCTCTGGCCCTACCGAAGACAGGAAACAATATGGCAGCCAGCAACGCTATGATTGATATTACAACTAAAAGTTCAATTAAAGTAAAGCCATATTTACATTCTGAGCTGAAGCAGCTCCGCTTCAGTCGACTCCCGCACATCGGAACAACGTCTGCACCTTGCCTCTTACCCTTTTGAAAAACATACATTTTATCTCCCTCTTTCAACATTTAATTGAGATAAAATTCCCTCTTTAAAGCCTCTTTCTATCATTGATAAGGCTATCTTTCCGGCATTTTGCACCACAAGATGCGCGGATAATCAATTTAGGTTCAAGAATAGTGTAACAGGGCTCAGGCTTCTTTCCCGCCATCAAACTCATGAACATTTTGGCAGCAAGTTGCCCCATATCATACGCAGAAATGGAGACGCTGGTAAGCGGTGGTCGGCTTATAGCAGCAAATTGAAGATCATTGAACCCTACTACGGCGATATCTTCGGGAACACGCAATCCGGCATCCTCTATAGCAGCAATTGCTCCTAAAGCCATGGTATCATCAGCACATATTATGGCCGTGGGGCGATTATTACGATCAATAGTTTGCCTGGCAATCTTTAATGCATCTTCCCAGGAATAGTTACCTTTGATCACATAATCTTCATCAAAAGCCAGCCCTGCTTCATCCAGCGCCCGCTTATATCCCTTGAGCTTCTCATAATCCACAAGAAGCTCCATCGAACCGTTAATAAAGGCTATCTTCCTATGGCCGATTTGCATAAGGTGGCGGGTTGCGGCATACATACCGGCTTCATAATCAGTGTACAAATAGCAGATATCATCATCCAGGTTTTGCGGTACGGAATTTAGAAGCATAAATGGAATATGCAGTTTTTTTAATCTCTTTAGATCTTCATGACTCAAATCCACACCGAAAACAATCAGGCCCTTGATAAAGTTCTTTTTCACACTGTTGACATCAGGCAAGCAACTGCCGGATACTCCAGAAGATGTATTAGCGCTGGCAACTTGGATATTACAGTTGTATTGCCACAATACCTCCTGCACACCTCTCAGCGTCTCATAGAAAAAAGGATACGTCAGTCTCTTGTAATTGTATACCAGAAATTGAATATTGCTTACTCTGCGAGCAATAAACCTCCTGGTAGCTTCGCCGCTGTTATAACCCTTCTCTTCAGCAAGCTGAAGCACCCTGGCCCTGGTATCTTCGTCAACCCGAGGCAAATCATTTAAAGCTCTCCAGACCGTAGTTCTGGATACTCCCAATTCCATAGCAATCTCTCTTATGCTTGTAGCCACTTATCTATGATCCTTTCGGGCCGATAATATGTGTGTGACGTCACGCACATTCTTAATCCAAGTATACACCCGTAAAGCTACTTGTCAACCCCTCGAATTACCTCACTGAAAATCTACTCGAAATAGCATCGATGCTCATGGGAATTTCTGCTATGGCAGAAAGCTCCGCCAAATCCAGCGCAAAATCAATCAGCTCACGCTAACGGCAGCCAAAGCAAGCTTCCGTCTTTGTTGGACTTCTTCGCCCAAAGGCTTTGCGCCGTTCGGGAGAGTTGTTTTAACATATGCCGACTAACCTTTACATTCATCTGATTTTGGGCGAGAATTTCTACAAAGGGATATTTTCATAATCTCATCAACGATTCGGTCGAACCGTTTGGATAATTTATCAGGAGCCCTGGCGCAAATAATTACGCCTCGGGTGTTTCCTCATTCTGTCCTTGGATAAGGGAGATGCAATACCTGAGATTCTCAAGCGCAAGCTCATCCTTCGGGTCCATTTCGACCGCTCTCTCCAGGGCTTCTCTTGCTTCGGTCAAATCTCCTCTTTCCAGAAGGCACCACCCGAGGTCATTCACACAGTCCTGGTTCTCCGGCTCCAGCTCAAGAGCCTGTTGAGCGGCTTGAACTGCCTCATCGTGCAAACCTTCGTGACCGGCGCAGCATAGCAATCCTTGATACAATGCGACGGCATGGGGGAAAATAGAGATCGCCCTTCGGTAGAGTTCGAGGCCATCGGCATATTCCTTAATTCTAATGAGAAAGCTGCCGGCTTCGTCGATAATCTCACAAAGCATCTCAGTTTCCGCAGGAAGATCAAAAAGGGCAAAGAAGAGTTTCTTCCCTTCCAATTTCCTTTCACGCTGATATTCAACTGAGCCCAGGCTCATAATTGCAGAGGCATAGGTTGGCATCAATTCAAAAGCATGCTTGAGACTGGCAATAGATTCTTTAAAATTACCAAGTGCCGATTCAAACATGCTGTCCGCGTATGCAGCCTCTGCACAAAACTGCGTCCAGTCTTCATGCCCTTCCTGGTTTCTTTTTCTGGCCACGATACACTTCACCTGTGATGATTTTCCGGAAACTGCGAAAATAATAGCACGGTAGGCCGGGCAAGTCAAACGCTTGGTAGGTCGGCAAGTCAAGTCAAGTCAAAGACACGACGCGTATCAAATTTCCAAGACTGATTTAAAAGCTTACAATTTACTCAATAGCCTTTTAATATTGATATTCCATAGGAAAAACGGAATGAAAGATGAAAAGAGCTTCACTGTTCGGTTCTATAAGCTCTGGGAGAACGACCGAATTCTTTTTTAAAAACCCTTATGAAATGGTGCTGCCCGCTGAAGCCGGCGGCAATGGCTATCTCTGTAAGATTAAGCCCTCCGCCGTGCATCAGCTTCAGGGCACGATCCAACCGCTCATGGTTAGCAAAATCGCTGAAGGTCATCCCTACTTCACGATGAAATCGCTTACTCAGGTAAGTATAGCTCTGATTTGTGGATGCAGCCAGCCTTTTCAAAGTGATTTCAGCTAATTCTTCTGAGGATAATTCTTTCAAAAGCTGTTGCAGCGGCTTTTGTCGTCCTCTCCCGGCAGCTACACCTCGTGCGGTATCTTCCGCTGCGCCTTTCATCAAATCTGCCAGAGAACCGATATCGTAAATCCGAAATATCTTGCCTGCAACTCCAGCCAGGAGCGTAAAAGCAGTCCTCTCCGGCATCCCCGATTCTATAGCTGTACGAGAGAGTATTACAGCCAATTCCTGCAAACGGACACGGATATAGAGCAGGTAGCCGATGTATTCCATTACAATAGCTTCCATAAGTGTCTGCATGTGCAAACGTGCATCCGTCGGAAGACCTCCGGCAACAGCCCTTTTCAGCCGCTGCTCCAGGACGATTATCGAATCTGCCTTCCGATACTTTCCGCTCTCTTCAAAGCAATAAACACGTCCGGGTCCTTCAAAGATTTTCTGTCTGAGCGCAGATAGCGCTCTGCATGATTGATCATGCCACTCCAACGGGCTGCCGGGCGAGCAGAGTATTCCGACTCCCGCCGTTAAAGGTAAAGAATGCCTTTCCCGGCTCAAATTAATAATCCTCTGGGCTATAACTTCCGCCTGCTTCTGTGTTTGTAAGTCGTTTTTTAACACAGCATTAATATAGGCGTGATTTCGCTGGGATATGTGAAAAAAGTGAGTATAGCCCTCCATAACCTCTTCAGCAATGCAGCGCAAATTATGCATAGCCGCTTCTCTGGCAAAGCTGTCGTACTCTTCATAATCATCAACGGAGAATACCATTATCAACGTGGGTATCTCCGTCAGGTTCATAAGCTCCAGCAAGGTTGAAAAAGCTGATACCGCATCCTCCGGACTGTCAAAAAGAAAGTTCTCCCATAAAGATTGCAGAGCCAGCTGCCGGCTCTCCCCGATTGTATTCCGGCTGAAAGTAAGGAGCTTCATAATAGAAATCATACTCTTTGCAAAATAATTATAACGCCCCCGCTGCTAAGCTGCCTTCAGCTCTCCTGCAGAGCTCTTCTTACCATCAGAGGGTCATTATCTATAGCTGCCATTGCCTGGTCAAGATTCATTCCTCGCATATGCATGACTATAGCCGCTGCCGGCAAATTACCAGCCTGCTCAAGCAATTTTTCAGCAACTGCTGCCTCTACCTGCAGTAACTGGCTCAGTATAGCAACGGCTCTTGAGAACAGCTTCCTATTGGTAGGACGCATAAACACCATCTCGTTGGCCACTACCCGTCCCATTTTTATCATAGAAACGGTACTGATCATATTCAATACCAGCTTGGCTGCCGTACCGGCCTTGAGTCTGGTGGAGCCGCGCACTATCTCTGATCCCGTATCAACAACGATCAAGCAATCTCCCTGAAAATCCTCTACCGGATTGCTGCTGACCAGGACTGTGGAAGCTCCCGCCATGCCGGCTCGCTCCAGGGCGCCTCTTACAAAAGGAGTTCCCCCATTAGCAGTAACACCGATAACCGTATCCCTACCGCATACCTCTCTTACGGATATCTCTTCAGCCCCGGCTTGGCGGCTGTCCTCACTTATTTCGCTGGGACTAACTATAGCTTGTATTCCACCGGCCATAACAGCGCTCACACTATCGACTCCAAAGGTAGGCCCTGTTTCTGCTGCATCTGCTACAGCAATCCTCCCGCTGGTACCGGCTCCCACGTAGATCAGCCTGCCGCCATCTTTCAGGGAAGCGGTAACAAGCTTTATTGCCAGGTTGATATCTTCCAAAATCTCTTTGATTTTTTGCGGCACCTGGGCATCGAGTCCGTTCATAATGCTCAGTATTTCCATGGTATCCAGATTATCAAGAAATGGAATACCATCGCTCCTTCTTTCCGTAGATTTCATTTTATCCACTCTTACACCTTTTACTCTATACTGTCATTGAATCCTCTTCTTCACTGTTCGTTTCTCTTTTTCCTGCAGACTGCCTCTCTGCTTCAACGGAGACTCAAACTCCCATTCATGAGCCTCCGAGCGTTCTATAGCCGGCATCAAATCGGATAGCTTCGTATCCCAGCCGGCACGCCTGGCAGCCATGGCCACCGCAGCCGTGGACAGGCGTATAGATGACAAAACCATATGCAAGCCGGCCTTTCGGCAGCGATCCTGCAGCAAACGAACCAAAGGACGGCAGCGGCTTAAGCCTCCCATGAACAATACCATACCGCCACCGATCTCGGCGCCGATCCTGATCAGCTCCTGTAAATCTCCTGCTGCTTGCTCCAGTATGCCAAGTGCCCAGGCATCACCCTTCTCCGCCAACTCTCCTACCTGAGCCGTAAATGCAGCTACCTGGCGCCTGGTAAGGCCATAGGCCCAATCTACTACTGTATCACGAAAGAGAACCCACTGCTCTGCCTCAGTCAGGGGAGGAGTCTCCCAAGGAAGCGTAAGAGGCACAGGCAAACCCAGATCCATTCTGCGTAGTGCTTCCTGCAATGCCAGCCGTCCTGTTCTATATCCACTGCCGGCATCGCCGAATTTCCAGCCCCAACCATCGATTACCCTGAGTGAATCGCCTGCCGACACAGCCAGGACTGTTCCTGTACCGGCCATCAACACTCCCTTACAATCCGACTCGAGGGCGGCAAAGAGTGCAACTCCGGCTTCAGCCTCCCTGGAAGCAAAGACATCCATTGCGCCGCGCCGCATCAGAGCAGTCCGAAAGCCCTCTTTATTTCTGCCGACAAAGTTTATAACGGCATGAGAAGGTATTTTCGGCAGACTATCGAGCAGTTCCTCAAAAAACGACAGCGATTTGCCTGCCTCCATGCAGGGCACACCCACGCTGGGAACCGTACGTATTTCCGGCCGGTTACTGCCCTGCTCCAATATTACAGCTTCGGTTTTACTCGCTCCTATATCAAAACCTGCAACTATCCTCACCGTAAAAACTCTCCCGCTACCATCCTTGCACCGGCTTCGGCAGCTATGCCCGGCAAAGATCTTCCGTTGCATAAGATAGACGCTCTTTCAAAAAGCCTTTAATCCATTTCGCCTGATCGGGATGCTTGGCGATCTCTCTGTCGCCCAGAATCACGATATCGTCGATTTTACCCTCAGCCAGCGCTTTAGCGGCAAAATCGAACTGATACTCTACCCTATCCCTGGGCATTTCCTGGCTATCCGGTTCCGCCTCACCGTAATCATGCATGAAGAGGCCCAGCATAATAGGTTTTCCAGGAAACACTCTCCGTGCACGACCTATATATTCCGGCAAAGCCTGCAAATTGGAATACTTCCAAACCCAGAGATTTATAACATCTATAAATGGCAGATATGGACCGAACTCTTTATGCAAATTCTCTGCATAGACGACCATGGCCAGCTTCATGGCAGGATTATAGAAACGCAGTGCATCCTGGACAGCCTTTATTCTTTCCGCCGGCAATTTTTCCACGTGAACGCTGAAATCATCGACCAGCCCGCCCTCTATCGCATTATTAGATAACGACAGCTTGCTGATTATCCTGGCATCCTCAAGATCAGGGTGGCAAAGCTGCCCCTCTTCTCCTTGGGCAACCTCCTTACGGTCCTTTATCACCTCATCGTAACCTGCCGCACAACCCTTCACCTGGCAGAATATCCTGCTGCACGGTTCAAGGTAAGAGAGCATCTCTTCATTGTTAGGTCCGTAAACGTAGACTGCATTCCGGGCATGGAAATACTCCACCGCCTTGATAAGAGAGTCTTTTTCCATGCTCCCTCCCCACCATTTGACAGGGCCGCCCCAGACCCAGACATTCTCATTAGCCTGCCACATATTGACTGCTCCTCCTTATATATAAAACCTCTCTATGATTTTACCTCTTTAAATCGATAAGCCGAACCGGCTCTTTCTTTCCGGACGCTCTCTCTATTCCAGTATAAATGTCTTGAACATTGCCGGATCCTTACCGCCGATTATACCGCGTGTCAAAGCCATCCAGTAAGACCAGCCGCCTTTGGGAACATCAACATCCATGTAAGCGAAATTACAGCCCAAAGCACTGCCCGGCTTACCTGCTAAAGGCTTAAGGCAGTTCCAGGGTATGGCCAGTTCATAATTCCATTTGCCGGGACAGGACTGAACAACAGCCGGTTTAAAGAGAGCGGTGGTATCACCCTTTATCTTTTCATTCTCTGCAGCTGCAAACCACATATATGACTGCGGTCCTTCCCGAGTCAAGGCTATGCCGAAATCATAATCATCATCGCCATATCCTGATTCACCGGATACCTCTGAAGAGAGCGCATCATTGCGTGCATCGATAGCAACAGCAAAACCATCTCCAGCCCATATGCCTGTACCGGTGTTATCCTGTACATGAACGTCATCGGTTACCTCAGCAGCAAAATAAAGATGGCTATCGTCATAGGTCAACCAAACCTTCATGCTAAGATCCTCAGGCCCCATCCACAGTCTGCCGGCTATATCTACTCCCGAGGGATAGATATTCTCCGTATTATCCAGAACTATCGGCCGCAGATGCTTGTATTCCTGTAGATTGCCGTCAACGTTTACTCGGCTGTGTAAACGAAACACCTGATAAGGAGCAAGATGTTTTTCGAGAACGGTTGTCCTGCCTTCCACTGTAATCACAGATGAAAACTCCTGGCCGGACAGAGCTAAAATATTACCTCTTTCAGGTCTTAGGGAGAGCACGCCTTTACCCTTAGCCGGTATTGAAAGATCTCCCTGTGCTGCCGAACGCCAGTTGATACCATTCATCGGGGCAGGCTCCACTCTGGCCTTGATCTCCCTGTCGGTTTGATTGGCTATATGTATATCCAGTGTCCTGGCATCGGAAATAACTGCTTCCGCTTTGATAAGGGGTAGCGCAAATTTCCCCTTTTGCAATGCAGCAGCCAGATCACAAGGCCTGGCTGTACTGCTAAGATAAATCGGAGAATCGGTCAACAGAAGCTCCCTTCGCCCGGAATTGATAACAGCAGTCCTGTTGCCCATAACATCATAACTCTCAACTGCGGCAGGAAGATAAGCCAGCAGAGAGACCGGCTCTTTCAGGACCGTCCACAATGCAGCTACGGATTTATTCCCCTGCCTAAAAACGTATATCAAAATATCCTTATGGATACTGACCTCAACCGGCTCGACGGCATCGGCCAGCAATCTGGCTACAGCAGCATAAGATGCAACTACCGGCCGCGGTCCCTCTTTCTTCCACATATAGAAATCGGTTCTCAGAGGTGGGTCCGGTTCCCAGGTGGAGTAGACCATGAAATAGAGATAATGGCTTACCTCCGGCACGGATTTGGCTACAACAAAGCCCCGGGCCGCAACTTTGGCCATATCTTTGGCGTAAGGGCTATCTACGGCCAGATTGGAATCTATCATATATCCCTTTTCATCGATAGATAGTTTTTTCTTGCCGCAGGCGGCAGCTATATCTCTTGCACGATGCAATATACTGCGTAATCCTCCTCGTTCCTCGCCGATGGGCAGAGAGCCCGGGCCGAAGATATTAGGCGAAACATATGGATTAAAACTAATGCCGTCAAGCACATCCCCGGTCTTCTGCCAGTATTTCTCAGCCACCACCAGATCGTTCTGAGAATCAACTCCGCTGACTCCGACCCCGCCCACGGTGCAATCAGGGTCGGCTTCCTTGGCGGCAGCTGCAATCGCTCTGGTAATCTTCACAAAATGGTCAAAAGAGGAAACCCTTTCACTGGTGCCCCACAGATAAGGCAAACCATCATATTCTCCTGTAATATTCCATGCTTTTATACTGCTCTTGTAGCGTTTAACCGTCTCTTTGACAAATTTGCTCCAGGCATCATAATAATACTCCGGAAAGGGCTCTTTGTTGCTTTTACGCCATTCCATTACCTCTTTATACAGCCAGTTGGGAATATTGAACTGCCTGCCGTCAAAGGGAGAATAGAACATTCCTACAACGTTAAGGCCCTCTTTCTGCCATTTACTGATTCTCTCATCCAAGCGAGAGAAATCAAAAACACCTTTTTTTTCCTCAGCCCACATCCAGTGCATGACAAACCCGATAGAGCCTGCATTCATGGCACGACAGCGTTCCGGCCCGCTGGGACCAAAGCAACTGATGCCAAAGAAAGGATCTCGTTTTTGAGCCTCCTTAACTACACAGAAGCTATAAGTTTTAGCAGCCAAAGGCACTCCTTTCTCCTTAAAAACCATATTTACACCAAAGAAACCCTGGGTCTCCTGTCCTGGTATCGTCAGCCTGTACTCATAAGAAGATGAGGGCTTGAGCAGAAGCTGATCATTCTTACTGAACGTAACTTTATCCTCAAAATCCCTGACCGTAACCGCAACCTGAAGCCT
Organism: bacterium UBP13_UBA5359; assembly: GCA_002410925.1. GTDB lineage: Bacteria > UBP13 > UBA5359 > UBA5359 > UBA5359 > UBA5359. Next base: position 88,548 of record DHPR01000012.1, read on the forward strand.
GCGTTCTTGCCCAAGCTGATCAGCCAACCTGATGATGAAGGGAGCCTCTTGCCCGGGTGCAAGCAATCCGAACACACCGGGAAACTCTACATGGTCTCTGGCAGGGTCCTCGATCTGCAGGCCGGCGGAAGGAGCAACGACAGCCTCGCTCTTTTTTGTTCCATCCGCCTTCACCCTGCTTGCATTGTTATAAACAGGCGCCAGGTTGATATCGTCATACCAGATAGTGCCCGTGTAAGGTGCGCCTTTAGCATCCCAGCCGGCCGATTTTCTGATCACCAAGCCTATCCTGAGCAGTTCCGTCCCCTCTTTAATCTCGAACTCCTTCTCCAGCTTCCGCCAGTCGACATCCCCGGCGCTCTGGTCCCATGGAGTCGCCAAGGTGGTAATGCCCAGCCACTTTCCATTCTCTCCGATATACTCTATAGTGACTATCCCCTGCCAGCCAAGAGCAAAATTCTTCATCTTCACCCAGACAGATGCTTTGAACTTCTTATGCCCTTTAGGCAAATCACGAATGTCCTGCTGCACCCATCCTCCTGCCTTACCGGCCTCGCCCCGCAATACCAGCGATCCTGTACCCGGTCCGTGCATGACCGTATTATCCACGGCAGGCTCTACCAGATCATTCCTCCAGCCGGCACCCCAGCCCTTTAAAGCATCTTCAAAACCCGGATTCTTTACCAAATTCTCTTCGCCGTATACCGTGCCCCCTATAAAAAGGACGCCAAAGAACAGCATCAAGATACGTATGGCTTGCCTCATTTTCAACCTCCCGATTAATCAGATATGAATATACTCTTTTTGCTTCAATGCCAATAATTCTGTTGAGCCTTCTTCCTGACCTGCCCAAAAATGGAAAAGAAGACAGCAGCTAATATAGCGCTTATTGCTATAACAACTAATTATTATATTGGCATAAAAGCGCTTACTCCCTCTCTATCAGAACTCTTCTCTTGCTGCTTGCCAAATAAATTAAACGGCGTTGCAGCATCTCCTCTTTGCTTTCTTACCCAGGCGATGGCGAAGCCGTAGAATTACCGATTTGCAAATATGAAGGCAACACCATCTCTCTATAGCTTCCGCTATTGCCGCTCTCGATAATACTATATAGCAGCTCAACAGCCTTCTCACCGTATTCGTATGTCGGCTGCCTGACGATAGTACACCCCGGTAACGATCTAATGCTTGCCCCATCAGAATCATTGGCAAACCCTATCAAAGATATATCTTTGGGTATGGCCAGATCTCTGTCGCGAAAAAACCTTATGGCCCCATAGGCCACCCGATTGGAAAGAGAGAGCACAGCACTATAAGAAACCCCTTCTCGCTCCATTTTTGTCAAAGCATCATAGGCAATATCTTCCTGGAACCCTATCTGCGCTTCCAGCAACTGGTCTGTCTCCAGCCCGGCCTTCTTCATGGCCAACCGGCACCCTTCCAACCTATGCTCGGTAGTGCCGGCGCCTTTTATGCCGCCCAAGACAAGAATACGGCGATGTCCCAACCCGATGAGATGCTCAATCGCCTGGCAGGATACTTCCTTATCATTGGTCAATACATAGTTGGCCTCTATGCCCATATGCTGATCTATAAAGACCACCGGCAGCAGCTTGATAATTTCCTTAAAATATTCGATATTCTCATTTCCGGGAGCAGCTATAAGAATTAACCCTGAAACTCTTTTCCGGATAAAATCATTTATCAATTGTCGTTCTCTTTGAAACTCATTTTTTGACTGACCGAGCAACATGTTATAACCGTTGGTAAAGATTCTATCCTCCACGGCTTTCGTAATGCCGGGAGTGAACAGATCTCCAGCACTCGGTATGACGTAACCGATCAGATTGGTCGGCTTGGACAGAGCCAGGTTAGAAGCGAAATAATCTGGCTGGTACCCTTTCTCTTCTGCTATACGCCGAACCATGCGCTTGACCCTTTCACTTACGTCCGGCTTGTCGTTCAGCGCTTTAGAAACGGTAGCCAGGGAGACTCCCAGCTCGGCTGCTATATCCTTTAATGTAACATTACTCATCTATTACACCTTTACTTAAGCGCTTTCGCAATATATTATTTATTCGCCGCTTGAAGGATTAATTCCTGCAAAAAAGATCAAAGCGCTTGGATTGATAAGCTGGGCATACTCTTTCTTTCCGGATATCCTCTAAAGTAATATTACTTTGCTGCCAAGCACTAATATCCCACACCACTGTAATAAGTCTTTACATTCCAGTTGGCAACCGGCACCGGGTCTATAGCTACGTGGCCGTCAACATACAGAATATTCATGCCCGCACTATGCCGAAAATCGCCATTGGCCTGCAAAGTAGCTGCAGACGACACATCGAAGCCGTGTACGCCCCAGAGAGGCTTGGGCCCTCCACCGACCGCGCTGCGGCCCCGACCGTCGATCAGAACGGCAAAATTGCTGGGCTGCCTTGCTGCCTTGAAATCGGCCAGAGTCAGCAGCGGATAGTTGACAACAGTCGGTGTTGTAAAGCCCAGGCGCTTGTTGTACATATAATTTGTCTGCCTGGTAGTGGTATCGGCACCGCTTACATAGACCGTCTCTTCAGATCCTTTCGGACATATCCATATCTTGGGATTGGTCACATATTTGAGCGTCTCCATGGTTTTGAGCCAATCCAGGTTACGGCAACTATAAGCCAGTATATACTCATCCCAATCCTGGCTGTACATCGTTACCGCCAGCCCTATCTGCTTCATATTGCTCAGACAGGTAGTCTGCTGGGCCTTATCCCTGGCCCGCGCAAAAACAGGGAAGAGGATAGCTGCTAGAATCGCTATAATAGCAATAACAACCAGCAATTCTATAAGTGTGAACCCTCGCCGTTTCTCTCCTGCACCATCGGCTACTCGCCTCTCATACGATAATTTGAACAACATCGTATTCCTCCTTCACCAATTATTTAGTTACCCGCATTTTACAGCGACAGAGCTATTGTATTGTCAGCCTGCAAAACATCTATCGGTCGCTTTATTTCCAACCGCTGTGGCGCTCTTCATCATTGGCGCTCCTTAAAGCAAGCCCGCGAGGTTCTCTGCTAGTTTTCCTATAGCATTCATACTTAAGCGCTTTCGTAATATATTATTCGACGCTGGAAGTGTTGATTCCTGCAAAGAGATATCTCTGTGCTCTCCGAAAGAATGCCTGCCGAACGGATAGCAGCTTATTCACCTCCCTCATAATTCTCACATTTTATAATTTTCAGAACGTATGCGCTTTTAGGCGCAAGAGTGGCTGTAAGAATAAGCACTCCGTCCCCGGCAGCTTCCACCTGTCCTGTAATTTCACCCGGTGCAGCCCCGGTATCCCAAAGGTAATACTGCCCGCTCTTCGTGATGCCCGCCTCTGGCGCTTCCAACCTATATTTTACGATTCTCTCCCCGGGGGACATATTGGTTATTGCCAGCGCCGGGTCACCGTCAGGAGCCAGCCATAAAGTACAGAGCACATCCGGCATCTCCACCGTTAGCCCGTCCTCGGAGGACTGCTTGACTGTATGCATGGTAAATTTATTTTCCCAGCGTGTTATCAGTTTTTCGTTCCGGGAAAGCAGCTGAGGCAAACGCAACATTCTCCCTTCGGTGAGATACCGCCCACCTGTCGTGAAGGCTCGGCAAACTGCATCAAGATATCTCGCCGCCGCCTCATGTTCCTGTAAGAGCAGCTTCTCTGCCACCGAACTCTGTATCCAGCCCGGCTGGCAGCCCCAGGCAAACATCTGGCCCAGCTTGCTTATAAATGCAGACGGGTCTTGTAAATCCGCATCATAAAAAGCCCGGCCAAAGGTCAGCACGTATCCGCCGTAAATTGCCGGGAAGATAGGCACTGATTGCGGATGAGCGGAAAACCACATCAAAAAAGCAGCCACACCGGACATAAAGGGCTCGGCATTGGACTCCGTAGTCAACGCAACCTCTTCACCGGATTCCTCCGACCAGGTGACGATCTTCTCCAGCATATTCTGGTATCCGGTCACTCCATAACCGCCGCCGCCAAGAGGATGGCCATGGGAGGCATCAAAGCAAAGAGGGGGAGCTCCCGCCGCCACCTGATCCAGATAGATGGCATCAACACCCAGTTCACGGCGTATACAACTGATCACCTCTCGTATCTTATCCTGCCAGTACGAAGTATGGCTGCACATCGGCACCATTAGCTGCTCGTTGGGATATTGCTCTATATAATTATGCATAACTGCCGGATAACAACGAGGAGAAGATCTTTTGGCAGAGAATCTCTCCATCCCATCCTCTTGCCAGGATTTGCAATTGGGATCAGCCAGGCGGGCGTTGATATAAGGCATAACGGTTATACCCTGCTCACGAAGGCGTTCCACCTGCTCTTTGAACCCCGTTTTTGCAGGCAGAAAATCAGGGAAATCGGTATTGAAGAGGTTCTGACCCCAGTTATACCAGTGAACACCGGTCCGGTATGGAAAGCGCTCATGCAAACGAATTGCCAGATCAGCCGTATCCTCAATGTGCGGCTCTGAAGGCAGGGATAGAGAGCCGGTATCTTTGCCGGAAGAGAGACACCACCAGAGAACAATCTTACGCAACCATTCCGGTACATCACTGCGATCGGCAATATTGCCTTTAGCCGCCCATTTCTGTTTCAATGCCCATTCTCTATAGATGCCGGAGGCGTCATACCAATCTCCCTGAAAAACACCGGTAACCATGTGCTTCAAATTGGAGCAGGGCTGAGCCTGAGTCATATTTTCCGGAAAATGGTCAACGGATATATTCAAATTGCCGTTCACAGCCTCCATATTCAACCTCTTAGGATGCGCTTCCGGATCATGAAAGCCGATATATAAACCCTGCTTATCATTATCAAAGGCTAAGAATTGCATAGGCCACATAAAACTGGGGTACATCGCCTGAAGCTTTGCATTCCAACCTTCAAACAGGCTCTCTGCCGGGCGGGATAAATAGGCTCCCCAGCCTCCTTCAGGAACGGTCAGATTATCATACCGGCGATCGGCTCCATCTCTATGAACGTTATCGGCCAGCGGCAGCGTCCAGCGCCATAACGTCCAGCTGGAGCTATGATTATGCGCTGAAGCTCTCCAACAGGCAAGAGAAGTGCCACGACGCAGCTTCACGCTGATCCGCACATCAACTTTGTCATCCTTCTTTTTCCGAGAAATTGCCCGGTTTGGATCACCGCAACACGCTCGATAGAGCGATATCTCCTTCCATTCCAAAAGAAGCGTCGCCTCTTCATCCGTTTCGGACAACTCCAAGCCGTAGTTACCGCAAGCAGGAGAGGAACTATTGATCAGAGCGCGAAAACCGCCTGTGTCACGCCATTCCATTTCCCACCATGGGCTATTAAGCATATTCTGAAAGCGAAAAAAAGCTCCGCTGTGCATATCTCTGATTCCACGGAGAGCAACAACGCCGCTGTCTCCCTCAAGACGAGCGAACTCAAGGCCGATCAGATTATTGTCCAGCCGTATTTCGTTTCCCTCTTCAAGCAGATTAAAATGCTTTGATGCGATCATCGTGTCACCGTTATCTCTATTTTATATGACTGGGCGTAGCTACGCGTGCATAACCGACATAGGGCAGATCACAGCCCTCTTGCGTAAAGATCTTCTCCAGCTTAACTTCCAATTCCGGTATCTCTTTCAGCTCTCCGTCAAGGTACTTTGACAAACGATCGGAAAGACTTTCCAGACGGGTACGCAAGCCGCCGTAGCGGCATTCCAGCACCTCAAGTCCGAAAGGCTTATAATCGTTGAGCCACATCTCTCTGTGATATCTCCAGAGATCATCGACAGCTGTACGCAACGCGGCCAGGTCCGATGCAGCTATACGTTGCAGGCGCTCTCTGTCTCCGGCAGCATAGGCAGCTGCCAGATCCCGGCGCAACCCGAACTTTAGAGCGAGCACCCTGGACAAATGAGCAGGAAGCTGCAAACGGCGAGCAGACGGTTTCTTGGCAGCAGCTTCAAAGAGGTAATCCGCCAAATCATCGTAATGTTCACGCAGTTCCAAATGCTCCACATGCGGATCCATCAGGCTAAGAAGCGGATCCTGCCATAATAACCATTTGCTGACATTATCCGCCAGAAAGGTATCGGCAGGATCCACGATTCCCGGCACTCTGTCCAGTTCACTGGCTTTGACCCAATCATCAAAATCGGCATCGCACGATCCTCGAAAGTTGCTCCTGAGCAATTCCGGGTCTACAGAATCGGCATAACAATGTTCAGCAAAGAACTGGATGCCAGGCAAGGATGAATAGATATCGCACTCCATGCCGTCATCCCCCCACATAGTAACGAAAGCCTGCCGCAGGCCTTTCGCCTTACAGGCCTGCATGCAGGATTCGGTAACCGTAAGGGAGAAGGGCAATGCCGCCCAAAAATGGCTCCATGTCCAGATGCCGCCGGCCATGATCGGCTCAAAGCCGATAGCCCGATGCTTATCGATAAACTCTTCGTAGAAGTCTCTGCCTTTATGGTAATAATCCCAGTAAACCAGCTCGACATCCTTGGGAATGGCGGCAGCGACCTCTTGAGGTATAACAGCCTCTCTATCATAATAGGCATCTACCTTGGAGGCTACCCGAAAGTACATATCGCTCCAGATCATAGGACTCAATCCCAGCTTCTGACAGATGCCTATCATACGCTTCAAATGGTCATTGAAGATATCGAAACGAGGCTTATCCCCAAAGAGTTTTTTGAAACGGCCGGTTCCCAAGCCGAAGGTCTCATCCATACCAATATGGATACGTTTGGATCTGAGCGGCGATGATATAGCCCGGATCATTCTCTCCAACAGCTCGTACGTTTTTTCCCATTCCGCCAGAATGATGCCATCCGTATCACAGTATTCGGCATAAGCCGGCCATTGCAGTACCGGCTCCAGATGACCCAGCGTCTGCATACAGGGTATGACCTCGATACCCAGATTAAAAGCATAATCATCTATTCGCTTGAGCTCGGCAGCAGAGTAGGCGCCTCGCAAGTAGCCGAACATCGGCTCACCTGGAACCTGATAGATATCTTTGGTATAAAGCATTAGAGTATTGATACCCATAAGAGCACAGCGTTTAAGCAAAGATTCAATTGTTTTCGGAGTCAGTACTCCGTTGCGTGAAACATCCAGCATAATGCCGGTCATATCAAAGCGAGCCTTCTCTGAAAAGCCTTGCCGTATTGCCTGCTCATCTGCTGCACCCAGAAGACGTCCCAGTGCTCGAAAAGCATAGCAGGGCCTGGCAAAGCACACTGTCAACCCATCATGACCGAAGACAACGGAGTTACCCGCACCCAGGCCATAGTCAGATATAAACCGCAGTTCGATCCCCGCAGGAGTGAATCTTTCAGGATACTCTGCCTTTATCTCCTGCAACCCACCTCTTATTTCTGGTGGCAAAGACTCTCTCTCTACATTGAAGGACAGCATCTCTCTCCCCTTTTAACTGCTCCAGCCGGTGCCGGTTATTTTGTCGCTGTATAAATCATAACGCTCTGGCATAAAATTATATCTTCATTATTTGTCATATAATGTATATTTTTTGCTATTAGAGCTCTTTCATCTTTTGCATCCGGGGAAGAATAGACAGACCCTCAGCATCCCGACCTGACACCGGCAAAGCTGCCAACGCTGTGATCGATTTTTCAGCTTTATGTCGAGATCGTGAAGGAGCAGCGATTTGCACTGATACTCAGCGAATTCCAATATCTTGCAGAGACAGATCCCTCGGTTTCTTCGCAGATACAGGCATGGTGGAACACCTCGGGCCTTCGCAATCAAGCTTACATCGTATTATGCGGCTCGCATACAGGCATGATGAAATCTCTTGCCGGTACAAATCAGCCCCTTTACGGCCGGTTTACATCCCGCTGCAAGCTACAGCCCATGGCCTACTATAACACAGCGCTCTTCTATCAGAAGTCCAATTGGAGTACTCGTGATAAACTTATTGCTTGCGGCGTGCTTGGCGAAACATCGAAATATCATGCCGTATTTTCATCTGATTATGATAGAAACAGCGACAAGAGATAAGGTGATCCTGCTTTCCGGTGATCAGATGATTTTAGCGCCAGTGCGGTCTGAAATTTTTGACTTTATCTTACCTCTATTTTGCACCCCGTTTTGCTGCTCTCGTAAGCAGCTTTAGCTACCTTGAGGATAAATAGCCCCTCTTCACCGGTACTCATGGTCGGGGCCTGCCCCTTCTCTATGCACTGCGACAGATAATCCATTTCAGCAGCATACATGTTGACAGGGCTGTAATCCACCCCCCGCTTGTCAACATCCAGGCTATCCTTGCTTTGCTGCGGATCGTAAGCTTTGGCATCGTCACTTAAATAAGCCGCCATCCGCCCGGTAGACGCCTGTCCTATGGTGCCTTCGGCCTGAATGCTACCCTTGTTGCCGTAGAGCTCCAGCTTGCCCTGGCCAGCACTGTCGGGAATATTAAAGAAAGCATCTACCACTGCCTGAGCGCCATTTTCAAACTTCAGCATGGTGGTCGAGCTGTCATCAACCGGATATTTAAAAGTCAGCGTATCGGTAAAAGCAAAGACTTCCTTTATCTTCGAACCAATGATGTACTGCAGCAGATCATAGCAATGGGTAGCCATATCTATCAGCGCACCGCCGCCGCCCAGCCTGGGGTCCTGGCGCCAGGCACCCGGCATATCGGGATACCAGCAGCCCAGTTGCGCCCTGGCAAAAACCACCGGTCCTATCTCTCCAGCCTGCACCATCTCTCTGGCCTTGACGTTTAAAGCATGGTATTTCATCATATAGCCTTCGGTAAAATAGCACTCTGCTTGCCGGCAGGCTGCTATCATCTCTTCGGCCTCGGTCGCACTGGTGGATATGGGTTTTTCCACCATGATATGTTTGCCGGCTGCAGCAGCTTGTAATACCTGCTTGTGATGCAGAAAGACAGGCGTGGCAATATAAACGGCCTCTATCTCAGGATCAGCCAGAAGAGAGGCCTCCGTATAAAAGGCTCTGGCCCCGATCTGACCGGCTACTTCATCAGCAACCTTCTTATCCACATCCATGACAGCCACAACCTTACTATCCTTGCACTCGGCCAGAGCCGGTATCATCCTGCGCCTGGCAATGCCGCCGCAACCTATTATGCCCCATTTAACCATTCTGCTACCTCCGTTTTTAAAGATAGAATGCGAGTTTCAAAATACAAACTATTTCACTCTGCACTCCATCTTTATTTTCAGATATCTCTTATCAGCTAAACAAGGAGCTGAAATCCGGTTTTATAAAGAGATCAACCCCTTTTAACTGCTATGAATGATTTTCTGCTTTGCATAAGCAGCCGCCACCTTCAGGATAGCTTTAGCAATAAGCTTCATATGGCTCTGGTCCATGGTGGGATGTACCACTGTAAAGAAGGTCCTCTCCTCCAGCCAGGCGGCATTGGCACAGAAGACATCGGCGTATTTGATCGCTTCAGGGTTGGTGTATTCCTTGGATTTAAAGGGAAATTTGTGGCTGCCGAAGCCACCGTGCTCGGTAAAAGCTTTCTCTTTATATGCCTGCGGCCAGAGCACCGGGCCTACCGGGATACCCTCGGCTTCCAGCGCTTTGGTGAAACTCTTGACGTCACAAGTCAGCTTCTCCAAATCGATGACGATAGGGAAGAGCCAAAAGGCATTCTGTTTTTCATCATTATCCACCGGCAGATATAGAAGCTGCGGGCAATCCTTAAGCGCCCCGAGCAGGTATTCTCCATTAGCTCGGCGGTTCTTCAGGTTCCAACTGTCCAATTTTTCCAGACACTTGAGGCCTATCACCGATTGCATCTCGGTCAGACGATAATTGAAGCCCACCATATTATGAATGTAAGGCAGTTTGGCTTCCAGTTCAAGCATATTTATCCTATGACGGACATCGTAACCGTGATCACGAAAAGAACGACATATCCAGGCAACGTCTTCGTCGTTAGTCACCACACAGCCGCCCTCGCCGCCGGTGGTGAAGTGCTTGCTCTGGCAGAAACTAAAGGCGCCGGCATGTCCGATAGAGCCCACTTTGCGTCCTTTATACTTACCGCCGTGCGCCTGAGCACAATCCTCTACCACTACCAGGTTATGCTTGTGGGCTATATCCATGATAGGATCCATGTCGCATATCTGGCCGTAGAGATGGACCGGGATTATGGCCTTGGTCCTGGACGTTATCTTGCGCTCGATATCCAGAGGATCAATGGTGTGGTCTTCCTTCCTGACATCGGCAAATACAGGAATAGCACCCGCCTGCAGTACGCAGAAGCTGGAGGCAATAAAGGAATAAGATGTGACAATGACCTCGTCGCCAGGGCCTACGCCTAGTCCGGCCAGTGCCGTGTGCAGAGCGGCAGTGCCATTAGCGGTGGAGATACCGAACTTGCATCCCACCCAATCAGCAAACTTCTGCTCAAACTCCATGCCTTTGGAGCCCGTCCAGTAATTGACTTTACCGGAACGCAGAGGCTCCATAGCAGCCTGAATACTTTCTTCATCGAATACCGGCCATCCAGGCAGCCTGATCTCCGGACCTACTACCGGATTTCCACCCTCTATGGCTAACTTTTCAGACATATTCCGTCTCTCCTTTTTAGCTTTTTAGTAATATGGAAGTATATTATTCAGCTCTGACGGTACTTATCATGAATCTCCTCATGCAGCTGCCGCAGCATTTCCAGCAGAGCGGATACTACGGTTTCAGCAGCCCCCTCATCCAAAGAACTGCTGAGACTGGTGGGCACAACCTCATACCCTCCCTCAGCAAAGGCCTCTCGGGTAGGTATATATCCCTGATAGCCGTTGGCATATGACGTTACCAGCGTTTTAGAAAAGGGTGATTCTGATTTAATATCCAGCGCCAGCTCAGCAAACGGCTCACCGGGTATGGCAGCTATGGCCACATCTCCAACAGCAATAACTTGAAGAGGTATTACAGCCGGGGAATCCTGCATCTCAGCCAGCTTGAACAGCTCAGAGGCATAGACACTCTCGCTCAATCCGTCTACCAATGCTTCCTTCTTTCCCTTGTTTCTGGCCAGTATCTTTCGGGCATGCGCCAGGGCCTCTATCGAAATGCGGCGATGTGGTATCTCAATCTCACCGGCTACCGCTCTCACTTCTCCATCACTGATAGGCGAAGCTGATTCGGCTACAGGAATAACAGCTTTCAAAAGCATATACCCCAATCTATCCACTTCAGAAAAGCCTCGTCCCTGTTCAGGATTATAGATATCTATATGGTTGATATTTCCGGTGGCACCGTTAAAGAATATGGCTACACCACCAAAATGCTCCTCCAGACCATCCACCAGAACACCAGGCCAGTCACGTGAATAAAGAAAATTATCTCCGGCTAGAACGGCGGGATGATTGGCATAATTAACCAGCGTGGCTATACGTTCACCTTCAGGAGAATCAAAATTCAGAAGAATAATTTCCGAATCCTTCCTGCCCACCGGCCCTTCTGCTTGCGCCGGATCAAGCCCTTCCCAGTTCATGCAAAGCGAGCCGTCCTTCATCCTGATGCGCCGGATATGCGCCATGTCATCGCATATACCCGTACCCAAGCTGATGGTGACATCGGTCATGGAAGAGAGTGCCGCCTTGCCGGCATCAGCGGCCCTCTTAAACATATCGCCCATATATGCCGGATCACTTTCATAGAAAAGATCGGTAGCCGGTCCGGCATGATTATGAATGGCCGCCACCAGAATATTTCCTTCCGGCAATCCAGTACGCCCAGCCAGCTCCTGCCTGATCTTTTTGGCCTGATCATTCTTGACGGCGCAGATATCCAGAGAGATCAGCAGAACGCTCTGTCTGCCGTCCCCTATAGCCAGCACCCGACAGAATAAGGGGTCATGCACTCCTTTGGCGCCTTCAACTCGTGCGTTTCCCTCCATCATCAATCCTGGCGGCGGAGTAATATCTATCTTCGCGATGCCTGCTTTATACATCCGGAATTTCCCCCAACTTGCCTGACAGCCCAATAAAAAGCCCCTTACAGGCACTTTATCAGATAATTTCCGATAAGTCAATACAACGAGATCAAAGGGCTTATTGCAACATAAATATGTCCTGTGTACTGCTTTGAATAAGCGTTGATCTTACTTAAAGATTAAAACAGAAAATAATTCTATTGCTTGCCCTGCATACACACAATCTTGCGATAAGCAGAGGGTGTTATTCCCATAATCTGCCTGAAATTATGATTGAATATGAGAATACCATTGAAGCCGACAATCCGTGGTATCGAGGCTATTTTGAGCGCTGGGTCATTCTCCAGCAACCGCTTGGCCTCAATGATACGGCGCTGGATGATATACTGTAACCTCCTGACCCCGCATACTCACCATACTCACGCATAAACTATATGGTCAGCACTCCTTCGACCTCGTAGACTTCTCTCAGAGCCAGGGCAGCCGCACCCAGGGCGGCTCCGCCATGCAGGGATGAGACCTGGACCGTCAGTTGGCGTAAAGAGGAGCTTAAAGCATGAGCCGATAGATCCCGTCGTGCACTTTCCACCAACGGAGAGTCTTCCCAGGCAAGGGGACCGGCAAAGATCAACATACGCGGATTGAAGAGATTGACAGCATTGGCTACAGCCATGCCGATATGCTTACCCGCTTGTTTAAGAAGATTTACAACCTCCTTATCGCCTGCGACAGCCGCCTCTTTCAGCCTATTTAAATCCTCGGATGAATATCTGCCGGATTGCCTGATACCGGATATCTTTTCCAACAAGGCTCTGCCGGAGGCCAAAGCCTCCAGGCAGCCTCTGTTACCGCAATAACACAGCGGGCCATCTCGCTTTATTACGGTATGTCCCATCTCCCCGGAACTGTTGCTCGTGCCGCGATATATTCTGCCCTCACTGTAAATACCCAGACCGATACCGATATCTATATCTACCAGCAGAAAGTTTTCCACTCCCCTTGCCCGGCCGAACCAGCTTTCGGCTATGGCCATGCTGCGGGAGGAATCCTCAATGCTTACCGGTATACCGTAACGTTCGGCCAGCATATCGCCAACGGGAATATCTTTAAATCCCGGAATATTGACACTCAATAAAAATCCGGAACCTTCCGGCATCATAACGCCGGGAGCAGCAAAACCTATTTGCCTGGCAGCTCCGGATCTTCCAAAGCTTCCAATCAAGCTGTCTATCAGCCTGAAAACAGCTCTCATCAGGCTCTCTCTGTCGGCATCGGGACTTATATCCTGAAAACTTTTAGCCTGAATCGCTCCATCCAGACCGCATCGTACAGCTACAACCCTTCCCGGATTCAAAGCCGCTCCTATAAAAGACTCGCTATCAGATCTGATTCTCAAAAGCTGTCTGGGCCGTCCTATAGCCGGATTGCTCAGACCGCAGCTCTCCAGCCACCCTTCTGACAGCAGCTCTCCGGTTATATTTGTAAGGCTCTTTGAATCCAGTCCCGTAGCCTCAGTCATTTCCGCCCGGGAGAGCGTACCGTTGATACGCAGCAGGTTCATGACCCTGGCTCGGTTGATGCGTTTCATCAGGCTGTGGTTGCCGATTAAATAATGCAAGAGAATACTCCGTCAATATACTTGCTGGCGATATTATATCATAAGATCGTCCCGAGCAGTGGTACAGGCAACTTCCTCTCCTGCCCGGCCACCGGAAAGGAGAGGAAGCTGCCGCCCGTCGTTTTCCTGATTATTAGATTATTTATTTGATCCAGCCTTTGAGATAAGGAACAGGGTTTACGGCACTACCGTTTTTACGCACCTCAAAGTGCAAATGCGGCCCGGTAGATAGGCCCGTTGATCCACTTCTGGCTATGACCTGCCCTCGAGCAACCCTCTGCCCCGGCTTGACTGAGAGAACGGAATTATGGCCGTAACGGGTAGTCAACCCATTCCCGTGATCTATAATGACCAGCTTGCCGTAACCACCGGCATTTCTGGCCAGGATAACCTTGCCGTCACGACAGGCCTTGACCGGTGTTCCGGCAGGTACCGCTATATCCAAACCGGCATGCAAACGCTTGCTTCTCGATACCGGATGTACCCTTAAGCCGAAACGCGATGTAATGCATCCGCTGGAAACCGGCCGTAGAAAGCGTTGAGGTTTGGAAAGCTGCTTCTTCGGCGGTGCAACCTCCAACCGGCCACCCGGAACGATCACTTTGGTACCGGGCGCCAATCCTTCATGATCATCGATATCGGGATTAGCGTTCAACAATGTCTCCAGAGGAATTTTATAAAGGGCAGCTATCTCATCAAGAGTCTCTCCCTCTTTCCCATTGTGAATAACACCATCTACGGGTGGTAGATTGAGTATTTGATTTACCTTGATAATGTTCGGATTCACAATATCATTGGACCATTGCAATGTGGTAAGCTGTAAACCGTGCATCCCGGCGATCTTACACAGAGTATCGCCCTTTTTAACTACATAGGTAGATATTACCCCCGGCTTAATTGCTGCTTTACCGGAATTAACATCACCCTCACTGTCCTGAGCTTCGGCCGGTTGCTGACCGCCGACCATGCCCAGATAGATCGCAGCCGCTGCTGCCAGCAGCTTGATATCCATTTTTTACCTTCCCCCATATTGCCGACGAGGTTAGCTGACGGGTAACGGCCGGTGGATAGCCTATTCGTCCAAGCGAAATTCACCCCTAACAACGGTTCCCCCGCTCTTTTTGCGAAGATTAGGCTCTGTTTGGGCATATGGTACATGATTGATATTTTTGTGTCAAGAATAGCTGTAATAGCTATTGTATGCTTATAACTCTAACAACCGCTTGGTATATTATGATGACTTCACCGTTGCGAAAACAGGCATTTGTTAATACCTTTTTGCTCTTTTTGAACCCTTTGCGTTTTCAAGAGAAGGACTCCACGCAGTAGCTTACCCTGATCGTCCTTCTTTCTCCAGGCTGCAGTATATTGAGAGCGCCGGCACTCTCCCAACCTGGCCGGCATAAGCCTTCATAAGCACCCAGCCCCCTGGTCCAGGGTTCTATGCAGATAAAGGAGGAGCCGACCGTAGAAAAAACTACCAGTGCTTCTATCCAATCATCGAAATCGATATGGATAATCCTGGCTGCACCGGTATCTGTAAGCGATGCCCTATGCCCACACATGCCGCTGAAGAGAGCATCATACTGTACGCCATCTTCCAACAACAAAGGAAAGCCTGCCGGCATGACAGCGCCTGTCGGCACTAGGCATTCCGGATCCAGTTGCAAGCGCTGATTACAGGGCAACTCAATTTTTACTCCCTGCCGGGAATTATCCGAGAGTGCAAAATAAGAATGATAACCAAAGGCTAAGGGTGCCGGTGTTGCTCCCGCATTCCTAAAAAATGCTGTTATAGAAAGCTTGCCTGGGGCTATGGTATAAGCAAGCCTGAAATCCATGTCAAAAGGGTAGTGCCTCTCTCTTATCTCCCTGGGTATGCAACATCCATATTCAACCCTGATAATACTCTCTTTCACCTGTTCCGCCGTTTTTTCCCAAACGGCATCCGGCAGGATACCATGGATAGGCATTCTATACTCTTCTTCCAGACCGTATATTCTATAACTCTCCGGCCGTGGCTTATCACCGCTTCTGTTCCAGGTACGACCTACAGAAGGGAAGAGTACCGGATTGCCGCCTTTATAAAATTTTCCCCTCTCGCCCGGAACTCCTTCAGGACGGTAGAAAACTTCCCGGCCGCCGACATGCCAGGAGAAAAGGTTACAACCAAAATCAGGGGCTATGGAAAAAGAGCTTCCATCATTAAGAAAATAACGATCGATCTTCAAATCCGCCTCCTCCTATTTTACCTTGTCCGTCCAGGCATCCCTGATAGCATCCCAATAATTATAGCGTTCTATCCAGTAGAGATCGAATAGCATCACACCCTGGCCTTTGCTCCTGATCAGCTTTATCGCCTGTTTCAGCCGCTCCGGCCTGTTTTTATACATCAACATATAGAGTCCGCCTATCAATGGAGTTTTCTTCTGAGTTACCCAGTATGCCATATCTATGGCCCCTTCCACTGTGGGCCGATTGGGATTATCATTGGCCTCCTTCCTGGTAATACGGCCGAAATAATATCCCAGCATCATGCAGTCGTAAATCTCTGCCATTCCGGTCTGGTGATAATCAGAAGAAGCCAGGGAACTGGTAGGTTTGAACTCATTGCTGGCCCAGTTAACACCCATTCCCCAGTGATGCCTGTACCATCCGCCATAATAGGCGCTAAAAGCGCATTTCGGCCGAGCCTTGGTCGCCGTCGCTTTGGCTTTTTCTACAAAATCTCTGATTACCTGAGATCTCCATTTAAGCCATTTTGTCCTCCAGATTCCGCCTCCAAAAACATCATCAGGCCATACTGCCACCCGGCAACCGATATACTGCTCAAAGGCCTGCCGGCTGGCCTGACTGAAATCGGCGTTAAAATCAGCAAAACGGCAATAATCGAGACAAAGGCCGTCAAAAGCATATTTTTCCACAATTTCTCGAAGAAGACTCAATTCGTAATCTTGGACCTCTTTGATTACCGGATTTACGAAGACAAAAGGATAGCTGGAGGATATCTTTTGCATCTTTCCACTTCTGTATATTACTGTTTCCCAATCAGGATGGAGAAAAACCGGGCCTATGCGATAATCGGCTCCGGCCCTGAGGGTGCCCTCTGTAAAGACGGGAAAGCCGGCATATACCTTAAGTCCAAAGCGATGTCCCGTTTCCAGAACATCCTTTACAGCATCAAAACCGGCAGGAAAATTACAGGCCTGGGGCGTACCTCTGGCAAGCTCGCTCCAAAGGCTCATGTGAGGTGCAATACGGCTGGGGTAAAGCACCAGCCCACTGACATCCTTTACACTCAGAACTACAGTATCAGCACCAGAGGCTTTTACCCTCGTCATAAAAGACTCTATGTTTTCATGATTTGATAAGCGCTGACAATTGGCATAAGCATCTATCCAGATCGCCTTAGCGGGCAATCCATTTCCAACAGCTGCGAGTGATTTCTTCATCTCTTCTGCCTGCGTCCATCCGGCACAAAGCACTTTGCATGCTACAGCGGCAACGATTATTGCTCTGAATATAGATTGTCTCATTAAGCATAACATCCCTTGCGAATTCCCTCTTGATATTCAACGCAGGCAAGCTGAAATCCTACCTGGCAAGGTTTACCGTCTACCTGGTAAGGGTAGAATTTTAAAAGAGTGTATCATCAAGGAGGTTTTCCATGAATAAAATCAATGAGGTTCCAGTAGAAGATCTGAGGCATTACGTAAGCCCGGATCAATTTGATTTTGAAACCACCAGGGATATAGCTCCGCTTACCGGCACCGTTGGTCAGGAGAGAGCTATCAGCGCTCTCAATTTCGGCTTTAATATCAAGACCGGTGGTTTCAACATTTATGCTGCCGGAGCCAAAGGAACGGGCAAGAATTCTACTATCAAGGCCTTTGTGCATGATAAGGCCCGGCAGGAAGCTCCTCACGGTGACTGGGTTTATGTTAACAATTTCAAGGAGACTGACAAGCCTAAGGCCATCAGCATCCCTACCGGCAAAGGCCCGGAACTGGCCGCGGATATGGATCAGTTGATAGCTGCCTGTAAAGAAGAGATCCCGCGTGCTTTTGAGAATGAAGATTATGATAAGCGCAAAAGTGAGATCCTCAAGGATGTTCAAAAACACCGCGACGAAATTCTTACGGGGATCCAGACCATGGCTGAAAATAGCGGCTTCATAATAGAGATGACCAATATGGGGATTGTCACCGTTCCTGCCAGAAAAGGCAAGCCTATGTCCAGGGATGAGTTCGAGGCTCTGAGTAAAGATGAAAAGGATCGCTTGCAAGACAAGCTGATCAACCTCCAAACAGAGATCAGCCAGGCCCAGAATAAGGCCAGAAAGCTGGAACAGGAGGCGGAAGAAAAAATACGCAGCCTGGATAAAGAGGTGGCGCTCTTTGCTATTGGACATTTACTGGATAGAATGCAAGATGATTACAAAGAATGTCCCAAAGTAATAGATTATCTAAGAGAAGTGCAGAATGATATTATCGAACATCTGGATAATTTCAAACATATCGCACGGCCGGAGGGAGCTACAGATGGCCAGCTTGCTTTGATGCAGGCGTTAGGACAGGGCGAACCTACCTTTGACCAATATAAGGTCAACGTTTTTATAACCAATGGTCATGCTGAGGGTGCTCCTGTAGTTATCGAGAATAACCCGACATATTATAATCTGATAGGCCGGATAGATTACGATGCCAAGTTCGGCATCATGACTACCAATTTCAATTTGGTCAAGCCTGGAGCTATCCACAGAGCCAACGGTGGTTATCTGGTACTGCAGGCGCTGGATCTGCTGATGAATTTTCAATCATGGGACGCTCTGAAAAGAGTATTGAGAAGCGGTGAGATTACCATAGAGAATATCGGTGATCAATACCGTCCTATCCCCACCTCTACTCTAAAACCCGAACCTATTCCGGTCAATGTCAAGGTCATTCTCATTGGAAATCCGATGATCTATCATCTGCTTTACGCCTATGATGAAGATTTTCCTAAACTTTTCAAAGTTAAGGCCGATTTCGGGCCGGATATGAATCGTAATGATGAACATATGTATGAATACGCCTCATTTATCACTGCCCGTGTCAATGAAGCCGGATTAAAGCACTTTCATAAAAGCGGCGTGGCCAGAATAGTGGAGTATGGCTCCCGCCTGATCGAGAATCAGAAGAAGCTTTCCACACGTTTCATCGAAATATCGGATATCATCAGCGAGGCCAGTTACTGGGCTAACAAGGATAACAGCGAATATGTCATGGCCCGACATGTGGAAAAAGCTTTATATGAGAAAAAATATCGCTCCAGCATGATAGAAGAACGCCTGCAGGAGATGATCAATGAAGGTACTCTGCTTATTGATACCGAGGGCGCTGTCGTAGGACAGGTCAACGGTTTGTCCGTGCTGGATATTGGAGACTACATGTTCGGTAAGCCTTCTCGCATCACCGCCAAGACATTTGTCGGGCGGTCAGGAGTAACCAACATTGAGAGGGAGACAGCTATGGGCGGTCCGATACATAACAAGGGTGTCATGATCCTGACCGGGTATTTGGGAAGCAAATTCGCTGTTGAT
Organism: bacterium UBP13_UBA5359; assembly: GCA_002410925.1. Classification (GTDB taxonomy): domain Bacteria; phylum UBP13; class UBA5359; order UBA5359; family UBA5359; genus UBA5359. The sequence goes on from DHPR01000012.1 coordinate 107,718, forward strand.
AAGCCCTTGGCTCTATCCGCCAGCATCACTTTCGAGCAGGAATATGGTGGAGTGGAAGGAGATAGTGCCTCCAGCACAGAGCTTTACGCCATATTATCCAGCCTGGCGGAGGTGCCCATCAAGCAAAATCTGGCGGTTACCGGATCCGTCAATCAGAAAGGAGAGATCCAGCCTATAGGAGGCGTCAATCAGAAAATCGAAGGCTTTTTCGATGTCTGTCGCCTGCGTGGCCTGACAGGAGATCAGGGCATCATGATCCCTCATCAGAATGTCAAGCATCTGATGTTGAGAAATGATGTCATAGAAGCCGTTAAGAGCGGAAGTTTTCACATCTTTCCCGTAAAATTCATAGATGAAGGCATCGAAATACTCACCGGTATGGAAGCCGGAACCAGAGATGAAAACGGGAAATATCCGGAAAACAGCATCTTTGGCAAAGCTGATAATAAAATTCAGCAATTTACCGATATCATGCGTATCTTCGGTGGCGGCGAGGAGAAGGAAGAGCGCAAGGAAGGTAAGATGGGCATGGCTGCAGAAGGAATAGATGAAGAATAAGCTGTTTTCCCCCCTGGCAACCGGGCGCCAGGGGGCGCTTCTTTATCCGCCCACTTGCTGTTTCATACTGATCAATCCGGCGATATCCTTGCGGCTGACGATACCTTCAAGCCCATCATCGCCAATAACCAGCAAACGCCCCGTATCACCCTGAGCAATTCTCTCCAGAGCTTCAAACGCATCGTCGTCGGGCGCCGCTTCAAGATCGGATGTCAGCGGGCGTGCTATCTGTCCGGCGGTAGTGCCGGACCAATGATCACGAGACACATCCTTAATATCGTTAAAAACCACTAGGCCGACCAGCCGTTCATCCTTTGATACCGGAAATGCAGCGTGCTTGTAACGAAAAAAGTAATCCTCCACCAGATGATCCAGGGTTATATCAGCCGGAACCGTAATCACCTCTCTTGTCATAATCTGCCTTACCTTGACCTCTCCAAGAGAACGCCTGATCAGCAATTGCTGATAGCTTTGCTGCGCTGCATTCTGTAGAAACCAACCTATCAGAACCAGCCATATTCCGCTGATATTCCCGCCCAGCACCGATAAGATACCGAAAAATATCAAGGTATAGGCCACGCCTATACCTACATAAGAGGCTATCCGGGTAGACCGGGTCAGATCACCGGTAATCCTCCATATGATGGATCTCAATACTCTGCCTCCATCCAGAGGAAAACCGGGCACGAGGTTGAACACCGCCAGAACAAGATTGATAACTGTCAGATAAAAGCTTAGGCCTACCAGTAATACGCCCCAGTCCTGGGTAGCAGCCAATCTGGCAATGGCATAGAAGATCACCGCCATTACCAGACTTGTCAACGGCCCGACTATAGCCATTTTGAATTCAGCGGCCGCAGAGCCGGGCTCATCCGTCATTTGAGAAGCTCCGCCGAAAATAAAGAGAGTGATCCCTGATATGGGAATATTGTTGCGCCTGGCTACTACGGAATGCATCAATTCATGTATCAATACCGAAGCAAAGAGCAGCAAGGAAGCAACGGCACCCAGCAACCAGTGTGTCACCGGACTGTGGGTGGGAAATATCTGTGGAAAATATCCGGCAGCCAGTGCATAAGTCAAGAGAATAAAGATTATAAACCAGCTATAATCAACGTATATCGGTATTCCGGCTATCCTGCCTAAAAAAAAACCGTTCTGTAGCGGTTGTGCCACTCTGCGGTTTTCACCATTCATCGGCAACACCTCCCGGGATATTCTTACCCGAAGGATTATGGTTCAAACACCAAAGCTATTCACTGCCGGCTGCTTTTGCCGGATTCTCTGATCATCAGCTTGGGCTGTATCGTCAGCTGCTCCGGCATCCTGGCAAGATCCTCTATCCTGGCCATAAGCAGAGAGAGTATTCCGGCGGCAATATCTCCAATCCGAAGATCGAACGTCATCAGCGACGGCTTGTAGAAAAGACTTTCCGAAGTATTGCCAAAGCCGCAAACCGCAATATCCTCCGGTATGGACAGACCGCTCTCGCTCACGGCCCTCATAGCGCCAAAGGCTATCTGATCAGTACAACAAAAAACAGCCTCCGGTATCTTTTCGGATTTGAGAAGCTCGTTCATTCCCTGATATCCGCTCATGGAAGTATCTTCCCGCAGCACGGTCTGCCTGCACAGGGGCGGCAGGCTTTTATTTTCCAGAACAGCCTTCATACCTTGCAACACGGAAGATCCCAGCTTAAGATTAAGGTTGGGCGAACAGAGACAGGCAATATCGCAACGTCCTATTCCGACAAAATGCTCTGCTGCCATTAAAGCAGCCGCTTCCATATCGGTAATTACGCAATCATACTCTGTACCGGAGTAATTATAAATCACAAAAGGAATCGCCTGTATCAATAAACGCTCAGCAACAACCTGACAGGCATCAGGCGAAATCCCTCCGGCCATAACAACCATGCCATCTATCTTGCCGGCGATAACAGGCTCTAGACGGCTTTCCATGCGGGCAATATCCCGGTAGTAAAAAGCGATAGCGGTATATCCGTATCCTGACAGACCCTCATCGAGAGCGTTAAAGAGACTGCTGGATATATAGCCGCCCATGTCCGGCAGGATAACACCTATTCTATACCTACGCTTAAGAGCGCGTTGCCGGGCTGCCAAATTTGGACTGTAGCTCAGGCTGACAGCTATCTTTCTTACTCTGCGCTTGGTATCCTCACTAATATCCGGCTTATCACGAAGGGCACGTGAAACAGTGTTTACCGATAAACCCGTCATTTCAGCAATATCTTTAAGCGTAGCTCTCCTTTGCTGCGGCAAAGCACCCATTACCATGACCTCCCTTCTAAGAGTCCATGACCGGTGCTATGAGCTTGAAAGCCACTTCACCCAACCCGATTCCCAGCGAGGCAGCCACCAGAGGACATTTAGCCCGCAGCAGACAGTATATACGTCTGGGAGTAGATGATGACAGGCTCTCATAATGTCCGTGTCCTTTGCCGATAACAATGTCGACGCTATCGAAGATATCATGAAACTCACGGCTGACATCCGCCAGAGGCGTGCCTATGCCGTTGCTGCCGCTGGTAATCACCCGACAAAGCTTGTCCAGGCCGACGTAAGAAGCATCTTCCAGTGTAGAATCGTTAATGATAGGCCCATCTTTAACAGCATAGGTTAAATCCAAGCCGTAAGGCTCTAGTTCCTCTACCAGTATCTTATCAAAGACTATTTCGCCGGTGTTATCGCCCAAAATAAGAAGGCTGCGAGCCATTTTTAGATCCGCCAGCAGGGTATCGTAGTCGTCCACGGCAAAATCACCTCCGGCCACCTCTGCCACAACCTCGGCCAGATCAAACTTCATACCTATGCCCAGGTCTATGATGTTACCGGCTACCGCCAGCTTCAAGGCGGTATGCAAACGGTCGGAGCAATTTTCCAGCAAATCACAGGCCTCTGGATAAAGCTCCAGGGCCAGATCGTTATACTTTCTCTTCATAGAAACATAAGGATCAGGATTACCGGAAAGATCTTCTATCATGCGGTAAAGAGGTGTGCATAAAGTCGTCGGCGTCAGGGAGAGATCCATATCACGAGAATAATCATGGGCAGCTGCCATAATCCTAGCTAAAGTATCCCGATCATCGGTGGCCAGTCTGGCGGTATTGAGCGCCTGCGTCAAAACACAGGGCATACATTCAAATCCGGCTTTCATTGTAACCACTGCTCCGCTGCTTTCTCCGGCATGATGACAAGCGTGCCGGGCAAAGCTATTTTACCATGACGGGGGTGAAATGGAAAATTTCGCCTGTCAGTGCAGCCGGAGCTTACCTCACTCCTTGAGACGCTATCAAGCTCTTTTATCGCTCTGCTTACGGCGGCATAGCTGCTATTCTTATGCTAAACTGACCCCATGTTCTTTTGCAGCAGCCAGCGGGCCGCTGTATCTACGCCTTCTCCAGTGGTGCAGGAAACATTGATGATGGGAGCTTCCTCATTGACTGCCCTGACGGCGGCGGTAAAGGCCTGCAGCTTAAAATCTATAAGGGGTAAGAGATCGATTTTGTTAAGAATAATCATATCGGCCTGGGCAAAAATTGCCGGGTATTTGATCGGTTTATCGTCACCCTCCGGAACGCTGGCCACTACCATATCGGCCGTTTCTCCCAGCCTGAAGTTGGTAGGGCAGATCAAATTGCCTATATTCTCTATGAAAAGATATCCCGGCCCCGATAATTCGAGATCATCCATAGCCCGGTCTATCATGAAGGCGTCCAGATGGCAAGCTCCTCCGGTATTGATCTGAGTAACAGGCACACCGACGGCGGCAATACGATCAGCATCTATAGAGGAAGCAACATCTCCTTCGATAACGCCTCGTGAGAATTCCAAAGGAATATTTTCCAGCAAGCGCATGATCAGGCTGGTCTTGCCGGCGCCAGGAGAGGCCATAACATTGACAACCATCAGCTGAGATGCCTTAAATCTAACTTTATTCCGCTCAGCCTGCTCATCGTTGGCACTGAGGATGGGTTTGCGCACATTAATTTTCAAGATTCCACCTCTACACTGTCCAGATAAAGCGCTTTCCCGCCTTCAAGATGATTGAGACCGCCGCAGGCGGAACACTCCAGCGCCAGGCGCCCGCCCCCGGCATAATTCGTCTGCTTACCGCACTCTTTACATATCAGGCGGGCAGGCTCCATCACCAATCGCAAAGAGGCTCCTTCTGCTGCCGTACATCTGCATAGTTCATTGAAATAAGCCGCCAGGCATTCCTCTTCCACACCGGCAAGCACACCGGCTACCACAGTGATGGTAGTAATCCTGCTTTCTTTATCGGGCAGAGCCTCCAGAGCAGTATCCAAAACAGCCTGAGCTATGGCCGCCTCATGCAATCATATCCCCCCCGGCAGACCGTGATTGGGGTTCATGGAGATGCTCTTCCTGGGACAGATATCCGCACAATAACCACAGACAATGCATTTGTAGGGTTCCAATGTCCATGACCTGGGCTCCTTGGACACGGTCAGGGCATTGGCCGGACACTTACGAGCACAAATGCCGCAGAAGGTACAGGTTGACGGGTCCATTTCCACATGTCCTCTGGATCCTGCAAAGGAATTACGGCGCTCTACCGGATAACACCTTGTCACAGGCTTGCGCAGCACATTATTGATAATGCTTTTCAGCAGACTAACCATCTTACAAGACTCCCATCATCTCTCCGTGCAGCTTATACACGGATCGATCGAAAGAACTATAACCGGCACGTTGGCCAGTTCACAACCCGGCAGCATGGCCAGCAATGGAGCCATGTTGGCAAAGGTTGGGGTTCGCACCCGCAGGCGCTCCAGGTTCTTGGTGCCGTCGCCTTTGATATAGTAGATGACTTCACCCCTGGGCTGCTCCACCCTGGATATGACTTCGCCCTCGGGATTACCTCTGGCAGACACGGCTATATCGCCGACAGGTATATCCCTGACAGCCTGACGAACAATATCTATGGATTGATACATCTCCCTTATCCTGACCCGAGCACGAGCATAAGCATCGCCGCCGGTTTCCGTAATGGGAGTTACCTTGATCTCTTTGTAGGCGGCATAACCCGTCTCGCGGAAATCCCTGGCAATGCCGCAGGCTCGGGCCACAGGCCCGACACTTCCCAGATCGTAAGCCTGCTCTGAAGTTATACGGCCAGTACCTACCAGGCGCTGTTTAACACTATAATCATCAAAGACCACCGGTCGAACGATCTCCAAATCACGCTCCAGAGCATCTACCGTCTTCAGCACTTCAGCCATAAGCTCTTCGGAGATATCGCGCCTGACGCCTCCCACGATACAAGTGGAAATAATTATACGCCCGCCTGTAGTAGCTTCCATAATATCCAGTACGGCTTCACGGCTGCGCCAGGCTTGCATGAAGAGACTCTCAAAACCGAAAGAATCCGCTAGCAGCCCCAGCCAAAGCAAGTGGCTGTGCAGCCGATGCAATTCACTCCAGATAACTCTTAGATAACGAGCGCGATCGGGCACGGTTACATTCATCAGCATTTCTATGCCCTGGCAGTATGCCAGAGCATGCATGAAGCTACAGATACCGCAAATTCGCTCTACCAGGAAGATATTCTGCGTATATTCCTTCTTCTCGGCCAGCTTCTCTATGCCTCTGTGGACATAACCTATGGCCGGAAGAGCCTCCACAACTTTTTCATCCTCCAGCATCAGCCGAAGCTGCAATGGCTCTGGAAAAACGGGATGCTGTGGTCCAAAAGGTATTATCGACTTGCTTCCAGGCATCTATTTATCCTCCTCTTCCGGAGCTCCCTGCAATCGAATATCTATAGACCTGGAACACCCTTCTCTGCCCATGGGAGCTACGGGAGCATCCTCGGTCAGAAGAAATCTGCCGCCGTAATCTATGACCAGATCCCTGATGGGAATGGAAAAAAGATCCTTGATCTCATTCTCCACCAACAATGCGGCAAAGAAGATGGAAGATATACTGGGCAGTTCTTCGCCTTTTTTTAAATACAGACGCAGATTATAAAGCTCATAATCCTTATCGAAATGGTACAGAATATCGTAACCATCCCCTATATCGGTGCAGGTCATAGTCACAAAACGATATCTCTTTCTATGTTTATCGGCAACCTCCTGCAAGAGGCTGCCCAGGCTCACTGCTGCCGTATTCATCAAACTCATTTCATCTCTCCTATGCAGAACGCTTCTTCAAACCTTTTCCGGCTCACCTGCAGGCTGAATCGTCAGCCGCACTTCAGCGCCGGCATTGCGATCTTCCTGGCGCACATTCAGAAGACCGGCCGCCTGCAGTATGCCATCCATGATAGCCTCCGGGCGAGGCGGGCATCCGGGCACAAACACATCTACCGGAATGACCTGATTCACTCCGCCCAACACATTATAGCAATCGGCCATAATACCGCCGGTAGCGCCGCAAGCTCCCAGAGCCACCACTGCTTTGGGAGAGGGCATCTGCGCATAAACGTTCTTCAAAACTCTGACATTGCGGTAATTCACCGCTCCGCTTACCACCAGAATATCAGCATGTTTAGGGTTTCCCACATGCACAATTCCAAACCGCTCAACATCATATATAGGTGTCAGGCAAGCTAAAAATTCTATATCACACCCATTGCAGCTGTTGCAATTAAAATGGACTATCCAGGGTGATTTCTCCCGACAATTCATAAGACAGGCACTCCTAAAGCTTTAAATATACAACCATAACACATTGGTAACCGCCAGGCCTAAGCCCACCATCCACATAAACCTGAGCATCCATGGCCAGGTCAGCCTGGCCATAATGTTATCCAACAGTATTTCGCAGAAAAAACAGACCGCCGCTATCAGCAGCCCAACCGGGATACTGGTAGCCCAGAACATCGTTACAATAAAGAAGAGCAAAAATATTTCATACCAGTGCGTAATTTCCAGAATAGCCAGAAAGGGGCCTGAATATTCCAGGGTAATCCCTTTGATTATCTCCTGATGCCCGTGATGTGAAGTGGAAAAATCAAAGGGTGATTTCTGCAATTTTATAGTCATTACCATCAAAAAGGCCGGAAAAATAAGTGGTAAAGATAGAAGAAGCGGCTTACCGGAAGCCAGGATATCTCGCGCCATGAAACTATCGTTAACCAGATATACGCCTACAAGCATCAGAATTAAAATCGGTTCATAGGAAAGCATCTGCATGATCTCTCTTTGGCTTCCTATTCTGCTGTAAGGTGAGCGCACGCTCATTCCTCCCAGGATTAAGGATATAGTGGAGAAAGCCAGGATAAAGAGCACCATCAGCATATCCTGACCAAGAGCCAGCAGAACGACGCAAAGAACCATAAATGCCAGATGAAGGCCGGCATAAATTATTTGCACTCTGTTGACAACAATGGGCTCCTTATGCAGCAGTTTGATAACATCATAGACAGGCTGTAGCAATGGAGGACCGATCCTGCTCTGCATTCTGGCCGTGAGCTTGCGATCGAGTCCCACTAAAAACGCACCAATAAATGGTACTGCGAATATGGCCAGAAGAGCTGTAATTATCGGATCAACCATGATCACTTGCTTATCACCCCAAACATTATAAATATTAGCGCTATAGCTATTGAATTGGCCCAGACCGTAAGATGAGCTTCACCAAAAAGCGGGTTCAGATAGTAGCTCCTAATACGGGCGGATTCTCCTTTATCCATCAGAGTTCTGAACTCAAAGGTGGTTTTTGCGCCCTCTAAATTCTCGCCACAGAGAAAGGGCTGCCGAATATGGCTTTTTTTGATGCCTCTAACCACCAAAAAAAGCACCGGCACCACCAGTGCCAGCATGAAGAAAAGAGGCCACTCGATAAAGGTACTGGCAGAGTTCATCAGATCCCAAGAACGAGAAGTTACCTCTGTTTCGGAGAACATCGTCATGGACATGGGACTTATTACTCGCTTGAACAGTGGAACAACAACTGCAGCAGCAGCAATAATTCCCAGCAGCAAAACACCTTTAGCGGCAAACATAGAGAAGGGAACATCCTCAATCTTATAAACAGGATGATAGGCCACCGTCTGTATTCTTCCTATCCACTTGGACCAGAACACTACTGTCAAAGCGCTGCCCATAATCAGCAAAAAGAGGACCAGCGGCGACATAATGACTGCCTCCAGAGCCATCCACTTGCCGATAAGCATACCAAAAGGAGGCATCATCATGGAAACCATACCGATTATGGCGATAACGGTTGTTATCGGCATCTTCCGCATCAGCCCCTCCATATCCTCGATATCACGGCTACCTATACCCTGCTCTATCGTTCCCACACACAGAAAGAGCAGCGCCTTGGAAATTGCATGGAAGCAGGTGAGTAGGATAGCTGCCGCATAAGCCAGAGGCGTATGGATAGCGGCACAAATGATTATAAGCCCAAGGTTGGCTATAGTTGAATAAGCCAGAACCTTCTTCCCGTTGCTCTGGCTTATCGCCATGGCGGAAGCAAGAGCAAAAGTGAAAGCACCGGCTATGGCCACTACCTGTCCCATTCTGGTGCCGCCCAGCCCCGGAGCCAGGCGAATGATGAGGTAGACACCGGCTTTGACCATGGTGGTGGAGTGAAGCAGAGCGGATACAGGCGTCGGCGCTACCATAGCCCCCAGCAGCCAGCTCTGGAAAGGCAATTGTGCCGATTTGGTAAAAGCGGCCAGACAGATCATTGCCAGCGGCAGCAGAGCGCCAACAGCTACAAGCTCATCCAAACCTGCCGAGCCGCTGGCAGATATGCTGAGAAATAAAGCCAGCATCAACGCTGCGCCGCCCAAAGAGTTTATCCATAATGCTCTGTAGGCACTCTCTTCGGCATCCCCTGTCCTATCATGGCCGATAAGCATAAAGGAGCAAAGTGTAGTCAATTCCCAGAAAATAGTCAATAATTTCAGATTATTGGACATGACCAGACCGTTCATCACACCCAGAAAACCTATTAAAAAGAAAAAGAAAAGTCCGGTACTTCTCATCTGCACCGGGCCATGCGCTTCATACCGTTTCATATAGCCGATAGCATATATAACAATCAGAGGCCCGATGATGGAAATTATAAGAACCATAATTATAGCAAGGAGATCCACATTTAGCGCGGGCACATATGCCTGCACTGAATGCGGCAGCATTTCCGAAGCAAGGCTTATAGCCAGCTGAAGAAGCCCCAGGCCGATAATCAGCATTTTTTTAATTGCAAAGCCTATATAAATAATGATGGCGAGAATCAGCAATTCAATCAGAGGCAGAACCTTCATCAAGCCGTTATCGACGGAGAGCGTGAAAGGGCCTTGCAAAGCTAAAAGAATACTGCCTGCCATTATTGTCAAAGCAGATAAAACGATCACGGGTGTCTTGCATCGCCAGCCGGGAGCCAGCATGACTAGCAAGCCAAAAATTAACGGACCAAAAATTAACAATAGAGGCAAAAAAGCGTACAAATGCATGGCCTTCTCCTAATAACGACATAAAAAAACCTGTCACGGCCCACTCATAAGAAGCCGACAAGGCAGCGTAATACACCGCTATTTTACCCTGCCGATGCAGCCGTGTCAATTAAGACGCTGTATGGCTTACCCCTATATCGGTGGGCGCCCGACCAAGATCTGAAAGAATTTCCAGAAGATCTGAAATCTGATTTTCAAGACTTTCATTCAAATGCGCTCGATCAGGATAGAGCGTATATTCCCGACGCAAAGCATCGGGTGTCAAGCTTATCATAACGGAATTGGCTCCGGCACTCAGGCCCTGCCGGCGGGCATCCTTCTCCAGAGTTTCAAAGCTGGTAGTGACGACAATTTTAGCATTTCGGGCATCGACAATACGGGCAACAGCTAATGCCTTAAGCACCTCCGCAGCGGCCGGACTATGCGAATTTGCCAAGGGCGTCCCCGGATGTGGAATAAAGGGGCCGAAGGAATACATTTCAGCTTGCAAACTCTTGGTAAGAGAGATGTCTCCAAGTATGTCCTCTCTCGTCTGACCGGGAAGACCTATAAGCCCTCCGGTTATAAGCAGATAGCCCATATCGAAAGCAGCACGCAGATGCTCCAGACGGCTGTCCAGTCTGCGCCCGGGATGCAATTGCTCATAAAGACGCGAATTGCTCGTTTCAAAACGCATCAATAATCCTCTGGCACCGGCTTCATACAATCTCTGCAATCCGGGTAGGCCTACCTCCCCGCAACTGACAAAGATCAACGCCGGCTCTCTCTCTCTGATGCCGCTGACTATTTGACAGAGATTATCGATTGAATATGCCGAATCTTCGCCGCTTTGCAGAACCAATGCCTTGAAACCGTACTTGTCTATGGCTTCGCAGGCGGCTTTTACCACTTCCTCCGGGGTCATCCTGTAAGGCTTCAGCCCCTTGTTACGGGCTGATATGCCGCAATAGCCACAGCTCTGCCTACAATAATTGGAAAACTCTATTATGCCGTGGATACAGCAGGAGTTACCCAGATGCTTATGGCGCAGATAATTGGCCGCCTGCATCAGCCGGGCTATATCCTCTTTGCCTTCCAGATTGAGAAGATAGAGCAGCTCCTCTTCCGCCACCTCTTCTTCATCAGCAACTATCCGCTCCAATATCAACGACAACCGATCGCCGGCTCTCTTATCCATACGTTTGAAACCGGACAGATGCTGGTCTCTCTCCTGGAGCTCAAAGAAGAGCTCCTTCCAGAGTGCCAGCACCTCTTGTGCCTCAGCATCAGGAACAGCATCTATAACGTATCCTCCCTGCGCATAGATATAATCGCCCACTTTCAGGTTGCTGATCTCATTAACAGCCCGCCGCTGCTCACCAAAATAATCTATAATGCTGATGCACCCATCAATACTCACTACCCTACCGGGAATGGAATAACACATTTCATGCTCCGATATAACTTATAGATATGCTAACAAAGACTTCGCTTACGATCAGCTATCCTCCGATACCTACCAATATCTTTATAGCATTCTCACGAAAAAACTATCGATAAAACCTCATATATGCTAACTCTGCTGAACAAATGTGTCAAGAACTGTTCCCCTGGGCAAGATAGTACGGTAGAATAGGATAATGGTCACGAGCTTTTTAGAAATATTCCTCCATATCGATAAATACCTCCATATCATTGTATCACAGTACGGCATCTGGACTTATTTGATTCTTTTTTTCATCGTCTTCTGTGAGACGGGGCTGGTGGTAACTCCCTTCCTGCCTGGTGATTGGTTGCTCTTCATAGCCGGCTCTCTGGCTGCCGCCGGCAGCCTTAAACTAGTGCCGCTGCTTATTATTTTCAATATCGCAGCCATTGCCGGTAATGCCGTCAATTACTGGATCGGCTACTCTATCGGGCCGGGCATGCTGAGCAAAAAATCCCGTTTTCTCAAACAGGAATATCTGGACAGAACTCATCAGTTTTATGAACGCTACGGCGGCAGGACTATCATTGTAGCCAGATTCGTACCCATAGTCAGAACCTTTGCGCCTTTCATGGCTGGAGTAGGACAGATGACACCTTGGCGCTTTACCTATTACAATATCCTGGGCAGTATATCCTGGGTGGTGATCTTTATACTGGGCGGCTATTACTTCAGCAATCTGCCGCTGATAAAAAACAATCTCTCGATCGTCGTTATTTTCATCACTCTCTTTTCCGTGGCGCCTATAGCTGCGGATCTTCTGAAGCGAAGAAGAGAAACCGATCGGTTGAAAAAAGAGCCGGCCGTAACAGCAGATGTCAGACCGGATCAAGACGAGGGGTAAAAACACCTACATTTCCACCCGGGTCACAACTCCCTGTATCTTGCCTGCAGGCAATTTATAAAACTGAACGAAAGTCGGCGCCAGACGTTTGAGCATCGCAAAAACCGTCCAGAAAAAATTATTGGTAGTTATATCTTCCACACCGTAGAAGATGACTCTCTCTTCAATATCGTTCTGCTTCAGCAAGCTCTCTATATCCAGAACCTCCCTGTAGCCGGCCCAGAACTCCAGAAGATCCATACCGGAAGCCCTGTTGCGATAGATTTCCGTTGCCAAGCCGTAGGGTTCGTCGGTCCTACGAACGGAGACCAGAACATTTCTGTCATAGATAATACCGCTATCCAGAATGCAGTGTGCCAGATATGGATGCACGATATCGACTGTTCTATTAAAGAACAATGCCGTGCCTTCAAGCCGCTTCCCCCTTTCATATAATTTTTCATAGCGGCCTATGAAACTCTTCATATCCATGGGGCACATAGCATGGTAAAGAGCCTTCTGCCCGCTAGTCCAGATCAAGATGGTGGCCAGGGGAATAGCGGCCAGAATCAAGGACCAGTAGCCACCATGACTGAGCTTGTTGAGGTTGGCAATCAGAAAGGCGGCATCAACCACTGTCACCATAGCTGCAACAGGCGCCTTCCAGGAAGATAAGCGGGAAAAGATCATGGTCATCATTATCCCGGTTATAGTCATTGTACCTGTAACAGCCAGGCCATAAGCAGCCGCCAGATTTTCCGACCGGCGAAAAACAAGCATAATAAAAACGACAGCTACCATGAGGGACCAATTAACGGAACCCAGATATATTTGCGATTTAAGCTTGCTGGAAGTATAGCTTATTCTCAACCAGGGCATGATACGAGTGGTAATTCCCTGATAAACTATGGAATAGACACCGCTGATCAAGGACTGGGAAGCAATGACAGTGGCAAGGATAGTCAGTATCAGAGTGGGTATGTAAAGTATATTCAACTCCTCGCGGAACATGCCGAAGAGGATGTTCTGCGCTTCGGGATGCCGCAGAATAAAGGCGCCCTGTCCAAGATAATTGATAACCAAGGCAAGGAAGACGAAATACCAGGCCCTGATTATCGGGCGTTTCCCCAGGTGTCCCATATCGGCATACAAAGCCTCCCCACCGGTAGCACAAAGTATGACTTCTGAGAGAATCAAGCCACCGGCAATTCCATTATGCATAAGGAAGCTTAAAGCGTATAAAGGATTTACCGCCTTGATTACCCCTGGCAGGCTCTGTATGGAGATTATTCCGGAAACGGCTAAGGTTATGAACCATACCACCATCAACGGTCCAAATGCTCCGGCCACTTTATCCGTTCCCTTGTATTGGAAGAAAAAGAGGCTGATGGCTATCAATGCGGCAATAAGAATGATCATCCATTGATGCATACCGGCCAGGCCGGGTACCAGGCGCATACCTTCAACAGCAGAGAGAATAGTTATAGCCGGCGTTATAACGCCGTCTCCCAGTATCAGCGATATTCCCAAAAAGGATAAAAAGCTGACAAAGGCTATCTGCCGATTGCTTTTCAGGAGCTTGACCAGAATCTCTTTGAGGACAACAGTTCCTCCCTGTCCATCTCGCTCCAAACTCATGGCCAGCCAGGCATACTCAATGGTAACTAGAAGAATTAGAGTCCAGACGATCAGCGACAGTATACCGAAAACGTTGCTCTCTGTAGGCTTTATCAAAGCCATGATAACCGTCAGGGTATATATGGGACTGGTACCGATATCGCCAAAGACCAACCCCATGGCTTTGACGATACCCTCCCAAAAAGAGTAATCTTCATTCCTGTGCCGAGACATGACTATTCCTGATTACCGCCTGTTTTCACTTAATACGGGGATTTGATAGCCTTACTAATCTATCACAAAGAGAGAGGCGACTCAATACTTTCAGAATTTATTCAAATAGCCATCCGCCTCACCACTGATGATTACTCTTCTTTCCTGAAGGGTCAGCTTTCTAATGCGCATGGTAAAGGGGAGATTGGAAGCATCAAAAACAGGATTATAGCTTGCGATAATCTTCTCTGCCAGCTTAGGAGGAAGAGGCAACTTGCTGACATAAAGTTTGGTAAGGCAAAAGCTTACCTGCTGCTCGTTATCAGGTACAAGATAACCATTAGCGGTTATGCATACTCTCAGCCCGGATATGGAACGCAAAGTAGATAGGGTCAGACCACTCTCTTTTATCGTTACATCGGCCTGATCATCGTATTTACTGCGTAAAAAATCACGAAGATCGTCCTGGTCCAGCTCAACTTGGAAAGTAGTTTCAGCAACGCTGTTAACAGTCCTTTGCTGCATATCCGCCTTGATATGCCTGGCATCGATAACCATATGCTTAATGACAGGCATATCTTTCGGTCGCACCCCGGTGCCTTCGATATGAATACGACCTACCTTTCCCCTGAGAAGAGAGAGTGCCGAGGTATCTGCAAGACGAACCTCATAGTTATCAGCAGGACCTATAGCTGACGGCAGCTTAGCCTTTATCTGTGCCTCAATGCAACCGGTAATAGGTCCGCAGCCGGATTCTGCTACCAGCGCAGCCAGACCGGTAAGAACAGCAAAACCCATTAAAGCCTTACCTGACGCTAATCTCATCTTTTATCTTTCACTTCTCTTCCAATTTTATCTCGGGAACGCCCCACCTGTAGCCCGCAGCAAGTTTGCGCTGGACATTAGCCTGAATTTTATTATCAACCACTTTATCTCTTACTTGAGTTTTAACCTCTTTCAGGCTCTTCAAGCGAGCTGGAATACGCTTTTCCACCTTTATTACATGATACCCAAACTTAGTCTTCACAATACCGCTGATATGATTTTCTTTGAGAGCAAAAGCAACCCGATCAAATTCCGGTACCATCTGCCCTCTTGAAAAGAGGCCCAGGCTGCCACCGATTTCTTGCGTTCCCTTATCGATAGAAACTTTACTCGCCAAAGCAGCAAAGTCTTCGCCTTTTTCCAATCTCTCCAATACTCTTGCTGCCGCAGCCCTGCTGCTTAACAGAATGTGCCTGGCCTGAATCTTTTCCGGCTCCATGTAGAGATCCTTATGAGCGTTATAATAAGCTTCGAGCTCCGATTCGGGAACCTCTATCTTGTCAGCCAAACACTTCTCCCACTCCTGGCCTCTATTCCTCAATTTATACATAGGAACACCTGTGCGGCAATCTCCCTTTAGCAGCCTGGAATAATTGCCAAAGGCCGGAGAACAATCGCCTTCATCTATGCACTGCTTCCATAGCTTTTTAGCTTCCTCTATACGGCCAAGCCTCTCTAAAGTATGCGCTACCATATGGCGCACATAATGGGGGTGATCTTTAATAGCATAGGCAGCCTCAATTTCCGGCAGCGCGCGCTGATAATCCAACTGCCGATCAAAACGGTTCCAGCCGAGCTCGAAATGTAGATCATAAATATGAGGGTTATGCTTGATGCCCCTTTGCAGGAATTCATCCCCCTGCCGGATCATCTGCTCTTTTATTTTTACACTGGAAGCCGGCACGCTTATATTATATGCGAAATGCCAGGCGCCGACAGACCAGACCTGGATGAATTTGGGATCAAGACGAGCTACAAGGTCTATTGTGGGCACCAGGCGCTGCCAATCTCCGGAATGAAAGAAGGAATCCATGGTTACCCAGAGATAATCAGCCGTAATCTCCCTGAAAGCACCTACCAGGCCGCCTAAAACCTGATCGGACGGAGATAGATTCTCCGGCACCATATCATACTTAATTCGGTCGGTTTCAATATCTTTTTTGACAAATACCATGATGATGAAAATACCGACCAAAGCCAAGAGATAAAATTTCTGCGCTTTGCTTATGTTCCCTGACAGGCCCCTCATGCTTACACTTCCTTTTCCTGGAAGAACATGCCGGCAACTATCAATAGCGCCGCCGAAAGTAGAAGGCCGTAGATTATAGCCTTAAAAATGTAAACCCACGGTACAGCTTCATTATGCAACACCTGGGATCTGATGTTAAAGATCTCAAAATTCGGTATCAGATAACCAAAGCCTTTAACCGCAGCTTTGAGCAGCGGCGAGTCGGAGCGTCCGCCTAAATATTGCAGTGAATCGGATGAGCTACCAAGAATATAGAAGAAAATAGTCAACACCACGCTAAGGGTGGTGGACGCAAAAGTCGAGAATGTCACGGCCATAGCCAGGACAACCAAAAGTTCAAAAAAAGTCAAAACTATAGCCAGGACGGTAACAGGCGCCAGGGAATGCTCCTTGAAAAATACCAGACCCATAAAAACCAGGCCCATAAGCAAAACCATCAGCAGCACTGCCAGCGCCGCACCCAGATATTTACCTACAACTACTTCCAGGCGCCTGACAGGTTTGGACAGAATGGTATAAATAATGCGCTTCTCTATCTCAGTCGGTATCAATGACATGCCCAAAAATGTGGCTATAAGCAGACCGAAAACAAGCATACCGGTCAGGCCCACGTCCTTGACCATACGTATCTCCTCACCGCCGGAGAAATAGGTAAAAAGGAGAGAGCTACCGATAAAAATAAAGGCGAAGACCAGAAGAACCAGAAGGACCTTTTTTCTGATGGCTTCCTTGAAGGTGGTCATGGCCAAAGCTATTGCCTTCAACTTTCCTTACCTCCCTTGACGATGGAAACAAAGAGGTCTTCCAGTGACCGACGACGATCGGCCATCGATACCAGAACCGCATTGTCGTTACCACGAATAATATCTATAACCTTATCCGCGTGGATACGGCTGTCTACAGTCACTAGGGCTTCCTGGCTATCCAGAACCGATATGTTGACAGCCGCCTCTTTGATGCGGCTTAATAACTCTTCATTGAATCCCCGAACAACTATTTCCAATTCGCCCTCTATGCTGAGAAGCTCCTCCATTGTGCCCATACGTAACAGGTTTCCCTTATGAATAACAGCTACACGGTCACAGACCATTTCAACCTCATTCAACAGGTGAGAGCAGTAAAGAATACTCTTTCCTTCCTTTTTTAACCTGAGAACCAGATCTCTGATCTCTATACGACCTAGAGGATCCAACCCGGATGTGGGTTCATCCAATATCAAAAGTTTGGGGTCGCTGATCAATGCCTGCGCCAGACCCACACGCTGCAGCATTCCCTTAGAGAATTTGCGCAGCTGCAGCTTGCGTGCACCGGAAAGCCCCACTATCTCCAGAAGCTCGTCCGATCTACGCTTTATTTTAGCGGAATCCAGACCGGAGAGCTTGCCGTAAAAAGATAAAAGCTCCTCGGGAGTAAGAAAATCGTAGTAATAAGGGCCCTCCGGAAGATAGCCGATAAGATTCTTGACGGCAACATCTCCTGCAGGCCTATCATATATCCAGGCTTTGCCTTTAGAAGGCCTGTACAGGCCTAGAAGAAGCTTAATAGTAGTGGTCTTTCCTGCCCCGTTGGGTCCCACAAACCCAAAGGTCTCTCCATCGGATATACTTATATTCAAATCATTAAGGATGACCGCCTTGTTACCCCAGAAGTTGAGATAATACTTAGTCAATCCCTCGGTCCTGACTACATCAGCCAAAGGGACAGCACCTCCCCCCAAAGATGACGCCATCCATATAAGGCCCTAGCCCGAAGCATATACTGCACCCGGGCATCAGAGCCATGTAATGACAAGCAAAAGTGTACTATCAGACCTATCCTTTGTCAATAAGAAGCTGCCATGTGCCAGATGGCCTGGCAAGCCGTAAGCAATATGCCTGACAGAAAAGCTACTTGGTTAAGGTTACCTTACGCAGGGAGCGCGGCTTATCAGGGTCATATCCCTTGGAATATGAAAGATAATAAGCAAATAGCTGCCCCGATACTATACTTACTAATGGAGAGAGGCCTTCGTCCGCAATGGCAGGAAGACGAAAAGCCGTCTTGCCCAGATCCAGAGCCTCCGGCATATCGGAGATGACAATAGTTTCCGCCTTACGCTCATTAAGATCTTTCGTCAGTTGCAGCATATTGGGATATGTACGCCCTGATAAGGCAAAGAGTATAACAGGAAAACCCTCTTCCACTAATGCAATAGGTCCGTGCATAAGATCAGCGGCTGAGAAAGGTTCTGCTACCACATAACAGGTCTCCTTAAGCTTCAACGCCATTTCCAATGCTGTGGCATAATTCATTCCTCTGCCTATTACCATGCACTCATTCATATATCGATATCGCTCACAACCGCACTCTATATCTTTCTCCGTCTCAAAGAGACGTTCCATTTTTTCACCGACACCCGCCAGGCGGCCTACCGCCTCCTTATCTCCCTTAAGCAACGAAGATAAAAGATAAAAGATGGCCAGTTGCGATGTATATGTCTTCGTAGCGGCTACGCTCAGCTCTTTGCCGGCTCTGCAGTAAACCGCTCTATCTGCCGCTACTGCCAGAGGCGAGCCCTCTTCATTGGTAATAGCTATCGTCATTGCTCCCTTTTGACGAGCATTCTCCACTACACTGATAACATCCGGGGCTGCGCCGGATTGGGATACGCCGATTACCAGGGTGTTATCCATCCTTATATCAGCCTCATAAAGAGTAAAAAGGGATGGTGCAGCCATGGCCACCGGCAGGCCGTTGTTTATCTGAAAAAGATACTTGGCGTAGGTAGAAGCGTTATCTGAGGTGCCCCTGGCAGCGATAATTATAAAACGTATATCCCTGGCCTTTATCTCTTCGCAGATAGAAGCTATGCCGGCCTCCTCCTGTTTGATAATCTGCTGCAGCACCTTGGGCTGCTCGTGAATCTCCTGTACCATCAAATGCATTTGATTTGCCTTCCTTTGCTTGTTTTTGCTACCAAGTTACATCATAGCAGAAAACATGCCCTGTATTCAAGCGGTACTCCACACTTTTCGTAGCCCGTTACCAGCCTCTTCTCTCTTGCTTCAAGCCGCAATTTTACCTTGACTTGCAAACGCACCCCGGGCTGCTTTCAGCATTGCAACAGAAAAAATAGATTCTGTGCAGGAGTAGCTCTGCATACCGGCGAATAATTAAGCGGGAGGAGTAATATATGAAACCGCTTCATGAATATCGTCAGGGCTTCACCCTGATAGAACTTCTTGTTGTTTTGGCCGTCGTCGCCATGCTGATAGCTATAGTCATGCCGGTATTCAGCAAGGTTAAGGCTCAGTCTCGTCAGGCTCAATGTATCTCCAACCTTCATGCCATAGGACAGGCTCTGGCTGTATACAGAATTGATTTCAAGGGATATCCTCCAAAAAATAATACGAACTACAACAGCATAAACGGCTTTTTATCCCTGGCTGATCCTGCTGTCTACAGACCTAACCCGCCTTACCTCAGTGATAAAAAGGCCTTTATCTGCCCTTCCGATGACAATGGCAGCACAGTAAGGGATGCGGTAGAGGAGAAGTACTCCTCGTATCAGTATGATCCATTATACATTACCGATCCACCCAACTCTCTGACTAACAACAAGGATGTCAGCGGCGACACTCCGGCAGTTCGATGCCCTAAACTCAAACATGGCGTAGAGCTTGAACTGAGAATAAATGGAGAAGTCATTCTTAATAGAGATTAAATAGGAGCAAGACCTACATTCTCGGCACAACCCTAAAGCTCTCGCATATGGATTACGGAAATAAGGTTAGGCTTGAGCTGCCGCTGCATACTCCCGCTCAAATTTATCACCATCAAACCCCGGGTCATTCTCCGGTATATTCCTGAGCATGACCTCACTGCCGCCGTTTTCCCGAGACAGACGCCCTGCCAGCATGATTTTAACCGCATGCGTCAGCCTTGACACCGGCGCCAGCCTATTTGTTCCCGTTTCCATATAATCACAAATCCTATCCAACAACGTCCCATACAGCTTTTTGTTATCTATCCTGAAATGATAAATCGTTTTAGTCGTCATGACGACCACTTCAAAGGGCTGCCAAAGGCCATGGCAGGTATTGTAAGTGGCCGTAATACCGTTATTGAAAGTCACAAAAAAAGTCTCACAGATATTACTACCGAGACAGCCGCGGCCGATGAATCTGGTTGAGAGGGCATCCGCGCCGGCTAAAGCATCTATGGCTTCCACAATATGAATAGCGTAATTGAACTCATCCACCCCGGCCGTTCCGTAAATATTCAGAACCTTGCCTCTCTCCTCTTCCAGAATGCTCATAAACTCCGTTACTTCGTTGGCATAACGAACCGAGGAACTGCCCAGAATTACTGCTCCATCGACTGCAAGCTCCTCCAGCTTAAGGCAGTCGCTCAGAGATCCCACTATCGGCTTATCTATAAAAACCGGCTTGCCGGCGGTCAAAAAGAGCCTTGCCTGGCTTAAATGCCTATTCCAGTTAGACCCCTGCACAAACCCGATATCGACACAATCCGCCAATTCCTCAATGCTACTGCATCTCTTTTCCAGCCCGTATTTACCGATAAAGGCCTCTACCTCGACATCACTACGGAAGCCGTCGTTGTAGACGGCCGTATAACGGGCTCTCTTGCCTTGCTTCAGATACTCGGCAAAAGTAATCGGATGAGAAGTATCGATGTTTATTATTCCTATTCTAATCATTACCTGTCACTCCTGAAGATATTATTCGCATTATTGAAATATATATGCTCCATCATATGTCTTGAGAAGCTTTGAGAGCATAGCTTCCTCAGGCTGGCTTCCATATAGAAAAAGGGATAGTTGCTGCCATACAGGATTTTCTGCACACCATATTTATCTATTATTTCTTCCAGCAATCCTTCGCCTTCCAGAAAAGAGGTAGTGACAAAGATATTCTTCCTGCCTGCGGCAAGCAACTCTATCGCTTCATAAGGTAATGGAGCGGAAAAAACGAAATTAACAGCCGGCCAGGCATCTGCTGTTTGCAGAAGATCCTCTACCTTAACTTCCTCAAGATAATCAAAATAATGCACAGCGATCCTCTCTTCAAAGAGATGCAACGGTATGACGATGGGCTGCTGTGTGCTTTGAGCTGTCTCATATATTATTTCCAATAGCGAATCGGATAGATTGTATCGCTGAAAGCGGTGAAATAATTTGATACCGGCAGCTTGATCGATATATCTTTCCATTGCTTTTTCAAGCCCGGGCTGCTGAGGGTTCAAAGCCAGCATAGGCATTATCTGCAAAGAGTACCCCTCTATTTCCTTGAAGAAACGGTAATTCACTTCCAGGTTATCCTCTGCTAGGATGCTTTCCAAGGGGGTAGCTAAACCATATTCTATACCGTGACGACGTATGGCCTTCTGTAACGTGGCTAAGCTGCTTTGAACAGCGCTGTTGTGCAGCCATTGCCCTATGTGCAAATCTACGTCAATTATCTTCATGCCTGATAAACTCCTGAAAATTACTTCCCATAATCCGACGTTTAACGGCAGCGGGTATACTTGCAGCTGTAATCTTTGCCTGTTGTACGGCATAGCTTCTTCCCGGAGCATCACTGCCGAAAAGCACTCTTTGGGAGCCGAGTATCGCAACTGCATTCTCTATTACGCCGCATTCAGGTACCCCTCCGGAGGTATCGACATAGATATTAGGCATAGGTGCAATGGCTTTCAAGCCTTCCCGCCCGTTTCCACCTGCGTGAGCCATAATAATCCTGGCCTGAGGATACTCTATTCCTAAACGAGCTACATCAAAGGGCTCTGATTCGTCGCGGTAGTTGCCTCTGCTCTTCAGGAAGGAGTGCTGCTGTATAAAAAGGTTCCTTTGCATAGCTGCTTCAATAACGGGAAAAAGTATAGGGGATGATGCTTTAACGGCTATCCAAAGCTTTATACCGATCATACCTCTGTCATAACATCGCTGCATCTCTTCCTTCCAATCGGGATTCCTGGGATTCAGATAACAAAGTCCGTATACCTCTTCAGGAAACTCCTGCATCAGCTTCAAAACATCATCGTTAGCCTCTCTTACCTCTTGTGAGGATGGATAAGGCAAATACGCTGTTCGACCCAATGATGAGATAACTATTCTATCTATGCCTGCTTTCCGAGCTCTGGTGACGATCTCCTGAAAAAGCCTGCTTCCCAGAAGGGCGTCATGAGATCTATTATAGGTATGAACATGGACATCTATTATCATGCTTTATATCTCGCAATAATAGATTCCATGGGAGTACCAGTGGCTGTTATCCTGGCAGACAGGTCTCCCTTTTCCAGAGCCTGGGCTATATTAAAGAAGACTTTAGCGGATGCGGCCAGAGTCTGCTTAAGGTCTCTTTCATTATGGGAGTATGAGATATATATTGGACCGCCTCGCCTGTAAAGGATACCGTTCTCAGCATTATCCTGCAGAAAATACGTCATCAGATCAGCGTTCAGCCGAGCCTCTTCATAAGTAAATTTAAAAACTGTCAGCGGCGGATATCCAATGAAAGAGCATTTTATGTTATAATTCTCAGCCTGCTTGTTCAACCCTTCCATCAATCTGGCTCCATAGCTCCACATATGAGCTACTACAGGCTTGGTCATGTACTCTTCGCATACGGCTGTCAGAGCGGCTAGAGAGAGGACCTCTCCTCCGTATGTCGTGCTTATGGAGAGGTCTTCCATGCCTTGTATGATCTCTCTCTTTCCTGTCAGAACGGATATGGGCATGCCGTTTGCTATTCCTTTAGCATAACAGGCCAAATCTG
Source organism: bacterium UBP13_UBA5359 (assembly GCA_002410925.1). Classification (GTDB taxonomy): domain Bacteria; phylum UBP13; class UBA5359; order UBA5359; family UBA5359; genus UBA5359. The sequence continues at coordinate 130,697 of DHPR01000012.1, forward strand.
GTATGACATTGAAATATTCCTGCGCCCCGCCGTTGGCCATACGAAAGCCCGTAACTATCTCATCGAATACCAGAATGGCTCCATAGGCATCTGCCATCTCTCTGACATATTCAAGGTATCCCTCTGCAGCTTTCTCCCAATAATTGTTAGGGGTCATGACTATAGCGGCCACGGCTTCTTTGTTCTCTTCCAGCTTGCTTTTTAAGGATTGGGGCGAAGTAAAATCGTTGTAACTAAAAGGTATTATCAAGTCATGTTGATCTTGAGGCACGCCTTTGCTTAAAGGCTGAGGCAATTGGGCACACCACATATCATGCCAGCCGTGATACCCCCAGGATAGTATTTTATCTCTGCCGGTGTATGCTCTGGCCACGCGCACTGCAGCCGATACGGCTTCAGCACCGGTCTTAAAAAAGCGCACCATATCAGCTCCGGGAATCAGCTCTATCAATGCTTCTGCGGCCTCTACTTCCAGCGGATGAGGCAGGTTGAAAATGATGCCGCCTTTCAGCTGCCTGGCGATAGCCTGATCTACGGCAGGGTAGCAATAGCCTAAATTTATCGGCCCCAGTGCCATTATATAATCGATATGCTCCCGCCCATCCGCATCAAAGATATGGCTTCCTTTGCCAGAAACGGTAAACATGGGAAAGGCACCGGGAGCAAAGGCTGATACCCTCTTGCTGTCTGTCTGCGAAGCGCCGGGAATAATTTCTATCGCTTTTTGGTAAAGCTCTTTGGATTTTGCCAGTTGCATGATAGCATACCTCTTAAATTCATTCTTTTTAAAATATTATTTCGACATCGCAAGGGTATTTGCTTACAGCCTTGCCATGCATGATCATCATCAAACTATCTAATCTCCAACATACTTCTTAAATAAAACCGTATTCAGCTCCCTTTCGATATTTTTCAGAGCGGAGCTTACATCATTTTTTTCAAGCACTGTAGCTTCAATCTGATTTTTCCAAATACTTCCAAGTTCCTCCACATTATGCAAAGAGGGAACGGCACGGGCAAATTCGAGAGATTCAACTACTACTTCCTCCCGACAAGCCGTATCCGGTTTTATGAAGTCCGAAGAGTTCAGCACGGAGATTTTTGCAGGAACCATACTCCTCTTTGCCAGTTCTCGGGCGACCTCCTTGGAACACAGGCGTTTAAGAAGCAGCCAAGCTTCCTTTGGATGCCGGGTTTTAGATGATATTGTCCAGCATTCTCCCGTATACCTGACAACTCTTTTGCCAAGCCGTGATTTGGGTACAGGAGCAATATCCCAGTCAAGCTTTTTTACCTTGCTGAACTCCGTTAAGGCAACGTAAGGAATGCCTACAAACATACCTAAATTACCCCCCATAAATAGATCAGCAACGGAATTCTGCTTGGCATCCAACAGCTTTTTAGGAGTAACCCTGTATTTGTCGGTAAGGTCCGCCAAAAACTGTATAGCTTCCCTGGCCTGTCTATTGTCTACCACACACTTATTCAATTTATTATTGAAGACTTCGCCGCCGTTAGACCATATCCAGGCAATATCCTGCGCCCACCAGCCAGGCACAATCGAAATACCGAATTGATCGATTCTACCATCACCATTTGTATCCCGAGTCAGCTTAATGGAGGCAGCAAGCAGATCATCCCAATTCCATCTTTCATCGGGATAACTTAAAGAGAGTTCATCAAACAGGCCCTTATTATAGATCAAGACCTCAGGAGCGCCCGTAACAGGCATGCCGTATATCTGTTCTCCGGATATGCCACCTTCGATAAGTCCGAGTTCACAAATGTCGTCAAGATCGTATTTCTCCTTACTTATAAACGCTTTCAAATTTAAAAGCACGCCTCTGTCTCTGTAATCAGCCAAGCTTTTATTCTGTATATACATTACATCAGGCGCCGTTCCGGATGCCATTCGGGTCTGAAGTTTGGCATAGTAATTTGTTACTCCTCTTTCACTCTTAATCCGGATATACGGATAATCCCTTTCGAATTTCCGAAAAACACTCAGATAGTAATCACTTATATGAAGCGGAGCGTCGTAATAAACTTCTAGTATGATCTTCTTCCCAGAATCACGACCTGTGCAACCAACAAGCGTGCAAGCCGGCAGATATGCCATTAAGACCAGGAGGAATAATCCGCCCAAGGGTATTCTTCTTCGTTGCGACATTACCTTCTCCTTAAACAGAGCTACTGCTTCCTCTTTCATAAATTCAACTTAACGGTAAGAGAGACCCTAACTAAAGCGACGGTTTTATTTATTCCAGCATCCATAATCCCGTGAAGGCTGCCGGCAGATTAACTTTGAATTCTTCTACTTTTTTGGCGATGTACTCTTTTTTGAATGGGTCGTAAACATCGCATTTTTTAGGCAATTTGATAATTCTCTCTCCGGCATATCTTGTATGGATTGCCAGCAATCTTTCGCTAGCAAAAACCTGGTCATCACCCTTACCGTAAATATGAACTCCTGCATATCCGGCTATATTTCTTAACAAAGAGGAGGGTATATTGGGCACCGCAGACCAGACTGAAGTCCAATCTTTAAATTCCCTGACACAAAGACCTGCTTGCCTGAAAGTCCATACGGTTGGACTGGTGCTGACACCCTCACCCAGAACGATAGCCTGCTTATCAATACAGGAAAACACCGGCGTCAGAGACTGTCTAAAGCCATATCTTAAATCAGTGGCCAACCCTTTAGTTATTCTGTGTGCATAGTCAATAAGGTAAACATCCAATCCTTTTTGCAGTTCGACAGCTTTGGCGCCTGATATATTGTTCTGTATTGAACGCGTATAATCGGTAACTTCACCGGGTAGATCCAGATGCTTCATTTCCATACCGATAGTATCCGACATAGCCTTTACTGATAACCCATTATCCGTTATATAACCGGGAGCATATATCCATAGCAAAACATTGCCGTTTCTCTTTATTCTCTGATCAATAATCTCTCTTACCTTATCAGAAAGGTAAAAGGTATTAGCAAAGATATACAGTTTGTATCGATCAAAAGGGAAATCCGAAGATGTAAGATCGGTATCAAGATAATCATCAAAGGGAGCTCCTAACCTGGATATGCCTTCTACACTCTGGCGAAAGATGAAATCTTCGCATGCAAAACTGAATTTCTGATAATTAAACGATTTATTGTTATAAATTACTGCTACCTGAGCGTTATTGCGATCATTCTCCAGCAACCGATCCGTTATAGCGGAAAGATTCTTTATCGCCTTGAATATCTCCGGATGATCGAATGATTTACCCCCGGGACTGCCCATACTAAACCAGCAGATACTACTCCCTGCGTGGGTATGGATGCCGGCAAAGTTGCGTTTGAGAACGCTGATTGTTTCTTCCGGAGTTTTGGCCCAGCCGAAATTATCCCCAATGGATTCAGCAATTACATAGCTTGGATGTCCCAGAGTGGAAGCACAGGTCCGACTGTCATCCTCCACTATTGCCATCTTGCCATGTAAAATAGCGGAAGGTAAAAGATATTGGGGCTGAAAGACACCGCCTGCATGCCTTTCGCGATAATTAAATGGAGTAAAAAAGAAATCTATATTTTTATCATATACCAAACGCTCAAAAGCGCCACGCCTTCTGGAAGCGACCAGGCCGGTATAAGGTTGATCACCCCACCCGGGATAGTAATTTGCGCCCACCCAGGCACCAACAAGGCTCTCATTGTTCGAAGCTTCTTTCATTGCTTTTGCAAAGTCAGAAATAACTTCCGCTGCCAATTCATAATACTGTTCAAAAAAATCGGCTACTTTCCTACTCTTTATCGGATTATAGAAAATGCCGTCGTCAGCGACGAATAATTTTTCAAATCCGGGCATAGAAATATTTTTGAAATCCAGTGTGCTATCGTTCCAGGCATCTTTAAGCAATTCGATATCGTTGTTGTATTTATTCATAGCGTATCTTGCAAATGCTTTTTGTGCTACCGGGCTATAATCCCAATAATCTCCCCATTCACCGCCTCCGCCACAAATGATATAACCGATAATTCTGTCGGCAAAGGGGCTTTCTCTTAAATAGCTTACCTGGGCTTTCAGGCATTTGATAGTTTCCTCTCGCCAAATTTCAGATGCTATAGATCCCCGGTTGCCTTTGGCCATATTAGGCGGCCATACGGCTATATGGTCAGGATATTGCTCAAACCAATCCTTCATTTTTTGGACACGGGCGGTTGTATCCAATTGAATAATAAACTTTGCATCGGGAGCAGCCTTGATAATCTCTCTTAAAACCGGGGCGTTGAATTTCCCACCCCAATATTCCTTTTCAAAGAACTCCGGCAATGACCCGTATTTCTTTTGCGCCGGATGGAATGCTCCCGATGAAACACTCCAAAAGAATACGTTAACCCCGCTTGCCGCCAGATTTTTTATATATTCTTCCTTGCCTTTGTAATCATGCTCTCTATATATGCGAATCGACGCAGGCTTATCATTTAAAAACAGCGCCGGCACCCCATGGCTGCTTTTTACCTGCGCCTTAAGGGGGGCAACGGGCAACGACATCTTGGTTGAGTTGCTATCTTCAGTACGCTGTGAAGAAATTGTTGATGTGGCAGAAACTTTTGCAGATAAATATCTAATCCTGCCGTCATTGCCTTTGCCGGAAGTATCCTTATATACTCCTTCCTTTAACATGCCTTCAAAAAGAAGTTCAAGAACCAATCCGTCCCTATTATTTATTCCCCTTTTGCCATTGCGATGGTTATCAAAGTTCCACGCGACCTCATTTGAATCAATCGCTCGGTTATAAATCCTTAAGGTAGCCATATCTCCTTTTAAAAGCGAGCTTCCCGGGCCTTTTCCTATTACCAGGCGATTCTTGTTTTTTATTATCGCCGTATAGATAAAGGACTTCTTTCCTCTTAGCACACCATTTATATAAATAGTTGCGACACCTTTATCATATACAGCGACTATATGATTATACTGCTTTTCCATTATTCCCGCGCTAGACCAAATAGCGTTTTTATTGTCGCAGCTGTTTATGCCGAACTTCAACCTTGTGGATTTATACAAGAATAAGGCAAAGCCGTCTTCTTTGCCCAACACGGAAATTATGCCGTTATAGTCATGCTGCCCCAGTGGCTTAAGCCATACTTCCAGCGTAACTGCATCCGTAATATCCAACCTATCCAGGGTGCTGCATTCTATATACGCTCTACCATCAAAATGAAATTCTTTGTCCGCAGTTGCTCCAGTCGTACCACCACAACTGCCTTTGCCCGCAAATATCCCCACAAACACTATACAAGCCAGTGCTGCAAGCAAAGCCCTTAACCGTTTAGTCACGACAATCTCCTCCATCCGCACCATTATCTATGTTTTGATTCATCGAAAATATTTGCCAGATTATCCCCTATTGAGGCCCGTTGCCATTTCACATGGCCATCGCAGTAGAGAATATTCAAGCCCTCGGAGTGCCGGTTGCGCAAGCGCTGTGATGTAACTTTTTCACCCGGCACGCCTATACCGGCACTGCTCCCAGGAACACCCCAATCGTATCCCTCCGAATCCGCTACCACACCTACTTCGCTCGGCTTCATAATTCTGGTCATATCATTATAAGCAGCCCATGGATTTGCGCCTCCACTCCAATAAGCCCATAGCACTCGAAAATAGAGATAATCGGCAGAAGAGCTAAGCGAGCCGTCTAGGGATGGGCAATCGAAAATAGTGTTTGCATAATTGGGAATTGCATTCTTGTTATACTTGCCTTTAGCTCCCACATAACCGGCCAAAAGATCCGACCAATATCTGCTTTCTCCAACCGTACCATTCTCGTTATAAACCAGTGGAAACCACTCGTCGTAATCCTGTGCATACATCAGCAATCCCTGCCCAATTTGCTTCAAATTGCTCTGACAGGTTGTCTGCCTGGCTTTCTCTCTCGCTCTACCGAAAACAGGAAAAAGTATGGCACTAAGAATGGCTATGATAGCAATAACTACTAATAACTCAATAAGTGTAAATCCTCTTCTTTTTCTGCAGCAGCCCTCACACCTGATAATCACCTTGCACCTCCGATAGTCTTTTAACTTTCCATATCATTCTTTGTAATATTATTTGCTATGCTGTCAACATACCGGTATATTGAACTCCACCGGCAGGATTTCCTTGTGTTTAAAATCCATGCCGTTGATCTGATCTATCAACATTTTGAATACCCTTTTTCCCTGTAGCTTCAACGGTAAACAGATGGATGCGGTACCAGGTATATTTACAGGAACGCCGGTAAGAATATAGAGGTCAACATCTTTACCAATAATTCTGCCCTCCCGACAAAGGTAATCATAGACTCCCTGAGCCAGCCAATCACCAGCTATGACCAATGCTGTAGCTTCCTGCAAAACGGTATGTTTATCCGCTACAATATCGGCTATTCTCTTATCGTTATCTCTAACATATTTAGTTATCATTTCCAGAAAATCAAGCTTCGCCTCCTTTATCGCCCTTTTATACCCTCTGCACATTCTCTCCCTGCCTCTCTCAATACGCGGATCAAGCGGCAGCCTCTGGCTGACAACTAGAGCGACTTTTTGATGACCCTTTCGTATCAATTCTCTGGCAGCAAAATATGTTGTCTCTTCATTATCAAATAAAACGCTTGGGACTTCCATATTAAGATAGACATCGTCAACAACAGCTAACGGACAACTCAGCCTCTGCAACTCCCTGATATCGCTCTCTTCCATGGGACTAAGAAATATCAGCCCCGCCAGATGTCTTTTGAATATGTTTTCACGTAAAATGGTGCTGCCGTCAAATATTTTACGCCCGTTGGTGGTAAAAACATGAATTTCATAACCGTATGCCTGCGTAGCTTCGGCAATTCCTTCAACTGTCCTGGCAATAGATGGATCTGTCACGGAGAAGACATTATGAAAAACTATGCCGATGTTTTTAGAATCTGAAAAGGGTCGATTGGCAGGAGTCATATCCTGAGCAACAAATGTTCCTCTGCCGGGATATCGTTCCAGATACCCAGTCTTAACCAGCTCACTGTAAGCCTGCTTTACCGTGGCGACACTTACTCCCAATCTCTGGCAAACTTCGTGATCAGTAGGCAGTCTTGTTCCGCCGGCAAGAATACCGCTAGCTATCTTCCTCTTCAAGTGTTCCCTTATCTGCATATAAATAGGCGTGCCATTATTGAGCTCTATATCGAACAACTGAATACTACCTTTCTGTTTAGATGTATTATTAGCAGATTTAGATGGTTCATAATAATAATGTTCTACAACTTTTGAAATATTCCTTTTTTGCATATTGAGTTTTCGTTTTTGTGAAGCTGGAAGTTCCTCTGGGCATGCGATATATTATTCAGCCTTTTATCTAATCTCTGCTTTGGCGGAAATGGTTGGGGGTAGTACCCGTATATTTTTTGAAGACTTTGCTGAAGTAGCTGGAATCGTTATATCCTACTTCCTGAGCCACTTGCGTTATACTGCGAAGGGTCTCCTTAAGCATCTGCCTGGCCTTCTCTATGCGGACTTCGGAAATGTGCTCCACCAGCGTGCAATCCATCTCCTGCTTGAAGAGACGGCTAAGATAGAACGGGCTAAGATGAACTGCCTTGGCTATCTCCTCTATGGATAGATCACGATTGTAATTCTGTTCAATATAATCTACCGTCTGCTTGATGACACGGAAGTTTTTGAGGTCGCGCGTATCGTAAACAGAATCTATAAAGCCATCCAGAGCCTTGACTATCCAGTGAGACAACTCGTCCAGAGAATCAATGCCGTACAGCTCCTGCAGATAGTAGAAATTAAGCCCCAGGAGACGTTCCAGGCCGGCCCCGCCCTCAACGGCAGCTCGCGATAGGACTACGACCAACTCCAGAATGCGGGCTTTGATGACCTCCGGATGCCCCGCACTCTTAAAGAAGATATCCCCCAGCAGATTGTTGAGAATCTCTTTGGCTCCAAGACGATCTCCCATACGGACTCTGGACAGGAGCTCCCGCTCCTTCTCTATGGGATAAAGCGGTGAAATAACTGCGCTCTTGCTCTGTTCCAGCTCCTCCTCCAGGCTCTTACGTGCCTGTATCTCATCATTTAGCCGTGACAGCTGCTCACTGATTTCACGCCGCTGTGTCAGAGTCACCAATCCTGTTCCAGCCAGGTGATTGGCAATAACGAAGATCAGTTCGGCTGCAGCCCGAACTCTGGGCCCGGAAACAACCTTCAGCTCCCCGGCCGCCGCCATAAGCTCTTCATGACCGATATTCAGATCTTTGTTCTTCTCTCTGATGTCATTGAGAAAGAGCTCGTCCGGTTGCCACATCAGGACCTGTCCGCAGGCTACGCAACCCAGATAATGGTCTTCCACCAGGATAGGCGCTACCCACTCCACCAGTCCGCTATGACAGAAGAAAATATACGGCTCGCCCAGTTTGGATGCCTGCAAGCCTCCCTTAAGTATGGATTGCAAACATCGCTCTGCACCCCTGGGAGAGGCCTTCAGCAAACGACAGAAGCGACAGCTATCCTCATAGCCCTCCGGCTCCGCCAGCTTGCAGCCGCCGGCGTCCAGCACTCTGGCCGTAAGCCCGGTAGCTTCACGAAAAGAGACTAATACTTTATTCAACACTTTCCGGTCGATAAGCTCTTGTAGTTCGATCTTCTCCGGCTTGCGCATATACACATGCTTCCTTGTGAATTTACTTATGAAGCGCCAATCCCAGAACATCCATAGCTGCTTCGTCTACAGCCTCGGGCAACGTCGGATGAGCATGAATAGTAGCGATTATCTCTTCCACCGTTACTTCAGCCTTCATAGCCAAAGCCAGTTCACTGATGAGGCTGGTAGCCTGAGGTCCGATTATATGAGCGCCCAGCACCTCGCCGTAGCGGGCATCAGCGATGATCTTGACAAAGCCCTCGCGCTCTCCCATAGCCAGAGCTCTTCCTATATTGCGGAAGGGGAAGCGGCCTACTTTGATGTCACGGCCATCCTGCCTGGCCTGCTCTTCCGTCAGGCCCACGCTGGCTATCTCCGGTGATGCAAAAACACAAGCAGGTATTACTTTGTAATCCATGCTTTCATTGCCGCCCATAGCATTGGCGGCTGCTACCAGTCCCTGGGCTGAGGCCACGTGCGCCAACTGAATAATAGCGGCGGCATCACCAATGGCATAGATGCCCGGAGCCGTTGTCCTCATATGATCATCTACCGTAATGCCACGCTTTTCTACCGCCACGCCGGCTTCTTCCAGTCCCAAACCCTCCAAGCAAGCACGTCTGCCTACCGCTAAAAGAACAAGATCGGCACTCTCAACCTTGTTGCCGGAAAGCTGCACCCGGCAGCCTTCACCTTCGCGCTCTACCCTCTGTACACTGGTAGATGTCATGACCCGTATTCCTTCACGCCCCAGAGCCTTCTCCATCTCCGTACTTATTTCAATATCTTCCGTGGGCAAAATATGCGGCAGCACTTCCACCAGGGTTACCTCGGAACCGAATTGCCTGAATATGTAGGAGAATTCCACACCTACAGCCCCTGCGCCTATGACCAGCAGCCGACTCGGTATCTGTTGCAGCTCCAGCATTTCATCGCTGGTGACTACATTGCCCTGGTCCAGGCCGCATCCCTCTATGGGAATGCCGCAAGGATAGGAACCGGTAGCAAGTATGATGTTATGCCCCTGTAACTCCTCTTCTCCCTGTTCGCTGGAAACTATAACAGATGTGCCTTTGCCCAGGCGACCTTTTCCCTTGTATATATCTACATTTCCTGCTTTACAAAGGTGCTCTATCCCTCCCCGCAACTGTTTGACGATCTGCTCTTTACGTTTAATAATAGCGGATAGGTCGGGAATTATTCCCTCTATTTTGATACCGAAACGATCGGCTTTTCGAGTGGTCGCCAGCAGCTCGGCGCTGGCGATAAGCGCTTTGGTAGGTATACACCCTCTGTTAAGGCAGGTGCCTCCCAGCTTGTCTCTTTCCACCAGAGCCACACGCCCTCCCAATTTTGCAGCACGAAGTGCGGCTACATAACCGCCTGGGCCGCCGCCGATAACGATGACATCATAAATATTATTGCTCATTACTATCCCCCTGAGATTGTTTGTTATGTAAAGTTTCCGGATTCGCTCTGCGGACTTCCATGCGGCAGGCACTAAAGCGCTGCTTTGGAAGGCGAACTGATGGATTTAATTAAATCTTACTTCTTTACCAGAGCTAAAATAAATGCCAGTCCCAGGAAGACATTCGTGCGTCGCTGTGATTTTTGCAGTCGCTGCTCCATCTCTTTTGAAGCCTTTATACTATCATTGGCATCGGACAGATCTTTTTTAAGTACGGATACCTCTGAATTGGCTGCTGCTAGTTCGGTTTTAGTCTTGGCTAACTCTATCTTCAGGCCATCGAGCTCTTTTTGCAGTGCCCTCATCCCTACCGTCATTCTGGCAAAATCCTCATTCAAGACGACCCTTTGCTTCTCCAGATTGGCTATCTTCTCATCAAGGGCCTTCATTTTGTCCTGCGCATCCACCATCTCGTTGCGGAATTCGTTAATCAGCTTACGTACGCCATCCAGATCCTCTCGCAGAGCCTGAACCTTGCCGCCCTCTATCTCTTTAAGCAATTTATCCACAGCCAGAGCAAACTCCATACGAGTAACCGGCTTGCCTGATCCTAAAACACCGCCTTGATAGCTGGACAGGTAACCCTTGCTGATAAGGTTTTGCATCGTCTTATAAGCCCAATGATCGGGGCTTATTTCATCCGCTCCCGCTGCCATAGCCGCAGTCGGTATTATAAACAGCATCAGTAGTACCAGCAACAGATATTTTCTCACTCTAGACCACATCCTTAATATTTATTATTCAACGGAGATCTCCGACCGGCAGCCGGGAAGCTCTATCTCCTTGCCCTTGCCGTCCTTTATGCTCTTTTCCACCAGCTGAACCTTAGCCACGCCCCTCTGCAGCGTTCTGAAATGCAGTACGCAAAGGCTGCCGCTGCCGGAGAAGGGCTGGCTGCCGCTGCCGGATATTGTTATTCTGCCTGCTTCCCGGTCTATCCCCGGTTCTGTCCACTCAGACAGGGAGCCACCCTGAACAAAGAGCGTACCCCGCGAGATAAAAACGAGTTCCGCAATGGCCGGGTCATAGGTTATCACTGCCTGTCCACAGGTAAACTCCCTCAGCCTGTCCAGCATTAATTCGATATCGATAAATCCACCGGCTTCAATACGACTCTTACCGGGCTGGAAATAGATTGCGGGCCTGAGAGGAGGAACGGATATCCTGCCGGATGCTTTCTGAGCATCTACACTGGTGGAGTATACCGCCACCTGATAGATCAGATCTCCCTCTGCCCATTTCGCTGGCGAGAGGTTCCATTTAAATTCTATTTCCTGTCCCGGCTCCAGATAGGGAATGCTCTCCAACGGCAGTGAGCCGGAAAGCAGCTTCAGATCGTCCCCGGGCATCATGTAAACTCTAACGTTGCCGGCTTCAGAGCCGCCTGTATTACTGAGAATCGCCCTGATTTGAAGAGGATCGGGTTGCCTGATGCCGTCGATATTCAATATCTGCGCCTCCGGCGCCATTGTTTTGAGAACCAGCCTGGGAGGCGAGAGTATGTTTATTCCCCGGCTCACTTTGTTGCCCTCAATATTGGAAGAGAAGACCTCCAGTGTCAGTGCCTGCTTACCTCCGGAGAGACCACTGGCCTGCACGCTCCAGACCATCTGCTGGACCTCGCCGATATCCATCTTTCCGATTTCGCGCTCTGCTCTGTCATCGGCAAAGGCCAACCCCTCCGGCAGATGAAGAACAGCCTTGACGCCGCGAGCTTCAAAGCCGCCACTGTTCTCCAGATAGCCGATAATAGTGATTATCCCTTGCTTGTCCTTGCCGCTCTGCACTTCGGCTGGAGCAGTGATACCCAGAGTCAGGCGGCCGGGCTGTATATCCACTCCGCCCAGCCCGTAGTAAGTCGTTACCGTTCGAGATGCCCCCGCTCCCAGCTCCACCGGATCCCAGAAGAGCGCTACGGCGCTATCAAGCTCCTCTTCATCCTTACGGATAAAGGGCGCACCCGGTTCAACGCTGATGCTCCACAGCTCATCGGCAGCGGTGCCCCAATCCGTAAAGCAGACTCTATCGGGAGTTACGGCATGCAATCCGCGCAGCGTTCCCTGCGCCACGACATGAGGATCGCTGAGGGAATCGAAAGCCAGCCAGTAATCCGGAATCTCGGCTCCATAGAGCCAGGCAGCACCTGTCAATGCCTTCTCTCCAACGCGAAATGGTGCGCCGTCATTATCTCCCAGCATAGTATCCAGCAGCACCCGTATGCCTATGCTGTGAGGCTTATCATCAAGATTGGATATTCTGTAAGTGATTTCAGCTGTATCCTCCATGCGTGTAGTCAGGCTGCGAGCAAAGCTCAGGATTTGTGTTACCTCGACAGAGCCGAAACGACAAGTGGTAACCAGCGCTCTGTCCTGTGCTCTGGGCAGGCCGGACAGGACGCCGGTCGGTCCGCCCCTGCCGGAACGGCGTTTGGTCTGCCCGCCGAAAATATAGTCCTGACCATCTATGCGTATGGTAGTATATGAAGTCCAGGGAACAGGGCGCCCGTATATCAAGGGTTTATCATTGTCGCTATCGCGCCCTATATCGCCGCCAGTGGTATCGACGGATATACGTCCGGTATCATAATCACCGGCATTGACACGCAAAGAGATGAATTCATTAGAGATTACAGCTACCGATCCTTCATTCATCTCTGCCCAAGCAACACAGGAGCCTGCCGCCAACAGGATAAACAACCCCACTATCCAAAAAATGCGCTCTTTAAGCGAGGTTGCCGGTTGTTGATTGTTAGTTGTTAGTTTCGGGATTTCCATTTTTATTCCTTGCTATCCGTTATTCGGCCCGGATTACGGATTACCGGCTCGAGCTTCCGGCTTCTCAACCTGCAAACGAGCTTAAATCCAGAATAACCAGCCCATGTTTCTCCTAGTCTCCCTCGCCGAATTTCACCGTCACCGCAATCCAATCCGCCACAGGATGTCCGCTCTTTAAACGCGGCTTAAAGCGCCATCTCCTGCTTATTTCTTGCAAGGCTCTGCTATCCAGTTCACTGTAACCGGAACCTTCCTGCAATTCGATTTGAGCAGGAGTACCATCTTCAAGTACCAGCACATTGAAAACCACTTTTGCCTTGATCACGCCCCGGTTTTCAAGCCCCTTGGGAATGGAAGGCCATCTGCCGGGGCCAATGGCTGTGGGCGCTCCGGTATCACCTTCACCAGGGCCTTCTCGGTGCCCCTGCGTTGTACCGGACCCCGGAATGCCGGATGATGCCCTGCTTCCCTGTCCCTGGCCTTTAGCATCTGCCTGTGCATCTCCGGAATGCCTGCCCGGAGTTTTAGAAGCTCCCGCTGCCTCTGCCTGGCTGGGAATAGGCCTGGGTTGAAGAGATTGCACCTGTTCGCTATCTACGCTTTGGCCAGGTGTTCTCTCTGCTATGGCCGGCTCCAAAGAGGCAAGATCTTCAATATCCGCAGGCGGATTCTCGCCGGAAACAGGCAAGACCAGATCATCCGCCTCCTCTATCAGGGTGACGGGCACGAAAACCTCCATCGGCTGCAGTGCTGTAACTCCACCCTTTATCACCAGAAAAAGCAGCACGTGCAACAGCATAGATATAAAGGCTGCTAAAATTATAGGACGATTCTCTCTCAACCGGTCTTCTCCTTGATGACGGCCAGGGAGAGATTGCCCAGACCGGCACCTCTGACTTCATCAAGCACACGCACCACGACATCGTATATTACATTCTTATCTGCTCTGACGATCACTGCCGTGGCAGGGCTGTCCATACCGGCTTCCACCAGCCGATTACGCATCTGCTCCCATGTGACCTCGTTATCGTTGATCTCTATTCTTCCATCCCGGCTCAGACTGATAACTATATTGGCGTTTTGCTGAATAGTTGTCCTGGCTTTAGGTAGATTCACCTTCATACTGGCCGATGAAGAAGCAACCGTCATAGTAACAGCAAAGAAAATCAATAAATTGAAGACAACATCGATCAGCGGTGTCGTTTCCAGAAAGGGACGGCGCTTGGTGGAACGGCGATAATTCCGCAACTCAAGCTGCATCCGTCTCACCCCGACTCTTCATGTAATTCATCAATTCTGTGGCTCTTTTTTCCATCTCATTAATAATATCATCGATTTTGCCGGATAGAGCATTGTAAACAATCATAAAAGGTATGGCTATAAGCAATCCGGTAAAGGTGGTGATTAGAGCTTCGGCAATTCCAGCCGATAGGGCTGTGTAATTGCCGATCTCCCCACCGGAAATGACATTGAATATCTTTATCAGACCTGATATCGTTCCCAGCAAACCCAGCATAGGAGAGATGGTTATTATAGTGGAGAGCAAGCCCATAAAACGCTCCAGGCGAGGAATCTCTATCAGCGCCGCTTCTTTCACCGCTTCCCGGAGCTCCTCACGGTTGCGATCATGTGCCGCCAGGCTGACGGCAAGCACTCTGGCTACCGGCCCCGGCGTCTCTTCACAGATGCTCAGAGCCTCCTCAGCCCCACTCCGTGCTACCTTGGCTTTAACCTGGTTCATCAATCTGGAGGTGTTGATTTCGGCCCGTCTCAGATGATAAAAGCGCTCAAGACTTACCGCCAGGGCTATGACCGAACAGATCAAGAGTGGATACATCACCAGCCCGCCTTTGAGGAAATACTGCAACATAATCGTCCCATCCCTTCACTCTGTTTGACATTACAATAGCCTGTCCTGTTCCTATACGAACAAGGCAGGCAAAATGTTTCAGGGAGAGCTTGTTACAAAGCGTTCCTCGGCAGTACCTTCCATCCGGCACTTGCTTCAACGCCTCCCCCTCTTTGGGTATTCGTTACCAGCCGGATATTTCCCTTCCTATGCCGGAAACTCAATACATTTGCTGCCCGCCTGTAACGTTGATAGCCTGTCCTGTAATATATGAGGCTTCGTTCGAAGCCAGAAAAACCACCACATTGGCCACGTCCTGCAGATCACAGGAGCGCCCAAGCGGTACCTTTTCCACATATTTGGCCCTTACTTGCTCCGGCGGAATACCCAGCTTTTTAGCGTATTCCTTATCCAATCTATCCCAGAGAGGCGTTTCAAAGACATTTCCCGGACAGACAGCGTTAACCGTTACTCCGAACGGAGCCAGATCAAGGGCTGCGCTCTGCGTCATGCCAATGATGCCGAATTTAGAGGTGCTGTAAGCCGCCAGCCAAAGCCCGCCCTTCTTGCCCGATTTGGAACTCATATTGATGATGCGGCCACTCTTCTGTTCAATCATCATCCTGGCTGCTCCACGAGTGCAGAGCATCGTGCCTCTGAGATTTACGGACATGGAGAGATCCCAGTCCTTGATCTCCATATCGAATATTGGCTTGCTATGCAGAATACCGGCATTATTGACCAGGATATCCAGACGACCGAATTTATCCATAACAGCCCTGAAAACATCTGCTACCTGCGCTTCATCGGAAATATCCACTCCCAGAGCCAATGAACGCCTTCCTCCGGCCTCTATCTCCTCCGCCACAGCCTGCGCATTATTATAATTAAGATCAGCTACAGCTATATGGCAACCCTCGTCGGCCAGACGAAGGGCTAATCCTCTGCCTATGCCCTGTCCTGCACCAGTCACCAAAGCGATTTTATTTTCCAATCTGTTGCAACACATTTTACTTTTGCCTCCTTGATCCAGCTAAAGCCTGAAATCTGAAGTATTTCTCGCTCAAAGAGCCTACCGGCGTGTTCTGCTTCAGGACTATCCGCTAAATTACCTGCTCCGGCAATTAGACCAGCATCAACTCCGGTTGCTCCAGCAGAGATTTGATTCGTTGTAGGAAACGAGCAGCATCAGCTCCATCCATAACCCGATGATCAAAGACCATGCTCAGATACATCATGAAGCGCGGAACGATCTGTCCATCGACCACTGCCGGCTTCTCCTTGATAGCACCGACTCCCAGGATTCCGGTTTGGGGCGGATTAATGACAGGCGTAAAGGCCTCCACACCAAAAGCACCGAGATTGGTTACGGTAAAGGTGCCGCCGTTCATCTCGGCTGCACCGAGCTTGCCCTGTCGGGCTTTCTCTACCAGACCCTTGATGGAAGCCGATATGGCTGCCAGACCCAGTGCATCAGCCTCTCTGATAACCGGAACAACCAGACCCTGTTCCAGAGCCACTGCCACCCCCAGATTGACATCTCTGTGCAGTGTTATTTCTTCTCCGTCAAAGGTGGAATTAATCAACGGCATTTCCGATAGCGCCATGGCTGTAGCCTTGACGATAATATCGGTGAATGTCAGACGCACACCAGCGGCCTTTTCCACCGCAGGCAATAGCCGTCCTCTCACAGCTACTGCAGATGTCATATCCACTTCGCTGGTCAGAGTAACCTGCACAGCGGTATGAGCGCTCTGCGATAACCTGTCGGCAATGATCTTTCTCATACCGGCCAGCTTAATGACCTCGCCCGCAGCGGATGCCGATACTCCCGCCGGGATATCCCGGCTGTAAATCTTACCTCCGGGCCCGCTACCGATTATACCGGACAGGTCTGCACCCTCAACAGCAGCTATCCTGGCAGCCAAAGGAGTAGCCGAAGGTTCTTCCAGCAGATAGGCTTCTACATCCCTTTCTACTATACGTCCGCCTGGGCCACTGCCTCTGCCGGCTAATGCCTCTGCTGATACTCCGCGATCATTGGCCAGCCTTCTGGCCCGTGGTGATATCTTTATTCGCGTTTGATCAGTCGCCATTGTCTCCGCGGCTTCCGGCAAGGTCACAGGGGCCTGTTCTTTCAGCGTTCTCTTCGGCTCCGCCGTTTCCTGGGCCTTGCTGCCGGTGTCTAATTTCGGAAGCTTCTCTCCGGCTTCACCGATAACGGCTATGGGTTCATAAACCGGCACGGTAGTTCCCTCTGAAGCTACTATCTTTAGCATGACGCCGGAAGCAACAGCCACAACCTCCATGTTGGCTTTATCCGTTTCTACTTCTACAACAGGATCGCCCCTCTTGACTGTATCACCCTCTTTGACCATCCATCTGGCTATAGTGCCCTCATCCATAGTCTCAGCCAGCAAGGGCATTATCATAATATGAGCCATTATTCAGCGTCCTCCTCAGATTATTTCTTTTACAGCCCCTATTATATCGCTGATCTGAGGCACAGCGGCCTCTTCCAAAACGGGACTGCAAGGCATAGGACAATTCTTGCCGGACAACCGCTTCACGGGAGCATCCAGGTAATCAAAGGCCTCTTCCATAATACGGGTGGCTATCTCAGCCCCGGGGCCGCTGCGTTCCACCGATTCATGAACTACAATAACCCGCCCGGTCTTTTTGACGGAATTGCAAATGCTCTCCATGTCCAGCGGCACCAGGCTGCGAGGATCTATAACCTCCACCTCGATACCCTCTGCGGCCAATTCTTCGGCTGCTTTGAGAGCCCTCTGCACCATAGTGGAGATAGCAATTACGGTTACGTCCCCACCCGCGCGCTTGACATCAGCCTGCCCCAGCGGAATCAAATACTCTTCTTCCGGCACCTGACCTTTCATCTTATATGACATCTTATGTTCAATGAACATAACCGGGTTATCATCTCTGATGCAAGTCTTAAGAAGGCCCTTGGCATCATATGGATTTGAAGGCATGACTACGTAAAGCCCCGGCACATGCATAAACCAGGCCTCCAGGCACTGAGAGTGCTGAGCAGCAAAGGAACGTCCGCTGCCGCAACTGGTACGTATCACCAGCGGCACCCTGGCCTTGCCGCCGAACATATAACGAACCTTGGCCGCCTGATTGGCAATCTGATCCATGGCAATACCAGTAAAATCGATATACATTATTTCCGCTATGGGGCGCATGCCCGTCAGCGCGGCGCCTACTCCGGCGCCCACAATAGCTGCCTCTGAAATGGCTGTATCTCTGATGCGCTCCGGCCCGAACTCATCAAAAAGACCTTTGCTGGCGCCGTAAGCGCCACCGTAAAGCCCTACATCCTCGCCCATCAGAAAAACTCTCTCATCGCGAAGCATCTCTTCGCGCATAGCCTCAATCAAAGCCTGTTGAAAAGTTATCTCTCTCATAATCTAAAGCTCCTTTAATTTAACTTTAGCTCAACCGCTCAAGCATTAGAGAATTCAGCAATCATAATTCCGATCTCTGTTGTGAGAGCGATTATCTTTAATCTACATAAACATCCTCAAGAAGTTCCGAGACGTCGGGATACGGGCTCTCTTCGGCAAAACGAGCGGACGCTTCGATATATTCATAAGCTTCATTATCGATGCGCTCTGCCTCTTTCTCGGTTAAAACACCCTTTCCCACCAGCCTTTTGCGGAAGCTGGCAATAGCATCTCTTGCCTGCCATTCCGCCTCTTCCTCCCGCGTACGATAAGCCCTGGGATCACTCTTGGAATGACCTTTATAACGATAAGTCTTGCACTCTATCAGCGTAGGCCCGCTTCCCTTTCTGGCTCTGTCCGCTGCCTTCTTTACGGCTTCATATACAGCCAGAACATCCATACCGTCCGCCACCTGACCAGGCATACCGTAGGAAGCAGCCCTGATGGCGATATCCGGCTGAGCTGCACAGGCCTTGGCGGCAGGAACGGACATACCGTAAAGATTATTTTCACAGATATAGACCACCGGCAGCTTCCAAACACCGCCCATGTTAAGCGATTCATGAAAAGATCCGGTGTTGCTGGCTCCATCCCCAAAGAAGCAGAGAACAACCTGCTTGCTCTTTCTCATCTGAATAGAGAGCCCTGCCCCGGTAGCTATAGGAATACCACCGCCGACTATGCCGTTGGCTCCCAGGTTATTTGAACCGAGATCGGCAATATGCAGCGATCCTCCTTTGCCCTTGCAATAACCGGTTTTCTTGCCCCAGAGCTCAGCCATCATCAGCTTTGGGTCTCCACCCTTGCCGACACAGTGCCCGTGTCCTCTGTGAGTGCTAGTAATATAATCATCGGGCTTGATAGCTGCGCAGGCTCCAATGGCCACCGCTTCCTCTCCTGCATAAAGGTGAGTGCCGCCCTTGATCTTGCCCAAACCATATAGTTCATCCACCTTCTCTTCAAAGTAGCGTACCAGCAGCATTCTGCGGTACATCTCCACCATGTCCTTTTTACTCAATGCCACTTGCTGTTCCCCCTCCAATTAGCTTTTCGAGCTCTAGGCTGACTTGGAGCTACGCTCCAGCACTCTTTCGGCAGTCAGCTCATCTGTCACCAGAATATTGATGAATCCGCCTCGCAAAGCACCGATTATGGCCTCTATCTTATCAGCCCCTCCAGCCATCCCTATCACTGTGTCGATATTACGCAGCGCCTGCGGTGATATACCTACCACCCTATCATGCAGCGAAGTGCGGCAAACCCGCCCTTCGATATCGAAGAAGCAGGAGCAGACATCACCTACTGCGCCGAAGCTAGCCAGTTCCTTTCCTTCTTCATCAGACAGATAACCGGTTTTCTTAAGAATGGAATCCGTCAGGCAGCCTATACCCACAAGAGCCGTATTTATGCGATGAAAGTTATCAAATATCTCTGCCAGACGCTTCTCCGCCAGCAAAGCATCACGCACCTGGCTGCTGGAGACCACCACCGGAGCCGGCAACGGATACCAGCGTCCTCCAAAGGCTTCGGCAATACGGCGAGCCAGTTCATTGGCATGACAATCTACCTCCGCCTGGCCGACACCGCCCAGCATCTGAAAAACCGTTAGATCGGGGCATCTTCCATCCGGATGAAGAGAATTCACCATCTCCTGCAGTGTCGTCCCCCAGGATACACCCAGGATATTGCCGGCACAAACATTCCTCTCCAGATAGGCTGCAGCGGCCTCTCCAATAGCTCTCTTGAAATCACGGCCTCCGCCGCAGGGTGCCACCACCGTTTCCTTCAGGTTGAACCTTCGGCAGAGCTCTTCCTCCAGTGCCGAAGTTTCGCCCAGCGGATTGATTATCCTGATCTGGACTATGCCCCCCTCCTCGGCAGCCTTGAGCAATCGTGATATCTTGGGGCGGGAAAGCCCTAACGCAGATGCAATCTGCTGCTGCGTCAATTTCTCCTGATAATACATCTCAGACACCCTGACAAGCAGGCGCAATCCGTTCTTTGCAGCGGACATCGATATCCTCCCGGTTCAGCGCTGTTTGCACAAATGTTCAAATATAGAAAATTTGTTCACTATTACTTCTTCTACACCGGAATAAAGATTCCTGCAAAAAGAAAGGAATATATACCAAAACAGAATTCGTGTTTAGACAGCTATAAATTGTGGTAAAATTAGATCAAGCAGGCTGTCACTATCTCGGACAACGGAAATGCTACAGGAAATGCTATATAATAATTATGGAGGTGATCAGAGTGTTTGCTTGCAAAGCTAGGAAAACAATAATAGCAGTGGTCTGTCTGTTTTTCATGATTCTAGCTATTGGTTCAATTGCCAGCGCAGAGGATTTTGCCTTTATGATCATCGCTGATCCCCATATAGACGGGACGGCGGCACACGCCACCAGACTCCAATCATGTATCAATTGGATAAATGCCAATAAAACAACCAAAAAGATCGAACTGGTATTCGTAGTAGGCGATATCGGATGGGGAGGTCACCTGCCTGAGGCCAAGACCTTGCTGGATGGGCTGACCGTGCCTTATATTCCTCTCATGGGGGATAACGAGTTCCAGGCCGGCTCCGAAGTGGAATTCAACAATGTGTTTTCCCCGCAATACGTATACCTGGCCGGCATTTTAACTAATTGGCAAAAAGCGCCCGCACCGATTTGGAACCCACAAATAAGTGCGGAGAGTTATTTGCAAAACTTCTCCTTTGACCACCTTGCCTGCCACTTCATTTGCGCTGATTTTGCCGCCAGATACACGGGGACGGAAACTGCAGAATTACACGATTTCACTGGCGGCACCTGGCCATGGTTCAAAAATGATGTAATTAATTGTCAAAAACCTAAAAGCGAGAATATCGTATCTCTTTCGCACCACGGCATGTTTATCAACCCTTACCTTTTCAACAGCTCGCAGATGAGTACTATAACGGCCTTCACCAGCGGATATAAAAGCTATCTCCATGCCAACTACTCCGGCCATGTTCATCTTAACTGGACGCAAGGTGTTCCTCTGCTTTTCTCTCATTACACGGGCATAACGACGGACGCCACTTTCGAAGATGATAATACTATGCGGAGAGTAGCTGTTACGATCGGTTCCCGTGCGGTTTCATATGCACAAGAGCTTGTTGTCATTCCGTAAAAACCGATATGGTGCATAACTGCTGCCGGGGTGTACCTTACCCCGGCAGCAGTTATTTATAGCCCTTCGTCAAAGAGTTCTCCGCATCCTCACTCTTCTGCTTTGCCGCAGCGACCTCTTAAATCGGATACTCTTATATCTTTAGGGGTAAAAAGATATATCATCCTGTCCAGGCGGTCGAATCTGCCTTCAATGCCCAGAACTGCGCCACGGAGAAAATCGAATATTCTTATCGCGTTCTCTTCATCATACGGCAGCCTGACAAAGACGGCTATGCCGTCCTTGAGGCAATCCGTAATAAGGCAGGCATCATCCATATTCTTCGGATCCTCCACAAGGAGTTCGGCTAACATAAGCATTTCCCCCCTCAGCTTACCGATAAACGGTCATCTCTTTGTTAAATTCATTTTACACAATATCCGCATCGGCGACAACGGGTGCTTGACACTGCAGTCGGCGGCAGGTAATATACGGTTAAAGCAATTTATAATTTATTTGAGGTTCGATCTCTTATGAACCGTTATGCGGACAATATATATACCCTTTCGGTAACCCGCCTCGTAGTGGTAAAGATGGGCGTAGTAGTACGCACAGTAGATACCAATGCGCCATAGCGGGATAAACTGAAAGCAAAAGAGAGACCTTAAGCCCCGTCGGCGCCCCGGCGGGGCTTATTTTTTTGAGGTGATGATAATGAAGATAACCGGAGCTCAGTTGACAATCCTTCTGCTGGAAAGACAGGGAGTAAGGCTCATTGCCGGCATTCCTGGTGGAGCCAACCTGCCGCTCTACGACGCTCTCTCTCAAAGCAACAAGATCCGTCATATATTGGCGCGGCATGAGCAAGGAGCCGCCTTCATTGCTCAGGGCATGGCGCGTGTCAGCGGCCGGCCGGCTGTATGCTTTGCCACCTCCGGCCCCGGCGCCGTTAACACGCTGACAGCCATAGCTGATGCCAGGATGGATTCTATCCCTATAATCTGTATCACCGGCCAGGTCTCCGGCGGAATGATAGGAACAGATGCTTTCCAGGAGACAGATACTTACGGCATGAGCATTCCTATCACAAAACACAATTTTCTGGTGCGCTCGGCAGAGGAGTTATTAGAAGTGATACCAAAAGCCTTCCGCATTGCTGCCTCTGGAAGGCCTGGTCCGGTGTTGATCGATATCCCCAGAGATGTTCAAAGCGGATTTCTGGAATTCAAAAAATGGCCTGAGCCAGGCCGGCCGGACCCACTGCCGCAATTTGAAATGCATAATATCAAAGAAGCGGCAAAAATGATCAATCATGCCCGGCAGCCTGCTCTATATCTCGGCGGCGGCATCATTCACGCCGAAGCCGGAAATACTGTGCTTCGGCTGATGGAGAAGGCCTCTCTGCCGGCCGTCGCCACCTTGATGGGCCTGGGTGCCGTACCGAGCGATCATCCGCTCTTTATGGGCATGCTGGGCATGCACGCAGCCCGCTATACCAACCTGGCCATTGAGGAATGCGACCTGCTGATAGCCGTCGGCGTCCGCTTTGATGACCGGGCCACCGGCAGAGTGGAGCGCTTTTGCTCCAAAGCAGCAGTTATCCATATCGATATCGATCCTGCCGAAATCAGCAAACTCAAATTAGCTCATACCGGCATTGCCGGCGATGCCGGACAGGTATTGAAAGCCTTGTTGCCGCTGATAGATAGTAATCCCCGCCGGGAATGGCTCGGTCATATTGAAGAGTTAAAGAGGAAGCACCCTCTGCAAATGCCGGGCAAAGGCGATCCGAGCACGCCTTACGGTCTGATAGCTCAAGTGGCCGCTTTCTTGGATGATAATGCCGTCATCACCACCGACGTCGGGCAGCATCAGATGTGGACAGCTCAGGCATATCCGTTCAACCATCCGCGCTGCTGGCTTACCTCCGGCGGCCTGGGAACTATGGGCTTCGGTCTGCCGGCAGCCATAGGCGCAGCCCTTGCCCTGCCCGATCGGACAGTAGTTTGCTTCAGCGGCGACGGCAGCCTGATGATGAACATTCAGGAACTGGCCACCGCCGTGGAAGAGGATATCAACGTGAAAATCGTTCTGCTGGACAACAATGCCCTGGGGCTGGTACGCCAGCAACAGGACCTCTTTTTTGGCAAGCGCTTCTTCGCCTCAGATTATCGCTATCGGCCGGATTTTGTCAGAATAGCCGAAGGCTTCGGCATGAGAGCTGTCAGCCTGGGAAGTGCTCTTGATCCGGCAGCAACTCTGGCCGATGCTCTAAGCACACCGGGGCCGTATCTTATCCATGCTCCGATAAGTGCAGATGAGAGAGTCTACCCCATGGTGCCGCCCGGAGGCGCCAACATAGATATGATTGGAGGTTAAAACTATGATTGAAGCAACTTGCGAACGCCCGGATACCTTGCTCAGCCGAGACCGCCATACCGTCCTGGAGTTGATAGTAAATAATCATCCCGGAGTTATGTCGCATATCTGCGGACTCTTCGCTCGCCGAGCTTATAATATGAACGGCATATTCTGCCTGCCTTTCGGCAACGGCAGCCGGAGCCGTATCTGGCTGCTGGTGGATAAAGATCAACGGCTGGAGCAAATGATTAAACAGATGCTGAAGCTTGAAGATGTGCTCGATGTACAGCAGCATGACGGCAATCATGAGGTCTTCATACAGCTGGAGAGCTTTTTTTACTCCTGAACCTCCTTTATCAGGGAGATCATTCTGCGGCCGTACTCTACATAATTGGCGTATCTTACCTCCTCTGAGGAGTGCATGGAGGTATCGTGATAGACCACCGCCAGATGAGGCTCTATGGAGATGCCGCCGTTATAGCCTCCGACCAGCAGGTCTTTGATGATTCTCTTCACGTCTCCGTCGCCGTCTCCGGGGAAGGTATACTCCATTTTGCCTGCCGCCGCATCCCATCTGCCGTCTTTGACATGGATATAGGCTATATGCTCTTTGACATGATTGTAGAATTCCCAGGAGGACTGTTTTGGGTATGGCGCAGTTTTGGTCCTGTCCTCGGTAAAAACAGGATTACCGGTATCGAATACCAGCTTCAAACCGGGCACATTCTCTATCAGCCGCAGGGTATATGTCCAACCCATGCCCCCGTAGTTCATACAATTTTCATGCACCGCTTCTATTCCGGCATCGGCAAACATACGATGCAGCATCCTTACCCGCCTGAACCGCTCCTCCTCCATCTGGTCTTCCGGCCCTCTATCTGATAGAACGGCAAAGCTCATGATACGAATAAGCTTCGTTCCCAACCGCTGCATTCTGGGGATAGCTCGTCCGACTTCCTCCAGGGATATATCAAAGTGCTTATCTATTCCCTTGCTCCAGTTGGCTATGGTAGAGCCAAAACAGTTTATTTTTACTCCGGCCTCTTCCAGCTTCAGACATACCTCTTCGAATCTATCCTCGGGCAGATCATGGATGTTGACTCCATCCACATTCCTGGCTTCTATATTCTCCCATCCCAACTCCTTGGTGGCTCTTATCTGCTGTTCAATCCCTGCTGCCGCCTCATCGGCAAATCCTGTCAAATACATCCTTACGCTCCTTTACATCTCAAAAAGATTTATCCATATTTTCATCCAGCTTTTTCACGGCCCTCTTCTGATAAGACGATTCGGCTATCAGCCTTTGCAGTTCCTTCTCATACGCTCTCCCATCCAGAGGTAGCTCTACTATTTTGGATTTCAATGATGAGTAGAGAATGGCATTGGCCAATTCTACGGATTTGATGCCTTCCTCAGCAGGTGCTATCAAAGAAGCGCCCTCCAGAACGGTATCAACGAAATTCTGCATAATCTCCGTATGCCGGCCGGCTGTTCCTTCTATCGGTATCTCTATATTCCATACTTCAGGCTTAGCAAAACCGGAGGCAAAATTACGACTGTGCTCAACAGAGGATTCCTCATTGCGAACGAAGGTCAGTCTATCGTTCTCCATCACCATCTTGCCCATCTCTCCGGCTATCTCCAGACGATTGGTGCCGGGCGCCTCCCCGGTGGTAGTCATGAAGACGCCGGTGGCGCCATTAGAATACTCCATATAAGCGGTCACCTGATCCTCTACCTCTATATCATGCCATCTGCCCAGGCCACAGAACCCTTGCACCCTTGCCGGCATTCCGCACAGCCACTGCAACAGATCCAATTGATGGGGGCACTGATTGAGCAGCACGCCGCCACCCTCTCCCTTCCAGGTAGCGCGCCAGGCACCGTCGGCGTAGTAGGCTTCCGTTCGATACCAATCCGTCACTATCCAGCTGATCCTGGATATCTTTCCTAATTCACCCTTTTCTATGAATTGCTTTAGCTTCTTATAGTATGAATTCGTCCGCTGCTGAAACATAGCAGCGAAGACCTGGTTTTTATTCCTATGGGCTGCTATCAATCTCTCGGCATCAGCCTTGTGCACAGAGATAGGCTTTTCTACCAGTACATGCAGCCCGCTCTCCAGCGCATCTATGCCGATAGTAGTATGAGAGTAGTGCGGAGTAGCTATAAGGATGGCGTCCACCTCTCCGGAAATAATCAGTTCATGGCTATCCGTGAAACATCTCAATTCTTTGAACTTCCCCAACGAACTTTCGTCAATATCGCAAACCGCCGTTAATTTACACCCTCTTACATCACCTGCAATTATCTTCTCAGCATGGTTCCGTCCCATATTTCCAAGCCCTATTATACCTATCCTCAGCTCATTCACGGCTCTCCTCCATTTGCTGTAATCCGTCCTCAAAATCTATACGCTTGATCTTTTCATAAATCAATGGATTGCATTGCTCCTTTACAACTATATTACACCTGTCGAGAGCTATTTATAAGCACATATATTGCTGAAAAAGTATTATTATACAAATATTGCCCTCTTTTACAGGCTGATGCTATAATGTTATAAGTTAGAATATTCGGTATTAATTGCCGTAGGAGGATATTTTGCCTAAAATACCCCCTGATGAAAAGGAAATGCCTCTTATTAGCGTCAGCCGGCAGGCTATGCCCAAGGGCTATAATTCTACCTTCAAAGGGCACCGTCACGAATCTTATGAGCTCTTTTATGTAATCCATGGGCGGGTAAATGCATTTATCAACAACAAAACATACCTTGTCAGCGACGGATGCATGGTTATACTGGGTTCTCATATACCTCATGCACATATTTACCCGCATGATATGGAAGTGGAAAGGATCTGTATAAGCTTCGACAGAGAGTTCACTAGAAAGATAGCCGGTTGTGCGGTAGACATTGATATTCTGGAAGCTTTTCATTCCACTATCAATGTCATAAGTTGTCCGGTAAATCTTCGTAAATTTATCGAGGATACCGCCGATAAATTGCTGACAGAGATAGAAAATGAAAATCAGGGGGCCATCAGCATAGCCGCTGCTTT
Source organism: bacterium UBP13_UBA5359 (assembly GCA_002410925.1). Taxonomy (GTDB): domain Bacteria; phylum UBP13; class UBA5359; order UBA5359; family UBA5359; genus UBA5359. The sequence goes on from DHPR01000012.1 coordinate 157,464, forward strand.
ACTGATGCACCTGCTTGTAATTGTCAATAGGAATTTTAAGGATCTTGAACTGAAGCAGCAAGTGCTGAATACTCTGGCATCTTCCAGAGTTACTGAGACGATAGAATATATAAGATCCAATTATAACAATGATATCTCTCTGGACAGCATATCGAGAAAGTTTAATATAAGCCGCTATTATATAATCAGGATTTTCAAAAAGCATACCGGCTTTACACCCATAGAGTATGTGAATAATGTCAGAGTTCTGAAGGCTATCGAGTTGCTTATGGGAGCAGAACGAAAAACGGTGAGCGATATAGGCGAGCTTGCTGGCTTTAACAGTATTACGCATTTCGGCAGGGTCTTTAAAAAGATTACCGGCGTATCACCGCAAAAGTACCGTGCCGCCAAAAAAACCCCTGCATTTTTGCAACGCACCTAACGGGAGGAGCCTCTTTCCAGGCTCCTCTCTTCACATCACCGTCTGCAATCTGCATCCGGCAGTTGATTTGCTCCAGCTTGTATCAGCCATTACGCCTCTCGAAATCCTTCATAAAGCCTATCAAAGCCTGCACAGCCTCCATGGTCACGGCATTGTAGATGCTGGCCCTGATGCCGCCTACAGAGCGGTGACCCTTTAAGCCTATCAAACCGGCCTTTTTAGATTCAGCTACAAACTTCTCTTCCAGCTCCTCAGATGGCAGGCGCCAGACTACATTCATGATGGAGCGGCTTTTCTTATCGGCTACGGTGCGCCAGAAATCACTGCTGTCCAGGGTACCATAAAGCAGGGCGGCCTTCTCCTCATTAATTCTTTGTACAGCCGGTATACCTCCGCCGGCAAGCAACCTATCCGTAACCAGCTTTAAAACGTAGATACCCCAGGTGTTGGGAGTATTATACAGACTCTTCTCCTTGGCATGAGTGGCATACCGTAGAAATATCGGCACGGCATCCGTGACGCGTTCGATCAGATCCTTCCTAACGATAACCAGCGCCATTCCTGAAGGGCCGATGTTCTTCTGGGCGCCACCGTAGATCATACCGAAACGGTTTACATCCACCACTCTTGACATGATCTCGCTGGACATATCTGCTACCAGAGGTACATCGGTAATGGGAAACTCGGCAAAGCGTATACCGCCGATGGTCTCATTTGAGCAGATATGAAGGTACTCCGCTTCAGCAGAAACCCTAAGCTCTTCCTGTTGCGGCGCTCTGGTGTAATTGCATTCAGCCCCATCCCAGATCACCTCCGCATCACCGGTTATCTTGGCCTCCTTAATAGCCTTGCCCGCCCAGCTGCCGGTATTCACAAAGGCGGCACTCCTACCGGGGCGACGCAAATTGAGGGGAATCATAGCAAACTGCAGACTAGCTCCGCCCTGTAAGAAGAGAACCGCGTAATCGCCGCTCACACCCATCAGCTTTCTGACATTGGCCTCCGCAGTATCATTTACGGCCTGAAACTCCTTGGAACGATGGCTGATCTCTATAACGGACATGCCGCCGCCGGCATAATCCAGCATCTCTTCACGAGCCTTCTCCAATACTTCCACCGGCAGGGCAGCCGGCCCTGCATTGAAATTATAAATTCTGCTCATTTGTATCACTCTCGCTTGCTCTTAATTTCTTAGAAAGTTTAACACAGGATGAGTTATTCTGCCAGAGGAACGATGCAACTGCATCATGGGTTATCCAGCAATCACTAGAAAGCCGCTGCTCTCCGTTGCTCGTTATCTTTGGTAGCTACATGAAAAAGTCGCCTCATATCATGCAACCGGAAATTGAACCGCCCTTGAAAAATCCTCAGGTAAAATCGGTTTCAATTTCGCTAGATTGGGAAAGTTATCATAAAACCTATAAAGGAGATGATGAGAATGCCCCGCCTGCCGAGGATCAAAGAATGCGATGTCATTGATTGCTTCTATAACACTGATAACTTATGTCACGCACCAGCCATAACCGTAGGTTCGCCCTGCCCGAAATGCGATACTTATTTATCATCTTCGGAACACGGGAAACCGGCAGACATGGGACAGGTCGGCGCCTGCCATGAAGATGATTGCCGCTTCAACCATGAGCTTACCTGCCATGCCCAGGAAATAGTGGTCGGACATCATCAGAGGCATGCCGATTGTTTTACCTACAGTTCTGAAGAGGGTAAGGGAGAACTATCTGGGTTGGCATAAAATATATTTTCAGATTTACCAAATGCAGACCTGACCCCTTGCAACGCTTCGGCTATGGCAGCTATGTGCTTCGGGGTAGTACCGCAGCAGCCTCCAATAATACCGGCACCCGCTGCAATTAGTTCAGCTACATATCCTGCCATTGCTTCCGGAGTCTCCTTGAAGACTGTTCGGCCATCTTCAAAGATCGGCATCCCGGCGTTGGCATGGATGAGAATAGGCATATCCGGCGCCGCTGCACGCATCGCTTTAGTAATTTCAATCATGCCGGCAATACCGTTGCCGCAATTAGCACCAATGATATCCGCACCGGCGGCTACGGCTTCCCGAGCTGCACGAGAGGGATCAACGCCCATCATGGTGCGAAAGCCTCTGGCACCCAGCTCAAAGGTGAAGGTACAGATTACCGGTAAGGCGGTGTTTTCTTTAGCTGCCCTGATCGCCTGAGATGCTTCGATAACGGAGGACATGGTCTCAATACATAATGCATCAGCTCCACCCTGTTCCAATGCAATTACCTGGTCATTGAAGGCCTTGTAGAGCTCCTGCTCACTTGCCGTACCACCCTCGTTCACCACTATTTGACCGGTGGGGCCTACCGCTGCCGCTACAAAGCTCTTGCCCTCCGCAACCTCTTTAGCCAGCCTGGCCGCAGCTCTGTTGAACTCGGCTACTTTATCACCCAGACCAAACTCCTTCAACTTATACCAGGTGCCGCCAAAGGAGTTGGTTTCCACTATATCACTGCCGACATTTATGTAAGCTTCTGCAATCTCCCTCACCACGTCCGGATGTGAAATACACCAGGATTCAGGGCATTCTCCTTGTTGCAATCCTTTAGCCTGGAGAAAGGTTCCCATCGCTCCATCGGACACCAATATTTCCCCCCCGGCTATCCTTTTCAGTAATTCGCTCACCATATCCTCCTGCTTCCCCAAACAGGCTGAACCTATTTTTATCGTTCTTTTTATTCCGCTTGCTTATAGCTATACCGCTCTCTGACCTGCTCTTCTCATCTCATCAATCTTACCATGGCTAGATTATACTACCTGTACATCATTAATTGCAAAAAATAGATCTGCAGCCTCAACGCTTGCAGTACATAGAACAGCCGGCAAAGAATCCTCCGATTGATATGCCGGCGTACAAATGCTTCAGTGCTTTAGCAACGGAGCGCTTTTTGCCATGCCGATTATCAAATATTCGCTCTCATTTTTTTAATATAGTGCTCATCACTTCCTCTTTATCAATTTTTTTGGTACAGAAGAACCAATCATAGCAGGTCATATCCTGCTTTTCTTCCATGCGTTCTCTGGCTGCTTCAGATGAACCAGCCGCCGGAATGATTACTTCATCCCCTGGCTGCCAATTTGCCGGCGTGGCGACAGAAAAGGCATCGCCTGTCTGGAGTGCAATAATTACCCGATATAATTCATCTAAGTTTCTACCCAGACTGAGAGGATAATAGATAATCGCCCGGATAATCCCCTCCGGATCAATGACAAATACAGCCCTGACAGCCTTGGTTGAGCTCTCGCTCGGCTGAATCATGCCGTATTTACCGGCAATTTCCATAGTGATATCTTCGATTAACGGAAACTTTATTTCAACATTCTTCATTCCCTTATATTCGATTTTTTCTTTGATATTACGCAGCCAGGCTATATGGCTGTAAAGACCATCCACCGAAAGCCCGACCAATTTGCAGTTTATCTCCGCAAACCGCTCTGCCATAGAGGCAAAGGTTATAAACTCCGAGGTACATACCGGAGTGAAATCAGCCGGATGACTGAAGAGGATAACCCAGCTTCCCGAATACTGCTCCGGAAAATTTATCTCTCCCTGTGTCGTGATCGCCCTGAATGACGAAGCTTTATCTCCTATACGCGGCTTTGATTCTGTTTCGGCCATATTTTGAGTATCCATAATAGCTCCCTCCTCTTGAATTATGCTTCCTGATAACGATCAGATTGGATATACCTAAATATACCCAAAAACAAGATCGTAAACTCCGGCGATAATATAACTTTAAAGCGTCTCCACCAGCAGCGCTCCGCTATAGTGACTGTGCCCCACCACTGCCCGAATGCCGAAAGCCCGATAGATATTATCAGGCGTCAGCACCTCTTCCGGCGTGCCCCAGGCCAGAGCATGGCCATCATGCAGCAACAGCAGCCTGTCACAGATGCGGGCGGCCAGGTTAAGATCATGGAAGACGCCCAGCACAGCTATGGTTTTCTCTGCCGCCAAATGCCGTAACAGGCGGGCTGTCTCAACCTGATGACGGATGTCCAGATGCGAAGTAGGTTCGTCCAGCAGCAGCAGCTCGGCCTGCTGCGCCAGCGCCCTGGCCAGCAGGACTCTCTGCCTTTCGCCACCACTGATGGTGGTCACAGGACGATCGGCTAAATGCAAGGTATCGGTCTCCGCCATGGCTCGCTCCGTTATTTCTTTATCAGAAGGTCCCTCGCGCTGCACTCGGCCAAGAAAGGGATGACGGCCCATAGCTACTATCTCTCCAACGGTGAACTCGAACTCGATATGAATATCCTGGGCCAGTACAGCCAGGCAGCAGGCCAGAGCCCGCGGGGTATAGCCGCACAATCGGCGACCGCCCAGGTATATCTCTCCGCTGTTTAAGCTCAGCAATCCGGAAACGGCTTTGATCAGCGTGGACTTGCCGGAACCGTTGGGGCCGATTACGCCGGTCAGCAATCCCCGGTCAGCGGCAAGAGATAGATCGTTAAGCACCGGTTTACCGCCGTATCCGCAAATGATGCCTTTCACTTCCAGTAGACTCATCTTCCCCTCCTATAAAGAAGATAGATAAAGAAGGGAGCTCCCAGCATAGCGGTTATAAGACCGACAGGTATCTCAGACGGTGCCAGCAATGTCCGGGCCAGGACATCGGAGATGATCATAACCAGCGCGCCCAGCAAGAGAGAACCCCAAAGCAAGCGCCTATGATCCGGTCCTATCAGCAACCTGGCGGCATGCGGTACGATCAGGCCCACAAAGCCTATAATACCGCTCACCGAAACGGCTGCCGCCGTCAACAGCGAGGTTATAGCCAGCAGGATACGCTTGGTCTTCTCCACATCCAGACCCAGGTGTTGTGCCTCTTCATCGCCCATCAGCATAACATTGAGATCCCGACAGTAAGACCATATCAAAATTATGCCGGCGACCGCATAAGGTGCTATCAACAGTACCTGCTTCCAGTTGGCCGAGTAAAAGCCGCCCATGATCCAAAAGAAGATCGCCTGCAGATCACGCCGTCCCATAATCATAATGAAGGAGGTCAGAGCGGATATCAGAGCGCTGACGGCCACTCCGGCCAGCAGCAAAGTATAGATAGAGACCCTGCCGTCTTTGCAGGAGAGCATATATACTGTCCAGGCTGCACCCAGAGCCCCGATAAAAGCAGCCAAGGGTAATGGGTCCAGTCCCAGAATCGGCCCGGACAAGCCGAGGACAAGGATAAGCGCTGCTCCCAGAGAGGCTCCGGAGGATATGCCTACGATATAAGGATCGGCCAAAGGATTGCGGAAGATGGCCTGTAACACCATGCCCGCTGCTCCCAGAGAAGCTCCCACCAGCAGCGCTAAGACGATACGAGGCAGGCGCAGCCCCCAGATGATAGCGGCATTGCCGCTATCACCGGTCCAGCCTGACAGAATGCGCAGAATCTCGCTCGGAGATATACGGACAGCTCCCAGTGATACGGCCATGACAATCGCTGCAGCCAGAGCTATCAGCAATATAAAGATAAACGTTCTGTAGGGAAAACGCATTACCTTGCCTTTCTGTCATGATCGGGGTGAATAAGCGAAGCTACTTCCTCCAGGCTGTCAAGCAGTCTGGGACCGGGCCTGGATATTATATCCTCATTCAAAGGATATATACAGCCGCTACGCACCGCTTTGAGGCGGCGCCATACTCTATCCCGCTTCATTTTCTCATAAAGCTTTATTTTATCAGAGTAAAGAATGATATCAGGGTCTTTAGCTAAGAGTTGCTCCCGGCTGAACTGCACATAGCCTTTGATACCGGCGGCGATGTTACGCCCCCCGGCGGCGATGATGATATCGTTGATGAAGGTGCCGCTTCCAGCAGTAAATAGCGGCTCATCCCAGATAACATAAAAAACTGATGGATGAGGTGCTTCGGCAACCATGTCGGATACAGCCTGCCGGCGTTTCTGCAGCGAAATACATAGCGTTGCTGCCTCCACCCTGTTGCCGGTGATGTACCCTATATCCTTTATCATATTATAAAGCCCTTCCAGATCCGTGGGATGAAGAGTAACTACTGCCAACCCTGCTCTCTCTATCTGCCCCACCATACTCTTGGATATGCCATGCATAGCCAAAACAAGATCCGGCTTCAAGGAGCAAAGCCTCTCCAGATTGGGATTGGTATAGCCGCCTACGCGAGTTACCCCTGCCGCCTGCAATGGATAATTGCAATAATCCGTTACTCCTACTATACGTTCTTCAAGGTTAAGAGCGTAAAGAATCTCGGTCACGGCAGGAGCCAGGGATACTATTCTTTCAGGATGATCCGGCAAAGGGACATTGCGTTCCAAGGCATCGGTAAAGACCCTGCCGGGAATATTGGAAACAGCCATCCTGCCGCAGCCTGTCAGAAAGAGAGAGATATAGAGCAGAAGAAAGAGCGTTCTAAAATACTTTGCACCTCTACGCCTCTGTGCCTTTATGCCTTCTTTCAAATGGGTATTCATCTCTTATCTCTCACCTGCAAGTCAAACTTGAAATTAACGACGATGACATCGGATATGTTATCATTGCCATGTCGGGCAGGATCAAAGCGCCAACACCGGGCAGCTTGCAAAGCGGCCCTATCCAGCGAAGCATGGCCGGAAGAGCGTAATATCTCCGCAGCCGCCACCCGGCCGGAATCGGAAATTCTTATACGAACCTTGACATTCCCCTCCAACCCCTGACGGCGTGCCTCCGGCGGATATACCGGCTCAACCCTGGAGCTGACCGAGGCTTTTACCAGAGAAGGAAGTCTGAATTCAGGTGATTCCATCTCATCAGAAGCGACCTTGCCGCCGTTATTTCGCCGAGAGTCATCTCTTTCATCCCTCTGCCCGCCTGCCATCGGTTTGCCGATATAAGCATCTTCAGCTTCACCGGCTGGCAGTTTTAGCCCCGTCACTTCGGAACCGGCTACGGGCGCCTGCAAGTCGGTTCTCTGTGATTGAAAGCCGGCTATCACAGGAACAGCTATGCCTGTCCTGATACCGACATTTATATCCCTGCCGCTGTCGGACCCCGATTTGCACCCTGAAGCAGAAGAGATCCTTCTTTCAGGCACAGGCCGATCTGTCATCCGACTCACGGAAGCCGGCAGTAATACCGACCTCGAAGTCAAAACCGGTGTTTCGGCAGTTTTATTTACAGGCTCAGGCAATAGTTTCGGCCGGCTTATATCCAGCTGAAAAGTGATAACATCAGGCACTGACCGCTCCCGCTCCTGTGAAGATATTCTGAAGCCGGCTAATAATAATATATGCAACGTCAATGAGACCATCAGAAACAGATTTATATGCCGCCCGTCTCTCATTTATGTGCTCCGATAGCAACAAGAATCAGCATTCAAGGAAATATTGGAATTGAGACCGGAAGCAACGGCCGCATGACCGATCTTCCCGGCAAAATTATCCCCACACAAGAAAAGCCTCCCCTGGCGGGCAACAAAAAAAGCACCCGCTTCCACCCGAAGTGATGTCTCTGCAACTCAGACAGGTCTCCTGGCTTCCGGATCACCCTACCAGCCGCGCCTTCCTCGATAGAGTGGCTTGCTTGCGGTTCTCGTTCCCGGTTACAGTAGCGGGGGCTGCAGCGGCTTTACACCGCTTTCCCTGACATCCGAGTTTTATAAAATCGTTTATATCATAACATACAATCACCTCTGCTGCCATACATTCGGTGACCACGTACATATCCTCTCCAGGAGCGTATCTGCCATTCTTTAGAAACATTTAAGAAAGAATTGACCTCTTCATCTTAAGATAGCGACCGGATATTAAAATTTAAGATATTAAAACATTATCGAAAAGAAATTTAACCTATTTATGGAAAGCATCAATGCCTCTTAAGAACGGCCACTATCTCATTCAGCTTTTTATCTTCCGCCGCGCGCAGAGGTGTTTCCCCAAGAATATTTCTGGCGTTCACATCGGCACCCTTGCTCAGAAGAAGCTCCACAGTCTCCTTGTAACCGAATCTGGCTGCAGCATGAAGCGGAGTTTCGCCACTCTTACTCTTACAATTTATATTTGCGCCTCTATTTAACAGAAGCATTACCGTTTCTTTCCGCCCCAAGCAAGCAGCCCAGTAAAGCGACGTCTCGCCATAATTGTTATAGGCTTTGACATATGCTCCCTTATCTATAAGCATTTCACAAATATGCTCATGTCCTACCTGCGCAGCCATATGCAGAGGAGTCCATCCGTCTTTAGTCTGTGCATTAACATTGGCGCCTGCCTCTATCAGCATAGCAACGATCTTTCTATCGCCATTGGCGGCTGCAAAATGGAGAGGTGTTTCCCCCTCCCCGTTTCTAGCATAAACCAGCTCTTTATCAGCGCGCAATAATCTGGCGACTCTCGATCTGCCGGTATGTTTGACAGCGTCGAATAATCCCTCGGCGGTAGGAGGTTCCGGCGGCTTGCCGCAACCGGTAAAACACATCACCAACAGGCACAATAACAGAAAAGAAGAAATCCTTCGTCCAAACAAGACGAACCCTCCCTCCTAATGCGCTCGCACAATATTATATCTCATAATAAGCATTCTTTATACTCTGCTAAAACCGCTCTCTATGGAGTAACCGTCATCACTTTCCTGGCTATTTCAGGGTATTTGGCAATGAAGCGCAGTTCCGAGTCCGTCAGCGGCTTCTGCGTATGGACATTGGCATAGCGAGCCAACTCCAGGATATTAGCAGCTTCTTCATCATTCCGAAATTCTATCTCCAGCTTCTCATAGACGTTACGGAAACCCTTAATGCCACCATATTCACCCACGGTAATCATACGGCCGGTCTCTATTATCTCCGGTTCTCCCCGTCCCAATTCCTCAAAATCAAAGAGCTCGTAATTACGGCGGTCCTTCAATGCACCATCAGCGTGAATGCCCGATTCATGGGCAAAGGCGTTAGCTCCTACAGCTACCTGATTTATTGGAATCGGCACGCCAAAAGCATAGGAAGCATATTTAGCGATCTTCCAGGCATGTGAGAGATCTATTCTGGAATCCATCTCGTATTTATCCTTGCAATAGTTACCGTACTTCAGGGCAACAATAACAGCTACCAGATCTGCATTACCAGCCCTCTCTCCCATACCGTTGACCGTAGTATTGATATAAGCATCCACTCCGGCATCAATAGCTCCCTTGGCTCCGGCAACAGAGCAGGCTACCCCCATACCCAGGTCATTATGGCAATGCAATTCGATGGGTATCTGCACCTCCTGCGCCAGGAGCTTTATCTTATCGTAAATGCTGAAAGGCGAATCGCACCCCAGCGTATCGCAGTAGCGGATACGATCTGCTCCAGCCTCACGAGCAGCCAGAGCAAACCGAATCAGAAATTCGTCATCTGTACGGGAAGCATCCTCCGCATTGACGCCGATACTCTTAGCCCCTTTAGCTCGAGCGACCTGAACCGCAGCAACCATCTTATCTATAACATCCTGCCTGGTCATACGCCCTTGGAACTTGCCTACAGTCATCTGTTCCGAAGTGGAGATAGAGAGATTGAGATGCTCTATATCCGTACGACGAAACGCTTCTTCTACATCCGGCACTATAGCCCGTACCCAGCCCTCCAGCCTGATTGGCGCTAATGCGCCTTTGCGAGCCAATTCCAAATTGGCATTTATATAATTAGTCTCATGATTGGTAGTAGGAAATCCAAACTCACTCTGAAATATTCCCATATCGTTAAGATACATATTCAATAATGTTTTCTGCAGCTTGGCCAACCCCAGACGAGATGTCTGAACACCATCCCTGTTGGTTACATCAATAAAATAAATCTTCGGCATATCTATAGTCCTCCTGTAATTAGCTATTCGGGCAGATTGCTTTCTTTGCCTTTATGTTCTTTCGTTCCCCTAAATAGCTAAGCTCCTAAACCCTTAGCCGCTTAATTGCCCCGGCTATCCGTCTTAATCCTTCCTCGATATTATCCATGGAGGTTGCATAGGAGAGCCTGATGCCATTATCGGCTCCGAAAGCTGAGCCGGGCACAACCGCTACGCCGGCATTCTCCAATAAATACTCAGCCAGGTCCGAAGAAGATTTTATCGTTCTGTCGCCATAGCCTTTTCCAAATAATCCGGATATATTCGGAAAGACATAAAAGGCACCGGCCGGCTTAAGGCATTCTATCCCTTCAATAGAATTCAATGCATCCACTATATAATTTCTTCTGCATCGAAAGCTCTCTATCATTCTAGTACTGGGCTCTTCAGCCAAAGCCGCCAGGCCGGCCATCTGCGAGATAGAGGAGGGATTGGACGTCGTCTGGCTCTGCAAATCAGCCATGGCAACGGCTATTTCCGTTTCGGCAGCAGCATAGCCTATACGCCAGCCTGTCATGCTGTAGCTTTTGGACAAACCGTTGATAACAATAGTCAAGCGTTTGATCGCCGTGCCTAAAGAGGCGATGCTGATATGTTCCCCATCATAAATGAGCTTCTCATAAATTTCATCGGAAATGCAGAGTATATCACGCCGCACTATGACCTCAGCCAGAGCCTCAAGCTCCAAGGAATCATAGACTGCCCCCGTCGGATTCGCAGGGCTGTTTATGATCACCGCTTTGGTCCTGGAGCTTATTGCGGCGTCAAGTTGTTTCGGCGATATTTTAAACTCCTGCGAAGCATCCGTATTCACTATTACCGGTACTCCGCCACATAGCTTTATCTGTTCGCCGTAACTGACCCAGTAAGGAGCGGGAACAATAACCTCGTCGCCATCATCGATCAGCACTTGCATAGCATTATAGAGAGAATGTTTGGCTCCGTTGGATACCACTATCTGTGATGGTTCATACTCCAGGCCATCATCCTTCTGCAGCTTCTTGCAGATACTCTTTCGTAAATCCAGGGTTCCGGCAGCAGGCGTATATTTGGTAAAGCCTTCCTCTATGGCTTTGATGCCTGCGTGTTTAATATGTTGAGGCGTATCGAAGTCAGGTTCGCCGGCACCAAAACCAATAATATCTATGCCGTCGGCTTTCATCTGTTTAGCTTTAGCATCTATAATCATAGTCGGTGATGGGCTTAAATTTACGGCCCGTTGCGATAAAAACATTTCCATACAAGCCTCTCCTATCTCGAATTCAAAATATAAAACTACATTTATTGCTATTATACAGGCTCAAGCAAGATCAGCGGCTGCCCGCTCTTTACCAATTCCCCATTGTCAACAATTACCTGCACTACTCTTGCTCGAACATCGGCCGTCAACTCATTAAATATCTTCATAGCCTCCAGCAAACAGACAGTATCGCCCGGATTAACTATATCTTCAGGCATGATAAATGGAGGCTCTTCAGGCGATGGAGCAGAGTAGAAAACACCGGTCATGGGAGCGGTGATCTCCAATAAATTCTCTTCCATATGTTCGGTAGGCTCAACCTTTTCGCCAGCAGCCGAACGTATTACCGGCTTTCCCTCTGCAGGTGGACGATTCATCATTCCAGGATAGAGAACCGCTCTGCGCCGGGCAAGGCGTATGATCCTGTTATCCTGTTTAAGCTCGATCTCGGACAGATCACTCTCGGCCAGCAACTCAGCCAATTGACTGACCTGCTCCCAGGTCTTCACTGCCGGTAAATCTGATGCAGACCGGCTTTCATCCAGCAAACGCTCTTCGTTCCGATGTTCATTTATATCGTTCACAATCCCCTCCAACAACCCAAATAGCCGTTGAATATAAAAAAACCTTCATCCGCAGTCGGCAGGGATGAAGGTCCAGCAGTCATTGCGGCAGACAATGACTACTGGTTCCCGTTTTTAGCTTTACAGCAACCATCACACGCAGGGCCGGAGCCTCCGCCCGGGCAGGCAGCTTCCAAAGAGCCTTTTTTTTCGCTCTTACGGTTATCTGTAACATAAAAACCTGATCCCTTAAAAACTACGCCCACAGGAAAGAACTTACGCTGAATCGGCCCGGAACAGATTTCGCACGTCTTCAGTGGTTCATCGGTCATCTTCTGAAAAACCTCAAATTCGTGACCGCATTCGCTGCATCGGTAGCCGTACGTCGGCATCGATGATCCCTCCTCGTGTACTTTTCATACTTATTATTATATGTAAGGTATTATATGTAGAGGCCTCTCTCCTGTCAAGCTGCGGTCTTAACACCCCTTCTTAACATCTGAATTACCTAACTTTAATAAAGGTATTGACAACATGCTTGCGATTGCCTATTATATGATTTGTTAGCACTCCTAACGTGTGAGTGCTAAACATTCAAAATATCAATATTGACTAAAGAAAGTGAGAGGAGGGATTAAGTAATGTTAAAGCCTTTAGGAGATCGTGTAGTCGTAAAGGTGGCCAGCGAAGAGGAAAAGACCGCCGGTGGTATTTATCTGCCGGATACGGCTAAGGAGAAGCCCCAGAAGGGCGAGATTATAGCCGTAGGCCCTGGCAAGATGCTGGAAAACGGACAGCGAGCAGCCATGCAGGTCAAGCAAGGTGATAAGGTCGTTTTTTCCAAGTATGGCGGCACCGAGGTCAAAGTGGGCGGCGAGGAGTTTATGCTCCTTCGCGAAGATGATATCTACGCCATTGAGGAGTAGATAAAACTGAAAAAGGAGGGAAAGAGATATGGCAGCAAAGATACTGGCATTCGATGAAGAAGCCAGGCGTGCACTGGAGCGTGGCGTAGACGTCGTAGCCAACGCGGTCAAAGTGACTTTAGGTCCTAAAGGCCGCAATGTAGTGCTGGAGAAAAAGTTCGGTTCCCCCACCATAACCAAGGACGGGGTAACCGTAGCCAAGGATATCGAGCTAGAGGACCCATATGAGAACATGGGTGCGCAGCTGTGCCGCGAAGTGGCCAGCAAGACCAATGACGTGGCAGGTGATGGAACTACTACCGCCACCGTACTGGCTCAGGCCATAGTTAAGGAAGGACTTAAGAACGTAGCAGCAGGCGCCAATCCCATGATGATCAAGAAGGGAATTGATATGGCCGTGGATGCTGCAGTAGCGGAGATAGGCAAGCTGGCCATACCTGTGGTAGGCAAAGAGGATATCGCTCATGTAGCTTCCATAGCCGGTAATGAGGACGCTATTGGTGAACTTATCGCCGAGGCCATGGAGAAAGTCGGCAAGGATGGAGTTATCACCGTAGAAGAGAGCAAAGGTACCGACACCACTGTAGAGGTTGTGGAAGGTATGCAGTTTGATAAGGGCTATGTCTCCCCTTATTTTGTAACCGATTCTGAGAATATGGTAACCATCCTGGATGATGCATATATCCTGATTCATGAGAAGAAGATCTCCTCCATACAGGATATGCTGCCGCTGCTGGAGAAGGTAGCCCGCGCTGGCAGACCGCTGGTAATCATTGCAGAGGATATTGAGGGCGAAGCGCTGGCCACCCTGGTGGTGAACAAGATCAGAGGCACCTTCAACTGTGCGGCCGTCAAGGCACCCGGTTTTGGAGACAGAAGAAAAGCCATGCTGGGAGATATCGCTGTTCTCACCGGTGGACAATTCATCAGCGAAGATCTGGGTATAAAGCTGGAGAACGTGGAATTGTCGATGCTAGGTGAAGCCAAGCGAGTGCACATCACCAAAGAAGAGACTACCATAGTTGAAGGCAAAGGCACCAAGGATGCCGTTCAAGGCAGGATAAATCAGATAAAGAAGCAGATTGAGGAAACTGATTCGGATTATGACAGAGAGAAGCTGCAGGAGAGATTGGCCAAGCTGGCCGGCGGCGTAGCCGTGATTAGAGTGGGTGCAGCGACCGAGACGGAACTCAAAGAGAAGAAGCATAGAGTCGAAGATGCCCTTTCAGCCACTAGAGCAGCGGTTGAAGAAGGCATCGTGGCCGGTGGAGGCAAGACGTTGCTCAACGTCATCACAGCGATAGACGGCCTGAAAGCTGATGGAGATGCCAAGGTAGGCATAGCCATAGTGCGCCGCGCATTGGAAGAGCCTCTGCGCCAGATAGCCAATAATGCCGGGCTGGAAGGCTCAGTAGTCGTCGAGAAGGTCAAGAGTCTGGATAAGAACAGCGGACTCAATGCCCTGACCGATGAGTATGTCGACCTGGTTAAAGCCGGCGTAGTGGATCCGGCCAAGGTAACTCGTTACACTCTGGAAAATGCGTCCTCTATAGCAGCTCTGCTGCTGACCACTGAGGCGCTTATAGCCGAGAAGCCAAAGGAAGAGGCTCCGGCCCCGGCCATGCCTCCCGGAGGCGGAATGGGCGGAATGTACTAAGAGTAATAAAGCACTAAAGAAGAAATAACGAGAGGAGGCATTGGCCTCCTCTCGTTATTTCAATAAGATGTCTCTTTTATCTTCCTCACCAGTTGCATATTCGGCTTGAAGGGTGACGCCACCTGCTCAACAACCTCCGGCAGGTCATTGATTCCGGCAAAAGGAGTCTCCCGCAAACTGAGATTATAAGCCTTGACCATTAGCTTCTCGAGATTGAGCACATCTTCAATATTATAGGCCAGCAAGGTTTCCAAAGCTTCCGGGCAATGATTACAACAATATTCACGCCACAGAAGCACAGCAAAATATCCATCGATGCCGTCCAGGTTCCCTCGATCGATACCCATTTGCCTCTCACAGCCTTTAAGGCCGCCTTTGTATCCCAGCCCTCGCAAAAGATAACGTAAATCTATATGCGGCTGCTGTAGAGAAACTCCCAATGTACGCTCTATGAAAGGGAAATCGAAGCTCTTACCATTGTAGGTTATCAGTAAATCGTAATCAGTTATATCATCTTTAAATTTATCCAGATTTATACCGTGAATATAAAACTTGATCCGGCCCCCGCCATAGAGGGCTATGGTCGTGATGTGGTCACCCGGCTCTCCCAACCCGGTGGTTTCGATATCCAGATATACAGCCTTATGTCTGAACTCAGGAAAAAAACGCCAGTACAGCCGCGAAGAAAGTGCAGAGGCAAACGGCCTTATATCTCCGGCATCCAGATACCTTCTGGAATCGCTTAAAGCCTCTTCGAGTCGAGATAATGGCAGCGGAACCTTTTCTGCCTCTGCTGCCGTTACATCTTCCCAGGCAAGGAGGCCGTGCTGCCAGAGACGGCGCTCGCCGGCCTCCCCTATCCCCGGTATATGTATGAAAGTACTGGTCAGCATAGAGGCAGTATATCAAAAGGCATCTCGGATGGCCAGAGTATTTCCTTGCTCAAATGGCCTATATCCAGCCCCGCTCACGCATAGAGCAGATCAATTCCTCTACTGCAATAATCTGCGCAGCCGTCCGATTATCTACTTTAAAGCGCTCGCTGCACTCACGCATCTGATTGAAAGCCAAGCCTATGCGGTCATCTATAGTATGATACGTTTCCGCAGCCTCCGTAATGCTACCGCTTTTGGCCTTGCGCCATTCAACGTAAGAAGCCACCACACCGCCGCTGTTGGCCAGAATATCCGGTATTATCACTACCCCATTTTCATTAAGGATATCATCAGCCTCTGCCGTGGTCGGGCCGTTGGCTCCTTCCACGATCATTTTAGCTTTGATATCGGCAGCATTACCGACATGAATCACATTTTCCAATGCACAGGGGCAGAGAAGATCGACATCAAGCAGAAGCAAGTCTTCATTGGTAATGGCTTCCCCTTTGCCATATCCGGCCAAACTGCCGTTCAAACGAGCATACTCGAACATCTCGGCGACATCCAAACCCTTTTCATTATAAAATCCTCCAGTAACATCCGAAACAGCTTGTACCCTGCAACCATATTTCTGGAGAAAGAGAGCTGTGTAACTGCCTACATTGCCAAAACCCTGCACGGCAACCGTTGTTCTCTCAGGTACCTGGCGTAAAATTTCCTGCAATCCCATGATGGATACAAAGGCTATGCCATGCCCTGTAGCCTCACGGCGACCTGGCAATCCCCCTACCCGCGGCGGCTTGCCGGTAATACTCTCCGGCATGCGCGTTTCGCCATAAATAACAGCCATATCAAAGGGTGTCGTACCCATATCCGGTGCCGGTACATAAGCGCCGCTACGCAACTCCCACTCTATCATACGCACGAATTCCTTGAGTACCGCCGTCTTTTGGAAACGTGTGAGCTTTGTCGGATCCAGGCATATACCGCTCTTGCCCCCGCCGAAGGGTATCCCTGCTAAGGCTGTCTTCCAGACCATTCTTTCCGCTAAATCTCTAGTTTCATCAAGTGTCACCTGCGGAGAGAAGCGGATCCCCCCTTTGGCCGGGCCACGAGCAGTGTTATGGTAAACGACATAACAGTCTCCCTCAATTACCGTATTTTCATCCAGCACAATGGTCAGATTGAAGCAGATCTCCTTTTCCCTCGTTGCCAAAAGTCTTTCGGCTGTTTCAGGTATCTTGATACAGTGCCTGAGCTTCTCAAAATCTATACTGGACATCTCTGTCTCCCTCCCTTGTATTATTTTATGCCCGTAGTATTATAGCACAACATTAATATCTCTTCCTAGTTTTTTTATGATATTCGTAAAAGCATATAGAAAGGGCTCCTGCGTTGCCGCGGAAGCCCTTTGATAAGCACTCATAATCGGTACATAATCAATCGATAAGCTATGTTTCTCAGCCCTTGACGGCGCCGAGTTGTATACCTTTGACGAAGAAGCGCTGGTTGAAGATGAAGACTATCAACACCGGCAGCAGAACAATAATTGATCCGGCCATAAGCAGCGTCCAGTCTGTGGTATAAAGCCCCTGGAAAGATGCCAGGCCAACGGGCAACGTTTTCAACTCCATGGAGTTGATAACAATTAACGGCCACATAAAGCTGTTCCATGATCCCATAAAGGTGAAAGTAGTCAACGTAGCCAGAGCCGGCAAGGATAGAGGCAGAATCACTCGATAGTATATTCCAAAGAGACTGCAGCCGTCTATCTTGGCCGCATCCTCCAGATCCCTGGGCAAGCCCATGAAAAACTGCCGCAGCATGAAGGTGCCGTAAGCGCTGAATATGCCCGGCACTATCAGAGCCCAGTAGGTATCTATCCAGCCGATGGTTTTAAGTAGAATAAATACCGGTATCATGGTTACGGAACCGGGAATCATCATCGTGGCCAGATAGCAAAGAAAGAGCTTGTCACGGCCGGGGAAATGCAACCTGGCGAAAGAATAAGCTGCCAGAGAGCTGGTAAAGACCTGGCCAAAGGTTACGCATACAGCCACAAAAATACTGTTGAGATAGAACCGCCCAAAGGGAACGGCCTTCCAAGCTCTGGCGTAGTTCTCCCACATCATCGGCTTGGGTATCCACTGCGGCGGAAAGGTAAACACTGCCCCCGGCTCTTTAAGCGAGGTGGATAACATCCATAGGAAGGGAATAATCATGGATACGCCACCGATTATTAGAACCAGATGAGTAATAGTCTTTAAAAATCTTTCCCTGGCAAGCTTTCGCTTGCGGGAGCGTATATAAGCATCGCTATTAGCCCTTACCGGCGCTCTGTTTATAACCTGTGCCTCATTGTTTTGCATACTGCTCATATTCTTCACCCTTTAATATATAAGCTTTAATAAGACGATCAATTATACTGCACCAGCTTACCGCCAAAGCGCCAATTGAACAAAGTGATCAACAGGACCACTATGAACAGCACCCAGGCTATAGAAGCTGCATAGCCCATCTTGAACCATTGGTAAGCATTATTATATATATAGTACTCTATAGTAGTCGTGGAACCGGCCGGACCGCCGCCGGTCATGATGAAAGCAGACATAAAGCCGCCCTGAAAGCCGCTGATTACCGCCATAATGCCGATAAAGAAGGTCGTGGGCGATAGATACGGTAAGGTAATAGCTTTGAACTTCTGCCAGGCATTGGCCCCATCTATCTCCGCCGCTTCATAGAGCTCCGGCGGCACACCCTGCAGAGCTGCCAAATAAAGAATCATATTCATGCCGCCGACAGCGCCCCATAGCCCCATTAACATCAAAGCAGGCTTGGCCCAGGCGGTGCTGGAAAGCCAATCCGGCCCCTGTATGCCGACCTGAGACAGCATCGTATTGATAAGACCAAAATCAGGGTTGTAGAGCCAGCGCCATAACAAACAGATGGCAACACCGGAGCAGACGCTGGGAAGAAAGTAGATGGTACGATAAATAACTATGCCGCGCAGCTTCTGGTTCATCAGCAAGGCTACCAGCAAGGCACCTATCATGCAGAGCGGAATATTGGCCATCAGATAGACTGTGTTGCCGACATATTGCCAGAAGAGCTTGTCGTGAAAAAGGTTGATGAAGTTGGTTATTCCGACAAATTTGGGCGGAGTCAGAATATCCCAATCCATAAAACTCAACACCAGCGATGCCAGAACAGGCAACGATGTGAAGAGCAGAAAGCCCAAAAAGTTGGGCAGAAGGAATACATACCCTGCTACCGATTCGTTGGAAGCCAACCTGCTGAAGAAACGCTTCATAAGACAGATCCTCGCCTTCAAAGAAAAGAATTCAAGCAAAAAACGCCGCAAAGCGGTTAACCTTAAAAGTATTCTCTCTCAACGGCCAAAAATCCTGCTTGTTACCCGAATTTCATTCATATAAAAATGCACAGTATCAATCTATACTGTATAGAACAAACCGATTCGCCCCCGAAACAAACTCTCTTACATAGCTGGCCGGCAATCCTGCCGGTAATTGCTGCAGCGGTAAGAGCAGAAAAAAATCCCCTTGCCGTACTCCGTTTTGCAGCAGATAACGCAGAGGTTCTTCATCTGAAGAGATGTTAACATAATTGCTCACTCCTTTACGGGAATAAAGCTCTGAACGCCAAGATTGGTAATAAATAGTATGTCCCTTTACGGCTTCGCTATCTGTAAACCGCATAACCATATCCAGACCGGATACGTAGGATCCGATTACAGCAACTGTTGTGCGAGAAGCTGCAAAGCTCTGCCTGAAAGTGAACCCCAGCAACAGAACCAGTAAGAAGTACTTTGTCTTGCGTACATTACCAAGAGCAGTTACATACCCGGCCAGCCCTGCTATAGCCGTGCCGGCTATGCCGGCCAGCGGCAAAGAGAGCACCGCCTGATAGCGCCACTCAGACAGAGGCGCCAGAGCGGTCAACGGCAGGACAAAGACCAGCCATATCACCATAAAATGCAGAGTAGAGGCTATACGCTTATCGTATTCATTACAACCCGGCAGATACCGACGAACCTTGTTCCAGGCCGGCAGCAATGCTGCCATAATAACCACCGCCAGCGGCAAAGTAATTCCGGTCAACATGCGGAAGGCAAATCTGGCTGCCCTATCCAGGCTGGCAATTTTGAAAAGCTCCAAGCCGCCGGCGCCAAAAAGGTTAGGCCATACCGAGATCGGTACCAAAAGCAGAAGAAGCCTGCGGCGGTGCAGTAAGCTGCCTCGCCCTTCAAAAGCTATAAAAAAGGCCGCCACCAACAGAGGATATATACGGGCTGTCTCCTTTATAAGACAGGCTGCCATTGCAGATAGGAATATCCCCGCCAGCCACCCTTTACTTCCGCTTCGGCTGTAAAAAGCCAGTCCTATCAGGGAGAGAATTACCAAAGTTTCGGCAAGCAATTCAAAATCACTGAAATACATGGCGCTTTGCAATGTGGACGGAGAGATAATCAACACTAGCGAAGATATGGCCGCAGCCATCCTGCTGCCAGATAAGAGCCGGATCAGGATATACAGTGCTATGACCAAAGACGCAACAACCACGGCTTTGAAAAGACGATAACCCAGGGGATTGGAGCCGAAAAAAGCATAAAGACCGGAAAAAAGAACCGTTTCCAATGGTCTATAGAAAAATCCTTTCCCGATGCTAAAAACAGCTTTCCAATCAACACCCCGCTCCAAAGCTATAAGATAATCGTAATCATGCCAGTAAAACGGCAGATGATGGGTAAAGTACAGAAAATAGCAGAAAGCCAGTAAGGCCAGCAAAGGCAGCTCCCAGCAAATATTTATCCGGGAGGCTATACCCGATAAGGTGCACCTCTGCCAGTATGCCGGCAGCATCATACCTATCCGTGGCTTTTTACGGCTAATGCTCATAGCAACTTATTGATTACTAAACCGGTTATGAGCTTGGGATAGAAATAGGTGGTCTTGCGCGGCATTCTCTCTCCGGCCAGAGCCAGGCCTTTAATCTGCTCCACTCTGGCAGGATTGAGCAACACCGCTATGTCGGCTTCACTACTTCGAACCGCCTCTAGGGCTCTATCCGCCTCTATTACAAAGGAGATGGTCCCCGGGTCTGTATCATCCACATCCATG
This sequence comes from bacterium UBP13_UBA5359, assembly GCA_002410925.1. Classification (GTDB taxonomy): domain Bacteria; phylum UBP13; class UBA5359; order UBA5359; family UBA5359; genus UBA5359. The sequence continues at coordinate 178,156 of DHPR01000012.1, forward strand.
AGATCCCTGAGCAGAAGCTCATGTAGAATGGTAACATCCAGTCCGGCCAGAGGACCGGTAATATTCCCCACTCTGCCTGAAGCGGCTATCTCCTGACGAAGCGTGAGCAGCTGCATGCCCTCATCCTTTGTGTACAGGATAAAGGACGGTCCCTTCCGGCCGGCCTCCGCCAGAGATGCCAGGGCCGTATCATGACAGCAGCTGCACACCGGATGTATCTCGAAGAAGCTTTCCAGCCGCTCCTTGGGCGGAAGCTTGCCCTTAATCACCAATCGATGAGTAGGCAGGATGGTCAGACCGGGATCGGACATCTCTACCATGACCATCATAACATAATCAAAGTCATAAGTGCCCTCTTCCCCAAGACCGCGCAAACGGCGCTGTTCACGGCTATAGTTCAGAGCAGTTTCATAGCGATGATGCCCATCGGCTATAAAGAGCTGCTTATCGGCCAAGGCAGAGATTACGGCAGCCTGCATATCGGAATCCGTCAAAGCCCATAGACGGTGCTCCTCAGTGTCCAAAGCAGCAACAGCCAACGGCTTGTCTGCCGTCACACGGTTGAAGGTCTCGGCAATGTGTCCCTCCGGTTCACTGTAAAGCCCGAACACGGGACTGAAGTTGGCGCCACAGGCCTGCATCAGGCGCAACCGGTCCTCCTTATGCTTGGAGAAGGTCTGCTCATGCGGTAATATGATACCTTGGCTGAAATCCACCAGGCGCACGGCACCGATAATGCCGCGCCGGGTAAGGTGCCCCCCTCCGGGCAGGACGTATTCCTGCTCATAAAGATAGAGCGTGGGTTGTTCGTCCCGGCTCAGTACACCCTTTTCCTGCCAGCTATTGAAGCGATCGGCCGCTCTGGTATAGCGATTATTAGTATCATTATCCCCCGAGCGTTCTTCATCCAGAATAAGTCTGACCACGTTATACGGATCTCTATCGCAAAGCTTATGCTGCTGATCGGAATCGATGACATCATAAGGAGGGGCCAACACAGCAGATAGAAACGCTCCTTCTCTGCCGGAATATCTTATGCCTTTGAATGCTCTTACCTCTGCCATATCTGCCTCCCCCGGCCGAATCTGTCCGAAACAAATACCAGCCTGATGAAAATTCTTTCGTTTTTGCCGCTCGGCCTGTCAGCCAAAGCAGCACATATTATAATATATCACAGGAAGGCCTGGATTTCATCTTAACCGTGCGCGTCAAACCCGGAAGCGAACGCAGCGACGCAGCCGGAGAAGCGAAACTGGCTTACCGGCAGCCTCTGTTTCCACCTCAGAGACACAAAATTCTATTCTGCGCAGGGTAACTTGAATCCGGGGGATAGGGAAGACCAAAGAAAGCTGAAATTGGCCTGCCAATCGCTTTTCAGGATGCCCGGGAAGCTTTCTGCTACCGCCATCCCTGACCACTTCTTCCATACAGGCACCCTGGTAAACCAGCTGATCCCAATATCATACATTTCACCGATTACGCAAGCGCCAGCCCTCGTCAAGCATAGTCAGATATTTCTCTATGGGAATATATGAGGCTATGCTGTTGCCGGAGCCCAGCGCGTATCCGCCCTCTGCGCCCACCTCTGTGACCAGCATCCCGGTATATGCCCGTATCTCTTCCTCCGTACTCCGGCAAAGCCTGTCCACATCGTAGCCACCCAGGATAGCGATCCTCTCTCCGTACAGCTTCCATGCCTCCGTAACGGGAAGGATAGAGTCCTCGTAGGAATGCTTGGCATCTATCTTCACCTCCTCGATGATCTCCTCCATCACCGGGGCAAGTTGTCCGCAGGAGTGCAGAATCACCGGCTTACCGGCGGCATGCCCTATCTCCGCCAGCTTCTTGTGCACGGGAAGTATATACTTCCTGAGATCGTCAGGTCTTAGCAACGGCTGGGTCTTGAAGCCCAGATCATCATGAACGACCACCGCCCCCACAATGTCGATCGAGGCCATATTGCGATACATGGCGGTGAATATATCCTCCAAACGGCTGCATACCGCCTGCACCAGATCCGGATCATCGATCAGCATAAAACAGAGCGGCTCAAAACCGATCAGGGATTGCAGACATTCAAAGAAACCGCTTAATCCGCTGTTGCAGGTGGCCATCATGCCTTCCGGCAATACCCGGGACACCTGATCGAATTCCGCGTATGAAACGGCATCCGTTGCCGGCCAGGGATACTCCTCGAAGCTCTTCCTGTCACTTATCGGATATGGGTGAGAGCGATCAACGAGACTTCCCCGCGGCATATCCACCCTGCTCCACACAGGCAAACAATCATACCCCGCTTTGTAATAGAACTCCACCGTATCAGCCGCATGTTCAATCCGCTTTCCCAGCACGCGTTCCTGGACGGGAATATCCACCAGCAGTTCATAGAACGGGATAAAATCCGGCCTGCCGTCACGCAGGAGAACACGTCTGAGTTGGTCAAAATCCGGTGCCGGTTTGATACATGTTTCCTCTAAAGATTGCAAGGGCATTCGATCACACCTCCACATCAGGCAGCCCGACGCAGACTATAAGCGCCGGCATCGGCCGAAGGCTTACTGGCCTTCAGAGCTTCAAACATCATTTTGAAGATATCGGTATTATCCAAAACTTTGACCTTACCTCGTTCGAAATCGCTGATCTCCCTGGCGAGCTTCTCCACTATCTTGCTGCCGCTCCCCTGGCAGTATAGGTCCACCAGGCGATTGGTGTGACTAAACCATTTTCCGTCAGTACCCCAGCTTACCACCGGCAGCGTCCCCGCCGGGCCGGGCTTGACATCATGCATATAGCCCGTATCATGATCTGCAGTAATGATCAATAGGTTCTCTTGCCAGCCGCCATGCTTTCCGATCCACTCCAGCACCGTGGCTACCGCTTCGTCGAAGCCCAAAGTTTCGCCTATGGACTGATTCAGATTATTAGCGTGGTTGGCAAAATCTATGGCTCCTCCTTCTACCAGCAGAACAAAACCTTTCTTCTGCTCCAATACGGATAACGCTCCCTGGACCATCTCTGCCAGCGCCGGCTGATCCGGGGAAACTTCGGATCCATCAGACAGGCGGTATTTCAGAAACTCTCCCTTAAACAGCCCGAATACCTTAGTATGTTTAGCTTCTCCGATCAACGCTTTAAAATCTTCCCGGCTTTCAGCTAGTTTATAAGGAGTGGAACCGGACTTGAGCAATACCCAGTCATCCTGAGACAGATAGGTATACTCCCGTCCCTTTCTAAACGCTTCCGGATGGCCGCCTCCCATGATAACATCGAGCTTTGATTCAAACAGCATCTGCCCGGCAATGGCGGTATACCTGCCACGGCTGTCGACATGAGCACCGAAAGCTGCCGGGGTAGCATGGCAGAATGGAACGGTAGTAACAACGCCGGTTTTTAATCCCTTCTCTTGGGCTATCTCCATAATATTGACCAGCGGATTCTTCTGAAAATCGACTCCGATGGCGCCATCAAACGTCTTTACTCCCGTTGCCAGAGCCGTGGCCGCGGCTGCCGAATCCGTGGGCCTCCTTTTGGGATACTCTTTGTTGCCGCCATTCCAGCCGGGATCATAGCTCCCCTCGACGGAAAAGGTAGTGACATAGAGATGCTTCTTCACTCTTTCCATGGCCAGATAGCTTTGGCCGCCGAAAGCATGATATTCAGAGCCGAACTTGTAAGCTCCGGCAGCCTTTACCACATCCGGCCCCATGCCGTCTCCAATCATCAGGATGATATTCCTGGATGCGGCCAAACAGGGTGATATCGCTAACACTATGAACATAATCAACAATGCGAACGTTGTTGCGTTTCTCTTAGCAAACACTCTTATCCTTCCTCCTTCTCAACATTTCCGCATTCACCATTTTCTGGGATTATCCTTTAATCCCTGGTAGATCCGTTCCGCTTCATCCACCTCTTTCAAATAGGGTGAGCAGAGGCTTTCCGGCCATTTCTCTTTCTGAGCTAGGCCAGTAATAGCCTTTCTCAGGCTGCTTATCCAGGTAAGTATATATTCGATATCCTCATCCGTAGGCTTGATGCTTTTTTTACCGACCTGAATATAGACGGGCGCGGTATGTGCCCAGTTGCCGAAGAACTCTCCTTGCCGGCCGTAGCATCTGACGGCCAGCCAGCCGGTGCCGTCAACTTGTTGGGTATAGCTAGTTCTAAATATTTTATCTTTGCTGCCAGGCGTAATTCTCTTTATCACTCTGCCGTTCATAATCACTTCTATCTTCTCCACCCCATAGAGATGGCCGGCTTCTATCTCGCATCGAACGCTGCCTCCGACCTCAGGCAGATCAACGATGCTGCCCATATCTTGCCCATTAACATTGACAATAACAAACGGCCCGGTGGTCACAAATAGTCGCTGTGCCTTATATGCGTTGATTACTTTCTGCCAAGAAAGCTCTTTAAGCTTTGTATATGCCCGATAACCTCCCGGCGTAACTACGGTGGCCGGATTGTTAATGTATGTGTCCGTAGCTGCCGTTGCCGCCATCTTGAAACCGGCATTCAGGAAGCGATATCCGATCGGATTCTCTCCCTTGAAAGCGTATCTCCACAAATTAACCTTGCCGAGCGCCACGGCTACCGGTAAACCCCGACAGGATTCTACAAAAACGGGTTTCTCAATGGGATATTGAATATCTTCGGCAAAAGTGGCCGCGCCCCCCTTGGCTTGAAGTGCGCTCAGAGCATCGATCTGCGCAAAGTATCCGGCTTTACCTGTATCGGCGTTAAGGCAGATAACATCCCCCAAGACTCTGCTGCCTACTTCCTGCCCGCTGCCGGCCAGGGTCTCATCGTCCAGCCGGACAGCCTTTTCGCTCATACCATCCACGATGTTAAACCAGTTCAGCCCTTCTGCCTGAAAGATTTTGAAGGCGTTGCCGATATTGTCGCCTGTCAGCAACATATCATAGCGTTTCTCTGTATGACCTATCGTTTGCAGTTCTTCATCCCCGCCATACCAGCCCATATCCGGCAGGTTAACCCATCTTTTCAGCTTGACGTCAAGTCTCTTTTTCTCTCCGTCACCTAATGTTAACTCTATCTTCTGAGGCTCGTATTCAAAGCCGCGCAGCAGAACTATATTATATTTTCCAGGCGGAAGCTTCATCTCAAAGTTACCGAAGGCATAGAACTGACCTCGTTTTTCATGGCCGTATGAAAAGCTATCTTCCGGGAAGAAATAAACGCCGCTGTCGTTATGAAGCATAGCTTTGACATTTATGGCTTTGCCTGTGCCGGCATCCGCAACGCTGCACTTAAGACCGGATGTGCATCCCTGTAAGTATTTTTCATGCTCCGTCAATAGTTTAAGCTTGGCTATGGCGATATTGTCCTCATAATCCCGGCTGATCTCCGCCGGCGAAAGGGCATAATTATAGAGCTTTACCTCTCTGATAAAGCCGGAAAACTGGTAATGTATGTCGGGAAAGGTAGCCAGCCCGCTGATCACCAAGGGCAAAGCGGCATAGTTATAATCGCCCAGGGAGGGAGTATAGCTGATTTTACCGGTTACGTCCGCCTCTTTTACACCCTTGCCGTTAAGATAGAGCCTGGCTTTTCCCTGCCGGCCATCGAAAGAGAAACCGAGGTGATACCACTTCCCCTTCTCTATCAACGGGGCGGAGTATATCCGGCAGGGCTTTCTTATCCCTTTGTCCTCCAAATATAGTTCAAGGACCAGTTGCTTGTTGATGACGGAAAAGTTATAGCCGCTGTAAGTCGCCCTGCCTTTGCTGATGACCCCATTCGCTCCCAGAGGACTGGCCAGGTTCACCCAGGCGACAAGGCTCATCCGGTCATCGAAATTGAGATAATCCTGATGCGGTATCTCTACTCTGGTCCGCTTGCCGTCGAACTCCAAACCGGCTGCGCCGTCGGCCTTGCTCCACAAACCGTTGACTATGCTGCCGTCGATACGCAGGGAAGACCTGTCGCGAGCTATATTCCCCTGGCCTTCATCAAGGGGAAAATAGGCGACAAGCTCTCTAGCGGATGGAGCCTTCTTGGCCATATTAACCGGAGAACTCTCACTCTTTATCTCTTCCTGGCTCAATGCACGCCCATATATCTTTACCTCGTCGATAGCGCCGCGAAACGATCGTTTCTTTAAGCCGCCGCCGATCCTCAAGGGATCCTTATTTAAATCCATACTGCCTGAAACGCTCTTCTTACCGACGTTCTTCCCGTCTATGTAACCGTATAAGTCACTGCCGTCGTAGACCAGGGCCAGATGGTGCCAGTTATAAGGGGATACCTTACCGCTTATCTGGAAGGATTCCTTGCCGGCTGATATCATAAAGATAACCGCTGTCCCGTCCTTGTTGCTGAAAATGCCGTATGAGCCCAGATAGTTTGTGCCGGGCTTGCCTAAGATATTTCTCCCGGCCAAGCCCGCTTCGACAGGCTCCGGCTTGACAAAGAGAGAGATGCTGAAAGCTCCGGCAGGATTGAGAGCATCGGCATCCGCTATTTCCAGATAATTGTCGATGCCGTTGCAGCCCAGCGCACTTCCCTTTATCCCCTCAACCTGTGCAGCTCCGTAAACCTTGCCGTTACTCTTGCTGGCAGAATTATCAGGGCAAATGCCGTCCTTGCACTCATCAAAGCTCCAGTACCCCAGCGGGGCAAGGTTGTCTGCGTAGGCCATAGGCATAGATAGCAGCAACAGCATAAAGACCAGGATCGCCGATATCTTCTTGCTCATATATATCCCTCACTTCATAATATAGATATCAGAAGCTTGATTGCTTGATAAGTATCTCCCCGCCAATATACCGTCATTCCCTTCCCGCAAACTTCTGTCCTTTAACCGATAAATTGTGTACAGTGCTCTCTATATCCTGCTTTCCCAGAAGAAACAGCTCTGTTTCCGGTGAGAAAACGGTGCTGCTGAACTCATCGGCCCAGGTTACTTTAAGTATCGGCCGGGCATAGTATATGGAATCGATATAGACGCTGATATGCTCAGGGGGTGGTGTGCAGAACGTCTTCTTGGCCACCTCGAGGATAGGCGGTATGCAATTCCTCCCCTTGCCCATAATAGCGGTCCCCTCCGGTCCGCAGGCGAATTTCAGGAATTTGAAGGCTGCCTCTTTCACCTTGCTCTGGCTGGATATATGCAGCGTGCCGGTAGAGAAGGCGCTGACTCTCTTCCTGCCGGCCGCTGTCGGCATGGGTGCCACATCCCAGGAGAAGGCTTTCACATCCTGCAAGGAGGACAGCATAAACGAGGGGGCGATAAACATCCCGATACGTCCGGTCATAAACATCTGTAACCCGTTCTTCAGCTTGTCCGCCTCTCCTCCGAGCTGTGCCAATGAGGGGACTGATTTGTCTACATTCTGCAACGTAAGTATGTATCGCAACCCCTCCCGCATCTCCCGGCTGTCGACCAGACAACGTTTTCCTTCCGGATCAAAGAGCTTCCCTCCAAGGCTCTCAACCACATCCATGGAGCCAGGCAGAAGCGCCCCATACTGTACCAGCTTGCCTTCTTTCCTGACTGTGAGCTTCCTGGCGGTTGCCCGGAAATCATCCCAGGTCCAATTGCCGTCAGGATAGGGCAGATGGGCGGCATCAAAGATAGCTTTATTATATACTAATGCGTTGGTGCCGTAATAAATCGGCAAGCCGTAAATACCTCCGTTATAACGCAAGCCGTCCAGCAAGGCCGGGAAGTACTGTCCCAGGTCCACACCCTCCCTCTCAATGAACGGGCGCAGATCTATGACGGAGCTCTTCTTGACCAGCGGAGGCAGAATAGTGTCGCACCAGAAGAAAACATCCGGAGCCGTGCCGCCGGCTATCTCGACCTTTATTTTGTTAGGGCCGCCTTGCGTAGGCTCCAATTTTACGTGGACTTCATTTTGACTCTGATTAAAGGCATCCACCACTTGCTGATGCAGCTTCAACTGGGCGGGATAAACTTCCCAATTTTCATAACGGACCGTCACTCTCTTGCTTGCCTGACCGGAGCCTGAGCCGAGGTGTTTGCTGCAGCCTGCTGCCAACAGGACGCTAAAGATAGACCATATAATCAATATACGACGGATCGCCATACCGGGTTTCCTCCCACTATACTTCTACTTTATCCAAACAATAACACCGGTCTATTGCTTCTCGCCCAGACTTATGCCGTCCCATTCCGTAACCGAGCCCAATCCCTCTATCTCTATCATCTTCAGGCTTTTGGGAATGGAGACGGCTGACAGTATATTTGTCAAATCCAACGAGACGTTAACCCATTCATTGTATGGTATAACCTCCTGCTGAAAGATTCGATTTCTCCAGACTATGCCGCTGATGTCTTCCCATGTCAGCCACACCACAAAGTCAGCGGCGCCACGCCGGACCTCGCCGACTTGCCTGAAAGTAAAGGTCAGCAGAGGATGCTTCAAAGGCTGAACATTCAATTCAGTTCCGTAAACTACCGCTCCTCCTTGGCAGGAGAGCGTGGCTGTCTTACCATCGCTGACAAGATCTCCGCCTGAATAGTGCGTTCTCTTCCAATCACTGACATCGGAAAAATCTTCCTGCCAAAGCTCTCTTTTGAATTCCGCTCTCTTGTTCAAATCTATTATGTCGGAGGCTGCTATCGCTTTCCGTTGAGGAAAAGCCTTCTCTTTGACGGTTATATTCTCTATGGCCGCTGCTACGGCACTGACCGTGGATGCACTTGAGTAGATATCGTCTTTGAGCGACAGTAAAGGGGTCTCCAGCCAATTCCCCTCTATTCTCCTGTAACCGTCTACCAGCGCGCGGTCATCGACCGTTTTCCCCGTTGTCAAAGATACTTCCATCGTCCGCAAATAGAGATCCACACGCGGCCGGTAATAGTACTTTACCAACTCCAGGATATCTTTGCTGGGATAATCTATCAGCCACTCTTTGCCGGCAAAGGTCAGCATGGAGTCTTTAATGGCTCTCTCATGGGAGGCGAAATCATGCCCACGCTGCAACTTCACCAATTCCCCCTTGAGCTGATAAGGCGGATAGGTGGCCAGAATATCCTCCAGGCTGTCCATAAGGAATTGAAGATGCGCTGCCTCTCGCTTGAAACCGGGCAGGTCTTTAGCCGCGTAACGAAGATTCAACTCCTGGAAATGACGATTGAAAAGAGAGGTGATGTACTGCCTGCTTATGTCCACCAGATCTCTGACATAGTAAGGATTGCCGGCCAGCCGGCCTCTCTCGGACAGGGCAAAAGTCAGGGCTTCTTTTAAGGCCCCCGTCTGGGCCGGCAGGAAGGAGTTCACCTGCTTGGCCATGTTGGTAAGGTAGATAGCTAGGAAGCCAGAACTGCTCAAGCGATGCTGATATAAGGCTTCAGAGCCGTTCATATCGCCATGGACAGCTTTGACCTGGTGATCCAGCGCCTTTTTCATCTTGGGATAGCTCTCTTTCCCGTACCGTTTTACGGCATACTCCTTGAAATATTCGCCCGTATCGACGGATAACGGATTCCAGGAAAGCCTGGCCAGCAGATCGAAATAGAGGGGGTTGTAATGGATTATCTCCGGACATATGTATATCCCCTGACAATTCCCGGCCTCACGATCGGCGGCGATACTCTTGATATCCCGGACGAGTGCCTTGATATTGCCCCCCAGATAATCATCTCCACCGTAAAGGCTGATAATGGAGAGTATCCAGTTCCTCCCTTCAAAGCCGTTGAACCTCTTATAATGGTAATCCCCCGGTATTTCCGGCTGGCTGGAATCGCAAACAATGGCACCCTCCAGCGGAACCCGCTGCAAAAACCGTTTCACATCGTCCTGCGGCCAGGGGGGACTGATAAACGGCCAGGTCCAGAACATCCAAACGCCGTCGGGATCTTCCGCGCGGATCATCTTCCATACGGACTCGGCAAACTTCAGCCTCAGCTCAGTAATCTTCTCTTCCGGCAAATCCATTATCTGCTGCTCGCCGTAAGGCGAAAGGAAGTATATGTTGCCGCTCCCGTACTTGCGCACCAGACCCTTGATGATTTCCCGGCCCCGTGTCATAAAGAGGGGGTCGCCCGGATGGAGAGCATGGTAAGGAGGATCGCCGCGCCAGCGCATTCTGACATAATCGTGCTCTGGGTTTTTGGCCATGAAATCCTGGGTGACAAGGTCAAAACGGGCCACTTCACCCAGGAGCACCGGCTTTATGCCGCGCTTTTTAACCTCTTTAACTATCTCGTCCCTGGAGACGCGAAAGTTCCAGTTATCCTCGGGCACCATCAAAGCGTTCAGCTTCTTTTTAGCGGCCCAATCTATCTCTTTGATCCAATCGTTTATATCCCAGGTCCTGGTGCTGTAACCGAACGGGCACTCCTGCATATAGACCCGGCTGCCGAAACGCGGCCTCTCGGCCACGGCTATCCGGGTAACGGCCAGACTATCCCCCCCGGCCGGGACTCTGTCTCCCTCCCAGAAGAACCCTACCCCTGCATACTTCTCCAGAAAATGGTACACGGCATAGAGCGTGCCTCTGTCCTCTGAGCCGCCGATAACCAGGAAGTTCTTCCCGTCCGCAGAAACCGTTTGGATAATAAAGCCGTCCAGCCCCGGATAATCGGATGACAGCCTGATCAGGCCTTTGTCAACAAGGCCGGCGATCTTTGGGTTGGTTTCCCGGCGCCCTATGAGAATAACCTCGGTTTTCTTCACCGCCTCCGACTTTTTCACCACTTCAAGCTCTGCTCCGCTGAGCATTTTCACGTATTTGGACAATTCGGCCGCCGCATGTTCTTCAACCGAGGTGGCGTTAGCCCCCAACAGAATCGTTGCTTCAGGGTCGCCATGCCTGGCCAAGGAGAAACAGAAGCCGCTTTGCGCATAGAATAACACCATTGCATAGCTGGCTATAAGGCAGAACAATCTCTTTTTCATCCGATTCATCCCTCTCCTATCCCTCTCACAATACCAAAACTGATCATAGCTTTCCTGTCAGCTGGAGTATCAAAGATATGCACTCTTCCCGTATGCTTTGCGCCCTGTCGTTAGTAAATATCGGATATAAGGCATTATCACTGTTTATGCCGCCCTGTCCCCAATAGTAGAACTCAGTTGACGCCATTATCGTTGCCAGGCGCTTCTCGATCTTTTCAGCCAGAAGCTTTGATTTATCGTTCCTTTTCGCCTCTGCGATCAATGTTTCCAAAGTATAGACATACTTGTAGTCATCTATCCCCTCTCTGATCCCTTCCCATTGCAAGGTGGACACCGGACCGTCAGCGGACGGATAAACGATCATCCCGTCCTTAGGCTCAGGATAACCTTCACCGTCGAAATCATCGTACGGGTCTCCGGTTACGCCCGTTCTGGTATATATAAAACTGACCTGGCCTTTGGCACCCGTCTTGTAAAACAAAAATCCGCAAAGATAACGGTTGGGCATCATTCCACCCTCCTGGCCGTCATAAACACCGCTGCCGTACCACCAATACTCTTGCCCCCGGAGCTTCCTCAAACGGTTTGCGCCTTCAGATTCAGGGGCACCGGCCCAGCACATGCCGGTTACATAGGGAGAGAGCTTCTCCGCCAATTCACCTTCACTGGTGGTTACCAGGGATTGCACCCCGGCCTCTCTGGCCAGAGCGTGTTCGTATAGCGATCTATTACCGCCTCCGGACCAGATCTGCGGTTCATCCCAGCCCAGATAATACCAATCTCCGTAACCCTCTCCACCGGTCTCCTTGATAAAGCGATCTACAGCCCGGAACGCTTTTTTGACCACCTCCCGCATCTCAGGGGCATCCGGGTCCACCTGGTCGATCTTCTTTCCGATCAAGCTCAGGGCCCGTGTCTCCAGTTCGCCGGCCCAGTAGAGGAGCAAAGGAGCGTCCAGCTTTAACTCCCGGCGTAACGCCTGAATCTCCGCCAGCTTGGGCGAGGAGAAAAGGATCTGCCCGTCTTTCTGCCTAAAGCGAATATCCCCAAGGCCGGGCGCAAAGAAGAGAACGCTGTTTATCCCGTGCTCTTTCATATCCGCCAGCTCTCTTCTTAATTCCTCCCGGCTCATCTGGTCGTATCCGTGGTCACTGGTCCACATAGCCCAATATCTGTCCGGCGGTGACTTAAGTTTAAAAGGAAGGACCGATAACTTCAGCGGCAGGACGGTGTTTCCGCCCCCTGCCACGCTTATCAGAAGACGCGTCGAGTATTCCCCGGGAGCTGCCGCGGCCGGCACCTTCAGCGTCAACCAAAATGTCTGCGTCTTCCCTTTGGCTATAGCTTCAATGCCGCTTTTCCCCTCTAAGAGTTCCGGGATGATATAATACGACTTGGAAGTCCAACTCGTTCTCTGGGGCCAGCATTTCACCCTTCTCAGATCGATGTTCTGCTTGCTGATCGCGATTTTGCCGCCTTTCAGGCGCAGATCATCCATTATTGTCAGCTTGACGTCTTTCAGATCTTTCAAGGCATGAAGAGAGAGCCATGCCGGCTCATATTCCCCGGAAGCAGCCTTGATTTGCAAACCGGTTATCACCTCTATTCTGGTGGGAATACTGTCGGGATAAACGTCCCGCGGCTCTGCCCGGCGGAAGACGATATAGCCTTTTTTATTCTCATTAGACGCAACGCTTGCAAGAGGCTTATCCGGATTTGGGCGCCTGGAGATATAATTGAACACCGCCTGCTTCCTAATTATTGCTTTACCGTCCAACTCCTGTATTGAAGCTTTCCGAAGCCCCAGATCATCGAACCATACCTGTCCCGCACCGGCCAGGATCAAGGCAATCTCAAGAGAGTCCGCCTGCGCTATAAAATAGATCTCATACTCCTTCCAATCATTCGTTCTCGTAGCTATCTCATAGGCATCAAAGGCTCTATTATTCGGCCAATGAAGGTGTACGGCAGAGACTACCCCTCTTGCTTGGCTCGTCCTGACATATAGAGACAGCCTGTATAATTCGCCTCTTTCAACAGGAATACCCTTTTTGCTTACCCAGGCATAGTCCCCCCTGTCCTTGGATATGCTCTTGAGAGAGAGCGCCTGGGAGTCACCGTGAAACACGTCTTTATCGATATAGGCCTCAAAGCTATTTTGGCCTGTGCCTGTTTGCAGCTTTTCCCAGCCCTTTAGACCATCTTCAAAGCCGCAAATAGGTGTAAGATTTTCTGCAATCGCAAAAGACGGAGCCCGGTTGCCCAGGACCAGGGCCAAGCATGTGAGCGTGGCAAGGATAATCGATGTCGACCCGATTATCCTTTGCATCCTGCCGATTGTCACCTTACGCTACCCCCTGTAATCTATTATGAACGATATGCCTATAGGCTCGCCTCTCGGCATAGAACGCCGAGAGGCGAGCCTGTTAACTTATGCTGCAAATCAGAGCTGGTAATAACTGTCGGGAACAGGTTTCTTTTGCCACTTCACATGCCCATCGCAGAAGAGAATATTGAGGCCCTCCGTATGTCTGTAACTGACCCCGCCGCTTGCCTGATTTTTTATCGTCAATATTGTGCCGGACACACCCCATGACGCCTTATAATAGCCGTCGGTCACCATCAATGAAGAGGCGGGATTCACTATATCCACCAGAGCGTACGGGACATAAAGCGAGGTGGTTGATCGGGCGTTGTCTTTCAAATGCATCCCCATTGAATAGACCGGTCCTTGATTACCGCTCACACCGGCCTCGACATAGCTCTCTGACGGACACCGGTAGATAGCGGCATTGGCGCCGTAATAATCCGAGGTTTTGGTAAGTTTACTTACATAGGGCGAGACTACTTCCCACCAGTTACTGCCGAAGTTACCCCAGATAAGCGGCAGATACTCATCATAATCCTGCGCATACATTTGTATGGCTATCCCCATCTGCTTTAAATTGCTTTGGCAGGTAGCCTGCCTGGCCTTCTCTCTGGCCTTACCGAAGACGGGGAAGAGTATGCCTGCCAACAGAGCAATGATAGCTATAACCACCAGCAACTCAATCAACGTAAACCCCCTTGACGATTTCATGTCTACCCCTCGCGCGCTTAGCATATTACCCCCTCCTGCCTCTTCTGTAATATTTATATTCTATTTTTCATAATGCCGGTGCGCTTGTTTTTGCCCTACCGCTGGATTCTCTGGCAATAAGTTCTGTCTTCAGAACAATATTCAGCGGCGGCTTTACCTCTCCTCTTGCAAGTTCTATCGCCTTTTCCACGCCTATCTTGCCCAGCTCCCAGATGGATCGCGCTACGGTAGTCAACCTGGGGCTCATATGCGAAGCCAGATAAAAATCGTCAAAGGCCACCAGAGAGATATCCTCCGGAATGGACATTCCCGCAGCCTCTATAGCCTCCTTTGCTCCCATAGCCAGGCTTGAACCCGGGGCAAAGACAGCCGTTGGCTTGCCCCTCTTCAAAATCTCCGCCGTTTTATCTGCCGCCGCTCTTTGCCAGCAAGTATTATCAGGTTCCTCTATAATTCTGACCAGATCCTCGTCAAAAGGAATATGTTTGTTTTTGAGTGCCCGGCAGTATCCGTCGTATCGCTCCTGGGAATCAAAGCCCTGTGCGGTTACTACCAACCCGATCCGCCGGTGTCCCAGGGAGAAGAGATGCTCCATGGCCTGTATGGAACCTTGAACATTATCAGTAGCAATATAATTGAAGTTCTTGCCCACGGCCGCTGAAATAGAGAAACAAGGGGTTTTCATCTTCTCTATTTCACAAATAAGAGAAATATCATCCTTCCTCGGTATCAAAAAGAGCACGACATCCAGGTTCTCTCCGCCGGAAAAATGATTGTTGCTCCCCCACTCCTGCACATTGGGCAGAAAGAGAAGCGTCGCTCCCTTTCTCAACGCACCCTCGCGGATACCGCTGACAAGCTCTGCCTGGAAGAAGTCGGGAAAGGAACTGTTTTGAATCGAAAACAGAGGCGATAGCACACCTACCCTGGCGCTCACAATCGGCTTCTCCAACGTGAGAAATGACCCGCGCTTGGGCCGCCTGCTAACCAAACCTTCTCTGGCTAACTCGGATAAGGCCATTCGTACTGTTCCCCGGCTTAAGTTGCAAATCCTGGCCAGTTCGGTTTCCGGAGGCAGCCTGTCACCATCCTTCAGTTCTCCCTTATCGATCAGTTGAAGGATGTTCTGCTTTACCTGCAGGTAAAGCGGGGCTGACCGGCTGATATCGATATTCAAGCTTTTGTCTATTATCATATTGTATATATTAATACTTATAAAACAACCTGTCAAGCATTTTTTAAACCGTTACCGGGCACTGCGACAAAGCCTTCTCAGCACATATCCAGAGAGACCAGAGTTACAACTCTGCTGCCCCAGGTTTCCGTAAACACTAATTTTATTCGGTCGGTATACAGCGCTGGCGAAAACTCCTCCACACATCTGCGCTGGATATTCTTATCAACAATTCTTACCGTCTGCCATTTCCCGTCTATAAAAACCTGTACCTTGAAGGCCTTCACCAGGCGTTCTGGTATCCGGGTTATAACGTGCTTCTCTTGGTAGAAAAAGCTCTCCTGAGTCAGAAAGAGTCGCTCTTCAAGATGACTATCGAATACCAGTTGCAGCTTTTCTATCCGCCGCTTCTCCGGCCAGCTTATCTCCAGCCAGGTATCTTCACCTGCCGGGCTGCTGCTTTTCCAGCAGTGTGAACTCTCTCCCTGCGGGCGATTAATGCCGCCCAGCAAATTAGTTGCCTCAAATCCTGCGACAGAGGATGAAGCTTTCAAGCTGCCCTGCAGGGCCAGATTACCGCGGCCGGTACCTCTATGTCCCAGCAGGTAGATATCATCTTTAAGCAATTTCTCCTGTATAGCCTCTATCTTGTCTGCTGCTGCCTGCCTTGGAGTCAGCCTTTCCCGGCTACAGAAGGCTGCAGCAGTGCCGGCTGCCTGCCCCATCAGAGCGCAGGTAGCCATGACTCTGGTGCTGGCAAAGGCTATATGGCTGGCACTGGCATTGCGCCCGGCCATGAAGAGGTTCTCTATATTGCGGCTGTAAAGACTGCGCAGAGGAATGGAATAGAGAGGCACGGTGGTGTGTGTGCAAGGCCGGCTGGGATTGCCTATTCCCTCTATGGGATGAATATCTATGGGCCATCCTCCATAGGCTACTTCATCTTCAAAAATGTGCCCCTCTTCCAGATCAGATTGCCTCAGCACATAATCTCCCATAAATCTTCTGCTCTCTCGCTTGCCGGGAACCATACCCACCCATTCCAGCGCCCAGTTCTCCGCTCCATGACGACCATGATTCTTGATGTGATCCCAAACACCGTAGAGTATCTTCAACAGTTCATCTTTGATGGCTTCATTATCCTTGATGGTGTCAATCTGGCCGCCCCACTCTATCCACCAGTAGCCATAGCGATAATATCCATGCTCGCGATGCTGCAGGGATTCATCGCTGGGATAACTGTAAGCCCAATCGGGCTTGATAAATGGCATGGGACGGCCCATGTCACGGGCCATGAACATCAGAGAGCTTCCTAAGGTGTAACGATCCTCTGTTTGGTTGGCCAGGCTTTCACCGTAAACGACAGCGCTCTCTCTGCCAATAACAAAATCTGCTCCAGCCTGAGCTGCTATCTGACCGTCACCACTGCAATCGGCAAAGAGGTCTGCCTGCAGAATAAATTCCCGCTCGCTGGCCATCTGCCGGGTTCTTACGGCTTTGATGCGGCTGCCGTTTTCCATTATGGGTTCCAGAGCCAGCGTATTGAGATAAAGATCCAGCAACGGCTCAGCCTTGACCTTCTTGTAAAGCAGCATATCCCACATACTGGGAGAATGCTGAGGGTTGTGGGCTAAATCCTCCAGGCGCAGCTCCTCGATGATGCCCGTCTCCCGGCGGGCGGTGCCGTCATATCTGTAATCGGCCCCGCAGATATGCATCCTAATCTCGCTGGAGGAGTTGCCTCCCAGCACCGGCCTATCCTGTACCAGAGCGGTGCGGCAGCCGTGCCTGGCAGCGGATATGGCGGCGCAGACTCCGGCCATACCACCGCCGATAACCACCAGACCGTATCTTGCCGGTATCTCCGGCTTCAGCAAAATCTTATTCTCTCTCGCTTGATCGATATCAGACATCGGTATCTCATCCTTCATTACCGGAGAAGTATTTTTGTTGACTCTCTGATCATTAGCTTGGGCTTTACCAATATTCTTTTCTTTTTTTTGCCTTCATCGCGTTCCAGCAACAGCTTCATTCCGGTACATCCCACCTCTTCCAGCTGTTGCTTGACAACCGTGAGCGGAACGGACATCTGTTCCGCCAGATCTACCTCATCAAAACCGATAAAGGAGACATCTTCAGGGTAGGCTATATTATTTTTTTGCAATATCTTCAGGGTTGCAATTGTAGCGTCATAGCCATCCGTCAACAGCGCCGTAAAACGAGGTCCGTTAAGGCGCTCTTCAAGATCACTTACAAGCGTAGTATAGCCCTCGGTCTCAATACCATATCTTTGGGCTGTTTTTAAAAAAGCGGAATATCTCTCTTTGCCGGAAAAGCTTATAGCCTTTGAAAAATCCGAATGAACATACAGTATCTGCCTGTGCCCCTGTTTCAGCAGATACTTCACAGCCGTAAAGATGCCATGCTCGTTATCACTGCACACTGATTGTAATCCAAGCCATTTGTGATGCGCATCTATTACAACCACAGGTATGCCCAATTTCTTCACTTTTTCGGCGGCCTCCCTGCTGGGCATCACCAGCAGAAAACCGGATAGCGAGGGATCCACAACCATTGTATCGAAACTGGAATAAACCAGCAGATCTACCTGGCAGCCATTCTCACTGGCTACCGACATTACGCCTTCAACCATCTCTCTCATAAAGAAAGAGGAGGAAAAATCGGCATTGAAATGCACCAGCATGGCAAAACGATGTTTTTTATTTATCCTTGCAAGCTTATCAACATCTATCTGTCCGGCAACAAAGGTTCCGTGGCGGGGACGCCGGGCAAGCAACCCTTCACGAACAAGCGCTTTCATAGTCAGTTGAACCGTTTTGTGACACACCGAATACTTTTCCGCAAGCTGCATTGTTGACGGCAGCTTGCTTCCTGCGCGTATCCTGCCTGAAATTATATCGCTCTTTATCTTTTCCTTAAGCTGAACATAAAGAGGCTGTCGCTTGTTCCTATCCAGCAAATTCCTACCTCACAAAATAAGATAGCGCTTGCCCGCAAGGTCAGGCACTATACATAGTTATACCTTCTATAGACAGAAAGTGCAATTTTCAACCGCTCTGTTATCAACGCCGGAATCGAGAGCTTACTTCCCATGTCTTTCCGTAACCTTACCAGCGAAAGGAGCCGTCTCTATTTGAATTAATTTCACCGCCTGTCCGGGAATGGTGAGCCTTGCCTCTGCCTTGCCGAAGATACTCTCTTCGTTGGCCGTAAGATCTATAAATCTACATTTCAAATGGCGATTCTTCAGGCTGAGAAGAATGCTCTTATCCGTGCTTCCCAGATTGGAAAGTACAACCAGATAATTGCTGCTCCGACCGTATACACTAGCCTTGACTTCGCTCGCTCTTTCGCCGGAGAGCAGCACCGGATTATTCTTATCCCAGTAGGCAAACCATTCCGAATGCCCGACGCCAAACTTATCCAGAATACTCCAGATCTGGCTGATCTTGCCGAGATCATAGGCATTCCACCACATTTCAGGCCTGATAAGAGTATCGTGAAGCAATGTTAACGGCAGAACCGTATCAAACACCCATCCCGGCGGCTTTTTATAGAGAAGCATTTCAGCGGGCACTCCCCAGTTCTTGCCGGCAAACTCAGCGCAGAAGGCATCGCAAGGCAGGATATCCGATACCTTGTCCTCTGCCGGCCTGTTGGCGCCCCAGATCAGATCCCATGCCTCGCCATCCCAGTAAGAATCGGCATAAGCCGTTACGGGAGTAAGCGCAGCTCCCCAGGCAACATTGGCGTTTATATATCCTCCCCTTGATTTCACCACCTGATAAATCCTCTGTGCCATACGACGTGCAGCCAGTATGGGGTAAGTTCCCTTGATACTGCTGCCGTCGGGAGCCCAGTGCTTTCCGGGCGTCCAATAGCCACAGCCGTGCAAATAGTTGGTGCAGGGCGGATAAGGAACATAAACAGCATCAAGATATACTCCGTCCACTCCGTATCTATCCATGGTCTCGGCAATGCCGGTGACTATTCTATCCTGCCATTCGCTCTTGCTGCAGTAACGGTAAGCATACTGCTCTAGCTGGTAACGGCTTCCCCAGCGAGCCTTGCCGGCCGGTCCGAAAGGTTGACCGGGAGGCTTGTTGAGAACTCGCTCTGCCATTTCTTCCCATTCAGGCGCCTTATCTGACATTTCAAAACCGAAATAAACTAGGATTTTAATGTTGCGCTTATGCGCTTCCCTTACCAGATTATCAAGAAGCTCCGGCTTTGAAGCACGGGGATAGCTTTGAATATCTGCCCAGTTCTGGTGGAAGATAATGGTATCAACACCCATTTCCGCCGCTCTGTCGAGAACACTGACCTCAACATCCGTTTGGTACAAACGTACACCAGTTCCTACGGAAGTGTTCACAAAGGCTCCCCCCTGGCTGAGAAGCCCGCCTGCAGCCGTTTTACCGGTACCATCTGCTCGAATGCTGAAATTATCTTCCAGCAACGCTTTGCCGTTCCCGGAATGCAGCGCCAGATGTGTGACGGTAAAACCACCGTTGCAGTAGGAAGACATAAAATCAAAGGGATGAGTCCCCAGCATTATTCGCCCGTTCTCAAGGGATATTTCGGAACCGAAGAGTCCCCTGAACCCGTTCCTCTCTCCGGCAGGACTGCCGTCAATCCGAATTTCAAGCTTCTCTCCCCAGGAAAGCTTTATTTCATGATACCGCTTCCCCTCCAGCTTTTTTCTGCCGTTGATAACAAGAATCGGCGCTCCATTTCTATATACTTCATACCGCAGCCCCCGGTCATCTACATTCCAGTATAATCTGGCCACATCCCCATTATGCAGAACTACGGCGAAAAGCTCTCGGCAGTAAGACCATCTAGGCGTATCCCGATTTATTACAGGATTCAACTCGAATTCAGGTCTGCACTTTATAACCGCTTCGCCCGACATCGGATCGATATTGCCTGCGGCAGGGTAAGTAAGATTCACAGCGGCCGGCATCTTTTCCATGTTGTAGAAGGCACAATGTATCATTTTTTTATACCTGTCTGCAGGTATCGGCTTGACAGGCGTCGCTTGCAGCCCAAAAGAGTATGTAACCGGCTGATTAGGAGAGAATGCCTGATCTATCATCTTGATTCGGAGAATGGTCTCTTTTTTACCAGGGATCACTTCTATCGCCCGGCTCTTATTTCTATTGTACCAATGCTGATCAGACTCTGCCATCCAGCTTATGCCGCCCTCTTCCCAGCCTATCCAGGCCAATCCCGTATATGGAGCGGCTATCCCCTTCTTCGGAATAGCTCTGCCGGCCTTGGGCCAGAAATTGTACAGCCCGGCAATTTCGCTTTTTACCGGTATATCAAGTGTGACCTTATCGAGTGTCAGTGCTCTTTTGGGAGAGATGGTAAGCTTTATCCAGATAAGGCCGTCATAATGAATATCAGCCTTACCTGCCAGCCGTAAAACGCTGGATTGGGATTCCGACGATAACGAAACAGAGGAGGGAGTTTTCTTTGTCATGGTAACTTCTGCCCCGGTTAAGCGTTGGCGCTCTCCCTCTACCACCACCTGCAGATCTATCGGCCGTGAGAGAATACTGCGGCCGGCCGTAATAATTCGACCAGGGAGCACGCTATCGATAAAACTATACTGTCGCGCCCAGGCTTTAACATTTATGCCGGCTGAATCTGCATCAGTCTGCAATGCTGTCCAGGGTGGCATGACATCGTTCGTCAAACCGATTTTTGATCCTACCCATGTACTCTCTGCAGATACGGAATAGAGCCCCAGCAAAGATATCAGGCAAATTCCCGCCATAACTGTTAAAATTCTGCGCACGTTATACCTCCTATTCGATAATGAAGAGAGCAAAATCTGCCTCTTCCAGATGGGCTTTAAAACGATTATTATTAAATGCCGTCTTGGCGCCGGTAAGCACATTATGAATGCGCCGAGGAGCAAATCCATACGCTTTACTCTTCAGCTCCACAGCGATCTCTCCCGGCTTGCCGAAATTGGATAATACCATCAGTACCTTGGAATCCCTTACATAAAGGCTGGCATAAGCATCCGTACGCTCGATAGAGACGTAATCATCTGCAAGCCAGTATGGAACCCAGCGTGAAGCCTGTGCTCCGAAATCGGCAAAGATCTTCCATATAGAACCATACCATTTGGAGCCGACATTCTGAGGCCTGACGGTTACGTCATGCAAAAGAGAGATAGCCATCCCTTCCCTGGCATTATAGGCTATCAGTTGTGCCGGCAGCCCGATATTCTTTCCCATAAATTCCGCACGAAAAGCCGGCAACGACATTATGTTTTTAAACGGAATCTTGCCCCGCGAATGAAGACGTCCTGCGATCTGCTCTCCATCCCAGTAAGAGGAGGCAAAGGCCATTACCGGAGTTACAAGACAGCCTGACTGATGCACATCGACAAAGGCCTCATCGGCTCGAGCCGCTACATTCAAGGCATATATACGCCTCATCATCTCTCTGACAGCAAATATGGGAGCTGTCTGCCGCAACTGTCCTCTGTCATTTACATATCCGCAGCCGTGAATAAGCTTGTCACAGGGAAAAGGAACCGCCGTGGAATCCAGATAGACACCGTCAATATCATATTTTTCCAAGGCCCTGGATATAGCATCAACCAAAAAGTTGCTCCATATGGAATTATAACAGGCCTTGTATGCTTTCTGCGGAGGAACACGCCTTGTGTAAACAGTTTCATTCGGACGTATTACCTCATCACGATAAGCAGTATATTCCGGAGCCAGGTCTGACAGTTCAAAGCCGAAGTAAAGCATCATCTTCATTTTACGGTCGTGTACAGCCTGTATCAAACTTTTGAGTCTCTCTTCTTCAGCTGTATCTCTATAGCTTTGTATCTCTGTCCAGCTTTCATGGAATACCAGTGTCTTATAGCCGTTCTTCTCCGCTGCTTCCAGCATACTTTCATCTGCCGCTGGTTTGAAGAGAGACCCCGGTTGTGCATAGCCCTTATTCTCCATACCATAGAAGGCATGGTGGCATATCCTGTTTTCAAGCCATCCGGCAACAGCTGTTTTGCGTAGCGGCGTAGCTTGCAACCCGAATGTAAACACAACAGGGCATTCCAGGGTTATGGAATGATCGATAATGTTGATTCTTAATAAAACTCTTTCTTTATCAGGTATGATCTCAATGGCCCGGCCGGTATCAAGAAGCCTAAAAGCCTCATCCGATTCCATAAACCATGTCAAGCCGCGATCTTCATCACCCAGATGAAGAATCCATTTAAAAGCACTCGTCCAGGCGGACTTCAGTTCACCTGAACCGGATGCTCCCGGCCAGTAATGAAAAAGTCCGGCGTGCTCTGCCTTAAGAGGAATCTCCAGGCTGAGGTTCTGCAAAGATATTCCTTTGCCGGCAGGGATCAACCTGATATCATAACGGCTCATTCCATCATATTCCAGAGTAGTCTTTATTTCGCAGGATAATTTGCCGTCGCTATGCTTGCCCAGCTGTATGTAACGCTCCGGTTTTTCCATAACGATAGATCTGGCAAAGGTGGTATCTGCGGAAGATAAACCGGATATCTTCATCTCTACCGGAGAGAAGAGCAGCTCCTTTCCTGCGGCTTCAATGCTTCTGGGAAGACCGTTGTCCTCAAAGATATAACTTCTGTTAAGGACCCTTAAAGCTTCACCCTCCCTAATCAAAGGAGTATAAGGCGGGAGAACTTTATCGGTTATGCCCGCTTTGCTTCCGGACCAATCATCAGGATTTGCTACGCTTACAGAGAATTTTTCCTGTATCAGCAGGCGATCCTGGTTATCCAGCACCCTGGCCAAAAGATGGTATCGTCCCGGCGGACAGCCGGCGTTGATTAACCTGCTTGTGCCACGGTATACATCCCCTTTGAGCGTTAAAGGAATTATGCATTTTTCTACCGTTTTATCGGAGTTTACCGGTAGCAGACTCAGCTCCGCTCCGGATGCCTTTATCGTTGCCGGTATCCATATATCAACGGTCTTCTGAAACTCTTTCTCCTCGCACCGGGCAAGACGAATGAATATTCGATTTTCTTTTCTGACAGCCTGTGAATAGTTAAAGATCTCTTGTGTGCCGGCTGTTCCGATTATATGCAGGTTGTATCTGTCGAAATCCGGAATATCGCCTGCCGGTATTTTTTTAAAATCACCCGTCTCCAGGTTCACCTTATTTGAAAAGAGTATTTTTCCACCCTTGCTCAGCTTTATATCGAGAGACACCGGCGCCAGCGCTTTGCCTGACAGTTCCAGTACACCACCCTGCACATCGCCCAGCGATAATAACTGCATTCCCTCGTTTTGAGTGAATCGCAGGCGATAAAATGCAGCTGAATCGGGTATGGCATGGCTCTTAACAGCTCCAAGAGAATAGCGTCGTATTTTTCCCTGCGCCTTGGTGCAGTACCGGCCCAGATTGAAGCTCCATATATCGCCGGGAGTTGCAGAGAGGCCGCCTAATTGATCAAAGGGTATCATATACTCCGCTTCCCAGCCAAAGTCCGTTCTGCGAGCTGCAAAAGATACTCTGCCAGACCAACCGCTAGTTCCCCCGGCGGTTATCACCTTGCTGTTGACCATTCCGATAAATCTATATACGGTGCCGTTGGGAACCTGCAAAGCAACCTCGACGCTATTATCATCATACCAGGGATTTCGAGGCGGCAGATCGATAGCCTCATTATCATAACATCTGAAGGCTATATATATGCCCTGCCGGTCATAGCACAGGAAAGCCACCGTAGCTCGATCAGAAACAGTTCCACCATTTATCTGCGTAAAACCACATATTGCTGCAGCATGGCTCCACTCGTTTTCATCAACCGCACCATCAATCACCGGCAGGACATTGACCAAAGGCACTCCTATGATACGCTCATCTGCTGATACAACAGCTGCTACCGCCGATATGATAATCAGGGGCAACAGAAAAATTACAGCGCAAATCTTTAATCGTTGCATAGAATGCCTCACACCCCTCTTGCTACAAAGTAGTCCTACAGGCCTGCTCGTCCCGGGCAGTTCGGATCGGTACACCACATGCCGGTTGGAGCATAGGGACCGGAGCTTCCGGTATAAGGAGTGGCCGTAGTTCTGCGATACTCCATAAACTTGACATGACCATCGACAAAGAGATAGTTGGAAGAACTCGTGCCGGCATGCAGAGAAGCACTGGTGCCCATCTTGGACTTACTGTCGGATACGCAATATAGATAGCCGCCGCCGTTAGATCCTATATGCTGGCTGGAACTTATCCATGATTCCGCCAGAAGGATTGTTGCAGCCGGTAACGGAATATCGGTCATGGCCTTCCCGACAGATCCAGTATGGCCGATATTGTTGTCCACCATGGCATATGATCTATGGTACCCCACCGTCATGTTGCTGGAAGGACATACCAAAATACCATTATTATTCCCTGTGTATGAGCTTATCAGCTTGTTCCAGGGAGTAACCGGCACTGAGATCTTGGGAGGAAGAACTTCATCCCAATCCTGCGCATACATGCTGAAAGCCAGCCCAAGCTGCTTCAGGTTGCTCTGACAGGTAGCCTTTCTGGCATTCTCTCTGGCCCTGCCGAAAACAGGAAAGAGAATAGCCGCAAGGATTGCAATAATCGCAATAACTACCAGCAATTCGATAAGCGTGAACCCCTCTCTCTTCACTTTTAAATGCCCCCTCATGTTTAATGACCTCCTTGTTATTGGCAGCTGATCATCAAAAATAGTGCCATTCTAGGTTTATATTGTTCTTATTCCTCAGGGTATACTTCGACACCATCATAAAAGATTCCTTCCTAAAACAGCAATCAATTATTGAAAGATTAAATCGGCAGAAACCAGGAGCTTTTTCAGCTCCTGGTTTTGCTGTATGAATGGACAAAGAGAGCACAAGGCAATCTTGCCGAAGACAGGCAACCGAAACCTGAAGAAGTATTCTGGGAAGATACGTTTTTTAGCGTTCAACAGATCGTTGAAAACGCTCCAAAAGCGCTTTTATTAAAGAAGAGAACCTGCTTTTTTCATGCTATGGCCAAATTGCAAATTAAGCAGCTACGTCCCCTCCGCTCTCGGGGCTTATGGAGAGGATAGCTTCAAAAGCAGGTGCCGCAGTCTCCAGGCGGACTAAATGATAGCGCGCACTTCGGTTGGCATAAAGACCTTCTTCCATTGTACAAAGCTCTGCCTCGGGCATCTCTGCTTTGAAAACCCAACCGTTGAATGTAACAGCCAGCCCTTGTTCCCCAAGCTGAAGCTGCGCCTCTCCGGCTCCATTATCCACCAGACAGGGTATCTCCAAACCCAGGCGATCGTAACAACCGCTGATAGTCGTGCTTATATACAGTCTCCCTGAGGTAAGCCGGTAAGACTGGGTGACGGCAGAGATGGCATTGGCTTCGGTATAGGCGGAATTGAAGCTCCATGTCAGGCTCCACTCAACTTTCTGCGGTGAAACCGTCTTTTCGGTAAAGGTTACATCCTCGATGGCATCGCTCATAGCCGCCAGCGACTGCCACTCGCCTGACATCAGCCGCCAGCAGGGGCCTATGGCTGCAGCCTGTCCGGTCAGGGCTTCGTAGACATGATAATTCGGTTCAGCGGCTATGCCCATGGATAATGCCAGATCGAGTGGTGCGCCCCGATGATGCAACCGCCCCAATCCGGTAGCATCGTAACCCTTTTGACAGCGGGTATCCACAACCGCCTGGGTATGGCCGCAGGTAGCAAAGACTTTATGGAAAGCAGGCCACATATTCAGGAGACAGCCTTGAGAAGCCGATGCTTCTTCGCTTGCTTTTATATTTTCATCAGCCAATAAGGCTGTTCGGGCAAAAAGAGAGGCGGCCAGTAGCGCATAGACCGCATACTCGCCATAGCCTCTATCCTTGCCATGTCTGGTCGAGGGTTCGAAGGAGTTCTTGATATAGCGCAGTGGATCAGCTTTAGCATAGGGAATAACAGCCTGGATCGAGCGCACAGCCGCCTCTCTGAAGCAACCAGCCGCCTCCGGGCGCCCTTCTTTCATATACTGCAGGGCCTGATACTCACAGATATATGCGAACATGGCTTCATTATGAAGATAAAGATTGGATCGCCCGCCGAAGGGGGCGTAGCCGCAAGGAGAAAGCATCTGCAGCGTGACCAGGCCTGCCCGCCGCAACAACTCTTGCAAAGAGTCATGCATTGGCCCGTCATAACCGTATTGCAGCAGCTCGCTCAGGTTATGGCGCACGGCAAAATCGTAAAGGTGAGGATCGCCCGGTTCCCGATACATGCCTAATTCGGTAAAGAAGGGCATCTGCAGGCTGAGCTGATGCTCTATCCAGTCGCGCTGATCGGCTAACCCGCAACGAAAACGCAGCCATTCGCAAGTGCAAGCAGAGGGACCGTAATTGTTGGGACGATGGCCGGCAGCACGATCAGGCGTGACATTGTAAGCGGTATCGGGATTTAGGGCAGCCAAGGCTCTGTGCCATATTTCAGCCTGGTCGTCCTCGACATAACCGCGCAGGATATCATAGGCAATAACCATCTCCTTGACGACCAGAGCCAGCACTGCCGGACGGAGATCGTCTCCCGTTGCAGCCCGTTTCAGTACGCCTCCTGCCAGTTGCGACAATGCTCTGGAGGCCGGCTCCAACAGGTCGGTCCGCTTTCTCTCTCTGAGCAAAATGGCGGCCGGGCATACGAAGCGGGCCGCGGTTCCCCCCTGCCAGCGGTTATCGTGCCCTTCGACCGGATCAATGATGACACCGTTATCGTCCAACCAGGCCAGAGACCGGTCGATGATTGTTTCCGCCAGATCTAAATAGAGCGCGCGAGCATCTACAGCTACAGCGGGACCACCCGGTGTCAGCAACTGAGATAGCGCTTCCTCATGAGGAAACGCCGGTAATTCCTGCGGATATGTAATCATAGTCAACTCCTCCATTTTCAATCAGACCGATCGCTTAACCATTTATTTAAATGCTCTCTCACAAAAGCATCATCATTCAAATGCGAGTAGGCTTCATAAACCCTGTCTATCTCTTCCTTCTGTCCCTGGCTCAGCTTTTCCTTCGAATCGAGACACCAGATCCCTTCAAGCAATCCCTGCCGGCGCAATACTTCATGAAGCCCTGCTATGCAGCCGGCAAATCTGTTAGCAGCATCGAAAAAGGCGGCGTTGGCATCCGTAATTTCAACGCTCCTGCACATCAGTTCCATTGGTACATCTCCTCCGCCTGATACGATGTTATGACACTCTTCCAGCAACTCCACCGCTCTTTTCGTCCATACCGACCAGTGTCCCAGCAAGCCGCCACTTATTCTCCTCTCTACCGAAATACCATTAACCATAAACCGGTAAGGAGTAAGCAGATCCATCAAAATATTATCATCGTTGCCGGTATAGAGGGCGATGTCGTTTCGGCCGGCCTCCACCACTGCCCTGACCACATCTACGGTCTTATAGCGGTCGAACGGAGCCATCTTTATGGCGACTACATTCTTTATCTCTGCAAATCGTCGCCAGAAGCTGTAGCCAAGCTCTCTTCCACCCACTGCAGGCTGCAGGTAGAAGCCTACCAGCGGTATCTCTATAGATATGCGCTTGCAATGGTTAATAAGCTCTTCTTCTGTAGCATCTTTCATAGCGGCCAGGCTAAGAAGACCGGCATTATATCCTAGATTACGAGCCTGCTCCGCCTCTCTTACGGCTTGCCCGGTATCCCCGCAAATACCGGCTATTCCGACCAGAGGCTCTGCTCTATCCCTATCTGCCCGTGACATCTCTTCGGCGGCAATCTCCAGTACGGGCTGGTATAGCCCTATTTTCGGGTCTCGTATGGTAAATTGGGTGGTGTGAACCCCTACCGCCAACCCGCCGGAACCGGCAGCAATATAGTATCTGCACAGAGCTCTTTGGCGGCGCTCATCAAGCTTACGCTCTTTGGTTAAAGCCAGCGGGCTGGCGGGAATGACGACACCTTTTTGCAAGATGCGTTGAATTATGGGATTAATAGTACGCCCTGCGGACGCGCTTGTCGGTTGCGGATTATTAATTATCGGTTTTAGAGTTTCCATGCAAGCACTCCTGAGTCTGCTGATCTTTTTCATCTTTGGCAGCAATACCGCCAATTCCTTGAACAGCTGTTAGTATTGGCCATGTCTGGTTTCAAAATGCGTCGGCTTTCTCCATCTGGCTCCATCCTGCATTATCCAGTCTGCCGTCCAGCTTATCAATTGATGGATGCTTACCCTGGGATAGCCGAACAGGCTGTGACTGAGCTGGCTGTTGCTCAGAATGCCATCAGGTGCTTCTATTCCGGTGAAAGCGACCTCTTTATTCATAAGCTGTCCAAATTGCTCGGCCACCCGGCGGATACTTAGCACTTCAGGGCCGGTGATATTGATGATGAAGGGTGGAGATGAAACATAATTAAACGTCCTCAGAATCATATCGCTGGCATCGCCCTGAAAGATAACGTTGACGTTGCCCATGAAGAGATCAATGGCTTCTCCCTTTATCACCTTTTCGGCTATATCTACCAAAACACCATAGCGTAACTCGGCGGCATAATTCAGGCGGTTGATGGCCACGAGTAAGCCTGATGTCCGGCTGAAGTGCTCAAATATTCTCTCTCGGCCCAGAGCGCTGACAGCGTACTCCCCTATGGGGTTGGGAACATCCCTTTCCACGGCTCCGCCATAGACCAGCGGGGTTAGTCCATAAATATTGCCGGTGGAGAAGATTACGATGCGGCTGCGATTATATTTTTGACAGACCTCTCCGGGCAAATAGCTATTCAGTGCCCAGGTTAGAGACTGGTTTTCAGCCGAACCGAACTTCATCCCGGCCATAAAGATGACATTTGGAGCATCGGGCAGGGCTTCGAGCTCTCTTCTATCCAGAAGATTACAACGAATGGTCTCTATGCCGGCTGATTGGAGCTTTGCCTTCAGGCTGTCGTCAGTAAACCGGGAAACACCGATTACTCTGCGCTCTTTTCCGGCCGCTTCTGTAGCTCGCTTAGCCATTCGGGCCAAACTCGGGCCCATCTTGCCGCCGACACCCAAGAGGATGATATCACCTTCCAGTGCGGCCATGGTCTTTATTAAGTCCTCTGAAGGCCGGCTCAACAGCTCTTCCAGTTCTTCTATATTGGTAATGGGCATCCTGATAATTCTCCTTCTCTCAATATTTTGGCAAAGTTGCCTCCCAACACCTCTTTCTTCTCTGCCAAAGAGAGCCGGGTATAGACGCACCAGCCTAGCTGCGGTCTGGGGTCTCGCATAGGCGCATCGCTGCCGAACAACACCCTGCCGGCGCCTATAGTATGGCAAAGCCATTCTATCAGGCCATTGGGAACGCCTGTATATGTCAGTTCAGCCATGATATTGGAGTGAGCTTGAACTGCCGCTGCCGCCTCCCTGGCAAAGGTCCAAGACTGTCCGGTATGGGCGATGATGAAGGTAGCCTCAGGATAACGCTCTGCCAGCTCTTTCACTGCCTGGAGGCCGCCGGCAGCAGGGGCCACATGAAGCAGGCCGTAAAGTCTGTGCCGGTTGCAGAAATCCCAGTAGGGTTCATACAGGGGATCGGCATAGGACAAATTATTGGTATAATACGGCTTCAGACCGCGAAAGCCTCTCCTTTGATGCAGATGCCGACAGCTTTCTTCTATTTCTGCCGCTGTCTGATGGGTGGGATCGCAACTCGATACGCCGATTATTTCTTCCGGATATCTTTGAACGAGCTCTTCGATCAGCATATTCCCATCCACTACATCCATGCTCACGGTTCCATTCCATGACATCATAGCGGCAGCCGTCACTCCCATGCGGCGATTAAGTTCCAACATATGCTCAGCATCTCCGCCCGGCATGGAATAAGCTACACCGGCGCCGTTCAGCCCGTCGTGGAGAACATGGCTGTGCGCATCCAGCACGGCCACGGATAAAGGCCTGCCGCTGCGGGCACACCGAACGATTTCATCCGCCTCTTCGCTAAGCCGGGGTACACCTGACGGCCCTTGACCAAGCAGGCTTTTCAGGCTGCCGCCGGCAAAGGCGGAGATCTCTTTCTCCGGCAGCAGAGCCCAGTCCACATAACCCCGGGCTGCTCCAGCAGAGCGCTTCAGCAGGCCGGAGCCGAACAACAGCCGCTTTATACCGTATCTTTGACTGAACCATTCCAGAGCTCTATTGCCCTGAAAATTATGCAGTTCCATGTGAGCATTGGAACAGGCATCCATAATGGCCGTCATCAGATGCCATTGCGCCCAATGGGACTCGGCGATAAGAACCGGGCAGCGGCTGAATATGCGGCAAAAATCCACCGCCGACTGATAGTTGGCGCCCAGATCGGTTAAAGTTACTGTTATCAAGCATTGGCAGCGATTCAGCTCCTCTGCCAGCGGCCCGAGCACGTCTGCATGAATAGGATAAGCGTTTCTGGCCGGCTGAAGATGAACGGCACGAATATCTTCCTGCTTCATCAGATTGATAATACACCGAGGCTCAGGGAAATCACCATATTGGTGCGGAAGAAGAGTCCAGCATGGGTACAGGCGGTCGCGGTACGGAGCTATCTCTTTCGTTAATCTGTCATTGCAATACATGGCATCGTAATAGATACTCTGTTCGTGCCGGACCAGTGCCCGGGCTATACCGTAAAACTCCATATCCTCCAGCAGATGGTCCAACCGCCAGCGTTCGGCCTCATCTTTACCGGGGTGAGGACCGTAGGATGTCCAGCAATCGAATATCAACGGATCGGGCATAAATGGTACCTCCTTCAACATGAAATAGCTGCTTTATCCTACCCTTTGCTGTCTGCACTATTTACTTGCAGCCGTTCATGAACCATCGGGCAACACGATAGATTGCTTCTGCTGTTTCCTCCAGGTCGATATCGGTAAAGGCTTCGCTGACAGGCAAAACCACTCCTGTTTCCAGCACTTCTTCTGCTATCGGACACAACCCGGCATGATAATCGTATCGTTCATAGGGATGCCCGCCCCGCTCAAAGGCACTGTGCCTGGTGAAGACGAGATACTCATAGACACAGCGCCCTATATAATGAGGTGTGGCTCTTAGACCCTCGGCTTTAAGGGCTGCGGCATACTCATCGGCATCGCATCCCAGCACCCTGGGCTTGATACGCAGCATGTAAAACCACCAAGTAGGATCACAACCGGAAGCAGGCTTAGGGAGTGTTATCCCTTCCAAATCCTGCAGCCTGCTGCTCAGCTCTCTGCCCCACCAACGACGCCGCTCTACTATTCCGGCAAGTTTATCCAGCTGAGCCGATGCCACAGCGGCTTGAAGTTCAGTCATGCGGTAGTTGTTGGCCAGAAAAGAGGGATCACGAAAAGCAACGCCGGGCTCACGGTCATAACATTTATCCGTAGCCAGCCTCAAACGCCTGGCTATTCCCTCATCACTGGTAACAGCCACTCCTCCCTCGCCGCAGGAGATATGTTTGAATTCATTGAGACTGAAGCAGCCGATGTCGCCGACAGAACCGACAAAAGCTCCCTTGTAAGTACACCCCCATGCTTGAGCACAATCTTCAATAAGGTAGAGGTTATGACGAAGGCATATATCTTTCAAGGCCGTTAAATCGCAGGCGTTGCCCCACAGATGAATCGCCAGCACTGCCCGAGTCCTCTCCGTGATATGTTCCTCAACCGACTGCGGCGACAGTGTGTATGAGTGTGGGCAAACATCCGCAAAGACGGGAACGGCGCCCTGATATAGAATAGGTATCAGTGACCCCATATCGGTAATGGGGGCGGTGATAATTTCATCACCGGGAGAAATTCCCAGCGCTATCATAGCAGCATGAATACTTGCCGTGCCACTGCTGGCTGCTACAGCGTATTCAGCACCGGTCAATCCGGCAATCCTTCGCTCCATCTCTTTGACTTTATTGCCGGAAGCATAGAACAACACTCCCTTATCGATTGCTTCCTTCAGTTGCTTTGACTCTTCTTCTCCATAGCGGATCTGCGAACCGTAAGGTACCGTCTTAGCCGGCTTTCCACCTGCAATAGCAGGTAATTCTTGAGAAGTCTTCTTCACCTTCATACCTCCGCCACGTTGGTAGATCCCCGGTAAAAAAATAGAAAGAGATCTGTTTCTTTACCAAGGAAAAACCAAACTAATACTATTACTTACAATTACCTTAACTTTATTATTATGTGATTAAAATGGATAAATTTAAGATCGATGGATTATTTTGATATCTGCTTCAACGCATTCCTGTAATGCAAAGGAGAGAGCCCTTCCAGCTTTTTAAAAATACGGCTGAAATAGTAGGTATCCTCAAAACCGACTCTTTCTGCGACCTCCTTTATATGAAGCCTGGGATCATTAAGCAGCTCTTTTGCCTTCTCGACCCGGACACGATTTATGTAGCTTACCACGCTGATGCCGGTTATTCTTTTAAACACAGAGGATAGATACGACGGACTCAGAGAGATAAAGGCCGCTAGATCATCAAGAGCAATACGCTCTACATATCTCTCCTCGACATATTTCATTACATCCTTGACCACCATCTTGGACCATCTATCCTGCTCTTCTGTCAGCGACTTCACATTGCGCAGCAAGCTTATGAAAAATTGGGCCATCAGCTTACCTACGGCCTGCTTATATAGATGCTCTTTACTCTGCAATTCCTCCGTTACCCTCTCCAGCAAATACTTTGCCTCCCTGCTTCCGGATAAATCAAGACCAAAGAGAACGACCGGCCCCTTGTTCGGTAAGAATTCCGACATATGGATACGGCAGTAAAGTACATCTATAGAAGCCCACAGCATCTGAAACGGAGCGCCTTTGACAGGGCTTACTTCATGGAGTTGATGTGGCTGCAGAATGACCATACTCTTCTCCGTAGCATAAATCTTCCTGCCCTCGATATCGATGTAGCATTTTCCTTTCGGCACGTAATAAAAACAGAAGCAGCTATGATAATGGGGAGTATATCTTATCCTTTCCTTGTGGTCCATATACATATTCGTTTTATTATGTGCTGCACTGCTCTGCCCGCACAATGCCATAAGCGGGAATACAGAAGGCGCTTCAACGGTATCAAGCATCTCTTTGAGAATATTTAAAAAGAATCGTTTCTTTGCGCTAAAACTCTTCATATCTAAAGTATACCAGATATTTAATATTTACATTTTAAAATGATCTTACGATAATGCCTCCGCCCAACACCGTATCGCCATGATAAAAGACGGCCGACTGGCCTGGAGTAACGGCACGCTGCGGCTGTGCGAAGGTTACTAATACCTGTCCGCCTTCTACAAGCTCTATCACTGCCAGAGCAGGCTGCATGCGATAGCGCAGAGACACCTCCGCTTCACGGCAATTTTCCAGGCCGGGCAGCGCCACCCAATTGATATCCGTCACTGTCAGCCGGCAACGAAAAAGCTCTTCCTCTGAGCCTATTATCACGCGGTTATTTTCAGCATCTATATCCACTACGTAAAAAGGACGGCCTGAGGCGATGCCCAGGCCTCTTCTCTGGCCTACGGTATAACAAACGATGCCCCGGTGCTGCCCCAGCACTCTTCCCGCCGTATCCACGATATCTCCCGGCATAGCGGCAGCAGGATTCCTTTGAGCAACGAAGGCGGCATAATCGTTATCCGGTATAAAGCAGATCTCCTGGCTCTCGGCCTTGGTAGCTACAGGCAAACCGTAATAAGCGGCCAGTTCTCGCGTCCGCTCCTTGGTCAGACCGCCCAACGGCATCAAAGTACGAGCGATCTGCTCCTGGGTCATGGCGTAGAGAAAGTAAGATTGATCCTTGCGTTCGTCCAGGCCGCGCCTGATAATATATCTGGCTCGAGCCCGGTCAAACTCCAGGCGAGCGTAGTGACCGGTAGCCAGGTAATCGGCATCCATCTCTTCCACCCGGCGTAACAGAGCCTCAAACTTGACCTTCTGGTTACATCTGACGCAGGGGTTGGGAGTGCGCCCGCGTACATATTCACAGCAGAAATTATCGATAACCTCGGCCTCAAATATATCTCTGAAGTTGAGCAGATAATGCGAAATCCCCAGATGTGCCGCTACGCGGCGGGCATCCTCCACGGCTGACAGAGAGCAACAGGCAGCCGTATCGCCTGGGCGCTCGTATTCTTCAGCTCTGGGCCAGAGCTGCATGGTGATGCCGATGACCTCATAGCCCTGCTCAAGCAACAAGGCGGCGGCCACGGAGGAATCCACTCCTCCGCTCATGGCTATGGCTACTCTAGGCTTGAGAACGTTCATTTGGTTTCTAAATTTACTTCTCTAAGCCACACATTCATCGCTTCGGCTTCAATAGTACGAAAATCCTTTAAAGCAGCATATCCGGGCATCTGTTCCATGGGGAACCCCCCTTTAAGTAATTTCTCTTTCAGGCTGAATAATCTTGTCCTCTTTCTGCTTCTGCTGATTGAAGCCCTCTTTCCTTAACTCCCAAAGCTGGCGTAGATTACACCTTTTCAGAGGTCTTCTCCCTGCCTATTGTATATCCTGCAAGCAGTCTTATCAATAACAGATGAAACTGTCCTGGAGGCGTATTCTAAGCTCACGGGCGCAGGCCAGTGAGGAGGATGCGCCTGAGGCATGGCGCCATGGCTTTAGCCATAAAGTAGAACCCCAGAGAATTGCAATGCACCCCATCCACCAATCCAAAAGCATTATCAGCCGAGATTCCCTTAAGAGCATTGAATAAATAAATGTTCTTATCCCCCTGGCGATTCATAGCCCGGACAAAAGCACGAGCTGCCTTACGCTGTTTTACTGAAATGGTCTCCCCTGTGTTCTCTGCACAGAAATAAAATGGGCTGACTACTACTATCGGTGTGTTCTTATGAATACGGCGTAATTCTTCTGTAAAGATGGGTAAATTCTCTTCCCATCCCAACTTTATATTGGCCCAGTAATCCAGAACGATGCAGGAGGCATCTATCTCATTGATGGCACGGGCCAGCTCCAGCTCGCCCATGCCGTTGCCGGAGAAACCTAAATTAATAAAATCCGCATTCAGCCAGCGAGAGATAAAGGACTGGTAGGTAGTTCCCGGGGTTGAGGCACATCCGCCCTGGGTAATGCTGGATCCATAAAAAACTATTGGTTTATCCACAGCAAACGGAGTAGAAGGCTCGACGATCGCTGCTTCATCCAGGCCGATGTAATTTATCTTCGTTGTCTGATATAACGGCATATTAATAGTTATTTCCCGCACAGCCCGGTTTTCGGCGATATGCCATTCTGCCTTGATCGCACCCTTTTCATCTGGAGAGGTACTGCCCATAAAGATATCATTCACATAAATATCAAAGCCGCTCTGTCCTATGCGAGTTATATGATTCATAACCAAATTATCCGGGCATTTGGCTTTAATGCCTACATGCAATGAATCGGTTTTGAACCTTATGCGCCCTCCGGCAGGGATCTGGGCAAGATCCCAGACAGGCTGCCGAAAGCCTTTCTTCAAACGCCGCGGCAAACGTCTAAGAGAGGGTTTCTCTTCCTCAAACCATGCTAAGCCGTTAACAGCAAACCTCTTATCCGGAAACTTAAACCATTCCATATATCATTACTCCTTCAACTTATCCGTTCTTATTATTTATTCTGAAAAGAGATCTTCGGGTAACCGGAATAATCAACGATATACCTGCCGTTTGAAGTCGGATACTCTATCTTGCCTTTTCTGGCAAAATCGTTGGGTACATTCAACCGTTTGGCAAAGGCTCCGTCTTCCTTCAGATAAACATCAGCATACTTGATCACAACCTGTTCACGGTTCCCAACTGAATGCCCCGTGCCTTTAACGGCAACGCCATCTATATCAAACTCCGTTAAAAAATGGGCATCTACGCTTATGCCGGCGGCCAGCATATTCCTGTATTGAAGAATTTTTGCCGATATGGGACAGGAGGTATCCGCCACGCCGTGAACTATAACTATCTTCAGTTGAGGGTTGGCGGCATGCAGGATTTTGCAATGTTCCGGATGGCCAAAATCTCGGATTTCCTGCATATCCTTGCTTAAAAAGGCAGGGCTTTGAGGATCACGTGAATACCCGGCATTCAGGTCTGTTCCCTCCCCGGTGCCGAAGGCAATAGCATCAATAAGACCAGGCATGCCGCAGATATCTACACCGCAGGCAAAGGTATAAGGGGCCAATTTCATGGCCATCTGAGTGACGTTGCCGCCGCCGCTCACTCCCATGGAGTAAATTCTGTTTTCGTTAAACGTAATAGCCTGCGCTTGGAGCTGTGTCCGGATTGTATAGAGTGCGCCGATAACATCCATAGCCTGTAGAAATCCATGGTCATACGGCAAAGCCTCTTTCCTCCATTCCGGCCCGCTCTGAAGATAATTCACGGAAACGGCAATAACATTAAACCTGACGGCAAAGGTCTTGCACCATTGAATATATTCAGAAGAATTGTAAACCCCACCCCAGTTATGGAGCACCAGCATCAATCCAGTGTTCTTGTTTATGCCGGCAGGAGGCTCTTCCACCCACATTTTAACCATTCGTTTTTCGGGTTTCTGCGGCCACTCCTGAGCTTCAAACTCCTGCTCCCTGGCCAAAATCCCGGTGGTGGATTTGGCGGATTGAACTGTCTGCGGCACTGCCGCCACCTCACTTTCTAAAGCCAGCAATAAAGCCGGCAAAATTATCCCTGCCTGAGCAAAGGAAAACTTTATCTTCCTGGGCAAATTTTGATAAGTAACTTACATTTTGGGCTTGGGAACGTTCGTTTTGATCTCCGCTACCCTTTTACCCCTTGGAATATACCTTTCATAACCGGGCTATCGCTTCAAACTTTTCAGTCACAACCATTTTCCGAGGATATAATAGCAAAAGCGGGCTATCCAGGCAAACCGCTTTGCCAGCTATCCTGGCTCAACATCTTCTCCTCATGCCGCACTTCTTCCCGCCAATCGGAACGGCTGAACCGCTGCAGCAGCCGGTAATGCAAAAATGACCAGGCCCGATGCAGCAGATTGCCGATGAACAAAGCTGTGACTATAACAGCCAGAGAAAACAGCCAAAAAGATACGTCAGAGGATACACCTTCACCCGGTCTTTTCAAGCTGTAGAGGCTGTCATTGGAAGTGAAGAAGCTCCAGTCCAACCTTTGTCGCAAGAGAATAAAGACCGCCACATAGCCCAATAATATCAATGAGCCGCACCAGGCGATATAATCGCAGCTCAACTCCAGCAGTCCACCGGACAGCAAAACGTTTTTGTTCCGCCGGCATCCCTCCCGCTTGGCTAAAGCGGCCAGGGCGCCAATCACGCCGCAGATCAGCATCGGCAGAATGAAGAAAGCCGCCGGGAAAGATGCCCGAGCGCTCGTTCCGGCTGCAAGACCGCTCTCCGTTTTCGCGAGAGCTTGCAAATAACCTGTTCCGTGCATGGCTAACGATTGCACCCCGCTGCCTATAAACGAGAGCAGCAGCAACAGCCCCAAGCAGGCATAGATAAGCACTATCATCAACACTCCGGCAGCAAAGCCGGTTTGCAACGTGGTTCGCATATCTGTGCCCCTGGAGATGATATCGTATATGTGGCTATGCTCCAGCATGTTCGTACCTCAAACAGCATAATGATCGGAATTTTAATATTGCTGTTTGTTATTATACTCCCTTTGCAGCCAGGCAACAAAGTATGAAAGCTTGGGGTCAGTCTGTAACCTCCTGACCCCAAGCTCCGGGCACAAAAGCTCCATAGTTTTTCTTAATTGGTTGGGTTCTTATACCACCTACCGCCGCATATTATATCTATATCACCATCGTTATCTACATCGCCTACAGCATAGTAGCTGCCCAGGGAATTAGTGGTAATCTGTTTTTTAACCCAGGAAGAGCCACTGCCGTTGTTCTTATACCAGAGACTGGCTGCACTATCTTTCCTGTAGCAGATTACATCATTGTAGCCATCAAGGTCTACATCCACAACCACCGGCAATTGCCCCTCAAGGCCGATCGTTGAGAGAGTATCCATTAGAATCCTGCTGCTCCAGGATGTGCCGTTGCTTTTGTTCTTATACCAGCTGAGGTAGGATTTAACAAACGGCTTTCTTATACCTACTATCACATCCATATCGCCATCCCCATCCAGGTCGCCGACAGATATGGTCTCCATACAACTGTAAATGCTGGTATCCAGTGTGTAGCAAGGCCAGTTGCCGGTATTGCTCTTGGGGTTCAGCAGCACAAACGTTGCGCCTGAGCCACCCAAAGAAGCACAGCTGGTTGCAGCTATATCAAGGTAACCATCGCTGTTGAAATCTGTCAACGCCATACCCTCTATATCGCAATAGGTGTTGGTGTAAAGGGTATAGTAGGACCAGTTGTTGCTCATGCTCCCGGGGTTAACATACCAGCGCACCTGATGGTTCTCTCCGCCTGCTATTATATCCGGGTAGCCGTCGTTGTTCATATCACCTATCTCTATGGCCTCAACTCCATCCTCCGTGGCAGGCGTCAGGGTCCCTATATAGTAGAAACTCCACGTCCCCTGCGTGCCGGGGTTTATGGCAACGTATATAGAATCTCTCATGTTGGTAGGAACTTTCACTGCCGGATCCCAGCCTATGGTTCCTATTACCATATCCGGCAGGCCATCTCCATTGACGTCTCCTACTCTCTGCCCGTCTATAAAGGCTGCTATGTTGGCATGTCCTACCTGATAGCCGCCGTTCCAGACTTCCTGGTTCCAGCCGGTAGATATTGCCTGCCAGCTGCCCGCGCCTGTCCCGGGGTTTTTGTACCAGTAGTTTACAGAAAGGGAATCTACGTAGCCGTCGCTGTCTACATCCATCAGGACGCGCTTCATGCTGCCGCCGCCTATGCTTACGCTGGCCCAGTCTGCGCAGACCGCTCCCGCAAGAAGCGCCATGAAAACTAGTGACAAAGCAACTCTAAAGCAGAACTCTCTTGCTTTCATAACTGTTCCCTCCTTGTATTTTTTTGTTCTACTATAATACTTTATTTAGCGTATGTTCTTCAGCCTGCTGAAGGCATATCTCTTTGCTCTATTTTATACCCTCTATTGGCAGATTATTAACCTTTTTGATACCCTGTAAAATTACGCAAAAAGTTAAATATCAAAAGTAGTCAGAGGGTGCAAACTCTGGTCAGGAACGGAATCCTTACGCTTGTGCCAGACAGCCATCTCAAGAGCCTGAGAAGCTTTGTAGAGGGTACGTGATGCCTCATTAAAAAATCTATTCAAGAGAGGGTACGATACCTCACGTAAAAATCTACTCGAAGGGTATGGCGGATTCCTCCTTTCCGGGGTTGTATTTATGGGCAGATATCTGCCATAGTCTTCGCAGCATAGCGTTTACATCTCGACGTAATTGGGCCGGCTTCAGAGCATCCCAGTTCCTGCGTTGCCATTTTGCAAGATAGTATTGAAAGCTCCAAGACCCATTGTTAAAATCTATTCCCAAGCCTATCTCAAGCAGCTAAATACTATCGGCGATCACATACGGAAGAAACGGTTAGATATGGGGCTTTCCCTTCGCCAAGTAGCTAAACAAATCGGCGTCAATAAATATACTATTATCGGTTGGGAAAAACACGGCTGGGTTCCCTACCTGCACCGCATACCAAAGATCATCGAATTCTTAGGCTATATACCTCCCACCATTACCAAAGATATGAGCTTGGGCGGAAAGATCATGGCCTACCGCAAAATTACCGGAACATTGCAATCGCAACTTGCCAGACAGCTTGGGGTCGATGCCAGCGTCTTACGTAAGTGGGAAAGGAATAAGAGTGTTCTGCAGCAGAAGCGATTTCAAGAGGCCATAGATTCATTGCTTAGAAATGGCAACATGTCAACGTGAAAGATACCCACCTACAATAGTATAACCTCCAGGCAAAATGGCATTTCCTCTATTAGAGGCATTATTAGAGTACTTATTTGAATATATTATTGATATTCCTATAAGTAGAACAAAAATAACAGTGGAAAATATAGCTCTCTTAAAATACGCCTGAGCCATATTTAAATAATCAACTTTAAGATTGGTAGTCTTGAAATTATACAGAGTACGATTAACTAAAGTGGTAATAACCTTTTTCTTATAAGAAGTATTCGAGGTATTCTTTGTTATAAAATCTTGAAGGCTCGGTTGATAATAATTTCTAACCTCAATAGCTTTAATCATAAACCATAACTGCTGTAGAGAGATACAACATAATAATCACTAATACTATCACCAAAAACACCAACATGAAAAATAGCCCTGACCGCATATAATCGTCACTTAGAACATCCTTACTAATCCTTAAGATAACTGCAGCCATAGCGCTTATAAATCCGATCAATATTGTTGATTTATTTTCAACGGCTTTCTTTCGATCTCGCTCACTATTATAAAAATCGAAAGCCATGTTGTTTAGTGCAAAATAAAAAGGGACAAAGTTACAAAGAGAATTCCCCACTTTTGCAACGATAAAATCCTCACAAATGCAAAAGCCATTGCAGGCACCAGAATTAATCACTATCCTTGTAGTTGAAAGACTTCAGGAGGTGAAAAAGGAGAATGCTTACAATGGCATAAGCTTGATCTGCTTATCTGCGATGAGTGGGGCTATATTCCATTGAAGAGAGACGGTTCCCAACTGCTGTTTGAGGTAATCTCAGACTGCTATGAAAGACATAGCGTCATCATTACCACCAACCTGGAGTTCAGCAAATGGGTCAACATCTTCTATGATGCCCAGATGACCGCCGCCCTGATTGACAGGCTGGTGCATCACAGCCATCTGCTGACATTCCACTAAGGCCGTATCTCGCTCCCCAAGCGAGATACGGCCTTGCTTCCCTTCGCTTTCCTGCCAAAGTCATGTTTTTAGGGGTGCTTGCAATGGAGTTTCCCTTTTTATGCAGGGTTTTTTAAGTTCCGGAACGCTAGGTTTTCATTGTACCAAAAACAACCAACTCACCGTCCTTTTCAAGTTTAGGGACGATAGTAGGCATAAAAGGAGCCAGGCACTTACCGCAGCAGTAGCCACAGACAGCCCAGACCTTGCGCAGTAGATCGATGATATCGGGGTATATACTCTGGGCTTGGTCTTTCTGCGAATAGCAGAGGATCTCTTGCGAGCAGATTTAGGATCTTTACGAAGGACGTAAGCAGCATAGGAACGATTATATCCTGTGAGATGGATAAAGCCGTCCAGAATAGCCTTCTTATCCCTTTCGGAGGCACGCTTGTATTCAGCTCTGGTTTCTCTGGTAACGGCTTTACGTTCTTTCATGGTAAATGCCATAGCTAACCTCCAGATTGCAGATTGTTCTACTTTACTTATACTAAGTAAGCCCTCGATCCGGAGAGTATTTCAAGTAGATTTTTCATATGAGGCGATGCTATTTCGAGTAGATTTTTAATGAGGCAATTCGCTCCTTCATAACCGGCCATACTGCTTACCTCTATTTTAGCTGCTCTTCGTTACTTTCAATTCCTCTGC
This sequence comes from bacterium UBP13_UBA5359, assembly GCA_002410925.1. Lineage (GTDB taxonomy): Bacteria > UBP13 > UBA5359 > UBA5359 > UBA5359 > UBA5359. The sequence goes on from DHPR01000012.1 coordinate 219,810, forward strand.
GAAAGATTTTTGTTAGCTGAGAGGAAAAAAAGAGATTATGGAGAATATTACAAGGGAGGCTCTGGTCTGACCATAAGACCAAAGGAGTAAAGAATATGAAGCTGCAAATTCTAACTATCAGGAAGGCTACAGTGGAATACCCCAGACATTCAGAAGCTTCCATAGTAGAGCTACCAAATGGCAGACTGCTTATGGCTTGGCAGGAGTATACCAAAAGTGAGCTTGGTGGAGCAGATCAGGCTCCCAATCGTATTGCAGCCATGGTATCAACAGATGGGGGCTTGAGTTGGAGAGAGCATAGAGTTTTGGTGGAGCCAGAAAGTGGAGATGTGAACGTCTATAGCCCTAGTTTCCTGTATTTGCCCAATGGCGAATTATTGCTTTTCACTTTTCGCTATCAGGTTTTAGAGTTAGGTAAACAGCCCCAAACAACAGCTACTATCAGAAGATCAATCGATCATGGACAAACTTTCGCACAACCTCAGTTTGTCTGGATAAACAAGCCCTATGGCTGTGCCAGTTCCGTGCTGAAGTTGCTTTCGGGAGGCAGAATTATCATTCCTGTCACCAAACAGACAGGGGCCACTAGGAGCAAGACGGACCATGGCCTTGCAGGCAGTATCTATAGTGATGATAGGGGAGCAACCTGGCATGAATGTGAAACTTGGGCAGATCTTCCCCTGCGGGGTGCCATGGAGCCCCATCTTGAAGAGCTTGTGGATGGCAAGCTCTTGATGGTGATGCGCACCCAGCTAGGCTCTATTTTTAAATCGTATTCTCAAGATCAGGGAGCTACCTGGTCTTTGGCGCAAACTACAGGACTCATGTCACCAGAATCATGCCCAGAGCTTGTGCGCATACCGCAAACTAGGGAGTTGATGATTGTCTGGAATAATAGTCCCTATAATCCTAGTTGGGCAAGCCACTATGGGAAAAGAACCCCTTTGAGTATAGCTAGATCCCAAGATGAGGGGGAAACCTGGATTGATTTTCGGAAGATTGAGAATCACCCGTCTTTGGCCTATAGTAATCCTGCGTGCACTTTCCTTGAGAGTGGAAAAGGCATTTTAACATATTGGGTAGCACGTTATAAGGAAAGCGGCTATATGGATAATAGCTTATTAGATCTGAAGGCAGCGATTTTTGGGCCAAAATGGTAGCGAGGAGACAAGAGAAATGAAATTTCCCAAGGTTGTGTTGGAACTCAATCCTACCGAACAAAATCCCAGAAAGTCTGAAGGTAACATGATTGAGCTTGAGAACGGGCGGCTGTTGTTTGCCTACAGTCACTTCTACGGTGGCGCTGCTGATGGACGTTTAATAATAGTGTGCGATCAGATTTTCAGAAAAGAAGGTCAAGAATATCGAATCGAAAGAAACTTTCTTTGGTTCAGTTCAGATGAGGGCACAACTGATGAGGAAGTTAAAGGGATAAGCCACTTAATTTCACGCCTTGAAGAAATAGAACCTGGCAGGTTCAACTCTCCTGGGAGGGAATTGATTTGGCGGAGATGAGATTCACAGATGTTTATAGGTTGGAGGTGGCATTTGAAAAATCTCGACTGTTTGATTTTAGAGCCTAAAGGAGGTGGAAGCTTTGATCTCCTGCACAGAGTTTATCCTCGCGTACAATGAACTTTTCAACTACTTATATGAGAAAGATGGGATGGCTGCCCTAGAGGAATTTTGGCGTACCATCTCTGACCAATATCTGGCCGGTTTAGATCAATTGGTAAGGGAGAAGGGAATAAGGGGTATGGAGGAATATTGGGGTAGGACACTGGAGGAAGAAGCTGCAGGCTATACCATAACATCAAGCGAATCTAGATTCACGATCAATATGTACAAGTGTCCTTCTGTGGGATTGCTCAATAGAAAAGGAGTGGAAAAGTGCCCTCATTACTGTGATCATTGTGATGCATTATATAGACCTATTATGGAAAGATACGGTTTCAGCTATAAAATTGAATACATAGATCGGAGCAGGGGAAGCTGTCGGGTAACGATTGAACCTGAGGAGGATAGAACTAATGTTTAAACTTGAAGGGATAATTCCACCTATGGTCACCCCTCTAGACAGCCACAGGAAGGTTGACGAAAACTCCACTCGCAGGTTAGTTAATTTTATGCTAGAGTCAGGTGTAGAAGGATTATTTCTTCTGGGCACCATGGGAGAAGGACTGGCCTTGGCAACAGAAGAGAAGTTTCGACTAGTGGAAATTGTGATCGCTGAGGTTAGGGGCAGATGCCCTGTGATCGCTGGGGCCAGCGATCCATCCTTGGAGCAAACTTTGGCCAATGCCAGGCAGTTGGAACGCCTGGGCGTGGACGCACTGGTTATCTTGCAGCCACCTTTTTTCAGGCTTCTTTCTGGACAGGATATTGAGCAATTTTTTCTTGCGATTGCAGACTTCACCACAAAGCCTATGGTGATCTATAACAACCCCTGTCTTACTGGCAACAGAATCCCTTTGGAAATCATGGAAAAGTTAATGGCTAATCCCAAGTTTGCCGGAGTTAAGGATTCATCAGGCGATTTTGATTACTTAACGTCTCTGCTAGCGCTTAAGAATAAAATAAGAAAAGACTTCGGCCTCATGCAGGGCAACGAAACAGCATTAGCCCCTGCTCTTTTGGTGGGCGCTGACGGGATAGTGCCCGGTATCGGATCATTGGCAACGAGATTTGTGAAAAGGCTTTATACTGCCGCTCGAGCAGGGGAGAGAGAGCAGGCATTGGCTCTTCAGCTAGAATTGAATCAGTTGTTTGGCGGTATCTACGGCCCTAATGTTTCAGACTGGCTCAGTGGCCATAAGGAGGCGCTTGCTTATTTGGGAATAGTGGATAATCCAGCCACTGTCTATTATCAGCCTCTATCAGAGGAGAAAAGAGCCAGGGTGCATTTTGCAGTTGAACGATGGCGAAGTTATTTATTGGAGGTGTGAGGGTTGAGGCAATTGAAACATGCCAACTTATATGAACAAATTGCAGATGAGATCCGCAATTATATCATCCAGAATCAGATCAAGCCCGGAGAGCGGCTGCCTACAGAACGAGAGCTAGCGCAGATGCTAGGTGTGAGTAGAACCTCTGTGCGGGAGGGGATCAGGCTTTTGGAGACATTTCAATTTCTTGAGGTCAGGTCCAAGCGTGGGATCACAGTGAAGAAGCTGGAGCTGAGTCCTCTTATAGAGCAGATTTCCCATCGTATTCTTCTTGAGAAAAACAGGTTTAGAGATTTAGTTGAGACCAGGCGCTGTATTGAGCTGGAAATGGTGAAGTTGGCAGCTTGTCGCGCTACAGAAGAAGATCTTGAGAAACTAGAGCAAATCATATTGCTGATGGAACAGAAAGCAGCAAAGGGTGAAAACTTCAAGGAGGAAGATTTGCGCTTTCATAGAATTATCTTTGCTGCTGCAAAAAATAGCGTCTTACATGGCTTTCAAACAGCTCTAGTGGAGTTTTTCAATGCTATCCAAGAGAAGAAGAGGCCTGTTGAACTGAAAAGTAAGACTCTAAGAGAACATAAATTGATCTATCAGGCTATCCACGCGCACGATCCCCAGGCTGCATATGAGGTAATGGTCAAGCACTTGGAACCATACGATAGCTATCTAGAGGAGAAGGATAGATGAGAGCGTATTTGCATCGAGACTTTCATGGAGCGTTAAGTATTGGTTTTCAGTATGTAAAAGAAAGATACGGTCTTGAAGCTCTTTATGAATATTGGCGCAGGATAGCTATCAATTGTTATGAACCATTAATAGATAAGCTTAGCAATCAAGGTTTAGAGGCTCTAGAAGAGCATTGGGGAAGAGTTTTTGGCCTTGAAGGTGGAGAGTATAAGTTATTCTACAGAGGAGATACATTAATTTTGGAAGTAGGCAGATGTCCTGCAATTGCACATCTGCAAAGAAAGGGATTTCCTATTGCAGAGGACTTTTGTGAGCATACTGTATTTATCAATAGAGAGCTTTGCAGGCAGGCTGGATTTGAAACTCACTGTACTTTTGAACAAGCCAAGGGTATATGTAGACAAGAGTTTTGGGCGATATAGGCTTAAACTACATGTTTATAGTATTTGAAAAAGTGGCATTTGAAAAAGTAAATATGCGTTTGCATGAGTAAATGCATCCCAAGTTTGGTTTATGCCGGCAATATAGCAAAACTAGGGAATTTGGGCTTGCAAAAAACAATTTTTCCGATAACGGCTCCTCGGGCAGTGTTGCCGGCAGTAGCTTGTTCCCTGCTCCCTGCTCTCTTCGGTGCCGTCGATATCTCCATCGTTATCGGCATCTGTATTGTTCCTGGCCACATAAATGGCCGGACTATGGGTGACTTCTCCAGGGGATTGACGCCCTATATGCAAAATATAAACTACTGGCCTCATTTCATTAGATACGGTCATTTAGCATAGTCAATTTGCGAGCAAACGGTCATATCATCTGAGCAGTTTCAGGCCGTTCTTGGATGGCACAAACAGTTGGCGGCGCTGATAGAATGCTTTGTCAGCGGATTTTTTCGGTCAAAGTGACAGAGAAAATTATCCGCCGTTTTTTGGGGTTTTTGCTTGGCGAAATACACTATAATTAAGAGTGGCCTGCCCATGTCATTGCAGGCATGGCACCTCTATGATTGCATCCCCAAACCGTACCAGCATGGCATCATATTTTGATATAAACCTATGGTATAACGCTGTCTCTTAGAGCGTTACCTGCAACCTATGTAGAAGGATGCGGCCCTGTCCGTCCTCTATGCTCCAATGCGTCAATAAAAATTCAGATTCCGATAATCGCAACAGGGATGGTTGTCCAAATTTTAGAGTCTTAAATACTGATGAAAGTCTTCCTGCTACATCCGAGCTATCGCCACCCCATACCTTTTTTTCATATATTACCTGCCATTTCTCGTAGCTCAGATCTACCAATCTCACAAAAAGGCCGGTATCTGCTTCTCCACGATGGGCATGGACTGTAAGTAATTGACTGCCGCCAAGCCAAATCAGGTTTGATGCCTGTGCTTCAATATGAGTATCGATGGGCTGCGACCATGTATATCCATTGTCATGGGAAATGGTGAAGTGGTTGTTTAGGCTGATCCCCTTGTATTGATTATATGCCCAGGCAAGTGCAACTATATTGCCATCACTCATCTCGCAAAGCCTTGATTCAAACGGCGTAACGGATCTATCTATGGTTTCAAAGAATGAAACGCTGTCGTCCCAACTACGGCCTCCATCTGCGCTTCGCAAGAGTATGCCGAGTTGCCCGGATGGCAGCGTTCCATCCCACATTGAGAATAATCCGCCCGATGCAAGTAAATCTCCGTTTTTCAACTGTATACATGGCCCGGATACTTCTATAAGCTCTGCGCGCGTCCGGGGTACCACGCCAGGTACGCTCCATGTTCTTCCGTCATCATTAGAGAACGATGTTATTATGTCTCCAGATAAAATACCGTTTGTTTCTGGATTACCAATTGCATATTCAGGATTGATTCTATAGAATATGTATCCCATAGCAATTATTTTCCCATCGTTGAGCACCGTAGGTTTTAGAAATATTGATACGGGAGAATCAAATGCATCTCTACTGCATAACGGCCCCTGCAACTGCCAGGTCTTTCCATTGTCTATTGAACGGGAAATATATGTAGTAAGATCAACAGATTCAAATGCTTCTCCTATAGCAAAAAGTGCTATTAACTCCTTGTTTTGCAGTTGCTCTATTCCCGGAAAATAACCATGGCGGCTACGAAGATGTTGTATTGGATTATCAAAGACTATACTTCTATTTAGAACATCTATTTTAGGCATTTCGATTCACCAATCATATCGTCGAATTAATCCCCACTGCTGTAAAATTCCGGTAGCAGAGAGCCTTTTCATATGAGAACAGGTAAGCTGTGTTTTAGTCGCCATACAGCCATTGCAGCTCAATTCGTCGGATACACATATCCTGCAGAACACAAACATCTTTGCCGCCGCCGCAACAGTAGGCCAGCAGCACCGCATCTTCTACAAAATGTATTGTCGTGTAGCAGAATCCGCGCTCTGGGTCTGTTTCAATAAGCTTGCCATGCGCCCATGTGGCACCTTCATCCTCGCTTATGGCGGCTACCAGCGGTGTTCTGCCCCAGGTAGGTACATCCATTCGCAAGGATGCCGGCGCCAGCTTTCCGCTCCAGTCGTTCCAGACTGCCAGCAGGTGCCCGGTAGAGGGCATGCGTTTGATGCTGAGTGGCGAGCAAGGAGATATGAATCCCGATGGAGACGGTGGAGTCCAGGTATCTCCGCCATCACTGGAATACAGCTCATACTGGCACCCATTACTGGTACGGCAGTATGCATAGAGTTGCCCATTCTTCAATTCCACTACGCCCGGCTCCTGCAGACCGGAATCGCTACGTACCGGCATAGCCCACCAATCACGTGATTCCCGCCACGTGACTCCGCCATCATCCGAGATGAAGAAGATGGCTATGCCACGCCCATCCACGGCCAAGTATGGGTTCTGTTTACACTCGGCAAGAGGTAACTTGCTACGGTGATAGGCTGCCGGAATTACCAGCCGCCCGCCGGATAGTTGAATAACACGATCATTATTTACAACAAAATATCCCGGCGCAGGGATACATAACCGGGGCTGGCTCCAGGAACCTCCTTCGTCATCAGAGGTCCGCATCCAAAGGTTGCAATCTGAGAGGCTGTTCTTTTTTAAATACCATAGGCCTATGCGCCCGTCCTGTAATCGCAAGAGTGATACGCTCATGACATTACAGCCGCCATCATTCTTCACTAATACCTCATCATCCGTCCAGGTGTGCCCCCCATCCGAAGAGTATCGAGCGCAGATGTGTGCTGGAGCTGTATCATCCCAATTATCTCCATCATAATAATGGGTATATGCAAAGAGGATTCGCTCATCGGCCAGTGCAACAAATGAGCCCTCCGAATTACGCGGATTGTTTTTTCTATGCATAAACGACAGAACGATTCCATTGTCCCCTTTATTGTTAATGTTGCACTGTGCCGCTTGATCCATCGCCATTATCTTTATCCTTTCCGTAACCTTTTATGGAATATTAAATATCCCTGATCTTATCTTTGCTGTCCAATCTCTGCTGCGGCAAATTCTTTGATGGATGGTATAATAAACTCCACGCTCTGGTTTGTAATTGTGCCGGAGAGTTTTTGGGGGACGCTGCCAGGCTGGTAAAGCTCCAGACCTGCACGTTTGATACTTTTGTCCAGAGCGACTCTTACTTTGGTGTTTTGCACCGGCCGGCCGCTGTGGTTGAGGAAATAGAGCAGCGTGCCGCCGCCTTTTGCTTTACGGCGCATGGCTACTTCCATTGCAGGAGCAGTCTTTACTTCCAGCAGACGGTCTTTGCTCAGAGCCTCCTGCATGATGGTTCCAAAGAGTTTCATGCACCAGGCTTCGCGAGAGGTTTTATTCACCGGCTCTTCCAGAGAATCCGTAACCTCTCCCTGAAAAAGTGTGACGTCATTTGGGCCGATGTAATATACTTTGCCCTTGCCGTAATTATTTACAGTTATGGCCGATGCTCCATCTTCATAGGCTGCCAGCGTTAAGGCGCCCTTTCCCGGAAGGATTGCTGCGCTCACGGGCTTGGGCAGCCTCTCTGAGAAGAATAGATCATAGCCATTGAATTTCATCTCCTTGCACTTTGCCTTCAACCATTCCGGGTGGCGATTTGCCATGCGGTAGAAAAGGGTGGCATCGTTACAGTCAGCCGCTATGGATAATCCTCTTAGTTCTTTGGGGAGGATTTTGCTGCTTAGCTTTAACGTTGTATGCTCTTTGGCCTGCACGGGTTTGCCTTGAGTAAGACTTAAGAGCGCCGGATTGGAATGGGGTTTGCCGTATTCATTATAGAAGGCGGTCTCTCCAGTAATAATAAGCGTGCCACCGTTCTTTACATACCCGGCAAAAGAATCCGCCTCATATTTGCTCATACATTTAACGTCCGGCAGTACTATTACAGAGTAGCCTTTCAACTTCTCCGGCAGGCTGCTCTCTTGGCAGAAGGGCACGGAGATTATATCCGCTGGTACCTGCATGTGGGAGAGGGCGTAATAGGTGTACTCCGTCTGGAAGGATGCGCCGTAAAGCCCGGTCATTCTGCTCCAGGGGCCCCACATATCCTTCATGCGGAAGGTGTTTTCAGAGAAATAGATACCCACCTGGCTGACGGGATGCGTATCCTGCCACAGATGCTTGTTCTCCCTGGCAAAATCGAGCGCCCTTCCCAGAGCTTCAATATTTTCCGTCCTCTTTTGCGAGAATGCAGCCATAACGAACACAGTTAAATTTGATGCGCCATTCATCAGATATTCGAACGGCTGCCGGTAGACATCATCCGGGTTCAGGTCCATATAGCCTTCAGCCGGCCAGCCGGTATCGCGATGTGAATCATAAAACTGGATCACCCCGCCCAAGGAGCGCGCATCCATAGCCGCTCTATGCCATCGAATCATGAACCCCGACCATTGCAGCGGTCTTCTAAAAGCTTGAAAATAAGGATCGGTTATTAGCCGGCAAGAAGCAGGGAAACTCTTGAAGCGGTTGATGTCAACACCCATCTGTGATCCGGACTCATACGTGGTGGGCGTCAAACAGATCATTAAACTTTTGCTGGGAAACGCTGTCCTATACCCTTCTACAATGTTTGCCAGCCTGTCCGTAAAGACTTTTTGCCTGAACCACACGGTGTTACGCCAGCCATTGGAATCATTAAGACGATCCCGGCTGAGCGTTGGCCAGCAGCCGAACTGCTTGTAATATTCGTTCCGCAGATCTATATCTTTCTCTAACTCCGGTATACTTTGCAGCTTCCAATCGCCGTAGCCCCAGCTAGGTTCATCTATTTCAAAAGCACTTACTCCGCTCAAATATTCAGAACCGATATTCTGTGTACACCATGCCTTCAACTGTTCAGATATCTTTTCCGGCGCCGAGGTAGCCCAAAAATTCTTCCACGGCATCCAGCCGCAAACTACGGGAAGCTTGTTTTCTTTATAGGCCATTCCCTCACCCTTGGCAACGTAATTATGATGCATCGTAGCCTCTTCTATCCCATATTTTTTACAAAATTCCAGGCACTGAGGAGTATACTCGGCATTAGGATAGAGATAGACGCTGATAAATTTCTCTGCTGCTATGGCACCCGATATCAGATTATGCAGCAACAGCAACATAAAAATTAAGCTTATTTTTGCGCCTCTCATTTAGATAGTCCTCCTGTATCAAGCTCAACCTCTTGCTGCAGCGGGCGGCAAGCGGGGTGGTAAACCGTCAACCTTATCTTGCCGTCTGCAGGCCTGGCTGTTTTTATGCGGTATACTCCGCCCTGCCCCAGCCCTTCAGTGCCGTCGCCATTAACTGTCTTTTCACTGCCGTTTATATTAATCACTACCCGGCACTTGTCAGCGGGCTTGTTCAGGTAAGGAGCTACCGCCTCGCCCAGATCCTCCAGGTATTTATCCCAACCATAAGGGCGATTCCATGGTCCCCTTATGGGGTTCAAGTAACTCCAGATCAGAATGCCGTCCACCCCGCGAGAGAAAGCTTCTCTGACAGCGATCTGAATCTCTCCCGGCTTTAGCGGCCCGGAGTTATCCCCGCAATCGTACCCCTGCAGCCAGTAATAACAGGAAAAGCCCCTCTTTTGCGCTGTGTCGACAAATTTGCGGGCGACACTTTCATCCCCCGCCGTCAGCGGCGACGCTTTGCCCACAGCCCAGTAGATGGCTGTTTGAATGCCGTCAAGGTGCCCAATATTCATAACGCCGTTCCAGAAATCCAACCCGTAGTAAGGGTGGATATCGGTCAAAGTGGTAACCTGGCAAGAGATTTGGGGGAAGCAGCGGCGCATAAGCTTAAAGATATCTTCAATCCGCTCCGTAACCGGCTCGCAGTAAAACTCCGCCATCTTGCTCCAGGCAGCCCGGTCGCTCTCTTGCATATATTTTGCCTTGGGCATACCGGCAGGCCAATCCACCGGTATGCTGCTTTTAGTTGCTTCTTCCAGGTTTACCGGCTTAGGCATTGCAAGGCCGTACTTCTGCTGAAAATGCTTGCTGCAGTGCCGGCAGTAGCAGAACTCACCGGCAGTCTGGCCGGGTTCGTTCATTATCACGCCGTCCAGGCGAACGCCGTGTTTTGCCATTGTTGCTACGCATTCAAGCATGGCTTTGTTAAAGGCCTCTTTTACCTGGGGATTTCTATAGCAGTGTCTGTTATTTATTTTTCTGTCTTTCCAGTCTATTTTAAAGAGCTCCTCCTTTGTAGATAAAAAGCGTTCGTAGGATACGGGGTTCAGGCCGCTCAGCCAAAAGACTGTAAAGCCTTTATCTTTAAGCATATCGGTAACGCGTTTAGCCTCTTTGATATCGCTCTCTTTAAGTAACCCTAAAGGCAATCTCAAAGAAACCGTGTTAATCCCTCGTTTTTTTAAGGCTTGCAACTCCCTACCAGTAACCTGATCCGGGTTCATTTGCATGGCGATAACAGGTTCACGCTGCACCTTAATGGTTAATTCTCCGCCGCTCCCGGTTGCAGCATATTGAACATCTGCGCCTAACACTCCTCTTATGGTAGTGCTGTCAGCCGCCTGGGCATGACAGCTTCCGGCGCAGGCGGCAACCAGGAATAGCATTGCACATACAGCAACTTTGCTTGCAAGCGGTGGTTTCATGGGATAGCAATCTCCTTCTCTTGCGAAAGTCCGGTTTTGCTCAAGCTCTTATCCAGCGCCAGCACGCGGTAGTAATAAGTGACCCCTTTTCCCAATAACACCTTGCCATCCTCATTCTTTGCCGGGTCCAGATAAGAAGTCTGATCTCCCTTTACCCTGGCAATAAACTGCGTAGCCCGGCCCAGCATCTTCCCGGATTCAGTAAAACGGTAAATCCTGTACTCCGCTGCAGAAGAAGAAGGCTTCCAGGTTAGCATAACGCCGTTTTCATCGGCAGCGGCCTTGATATCCGTAGCGGGCTCTATGGCGAGGAGCTCATAAGTAAAAGGATACTCAAAGTTCTGCCAGCTTCCGCTCTCTCCCTTTATCTGGACTATAAGCTTGTAGCTGAGTTTTCCCAGGTTATATACGGGCAGCGTCAAAGTGCCTAGATAAAAGGTGTTGTCATCGCCATAGCTGGTCTTGGCTTTTATAATGCCGGAGGGCCCGCTGAGCATAGCCCTGATATTCGCAGGCTCAACCTTGCCGGAGAGCTGGATCTCCAGAATCTCCGGCAACCCATCCATTGACTTCTCCTGCCCCTTGCTTATCTCCACCGGATAATAGGTGGTGAAATTAAAATCACAGCTGCCCCATCGGGCGCCATTGATGGTAAAGTCACCATCGGGGTATAAATCGCCTCCATATTGGTACCAGTAGTAGTAGCATTTTTCAGGGGCCAGGGGAACGGAGAACTCAAAATAATACGGCGTGCCGGGCTTTGTATTTACATTCATGGGAAAATAAAAGTTATCTGCAAAGGCCGGCTTCTTTTCATCGGTAATGAAGAGCAGCGGCTGCGAATTTTTGGTGGCTGCATAGTTTTCTTTGCACTCCCAGAGCCTGATCTCCAGGTTCGCATCGCCGGTATATGCGCCATCATCTTTCCTTCTGTAAACCACCGCTCTAAGAATACTCAACTTATCTTTAGAAGGGGTAAAACTCTGGCCAACAACTCCTTCGCCAAACAGCCATTTAGGGTCATTTGAGAAGCAGTTGCCCTGATCCTGATAGTGGGCAATCACCTTGTTTGGCACCACATCTGCCCCGGCCTGGCTGGCCGCAGCAATACCGATCAAACATAGAACAACCGTCATCCATTTTTTCATTTCATACCTCCATTTTGTTAGACTCTATTGAAACAACTGGAATTGACTTCATAAAGCTCCTGTTAAATCCACACACCGAATCACCAATTTTCAACCACTGCGCCATCCATCACGCAGTATTGCACATTCATTGATCTCAGTTCCGTAGTGCCTATAACGGCAACATGCCCATCGGCAAAGAAAGCGTTGGCTTTACCATTATGGCGCAGATGAAAAAATCTCTGGGTACTTATCCAACCGTATATGTAATAACATTGGGGCGAACCCTGGGACGAACTGCTTACTGAATCCGCCAGCACTATCTGCCAGGCAGGGCCTTTGGCTGTATAAGGCACCCCGCCTACCCCTTTATAATCATCGCCCCAGAGCCGTTGCGCCCAGCCATGCTCATACACCCATAAGCCATATACCGCTGAGTAGCTACCACTGAATTTCGCCGGGGCGCAGCTTGGGCAGACTAAACAGGCCGGGTCGCCAAGGTATTTACCTTCTACCAAACGCTGCGCCCAGGTCTTTCCCATTGCGTTTGAATACGCCGACGGAGTCCAACCATCATTGTCTTCCGCATAAAGCATCAAGGCCATGCCGCACTGCTTCAAATTATTGGTGCACGCCGTCTGCCGCGCCTTTTCTCTGGCCTGGGAGAAGACAGGAAAAAGAATAGCAGTAAGGATTGCAATTATAGCAATAACAACGAGTAATTCTATAAGAGTAAAGCCCTTCTCCTGTTTTCCAATATAATGCTTCCTCATAAGCCACGCCTCCTAAAAGTCATCTCTCTTTCGTAAGGCTGCCGCTCATATCTATTCATCAGCCGAATTTTCCTCCTTATGCCACCGGCAGCCTCCTTTTCGGCATAAGGCTGGTCTTGCGTACTTTCAATTCCACCGGCAAAACAATTTGTCGCCCGCCTGATTTACCTTTCTCAATGGCCTGCAGGAGCACCTCCATAGCCTTCTCTCCCATTTCGGCGGCGGGATGCCTTACGGTTGTCAGATCTATACCCCACTGACCGGCCAGATCTATGTCGTCAAAGCCGCAAAGGGCAATATCCTGCGGCACTTTTACGCCCTTTTCCCTCAATCCTCTCATCAGACCTATGGCCATAGAGTCTCCAACGGAAAAGACCGCCAGGGGGCGCTCCGTTATGGAGGCACTTCTATCGGCCATCCGGTAGCCATCCTTTTCATATCCGTGCAACGGGTCCGTGCTTGTGGCTTCCAGGATAGATCTCTCGTCAAAGGAAAGCCCTGCATCCTCAATGGCCTTCCTGTAGCCGGCAAACCTGTCCTGTATTTCCGGCTGCATATGCAGCCCCTCAACCGTCATGAAGAATATTTTCCTGTAACCGCCCTCTAGCAGGTGATTGGTAAGCGCATACCCTCCCTGGTAATCGTCCGGAATGACAAAATCAATATCGGCGGCAACTTTATGCGAAGGAAGCCTGGAAACCAGAACAAAGGGTTTCTCCTTCTGCAAAAGAAACCTCACTCCGGGAGACAACTCTCCCTGCATATAGCTGGGCGAGATCAGAAAGCCGTCCACTTCGGAAAGCAATCCCCTTATATACGATTCTTCCTTGAGAATATCTCCCTCGCTATTGCATAGGACTATGTAAAACCCGTTTCTCTCGGCATAATTCTCAATACCGCGAATAATCCTGGAGTAGTAAGGGTTGTCGGAGTGGTAAACGATCACTCCTATCCTATTCTTTCTTCTTGCTCTTGCAGGAGAAACAAAACTGCCCATTCCCTGTTTACGGCAAATCATTTCCTCGTTAATCAATTCATTTAAAGCCTTGATGACGGTATGCCTGCTTACGCTGAATTGCTGAGCCAATTCATTCTCAGAGGGTATCTTCTCTCCTTCGGCATACTGACCAGCTGATATTCTATGCCTAAGAATATCTTTTATTTGCTTATATTTCGGTTTTATTCCCGAAAGCTTCTCTTCCATATTGCTCCTCGATAAACTCTCTGCAATCAACAGGTTGTCCGTGCTTGACCGTACAAGATAACCATATGTTACTGCCTATGTATACTTTTGTCAATAGTAATTTTAATATGAGGCATGGTTGACAAGAATATGTTCATCGGTTAGCATGTCAAGCATATTTAGCAAGCTTGTATCAAAATCCGTTATTGCACGGGGCGTATCGTTATGAAAGACTGCTTTAAAGCATGGCTGGCTGACTCACTACACAGAATTTATCCTCTCGCCTCCTCCGGAGACGGCTCTTCTCCTCAATTGGCAGGAGCCAGGGGCGAGCGTCTCTCCTTCCAGATTGGCTGCCGGACAGGTGCTCTATCCGGCGACCTCAGGGCCGAAATAGAAGCTGAAGATGGATTGCTGGTTACTATACGCCGCGTAGGCTTCGTGCCGCTGCCGCACCTTACACCGGATACTCCGGCAGAGGAACTGGAAACCGGCGGAGCCGTGCCCGGCATGGTTCCTGATCCTTTGCTGCCGAAGAATGAAACAGCAACAGGCTGCTTTGAAACGGCCGTTTTCTGGGTGACGGTCAAAATAACTTCGGAAGCTCCGGCAGGCAGGCATAAAATAGAAATTCGGTTAAAGCTGAGCGGAGAAATAGTAGCCCTGCTGGAGACAGAGATTGCCGTTTATCCCTGTTTGCTACCTAAAAGAGTGAATTTCCCGGTAACCAACTGGTTTTATGCCGATGCCCTGCTGGATTGGTACGGACTGCGGCCTTTTGAGGAAAATTTTTGGAGTATCCTAAGATCTTATCTGGCCGACCTGGTTGAGCACGGACAGGATACCATATACACTCCGGTATTTACCCCGCCCCTTGATGGCGTGAAAAGACCTGCTCAATTGCTGCAGGTGGCTAGAAATGATAACGGCTATGTTTTTGATTGGAGTCTGGTAAAGCGTTGGGTGGATACTGCCCGATCCTGCGGGATAAAAAATTTTGAATGGACGCACCTGTTTACGCAATGGGGCGCTGCCAACGCCATTCGCATTTACGAGGGACATGGGCTGAAAGAGCAACTGCTTTGGCCTCCGGGCACAGGAGCGGTATCGGATGTCTACAGAGCCTTTCTTTCTCAATACCTGCCGCAACTCCATCGTTTCCTGGATAAGGAGCGCTTGCTGGAAAAGAGTTTTTTTCATCTCTCTGATGAGCCACATGGTGAAGAGCATCTGGCCAATTACCGTTCTGCCAGGAATATGCTGCGGGAGCTGGCTCCCTGGATGAAAATTATGGATGCGCTGAGTGAGATCTCCTTTGCCAGAGAAGGGTTGACGGATATCCCCATTCCCATGATAAATAACGCCCCGGAATTCATTGCAGAGGGTTTTCCGGCCTGGGCTTACTTCTGCTGCGGCCCACGTGGAAAATACTTGAATCGCTTTCTGGATACACCTCTTTTAAAGATAAGAATGACCGGCTGGCTTCTTTATCGCAATAGAGCCAACGGCTTTCTGCATTGGGGCGGCAATTATTGGTATAGGGGCGGAACAGAAGAGCTGATCAATCCCTTTCACGTAACCGATGCCGAAAGGTGGCCTGATTGGGCTTCCGGTGATCCCTTTGTTATATATCCAGGTCCTGACGGCCCGATAGATTCTCTACGCTGGGAAATCTTTGCCGAAAGTCTGCAGGATTATGCCCTGCTGCAAGCCTGCGGCATAGATCCTGATGATATCCTGCTGCAGGATATTCATGATTATGCCGATTTCCCCAGGGACACGGAATGGATAAAAAGGCGCCGGCTGGAATTGCTGGGAGCCTTGGGGTCAGGAGTTTACAGGTAGCATGCACACGTGCTGCATGCTACCTCCTGACCCCAATAACTTACAACAACATTACTTTTGCATGGCTCCGGCTATACGGCTTTCCATCACCTTGAGCGTCTTGTCCAGATCCTGATTCAAAAGGACATATTTGTCCATCTCTTCTCCCACGGCCTGGTCGAATTGGTCGGGCACCACCCGGCTGCTATACATGCTGCTATGGGGAATTATATACTCCATACCCTTGCGGATATTCTCAGCTACATCTTTGGGATGGGTGGAGTTGTTCAGCAAAAACTCCATCTCTTCTCCCACGGGACGCACCGGCACGGAATCTCCCATCCCTATCAGGAATTTGATGCTCTCCGGCTGGCACATAAACTTGGCCAGCTCAAAGGCCAACTCCTTGTTCTTGCTCTTACTGTTGACGCCCAGGATGTTGCCTCCTGCCAGATAGGCGCGCTCGCCACCTTTGGGCACCGGCGCCATCACGCAACCGTAGTTCAAATTTTGCGCACTTCTGTTCTGTATCTTGAAGGTAGCTATCTCCCAGGAGCTGCCCAGATACATAGCCGCTCTGCCGCCGATGAACTGCTCCCTGTTTCCCATATCCTTGGATTCCTGAGGATAGGGTGCTATCTTATAAGTGGCATAGACATCCTTGGTAAACCTTATCCCCTTTTTAAAGGGCTCGCTATTGATATTGCACTTGCTGCCCTCCTTGCTCCAGAGCTGCCCGCCATAGAGTATTCCCAGCTGCTGCCAGCTCATACCATTTATCAGGCCAAATTGCCTGGCTTTGCCGTTGGGGTCTCTTATGGTCATCTTTTTGGCTTGCTCCACCATTTCTTCCAGGGTCATATCATTGGTAGGATAGGGCATCTTCATCTTATCGAAGATATCCTTATTGTAATAGAGAAGAGGTATGGAACAATTGCTCACCAGCCCATATATCTTTCCTTTATAGCTCACATCGGCAACCAGCGCTGGATAATACTGTTTAAGAAACTCTCTATCCTTATCCAGATATGGGGTCATATCCATCAGAATGCCCCGCTTGATGAAATCCCAGTACATGTTGGGCGGCACAAAGAAGACATCCGGGGCTGTGCCTGCAGCCAGCTGAGTCATGATCTTGCCGGCAAAGTTGCCGCCGATCGGTTCATACTTTATCCTTACTTCCGGATGCAGCTTCTCAAAGGCTGCCGATTCATCATACCTGAATTTGTCGTAGGCCGGAAAGGCATATCCCGACCATCTCAACTCTGTTTTGTCGCTTTTCTGCTGCCCGCAACCAAGCAGCAATGCCGACAGCAGCAGGCAGATAGTCCAAAGCATCGTTCTTTTCATTTACCGAGCCTCCTCATATTAATAGCACCTTAAAAAAGCATCTACATGATATAATAGTTCTTTTCAACAATAAATCAATAGCGCCTTGCTCTTGCAGGACAAAACCACCCGGTCACGAACTTATATACAGTAACTATATATTCTGGTGAGATCATGAGCTTTATCAGCAAAAGACATATCATAATCGTTGCAATTGTTGGGTTTCTTCTGGCAGCCTTGCCCGCTGAAGCAAGTTACGGCCATAAAGATTGGAGCCGCTATGCAGATGTGGATGCCGGCAATAAGAGTACCGGCGGCTTTCGGCGCCTGATTCTATCGCCTCCCGTTCTCGGTAGATCGGCACCCGATTTAAGCGACCTGCGTCTGGTAACACGCTTTGGACATGAAGTTCCTTACATCTTGCTGCCTTCCCGGCCCAATGGAGTACATCCGGCCATTCTGACAGCCCGAGTAACAAGCATCTCCAGCCATCCTGAAAACAATACCGTCTTCACCGTAGATACCGGCCGGGATAAGCACTCTCATGGTTCCATTACGTTGAATACAGGTATTACAAGCTTCTTCAGGCCGGCGACGGTTGAAGGAAGTGACGATGCTCTTACCTGGAAGCTTTTGAAAAAGAACAGCTTTATCTTTTCTTTGCCGGAAAAGAGAGAGCTTGCCTGGAAAACGGTGGAGTACCCTCCCAGCAATTGCCGCTATTTGAGGATCAGTATAGCAAACGGCCAGGATAAGCCGCTGGGAATAGATGGTATCACTGTCAATAAAGCTCTCTATCTCGACACGCCCCTGTCGGGTATACCCATAAAGCACTTCAAGATAGTCGAAGTACCGGAAGATCATCTGACCAAGGTAAAACTGGATTTAGGTTATTCTCATATCCCTCTGGCCGGATTATCGATGCATATAACCGATCCCTCCTTTATCCGTGAGGTCATGGTACTGGGAAGCCAGGATACCAAACGCTGGCGCAGATTCTCCGGCGCTGTGATCTTCAGAAGCAGCCTGAGCGGTATAATTCAGCAAAAAACAAGGCTGCAATTGCCCGCTGGAACGACATATCGTTATTTGATGCTGGTCATACGCAATGACAAGGAAAAGCCTCTGCATATAAAAAGGGTTACTGCTTACGGCCCGCAGGTAAGCCTGGTATTCAGAGCGGATGCCGGCAGACAATACAGATTATTCTTCGGTAAACAGGATACAAAGGCGCCTGTCTATGATATTCAACACCTCCAGGCATGTTTCCCGAATACCGGATTACCGGCAGCATGTTTGGGTCAGATAAAGACCAGGGACTTTGCTGCCTCTCCGTTGCGAGGCAGCAAAAAGAATTTGCTGCCCGCTACGATTTCTATGCTGGTTATCTTTGTCCTTCTGCTATTTCGGCTGCGGCGATCGACAAAAAGGCAGCCAAAATAAAACCCAGCGGCCGATTTACAGCCTGCCGGGTTTTATTAACGATTTCACACCGTTTGGATTACTTTACCGCTTTGCGCAGCTCAGTGCCGGGTTTGAAGAAGGGAACTTTGGAGGCGGCGATATTTATCTTTTCGCCGGTCTGCGGATTGATACCCGTACGAGCGGCTCTCTCCTTGACACCAAAGGTACCGAAGCCCACCAGAGTGATCTTCTCCTCTTTCATTGTATCTTTAATTACGTTGATGACGGCGTCTACAGCTGCCTCTGCTTCCTTCTTGTTCAACTTGGCTCTCTGAGCCACTGCGGCAACGAGTTCTCCCTTGTTCATAACTTTCCTCCTTTTTCTTCTTTGCCGATCTGTGCCGGCGATTGTTTTATCAGTTGCGCTAAAAACCTGTCTTACCTGTTTTCAGACTTTGCCTCATTCCAAAAGATATCCAGCTCATCCAGGACATAGCTCTCCCAGGAACGCCCGGACTCCTTCACCCTTGCCTCTACAAAATTAAACCGCCTGATGAACTTATCCGTTGCTCGACGTAATGCCTCTTCTGCATCCAGGCCCAACCGTCTGGCCAGGTTAACCAGTGCAAAGAAGAGATCTCCCAATTCATCCAGAGCTTCCGCACGATGTTCCTGCTGTATCTCTCGGGTTAGCTCCATCACCTCCTCGCAAACCTTCTTCAGCACACCTTTGGTATCAGGCCAATCAAGGCCTGCTCTGGCGGCTTTCTCTTGAATTTTTTGTGCTCTACTCAGAGCCGGCAATGTCCGGGGAATCCCCTGCATTATTTCAGATTCTTCCCCCCGGGCTTCCTTCTCTTCCAGCTTTATGGCTTCCCAGTTACGCAGAACCTCTCCGGCGTCACTGGCAGTCGCTTCCCCAAAAACATGTGGATGACGACGGCGCAGCTTACGACAAATGCCGGATACCACATCACTGAAATCAAAGGTTCCCTCTTCCGAGGCTACCTGAGCGTGAAAAACCACCTGCAGAAGTAAATCGCCCAGTTCCTCGCAAAAATCTTCTATGCTCTCCCTGTCAAGGGCATCTAAAACCTCATATGCCTCTTCCAAAAGATAAGGACGCAGGCTGGCATGATCCTGCTGCGCATCCCAGGGACAGCCTCCGGGGCCGCGCAGCCTGCGCATTATATTCAAAAGCGTCGCTACCCTGCCATCCGCCTTTGCCGGTAAAGGCGGAAGGTAGAGAATGGTCAAATGATCTGCCCGATGCTCCCTGTCTATTTTATAGAGGGGCAGCCTGCTGATGCTCTCCTGCTGCGTTCCGACGGCTTGAAGCAATATGCTGGCGTAATCATCAGGATAGAACTCCATCAGCCTCAACTTGACAGCTGAAGCAACAACAGCATTATATAGCTGCAGCACCATTAACGGCCGGCTGGGATCTACATCCAGCGTTTCAATCTCCAAAGCATCTGCCAGAACTATCCCCTCCAGCGGATCAATACCCAGAGCGGCATACGCGGCCTCTACGGAGCTGAGCCCCGGCAGGACACATACTTCCACCTCTCTGCCGGGAGCAAGCTCCAGAAGGCGATGGACGGAAGCTTCCGCTACCAGTGGATGTCCGGGAACTGCATATACCAGTTTGCATCCCTGCCTGGCCCTGGCCAACAGGCTAACAGCGATCTCTTCATAAACTCGCTCGAAGGTTTCGGCTGTTTCATAAAGATAATCGAAGCTGAAAAAACTGATGCCTCTGGCCGTCAATGCAGCTGCTATGGGATGGGAGGAGGTCCGCAAGCAGACCTCCTCCGCCTCCTCCATGGCTCTTAAAGCTCCGCAGGTAAGATTGTCAAAGGACCCCGGCCCTAAGCCGATTACTGTTATGTATGCAGATGTTGCCAATTATTTAGAAGGCGTTGCCGGAGCTGTCGTCTGCTCCTGCTGCTTATCTCCGCCGGCCTTAATATTATCGACAAGATCCTTGTATATCTCTCTCTTTATATCTATCTTGGCGTTCTGACGCAACTTGGCTATCCAGGTATCGACCGGCTCTGCCTTCTCCCTTTTAATGGCTTCTTCGGCCTCCTGGCGATCGGGCTTGTCGCATTTGATGATATGGTAGCCATAGGGCGTCTTGACAATGGAACTGGTCTCTCCCTCTTTCAAAGCAAAAGCCGCCTTTTCGAATTCCGGCACCATCTCGCCCTTCTTGACAAACCCCAGCAATCCGCCACGGGTCTTGCTGCCCGGATCGGTAGAGCGCTGCTTGGCCAGTTGGGCAAAATCACCGCCATCTTTTAACAGCGTTTGAATCGCCGTAGCTTCGCTCTGATCCTTTACAAGAATGTGTCTCAGATAACGCCGCTCTCCCAGAAACTTATCCAGATCGGCATCACTGACTTTAACTCCCGACGTGCGCACCTTATTAGCCAGCTTATCGAGCTTGATTCGCTGCTTAAGCATATCTACCGACATGCCGTAATACTGCTTTACGGCATTAATAAACTCCTGCTCGGTGGGAAACATGCCTTTGATACGAGCCAGCTCTTCATCAACCTCTTCATCGGTTACCGTAATCTTCTTCCCGGCAGCTTCCTGCAGAACAATTTTTTCAGTAATCATCCTCTCCAGCACTTCACGCCCGTGCTGCTTCTCCAGTTCTGCATAGAACTCCTTCTCCGTGACTTTGGCCCCGTTTACGGTGGCCACTGTGCTCCAACTGCATCCTGCCGCTATAGCCAGCAAAACTATCACAGCCAAAGCCGGCATCCATTTTACATTCCTCATAATCTGTCTCCCTTCGATATTTAGGATTATTCTACGAAAAAGCCGTAGAATCCTTCTTATGCTGCCTTTCAAGCGCAAAGTTCCCTCCTGGCAAAGGTATCCAGAGCCGCTTCAAGCAGCATAGTCCACTCTCTTTGGGTTAAACCATCGGTGTTTATCACCAAACGATCCGGCATCAGCAACAGGTGATTCCTGTATTTGGCTATGATGCCGCCTCTTCCTCTCAGCATGTTTCTAGACGGCAGGCTGCCATTGATCTTTATTTGCCCGCTCTCGGTATAGATAGTACGAATATCGCGCTGTGCTGCCAGAAGCTTGATTCTGACCACGAAGATAAGATTATTGGCTTCCCTGGGGCGCCGTCCAAACCGATCGGCCAGCTCTGTAGCAATGCGCTCCACAGTCATCTCGTCTTCAGCGCCGGCCAGCCGGCGGTAGAACTCCATGCGCAACCGCTCATCGTTGATATAGCTTCTGGGAATGAAAGCATCCAGCGGGATATCAATAGTAGCCTGCGGCTTCTCTTCTCGCACCTGCCCTTTCAGCTCCTCCACGGATTCCGCCAACAGCTGACAATAAAGCTCTAAGCCTACTGCCTGAATAAAGCCGTGCTGCTCCGCTCCCAGAATATTGCCGGCGCCTCTTATTTGAAGATCCCGCATGGCCACCTTGAGTCCTGACCCCAATTCAGAAAAATCGCGTATGGCGGATAGCCGCTTCTCAGCCAGCTGCGAGATAGCATGCTCGTTTCTATAAAGAAGATAAGCATATGCCTGATGCTGCCCTCTGCCTACTCGTCCTCTCAGCTGATACATCTGCGCCAACCCCAGATGATCGGCATCATTCATGATTATGGTGTTGGCATTAGGGATATCAACCCCATTCTCTATAATCGTCGTACAAACCAGGATATCATACTCTCCCCGGTAGAATTCCAGCATGATCTTTTCCAGCTTGGCCTCAGACATCTGGCCGTGGGCAATCGCTATTCTAGCATAGGGTATTAACTGCTGCAAGCGCAAAGCGTAGGATTCTATTCCCTCTATACGATTGCTGACAAAGTAGACCTGCCCGCCTCTGTCGAGCTCATGCTCGGCAGCCTGGCGGATAAGGTTATCATCATACTGTGTCACCAGAGTTTTAACCGGCATCTTACCTTCAGGAGGAGTATCTATAACGCTCATATCCCTTAGCCCGGACAGAGCCATGTGCAGCGTCCGGGGAATGGGTGTCGCCGTCAAAGTCAGAACATCCACCGTCAGGCGCATCTCCTTAAGCCGCTCCTTGTGTGTTACCCCAAAACGCTGTTCCTCATCGATTATCAGCAAGCCGAGATTCTTGAAAGCAACATCCTTCTGAACCAGGCGGTGCGTGCCGATAACGATATCAAGCTCTCCAAGAGCCAGACGTTCCAGAATATCGCGCTGCTCTTTAGCGGAACGAAAACGGCTCAGCATCTCTATCTTTACAGGATAAGCCCCCAGGCGCTGACAAAAGGTGTTATAATGCTGCAAAGCCAAAACGGTAGTGGGAACTAATACAGCCACTTGCCTGCCATCCTGAATAGCCTTGAAGGCAGCCCTTACCGCCACTTCGGTCTTGCCGTAACCAACATCCCCGCAAATCAGCCGATCCATAGGTAATTCGGATTCCATATCACGCTTGGTTTCCTGTATGGTCCGAAGCTGATCCGGAGTTTCCGTATACGGAAAAGAACTCTCCATCTCTCTCTGCCAGGGAGTATCGACGCTGAAAGCAATCCCCTTGCTTTGTTCTCTGCGGGCATAAAGATTAAGAAGTTCATAGGCCATATCCCTGGCGGCTTCCTTGACTTTACGCTTGATCCTGTTCCATTCGTTGCTATCGAGACGATGCAACCTGGGCGCTTCATCACCGGCCGCTACGAACTTCTGTAATCTGTCGATCTGGTCAGAGGGAACATAGAGCTTATCGTTTCCAGCATACTGTATATGCAGATATTCCCTGGATATGCCATCACTCTCCAACTTAACCAGACCCTTATAAAGGCCTATGCCGTGTTGAACATGAACGACATAATCTCCCGCTTGCGCCTCCAACAGCGATAACCGCTCACCATCACTGAAATAGAAAGAGCTCTTGCGTGTCCGGCTCTTACGCCAGCCGAAGATTTCCTTATCGGTAAGAACGGCCAACCCTATCTCCGGCAGACGAAAACCGTGATAGATATTCTCTCTTAGAGCAATAACAGCTCCGCTGAGGGACTCTACCCTGCCACCGGCAACAAGATCGTATTCCGCTAAAAGCTCCGCCAGTCGAAAGGCTTGATCGCTTACCAGTATTACCAGGTAATCATCGGCTCGCCACGATTTAACAGCCTCCACAGCATCAGGCAATCGTCCCCCAAAGCTCTCCTGGCCGGCCGCTTCGAGGTGCAGGGTCTCTCCGTAATCCTCCATGGCCAGTAGCGATAAGCTTAACACTTGCTGTGTCTTCCAGCGATGTTGCGCCTCCTCCAGCGGCAGGATATGCTGATGGTTCTGTTTTATCCTTCTATAATGCGCTTCAAGGCGATGTGGCTCTTCCAGAACGACTATAGTATCGGACGGAAGATACTCTATCAATGTTGATATTTCCGTCTTGGCAGATGAGACCGTTTCTGCAGCAGGAGAAACGGTTACCTGCTCTACGATAGCTCGTGAAAGCTGACTGCGGGGATCAAAAAGACGAATGGAATTCACCGTCTCGCCCCAAAGTTCAAGACGAAAGGGTAAATCGGACGCCGGGGGAAAGATATCCAGCACCCCGCCGCGCAGACTGAATTGTCCGGGTTGGCTGGTAAGAGTTTCCCGCTCATATCCCATTTCCAGCAAACGAGAAGAGACCGCTTCCGTTGAAATATCCTGGTCGGAACGTATCTTAAAGCAGGCATTTCTCCAATCGGAAGGCAGGTGCAATGGTTCAAGGGCGCTTCTCAATCCGCTGACCACCACAGCTGCCTGTCCGGCCTCCATCCGCTGCAACAGCGACAAGCGCAGCCGAGTTACCTCCGGCGCATCTCCGGCCAAAGCAGGAAAGAAGGAGACCTCCCGATTCACACCATTATCATCAAGAAAAGCATGCAGTTCTTCCGAGATACGCTCTGCATTACGATCATCAACAGTAATCAACAGCAACGGCCTGCCGGAATACCGACGCACCGCTGCCGTCAAATAGGATACCGCTGAACCGGATAAACCCTCTATATTAAGGCTCTTGTTGCCGGCCAAGAGTTTTTCCATAAGCAGATTAAAAGATGCAGATCGCTTCCATAGCTGTACTAGCGACCCAAGCGACACGGAGCCTTCCCCCTTCCGGAATCCTCACAACCCATCCCCGGTTTCTCGCAGCTCCTTCCAAGCTTTACATTGCTTGTTTCCGGCTCCTTATTTCTCGTTTTATGTCCAAGTTTCCAGCTTGATAACGAGGAATCCGTCCGGCTCTGAACTGCTATCTTCCTTCTTCCGCCTTCTCTCTCTTCACAATATTATACTTATTCATCGCTGCTTCGAAGCCTTGCTTCAGAATCGATTCCACAGCATCAGCGGCTTGAGCTATCATCAGTTCCACTGCAGAGCGCTCTCCAGATGAAAACCGCCCCAAAACATATTCCACCGCAACGCCTGCCGGTGCACCTATACCTATACGCAAACGCCGTATATCCTGTCTGCCGAGACAGGATATGATAGACCTCATACCGTTGTGCCCACCGGCTGATCCGGTTGTGCGCAACCGCAACTGCCCCAGCGGCAGATCCAGGTCGTCATATATTACAAGCAGCCGGTCCATGGGAACCTTATACCAGCTAAGCAGAGCAGCCACCGCTTCTCCGCTCTTGTTCATAAAGGTTTGCGGCTTGGCCAGAGCCACTCGCTCTCCGCATAGACGTTCCTCAGCCACCAGGGATCGGCAATGACGACGATAATTGCTTCCTCCCCATCGATGAAGCAACTCATCTATAACCATAAAACCGACATTATGCCGGGTGTCGGCATACTTGGTACCGGGATTGCCCAGCCCCACCAACAGATGCATCCGTTAGGCCTCCGGTGCTGCAGCCTCCTGACCGGGGGCAGCTTCCTCTCCGGGAGCAGCTTCCTCCAGCGCAGCGGTTACCTCCGGCTCTATATGTGGCGCCACTACCGAAATGATCACTGTTTCCGAATCGGTCAGGATTGTTACTCTCTCCGGCAACGCCAGATCCTTTACCAGCAGCACGCCGCCCATATCTAAGCCGGAAACATCGGCTTCAATTACCTCCGGCAGCTCCTGAGGCAAGGCCTCGACCTCCATCTCCCAGAGAGATTGCTGTACAATACCGCCAACTTCGGTGCCCGGAGCCTCTCCAGTCACGCGAACAGGCACCATAGCCTTGATCGGCTCATCCATATATACTCGCTGAAAATCTATATGCAATAGATTTCTTCTGACTCTATCGGTTTCCACAAATTTGACAATCGTATTGTAAACCTCTTTATCCCCGGAAATTTGCAAGCTGATAATAGCATTGCTTCCACCTTTGGAACGGGCTTCCTGAAAAGCCCTGCCATTGACGGAGAGCAGCTTGGACGCCTCTCCTCGCCCGTAAAGAACCGCCGGCAACTGCCCGGCTGCTCTTAATTTCCTGGCTTCGCCCTTACCGACCTTGCTGCGACTTTCCGCTTCGAGAACGATCTTTTCCATGTTTTCTCCCTCTTTTTCCGGCGTTCAGGCTTTGCCTTTAGTAATTCAAAATAAATGCAAAGTTTCGAACGCCTATTCTCTGCTTATATATCTTTGACCTATCCCTGTTTCTACGTTCCTGACCAGTAAAAGCCGAACATTTCACTGATGGAAACGTTCTTGTAAATCCGTCGGATTGCCTCGCCCAGCATCGGCGCTACCGTCAGCACTTTTATTTTATCCAGCATCATCTCCGGAGGAACAGGAATAGTATCGGTAACCAGCACTTCCTTTATTGATGCCTTCTTAAGACGCTCCATGGCAGGCCCTGACAACACGGCATGCGTAGCGCAGGTGTAGATGGACTTGGCACCGCAATCCACCAGGGCTTGAGCACCACTAACCAAAGTTCCGGCAGTATCTATCATATCGTCGGCCATAATACAGTTCTTTCCGGCTACCTGACCGATAATTTCGCTGACTTCAGCTTCACCAGGCTGCGGCCGACGCTTGACCAGAATAGCTAGTGAAGCGCCCAGCCTTTCCGCCATAGTTCGGGAAAGTTTAACCCTTCCTACATCGGGGGAAACAACGCAGAGATCGGGTATACTTTTCTTGGAAAAGTAATCTACCAGCACCGGCATAGCGGTTAGGTGATCCACGTTAATATCAAAAAAGCCCTGTATCTGGCTGGAGTGCAGGTCCATGGTCAGTATCCTGTCTGCACCCGCTACCGTGATGAGATTAGCCACCAGCTTGGCTGTTATAGGCTCTCTCCCTGTAGCCTTGCGATCCTGTCTGGCATAGCCGTAATACGGAATTACGGCCGTGATATGGCGGGCAGAAGCGCGCTTAAGGGCATCTGTCATAACCAAAAGCTCCATTAAGCTATGGTTAACGGGTCTGGATGTGGGTTGTACAACAAACACATCGCATCCGCGCACGCTTTCTTCCAGCTTTATTCGAACCTCTCCATTGTTGAAAGTCGTCACCAACGCTTTACCCAGCGGTAGGTTCAAATAATCGGCGATATTCTCTGCCAGCCTGGGATTGGCGTTCCCCGTAAAAATCTTTACTTCTTTGCTGTCAACCTGCATTGTTTCCCTTCCCCCAATCCCTCGTTTTAATAACCCTGGCCGGCATACCGACGGCCACTTTCCAGGGCGGCACATCTTTATTCACCACCGCTCCGGCACCTGTTACCGCACCATCACCTACCGTAACGGGAGCTATGAGCTTGGTATCGCTGCCAATAAATGCCTCATCGCCGACAACCGTATGATGCTTCTCCCGGCCATCATAGTTGCAGGTAATGGTCCCGGCCCCTATATTGACGTTCTCTCCCAAGCTAGCATCGCCAATATAGCTGAGATGCGGCACTGCGCTGCCTTTACCTATCTGAGAGTTTTTGATCTCTACAAAGCTTCCTGCTTTAGATCCCTCTGCCAGTCTGTTTCCCGGCCGGATATAGGCGTATGGACCAATGACTACACTATCATCAAGATCGCTGTCCTGGACGGTACTGTTCCGTATACGGACATCTTTACCCAAACGAACATTAGTGAGATGAGCGCCGGGACCTATGCTACAGCCCCTTCCGATGGATGTCTCTCCCTCTATGATGGTAAAAGGATGTATTACGGTATCCTGCCCAATACTGACGGAATCTTCTATGAATGTGGAGTCGGGATCTATAATGGTGATGCCTTCAAGCATCCAGGATTCAAGAATGCGGCTGCGCATGATCTTATCCGCTTGCGATAAATAAAGACGATCGTTTATACCCATAACCTCATTGGAATCGTCGGTTATCAGCGCTTCCACCCTATTCTCATCCGCCAGCATAGCCACAACATCAGTCAGATAATACTCTCTCTGGGCATTATCACATCCTATTCTGCCCAGACAATTCAGCAGAAGCTCCGTATCAAAGGCGTAGACCGCCGCATTTATCTCCTTTATCTTTCGCTCTTCGATACTTGCATCCTTGGTTTCGACTATAGCTTTGACCTCTCCGCCTTTTCCTCGCACAACCCGTCCGTAGCTACCTGGATCATCAAGAAGAGCTGACAACATGGCCACGCCGGCTCCCTTTTCACGCTGAAGCCGACAAAGACTATCTATGGTCGCAGCTCTGAGCAAAGGGGTATCTCCCGGCAGAATCAGCGTAGTGCCGTCATAGCCTTTTAGCAGGGGAGAGGCCATCATGGCAGCATGACCGGTGCCCAACTGTTCTGTTTGCAACGCAATTTCTGCCCGGCCGCGGCAAAGAGCCGATACCTGTTCAGCCCCGTAGCCGGCGATGACTATGATGCGCTCCGCTCCCGCTGCATTCAGTATATTTAGAATATGCTCCAGAATTGGCCGTCCACAGACCTTATGCAAAACCTTGGGCAAGGAGGATTTCATTCTAGTTCCCTTGCCGGCGGCTAGAACCACAGCCGTTATGGAAGTGCTCATCAGGAACTCCTCCCAACACCAATAGCCGAAGGACGCTTCCTTCGGTCTTTTTTAAGCGCAAAGAGCCTGGCTTCGGGGCCAGGATTCGAACCTGGAACCTCGGCTCCAAAGGCCGGTGTGATACCTTTTCACCACCCCGAAATATCCTTGCACACCATGCATGCCTACACGGCAGACACGGCTAGATTATACTTAATTCGGAGAAGAGTGTCAATTTAAAAAAAGTAGAAAAAGAGATATAAAGGATACCCTCAAGTCATCCAGCACAGACCATAAAGCACCCTTCTACGTTAATGGCTTTAACGAAGCTAACAGGGTTGCACGGTTAAGAATCGAGTTCTTCTCAGGCCTTGTTGTAAGCGTCCAGCACCGCCGCCTGAATCATCTCCCGAGCCTCTGTCGTGATAGGGTGAGCAATATCCTTATACTCTCCCTCTACCGTTTTGCGGCTGGGCATGGCTACAAAGAGACCGTTTTGCCCTTCGATAACCTTGAGATCATGAACTACGAAAACTTCATCAATAGTTATCGAGACAAAAGCTCTGGTTCGCCCTTCGGACTCGATTTTGCGCACACGAACATCAGTAATATTCATGCATTACCTCCTGATATATCCATTATAAGAGTGCCCGTTATTTTTTGCAAGCAAACTGAACTCTTCCAAAAAACCCGTTTCCTTCTTCGTCGCGGCACCGCTACGCCACGACGGACTTAATGGTGATAATTAAATATCTGCATATCGTCTGCATTCAATGCTTTGGCAGCTTTGATCAACCTCTTCTCTCCGGGCAGAAGATCGAAGTAATTATCATCAAGAACAAGCTTGGGATCGGGATGGAAAAGGTAAACCCCCTTGGCGAATATATCACTGCTGACAGCCAGAGCTGTATCGCTTACCTGCCGAAGTTCTATACGGGGCTGCGGCAGGCGCATATGCTTGGGGCGAGAAAGGGTATAGCGATTCTCCGTCCTCTGTCCATCATCCCATGTCAAAGTGAACACGGCTATGCAATCAAAACGCCGCTGCTCATATTCGGATAGCATTATCTCTCCCAGGCTGACAGCTCCTCTGCCATTCATAATCACAGGATATACCCTCCTTTCAAGCTCTTCTCCATCTATGCGGATAATCCTCAGCTCTGCCTGCCCGCGCTTGCGTCCATCTCTTTCGGAGATGACATGCAGCTCTCCACGGCCATCTGCCGTGGCTGAGAAATCTATAGAGCTTCCCTGCTGAAAGGTGATCATATCAGAAGCGAAGGCTCTTTTCATATAGTAATGACAAGCTTTGGGAATCAGGTTGTAATCTACAGCCGCCCAGGAAATGGCAGGCCAGCAATCATTAAGCTGCCATATCAGCAGGCCGCCACAATCATAGGCCTGTGCCCGCCATCTTTCTATGGCGGCTTTAAGATATTCAGCATGCGCTAAATTGGAAAGGATAACTGCTTTATCAAAGCCTTCGCTTATCCGGAAAAGTGCTGCGGTAAACTTGAGCAACCGTTCATTCTTGGACGGACTTTCAAAGTGGTTTCTGGTATCGAAGACAAAGGATTGGATATGCCTGTCCTCCGCCTCGCCGATAGTCAGAGCAGTCCTTAGATCAGGCAGAGATTGGATTCCCGTTTCGCTGGCGAAACTGGGCCGATAAGCGGCATAATAGGTATAATCCTGGGTATGAGTATGCAGATCCCAGAGATGACAATCACCATATCTTTCATCGTTGGCTCTGATGCCGGGTTCACCCGCATACGGCGAGCCGTTCCAGTAGAGACGGTCGGGGTCCATCTGAGCAATCAAATCGGGAAAGAGCTTATCATATATAGCTGTGCCATAAAAGTGCTTGCTTCTTTTCTTCCAGCCCCACTCTTCATATCCCCAGTGGCATTCGTTCTCTCCGCACCACAACACCAGGGAGGTATAGTTGCGCAGGCGCTTGATATTGTATTTCAGCTCTTCCTCGACCTGTTTCATGAAACAGGGGTCGGTATCAGGATAGGAAGAGCAGACAAAGCAGCCGTCCTGCCAAACCATAATGCCTCTCTCGTCGCACATTTTGTAAAACTCATCATCTTCGTAGTAGCCTCCGCCCCAAACCCGCAGCATATTGACATGCCCTTCTGCGGCTAAATCCAGGTTTCCTCTGTAAAGATCGTAATAGCCCCTGGGTATGGAGCTATCCACAGGAACCCAGTTGTAGCCCCGGCAGAAGATCTCCCGGCCGTTGACCCTGAACAAAAAACGATCTCCTGTACCGTCTTTACGGGCATCTCTAACAAGCTCCACGGTTCTGAATCCGATCCGGTGCTGCCGGCTATCCAGAACAATATCTTTATCCTTAAGCATTATTTCCATATCGTAAAGATAGGGCTCTCCTTCGCCATTGGGATACCAGAGCCGGACATCATTTATGGCAAAGGATACCTCTGCCGTGCCGTTGCAGACAACAGCGGAATATTCCTTCCCGGCTATCTTCAGTTCGGCACTCTTGCCGGATGCATCACCAGCTGTTTCCATTGTTATGATGCCGGATACATCGCCGCTATTAATAGTATAACGGATATGAAAGTTGCTTATGGCTGCCTCATCGCAGGCTTCCAGGTAAACAGTGCGATAGATGCCGCTGACGGGCATCTGCGGCCCCCAATCCCAAAAGAAGGAGTAGGCAGGCTTCCTTATGAACGCAAATTGATAATTCAGATGAGGAGGAGCAAACTCCTCTTTGAAAGCGCTTTTTCTCTTTTCCGTTTCCAGCACCGGAGAGCGAAAGATAAGACAGAGCTCATTCTTACCGCGGTTCAATCTTCCGGCTACATCAAATCTATAGCCGATATAGGCATTCTCTACAGCTGCCGCTTTTTGGCCGTTGAGAAATATTTCACAAATAGTATCCAGACCGTCGAAGCAGAGAAAGAGATGCTTGCAACCGGCAGCTTCTTCTCCTCGAAACGCGGCTCTGTAAATGAAATCCTGATATTTATACGGCGCAAAGGAGGCCTCATATGAAGCGGAAGTCTCCCTCTCCACCAATCCTGCTGCCTGCAGATCGGTTAGATTGGTGCCAGGCACTGTGGCCGGATGAAAGATTAAAGAGCTGCAATCACAGGGGGATAATATCGCACCGTGATCTGCACAGGCAAACTCCCAGCTATTATTTATGCTGATTTTCATAACGCCCATTATGAACCCTCCATGAAAGCGAAGAAGAGCGCACTTTATGTTACGCTGGATGATCCTTTGCTGCCGGAGAAAATAAGTTCTCTTTGATGATATATTTACCTCCGTTCTTCAGCTTCCCATCGCATCCAGGCAGGCGTGTCCAGCAGCAGCATCCTGTCATTCCTTTTGTCCATCCGCCTCCCGCGCTTCTCCGGCCGGCTTTGCCGTATCCCCATAAATAGCTACGCTGTCTTTGAGCAAACCGAAAATCGGGCGAACAGGCTTTTCACCAGCGGGCACAAGCTTTGCAACCGGTCTTCCGTATTTGGTAATGATTATCTCCTTTCCATATGACCATGGTCATATCGCGATATCAATAAGAAATTAATGCAACGCTGAAATTAATTGCCGTTTCGTTTATTTACAGCCTGTCAATACACAAAAAACCCTCTCCGTTATCCGCGAGCAGATCCGCTATGACAAAAGTATCCCGTCTATTTTAATAAATCCAGATAATGTTCGCTTTGATCCAGAAAACAGCCGCTGCGGGCATAAAAATCATCGTTCAGTTTGAATAATCCTCTATCGATCTGTGCCCAATCAGCATTCCGGCAGGGATGATAAGAGCGCATCTTGCCCCAGTGACGGTAATTTTGATGGCCGTTGGTCTCCAGTACGCCTATCTTCATTCCGGGCAGCGGCGCCAGCCGGGCCGCCACGTTCTTGTTCCAGTCTACCAGAATGGGGTTGACGGTCAGATCGGCGCAGAAGCAGGGGATATTACGGTCGTGAGCTATCTTGGCTATCTTCAGGCTCATACTCATGGTTTTGGCGATGGGCTTCAGGGCGATGGCGCCGTAGCCCATCTCTATCCGCTCCAGGGCATCCCTGTCGGAATGGGCGCTCTCATCGGCCGCCAGTCTGGCCGGGATATCGCTCACGTCCACTCTGTAATCCTCGGGGAACGGCTCTTCCACGATCATGATGCGCTCCAGAGCACCTATCTTGGCAGCGTGATCAAGCAGCCGGAACAGAGTGTCCTTGTCCTGGTAGCGGCCGTTGGCATCGAGGTAATATGGTATATGGCCATCTTCGGTGTAAGGTATCTCTCGATCACGGGCCACGGCATGAATAGCGGTTAATCGCTCTTTATCCCATTGTAACATCTTCTCTTGATCGCCATCTTTTTCAGGATCGGAGCCTATCTTTATCTTGAGAAAGAAATAGCCGTCATCCATCGCTTCGGCAATATCCTTCAACGGCACACCATAGCTCATTAAAGGTATGCCGGCCAGCTCGGTATGCCGGCAGGACAGCGCCGGTCTCAATTTCTCCGGCACCATTTCATCAAAACTGCAAATATCATTCTCCCGGCAGTAGAGCTGCCAGGCAGCGTTATCCAGCGCCACCAGGGAGTTCAAAGCAAATGTCAGGCGCAAATTCCTATTGCCGGTTATCCGCTGCCCGTATTTATAAGTAGCCGGCAGCAATCGCTCCAGCAATTCTATGGGATTAAGAAAGGGTGCCTCCTGTGCTTTACGCAGAGCATAAGCGGTCATCAGATACATCAGGCTGTTGCCGGCCGCTTCATCATTGCTCAGAAACACCTGCGCATCAGACCAAAGAGTACTCTGAGTGCCCAGCCCCAGCCCCGTATGACCGGAAGAGCTCTCCATAATGACAATACTCTGCCAGAGCTCACTCAGATAGCCGCCTTTAAAACCGAAAGGAGAGGCCATCGGCTCGCGCTCAAAATTACTCCTGATCTTGCTTACACGTATCATCGATCTTCACCTCAGCCGAAATCATTGCACCGTATAAACCTTCTGCATTAATACGGAATATCCTGCCTTCCCGTGTCAGCCGAAAAGACCGGCGATTTCAGCTACCGGTGTGACTCCGGGCGCAATCCGGATGGCACAAATCTCTATACCGCCAGTAGGGAAATACTCACAAAGCTTCTTTATACCCGGGCTACCACTTCTATCTCCACCAGCGCCCCCTTGGGCAGGGCCGCCACGCCTACCGTAGACCGGGCCGGGGCAGCCTGGCCGAAAAACCGGCCGTAGATCTCGTTTACTGTCGGAAACAAAGCCATATCCGTTAGATAGATAGTAGTCTTGACCACTGCTTCCGTTCCCAGGCCGGCCGCTTCCAGCACAGCCGTTAGATTTTGGCAAACTTGTGTGGTTTGCTCAGCTATGCCGCCGGGAACCATCTCTCCCGTAGCCGGGTCCAGAGCTATCTGGCCTGAAGCCCAGAGAAAGCCTCCTGCATTGACTGCTTGAGAATAAGGCCCGATAGGAGCCGGGGCATTGACGGTAAAGATGCTCTTCGAGCACGTTGTTAGTTGCTCCTTGTTAGTTGCTGGTTTCAAGATTCCCATGCAAGCCCTCCAAATCCGCTCTTCTTTATTTATCCGACACGGCCGCCATGTTTGAAGAATTCTACTCTTACCGCCTCCAGATCGGCCGGTTTATCCACATCGAAAGCCACTTCAGGGAAGGTTGTTATCACAGCCTTGGCCCGGCCGCGTATAAGCCGCCCGGCTGCCCGCTCAACCTCCGACAAACTCACCAGACCCAAACAGAGACGCAAAACCAAAGAGAAGCCTAACATGCCGGCCAATTTCAACGGCTGCTTGCGCATAGCGTAAACCTGCTCTATCAGGACTTGCTGTTGCCGGATAAACCGGCTACGCAGCAGCATGATGTTTCCGCCGGTGAAGATGCCTTCCTTCAAACGCACACAGGTTCTCTTCTGCCCGGGAAAACGATTTTCACATTCTTCCCGACTGGCAATAGGATAGACGATATCCGCCTCCATGCCCTGAGCCCGACTGATGAAATCATCTACCGCCCGGGGTGTGAGCAAAGGAATATCCGCCGTGACCATAAGCAGATATTCGTCATTTGGAAAAGCTGCCAGGCCCTGATTGACATTCTCTAACAGCGTCGGCTTATCCGGAAGCACAATATCGGCCCCCACATCATCCATACCGGCTGGACCGATCAGCGCCACTCGTTCAACCTGTTCACTGCGCTTAAGTGCGCTGACTATATATTCCGACATAGGCCTGTCGGCCACCTTTATCATGGCCTTATTGGCAACACCGGTAGCTTCATAAAGGGAACCCTTATTCTGCCCGCCGGCCAGAATGACAGCATTCATAACTATCGCTCCTTCAATAGCTTCACGCCATGGTGAA
This sequence comes from bacterium UBP13_UBA5359, assembly GCA_002410925.1. Taxonomy (GTDB): domain Bacteria; phylum UBP13; class UBA5359; order UBA5359; family UBA5359; genus UBA5359. The sequence goes on from DHPR01000012.1 coordinate 254,469, forward strand.
CGGTTCGGCAAGGATAGACTTCATAATTCTTGCGGAGCATTTCATATCCTCGCCGAGCCGCTTCGCTATTTGCCATTATACCAAAAACGGTCGGCCCGCTACCAGACATAGAGGCTCCCAAAGCTCCTGCTCTCAATAATGTCTCCACAGCCGCTGCTATCTTCGGATAGCCGGAGATGACCGCCGGAGCCAAATCATTGGAGAGATTACGAGCTACACCTTCCAGATCACCGGCAGACCAGTATTGCAGCAGACGCCGCGTCCCTCCGGCCGTTGCCGCTCCAGAAGCATCATAAGCACTATAAGCCCAGGCAGTGGAAACGGATACGGGCGGTTTAAGAAGCAGCAGATAAAAATCGAGCGGCGGCAGGGGTTCCAGAGTCTCCCCTCTGCCAGAGGCCAAAGCCGCTCCACCGTTAAGGCAGAAGGGTATATCGGAACCGACTTCTGCCCCTATCCGGCTCAACCTGCCAGAAGAGATATCAAGCTTCCATAATCGGGCAGCGGCAACCAGCGCGGCCGCTCCGTCTGCACTGCCGCCGGCCAAGCCGGCGGCTATGGGAATACGCTTCTGCAGCATGATTTTTGCTCCTGCTGTTGTTCCTGTTGCCTGCTGCAGCCGCCGCAGGCATTTGAGAACAATGTTATTCTCGCCGGCCGGCAGATCCGAACGGTCAACGTTCAACGATAGACGATCTGCCGCCTGTAGGCAGAGCTCATCAGCCAGCGAAACAGACTGCATCAAGCTCCGTAGCTCATGATACCCGTCCGGACGCAAGCCCAGAATATCCAGGGAAAGATTTATTTTAGCGTAGGCTTTGATTTTCAAAGGAATCTCCTTCGGGGCCTCCCCAACGTTATTACTTGCCATGCCGGCATACGACCGGTAGCCGGACAGTAACCATATTCCATGCAGAAACTTTAAAATCCTCTATTTTACAAACATTTGTTTGCAAACCCGGCTTCGCTCGTGCGCTGGGCAGACAAATACCATTGTTGCCGCTCTGAGGAATTCATGTACAGGATTAAAAAGTATCAAGGGCTATTCCAAGCGGTTAACAAACTCCAGCATATCGGCAAAGGCCTCCCTTTGCTGCCGGCGCTTCACATCATAAAAGAAGCCGTGCTCTGCTTTGGTATAGACCTTATACTCGGCATGGCTCCCGCAGGACTTTGCCTTATCGATAAATGCCTGTGTCTGCTCCAGCGGGAACATATGCTCGTTCTCTGCTTGCAGTAGCAGAATAGGGGGGGTCTGCTCGGAAATATAATTAATTGGCGATACTTTATAATAGAGGTCTGGTCGTCGTGTATAAGGAGCCCCGATAATTTTTTGCATATCATGCCAGATTATCGGAAAGATATCTTCCCAGGGTTCAAAGGTTACCGGCATCGATTGAAATGCCGCTCCAACAGGCTTTACCCATTTATTTTGTCGGGCATAATCGCCAAATTCCGCCGCCTCGCCGCATTCGCCCGGTTCGGCCAGCGTCAAAAGTGACGCCAGGTGTGCACCCGCGGATCCGCCATATACGAATATCCTGACTGAACGGCCCTCTGCAGCCATTATGCCGGTAAAGATATCATATCCATGGCGTATATCGGTAATCTGATCGAAAATCGTTACGTCGCTCAGCCGGTAATCAGTCGAAGCGCAGATAAAGCCATATTCGTTGAACGCTTTCATAATTTTGTGATAGCTTGCTCTACCTCCGGAGTGCCATCCTCCGCCGTGCACAAAGAACAGAGCTGTATTCTGCCTTACTCTCTCCGGCTTAAAGATATCGATGGCGCGTCCTTCAATTATATCTTTGTCAAAGTAAATAGATAGGAACCGGTATGACATCGTTATTTACATCCTTCCAATTACCTGCTTGCCAACCTTACTCTTGCAGATAACGGCTTATCGTTTGCATCCAGTATCCTGATAGAAAAGCCGGTAGGGCCGCCGCTGTTATAGACTTTATAGAGTATGCGGTTAAATCCCTTATTCCCTTTAAAGGTATATGTCTCTGTTTGGCAAGGATATTTGCTCTCCCCATACTCATGATTGAAAGAGATTTTCCCCCAATCATCAGCGTAACATTTAAGCGACAGCTCCATATCCTGACTCAACTCAAGATAAAGCATCACATAGTAAACTGCCTGGTCGGAAGAGGGTAGGTTTATATCGGCTCCGTAATGGCAATTTGATAAGAGATGAAAGCTCTTCCACTCATATTGATTTTGATCCGTTTTTATAATGCCGGTATTAATAATCGTTTCCGGTGTTACTGCCGCTTCGCCGCCCGAAGGAAGTAAAAAATCTTCAATTTGGGAAAAACCCTTATACTGCGACCTGGTTAAGTTAGGCTTAAATGGTCCCATTACGAGAAAATCTTTAACAAAACCGTTATCTAAATGCATAACAGCTTTATCGCTCCTTTTTGGGGAGGGATTTTCTTCGCTCGCTTCCTTCCCTTCAAGGGTATTTCTTTTGTTGACACGCTTCAACTTCTCTGCTGCAAATTCTTTTTTCGCTTCTTCCCAAATGGAACTAAACTTTCGTTTGTTCCCATAATAAAACATGTATGTGGTTTTCTCGCCGGCATTAAATACCAATGAATTCTTATTATTAAGAACCCATTTTTCACTCCATAAATCATAAACATCCACATCCTCAGGGAATATTATCGTTTTGGTTCCTGGTCTGGATGTATGGATCGTCAAAAAACGATCATTGGCATATATTACGTCATCAACTTCGGCATAAACATGTACCCCGGCATATTTAGCCAGAGCACGTAGTATTGAGGGTGAAACAAGCGTAGAAGAAATATACATTGACTTATACCCCGGCATATTACAAATAGCGGCACCGCATAAATTATCGGAAGAAACTGCCAGGCATGTTTCCGGGTTCTCCACGCCAAAGAAGGTATTATATCGGGGATCTGCTGTATTTTCATACAGAGATTCCTCAGCTTTTATGGCAAACATCTTTGCACAAGCCTCGGTAGCCATCAATTTACTTTTAGACGGCAAAGAAATAAATTGAAAGCCTGTCAACTCCTTCATATATTCCCTATTCATAGCCGGCTGCCTATCCGTGTTGAGCAAACCTGGAACGCCAAGCCAGATCACTAACGGATTCCCCTGAAAGACTTTACTTTTCAATAATTCCCTTTCACTTGTGGTTAAAGCCTGGGCTTGTAGAAATATATACACCTTATATCTTGGTATACGCCCATTTAACAGATCATCCAACTCATACAAGTCATAAGAAGCACCCATTCTGGATAAAGCATTGAACCTTAGATCACCGGCGGTATGCTTAAATGTATTAGCGTAGAACAGGCTTTCCTCATCGTAAATAACAGCTATCTCCGCATTACTCTTACTGCCCGTCATAAAAACGGCTTTACTGATGTTCTGCATTCTTTCCATAGCGCTAAGAATGGAAGAATCATCATACCAATCATGCCCAAAAGTAAGGTAATAGGCATTAAGCCCTAATATATATATTTGACTGAAAGACCGCTTTAGCACCTCTATCGATTCTGCCAGATTTCCGGGCTCTTCTTTCATACCGGAATTAGAAAGAGACGTGCGCATGTCACTCTCATTAAACCATATCTTATTATGCAGTTTCATAGTGGAGTAAGCACATCTTATTACATCATGGCCGCCTGGTTCGCGGTTTTTGTATTCAAAAGGCGCCGATAGGAAATCTACATATGGAGAGGTGTAAATAGGCTTTATGTTAAGCTTTCCATTTCTAGCATATCCATGTGGACCGAATTCAATCTCAAATCCCGTTAGAAAGCTGTTTTCAGAAGCCTCCTTAATTACTCTTGCAAAATATAGCACTTTATCGGTAAGAACTTCATTATAGCAACGGAGAAAATCGATTACCGGCTGCATTTTTTGCGGGTTGAAACAATCTCCATCCTGATAAATATACCTACTTGTCTCCAGCGGTATTGCAATATTATTAAAATCAGCTTCCGGATCGTTCCATGCCTTTTTAAGATTGCGGGCATCATTATATTTCTTGCGAAGAAAACCTTCGAAGGCTTGCGACATTGCATCACTATGGTCTATCGATCTCTTGTTAATCTCTGGGCTGGCCCACCACCACCACTCTAATGTTTCTCCCATACACAACTGTATTCCGGCAACTTTATCTCCATATGATGCAAGCCTCAAATGGTTTACCAGCCTTATCAGCGCCAGTGATATATAGTTTTTCCATGCCTCGGAAGCAAAGGAGTATACCGGCCTATGTCCTTTAAACACAGGATCTTTTTCATAAAAATAGCAGATATCTCCGGGATGCTTTTTATAAAAATCGCTGTAACCTTTATCCGACATACCGCTTACCCGTATAATTACTTTACCGTCCGGAATAGCAGATAACACTTTTTCAATCCTAAAATCAAGCTCTCTGAAGCTTGCTTTAAGATCATCCAAAGCCGGAAGAGGATATTGAACTAACTGAAGAACCAATCCGCAATCTCCAAGTTTTTTCAATATAGGTTTATATCCCGGCTCAGGGTCGGCATAGGCCATCGGACAATAAGACCTATTACCCATAAAGATTGCCGGAGTATCATTTACTCTTTTGATAGTTGCTTCAGTTAGCTTTGTCCGGTCAATGCCCGAATGCACTAACGGCTTAGAATCTACAGAATCGCCAAGACCATCTTCATCAGTATCACTTGCAAAGGGCGAGGATAGTTTTATCATCTCGACGATATCGTTCAAACCATCGCCATCGGTATCCGTATCAGCTTTTGGATTATAAGCTGCTGGAAGTTTCCGTATCTTTCCTTCCGGGGATATGTCATTATATAGCGTCCTTATCTCGCTATTAGAGAGAACTCTTTTATAAACTGCGTATTCATCGATCGCTGTGTCAGCTTTACCACTCACATGGTCCCACGGTGTCATTGGGCCAATTGAGAAGAACTCGCCTTGCTTGGTATTAAAAATGGTTGCCGGCACATTGCTTTCTCTGCCTGCTTCTTCTCCATCGAAGAAGAGAGCGATTTCCCCTTTTTCCTTACTCCAGGTAACCGCCAGGTGATGCCATTCGCCAGATTTCCATGTTGGACGAAAGCTTACACGCTTGCTCACCACTTGCTTGGCCTCTTTATCCCAGCCCCTGTAATACCAGTAAAGATCCCTGCCTTGTCCCTGGAAAAAGAAATATAGAATTCCCTTCCCTTGGGTAAAGATATGGTTATAGCCGTCACCGCTTTCCCAACCTACCGCTCTCACCCACAAACCAACCGTGCCCTCGTCATTATAGACATTGTTCTCCGTCTCATAGTAGAGGAAAGCATCGGGATAATTGATCAGCACTCCCTTTCCCCTGATACCTTCGACAAGCGTGAAGACCTTATCGCCTTTAATGGTAGGAGCTCTGCTCCCTTGAGCCATATCAGCCTTAAGATCGTTATCGAAGGAAGCATAGAAAAGCAAATCCTTTTTAACGTCTGTGAATCCCGATGAAACGAGCAACATGACTATCATTACCGTCATTACACCTGTTCTTTTCATTTTACTTTCCTCCATTCAGCAAAATGGCTTTTAATTTATTTTCCACAGGTTCTTCGGTGATATCGTGTGAGACCAAGGCATCCATTGAACATGCCCATCACAGAAAGCCCAGTTGTTTCCACCGGAATGATAACCCGCTTTGCCGGCATCGTTACTCAGGGTGCCGTTTTGAACCGTGTACTCGTATGAATAGCCCGCATTATAACATTTTCCACTCTGCGCTCCCACGCCGACACAATTATTGCTGTGATGATGTTCGATTAGTAATATAGTTGAAGTTGCATCGGCAATCTCCGCCATTGACCGGCCGCCTTTTTTACTGTCGACATTAGCGTCGTCACTGGATTTATCTATTACGGCTATGTTAACAGCATAGCTATTACGAGCATAATTGCTGGGATATACCCAGTCTGCCATAATCTTACTGTCTGACGGACATAAAAAAACCGAATTATCTTTCCACCCACTCAGCTTAAAGCCAACATAGGGAGCGATCAGCATTTGCCAGGTCGGCCTCTCATTATTGTTCAGATAAAGCCACCAAGGAAATTTTTCATCGTAATCTTGTACATACATTAACAGCCCTGCACTCAACTGTTTCATATTATTCGCACAGGTAGTTTGCCTGGCTTTTTCCCTGGCTTTTCCAAAAACGGGAAATAGAATGGATGCTAATAATGATATTATGGCAATCACCACTAATAATTCAATAAGCGTAAATCCTTCCTTCTTGCACACACCGGTTTTAGCTTTACAGATCATCATTACTAACGCCTCCCTGCTCTGCATTTATTAATCAGATATTAAACAAATATCGGATATTCGCTAATAGATATTAAAACGGACACTGCTATACGCTGCTCTATCCCTTTCAAAATAAGATCTTCTACCGCTGGGAACTCTCTCTGATCACCAGCGATATAGGCACTTCGACCTGGACAGTTTCATTAATGGAGCCCTCTATAATCTTCCGAATCATTTTAATAGCTGTTTTAGCTATTAAAGCATTATTTAAATCTATACTGGATAATTGTGGATAAGTACATCCGCAAATTTCAATATTATCACAGCCTATCACGGCCACATCATCAGGAACCTTGATTCCATTCCTCGATAATTCCGCAAGTAAAATAGCAGCCTGGCTGTCATTATAGGCCAGAACGCCTTCGGGAATACTACCTGATCGAATAAATTTCCGAGCAAGCTCTACTTTCTGCTCAATATTAGGAAGTGGAGATTTACTGAAAAACACCTGCGGTTCCGCCTGATTGCATGCCCTCAGATAATCGGTAAAACCTTTTACAGCAGGCAATTCATTATAGCCGCCCAGAAAACCGAAGCTTCGACACCCTATATCCACCAGATGGCGAGCTGCTAATCTGCCTACCTTTATGCTGTTATGAGAAATCGAATGCAATTCACTATGCAGCCTTCCTCCGTAATGTAACAATTTAAGGTTATAAGGCGGATTGGAGTATTTGCGATATCTTTCTATGCTGCCGTCAATAGAGGCGAGAGTGATAGCAGCATCTACCCGGCCATCCCGCATAAGATCGAGATAATACTCTTCCATCGCGGGATCACCGTTTGTGATGTACGGCGTGATTTCCAGGTTATTACTACGAGCTTCCCGTATCAGATCTCTAACTAACGGCAGGATAAAGGGGGCCAATATATGTACAACTAAACCGATACTATCACTTTTACCAAAGAAAAGATCCTTTGCCTTCTTCTGTGGAACATAACCTAATTCTTCCGCCACTTGCATTATTTTCAGTTGTGTAGCCGGGCGAATACCTACATCGTCTGCTTTACCGGAGAGAACCATCGATACTGTTGATGCGGCAAAGCCGCTTGCTTTGGCGACTTTATGCAAGGTGGGCCTGTTTATCTGAACCGTTTTAGATTTCATGTTTGCATTGTATCATTACAACCAAGCGCTGTCAACGCTGTGAATTGCCTTGCAAAAAGCCTACTTGAAATGACCCTTGAAATAGATTTTTAATGATACTTTCTACGCTATGCTCTGGGGAGATTTAAGAGGATATACCTAAAATCATCTCTTGGGGTTATTATCTTAGCAATTAATGACTGTCATTATGCATTCAGTCCTATTTCAGAAGCGGCTTCGAGAATCCGTTCTATCGCCTGGTCCTCCTGTAAAGAGCCCTTGCTGCCGGCCGCTTTAGAAAACGACAAGCCTATCGCCGCTACGAAACTGTTCTTATTATTAAAGATTGGAGCAGACACTGAAAAAACAGCACTCTTTTCAACATGAAGGCTGGCATAACCCCGGCGCCTGATGGAACCGATAGCCTGCTCCAGTTGCGCTTCATCTTTCCACAAGGGTAATCCGAATTCCCATAACGGATAACGCCTCATGTAAGCCGCTCTGGCATGATCTGACCAGAATGCGAGAAATATCAGGCTGATAGATGTCCTGAACGGAGCCACAACACGGTTGTTATGCTGAATGTTTCCCGGACGGTCAGGGCTCAACCGTAACGCAGCGATGATTTCACCGCCTATATCTTCAGCCAGCGTTATAGTAGCTTCCGGCATATCTTGTGAAAGCTGCTGCATCTTTTCCGAGGCAATCTTAAGCAGCGTACGTTTATATTGCATATTTATCAATTCCTGCAAAGAGAAACCAAGCCTGTATTTTACAGGCCCGGTTGATTTAGACAGATACCCCTTTGCCAGCAGTGTTCTGGCCAGATTATGAGCAGTAGAAGCCTGTAGGCCCAATTGATCGGATAATTGCTGTAACGTCAGGCCGTCCTCAGAACGAGCAACCACTTCCAAAATATCCAAACTTCTTACTACCGATTGTATAAGATCGCTGTTAGCCACACTTAATCACCTTATATATACTTATTATATACTAACTATACTATTATATTATCTATAGCAAGTCCAGTGCCCTCCATTCGAAGGTAGATACGGCAACGCAATCAGAGAAATGAAGCTGGCTCACCAGCAGCCTCTGTTTCTACCTCAAGGATACAAAATTCTATTTTCACCCACTCTATTCGCACCAGATGCCCCGGCGCTGTTGCTTCATAGCCATACATCTGCTCGCGTCTCAATTCCTTCACCATTTTCATCTTTTCCTGATGAATCGCTCTTATCCGCTGCATCCGCTCCTGATACCACCGAAAATTCTCCAGCAATGGCTCCAGCCACTCTACATAGCCAAGTTTTACTCATCGCCATACCGGCTTTCCCTCTACCGTTCGTATCAACGCAGGATACTTGTGCTCTTTGCTCTTGCCCTGCCTATGCCAAATCATTTTGCCTCCTACCATCTTAGGCAGTTTCATCATTCCTTCCAGCAGAGCTTCCTCTTCTTCTCTTAACCAATGCAAACGCTACTTGATCCGTGCATATTCCGACTTTTTCGCTTGTTCCTTAGCCTTTTATGCTTGGTGAATAGCCAAATAACTATCATTATGCCAATACCTTTTCCCTATAAACTTTTACCCCCTCTTGACAGAGGGAGCAAAATGCCCAAACCCTTTTATTTGCAGCTTCTCTCTTCCCCTTCGCTTCTATTTCCTGTTTCAGAGAGTTCGCGCTGCCCGGGCAAGGATGCCATACCGATATGTGCTGCCCGTCTTAAACGGTCCCTACTCCTTTTCCCGAAGCTTTACACCGGTAAACCACTCCAGAACACCACGAGCAAGGAGGGCGTTGAAACCGGTGAGCGGAGCTTCCTTATCTCCGCTGTCTATATTTATATTGCCGTCGAAGAGCACTTTGCCGCTGCCGGCCAGGCCTAGCACAACTACCGAATTGCCATCTTTATCGGCAACCACCGTTACCCCTTGCGGTCCCGGAGAAAGAAGGAGGTGATCATAGTACATATGCTCCATACCTTTGCCGGCCGGCAAGCCGCCGACTGCAGAATGTGCGGCCCGTATCACCAACTCTCTATCATCCTTGCGACCGAGGGCATCGACGCATATTTCAGGGAACGGAGTTGTTCTCCCGAATGGTGACCTCTCGAAACCACAAAGGTCATGCTGCAGTACTAACCCTCGGCCGCCTTCGATTACGTAACGGCGCAGATTCTTAAGGTAATCATCCCTGGAAATAGATTTGCTCTGAAAGACAAAGACGCAGTCGTACTTGTCGAGCGCCGACAGGGAGAGAGAATCGATAATTTCAGCCTTTACATTGGCAAAACCGTCCAGATACTCTTTGGTGCCCACGGCCCCCAGTCCATTATAGAGGCCTACCCTAATCGTCTCCTTTACAACTCTGGGCTTGAGGCTTACCTTTAATGACAGTCTTCTCTCCCGCAGCATCTTCCTGATCTCTTCAGGAGAGATCCTGATATCCCCCTTTTTGCCGATCGGGCTGCCGGCAACGATATCAGGTTCGTTTGCAGAAGCTTTGAGCACTTTTTCGGCATGCCCCCAATCACGCTCAAACTCTGCCGCCGCTTCGTCGATCAGATCTGCGGCTTCCTTTGCTTTGCCCTTATCCGCCAGAGCCCCGGCCGCATAAACTGCGTAACGGGCTTCAGCGATCATATGCCACAAAGGCATGCGCTTATAGTAGTATATGAATGTCTTTCGTCTGTACTTATCCAGCGTGCCTATATACGGATAGGCTGCGTCCAATGCCGCCATGGCGGTTGAAGTGGCTTTGACCTGCGCAGCCATACGCTCGGGTCCGTCAATGAGGTCGGGGTATTTCTGAAAGGCTATATCCTTGGGGGCCGTATTATCCGGGTCAACATCGGCCAGCGGAGTGCGCCTGTATTTGTTGGCCAGAAACATGCCTCTACCCGGATCGGTAATATAGAGATTCAGCACTCCCGACGAGAAGACAGGGACTATTCTGCTGCCGACCTCCTGCCCGAAGAATGCCTTGCAGGCCCGTGGCAGCCATTCCTCCATAATCACCCGCGGTTCCCTGTGATCACGCTCGGCATCATAGTACCATCCTTTGAAGGTTTCGCTGCCGGGAGCGGATGTATTCCAGGTATATTCAGCCGAACAGATGGCGCTCATCCATGCTTCGTAAAGGTCATATCCGCCTTCGAGGAGAAATATATCACCGGTATTGCCATCGAAATTACTGCCGTTAAGCCTGTGCCAGGTACCGAAATATCCAAGGGGCACAAAACTGTGAGCATAGACGGTCATGGCACGACCGGAGAAGTAATGGCGATATTCCCGCGCTTCTCCCGGCAAGGCCATCCAGGTCATGGGCATTAAACCGCTGTCCGCCCCCTTATGGACGTTGTGCCAGTAATCCAAAGAATTCTTTCTCCAAATGCTTTCGCTGATTCCTGTAAACCGGCTGAAATCCGTATAACGGGCATTATATGGATAGATACATGAAGTGATCGTTACTTCGGAAGCCTTGGCAGCGAAGATCTCGGACCAGAGATTGAACTGATGCACACTGCCTTTCCAGCGATCGTTGCCGAAGCTCTGCCGGCAGAGCCTGCAGCGTGTGCTCCAGCTCTCCGGATCTGCGGCCCCTCCTCCATCAACGGGATGCAGAAACATCATCTTGAAATGGCATTCGCGGAAGAAATCAGCCGTCCTGCCTATCTTTTCTCTGGCCAGGTCGTCACGGGACCAGCAGTAGTAACAGCCGCCGTCCCCACTCTTGTAGACGCAATCCCAGTCTTTGAATTCCGGCCTCTCCTTGTCCAGGACACCCCAGCCCAGGTAGGTACTCTCCCACTTGGCCGGGTATATGCCCCTTTCGATGGCATAATCATTTATTCTTCTGATAAACGCTCTCTCCCCGGGAGGGATCTTTCTGACATCTCCTCCCCAGGCATCAAAGAGGACATTCATCTTAAAACGAAGGGTCCAGTCAATGGCAGCTTTGTAGGCCGCCTCCCTGGCGAACGAGGTCTCTCCCTGCGCCCAATTTCCCAGCCTCCTTACAAGCGGAGCATTGGAGCGGTAACGATAGTCAGGTTTATCATAGACCCTGGCTGCCTGCAGAACTACATCCTTCCCGTTTTGCTGAAGCATCTGCCTTAGCGTCATGGCGCCGTAGAGGGTGCCGATATTATCGCTGCCGATGATGGCCAGACGCTTTCCAGCAATATCGGTATCCATAACATAACCCTGGGGGCCGGGGTCTTTTTCCGTAACCTTCAGAGAAATGCTCTTTATCAAAGCGTTAACACGACTGTTTTGCACAGGAAGAATGTAAATGCCGGGTTTGCTTGTATTTTCAGCCCTTTCAATTGGAAGTTCCTTTCCACTCAATTCGTGTATGCGCTTGTTAATCTCTTCAGCGGCAAGACGGCATTGGGGATTGCCCATATCGGTGAATATGCGGCAATCTGCCGTATCAAAGACGACTCCAAGGCTCTTGTACAGCTTGGGCATGGGTACTAAGTTCGGTGTTCCGGCGTCAGCCCCGGATCCGAAGAAGATAATAGCCATCAACAAAACGGCCATCATATGAAAATAACAGGTTTTCATGATAATCCCAACCTCCTTGCACCGTCACTGTCAAAAACGGCTCTCTCTAATTTACCGAGGCATATCACTTGCCGGACGTCTGTTTTATCCATTCCGCCAGGTTCCAGAAGAAGGTCCTGTAGATATCCGTGGAGACCATGCCCGATATCACCGTCAGCTTGATCCCTATGGACAGACAGAAACCCTTTCCGAGCCTGTTCAAGGAGATTACAGGGCAAGTTCCTTCAAGGAGTTCGGCCTTGTCCATGAAGCTCTTTCCTTTGATCTGCATTACAGAGGCATCGGCTATCGCTTCAGCCCCGTGCAGATCATAGTAAACGGTGAATCTGGAGGCCTTGTCATCCTCTGGAAGATCAACATCGCTTAAGCTTCCGGGCAAATCCTTTGACAGCAGGGGAACGAAGGATGAAAAGCGTATGCCTTTGATAATGTTTATGTCCTGTGAGGCTATAACAATGCCGGCGACACGCTTCCAGTAATCCCTCATTTCCTGAAGATATTCCCTGGTTATCAGGCCCCTGTCCAGCAGGCCGTTACCCTTTATGTCAGGCATGTAAGCGCCGTTTACGCACCGGATAAGTATCCCTCCGCTGCACACATATTCCTCGACTGCCCGCATACCTTCACGGCTGAGAACACTCCTGTCCTCGGATATGATAACGGCTTTGTACCCCGATAGCAGATCGGCGGAGGCGATATCCTCCTCCCTGAGAACGCTTACATTGAGCGATTTATCTCTGGACAAGAGATAGTGCCATTTCTTCTGCGCACCGCCGGCAGCGATCTTTCCGGTGGAAGCATCCACTCTTGGAGAAGGCATAAGGGCTATTTTTACAGGGTCGTCTGCTCTGGCTACCGATAATCCACAGATAAGAGAGAGCAGAAACAAAATAAAGGGGATATGGATTCTATTACACATACATCTTTACCTCCATGTCGGCAGAGCTAATCTTCAAACATATCGGCCATCGTAACGGGAAGCCCGCTGTTCAGGGATTGCAGGGCATTCAAGCCCATTATGGTCGACAGCGCTCCGCTCTTTTCATCTGTTTCTACAGGCAAATCATGCGCAATACAGCGTCTGAAGTGCTCCAGAGCTCCGTAATGGCCCTTATCCACACTGGGAAAGCTGCGATAATACATCGCCCGCTCGATCTCCTCCCGCGTCACTTCCGCTCTCCACTTGGACTGAAGCTGTCGCAGCTTGGCCACAGAGATACGGTTGTTGCCTTCGGGACTGAACGCCAGATCGAAATTCTTATCCTGCTCTCCATCAATCGAGGTGCACTGCAGCTCCACAAAATTATCCATGACCAGCGCGCTGAAGCCGGAGAATATTTCCATTCTCTCCTTGGGATAGCCTGCCGTGCCGCACCCGCCGGATATGATAGTGGCCGCTGTCCTGTCCGGATAGGCAAGAGTAACGATATTATCGTCCGACCTGCCTCCGATGGCATAGATGGATACCGGTCTGCTGTCGGTAATCCAGTTGAGCAGGTCGAAGACATGCGTCAGCTCATGTATCATTGTCGATTCACCGGCAAGCACCTGTTCCTGATGGAATTTGGGCCAAAGCCTCGATTCCCCGACAATGCGATAACAGATCAGCGCTTTGTCCTGCTTCATCTTGTGAAATATCCTTTTTACCTCCCTCATAATGGGACTGTAAGAGCGATTGAAACCCACCTGCAGCTTGATGCCCGTGCGCCTGATTATATCCACAATTTCCGCTGAGTCCTCATACCCCATGCTCATCGGTTTTTCTACATAGATATGCTTGCCTGCCTCCGCCAATACCCTGATGGGTTCGACGCGGAATTTGGGGCCGGTGCCCAAAATAGCCATATCTATCTCAGGGTCATCAGCTATGTCTCTGTAATCGGTTGTCATATAGCAGGAATTGTATTCGCCTGTAAGAGAATCGAGTATGCCTCTATCGACATCGCAAAGTGCATGCAATCTCAATTTCGGGTTGGCCACCGTATGCGGCAGATGCTTGCCCTGAACAAACCTGCCGCAACCGACTATACCAACATTTAAAATTCCTTCTTTATCCATTCAAAATATCCCTCATTTTTCGGTATTTGCCTAGGCCCTTCCCGAGTCTTCACAAAAGACCCTTTGCTAAAAATCATTGAGCATAGTCAGTTGCAATTGGTTTTCCTTCATTACTCCCACATGCCCATCTACAAAAAGAGTGTTGGCAGTCCTGTTGTGCCAGTACTTTACATACTGCGCAGTGCTCAGCGACAGCAGCCATTTGTCAAATGCGGAACTGGCATCAACGCAATAGATTATCTGGCTGATCTTCCTGATATCCGTAACCGCCATCGGCTCATGCTGCGTACCTGTAACCTTTCCTCTGAGATAAAAATTAATCATATAGGTAGTGGCCATCCTATCCTCTATACCGTCCTTGCGCACGTACCAACCATCACGCGCACCTCTTCCTGCGGGTGCGGACGGACATCCCCATATGCCCCAACCGGAAGGCCATTTATTGCCGTTCTCGGCATATCCAATGACGTTGTTGCCGGTATATGGCAGGAGCCTCGTGAACCAATTCTCCCTGTCCCACGCGCTCCAGCATATAAAGGGCAGCATCTCATCGTAGTCCTGAATGTACATCTGCAGGGCCATCCCCACCTGTTTGAGATTGCTGGCACAGGCAGCCTGCCGAGCCTTCTCCCTGGCCCGGGCAAAGACCGGGAAAAGTATGGCAGTCAGCAGTGCTATTATAGCGATAACAACTAATAGTTCGATCAATGTAAACCCTTTTCTCTTCACCTCAAAAACCTCCTTTTTAGCTTTTCAGCGCTTGGTGATTAAGATTGCATTTTGCTACCGGCACGGTTCCCCCTATCATATTCATCAGCTTGCCGGCTGCATTCCTGTTCACCTCCCGTTGGGAACGCTCTACCAGGATATCCACAGTCTCCGCGGGAACGGCGCAGTTATCTTCATCGACGTAAGCAGCCAACGCCGTACGTTTCCCCGGACATGCTTTCTGCAGGAATTCTCTTACTTCGCAGGTGAGATCACTGCCGGCCGCGATTACAGCGGTTGCCTGCAGCAGCATTTTCCTCTGCTCGTTATCCATGTCCACTATGCTCGGCCCGGCTTTATCCGAGCCGAAATTGACAATAATTTCTCTGCCCGACAGACCATGCTCCCTGACGGCGGATCTGTAACCGCGCAGCATCCTGCCGGCGCCTCTCTCGATAGTTCTGTCCAGAGGCAAACGTTGGCTGCAGACAAGAGCAATATCGGTATGCCCCTCGGCAATCATTTTGGATGTCAGATTATAAGCAATTGAGCAATCGTCGCTCAATACTGTCGGCACATCGAGATTCAAATAATCGTTGCCAACTACAACGAAGGGGCAACCGCTCATCATCAGGGAATATACATCACCCTCGATTACAGGGCTAAGCAGTATCAAACCGGCAATATCCCTCTTCTTTATGCTGTTGTCAAGCAGATTATTTATCCCGAAGATCCTTCTGTCCCGAGTTGTAAAGATGTTTAAGCCATAGCCCGCTTCATCGGCAATATCCTTTATTACGATTAGACTGCCGGCTACATACCGATTATAGGTGGAAAAGATCTCATCGAATACTATGCCTATATCCCTGGAAGACGAAAACACCCCGGGAGATGGCACTTTGTCGGATACCACCGTTCCTTTGCGCGGTCGGCGCGATATATATCCATCGCGCATCAGATCGGCATAGGCATCCCTGAGAGTTACCGTGCTGACGCCAAGCATTTTGCTCATCTCCATGTCCGGCGGAAGCTTGACGCCCGCAGCCAGTTCTCCCGACAGGATCTTCTCCCTTAAGGCATCTCTAATCTGCTTATATATCGGTTTTCCTTCCTGCAACTCAATGGTTAGCATAATTAACAATCACCAAAATAAACTAATTTATTATAATTATTCGACAAAGATAATAAATATCCTTTTCTTTCTTGAATTACTTTTATCGCGGTTGAATATCAGATACTTCTCGGAAGTAACCCCGAGATCGGTGCTGACTATGGCCAGAACATCGCCATCCCTTAAGTTATGCCTCTCCATTGGCAGGCGCATGGTCAGGCAAGGGCACTGCGGCCTGCAGGCATCCGCCACTCTGGTTACAGCAGCCGCTTCCGGACAACCTGCTGCACAGTTCCTGCCGACGACACCCGGTATGCTGCCGCCGGCAGGACAGATAATTTATATAGCAATTTTATATTATAAAGGAGAGCCTTTATTGTTCCTAGTTTGACAGGGAGATAAAGGAGCTTGGCGCTGTTAAAATCAGGATTATCTATAGCAAGTCCAATGCCACGCCACTCAACATCTCATGACCACCCTCAAAAATGACTATCTGTATATTTTCATACGTTTTTCTATAATGAATAGCCCGTCCGCCGATACTGTCCAACATATCTGTTTTCAGCGGTGATCTTCTGGTTTCCAGCATATATAGCATCTCTTCTAATGATACAAACGCTGCCTTATCTTTGCAGCCTAAATCGCCGATAACTTTATTGTAGAATTTCAAAGATTGCGTTATCGGGATTGCGCCGGTATATCCGTCGTGTATGCCGGCATATATCCGTAGAGCAGTATTATTCTTTCTATCCATCGGCGTCTTCCAGTAATACGGAGAACGATCTCTGGCCTGCCGTAAATCCAATGTTTTCGTAGAGCCGATACATTGCAGGATGTCCTTATAATATTGTAAGCCCCTTCCCCTAGTTTCTTCATACATAGCCGCCAGGTTGCTGATCGGGACCCAGGCTTCTATAGACCGGATTCTATGCCTGGATTTCATAAATACACCCAAAGCAGCCATTCCTCCCCCACTAGCTCCGATCACGTATACCTGCTCTGGGTCTACTGCCGCGTTTTTCATTGCATAATCGATAGCATCATCTATATCAGTCAGAACAAGATTGCTAAGACATGCTTCCGATCTCTTGTTCGGACCCCGAAAATCCGGATGAATATAGTTCCAGTTCCTGCTTTTGGCTTGGGCTGCAAGCGGGCACTTCTGCTTGTAATCGCCGCTCCAGGTATGTAAGCTGACAAGCAACGGTTGCTTCTCTACAGTCTGAGACTTGAAGAAATATGCCCGTTGCATCATGCCGTCCCCGGAAGAATTTATCTCTACCTCCTTGAATTCCCGTCCCCAGAAGGCAGGCCGATTATCATCCCATTCATTTGCTGAAGGCTCCTCCGCCTCTGCAGCAGAGCAAGCAAGCGTACTCAGAGTAAGAAGTCTTCCACATAACAGAAACAGCTTTCCAAACTTCATCTTGCAATACCTTCTTCCTTATATCGATCAATATATTGCTTCGCCGTCAATACTCTTTGCAGATTCGATTATCACACTAAGATATCCGCTGCCATCAGCTTTACTTTTGGCATTATTTTAAAACCACCACCGTGGCGGTGCTGTGTTCAGGTATGGTTAGAAGCAAACCATCCTTTTCTTTCACCAAAAGGACTTCTCTCTTATTCCGATAATGCGTTCCTAGAGTGTAGACACTTCCTACCTCCGGCCAGCCGGCAAAACAAACTTTCAGACTCAGCGACCGCTTGATGCTGTCTCTTTCCGATATACTGCGGCGACCGCCGATCAAAGATATCACTACCTCGCCGTTGCCGACCCGGAAGATGTTTCCTCGGCAATCTCCAGGCAGCTTGATGGGGTGGAGTTCAAGTATCCATTTTCTCCCTTTCAGCTTGCTCAGAAGTGGCAGATAAGCTTCAAAGATCTTTTTTATCTCTTCGGAAGGATGCGGCATTACCGAGTATGAGGCTCCATAAAGGACACATTGCTGTAGCATGTCTTCTACCGCTCCAGCATCTTTGTAATAGGTATGAAAGAGTAGCGGCTTGGCGATACAAAGGTATTTAAGCCATCGGCCACCCAGGAGGGAGGAGCCTTCGGCCATATGGCCATCAACATCCTTTTGCACCTCAATGTTGACAGGGCTGTTGCTGAAGATCAATTTGCCCTGATGATGAATCTTCTCGGTCAGCTTGCTTACAGGTGCTTCGTAACAATGCCGGAGCATATAAGCCGCTTTGTTACGATACATGGTTACTCCATCGTCGTGGACAGTGTCTACAGCATCGTAACACAACTGGTCAAGAAATATACCGTCTATCTCCGGGTACCTTTCCAGCAGCTTGTCTATCATGGACAAAACTTCTCTGCCGTAAGAAGGTGCAGGGTCAGAGTTCATCAGGCAACAGCCAATCCAGACCGGTGGATGCGTTGCGTCAGGCTGAAGGGATGCTCCGTATCGGTGAATGTCCGCCCGCATAGCTCGTCGCTGATCGAGCTATAGCCGGCACAAGCATTCCATCGGCTACCTTGACTGCCGGCCTGAGACTGGACCACCGACAGAAGAATCAACAGTATCACACCTATGATAGTTCTCGGAACTTCCAAACACATCTCTTTGTTCCTCCTCTATTAGCTTATTGAACTTTATTATTAATGCGGCAATCCCATCGTCTGAAGATGCTCCTTGGTCAAAACTACTTTGCTCCTTTAGCATATCTGCCAAGGAAGAAAAAACCTTGTCCGCTCCCAGCGCCCCAGCTTGTTTCCTTATCTCTTCTGCCGAGAACTTGGTAATTTTTCCCTAAAGACCTGCCTTCTGCCCGCTTTTCATTATTACTGAAAAGCTGTTCGCTATACTTGCGTGTTGCTGATCGGCACTATAGCCGCCAAGCTGTTATCGGTGATAATTTAATACACAAACAGCATAGGTGTGCAATCTATCAATATGTACATGAGTTGTCTCGCGATCAAGACTTACTACCGACTTGCCGCCGACGGGGCCCAGCCCACTTGGGGAAAGAACTTCCGCTTTTTCGATTTTACCTTTGATAGCTATCTTTACGTCTTTTGGCCTGGTATTATCATAATTGAGTAAATGAATGAATATTTCGCCATTGCTATTCTCATACGTGTCTACTGCAACAAAAGGATGCGCTTCAATATGGATAGTAGGAATGTAAATCCTATACAATACTTCCGTGATGATACCTGAGACCACAGGTATATTCGTCTCATTTTCAAATCTGTTGGCCTTTTCATTCCTTTCATTATGCTTTTCAGGAGTTCCTTTCAGATGGACAACATTAGCCTGTGCAAAGAATTTTTTCAGAAGCCCTTGGCTGTGGCTAAGAAAATGCTCGTCATAACGGCAGGCTTCTCCGGTAGCGATAATATGCCCTCTCTCCAGAAAACGTTCAAAACATTCCATCTGCCTTCTGCTTACCAATCGCATGTTAGGCACAAGCAGAACCTCGATATCATTCATAAGCTCCTCTTCATCCCGATCAATAAATCGAAACGGCACTTTATTGGTCAGGAGAATCTGTACAAGGCCGTGCAAAGAGGCTCCGCTTTCCTGGCAATCAGATATAAGAGACGACCTGTTAATATATATGCCTACTCGCGCATTGCTTTTTGCTTCCCGGTAAATTCTGCCTTCATAACGCTTTAGAAAATCGCTAACGTTACGGAGAGCTTCCAGAAAGTGAGGACGCTCGTAAAGAGCCCTCTTCCCATCTATTCGCATGCCCCAAGTAGTACAGACCACATTGCCGCCAAAACAGAGGGCTTCGCACATTGACAGGGCACATTCCTCCAGGCTGCTCGGCCAACGCATGCTTCCATCCTCATTATGTAGATGATGAGAAGGGTAGACCCTGAAAGCATTGGCTTGCGCATGCTTGTAAAGAATAACCTGATGCCGGATACTATTATCGACAATAGCAGGAAACATCGGATTCTCAGCGCATACCAGATGATGCGTTTCGCCCAGATCCGGTGGGTAGACATGACGTATAGATAGTTCCTCCAAGCTTCTTCCCAGGGCGGGATTACCGCCCAAAACGGCATCCGGTTTTATGGAGAGCACCTTTCTTGATATCTCTCGCATAATCTCCTGACGCTGTTCTTGCCTGAACCGAACCATAGACGCCCAGAGAGGATCTCGATGATATGCATTAGGATTATTAGGAACAAATGATATTCCTTCCAGAGTAGGAATACCAAAAATCCGGCGTACATCCTTCTCATCAAAGTTGCTCTTCAAATAATTACGAAATAACTTTAGACAATTCTCGCAATAGCATCCTTTATAGTAATCATTATCCAGGCGTATGCCGTCCAAATCACAGTAAGATAAGCCTAATTCCACCCCGTCAAGATAATATTGTCTAACTTTATCATATGAAAAACAGAGAGAAGGACGGTTGTAATAGTATTTTCTGACATTTCCATTACTATCTATCTGCAGGCAATCCTTAGCCCAGGGATTCTCAAGAAAGAACAACTCTGATTGTACGGAAAAAAACTGAAAATAGCCCAAAACCTTCAAGCCCACTGCATGGGCATTTTCTACCAGTTTTTTTGTAAGTTCAATCTCCTCTCGTTCTCCCTTAAAACCAAACCCATAAATAAAATGTGTTTCCAGGAGCGTATATCCGGCTTCGGCTATTCGCGCAAGAGCTTCTCTTTCATGCATACTCTCATACCAACGCTGCCACTCCGCAGTTGATTGGTCTACAAGCCCCATGACATTAACACGAGACCTTCTGCTGTATTGGCCGGTATAATGGAATCCCATTATCATAACCGGTGGAACTTCAAGCAGACGCGCTTTCATTATTACCCTCCCACAAAGACTTAAGATTGATTATGTGGAGAGACGGAGAAAAGCCATCCGTTTCTCCCAAATATAGCCGGCCTTCAAAACAACACGAGGCATGAAAGTAACATCTCTCGTAAGTATTATTGACCTGGCCGTAATCCGTGACGCTTCCGGTACCGGGGTCTAACCGGAATAGGCGCATATGCGGATAACCTGCGCCTATCCAGATATATCCCTCCTCATCCTCATCCATAGAAGTAATCCTGCCGCCATATCCCATTTTCGCTATGAGCTCAAACTCTTCCCCCAAATAATGAAAATGAAACAAGCGGCCGTCACATGTTCCCATATACATTCGGCCTTCACGAGTTACTATCCACTGATCTATTCCCTGATTGCCGGCTATCTTGGATCCTATATCCGGGAGAATAATCTTTTCCAGATGTTCCAATCGATTTCTATCAGGATCAAACCTGAGCAATTTCAGAGAACCGTCTGATTTATCCTGCCAGCCACCATAACATATTCCCTCCGGCGTGATCGTCATATTATGGTGAGCGTAATCGGAAATACGCCCGAAATCCTTAAGGATACCACTGTCCACATCTAGAAAGAAAAAATGGTTATCGGGAAGCGTATGCCCAAAGGCCCTGTGTCTGACACCATCAACAATCATCGATTGTACGTAAAGGTACTGCGGCAACAGAGAGATGATCTTTTGGGTCCCGTCGTGCGGTTGATAGCGAACAATCCTTCCTCCGATATCTCTTGCCGTTCTATCCCAATGCTCCAGGCTTTCAAGGCAATAATCCGTATATTTTGCTTCAGGAAAACCCTGTGCCCTCTTTCTTGCCAGCATGCGCTCTGGAAGCTCTCTATTAAAGTAGCTGACCGTTACAGGCAGACCATCCCAGGTAAAATGATTCCCTTCACCCAGAAGCAGACTGCCGTCGTCTAGCATGCCCATAGCATTATGGATCTTAGTACAATATCCTTTGCCGGCAACCCAGGGAAAAAGCTTATCCATAACCGTTATTTCATTCCTGTCGATATCATAAACAGCTAATGCATTAGGACCGCCGGTAAGTCCCAAGTATATCCTCCGGCCTGCTCTGACCATAGATGTAATTGCAATAGCGTACCTTTCCCTAACATATAATTCACAACTCTCCACGTCGCCACGCTCCTAGTTCACGGTGATCACTCTACCATAATAACGTTTCGCCAAGGCCGATCACAGCACCTTTTTACATCAATGATGTAAAATTATATTATATAGCTGTATTTTATTACTCGCATGCCTCTTTGTCAAGCTTGTAACGCTTAACATAGCAGCCCTTCTGAAGATTGCCGTAGCAATCATAAAAACACGGAAAGGATTAACAGTCTTGTATTTACTCCCTTGTCTATGCTATTTTATACCAATAGTGTCCTGTTCTTCTTTGGCGAATGGTAACCTTATTTGGCAGGCATTATCCGAACATTTCATATGGAGGTTGGCAATCATCATGGATAAATTACGAATAGGCATTGTGGGCGTCGGCTTCAGAGGCAAGGATGCCTTCGGGCGAATGCTGTCCGAAAGAACCGATGCGGAGATAGCTGCCCTGTGCGATACCAACTCTTTGCGAATGGGCGCTGCCAAGGCGCTTCTGGGCTGTGACTGCAACTGCTACACCTCCGTCGAACAGATACTTGGCGATACGGCTCTGGACGGCATCATCATCACCACCCCTGATCATACGCATGAAGCCATAGCCATGGCGGCCATAGAGAGCGGCAAACATATCCTGGTAGACAAACCTCTGGCTATCACTGCCGCCGGTTGCCTGCGCATCATAAATGCCGCCCGCAGCCGCAACCTGGAGGTAACGGTAGGCTTCAATCTGAGGCATGTGCCGGTGCTGAAGAAGATCAAGGATATTATCGACAATGGTGATCTCGGAGAACTCATGGCCATTGAGAATCGGGAGTTCTATGACGGCGGGCGTACTTACATGTCCCGCTGGAACAGGCGCTCGGAGTTGTCCGGCGGTCTGTGGATACACAAAGGCTCTCACGATTTCGATATTATGAACTGGTGGAACCCCGGCGGACTTCCGGTGCGTGTCAGCGCCTTTGCCGGCCTGAACGCTTTGAGAGAGGATAAGCTGCCGTTTGAAGTCAGGGAAGACGTTCCCGTCGGGCCATATTGCTCTAATTGCGCTTACAGTGAAAAATGCCCGGATTGCTTTCCCCGGCAAGCGGAAACCTATAACAGCCAAACAGCGGAGATCGACGGCTATCTGCCGGACCTCTGCATGTTCACCTCTGATAAGGATACGCACGATAACGGCATAGCTTTGGTGGAGTATGACAACAACGTTCGTGTCAGCCATCTGGAGTGTTTTGTTTCCAACTTCAGTGACCGTCTATATACGATCATCGGTGATAAAGGCGTGTTGACTGCCTCCCTGAACAATCCTACGGCCGTGGAACTGCGGCCCAGATGGGGCTCTGAAGACAAATTGATTCACGTTCCGCCTGCCGGAGAGGGTGGACATGGAGGTTCCGATCCTTCCCTGCTGGCTGATTTTCTGAATAGCATAAGAACCGGCGCCAGGACCAGGGCCACCGGTCGTGACGGCATTCTGTCCGTAGCTGTAGGCCAAGCGGCCGAAGTCTCCTGGCGGGAGCACCGCACCGTAGAGATCAGTGAATTGGTGGATTTAACAGCGCTGCTTTAAAGCAACTCATCGCTCAATCTGCCGAAGTCTGCGGGTGATAACTCCTCCGGCCGGGCTTTAGATGGTATGCCGACTGCCTGCATCGCCTGGGCGATTTGCTCTTTGGCCATATCCAGGTTATCTGCCAGGCTATTGGCCAGTATCTTTCGACGCTGCTGAAAAGCCCCTCTGACCACTTTAAAGAAGAACATCTCATCCCTAACCGACACCGAAGGCTGAGGCAGCATGTCCAGGCGAATCACTGCTGAGGAGACTTTTGGCAAGGGCATAAAGGCTCCGGGGGATACCGTCATGATACGCCGCACAGCGGCACGATAAGCCACGGCCACTGTCAGGGCACCGTAATCCTTCTTTCCAGGTTTTGCCTGCAAACGATCGGCAACTTCGCGTTGAATCATCAATACCGCCCGGGGTATCAGGTTATGGTATGCCAACAGCTTAATAATAATGGGAGTAGAGATGTTATAAGGAATATTTCCCAGGACTATAGCCGGATGACCGCTGAATTCCCGCTGCCAAAGCTCTTCCCAATCCAGCCTCAGGATATCTCCCTCCACCAGCACCAGATTTCCAGCTTCGCCCAGTTCGTGCCGCAGCACCTCCAGCATAGTCCTGTCCAGCTCTACCGCCACCACCCTGGCAGCGCAATCCAACAACTCTGCCGTCAGTGTTCCCAGCCCGGGTCCTATCTCCATCACCCGGTCTGTTCGATCGATTTCCGCAGCTTCCATTATTTTATGAAGAACGTTGCGGTCTATCAGGAAGTTCTGGCCGAATCGCTTGCTGGCTCGCAGATTATAATACA
Organism: bacterium UBP13_UBA5359; assembly: GCA_002410925.1. Classification (GTDB taxonomy): domain Bacteria; phylum UBP13; class UBA5359; order UBA5359; family UBA5359; genus UBA5359. The sequence continues at coordinate 278,675 of DHPR01000012.1, forward strand.
TTAGCAAGCGCTTTGTTCTGGCTGCAAGAGATTCTCTCCGGACCCTACCGGCTATCTGTCTTCGTCCATTATCCAATTACAATCAGCCCGCCTTCCCGGCACAGCCTTTTCAAGACAAAGACCCCCGCAGAGAGCGGAGGTCTTTGTCAGTGCTTGTAAAGAACCCTTTCACTCTATGATGTAGACCTTTACCTTACGCCGGCCAAAATTGAGCGCCTCACGACGGGTATCGAATCCCAGATCTATGCGTCTCCCTTTAATGGCGCCGCCGACATCGCCGGCAGTGGCGTAGCCATAGCCTTCTATATAGAGGCGGCTGCGCATCGGTATAACGTTGGGATCAACGGCTACTACGCCGTATCCGGCCTTCAACCCGATAGAGGTATACCCGTCGGCATAACGGCCGCAACTACCGGGACCGGGATCATATCCCGTAGCCTGCATGACCATCATGCGGCCTTCTCCGGTATATCCTCTGGTAGAGCGGGAGGAGCGTGAAGCTCTCGTGCCGATGGCCATAACCCTCTTTTGGGGTTGCACTGCTACCTTGCGTGAGACCAGCTTGCGTAAAGTTTCTACTCCGTCACGCGTATAGACTATATAACTCTTCTCCATTACGCCATCGGCCCCCTGGCTGATAACCTTGCTTTGACCTCGCACCAAGCTGCTGTCACGCTTGAAAATAGTTTGCGCCTTGATAGGCGTGGTAGAGATAACGGTCTTCTTATCTACGCGGACGATACGCACCAACAGCCCTGTTTTCAGCGGCTCTGAGGGTGCAGGGCAGACCCTATCATATTTACCCAGCTCAATGTTCTGTTCCGCCAACAGCTCTCTTACCGTTCTGCCGTCGGTCAGCAAGCTTTTTTCCTTACCGTCAACGCTTATCGTTACCGGCAGAGCTACTCGCCCCAGGGCCTCTTCCAGAGCTACTGGAAGAGCTTCGATTAATTTTGTGGATCCTGTATCGGCATTTGCAATATCGATTACAAACAGCCCGAGCATTCTTTCGGCCTTACAATGCCCGTGCTCTTCAAAAGTCTTCTTTTCCGCTATATCACTTACCGTTCCCTGGACCCAGATTCGTCCGGCCATAAAAAGCACTACACTTAGCACCATTAGACAGGCTGCAGCGCTCTGATGCAGCTGCCTAATAGTATCGTGGCCGGGAGTGGGTTCCACTTTCATCGGATCACCCCCCTGAATTTTTAATTGTGCCCTCACCAGGGCACAATTTATATAACTTCGACATCTTCGCCAGGAATCCTGCCTGGAAAGCGATTTTGCTTCTGCTATGGGAGTGTACGAGCATGTATTCGCCGGTGTGCAAAGCTGCAGAATTCATACCGAATCAGCATCATATATGCCTGTTGCCCGCGAAAAAGAGCACCCTTCAGCTGTGATGGAAGAGCTTATCCATATTTGACATTTCTAGATTTTCTTCAGCCTGCAGGCAGGCGTCCGGCAGTTCTACTCTCCAGAGATGGCTGAAATAGCTTCGGCTGCCCGATTTGCCCTTGCTTTATAAGGAGAGTGCCTTTATCAAGGAAATATAAAGCCATCGACATCAACGGTATTAAACTTATTCCATGGCATAGCTTTTTCATACAACATGAAGGCTTCGCTGATATTGTCGGCGGTTACAGGTTCGCCTATTTTCCGCAGCGGGGGACAGTGATCGGGGGAATCAAGCAATACTAATTCCACCGGACCTTGAATTTTATAAGGCTCTATTCTGTCATAACCAACAACGGCTTCTTTCACGTTTTCGTAAATCATTTGGCATGCCTGAGCGGGGATCATCGAACAAGCCTGATATGGCGAAAGAGCTTCTTTGACTACCACAGCCTTGATTCCGGAAATTTTGGCCGAAACTTCTGCCACCGTCTTGTCATCTCCACTAACAAAAACGGCCGGTACTCCGTAATCCCCGGCGATAGCCGCTGCCATTGAACATTCGCTCATATAAATATCGCCCCCATTCACCTGCCAGCGCGAATGGGGCGTAATGGCCGCGGGTGTTCCTCCCATTGCATGCATACCAACCATTATGACAGCATCAAAAGAGCTGTCCAGCAATGGAAGCCAATGAGGACCGCTGCAATTGCGCCCATGAATAATTCGGCATCGCGGATCGAGCTGTTCAAATAAAATATTATACCCGCTGCCATGACTGTCATTGACGATGACCTCTTTGGCACCGCTATCAAAGGCTGCCCGCACTGCTGCATTTACCTCGTTGGTCAGCAGCTGGCACATCCGATGACGGTGCCTTATGTTCTCAATCCCGGCATCCCGGCGGTTTTCAAAAAAACAGAACCCGGCAATGCCCTCCAGATCGGTCTGGATATAAATTTTCATAAAATACTCCTCAACAGCAAAGAGATATTAGGTTGCTGAAACCTCGATTCATTATCCCATACTTTGGTTAACTATGCCACAAGGCAAGCGGTGTTTGCCAACAAGAATTCCTTAAAACAAAAAAGCCTTTTTACCGGAGAACACAAAGAATCGTATTGTTCGATCTGGTAGCCGCTGTTATTCCGGAGTTTCACTGCACCGATGAATACATAGAGAAAACATATTATTATCGCCATTATGTACTTAGAAAGAACCTTTCTGTGCCTGACACAGGGCATTTGAAGCCTTCTGTCTTTTATAAAGGGAAACAAGGAGGGTATGCCAGACTAATAACTGCCAGCGCTTCTCTTATCTTGGATGAATGTCGTTGGTGGAGAGATCCGCGATATGGCTATGGGTACAATATCCAGAAAAATTTTTATGCTAATACTTTCGCTCATCGCTTCTCTGTCCTGTTAAAAATCTTTTGTGCCTTTCTTTGTCCCAATAAAGGAATCGTAAATGCTGAAACCCCAGAGGGCGATAGCCGCCAGCAGCAACGGCAGCCAGGCGGGGGAGAGGTTGAACGTGCCGGTACGGGTGTAACCGGTGAACATATAGGCCGTCAGTAGCAGCAGTTTAAAAAACACCAGAAGGTAAAAGAGCAGAATGACGGAACCCTTGATAAATTGCTGATTATAAAGCTCTCCCATGCCAGGCAGAAGCGCGGATAGAAGAATGGCGGTAAGAGGGTGCCGCCCCGAAGAAGCATCCTCGGATTGCATGGAAGCCTGTCGCAACGCCAGCCTTCCAATATGATCTTCGGCTTTGATATTGGCAGGGTCCAATTCCAGCGCCCTGCGATACTCCTGCAAAGCCTGGGTCAGGTTTCCGCAGGCTTCCGTTACCTCTCCCAGCAGAACCATTCCCTTCGAGGTCTCTTCCAGGGACAGGGCCTGCCGGCAAACCTTGACGGCATTGGCATAATCGCCTTTCAAATAAAGAAGATTCGCCTGCTTGAGAAGCTCTTCAGCCTGATTCACCATAGGACCACTCCTAAGTTTTAAATCCTGAAAAGCGCCGCGGCATTGGCCGATGTAACTTCGGCTATCGTTTCAGCATCCGTTCCTTTTATCTCCGCTACCCTGGTGGCGATGGTCGCCGTCCAGGCCGGTTCATTGCGCCGCCCCCTGTAGGGCACCGGGGCCAGATAGGGGGCATCCGTTTCCAGGACGATCCTCTCCAGCGGGAGCTGCCGTACTATCTCTGCCAACTCTTTGGAAAAGGTGACTATGCCGCCAATGCCCAGATACCAGCCTTTAGCCATAATCTTTTCAGCCAGCAGCAGATCGCCGGAAAAGCAATGCCAGACGCCGCCCAGGCGGTTTACGGGGAAACCTTCCAGCGCCGTCAGCATGTCATCATGTGCTTCACGATCATGTATTATTATCGGCTTGCCCTGTCGTTCACATAACTCCAGGTGTGCTTCCAAAGAGGCAAGCTGTGCCGCTTTGGAAGAATGCATGTAGTGATAGTCCAGACCGGTTTCACCTACCGCCGCCACTCGAGACGAGGAAGCCAGCCTTTCCAATTCCTCCATCATTTCCCTGGAAACGTCTTTAGCTGCGTGAGGATGTATCCCTACCGTGGCATAGCACGCTTCAACCTCTTCAGCTATCTTTACGGCTTCCCGGCTGGAAGGAAGATCATAACCGGCCACCACCATTTTCTCCACACCGGCTATAGCTGCACGTGCCAAAATGGCATGAAGTTCATTACCGTATTCAGGATGCTGCAGATGAACGTGTGTATCTATCAGCATCATTTTACCTTGCTGCCGGGCGTCATCATCAGGTCAGGCGCCAGCAAAGCCAGCTTATCCTTATCGGAAGCTGCCAGCAACATACCGTTTGAGGCCACACCGCGGATCACAGCCGGTTCAAGGTTAGCCACCACTACGATCTGTCGTCCGATTATCTCTTCGGGCGCATAATGCTCTGCCACACCGGCCACTATAGTGCGCGTGCTCTCTTCACCAAGGTCTATTTCCAGCTTCAAGAGCTTATCCGTTCCGGCTACCTTCTCAGCGGCAACTACTCTAGCCACTTGCAGGTCTATTTTGGCGAAATCTTCATAGCTTATAGTTTCCTTCACAGGGTTTGCTCCCTTCTTTTCGGCCGGCACGGCCGCCGTCTTCCTCTCTTCCTTCTGCTTGCCGGCTTTTCGCTTCTTCCCGATCTCTTCCAGACGAGGAAAGAGCGGCGCCGCTTTGGCAGTGATCAGACCGGGTGCCAGAATATCCCATCCGCCCAGACCCTGCCAGTCTTCGATGGTAATTTCCGGAGCCAGCCCCAGCTGTTCCTGAATGCTCCCGGATGTAGCCGGCATATACGGCGCTAGAGCGATAGCTATCTGACGCAATGCTTCCAATACGTTATACATGACACGAGCCAATCTTTGCTCCTTGCCCTCCCGCTTCAATGCCCAGGGGGCCTGTTCATCTATATATTTATTCATACGCCCGATAAAACGCCAGAGTTCGGCCAAAGCCAGGCTATAAGCCAGCTTCTCCGTATGCAGAGCAAAGGCGGCCAGCGTTTCGCGACATACTGCCTGTATGTCGGCATCCGCCTCGGCATCAGGCAGAGAAGAGGGCACCTGCCCGTTAAAATATTTCTCCAGCATAGAAAGGGTACGATAAAGTAAATTACCGATATCGTTAGCCAGGTCGGCATTTATCCTGGCTTTAAGCGCCGTCCTGGAGAAATCTCCATCGTTTCCAAAGGGGACCTCCCGCAGCAGGAAATATCTTAGCGCCTCCACCGCCAGATTATGTGACAGGCCAAACTCTTGCTTCAGCTCGCTTATAACTTCGACCGGGTCCACTTTATTGCCTTTGGATTTGGAAATTTTCTCCCCCTCGGAAGTCCAGAAGCCGTGAGCAAAGATTTTACCCGGCAAGGGAAGGCCTACGGACATGAGCATAGCCGGCCAGAGTACGGCATGGAAACGAAGAATATCCTTGCCTATAAGGTGGACATCAGCAGGCCAAAAGCGGCTGAACTTAGCTTCGTCAGAGAGATATCCGGCTACTGTAACGTAGTTTATCAGAGCATCAAACCAAACATATGCCACATGCGCGGGCTCCTGAGGCAGCTCAATACCCCAGGAGAACGATGTTCGGGAAACACAGGTATCCTGCAATCCGCTTTTTACAAAGCTTATAACCTCATTCCTCCGCCACTCCGGCTGAATGAAATCAGGATAGGTTTCATAATACTTCAGCAGCGCCTCCTGATACCGTGAGAGCCGGAAGAAATAGCTCTCTTCTTTCAAGACATGCACCGGGCGGCGGCATTCGGGATTGGGGCAACAACCATCCGCCAGTTGGGATTCCAGCCAAAAGGTTTCGCACGGCGTACAGTACCAGCCTGAATACTCCCCCTTATAGATATCGCCGCTGGCCATCATTTTTTCAAAGAAGTGCCTGACCACCTGAATATGCCGGGGCTGGGTAGTACGAATAAAATCGGTGTTGCTTATATCCAGGTCTTTCCATAGTCGTTGCCAGGCTACCGACATCTCATCCACATAGGTTTGCGGATCCTCCCCACGCTCTTGAGCGGCAAGTTCCACTTTCTGGCCGTGTTCATCGGTTCCGGTGGAGAATAAAACCTCCCGGCCCAGTAATCTATGGTACCGAGCCAGAGTATCTGCCGCCATCGTTGCATAAGTATGACCTATATGCGGAACATCGTTGATATAATAGATTGGTGTCGTCACCATGAACTTATCCATGCGCATGTACTCCCGTATACCTCTTTTTATTCCTCTTCTTTGATCACGATTCTCTCCGAATCGACGACTTTATCATCCTGATCCAGCCGAATCAGGCGTACGCCCTGCGTACTGCGTCCATACTGGTTTATATCTCGCATGCGCAAGCGAATAATAATGCCCTTGGCAGTGATAATAATCAGCCTGTCGCTGCTATCTACTACCTTAATGCCTTCTACCGGTCCATTGCGCGGCACCCTCTTTATCGTTTGGATACCACTGCCGCCGCGCCCCTGAACCCTATATTCGGATAACGGGGTCCGTTTGCCGTAACCATTGGCCGTTACTACCAGCAGATCCTTATCCGGTTCAACTATGTCCATGCCGATCACTTTGTCACCCTTACCCAGACGTATGCCACGCACTCCGGCAGCTGTCCTGCCCATGCTGCGAACATCTGATTCGTGGAAGCGAATGGAGAGACCCTTGCTGCTGGCCAGGATAATATCCTGCTCGCCGTTGGTGGAAGCCACCCAGCAAAGATCATCGCCCTCTTTGATTGTAATAGCTATCAGTCCGCCTTTACGAGGCGTATTGAAGGCTGCCAGTGGCGTCTTCTTCACCACCCCTTTTCGAGTAGCCATGAAGAGGTAGCCCTCCTCGCGTAAGTCCTTGACCGCCACCGTAGCCGTAACCTTTTCACCCGGTTCGATCTGAATAAGATTGATTATAGCTGTTCCTCGTGCCTGTCGGCTGGCCATAGGGACTTCATAAGCTTTTAGCCGATATACCTTGCCCTTGTCAGTGAAGAAAAGCAGATGATGATGCGTCGTAGCCACAAAGAGATGAGCGACGGAGTCCTCTTCCCTGGTAGTCAAAGCAATAATGCCCTTGCCGCCGCGCCCCTGGCTGTGGTATGTCACGGAAGGCAGCCTCTTGATATAGCCATCACGCGTGATGGTGATGATCATCTCTTCCTCCGCTATCAGATCCTCCGCTGTAAGCTCACTGGCCTCGGTCGGCTTGATCTGTGAACGCCTTGCATCGGCAAAGGTCTTCTTGGCTTCCAGCAATTCATCGCGAATAACGAACATGATCTTGCGTGGGCTCTCCAGCAGATCCTGCAGATAGCTGATAAGTTTCAGCAGTTCTCTGTATTCAACTTCAATCTTATCCTGCTCGAGGGAGGTAAGCTGATGAAGACGCATATCCAGAATGGCCTGGGCCTGCAGCTGAGATAATTCGAACCGGGATATCAATTTGGTCCTGGCTTCATCGGAGTTCTTGGAAGCGCGAATCATCCGAACCACCTCATCCAGATTGGCCACCGCTATACGTAATCCTTCCAGAATATGAGCCCGGGCCTGAGCCTTGTCCAGATCGAACTGGGTGCGCCTAGTCACTACCTGCCGACGATGCTCCAAATAATGCTCCAGCATCTGCTTCAGGCTCAATATCTGCGGCCGCCCATTGACCAGAGCCAGCATAATAACACCGAAAGAGGTTCGCAAATTGGTTCGCTTATAGAGCTGATTGAGAACCACATGCGGATTGGCATCGCGTTTGAGTTCTATGACAATGCGCATACCATTTCTATCGGATTCGTCTCGTAAATCCGAAATCCCGTCAAGTCTCTTGTCCCGGGTCAAGCCAGCTATATTCTCTATCAGGCGAGCCTTGTTGACCTGATAGGGCAATTCGGTGACAATGATGGCCGCCCGGCCGTTATCCATCTCTTCTATAACTGCTCTAGCCTGAAGGGTTATCACTCCGCGCCCCGTCTCGTAGGCACTCTCTATTCCTTTGAGACCAAGAATCAATCCGCCGGTGGGAAAGTCAGGTCCTTTGATATGCTGCATAAGCTCCTTAACCGTGATCGAGGGATCTTCAATCAGAGCCGTAATTCCATCAATTAACTCTCCCAGGTTCTGCGGCGGTATATTGGTAGCCATTCCCACAGCTATACCTGCCGAACCGTTCATCAGCAGGCAGGGAAGGCCCGACGGCAGCACTGACGGCTCTTCACGCTTTTCATCATAGCTGGGTGAAAAGTCTACCGTCTCCTTGTCCATATCGCTCAGCAATGCCATGGATAGCTTGGATAGCCGCACCTCGGTGTAACGATAGGCGGCAGCGGAATCGCCGTCTATCGAGCCAAAGTTTCCTTGTCCTTCCAGCAACGGGTACCGGCTGTTGAAATCTTGAACGAGCCTGACGATAGCATCGTAAACCGCCATATCCCCGTGTGGATGGTATTTCTTAAGCACATCTCCCACCGGTCCGGCCGATTTGGATGTAGGCTTATCATTTGTCATGCCTTCCTCATACATAGAGTAAAGGATACGGCGATGCACCGGCTTTAGGCCGTCACGGACATCCGGAAGAGCCCGGCCGATGATAACGCTCATGGCATAATCCAGGTATGAGGCCTTCATCTCTTCTTCTATATTTATTGGTATAATCTGTTTGGCTATTGCCATACTATGCTCTCCTTTGTTTATATACAGAGGGTTTCAGAAACCCGAATTCAGAAACCGGATATTATATATCCAGATTCCTTACATATTTGGCGTTTCGAGATATAAATTCCCGTCTCGGTTCAACCTTGTCCCCCATAAGTGTGCTGAACACTTCGTCAGCCTCAAAGGCATCCTCAAGCGTTACCTGCAGGATAATCCGTTTCTCAGCATCCATAGTCGTTTCCCAAAGTTGCTCCGGATTCATCTCTCCAAGACCTTTGTACCGCTGTAGCGTGTATCTCTTGCGTGGAAAGTTTTTCAGCACCTCTTTCAGTTCCTTATCATCGTAAGCATACACCTTTTCCTTGCCGGCCCGCACCTGATAGAGCGGCGGCTGCGCTATATAGACATGCCCGTTGGTCACCAATGGCTGCATATAGCGATAGAAAAATGTTAATAGCAACGTTCGTATATGAGCTCCGTCTACGTCGGCATCTGTCATGATAATAACCCGGTGGTAACGCAGTTTACTCAGATCATAGCCGTCTTTCTCTTCATCTTCAGATGTTTCCATCTCCAGCCCCGTACCCAGCGCCGTTATCATGGTGCGAATCTCTTCATTGGCCAACATCTTATCCAGGCGTGCTTTTTCAACATTTAATATCTTGCCGCGAAGCGGCAGAATGGCCTGATACCTTCTATCACGGCCTTGCTTGGCTGAACCGCCGGCGGAGTCTCCCTCCACCAAATAGAGTTCGCACTGCGTCGGATCTTTCTCCGAGCAATCAGCCAATTTGCCAGGCAATGTGGAATGTTCCAAGGCGCTCTTGCGCTTGATGAGTTCACTTGCTTTACGAGCTGCTTCACGCGCTCGGGATGCCGTCAACGCTTTTTCTATAATTTTCTTGGCAACGGCAGGCTGCTGCTCCAGAAACTCTGCCAGCTTCTCTCCGACAATGGTATTCACCAATCCGGCAAGTTCGCCGTTTCCCAGCTTGGTCTTAGTCTGGCCTTCAAACTGCGGATTGAGAAGCTTAACGGAAATAACGGCCGTCAGTCCCTCTCTTATATCGTCGCCGGAAAGATTCGAATCCTTCTCTTTAAGGATATTATTCTTTCTGGCATAATCGTTTATGACCCTGGTCATAGCTGTTTTGAATCCGCTAAGATGAGTTCCGCCCTCCGCCGTATTTATATTATTGGCAAAGGTCAGAATATTCTCCATATAGCTATCGTTGTATTGCAGCCCGACCTCTACATCGGTGCTGTCACGATTATCCTGAAAGTGAACAACCCTGTGCAAAGCGATCCTGCTTTTATTAAGGTATTCTATAAAGGAAGCTATTCCTCCCTTATATTCAAAGAGAGTCTCTTCTCCTCCTTCTCTTTCATCTTTAAGAATAATCCGAACTCCCTTGTTGAGAAAAGCGAGTTCTCTTAAACGCTGGCTAAGAGTATCAAAGTTATATTCCGTTTTATCAAAGATTTCCGCATCCGGCTTGAAGGTGACTTTTGTGCCTGAACCAGTGGCTTTACCGACCTCTTCCAGTTTGGAAACGGTTGCTCCTCTTTCATATCGTTGGCGGTATATCTTGCCATTACGGCTGATTTCCACCTCCAACCACTCGGAAAGAGCATTGACTACTGAAACGCCCACCCCGTGCAAGCCGCCGGAAACCTTATAACCACCACTGCCGAATTTTCCTCCGGCATGCAGCACTGTCATGGCTACCTCTACTCCGGGTATGCCCATCTCCGGGTGGATATCCACCGGTACGCCTCGCCCATTATCAGTAACGGATATAGAATTATCCGCATGTATGGTTACGCTTATTTGATCACAGAATCCGGCCAAAGCCTCGTCTATACTGTTATCCACTACTTCGTAAACAAGATGATGCAAGCCTCTGCCGCCCGTGCTTCCAATATACATACTGGGGCGTTTACGAACGGCTTCAAGGCCTTTTAATATCTGAATCTGTTCAGCATCGTAATGGTCTTTTTGTGTATCTATCGCTGTCAAACTACTACCCCCTAAAGGCTTTGTCTCTTAAAATATCCTGGCCGATATTATCGGCCAGGTGAAGTCCCGAAACATGCCCGGAACGATATAAATTATACCACAAACATTTGTTTTCGTCACCCGAAACGCTCCCCGGATGCATTAGTGTCTGAGAGCACGCCAAGATGCGTATTCATCAATCTAACCTGCCATAACGCGCCATTAGCCATCGCGTATAAAGCCTGACTCCCTCCAGCGTGGTATGCTTCGGGTTCCAGCCAAGGGAGCGAATATTGGAAGTATCTGCCAACGTTCTGGTAACGTCGCCCGCCCAGCCTTTGGATCCGCCGGTATATTCAAGACTCACTCCTGAAAGTCCCAATTCATCGATCATGGTAGCGGCTATTTCCTTTACCGTAATGCTTTCCGCCGTGCTGATATTGAAAGCAGACATTCCTTTGCCGCCGGAATCGCCGGCCAGTAACGAGGCTTGTACGCAATCGGATATATAGAGATAAGATTTCTGTTGCATGCCATCTCCGAGAATTTCCAGACGAGATGGATCATGGCGTAATTTAAAGAAAAAATCATGCATAACGCCATGAGTGGAGCGAGCACCGAAAATATTGCCGTAGCGCAGCGCTATGCATCTCATTCCTGTCATAGCCGCATAGCTGGAGAGATACATCTCACAGGCGGCCTTGGAAGCTCCGTAATGGCTTATTGGTTGCAGAGGATGTCCTTCGGGCGTCGGCAGCACTTCAGTATCGCCGTAAATGGTACCGGCGCTGGAAGCAAATACTATCAGCGGTACTTCCGCTTGTCTCATTTCTTCCAGAATATTCAGCGTAGCCGCAACGTTGATATCAAAATCAAGCAAGGGCTGGGAAGCACTGAGTCGAACATCCGGCTGTGCGGCCAGATGTATTACTGCATCTTTTTCCGGTATGACGGCATGCAATAGAGCGCGTTCCCTTATATCCCCTTTTATAAAGGTAAACCCCTTGTTTTCGCTGTATTTCTCCATATATTCCGTTGTTCCGGCGGAAAGATTATCTATAACTGTTACCCGGCAGCCTCTTTTCATCAATTCGTCAACTATGTGACTGCCAATAAATCCACCGCCTCCGGTAACAACTACAGCAGTGCCTTCCATTAAACGTTTCATCTTCCTTCCTCCATCCGAACGCAGTATTTAATCTCTTCTCACTAATTCTCCAGCTCCATCCGCAGGGTGGCAAAAATAAAATTCCGGCGTTATGCCGGTTTCCGCCGTATATTTTGCCGCCACCTGGCGGCAAAAAGTATCGGCACGCTCCTCCCGAACCAGCGAGATGGTGCAGCCGCCAAATCCGCCGCCCGTCATTCGCGATCCTAATACACCCTCTATCTCCAACGCTCTCTCCACAAGGATATCTAATTCCGGGCAACTGACCTCATAATCATTCTTAAGGCTGATATGAGAGTCGCTCATCAACTTTCCAAATTGAAGCAGATCGCCGTTATCCAGAGCTATTGCAGCTTGACGAACTCTGTCTATCTCTGTTATTACATGCCGGCATCGCTTAAAGATAATGCTCCCTAGCATCTCTTTATACTGTTCCAATATCTTTTCATCAACATCACGCAGGCTGGAAACAGCCGGCACTTTTTCTGCGATCTTCTTGACTCCGGCTATGCATTCCTCCCGACGCTTGTTATATTCTGAAGATACCAGGCTATGTTTAACCCGGGAATTACAAGCGATTATTTTATATCCCGAAAGAATCAATGGCACCTGCCGATGCGACAAGTCCCGGCAATCTATCAGCAATGCATGATCTCTCTTCCCCATAGCACTGATAAACTGGTCCATTATGCCGCAATTCACACCGACAAACTCATTCTCTGCCTGCTGGCAGAGAAGAGAAATTTCCACTCTGTTCAGCACAATGCCTGATAATGTCAGCATGGCCAACGCTGTAACAATTTCTAAAGCCGCAGAAGAACTCATTCCGGCGCCAGCCGGTATATTACCATCGAACTCCAGTTCAACTCCGCTGAGCCGGTATCCGGCGTCTTGTAAAACCTTCATGACTCCTTTAGGATAATTTCCCCAGAGCTCTTTCTCTGAAGGCTCTATATTATCAAGGCTGAAAGAACATTTTCCCGAAAAGTTTTTCGAGCTCATTACCACCATTCTATCTGTTCTGGACAGAGCGGATACTCTTATTTCCTGCTCTATCGCTATCGGCATCACCAGCCCCTGATTGTAATCCGTATGCTCTCCTATTAGATTTACTCTTCCGGGCGCTCTAAAAAAGCGTTTCTTATCCCTCTGCAGCACTCTTTCTACCCTCCTCGATGGCCTTACGCAGCTCGGCGGCTTTCTCCTCCGGCCTGGTATCGTTGATATAAGTTCCCGCACCGGATTCACAGCCCGCCAGATATTTTATCTTGTCCTTGCTGCGTCGTGGAGGATAAAACTCAAAGTGAAAGTGATAGTAAGGATATTCTTTGCCATCTGTCGGCCGCTGATGCAGTATCATTATATACGGCATAGAGAACCCAAAGAGATGATCATAGCCTACCAACACATCTTTGAGAATAGATGCCAAGGATAAGGCATCAGCCATGCCTAATTCCAGGATGCACTCCATGTGCTTCTTGGGGTAAATATGGACTTCATAAGGCCAGCGGGCAAAGAAGGGGATAAAGGCAAAAAAACCTTCGTTCTGCGCCACTATCCTGCGCCCGTCTCTAAATTCTTCGGACTGAACCTGGCAGAAAATACAGCCCCCTTTATCTATGTAGTGCTCACGAGCACTATCCAATTCCTGCTGCGCTTTAGGTGGAATAAAAGGATAGCCATATATCTGTCCATGCGGATGCGGCAAAGTAACCCCTATTTCCGCTCCCTTGTTTTCAAAAATCATAACGTACTTAATATCTTCTTTGCTTCCTATAAAATCAAAACGCTCGCGCCAGAGCAGTATCAGGTTCAGAATGCGCCTGGGACTTTGCTGTGCTAGAGTCGTATTATGTTCTGACGAATAAAGCACTACCTCACAATATCCCTTTGCCGGGGCTACGCGATAAAAATCATCGCCTTCTATATCCGGTGCCGGCGGACATTCGTGCAACGATGGAAACCTGTTGGGCAGGACCAATAAATCGTAATTTTTAGGAACTTCCTCGGCTCCTATGCAAAAAGGACACGTCTTGGTAGGCATCAAGGGTCTATCCTGTCTATGCGTAGCCACAATAACCCATTCCCTCAATATGGGGTTCCACCTCAATTCCGACAAAGTAATAACCTCCTTAGCTGCTTTCAATATCTCTATAAGATGGAGATGTTTTTCTGCAAATCACACACATCTCTTCTTTTCCGGCGTGTAACGCTCCACAACAGTTACATTTTACCCAGCCATGATCACGTCTTATCCTTTGGCGACAAAGTTCATGCTCTAGAAATCTGCCGAATGATTCGGCCACCAATCTATCTTCTATAACGGCACTTATTTCCTGTGCCGTTTGCCTTTCTTTCTCCTCCGGATCCGAATATTTTATGGGCGGAGAATTCTCACTCTCCTTATAAAGAGCTCCCGCTCTAAACCGTATATCTGTGATCAGAGCAAAGCCTATTCTCTCATTAAGGCGCTTTCTTATTTCCTCTTTTTGCAGGGATAATTCCTGCGCCCAGGTAGATCCGTTTGTGTTTACCGTCATTATACCTGAAATGACCCTTTGTGGCGAAGTATTTCTGCTTACTCCTTTGCCTACAACTTCCTCCCAGACAAATAAAATCAATTCCTCTCTCAATCTTCGCTTATCCTTAAGATTTCCCAAAAGACGAGAGATGACTTTTTCAACGGATATAAATCCGCTTCTACTCATTTGTTCCCTCAAGCAACATTAAAGATATTTCCCTCTTCCACTCTGTAAATTGCCGCTGTTGTTGATGCTATAAAAGGAATAAATTTTTCCTCTGCCGTAGTTATAAATGTCTGTATTCCCTCTTTTGATATCTCTCTTATAAGATATTCTTTTCTCTGATCATCCAATTCGGATAAAACATCATCAAGCAAGAGAACCGGCCATTCTCTCACCTTTCTTTTCACCATATCCATAGCCGCTAATTTGAAGGCGAGCACTGCTGTACGCTGTTCTCCCTGTGACCCATATATATGGACATCTCTATTTCCTAAAAATATTCTTACATCATCTCTATGCGGCCCTACTAACGTTGTTTTGTAAATATCCTCTCTCTTTGCCTCCTGTCTGATCAAATCACCGTAGGCAAGAGATATATCCGTTTCACTCAATTCTTCATCCTTACCCACTCTTTCCAATACCCTGTTAACATACGTTATCCTAAATCTGTCATCCCGTTCCGTCAAGAGGCGATGCCTTTCTGCTGCTAGAATGGATATCTCTTCAAGATATTGCTTGCGTCTTTTTATAATCCGGCTGCCCAAAGTTACCAATTGCTCGCCCCAGACATCCGTTTCTTCAGAGAAGGCCCCTTTTCTTTTAATCAATATGTTTCTGTTTCTGAGAATCCTGTTATACTGCTGCAGATGATGGCAATGCACTCTGCTTATTTGAGATATCTCTCTGTTTAAAACTATCCTCCTTTCCCCCGGTCCTCCCTTTATCATCTTAAGGTCCTCAGGAATGAAACAGACAGCATTTATCTCTCCTATAAGATCAATACACCTTCCTTTATTAGCATTGATTTTAACGTCCTTGCTTTTATCTCTGGCTACAGCTAAAGAAATCTCTATATCACCACGCTCTTCCCTATCTAACACAGCTTCCAAAAAAGCGCAGGCTTCCCCTCTTCTTATCATTTCCTGATCTCTCGCCGTTCTGGGAGATTTTGTCGCCGCCGTTACGTATATCGCTTCCAACAAGTTGCTCTTTCCCTGACCGTTTTTACCGAAAAGAACATTAAGTCCATAGGACGGAGCAAAATCCAGGCGCTGATAGTTTCTGAAATTTACAAGCCTTATACTCTTCAGATACAATATTTCATCCTATCTTTACCGGCATAACTACATATGTATACTCTTCTTCTCCCATGGGTCTTATAATAGCCGGACTTAACGAAGTTCCGCTTTTTATTTGCAACATCTCTTCATCAAGATTACCGAGAATATCCAGCAGGTATTTGGCATTAAAAGCTATATCCTCATCTTCACCGTTATACTGCGCACTTATCTCCTCATAAACATCGCCAACATCCTGTGTTCCCGCCGTAACGGCTATTCTTTCTGCCGAAAAACTCATTTTTACTACATGAGAGCCTTCTTTAGCAAGAATATGCGCCCCCTTGACAGCTTTGCTTATCTCTTCTCTGGAAACAATACTTTCATAAGGAAGATTGGCGGGTATGACCTGCCTGTAATTAGGATATTTACCCTCTATAATTCTGGAAACCAAGACTATTTTATTATAAATAAAGGCAACCTGATTGGAGAGAACTCTTATCATAACCTCTCCTTCCCCTGAAGAAAGAAGGCGGCTTAGCTCATTAAGCGTTCTTCCCGGAATAATCAGGGAAGTCTCTTCTTGAGAAGGTTCGGATAAAGAGAGGTTGCGTAACGCCAGTCTATGTCCGTCGGTAGCTACAAGCTTGAGATTGCTTCCTTCTACCTCCAGCAAAACGCCGGTCAGTATGCGCCTGCTCTCATCCTGAGAGGAAGCAAATATAACCTGCCTGATGGCCTGTTGCAGTATATCTGCGGAAACGGCGCATATATTCCCTTTTTCAAACTCGGGGAAAAGGGGATATTCCGAAGCGGGAAGTGTCCTTATGCTATATTTTGATCTTCCTTGCTTTATCAGAAGCTCATGTTCTTTTTCCTGATAAAGATCTATCTCTTTGCCGGGAAGGTTGGAGATTATATCATAAAGAAGTTTAGCCGGCACAGAAAGACTCCCGCTATCTTCTACCTGTGCTTCTACAGAGGTCTTTAATCCTATCTCCAAATCCGTTCCGGTAAAAGAAAGACGACCTTCCTCAAATTCTATCAGCGTATTTCCTAAAATGGGCTGTGTGCTTCTGTTAGATACTGCCCTCATTACGGATTGTAATGCAGCTGCTAGACAGCTCTTCTCCACTTTACTTTTCAACACTTTACCTCCCCCTACGTAGTACTAGTTTAATAATATACTTTATTAGTAGTAATAGTAGTAGTTACCTTGATATTGTTGATATGCTTTCTCTGCGGGCTTGTCACGCTTCTTTCAGCTGTGGGCGTTTTGTTGAAAACACCGTTGATGGATTATGCCTTTATGCTTCTTCGTCCACAGCTTTTTAGAAGGCCTCTATTATCCCAGCATTACTCACATATTTATCCACAGCCCGGGCTATGAGAAAATTGATATTTTTAATTTCTCATTCTTTCGGCCAATGCTTTCAATACTTTATTCAGATTCTCGTCAACCAGGCTTAATCTCTTTATTTGGTTGCAGGCATGTATTACGGTAGAATGATCCTTCCCTCCAAACTGATTACCTATATCCGGCAAGGAAGCTTCCGTCATCTCTCGACATAAGAACATAGCTATCTGCCTTGGAAAGACAATAGCGCGGGTTCTTTTGGAGGATTTCATATCTGCTATCTTTATATTGAAATGGTCTGCTACAGCCTTTTGTATATTCTGTATGGTCACCTCTTTCGGTCTGTTTTTAGGAAGGATATCTTTAAGCACTTCAGCTGCTCTTTCTATCGTGATCGGAGTATTGGTTAACGAAGAAAAGGCAGTTATTCTTATAAGTGCACCTTCCAGTTCTCGAATATTATTGGAGATGTTGGTAGCTATAAACTCGATAACGGCATCAGGAATATCCAAATTATCCTTGTTTGCCTTTTTTTGCAAAATAGCTATTCTCGTTTCAAGATCCGGTGGCTGAATATCTATTGTTAATCCCCATTTAAGTCTTGACCGCAATCGTTCATCTGTAAGATGTAGTTCACTTGGAGGACGATCGCTGGTTATAACTATCTGTTTGTTTGTTTCATGAAGGGTATTAAAAGTATGGAAGAATTCCTCCTGTGTTCTATCTTTGCCGGCAATGAATTGAATATCATCGACCAACCATATATCCACATTTCTATATCTGCTTCTAAACTCTGTCGTTCGTTCCTCTCGGATGGAGGTGATGACATCGTTGGTAAACTTCTCTGCAGAAACATATATCACATGAGAATCATTTTTATCATTATTAATATAATTCCCTATGGCGTGCATAAGATGTGTCTTTCCCAGACCTACTCCTCCGTAAATAAAGAGAGGGTTATACATAGTTGCCGGAGATTTGGCTACTGCCAGCGAGGCTGCCTGGGCAAAGCGATTGCTAGTGCCGACAACAAAAGTATCGAAGTTATATTTAGGATTAATGGGAATAAATGAAAAATCATCTCTCTCCATGCTTTCAGATGCTCTTCGCGAGCCCTTTTTTTTGGCTCTTTCTGCTACCGTCGGTAGCTCCTCCTCTTCTGTGACGACGAATTTTAATTTAACATCACTATTGCAAATAGCTTTAAGAGTATCTTCAATCGATCGTGAAGATCTCTTCTCTATCCAGTCTTTAGCAAAATCGCTGGATACTCCCACAGTAAAAATATCATCCTTAAAGGAGATAGGAGAAATAGTTTTAAGCCAGGTTTCGAACCCTGCCTTGCTTGTTTTTGTTTTAAGCAGAATAAGGGCTTTATTCCAAATCTCCGTATGAGGGGCATTCTTAGGCATAGTCTAATAAAACCTCCAGTAATAATTAGGTATAAATAATTATTTCAAAATGAGATCAATCTGCATCAAACCCTCCTCTGTTAGAGATCTCTTACCATTCTCATCACAACGCAAAAGATCTATTTTCTCCAAATAAGCCATATCTCTATGCGCCGTGCTAAGGCTTATATTGAGTTCCTTAGCTACGATGCTCGGGCCTGCAAGACTCAATTCCATAATCAAGAGAAGCACTCTTTTTTGGCGATCTGTAAGTGAAGGCAACGGTTTTCTTTTTTTTCTGCTCTCTTCTTTTTGCTCTCCACCGGTATCCCGGGGAGAAGCAGCTCCTAAAGATAGAGTTATAACGGTTCCTTGAGACAGATTATCCTCTATAGTTATGGCACCGCCTATGTAGCTCAGAGCCTCTTTAACAATGGGCAATCCTGAGCCAACACCTTTTATATACTCCTTAATCTGGGCATTTGCTGTGGAAAAACCTGGTAGAAAGGCTTTTTCCTTGTTCTTTATTCCTGGGCCTCGGTCAGAGATTCTAATCGTATTACCGTCATCCAAGACCGTTATAATGGCATCTCGAAAATAAGCATGTATAAGGTTTTCCACTAACTCTTTAATTATAATATAAGGAAGTTTTCCTCCCTTGCTCTGAGAGGCTTCATAAGTCTTTGTCGCTAGTAAATGTATAAATTCCAGGCAGTTGCTACTGCTAAGCTCTATTACACGTGGCGAGGTTGTAGGAGAATCATATACTGCCAGGCGAACGCTAGATTCCTTTTCCAGTAAAGGTTGGGCATTTTTATAAAAGGGATGGGAAAGGTTTCCCTCCTTTGCCATAACTTTTCGAGGATACTTCCGCATTTTTCAACACCGCATAATACTTTATCTCAACAATAATACATATTCTATGAACAGAAGCGGAATCCTGCCTTTCCAACTTTCTTTCAGGCTTTCCAGAAGGCATACCAATCAACGAAATATACCGGAAAGCTGTGGACAAAAAGAGAGGCAGGAATAGAGGGGAAAGGCTCGGTCTTAAAATATTTTCACCCGGCAAAGCCCCTTCCTGCGCAGCATAAAGGCCGCTTGTTCTGCTGGTAAGGCAAAGTCAATAGGATCTTTTCCACAAAACTATCCACAGATGTTGATAACTTTTGATTGTTTGATAATGATAACAGAGGATAAGCCCTTTTTCAATTAGCAATGATTATCATCAAATATCATCATTGGTAGTTTTGTTTGCTTGCTGTGGCATAGTGCCTGTGATATAATCCACCTATAATTTTGTAAGGATGAAAAAGAGATGAAAAGGACTTATCAGCCAAAGGTAAGAAGAAGAAAAAGAGTTCACGGCTTTCTTTCCAGGATGAGCACTCCCGGAGGAAGGGGAGTTATCAGAGCCCGAAGAGCCAAAGGCAGAAAGGTTCTGTCCGCCTAGGACAAGCTTTCGTGCGCAGAGAGAGTCTGAAAAAAAGGCAGGAGTTTACCGATCTCTATCAACGTGGATACAGGTATTCCAATGCCTTGTTGGTTCTCAGAGTCATCCATACCGAAGAGGATAAACAAGGGTTAGGATTGGCTGTCAGTAAAAAGATAGGAAACGCCGTTACCAGAAACAGGGTTAAGAGATTGCTGAGAGAAGCGGTTCGGCAAGAAGCGAAAGAAGTGGTTTCAGGAGTAAATATTCTTCTGATCGCCCGAAAGGGTATTGAAAAGGCAACCTGCCAGAGTGTCGAAGCAGCCGTAAAGGAGCTTTTCGAGCGTGCGCATCTGTATAAAGCTGATGTTGACTAAAATAGCTCTGGCGATGATACGGTTATATCAGCGCTTTTTATCTCCTGTTTTTTCTTCGGCCTGCCGTTTTAGTCCTAGCTGCTCCAATTATGCTTATCAGGCAATAGATAAATATGGATTAGCAAAGGGACTTTTTTTAACTGCCAGGCGTCTTTTAAGATGCCATCCCTTCAATCCTGGAGGAGAGGATCCCGTTCCTTAAATTACGCCGCTAAATGGAGGATTGTATAGCAGAATGTGGAGTTTTTTAGTTAATGTTATGAGGGATGTTCTGTCCCATTTTTATCAATGGACGGGCAATTATGGTGTAGCCGTCATTCTACTTACGGTAGCAGTGAAAGCGGTGCTGTATCCTCTCACTCACCAACAATTCAAATCTATGAGAGATATGCAGAAGCTTCAGCCGTTGATGAAAGAATTACAGGATAAATACAAGGACAAGCCGGAGGAGCTTCAGAGAAGGATGCTGAATCTCTATAAGGAGAATAAAGTAAATCCACTGGGCGGATGTTTGCCATTGCTAATTCAGATGCCTATTCTTTTCATGCTTTATTCCGCGGTGCTCTCTTTTAAAACGGCCTTTGCCACAGAGGGTTTTCTTTGGATAAACAATCTTGCTCTTCCTGATATTCCGTTGCTTCTGCTTTATGCCATTAGCCTTTACCTGTCATCAAAAATGACGGTTACGGATCCGTCACAGGCACAAACGCAGAATACGATGGCAGTGATGATGCCCTTTGTTTTTACCTTTATGGCCTGGATATATAAGTGGCCGGCGGCATTTATACTTTATTGGTTGGTTTTCAATATTTTGAGCACGGTACAACAGTATTTCATCATGCGTGCACCGGATAAGGAGAAGCAACAGAAGATAGGTTCATGAATCCAAAAAGGAGGAGACTGCAATGGGAAGTATAGAACAGACAGGAAAGACCGTAGAGGAAGCTATACAAGCGGCATTGAAGGCTCTGGGCGTAAGCAGAGAGGATATTACGGTTGAGGTCTTGGATGAACCTGTAAAAGGAATGTTCGGGCTTGGAACCAAAGAGGCCCGGATAAGAGTATCAACTAAGGATGATAAAGGAGAAGCCTTTGGCGGAGCCGATAGTGAAGATCAGCAAAAAGCAAAGGACTCTTTTATACAAGTTATTTCTCGTATGGGATTGGCTGCAGAAGTAGAATCCTGGGAGGAAGACGGATATATACATATAAATGCAGAAGGCCCGGACATGGGCATAATAATCGGTCGGCAGGGACAGACTCTGGATGCCCTTCAATTTATTCTCAATCTTATTCTGAACAAGAACCGCGAGGAGCGGATAAGAGTTATACTGGATGCCGAATTTTATCGCGAGAGAAGGAAGAAACTTCTGGCAAATATGGCGGAAAAGATGGCCGCAAGAGCCATGGAAACCGGGCAGGAGGTAGTCTTGTCGGCAATGACTCCTTTTGAGCGCCGAGTGATACATACCACCCTTCAGGGGAATGAGAATGTCGTAACTTTCAGCGAAGGAGAAGACCCTTACAGACGAGTGATCGTACGCCCAAGATAATTCCTGCAAGCGCCTACTATGCGTAAAAAGATATATACGCTCTTCGAAGAGCTGTCACTTCTGAATTTGGGTATATGATATAATAGCCGGGGAGGTCTTCCCCGGCTATTTTTAAGAGGGAAAAAGCGTATACGGTTTTCCGAAAAGAGGTTATGAATATGGAAAGAGATACCATTGTCGCCGTTTCTACTCCTCCTGGAGAGGGCGCTCTTGCCATTATCAGGATAAGCGGACAGGGTGCCGTCGAAATAGCCCGGAGCCTCTTCAGAACCGGCAGCGCCGGTATTGTGGAGACTTTTGAAAGCCATAGAGTTTACTACGGATTTATTCTCGATTTGAAAGACGGCAAGAAGATAGATGAGGTGCTTTTAACGGTCTTGCTGGCGCCACGATCTTATACGCGCGAGGATACGATAGAGATTAGCGCCCACGGCGGGATGCAGCCGGTAAGAGAGATCTTGCGGCAGACGCTCTCCGCCGGTGCCAGATTGGCGGAGCCGGGCGAATTTACCAAACGGGCATTTCTTAACGGTCGCCTGGATTTGGCGCAGGCCGAAGCAGTTATGAGCGTCATTAGATCTCGCACAGAGGCCGGATTGAAGAGCGCGGTCAGCCAGCTCAGAGGGTTTTTGTCACGCAATATTGAGGAGCTGCGCCGGGAGATCATCGGGCTGCTGGCGCTTATGGAAGCAGAGATAGACTTTCCTGAGGATGTTGAGCTTTCAGCTGTTTATGATGAATCTTTGAAGAAGATTCAAGGGCTTATTAGAAAATTGGATGATCTTATCGCTTCGGCTGATAAAGGGCGCATTTTACAGGAAGGAGCTTCTCTGGCTATTGTGGGTAAACCCAATGTTGGAAAATCGAGCCTGTTGAACAGACTTTTACGAGAAGCACGGGCTATTGTTACAGAGATACCGGGAACAACCAGGGATGTTTTGGAAGCCATGGTCAACATCGGCGGAGTGCCGGTAAGGGCCTTTGATACAGCTGGAATACGAGCTACGACAGATAGGGTGGAGCGCATCGGTGTAGAGAGAGCCAGAGAGGTTATCTTGCAGGCCGATATTCTATTGTTGGTTTTGGACGGGTCTCAACCGCTTACCGAGGAAGATTCCGTTTTGGCCGCCGAATGTGCACAAAAAAGAAGCATTTTGGTGATCAACAAGAGAGATTTACCGCAGGCTATCAATAAAGAGGCGCTGACAGAAATGGCGCCCGGAAGCTCTCTGCTGCATATCTCATCTCTCACAGGTGAAGGCATGCCGGCATTGGAGGCCGAGATTGCCTCCATGCTTTTAGGCGGCGAAATAGTCTTGGAACACATAACCGTAGCTAATATACGTCAAGTTGAAGCGCTGGTTAGAGCTACGGAGGCACTGCGGACAGGAAGAGAGGCCATACTCTGCGGGCAACCGGCAGAGATCACGGCGGTGGATCTGCATGACGCTGCCGATGCACTGGGTGAAATTACGGGGGAAACTACCACCGATGATGTAGTAGATAGAATATTCTCCGATTTTTGCGTAGGGAAGTAATTATGATCTATGAAAAAAGATATGATATTATCGTTATAGGTGCCGGCCATGCCGGATGCGAAGCGGCCTTGGCTTCGGCCAGAATGGGATGTACCACCCTTTTGCTGACCATCAATCTTGACAGTATAGCACTTCTGCCGTGCAACTGCTCCATAGGAGGACCCGCCAAAGCCCAGCTTGTCAGAGAAATTGATGCTCTGGGCGGCGAAATGGGCCGAAACATAGATAAGAGCTTTACGCATATAAGGATGCTTAATCTCAGCAAAGGACCGGCGGTGCAGGCTCTGAGAGCGCAGGTGGATAAAAAACATTATCAGATGGAGATGAAGCATACGCTGGAAACCCAAGACAGGCTGGATATAAAGCAGGCTATGGTGGAGGAGATCCTCTGTGAAGGATCGGCTGTAACCGGCGTCAGAGTGCAAAGCGGGTTGGAATATCGTAGCCAGGCTGTGATCATTGCCGTCGGAACATTTATGGAGGGGTTGATTCATATCGGCGAGACCTCTTTTCCTGCCGGACGAGCCGGGGAGTTTCCCTCCATCAGCCTGGCACAGAATTTAAAATATCTCGGTTTCCGTTTGGGACGCCTGAAGACTGGAACGCCTCCTAGAATAGATGCCCGCACGATCGATTTATCCCAGGGGAAAATTCAGGAATCCGAGGATGTGCCGCTATCCTTCTCTTACACCACCGGCCCAATTTCCGGCCGTGGCCGTCTGTCATGCTGGCTGATGGAAACAAATGAGCAGACACACCGTATGATTCGCGATAATCTTCATCGCTCGCCACTTTTCTCCGGGCGCATCAAGGGCATGGGGCCTCGTTACTGCCCCTCCATTGAAGACAAGGTTGTTCGTTTTCCCGATAAAGAGAGGCATCAGGTCTTTCTGGAGCGGGAAGGATGGAATACCAGTGAGGTTTACTTGCAGGGCCTCTCCTCTTCTCTGCCGGAAGATGTCCAGATTGCTGTCGTTCATAGCGTAAAAGGCCTGGAAAAGGCAGAGTTGATGCGTCCCGGCTATGCCATAGAGTATGATTTTCTTCTGCCGGTTCAGCTCTTTCCCACATTGGAAACGAAGCTTATAAAAGGGCTTTACGCTGCTGGGCAGATAAACGGGACATCGGGTTATGAAGAAGCGGCGGCACAGGGTATTATGGCTGGTATAAACGCCGCAGCTGCGATCCAGAAGCTGTCACCGTTGATCTTATTACGCTCAGAGGCTTATATAGGTGTTTTGATAGATGATCTTGTTACAAAAGGCACGGAGGAGCCCTATAGAATGCTTACTTCCAGGGCCGAGTACAGGTTGATTCTGCGACAGGGGAATGCCGATTTGCGTCTGACGGAGAAGGGCTACCGCTATGGCCTTATACTCGAGGAGCGGTATCAACGATTTGCTATCAGACGAGAGATGATAGAGCTTGAAACCGCTCGCCTCAAAGAGACTCGGCTGCGTCCGACAGAGCAGGTGCAGCGTTTGTTACGAGATCTGGGCAGCGAGGGGCTTGGAAAGGCCGTTAGCCTGGCGGATATTCTTAAACGTCCGGATATGACCTATCAGAGGATGGCTGCTCTGGATACAGCTCGTCCTCCGCTTCCGCCGGATGTGATAAGCGAGACAGAAACAGAGATCAAATATGAGGGCTATATAGAGAAGCAACAACATCAGGTAGAGCAGTATCAGCGCCTTGAAGCCAGGCTTATTCCCGAAGGGATCGACTATGATGCTATCTCCAGCCTATCACGAGAGGGACGGGAGAAATTAAAGGGCATTCGCCCGGTATCAGTGGGCCAGGCCTCGAGAATTGCCGGCCTTACGCCGGTCGATATAACGATACTCATCGTCCATTTGGAGCAACAACGCCTGCGGGCTCTAAAACAAAGAGAGAAAAGGTCATGAAAGAGCATAAAGATTTATTGATGTCATCGGCCGGTCAACAGGGAATTTCTCTTAACGATAAAGCTGTGAACAAGCTTCTGCACTATGCCGGCGAGATAGATCGTTGGAGTAGAGTGTATAACTTAACCGGAGCTACCGGCATAGAAAAGATTATCCGAGAGCATATTGCGGATTCTCTTTCACTATTAACTCTGGAAAGTATTCATCAGGCAAAAAGCATTCTTGATATCGGCACTGGTGCCGGATTGCCGGGAATAGTTCTGGCTATCCTTTTGCCGGAAACAGAGATCTCCTTGCTGGAGGCCAACGGAAAAAAGATACGTTTTCTGAAGAATATGGTAATCGATCTGCGCCTAAATGCTTCTGTTTTGGAAGGACGAGCAGAGGAGCTAGGACATAACGGGCTTTTCAGGGGCCGGTATGATCTGGTAACGGCCAGAGCAGTAGCGCGGATGAATATCCTGCTGGAGCTGTCAGTGCCCTTTCTTCGCGTGGGAGGGCATGTGGTTGCAATGAAAGGTCCTGATTATGCCGCCGATATAGCGGAGGCAACCCGAGCGCTGAAGCTTCTTCAGTGTGGAGAGATACATGTAAAAAATATTTCTATAAACGGGAAAGAGCGTTATCTATTGGATATCATCAAGCTTTCCGCCACCCCGGAAACTTATCCGCGTCGCACGGGAATACCGGGCAAGAGGCCGTTATAATGCCGAACAGATTGGAAGGTCTCTTAAAGGTGTTAAAATGTTTCACGTGAAACATTTTTCTTGCCGGGTGTCCGCAGGCCGTTTGACCGCACCGACCCGACTCGATCGCCACGACAGACCTTTTTATGGATTCAAACGGAGCTGACGGTGTGCTGGACTACAAGGCAATACAGCATCTGTTCGGCACGGATTGCTGCAACACCTATCTTCGGCAGGAGGCATTTAATGAGTTCTTAAGAAGGTAGCACGGTAGCATAACGAAACTCAAATACGAGCATCGTCGGAGAAAGCCCAGGGTTTCAACAACCGTGGAATCTTTTACTTTTTAATTGTAAGAGTCATGTTCAGGAATGTTTCACGTGAAACATTATCCCTCCAGGGTTCTTCTGTGCTATAATAAGGTCATTGATTTTAATTGTGGAGCAACATGGTGGTTATAAAAAACTTTCTTGTTCGTCTTTCCGCTATCTTTCAAAAGAGAAGCTCTTCTGCCGGCGAGACCGGCGTAGTCTCGGAACTCGAACAGGCGAATATAGCAGAGATAAATGAAGCATCGGCAGATGAAAAGCAAGATAATGTTTCACGTGAAACATTGGAAAGCGCCGGCTCAGAAGATATCTCGGGTGCAGAAAAACGGTCGGAGTTAATCAATGGCGTTGCAGAGCATGGCGATGAGCCGGTTTCCCTTGAAGCGCGGCCTGGAACTATTGACGAAGAGACCGATCATGGCGATGATGGCATAGAGGAATCATCGCCGGAGACGAGGCCTGAGAGCTTGTTGCTCACGGAAGATGTTGGCGAAGCCTCTTTACCGGCGGTTCATGTAGAGGATAATTCAGCGGAGGCCTGCAGCATAGAGAGGGCTTTGAATGAAAACGATGATGCACGTAAGCCTATTATCCTCGATAGCAGAATCATGGTAGTCATCAATCAAAAAGGAGGCGTGGGTAAAACCACGACGGCTATTAATCTGTCTGCTGCCTTGGCCGAAAGAGGACAGCGAGTTCTGTTGGTAGATGCCGATCCGCAGGGAAATGCCGGCAGCGGCTTAGGTATCGATCGTAACAAGCTGGAATACTGCCTTTACGATCTGCTTTCAGGAACACTTTCGCTAGCAGAGGTTAAAGTTGAAACAATGATTGAAGGCTTGGATGTTGTGCCGGCCACCGTTAATTTAGCCGGTGCGGAAATCGAGCTTGTCGCTGTAGATAATCGGGAATATCGTTTGGGAAAGGTCTTGAAGAATGCGGTGAACAGCTATGATTTTGTCATTATAGATTGCCCGCCATCTCTAGGGCTACTGACTATCAATGCTTTGGCTATAGCTGATGAGGCTGTTATTCCTGTGCAATGTGAGTTCTTTGCGTTGGAGGGGCTTAGCCAGCTTTATTCTACCTTGGATCTAATCAGAAAGGAGCTGAACCCTCGACTGAGGCAACAGCATATTCTAATAAATATGTATGATGGCCGGGTGAAGCTTCATCAACAAATAAGAGCAGAGATAGAGAGCTTCTTTCGGGCAGACTTATTTAAAACGGAAATTCCCCGTTCAGTAAGATTGAGCGAGGCGCCGAGTTTTGGCCAACCGATTATGAAATATGATAAGAATGGCCGGCTTAGTGATATCTACAGCCGCTTAGCTGAGGAGGTCGTCAGTTTTGAGTGAAAGGCAGGTTCTTGGCCGAGGGCTTGGAGCGCTTATCCCCGGTGCAGCCTCTTTTGGGAAAGAATCGAGGGATATCCCTTTGCATTTAATAGATCCCAATCCATATCAGCCGAGGCAGTACTGGGATGAGGATCGTATTGAAGAGTTAGCGGTTTCCATACGGGAGCATGGGCTCATACAGCCTATTGTCTTGCGTCCGACAGGAGATCGTTACCAGATAGTGGCCGGCGAGCGCCGCTGGAGAGCTTCAAAGAGAGCGGGATTGCAGCGAGTGGCCGCGTTTATTAAAGAGTATTCCGATAAAGAAATGTTGGAACTGGCATTGGTGGAGAATATCCAGCGCCAGGATCTCAACCCGGTGGAGACGGCGCGAGCCTATCAAATGTTGATTACAGAGTTTAGTTATACTCAGGAGGAGCTGGGGCGAAGAGTCGGCCGTAGCCGGTCAAGCGTGGCTAATACCCTTCGTTTGCTCTCTCTTTCCGAGCAACTTCAAGAAATGCTGGCGAAGGGTACCTTGAATGAGGGGCAGGTTAGACCTTTATTGGCATTGCCTCCTGAAAAACAGTTAAGCATGGCGCAGGAGATTGCGCACAGAGGTTTTACGGCCAGGCAGGTAGAAAGGATGACACGGCGCAATGTTTCACGTGAAACATCTATGCGAAGCGTTGACCCTCATCTGGCCGATATAATAGAACGACTTCAGCATCGTTTGGGGACAGAGATTCGCATATCGGGCGATGCTGCCGGCGAGATGGTCATCAAATTTTTCTCTCCCGAAGATTTAGAGAGGGTTGTGGATATTATCCTCAACGAACAAGAGTAACTCGGCATCTCGTTGTTTGTTGTTTTATTGATGCTAGTAAGTGATGGCGTAAAGATATGAATTCGTTATATAAAAGATTACTGACAGCTTTTGTGGGTATTCCGCTACTACTCTATCTTGCCAACAAGGGGCACTGGTTCTTCTTCGCTTTAACGCTTTTTATCGCGCTTGTCTCGACGGGAGAGTTTTTGGCTGCCTGCCAAAGCCGAGGTGTCCGACCTAATGCTGCTCTTGTTTTGTTTGGTGTTGCCGCCGCTTCTCTTTTAGCCAAAATATGTGCCGGCAAAGGGCAAATACCCTTGGCTGCTTTGTTACCGGTTTCTTTGTGGCTGATCTTTTCTATTGCCTGCGTTTTACGCGCCGATGTACATATTCTCGATCGTATTTCCGCAAGGGTTTTAACCATAATCTACCTTGGCGTTCTACCTGCTCATCTTATTCTGCTGCGAGATCTAACAGGAAGTTTTCAGCTTCTCGGCAGAGAATGGGATTTAGGGTTCTTTATGGTTATCTGGCTTTATCTTATCGTTTGGGGCACCGATACGGGGGCGTATGCGGTTGGAACTTTAATCGGCCGGAGAAGAATCTTTCCAGTTGTCAGCCCTAATAAATCGTTGGAAGGCCTTTTAGGCGGACTGTCGTTAGGCGTTTTGCTGGGCATGGCCTGCGGGAGCCTTCTTTTTCATGATTCGCTGAAGCTGCTGATCGCCTCTTTGGTAACCAGCCTGGCGGCTGTCTACGGTGATTTATTTGCCTCTCTGCTCAAGCGAGTGCTGTCGATAAAGGATTTTGGAGAAGTTCTGCCGGGACATGGCGGTATTCTTGATCGGTTTGATAGCTTGATAATGGCGGCGCCGGTCGCTTATATCTGTATCAGGCTCTTTTTTAGCTGACCTTTACATACTGCGATGGTATTGCTAAAATTGCAGTTGCTGAAAGTTGTTTTTAAAGGGTTTTGGGGATGTCTTTTTATAATCGCAGTGAAGCCGGCCGGCTATTGGCAGACCGGTTGATATCCTACAAGCGAGATGCCAGTATTGTTATGGCTGTTCCCAGAGGCGGCGTGGTGGTTGCTTCTGAAGTTGCTCAAGCGCTTGATATTGAAATGGATATAGTGCTGGCGAAGAAAATAGGTGCTCCATATAACGAGGATTATGCTATAGGGGCTTTATCTGAATCCGGCTATGAAACTATCGACAGCGAGGCGATAAAAGATCTGAAGGTGGAAGCTTCTTACATGAAGCGAATGCGCCTGCTGGTCTCCAGAGAGCTGGAGACCCGTCAGTCTCGCCTTCGAAGAGGGTGCTCAAGAGTTTCAACACGTGGACGGACCGTTATTGTTGTTGATGACGGTGTTGCCACGGGGCTGACTTTGAAAGCAGCAGCTCTTACCCTTCGCTCGGATTGCCCGCAGGAAATGGTGTTGGCCGTTCCTGTGGCAGCGGCAGATAGCTTGATGCTGTTGCGACCGTTCTTTGATGCGATCGTATGCCTGGAGCCATCGGAAATGTTCTTCTCCGTCGGCCAATTTTACGATCTCTTTGAGCCGGTTTCTGATGAAACCGTTACTACACTCCTCAAAAGAGGGGTTTGGTCTTAAATCGTTGAGGGGGGTAAATACTCATGTCATCTTTTACCACCATTTTAACCAAAGCAATTACTATATTGCTGATAGCTATGGCTGCGGAAATAGTCGTTATGCTTGTCGCCAGAGTCATCAGCAACAACATCAATCGTAGTGTCGGGCAGCAGGAACAGCCGACATCCGTAAAGGCGCGACGGCGGACTACTTTGCAAGGGATGCTGGTGAATTCCGCCAGATATTTCATTTATTTTATAGCATTGTTGATGATTCTCGGACAAATGGGAGTCAATTGGCAGCCTATACTTGCAGGTGCCGGAGTTGTTGGGTTGGCCATAGGGTTTGGGGCGCAGCGTCTGGTAAGAGATATCATTTCCGGACTCTTCATTCTGGTAGAGGATCAATTTGCCATCGGAGATTATATTACTCTGGGAGCGGTATCCGGCGAGGTTGTTGAGTTAGGGCTGAGAGTGACGAAGATACGCGATGATAACGGTTGCATCTGTACCGTCGCCAACGGTGATGTTACCGCTACTTGTAATTATTCCCGGGGTCCTTACCGTCTCACCATCAATTTTGCTGTTGCCGCGGATAGCGATCTTATGGAAATCGGGAAGATTGTCAGCACTCTGGCCGAGAGTTTTTCCGGGCGGGAGGATCTTTTCGGGAAACCCCGCTTACAGGGGCCGGTGAGTATTAGTGCCGGGAAAATACAAATGCTTGTAACGGCGGAGGTGCTCTCCACTAACAGGCTTTCTCTGGCCGCAGAGATACAAACGGAGCTGCTTTATCGTCTTCGTGCCGCCGGAATCAATATCTGCTAGGAGGATAAATTTTTGAACGAAAGTATCGCTGCTGTCCTGGGATTGGTTCAGGGGCTGACGGAATTTATTCCGGTTAGCAGTTCTGCTCATTTAGTTCTAATTCCTGAGCTTTTTCGCTGGGAGCCGGCTGGAATGGCCTTCGATACGGCACTGCATTTCGGCACGCTGTTAGCCCTGCTGGCCTTTTTCGGGCGAGACATAGCCGTGCTGTTGGCTGCTTTCTATGACAGCCTTAAAGAGATCATGACTGGAAAGAAGTGGCGACAGGCTCTCTCTGCCTCCGCAGAGAGGAGGTTGGCCTGGCTGGTGCTGCTGGGCACACTGCCGGCTGCAGTTATCGGCATGAGCTTTAAAAGCACCCTGGAGAGGCTTTTCGAAACACCGCTGGCAGCAGCGGCTTTTCTGCTGATAACAGGCATCATGATCTGGTATGTTGGAAGTCGAAAATACGAGGGCAGTGCCGACCGACAGGTGCCCGTTTCGCCACAGATCGCTTTTTTTGTTGGGTTGGCTCAGGCTTTTGCTATGCTGCCGGGGATATCACGTTCCGGAGCGACCATCTCTGCCGGACTCTTCTTGGGGCTTGATAGAGAAACAGCTCCGCGCTTCTCCTTTCTGCTGGCTATCCCGGCCATAGCAGGTGCCACTCTTCTACAGCTCAAGGATTTGCATCAGCTGGCCAATGAGGCCTGGCTGCCTCTGTTGATAGGCGGGATAGTGGCTGCCGTTAGCGGTTATCTGGCTATTTTGCTGGTCTTTCGTTCTTTGCAAAGCCATAAATTCAAATATTTTGCTTGCTATTGTTGGCTGATAGGTCTTTTCATGCTGGGGCGGATTATGTGGAAATAATGATTATTCATTCGGGGGATCTGTTGGAGCTTAGAAAACCTCATCCTTGCGGCAGCAAAACCTGGGAGGTAACTCGAACCGGTACCGACATAGGTATGATTTGCCAGGGCTGCGGGCACTATGTTCTGATAGCAAGGCGAAAATTGGAACCTCGGATAAAAAGCATTCGTTCCTCTCCGGCTACGAATAATCGAAGAGAGTAAAAGAGATGATAGGAATCGGCTGAGGCTTTTCGCTCTCTGCCGGTGGAAGGATAAAACGGTTCTTCAGAGTGAATGCAGAAAGAGGTTGGCGGTATGAGCGCGAAAAAACTTTTAGCCGTCGATATAGGTAATACCAATATTATTCTGGGCATTTATGCCGGGGAAGATATGGTTGCTTCCTGGCGTATAGCCACAGAGAGATGGCGAACAGCTGATGAGTGGGGCCTTGCGCTCTTGGGTTTGCTCGGGATGCGAAGCATAGCTCCCGGCATAGTGGATGCTGTGGTCATCGGCAGCGTAGTGCCGGCGGTTACTCAAGCCTGGGTCGAGATGTGCCGGAAAAGTCTGGGCATGGAACCGTTATCGGTCAGCTCTGCCGTAGATTGCGGGCTTATCGTGCTTTATGATCATCCCAAGGATGTGGGTGCCGATAGATTGGCTAATGCTCTGGCAGCTTATCGCCGTCGGGGTGCAGCGGTGATTCTGGATTTCGGTACGGCCACCACTCTGGATGCTGTCTCTGCTGCAGGTGAGTATCTGGGCGGAGCTATTATGCCGGGGATAAGCATTTCACTCGATGCGCTGTACAGCAAGGCTGCCAGGCTGTCGGGCGTTGATCTTTTTGCACCGCTGACGTCGATAGGTCGCAATACCGGTGATAGTCTGAGATCGGGAATAATATATGGCTTTGCCGCTCAGGCAGAGGGAATGACGCAGCGCTTTCTAAGGGAGATGGGCGAAGAGACAGCTGTGCTGGCTACCGGGGGGCTGGCGGAGCCGGTCTGCAGCCAGATGTGCCTGGCGGTAGAGGTCGATCCCTTTCTGACACTTGAGGGGCTGAAGGCTATATACGAGATGAATTGTAAGGATAGCGTCTGATGGATCTGATCGAGATACTGAAGCATCGGCCTGTTGTTCTTGCTCCGATGGCCGGCATTACGGATAAGAGCTTTCGGTTGATATGCCGGCGCCTGGGAGCGGATCTTGTCTATACGGAGATGGTCAGCAGCTGGGGGCTCCATTATCGCAATGCGGCTACTGTGGATATGTTGGATTTTAGCGGGGAGGACCGGCTGGTGGCACAGATATTTGGTGCTGATCCGGCAGTTATGGCTGAGGGCGCTCTGATGTTGCAGGAAAGAGGTGCAGGGGCGGTAGATATTAATGCCGGTTGTCCGGTGCCTAAAGTGGTAAAGACCGGAGCCGGTTCCGAACTGATGCGCGACCCGGAGCTACTTAACCGTATAGTACATAGTGTAGTGCAAGCGGTCGAGCTTCCTGTCACGGTTAAAATTAGAACGGGCTGGAACGCCAGCAGCATAAATGCTGTCGAGGTTGCTTTGGCGGCTCGGGACGGGGGTGCCGCCGCCATAGCGGTGCATGGTAGAACCTGCCGCCAGATGTACGGCGGCAGGGCTGATTGGGATGTGATAGCCAGGGTTGTTGATGCGCTGGATATTCCGGTGATCGGTAATGGAGATATTGCTGGTCCTGAGGATGCTGCTCGGCGGTTGTTCGAAAGCGGCTGCGCTGGAGTGATGCTTGGCCGGGCAGCTCTGGGAAATCCTTGGATCTTTGGCCGAATTGTATCTTTTATCAGGGAGGGGAGGCTGGCCGCCGAGCCCTCCCGAGAGGAGAAGCTGGCTGTATCTCGGGAGCATCTCTACGATGTGCTGCAGCGTCGAGGAGAAGCACGGGGCATCAGAGAGATGCGAAAGCATCTGGCTTGGTATTTCAAAGGAATGCCGGGTGCGGCCAGGTTGCGCGAAAAGATTAATACCATGTCGAGCAAAGAGGATGCCGAAAGGATCTTTCGGGAGGGATTAAGATGAAAAAAGTTGTCAGTGTAAGTCTGGGTTCTTCCAAACGGGACCATGCTGTGGAGATAAAGCTGTTTGGCGAACGAATCAAAGTACGCCGCCTGGGTACAGACGGCAGCTTGCAAAAGGCTATAAAGATGATCGGTGAGCTGGATGGTGAGGTTGATGCCATTGGCTTGGGAGGGATAGACCTCTATTTGGTAACAGCGGGAAAAAAATTCGTGGTTCGAGATGCCCTCAAAATGGCCAAAGCCGCCTTTATAACACCGGTAGTGGACGGCAGTGGGTTAAAGAACACGTTGGAGCGACAGACCGTTGAGTATCTTGTCAGGAAAGGGCTGCTCGCTCTCTCTGGCCGGCGGGTGATGCTGGTAAGCGCCGTTGACCGCTTCGGCATGGCTGAAGCGGTTGAGGAGATGGGGGCGGAGTGCCTCTTTGGCGATGTGATCTTTGCTCTTGGGCTGCCGGTGCCGATACGCTCGTCGCGGATATTGAAAATATTAGCCCTTACGCTGCTGCCTATTATCTGCCGGCTGCCGTTCAAATTAATATACCCTACTGGAGAGAAACAGGAGGTGGAAGATCCTAAATATAGCAGGTATTTCGATTGGGCTGAGGTCATAGCCGGAGATTTTCATTTTATCAAGAGATATATGCCTGCCCGGCTTGACGGCAAGGTAATTATCACCAATACTGTTACGGCTGCAGATGTGGAGCTGTTCCGGCAGCGAGGCGTAAAGATGCTGGTGACCACTACTCCTGAACTTAGCGGACGCTCTTTCGGCACCAATGTTATGGAAGCTGCACTGGTAGCTGTCAGCGATAAGCCGGCCTCTCAGATTACTCCCGAAGATTATTGGGAAGCATTGAAGAAGCTGGGTTGGTGCCCCAGAATAGAGCATTTTGATGTGCCGGAGAGGGAGCTTGCAGGGGTTACGGAAGAGAAGAGCAATAGAGATATTGAACAGAGGAATAATAAATGAGAGTATAAGAAAATGGAAGGATATTATAAAAAAAGATATTCACGGCAGATGCTATTTCAGGGAATTGGCGACGGCGGCCAGGAACGCTTGGCGAGTTCCAGGGCTGTGATTATAGGTTGCGGAGCATTGGGAACCGTTATCGCCAACGGCCTGGCCCGCGCCGGTATAGGCCAACTGGTGCTTATTGACCGGGATGTGGTGGAATGGAGCAATCTGCCGCGGCAAATGCTTTTTGAAGAGAGAGATATCGGTCTGCCTAAAGCCGTGGCGGCGGAGATGCATCTTAGAGCCGTAAACTCCGGCATAGAGATTACCGGTCTGGCAAGGGATTTCAACGCAAAGACGGCTGAAAGCCTGGTAGCCGGGGCGGATATAGTTCTGGATGGCACGGATAACTTTGCGGCACGTTTTTTGATAAACGATATCTGTCTGAAGCTGGGAATTCCCTGGATCTATGGTGCTGTGCTGGGGGCTACGGGTTGCTCTCTTACCATACAGCCGGATTATCCGCCATGCCTGCGCTGTCTTATACCGGAGCCACCGGAGGCGGGTACTTTTCTCTCCTGCCACCAGGCCGGGGTGATCAATCCTGCGCCTGGTCTGATAGGCGCGGTGGAAGTGGCTGAGGCGCTGAAGGTTTTGAGTGGAGTGCAAACGGATCAGCGATTGCTGGAAGTGGATTTGTGGCAGAGAAATTACCGGCTGGTGAATGTAGCGGGTGCGGCCAGATTTGATTGTCCTGCCTGCAACGGCCAGTATGATTATCTTCACACCGAAACCGGAAATCACTCACCGCTTTACGCAGGAGAGGCATCTGTGCAGCTTTACAATACGGCAAAGGCTGAGCGGGTTGATCTCGATGAACTGGCCGGCCGGTTAGCTGGTCAAGGAAAAGTATGCAACAACGGTTACGTCCTCAGTTTAAGGCAGGAGAACAGGAGTGTTTACTTTTTTACGGATGGAAGAGTTATCGTCAGAGGTACGGATGATCCTGCTCAGGCCAGGCTGCTGCTGAAGGAATTGCGGCGGTAGTTCCCGGCCATAGCAAGAGCTTCAAGAGGAGATAAAGAGAACATGCAGGATAGAGATAAGGCTACGGAGGCCAAATATAAAAGATTGATAAGCTTGCTGCACGACCTGGGTGGCGTTGTCATAGCCTTTTCCGGAGGAGTGGACAGTACCTTGCTGACCAGGGTGGCCTTTGATGTTTTAGGAGATCGGGCGCTGGCAGTCACGGCAGTCTCTTCTGTTTATACCGTTGAAGAGAATGAGGCTGCCGTTGCCATGGCTCGGCAGATAGGCATCAGGCATAGATTGTTGAAGACTGAAGTGATGAGCGATGAGCGTTTTGTCTCCAATGCTCCGGAGCGTTGCTATTACTGTAAGAGGGCGCTTTTTCGCTCTTTGCGGCAGCTTGCCGATGAAGAGGGTTTGCCCTGGGTTATAGAGGGCAGCAATATAGATGATTTGCAGGATTTTCGTCCTGGCAGCAAGGCGGCAGCCGAAACAGGTGTCTGCAGCCCCATGGTGAAAGCCGGCCTGAACAAAGAGGATATTCGCCGCATCTCCCGGAAATTAGGCTTATCTACATGGAAGAAGCTCTCTATGGCCTGCCTGGCATCACGTATACCTTACGGCACCAGATTGACCGTTGAGAACCTTCAGCGGGTGGCTCAGGCGGAGAAGTTGCTGTGTGGGCTGGGCTTCGGGCAGGTAAGGGTCCGAGATTACGGTTGTCTGGCCCGGATAGAGGTAGAGAAGGAAAAACTGCCGGAGGCACTGCGGCTTGCTGAAGAGATATTGCCCGGCTTGATAGCGCTGGGCTATAAATATGTTACTTTGGATCTGGCCGGCTTTCGTAGCGGCAGTATGAATCTGGTGCTGACAAACCGGAAGCGACAGTATATTTCCAGAACTCTTTCAAAGAGAGGGCAGAGATACAAACTGCTTCCAAGCAGACGAGGTGATTAAAATGTCGGTTACAACGGTTTTAGGATCGGTGAAGAGAGAAGAATTAGGGATCATTTTGCCTCACGAGCATCTCTTTATTGACCTGACAAACCAATTCTCCGAAGTTGATGATCCCGAGGCCAGGCGTCGCAGCCGGGAAGCAATTTCTTTGCAGAATTATGGGTATCTTAGAAGGAATCCGTATGCTCTTAAAGAGAACCTGATTATGGATGACCCGGCAGTTATGGCAGAGGAAGCGTTCTATTTCAAGCGTGCCGGCGGCTCTACCATAGTAGATTGCACATCCGTAGGTATAAACCGGTCGCCGCTGAAGCTAAAGGCTCTGGCGGAAGAGACCGGATTGAATATTATAGCAGGGTGCGGCTATTATACGCAGGATACGCATCCGGATGAAATGGCGGAATGGGCTGAGGAACAAATTGCTGCAAAGATGGTAAGAGATCTCTGTGAAGGCATTGGAGATACCGGCATCCGTGCCGGAGTCATCGGCGAAATAGGTACCGGTGCTCCAATTCATCCGAACGAGATAAAATCCTTGCGGGCGGCTGCTCTGGCGCACAGGCAGACCGGTGCTCCAATACAGATACATACATATCCCTGGGGCACCACCGGCCTTGAGGTCCTGGATATTCTGGCAGCTTTGGACGTAGATCCGGCTCGGGTGGTTATCTGCCATATCGATGTGGTGTTTAACATACCATATATAAAAGAGCTTTTACGGCGAGGTGCTTATGTAGAGTTCGATAATTTCGGTAAGGAATTCTACATCGACAGCAAAGATCGTCTGGGATTCACCGGTGGTGTCTTTGCTACCGATCTGGAGAGAGTACGAGTCATCAAAGAGCTTGTGGCGGCAGGTTTTGAAAAACGTATACTCATTACCAACGACCTTTGTCTTAGACAGATGCTGCATCGTTACGGCGGGTGGGGCTATGATCATATCCTTTCCCATATTTTGCCGATGATGATGGACGAGGGCATTGCGGAGGGTATTGCTCGGTCCATGACACAGGATAATCCTGCCGACTGGTTGTGTCCATAAAATGAAGACAGCGTTCTCAACAGGGTTTTTCTTCTTTGCCAATCAGGTTGACAATATCTGCTTTGCTCGGTAATATTTACAAGGGTTAGCCTGCAGTTTGAATGCACTTTTAAAAGAGCATGTAGGCTGAGGGAGAGCGCCAGAGTATAATTTCTTAACTATCTTCAGCTATAAAAGCAAATAAAAGAAAAAGAAATGGAGAGGGATATTATCATGAGTATTGAACTGAAGAAAGATTGCCGGTACAGCCTTGTTGTTCCCACCAGTATAGGTATTCGTCTGACGCCGGCTAACGGCCAGCCGATGCATTGCAGCAAGAACCTTATTATGCAGGCAACCAGTGCGGAAACAAATGTGGCCAGCATATCGTCATATCTAGGCCTGCCGGTAAAGGTCCTGACAACATTCGTTAAAGATAGTCCGATAGCAAGATTTATCAAAGATGACCTTGCCAGCCGCCATATGGATTATGAAGGGCCTGAAGTGGAGCAAGGCGGCCCATGGGGTTATCGCCACCAGTTCAATCTTGCCGATAGCGGCTATGGCAGCCGGGGGCCTCGTGTTCATAATGACCGTGCGGGCGAGGTCGGCAGGACTTTGAATGTCAAGGACTTTGATCCGGATCGTATCTTCGGGCAGGAAGGGGTGCAAATAATGCATCTCTCCGGGCTTATCGCAGCCCTATCTCCGGAGACCGGTGTCTTCTGTCTGGAGCTGGCCAGGGCAGCCAAAAAATATGGTACGCGTATCTCTTTTGACCTCAATCACCGGGCCTCTTTCTGGATCAATCGTGAGGAAGAGCTTCATAGGATATTCACGGAGATTGCAGGGATTGCGGATATTCTGATAGGCAATGAAGAGGATTTTCAGCTCTGTTTGGGTATCGATGGGCCTGAGGCAGGCGGCAAAGATATCAAAGCCAAGATTGAAAATTTCAAAGGCATGATAAACCGTGTCAAAAAGAATTTTTCTAATGCCACGGTTTTTGCCACGACATTACGCCAGGTTATCAGTGCCAACCACCATCTGTGGGGGGCCATTTTGTCTGAAGGTGATGATTGGCATATTGTTGAGCCTCGCGACATAACCGTTTTGGACCGCATAGGCGGCGGTGATGGTTTTGTGGGTGGTATGCTCTATGCCATTTTGAGAAACTGGGAGCCGCAGAAGTGGGTGCAGTTTGCCTGGGCTACCGGAGCACTGGCAACCACCATGCTGACCGATTATGCTCAGCCCGCAGATGAAGAACAGGTTTGGAGCATCTGGAAAGGGAACGCACGCGTCAGAAGATAATGGCCTATCATCATAGTATCGGCACAGCGGCTGTCTGCGACCGGGGAGGATATGAAAGCGGCGTTAGTACTGCAGGGCTGCAATCGGAAGAGATATTGAAAGAGGCAAAAGCTCTTTTGTTGCTCAAAGATCGAGCGCCTGAAGATATAGACGAAAAGGCCGGTAGAGCTCTCTCTTGCCTTTGATGAAGAAGCTGAAAAGAAGACGATAACGAGAAGGAAGATAGCGTTTTGTGCTGCGGAGCAGCACGATGCTTCTGCCTGATAACGGATACTTCTTGTTGTTGGCGGCTACGAGGTATTTTCTTCTGAGCAGGCGGCGAACACCCGTTTGTTCTTTTCCGGGCTTTTCTGTTATAATAGGCTCGAGAGGAGCTATAAATGGATAATCTCAGTCAGCGACAGCGTCTGATTCTGGACGTTATCAAGCAGAGCATGGAGAAGCGGGGGTATCCACCTACTGTAAGAGAGATAGGAGCGGCCGTTGGCTTGCGTTCCACTTGTACGGTGCACAAGCATCTGAACTCTTTGGAACAAAAGGGATATATCCGGCGCAACCCGCTGATTTCACGCTCTGTGATGCTGGCTGAAGATTCGCTGACTCGCAAAGCGGAGGTAGCTGAACTGCCTTTGGTCGGGCGTGTAGCTGCCGGCGTTCCTCTGCTGGCAGCAGAGAATGTGGAGGAGATGGTGCCGCTGCCATTGACCATTACCGGGGGGCATGATGCTTTTGTACTTAGAGTAGTGGGCGAAAGCATGATCGGTGACGGTTTGCTGGATGGCGATTATGTAGTTGTGGCTCGTCAGCAGACGGCTGTGAACGGTGATCTGGTCGTGGCTCTGATAGGGGAGGAAGCTACCATCAAGCGCTTTTACCTGGAAGCCGAGATGGTACGGTTGCAGCCATCCAACCCGGTGTTTCAGCCGATTCTATTACGGGATGTGACTATTTTGGGAAAGGTGATCGCCTCCTATCGAGTGTATTGATTGCTCGCTGGAGCAGACCGCTTCATACTTTCCGGTAAGCATTTTGCAGGGAACAACATCATCTGTAACCCTCCTTTGCCAAGGCTACGGAGGGTTTTTAATTATTATGGCAGCAGAATTCTTGGAATAAGAATTAGGGAAAGGGAAGTTACTCCCGGGGGTAGAATAAAGTATAGTATCGGAGTTCAGAGGTTCAAGGACGCCCTGCAGGCTGCTGAAGTCTTCTTCATAACTGGCTTTTACGGTGAACTGTGAATCTGGAACGATAGCTGAAAGGCATAATTTATGGCAGGAGTGGTAAGAATGGGCTTACAGATCTATGTGAATGGTCATTATTATGATGAAGAGGAGGCTAAAATCTCTGTGTTTGACCACGGTTTCCTTTATGGAGACGGGGTCTTCGAAGGTATAAGGGCTTATAACGGTCGGGTTTTCCGTTTAAAAGAGCATATCGTTCGTTTATACCGGTCAGCAAAATCAATTGCTTTGGATATATCTATGTCTATGGAAGAGATGGAAGCGGCTTTATTGGAAACGTTGCGGCGCAACGAGTTGAAAAATGCCTATATCAGGCTGGTGGTCTCCCGTGGCAAGGGGGATTTGGGCCTCGATCCCCGAAAATGTTCCAAGCCAACGATAGTTATTATCGCTCATCGGATAACGCTCTATCCGGAGGAAACATATAGGGATGGTCTGGAAGTAAGAACCCTCTGTACCAGACGTAGTCTGGCCGAGGCACTGAATCCTGCCATCAAATCGCTGAATTACCTCAACAACATTCTGGCTAAGATAGAGGTTATCAATGCGGGATTGCTGGAAGGCATTATGTTGAATAATCAGGGATATATCGCTGAAGCTACGGGAGACAATGTTTTCATTTACAAGGACAATGTGCTTCTGACGCCTCCTCCATCGGTCGGTATTCTGGAAGGAGTGACTCGCGGCGCAGTTATGGAGCTGGCTCGGGAAATGGGAGTGGATGTCAGAGAAGAGCTCTTTACGCAGCATGATATATATATTGCCGAGGAGGCTTTTCTTACAGGAACTGCAGCGGAGATTATACCTGTCGTCAAGGTGGATGGTCGCAGTATAGGCAAAGGATGCCCCGGCAGTATAACGATGGAGCTTATCTCACGCTACAGGACATTGGCTAACAGTACGGGAACGGAGATATACGCATAGGGAGGAATGCTATGTGTGGCAGAGGTTCACTGAGAAGGCTAAGAAAATAATTGTTCTGGCCCAGGATGAAGCACAGAAACTGGGATGTGCCTATGTAGGCACGGAGCATTTATTGTTGGGCATCCTTCGTGAAGGCGAGAGCCTGGCGGCGAAGATGCTGCTAAGCGGCGGCATGTCGCTGGAAACGACGCGCTTTGAAGTGGAGCATATCGCCGGCAAGGAGCATAATTCGCTGGAAAAGGAGATGACCTTTACGCCGCGTTCCAAGAAGGTGCTGGAGCTAGCCTTTGATGAAGCTCGTCAGCTAAGCCATAACTACATCGATGCCGAACACCTCTTTTTGGGGATACTTCGTGAAAGGGAGGAATCTTTTCGCGAGGGGAAGGGAGAAGGTGTAGCTACAAAGGCATTGGTTAACCTCGGCCAGGATGTGGATAGATTGCGCTGGCAGTTGATGCAATTGATGCAGGAGGGCGGAACATCCGTATCGCCGGCGCGGACCAAGGCAAAAACGCCCACTTTGGATGAATTCGGACGTGATCTGACGGCTCTGGCTCGGGAGAACAGGTTGGATCCGGTAGTGGGGCGGGAGCGAGAGATAGAGAGAGTTTTGCAGATATTATCCCGCCGGACTAAGAACAACCCGGCTCTTATAGGCGAGCCGGGGGTGGGAAAAACGGCTATTGCGGAAGGCCTGGCTCAACGTATTATTAAAGAGGAAGTTCCCGATCTTCTTCATAATAAGCGAGTGGTAACCCTGGATCTGGCGGCCATGGTTGCCGGAACTAAATATAGAGGCGAATTTGAAGAGCGCCTTAAAAAAGTCCTGGATGAGATACGTAAAGCGGCCGGCGAAGTGATTGTATTCATCGATGAGTTGCATACGCTGGTCGGCGCGGGGGCGGCGGAGGGAGCCATGGATGCAGCTTCCATCATCAAACCGATGCTGGCAAGAGGGGAGTTGCAGTGCATAGGGGCCACCACGCTTACCGAGTATCGTAAATATGTGGAAAAGGACAGTGCTCTGGAACGACGTTTCCAGCCGGTCAAGGTGGGAGAGCCGACAGTAGAGGAGACTCTTCAAATATTGAGAGGGCTGCGTGATAGATATGAAGCTCATCATCGCTTGAAGATCAGTGATGATGCATTAAGCGCTGCAGCTGTCCTGGCTGAAAGATACATTGCCGATAGATTTCTGCCGGATAAGGCCATTGATTTGATGGATGAAGCGGCATCTCGCCTGCGGCTCTCTTTCAGTGTAGCACCACCCGAATTACAGCAGATAGATAGGGAGCTGCAACATCTTCAGCAGGAGAAGGAGGCCTCTGTTCGGGCGCAGGAATTTGAAAAGGCTGCTGAGCTCCGAGATCATGAAGACAAGCTGCGTCTGCGTCGCAGCGAATTGCAGGCAACTTGGAAGAAGAACAAGGGCGTGGTCAGAGCCACGGTTACGGCTGAGGAGGTTTCTCAGGTTGTAGCTACCTGGACCGGTATACCGGTGACCAAGCTTAATGAAGAGGAATCCCAGCGTTTGCTGGAAATGGCAGCCGTTCTGAAAAACAGAATCATCGGTCAGGATGAAGCGGTGGATGTTGTCTGCCGAGCGGTGCGTCGCTCCCGGGCCGGGCTACGTGATCCCAAACGCCCGGCGGCGTCGCTTATCTTTGTTGGACCCACCGGAGTTGGGAAGACAGAGCTGGCCAGAGCTCTGGCAGAGTATTTATTTGGGAATGAAGAAGCTATAATCAGAGTAGATATGAGCGAGTATATGGAGAAGCATACCGTCTCCCGTCTGGTGGGATCACCTCCCGGATACGTGGGATATGACGAGGGAGGCCAGCTTACCGAAGCCGTCAGGAGAAGGCCATATTCCGTAGTGCTCCTGGATGAGATAGAGAAGGCCCATCCCGATGTTTTCAATATCCTGCTGCAGGTTATGGAGGATGGCAGGCTGACCGATGCTCATGGCAGAGTAGTAAGCTTCAAGAACACCATTGTTATCATGACTTCCAATTTAGGATTGCAGGAAATGCATGCTCGCTCTGTAGGCTTCAAGGCGCTTCAAGAGGAGCGGATTATCGATGAAAAACAGCGCTATAATAGTATGAAGCGACATGTTATGGAAGAGGTAAAGAAGACCTTCCGGCCCGAATTTTTGAATAGAGTGGATGAAACGGTGGTTTTCAATTATCTTTCACCGCTGGAGATAGAGGGTATCGTGGAGCTTATGGTAGCTGAAGTGGAGACGAGGGTAAAGGCTCATGGCTACGATATATGCATAGGCGAGGAGGTTAAGAAATTAATAGCTCATGAGGGCTTTGATCCTGCCTACGGTGCCCGCCCGTTACGCAGAGCTATTCAACAATTGCTGGAGGATCCGCTCTCTGAAGAAATCCTTCGCGGTACATTCGCAGATGGCGATATGATAGAGGTTGAAACGGAGGAAGCAAAGGTGGTATTCAAGAAGGAATGCCGAGAAGGGGCAGGTCTTTCTGCAGGATAAATGGTGAAAATAAATAGCAAATATGTGTGCCAGGAATGTGGGTATGAAAGTGTGCGCTGGCTGGGACGCTGCCCCGGTTGTCGAACATGGAGCTCTATGGTGGAAGAGTTGCCGCTTAGAGTCGCAGGGAATATGGGGAGTGGAGACATTCAGGATCCCTTACCGTTGAGCGATGTCAAGACGGGCGAAGGCTCGCGTTTGCCTACCGGATTATCGGAGTTTGATCGTGTGCTGGGAGGAGGAATTGTTTCCGGTTCACTGGTTCTTATCGGAGGCGATCCCGGCATAGGCAAATCGACGCTTCTGCTTCAAACCGCCTGGTTGGCCGGCACAGGTTGTGGGAGAGTTCTATATGTTTCCGGAGAAGAATCTGCTCAGCAGACCAGAATGAGGGCTGAGCGTCTGGGTGCTTGCTCGGAAAATATTTATATATTACCGGAAAACGATCTGGATAATATCGAGGTGCAAACGAGAAGGGTTACCCCGGGGCTCTTAATGGTGGACTCTATCCAGACCATCTACAATCCCGGTTTGCCATCTGCACCGGGTAGCGTTTCTCAGGTGCGGGATTGTACCGCACGATTGATGCGCCTGGGAAAGGGATTGGGGATACCTGTTTTTATTGTTGGGCATGTCACCAAAGATGGAAGTTTGGCGGGTCCCAGAGTCTTGGAGCATATGGTGGATACGGTGCTCTATTTTGAGGGCGAAAAGTATAATAGTTATCGCCTGCTCAGGGCTATCAAAAATCGTTTCGGGTCTACCAATGAACTGGGAGTCTTTGAGATGACGGATGGTGGCTTAAGGGAGGTATCCGATGCGGCCGGACTCTTTCTACCGGAGCGCAAGAGCGGTATACCCGGCTCTTCCGTTGTAGCAGTGATGGAAGGCACCAGGGCTATGTTGGTAGAAGCGCAGGCTCTGGTATGTCCAACCGGATTTGGAACTCCGCGACGTTTGGCTACAGGGATGGATCATAACCGTCTTTCCATGCTTCTGGCTGTGCTGGAAAAGAGGATAGGCTTTCATATGTCGCAGGAGGATGTTTATTTAAATATAGCGGGGGGGATCAAGGTAGATGAGCCGGCTGTAGATCTGGGAGTTGCTCTGGCCGTGGCTTCAAGTCATCGTGATATTCCTCTGCGCTGTGATAGTGTCTTTATTGGAGAGATAGGCCTTACCGGTGAAATCAGGTCTGTCAGGCAGATTGATATGCGTTTGCGAGAGGCATCCAGGTTGGGCTTCAGCAGAGCGATAATTCCGC
Source organism: bacterium UBP13_UBA5359 (assembly GCA_002410925.1). GTDB lineage: Bacteria > UBP13 > UBA5359 > UBA5359 > UBA5359 > UBA5359. The sequence goes on from DHPR01000012.1 coordinate 323,476, forward strand.
CCGGAGAGAACCGCTGCGGGCATATCGATAATATAGAGGTGATAGAAACCGGTTATCTGGAAGATGCGTTGGAGGTAGCTCTTGGTGGATGAATTGGTTAAAGTTCTAAAGATGCTGGCGCCGGGAACGTCGGTGCGCGAGGGCCTGGAGAATATTGTCAGGGCCAAGGCAGGTGCGTTGATAGTGGTGGCGCACGGACCGGAGGTAGAAGCGGTTCTTGACGGTGGCTTTGCCATCAATATAGACTTCAATCCCCACTATCTTTATGAATTGGCCAAAATGGACGGTGCTATTGTAGTGGATGACGGCTTTGCCCATATTCTGCGTGTCAATACCCTGCTGATGCCTGATGCCGGTATCTTCTCTCCGGAGACGGGCAGCCGGCATCGGGCAGCGGACAGAACCGCAAGGCAGACAGGCGCTCTGATTGTAGCCATCTCTGAGCGCAGAGGGTTGATAACCATTTACAAGGGGGAAACCAGATATATTCTCAAGGATGTTCCGACAATTCTGACAAAGGCTAATCAGGCACTACAGACTATGGAGAAATATCGTTCAGTTCTGGATCAATCGCTGAACAGCCTGAGCATTCTTGAGTTTGAGGATCTGGTGACGCTTTCTGATGTAGTGACCGCCATTCAACGTGCAGAGATGCTGAACCGTGTCAGCTCTGAAATAGAGCGATACGTTATTGAGTTGGGTAATGAGGGACGCCTGGTGAATATGCAGATGGAAGAGTTGAATGCCGGGGCAGCGGATGAAGAGAACCTGATTCTCAGGGATTATGTCCAGGATGAAGATGTGGCAAGCATCAGGCAGGCGTTGCAAGAGCGAAGCTCAGCCGATCTGCTGGATACGGTGGGTATAGGCAAGGCACTGGGTTTTGTCGGTATGTCGACCAGTCTGGATCTGCCGGTCTCGCCGCGCGGCTATCGCCTGTTAAGCAAAATACCTCGGCTGCCCTTTCAACTTCCCGGGCATGTAATCGATAATCTGGTCAAATCCTTCGGGACATTGCAGGGTATTATCGAGGCATCTCTTGATGATCTGGATAAGGTTGAGGGAGTAGGCGAGGTTCGGGCGCACATGATCAAAGACGGGCTTAAGCGCCTACGAGAGGAAGTCTTCCTGGGGCGAAGAGGCTGAAGATTATTTAAGGCTGTAAATCCCCAGGGTTCGGATACGCTCATTCTCTTCACGAATAACCGTATCCAGATCCAGTTCCAGAAGGTTGCAGAGCGCTGCCAGATAAAAGACCGTGGTGCCTATTTCATGAGAGATGGTATCTCGGCAGTTATCACAGAGCTTACCATCCATATGGCTTTGCATAAAGGTCCGGATATCGGAGTAGCTGACGTCAGGGGGAAGGCACTGTTTATCGGCATCGATTTTTATACAGCCGCAGCAGGTAACTGCTTTGGCAATAGCCCGATTAATGCGAGCGCAGTACTCCTGCATTTTGGAAGTAGCATCAAGAATGCTCTTATGGCGTATGAGAAACTTGCCGGCTGTTCCCTGTATTTCCTGGGGAGTATTTCTGTCTTCCATATAGATGTGATCACTCCAATGCAGATTTTATTAACTATTATTGCGTATCCGACTTATATACTATAATATATACCGGTACTTTTTCTTGTCAAGGAATTGCAAGCGATAAGCAGCCGTCTTTGATTGGTAAAAGATACGGAGTATGCTTAAATAGCATGGGCAAAGAGAGAAGATGTTCAAAATGAAAAAAATGTATGGAAGCCATTTACAGACCCTGGCGTCAGGAGCCGGACAACGGTATTCAGGAATTCGAGACGGCCATTGCAGAGTATGGTGCCATTATGCCGCTAAGCCTTTATACTATGGTGCAATTCTGGTGCTATTTCTTCTATGGCTGCTTACCTGTAACGTCTCTGCCGGAGAAATATATCGCATACGGGCAGTCAATCAGAAGGACGGAGCCATAGAGCTGAGCTCCGACAGGGGTAAGAAATGGGTCTGCGCAGGCAATGTTCTTGAGCCGGCTACAAGCAATAATCCCAACTCCTTCAGCGCCGGGCGGTGGGTTGAGAACGGTTGTATAGCCGGAGTGGCGACGCACTCTATTCATATCAAGGTAGGCTCCTTCTTCCCGGCGGCCGCCGGGAAGAAGGAGAGAGCGGTTCTGATCAGCCTGGTGCCTTGCGATTTCCAGAATATGTCTGTAAGTGTTATGGTTCGGCAGGCATTAACCTCCTGTATAGTTACCGACATACCGGCCGGAGCATCTATTTTTAGATCCTTTGCTCCATTTGTAGGCAATCATGTCTTTCTGGAGAGGGAGGGATCGCTTGTTCCAATCCCTGACAATTACCAGCCTGCAACGGGCGATGTATTCTTGATCGTTGTAGATGCCCCTGTTCGCTATCCCGAAGAGATAATCTTTGAAAACAGAGCCGGGGGTAAGGTTACTTCCGTTTATGCTGACGGCAGTTCTGAGGATGTGGCCAGGGTTGTTCGTGCCGTGGGCGGCGTAGGCCGCTTTGAAGGAACCTCCTGGGCTGGTCCAGGACGAATAACCTCCAATCATCCCGGCGTTATAACGGTATCTACGGCGCCATTTTCGCGGCAGGCTCTTTTAGCGGATGCATTGAGCGATTTTGCGGCGGAGAGCCGGGGCGGGTTTCAAATTGTTCCCTGGGAACATGCTCGTGATAGCCGGCTGGAGGGCTCTCAGTGGATGACCGTTGCTTCTCTTAATGATGGTGATCCCCCTATCGGTGGACGCTATCCTCTTTTTAGCCGTTTTATCAGTCTTTCTTATGAGCCGCAGAGGCCTGAACTATCATCTGAAGTTCAGATTCGCCTGGATGACGGACCCTGGGAGAGTATTCCACAGATAATAGGCAAGGTGGATAATGCTTTTGAGCCGCCCTACCTCAATGCGTATTATGCAGCCCGAGGACGTCCACGTCATATCTCCGCAGGTATAACGCATATAAGAATATTGTTGCCGCGTCTGGAGCACCTTCTTTCCTCGGCACAGATTGAAGCCGGATTGCATCCTGAAGTCGGGCATCCTGCCCGACTTCAGGCAGGGAGCTAAGCATGGAAGGCAACCAAGCCGTAAGGCGCTCGAAGAGCTCCTTGTCAAAAGCATCTCAATGCAGGGCAAATGAACCTCTGTCCTCCGGGCTTCAGATTGCCTATCTCGGCCTGGGTTCTAATCTAAATGACAGGGAAGCCTGTTTGTACAGGGCTGTAACCATGCTGTCCAATGTCGGTGTCAGGTGTGTGAAAGCCTCTTCCATTTATGAGAGTGAGCCTTTTGGCTGCTTAGATCAACCGTTCTTTCTCAATGCTGTTATAAAAGTAAAGACATTCTTATCCGTCCAGGCGCTTCTGACAGCTGCCAAAGATGTAGAGCGGCGTATGGGCAGGATTTCCGGTCCGCGCTGGGGTCCAAGGCTCATAGATATAGATATATTGTTGTATGATGATGTGGCGCTTGATACAAAGGAATTAACGGTGCCGCATCCGGAGCTACGGCATAGAATTTTTGTTCTATTGCCCTTGCACGAGATTGCACCAAGAGTTAACATAAATAGAGATTTGAGCGTGGAAAAAGCCCTGGAAAGCCTGAATACCAGCCGGGGCATAAAAAAATACGCTCCTTGGAGGTACGGTAATGTCCGATAAAATTACAACGGCGGTTATAAGGGAGAAAAAGGGAAAAGAAAAAATAGCAGCGCTGACAGCCTACGATATGCCTATGGCCGCTTTGCTGGATGAAGCAGGTATCGATATTCTGCTGGTCGGGGATTCTGTAGGCAATGTTGTGCTGGGTTATGAGGATACGGTTCCGGTTACTATGGAGGAGATGCTGCATCATGTCAAAGCTGCCAGCCGGGGAAGTGCAAGAAGCCTTATTGTAGCCGATATGCCCTTTCTCTCCTATGGAGCTGATAAGGTAACGGCGATGATAAATGCCGGCAGATTTCTTAAAGAAGGCGGTGCCAATGCAGTCAAGATGGAGGGTGGCACAGGAATAGCGCCGCTGGTGGCGCAGATGGTGGAGATAGGCATTCCCGTTATGGGGCATATAGGATTGCAACCGCAATCGATAAATCAACTGGGAAGCTATAAAGCCAGAGGACGGGAACGGGGGGAGGCAGAGGCTCTGCTTGAATCTGCCAGGGCTCTCGATGAAGCCGGGGTATTTGCATTGGTTCTGGAGTGCATTCCACGTCAGCTGGCTGCACAGATAACCGCTGCTATAAGGGTGCCGACCATAGGTATAGGCTCTGGAGAATTTTGCGATGGGCAAATACTTGTAACCCATGATATACTTGGTCTGGGCAAAAGCGGTGTGCCGCGTTTTGTCCGTCGTTATCTGGATATAAATTCCTTGATGGATGCCGCGGTTAGGGAGTATGTTTCAGATGTCAGAAGCGGTGAATATCCTTCACCGCAGGAGGGATATGATATGCCCGAGAGTGAGCTGGAAGGATTGAGGTGAGCCGCTTGCCAACAAAAAAGAGAATTATAGCCAATATAGATCAATGCGAAACACGAATCGGCATTATGGATGATGAGCGCCTTGTGGAAATATATGTGGAGAGGGAAGAGCGCAATATAGGCAGCATCTATAAGGGAAAGGTGGCCAACGTTTTACCCGGCATGGCGGCTGCTTTTGTAGATATCGGCCTGGAGCGTAATGCTTTTTTATATGTCGGCGATGTTATACCGGGCACGCTCATTGACGAAGAGGAGATAATTTCACCCGAGGCGAGCATTTCCGAAGCATTGAAGGTCGGCCAGGAGGTCAAAGTTCAGATCACGAAGAGTCCTATCGGAACCAAAGGTGCCAGAGTGACCACACGCATCAGTTTGCCGGGGCGCTACCTGGTGCTTATGCCGTCCTCTGACATGGTAGGTGTTTCCCGCCGTCTTTCCGATGAAGGAGAGCGAGAACGTTTGCGTCATATAGCTGAGAAGATACGTCCCAAGGATATGGGAATTATCGTCAGGACGGCAGCGGAAGGAAGAAGCGAGAAGGATATTGCCAGAGATCTTAACTTTCTGACCTCTCTTTGGAAAAGGATAGGAGAGAGTGCCCGTAAAGCAACGGCACCGGCTCTTATTCATAAGGAGTACGGGCTGGTATTTCGTATGGTTCGCGATGTCTTCGCTGCCGATATAAGCGAGTTTATTATCGATTCTCTGCCGGAGTATGAGAAAGTGCTCGATCTTGTCGGCCTGCTTTCGCCTCGTTATAAAAACAGGGTGAAGTTATATGACGGTAAAATACCGATATTTAGCCATTATGGCCTGGAAGAGCAGATAGATGAAGCGCTGAAGCGTAAGGTATGGCTTAAATCCGGGGGCTATCTGATTATTGAGGAAGCTGAGGCGCTTACCATTATAGACGTCAATACAGGACGATATGTCGGCACCAGGGATCTGGCGCACACCATTCTGACCAATAATCTGGAGGCCGTAAAGGAGATAGCCCGGCAGCTTAGGCTACGTGATATCGGAGGCATAATAGTTATCGATCTTATCGATATGGATAATGAATCACACCGGGACAAGGTGATAAGAGTTTTTGAAAAGGCCTTGAGCGAGGATAAGACCAAGAGCAGTATCTCATCCATCAGTAAGCTGGGATTGATTGAAATGACACGCAAGCGTGTCAGCAAAAGCCTGCCGGCGCTTCTTTGTGTCCCCTGCCCTCTTTGCCATGGTCACGGCCATATTATCTCTGCCGAAACGATGTCCGTACGTATTGAGCGTGAAATGCGCAAAGCGAGCATTGAATATGAAAGCGGGCGGTTGGTGGTCAGGGCGCATCCGCAGGTGGCTGTCAATCTTATTGGTGCCGATGGAGAGCGTATAGACGGTATTGAGAAATATATCGGCAAAGAAGTTTATGTACGCGGCGATCAGCGCCTTCATCCGGAAGTTTTCAAGATGGAGCCGGAAAGCCATGTCAGAGAGGGATTGTTTCCTCTGGCAGTGGGCGATAGCCTGGCGGTTATCATCGATTCGGTTAATCCTTTTTGTGTAGATGACGGACTGGCTTGGTTTCGCGGCATGATGATAGAAGTAGATAAGGCGGGCAAGCGCGTCGGCGAAGATGTCAGGATATATATCCGCCAGTTGGAACGTTCCTTTGCCAGGGCGGATATAACAAAGTAAGAGTAGAGGGGTTAAAGTGAAGGTATTGCGCTTTATATTAGGCTATATAAAAGCTGTTTGGGTACAAATACTCATCGCCCTGATCTGTCTTGGCATCGCTACTTTTTTCAATTTGAAATTGCCCCATATTTTTGGAAAGGAATTGTTGGACAACGTTTTTAGCAATAAAGATAGGGAGCTATTGATGAACGTATGCCTGTTAATTATTGCCATCTTTCTCATTAAAGGCATATTAACCTGGCTTCAGACCTATCTGACGTCTTTTGCCGGACAGCGCATGATATTGAATATGCGTAATGACCTCTACAGCCACCTTCAGGAGCTGCCGATTAATTTTTATGAAAGAAAGCGTACAGGAGAGGTTATCTCCACTCTGACCAATGATATCAACGTAGTTCAGGGTGCTCTTTCAGGAGGAGTTTTGAATATAATCCAGGCTCTGGCCATGCTGGTGGGCGCATTGGTCCTCATGCTGAGGACTGATTGGCAGCTTACATTGCTTACCTTGGGAGTAATGCCGGCTATGGCTCTGGTGGTCGGTTTTTTCTCCAACCGTATTCGTGACATTACCGATTCCGTTCAGCGCAAGCTGGCCGACATAACCACCATTATCCAAGAAACGGTTTCCGGTATCAGGGTGGTGAAATCGTTCAGCATGGAAAAGCATGAGACAAAGCGTTTCAAGGTGGAAAACGAGAAGAACTTTCAGTTTGTCATGCGCAGTGCCATGGCCAGTGCCACGCTGACACCGGCTATGGATCTTCTTTTTGCCATTGGCGCTGTTGTTATTCTATGGTTCGGCGGTCTGAAGGTGCTGCACGGCATTCTCACTACCGGAGAGTTTCTGGCTTTTCTCGGTCTGCTGATGCTGGCAGCCAGTCCTATGTCTATGATGAGCGGCTATGTTAACAGCCTTAGCCAGGCAGCGGCCGCTCTGTCCAGGCTATATGCTCTTATGCAGGAGCGCCGGGAGATCAAAGATGCACCTGATGCCGTCGATATGCAGACTTTAACCGGCGCCGTCGTTTTTGACCGGGTCTCTTTTTCCTACGACCGAACGAACAATGTTCTCAATAATATATCTCTTGATATTAAGCCGGGCCTGGTGGTCGCTCTTGTTGGGCCGAGCGGCGCGGGAAAGAGCACTCTGGTCAACCTCATACCGCGCTTTTATGGTCATTATGAGGGAAGGATATGCATAGATGGCTATGATCTGGATAAGATAAAGCTATTATCGTTGCGCCGGCAGATAGGTATTGTGCCGCAAGATACTATTCTCTTTGGCGGAACAATCAGAGAGAATATCCGCTATGGCAATCAGGCGGCCACAGATGAAGAGATACTGGCGGCAGCTAAGGCCGCCAATGCCCATGATTTCATCATGGAATTGCCGGAGGGTTATGAAACAGAAGCGGGAGAGAGAGGCTTGAAGCTTTCCGGCGGCCAGCGCCAGCGTATAGCCGTGGCCAGAGCCATTCTGCGTGACCCGAAGATACTCATTCTTGATGAAGCGACCTCTTCCCTTGATACACAAGCAGAGGCATTGGTTCAGGATGCGTTGGAACGTCTTATGAAAGGGCGTACCACCTTTATCATCGCTCACAGGCTGTCCACTATCAGAAAGGCCGACCTGATAGTGGTCTTGAAGAACGGGCAGATAGCGGAGAAGGGAACGCATGAGCAGCTGCTATCTAAAGACGAGATTTATGCCGGGCTGTATAAGGCGCAATTTAAAGATGGCTGGGGAGAAGAGCATATGGCTGTTCCGGCGCAGGAAGGGTTATGAAGGAAAGGATAGATGTGACTAAAGTACTCTTTGTAAGCAACGGGTATTCGGAGGATATGATGGCGGCAGCAATTGCCGCGGCAGTACGAAGCAAGACCGGTATGGCCGTAGAGGGATTGCCGCTGGTAGGGCCTGGTCTCTCTTACACCGGTGCCGGCATTGATATCGAAGGGCCGCATAGGCAGATGCCGCCGGGAGCAGGATTTAGCTTGCGTGATCGCAATCCGACGGCGATATGGAGGGATATCAAGCACGGTCTGGTTGAGCTAACGCTCAGGCAGATTGCTTATATACGCAGGCAGGCTCGGCTTTATCCCGGTCTGAAGACTGTGGCCGTAGGTGATGCCTTTGTCTTGTGGATGGCTGGATACGGGTGCTTGCATCCGGTCTTTGTGGATACTCCCATTTCTGCCTATATACGCCCGCATCGGTGGCTGGAGAAGATAGTGCTCAAGCGGGCAGAGGTTGTCTTCACCCGTGACGAGGCTACAGCGAGGGAGCTGCAAAGCTCGGATATTAACGCCCTCTTTGTCGGCAGCTCCATGCTGGATTGCCTGGAGATATCCGGATTTGATTTTGGTCTGCCAAGCCGGGACTGTGTAGCCTTGCTGCCCGGCAGCCGTGTTGAAGCCTACGGCAATCTGGCGGTGCTGCTGGATATAGCTGCGGATATGGCGGCGCACTGTGAGAAGGGCTTGGATTTTCTGCTGGCAGCGGCGCCTACTCTTACGAAGAACCGTTTGGAAGAGGTATTTTACAAAGGAGGCTGGAGGTACCTGCCAACGGATGCGGAGCGAGGCATTATTGCTAAGGCTGAATGCGGCCAGGCCAGGCTGGCGGTAGTCAGGGGTTACTTTGGAGATCTGTTGCTGGCTTCTATCATGGTTATAGGTCAGGCAGGTACAGCCTGTGAGCAGGCTGTCGGTCTGGGACGGCCGCTGTTGACCTTTCCCGGGGTAGGGCCGCAGATTAGAGAACGTTTTTTGTTGACGCAGAAGCGTTTGTTGGGAGAGGCTGTAGAACTTTTGCCGGCAGATAAAGAGATTATAACAAGAAGGGCGTTGCAGCTGCTGAATGATCGCTCGCGTCTGGAACATATGTCCCGGGTAGGGCAGGAGCGCATGGGCGGTGGCGGCGGTGTTGAAGCTATTGCCGATTATCTGTCCCGATCATGCATGATAAAGGAGCAGGCAGATGCTATCCGATAACAGAGCGCTGATAAATAAATGGAGCCCGGACAGGGAAGGGGTAAGTGTAATTGTACCTACTTTCAACCGGGCTGCTATTCTGGAAAAGGTGCTTTTTTCGCTTGATGACCAATCCTTGCCGGCTAATGAATATGAGGTAATAGTAGTAGATGACGGATCGGAGGATGATACCGCTGCTGCCGTAAGCAGGCTGCAGCAACGGATGAATTACCGTCTGGGGTATATCCGTAATGAAGAAAGCCGGGGTGTGACCGGCGCTACCAACAGAGGGATAAAGGCAGCAGAGGGAGAAATACTGGTGATTATCAATGATGATGCCCTGGCCGATCGGCGATTGCTGGAAGAACATCTGCTGGCTCACTCCCGGACACGGCGGACGGTCTTTTGCGGCCAGGTATTCAACGTTCCTGCCCCGAAGCGCCTGCGGTTGCATCCGGTAATTTCTTATTTGCACCTGTCCTTTGCTTTCTTTTGCGGCACCAACGTCTCTGTGCGGCGCCGGGAATTGCTATCGGTCGGTCTTTTTGATGAGAATATCCGTTACGGCTATGAAGACCTGGAGTTGGGCTTCAGATTGTCCCGGGCCGGATTTCGTTCTCATCTCAATCGCCGTTGCCAGGTTTTTCATTATAAGAAGCCGCAAACAGCAGAGGAATATCTTGTCGGTATGAGCAGATATGCCCGTGAACTCGGCCGAGGAGCGGCTTATTATTATTGGAAGCATCGGTGCCTGAGAGTGATGATGTCGACAGGAATATTTCCCTTTGCAGTGTGTATTCACAAGCGCTTTTTCTCTGGTGGGCAGATAGCGGCATTTATGCGCCGTGCTCTGGCCAGTACCCGATGCCCGGTAAAGCTGCGTATTCTGCCGGGGCTTATTCTTTACAGATTGGAATTTTATGATGCTGTTTGCCAGAGGCTGGATGAATTAGGAGAGTAGTTTTGCTGCTCTATCTACAATTTGCTTTGCGCCTTTGTCCCAATCATCCTTGTTAACGACGAGCTTGCTTATGATGGCTTTTAATTCATCCAGAGTATCGTAAGTCAAAGTCGGAAACTCGTTATACCATCCGACCTTTGTGGTAATTACAGGCTTACCCATAGCGATAGCTTCCTTGATGCACATTGGACCGCCTTCAAGTTCACTTGTAACAAGGATATAATCTATCGATCTGTAGAAATCCGCCAGTTCGTCGTACGTAAGGGAGCCGTTGGTCCATTTGATGCGGATGCCGGCTATCCTTTCCAGCGCCTTAACCCAGTCCATTCTCTTTCTGTTGCTTCTGTAAGGCCGGCCGCAGACACCCAGCACGATCTCTTTTTTGTAGAACTGCTCTCCAACGCCTATTTTTAATTTAGTTGATTTATTTTCCGGAAGCAAGGACATCGTATAATCCGATTGTGCAAAGCACCAATCGCAATTACGGCTGGCATTGCTAAAAAGCCTTGATAATCTTTTATTCTTCTCCATATGAGTAAAGACGCATATGGATTTGTAATGTCCTTTGCGGTATAAGGCGTAATTTATGAAAACGTTGACATCTGCTTGCCGGTTCGGAGCCAGGTGAGTAATAGTTGCTTCTGGAATTCGTTTGGCGAACTCTTCCGCCCAGCGGCCCAGGATCCAGTAAGGCTTTTTCTCGGTAGTAAAATTGATCTTCATATCGGCCAATCCTCATCCTTTAAGCATATTTGGTTATAACATATTTGTTCAAGTACAGGCAAGGGGCTCTTCATCTCTTCAGGCACCTCCCCTGCATCAGGCATCTTTTCTTTTCGGGGACGTGAGTGGGACGCATAGGGGATGTACATTGACCGATTTGATAAGTGAATTATTATAGCGCGACAAAGCAAGTGCTAAGGAGCAGTAACAATGCCCAGGTAGGCCAGACTGGATGCACCAGGAATACTTCATCATGTAATGGTGAGAGGCATCGAGCAGGGAAAGATTGTAGATGGTCGGAAGGATGGACAGGATAAAGCCTATGTATTATCCGCTGTATCGAGGATATCGGCTCAAAAGGACTCTTAGTCAAATTAATCAAGGTACGTCCCCTCTCCTCTCCTCTTTTCTTTCCGGATATATGATGTTATGATATTTTAGTGAATTGAGCAGTGTAAGCGAAGGCTGTAACTGCTGAGCAGGAAAGAGGAAAGAAATCTACTGATGGATATATCGGATCTCTTCTCACGGTTTCGAAAAAAAGATCATGAACCATTTCATGATAATTCGCACCGGGAGAGAATTTGTATCTATACCGCAGTAAGCGCCGGCTGCGATGTGATAAGGCAACCTCTCTTCGTTAATCCGGAAATCGACTTCTTTGTCTTTTGCGATAATGAAGAGCAGCCGATTTCGCCTCCCTGGCAGAGATTGCCGATGGATTTTTATCTAAGGAATCCGCGCGTCTCTTCAAGATATTACAAGCTGTTGCCTCATAAGTTCTTTGGAAGCTACGATATAAGTATGTGGGTTGATGCTAACTTCCTGATAAAGAGAGATCCCTCGCCTCTCATCTCTTCCTGTCTGCAGGATAAAAACATGGCTTTTTTTCGGCATCCGGATAGAAACTGTATTTACAAGGAAGCGGCAGTAGTCATCAAGAAGAGATTGGAGCAAGAGGCTATCGTAAAAAGGCAGATAGAGAGATATAAGCGTGAAGGTTATTCAGCCGGTAAAGGGTTGATTTACGGAGGGATTATTCTGAGGAGACACAACAAGGCACAGGTCATAAAAGCTATGGAAGATTGGTGGCATGAAGTGAGTCATTATTCTCAGCGGGACCAATTGAGCGCCAATTATGTTTTCTGGAAGAATGCGGTTGATTACTCGATTATACCTGGCAAATATCGGAACCACAGCCATTTTAAGTATTTCAAACATATTAGAAGAGAACACTATTTGGAATTGGACAATATTCGAGCGCTTCAAACCTGATATAATGATGATTATGGCGATTGAATTAAAGCGGATACCATATCAAGGGTCGGAATTATGAGCGGGGGAAACCTGATAATTTATCATACAAACGACCTTCATGGCAAGCTGGATAACCGTAGTGCAAAGCGTATCATAAATATAATTGCCGATCAGCCCGGACTCTTGCTCGATGCCGGTGATGCCGTATCTGCCGGCAATCTTGGCGTACGTCCGGGAGGAGAGCGGATTCTGCGCCTTATGACTGAATTGGGCTATACAGCTATGGCTATGGGCAACAGAGAGTTTCATCCGCTTCCATGTCTGATGAAGCGTAAGATATCCGCCGCCGGCTTTCCGGTTCTCTGCGCCAACCTAAGGGAGCATCGGGGAGAGGAAATCTGTCGTTCCAGCCTGGTGGTGGAACAAGAGGGTCGCCGGATAGGCTTGATAGGCGTATGTCGCGATATGCTGGCCGGCACACCGGGTGCCCGTTTATCGCCCTTTAAATTCATTCCGCCGGCCGAAGCAGTAATGCGGGAGATGGTGCATCTTCGGGGGCAGGTTGATTCATTTATATTGCTCAGCCATCTGGGCCTGAGAGAGGATATTGCAATGGCAGAGCAAGTTGCAGGACTAGGCCTGATAATCGGGGGGCACAGCCATGATGCTCCGGCCGAAGGCTTAATATCCGGAGAGACGCTGATAGTTCAGGCAGGCTGCCGCGCTGCCTATTTAGGGGTGGTCCGTTTTGACGGACGAAGATGGAGATCCCGGCTGGAGAAGATCATTTAAGGAAAGCATTATTGAGCTAAGGGTGAAGGTCGTAAGATGGATAACAAGGTTGAAATCAGCATTATACTCCCAACATATAACAGAGGGCCCATTTTGGAGAAAGCCCTGGCTCGTCTGGTGGCTCAAACCGTTGATAGATGCAATTACGAAATCATAGTGGCTGATGACGGCTCGCAGGATAATACTCCCGAGATAGTGCGCGCTGCTGCTGCTAAAGCCGAGGTGCATCATTTGCGATTTGAAAGCAGATGCGGCCTACCCAGGGTCCGTAATGAGGCTATTCGTCAGGCCAAGGGCAGGTATTTGCTGTTTACCGACAGCGATGTTCTGGTGAGGCCTGATTTTGTAGAGGCTCATCTTGAGGCACATAGGCGGCATCCCGGGGCGATTGTCAATGGAGTGCTTGTTAATATCGCCTGTCCTGAGGAGGCTGGAAAGCCTCGTAGCCTTTGGGATATAAACTGTAATCCCTTCGACACGGCCAACGTCTCCTGTCCGGCTGAAGCGGTGATTGCCGTCGGCGGTTTCGAGGAGAACTTTGCGGCTTACGGCTGGCAGGATGTAGAGCTGGGATATCGTCTGCAAAAGTACGGATTGAAGAATTACAGATGTCGCCGCGCCCTGGCGTACCATGTGCACGGACCTGCCTCAATTCCAAATCTTGATTTCCTGCGGGAAAAAGCTTATATGCGCGGCCGCAGCGGGGCAATGTTCTATCTTAAGCATCCGGAGCTTTCTGTTAAGCTGGCGGTTCACGGCAATCCACTTTTTTTACTGTCGGGCCTGGGCGGATGGCTGGAAAATCATCAGACCGGGCGGTGGCTGCTACAGCGGTCGCAAGAGCGGAAAGGCCTGATAAGAAGTATTTTCGGAGAATTAGTGGTAGCTTATCACTATGAACGGGGTTATAATGAAATCTTCAAGCGATAAGATGCATATAGCTTTTCTTTTGCCCGACCAGGGAGCGTACGGCGGTGCTCGGCAATATATGTGCACCATGCTGCAATCGTTGCCGCCGGAGGTGCACGCGACCATTATTATCCCTGACGGCCCGTTGGAGAGAGTGCTTAGCGGCTTTACAGATGATTGCTTGATTTATCCTTCTCCCCGACGTAATCCTTTAAAGGCTGTTGCGGCTTTGTGTGGAATTATCAGAAAAATACGAGAAATTGATTGTCTGCATATAAGATTAGCTTATGAACTTATTCCGCTGGTCAGGCTTCTGGCGCCCCAGATACCTGTCGTACTAGGAGTACATGGCTTCAATACCGGCGGAGCGGTATATTACTTTCAAGCAGCTTTTGTAGGTAGGGCGGCAGATAAGGTCATTACAGTTTCCAATAGCGAGGCCGACAGGTTGCTGCGCTTCGGATTACCCGAAGGCAAGATAGTTCGTATCTATAATGGCATAAAGGATCCTCTGGAGAATCCTCTGCGGCCGATAGACAAACCGTTTGAAGGCATTACCATTGGAACTTCAGCCAGACTTGAACCAGAAAAGGATTTATCTCTGCTACTGGAAGCTGTAGCAAATGTTGCCAGGCAAACAAGGGTCAGGCTTATTATTGCAGGAGAGGGATCCTTACGGGAAAGCTTAGAGAAGCAAGCATCTTCTCTAGGAATAAATGCTTGTTTCCTCGGCTTTGTGCCGGATATTGCTCGCAGGATGAGTAGCTGGGATATTTTTTGTCTGCCGTCATACCGGGAGCCTTTCGGTTTTTCCATAGCCGAAGCTATGGCTAACGGCTTGCCTGTTGTGGCAGCAAGAGCCGGTGGCCCGCAAGAAATAGTTGATGACGGCCATACAGGATTGATGTTTCAGCCCGGGGATAAAGATGCCTTGGCCGGTGCTCTGCTCAGCCTGTGTCGTGATCGTGAAAGAAGGGCATCTATGGGTAATGCAGGAAGAGAAAAATATGAACGGTGCTTTTGCGCGGAGGCCATGGTGAATGCAACGTTGGATGTTTTTCGAGAGGCCGCGTGCAGGCGGGGCTTGCGTAAAAGCGATGCATAAAGTAATTATTTTGATAACTTCTTGGAATAATCTTCATTATACTCTTAAATGCCTGGAATCTCTAAAAAGATGCACCCTTGATACGGATAATTACAAGTTTGAATTCGTTGTCATAGATGATTGCTCAACTGATGACGGTTTGCTCGAGGTACTATCAGCCGTGGCCGGGGTCAGGCTTATCCGTTTAACAGAGAATAGAGGCATCACACATTGCTGGAATCGTGGTTTTCGTGAATATAAGGAGACGCACGATATAATCATTTTTTGTAATAATGATGTGATTTTCAGCCCTGGCTGGGCAGAGAAGCTGTGTGATTCTCTTGTGGGCGAAAGGTTGGATTTTGTCGGCCCGCTCACTAATACGCCGGGATTTATCGATAAGCAGGATATCAGAAGATACTGCAAGAAGTATATCCATAGTGATGAAGTAGAGAGTATCAATGCTACGGCTCGCTGCATCGCTGATGGCGGCTGGCGGCGGATAAGCAAGATCAATGGCTTTTGCATGTGCGTGCGCATGGAGTTTCTATGCCGGAATGTCTTGCCGGATGGCAATGTGTTCGATCCTGCCAACATCATCTTTAAATCGGATGATGAGATACAATCACGAACGAAGCCGCGTGCAGGAATATGCTTGAGCAGCTTTGTTTTCCATTACAAGCAGATTTCGGTAGGTCATCTAAAAGACCGCCCTCGCGTAAAGAGAGTGTATCGTTGTGAAATGAATAATGATCGTATCGGCCGGCAGCAGGTATTATTGAAGATTATCGATGCCGTCAAAACAAAAAAGAGCGAAGCCAGGGCTATAGGCCTGATGGCAGCAGTATTGGCGGTGATCTGCATCTTAGCCTATATCTTGGCGGCGCCATTGCCTTCTTCGCATATTCACGATCAGCAGCCTGAAAAGGAAGAGGCTGGGCAAGGATTGCCTGGCGATATGAAATCGGTTGCGATCAGAGAAGGAAGGTTGATAGGCCAAGAAGATGGACGTAATATATGGGAGCTGAGTGCTCAAAAGATACAGGCTACGGATGAGAGAGTGATTATGGATAAGACCAGGGCTGTCCTCTTTCGGTCGCAATTACCGGATCTGGTGCTGACCGCTCCTCATGTAACCTATCTACCGCTGCAGGATACCTGGTCGGCTACAGGCGGTGTTAAGGGAAGCGCCGGACCGGATTTGGAATTACGAATCGGGCGGATGAGCTACGAGGGTACACAGAGAACTATAAAAGGTGAAGAGGGCGTCGTCCTCTCCGGTCGTTGCTGGCGGCTGGAAGGGAGGCGTCTTGATGCTGATGCGCAGTTAAAGCGTATTGCTGTGAGAGACAGGGCAAGATTGGAGTATTTTGATTAAGGAGCAGGATTATGGAAGGCGCTGTTTGCGAAAAAAAGGCCAGGCAAGAGATAAGCTCTGATAAAACTTCTCTTAGCCTGGTTATTCCGGTATTTAATGAGGAGGAGGCGTTGCCGCATCTTTACAGCGCCTTGAATGCAATACTTGGTCATGACAAGAAGTGCGAAATGCTCTTTATAGATGATGGTAGTCATGATAGCAGCCTTGAAGTGCTACAGCGCCTAGAGGAGCAGGATCCCCGGGTAAGAGTGGTAGCTTTTCGGCGCAACTTCGGTAAGGCCGCAGCGTTGGATTGTGGTTTCAAGGAGGCTCGAGGAAAGGTAATTATTACCATGGATGCCGATCTTCAGGATGACCCGAAGGAAATCCCCAACTTTCTTTCCAAGCTGAAGGAGGGCTATGATCTGGTCTCCGGCTGGAAATATCATCGCCATGATCCTCTCTCCAAGACTCTGCCCTCCCGATTGTTTAACCGGGTGACAGCGGCCCTGTCCGGTATTGATTTGCATGATTTCAATTGCGGCTTTAAGGCCTATCGGCGGGAGGTTGTTCGTGAACTGGAGCTATACGGTGAATTGCATCGTTATATACCGGTTCTGGCTTACTGGAGGGGGTTTAAGGTAGCCGAAATCAAGGTTAAACATAATCCTCGCCTTTACGGTATCTCTAAATACGGCTGGGAACGCTTTGCCAGAGGTTTTTTCGATCTATTGACCGTAACTTTGCTGACCAGGTATGTTCGGCGGCCCTTACACTTTTTTGGCTCCATAGGAGCAGGTCTGTTCAGTCTGGGCCTAGTGATAAATATCTATATGTCCGTATTATGGATTACCGGGCACCGGCCTATCGGCACCAGGCCGCTGTTATTGCTGGGCATATTGCTGCTGATGGTCGGTATTCAGTTTATCTCTACCGGCTTGCTGGGGGAACTGCTTACCAACAGCAATCGGCGAGAGATGTATTCAGTAGCTTATATGACCGGTCAAAATGAAAATTAAGCTTACCGGCACGCCGATCAAAATTCTTACGACCGCCATTCTAATGATTTTGGTTATCAGGAGCCTCTCTTTGGAACGTATTGCTTCTCTGATGGGAAGCATCGATACGATTATTCTTTTGCCCGTTCTTCTTGCTGCTATTGCCTTTGTATTGCTGAAATGGTGCAAGTGGCATCTCTTGCTGATTGGCAGGACGGAAGCTCTAACCCCGAGCTTATCCATGGCCTCATACCTTATAGGTACGGCTGCCGGTCTGGTTACACCGGGCCGGGTGGGAGAGTTAGGGCGGGCAGCTCTCTTCAAAGAAGATGACCGTACCAGAGTGGCCGGATTAGTAATTTTTGATAGGATGATAGATCTGGTAACGGTGGCTGTCTATGCTCTTGCCGGTCTTTTTGCTGTTAGCCGTTTTCTTGGAACAGTGACGCTGGTCGGTATTATAATTCTAGCGGCTGTTATTTTTGGCGGCGATGGTGTGATGAAGATTCTAAATAGAATACCGTTGTTCAAAGGACTGTTGAAGCGTTTTCGAGGGTTGGAGATCATGCTCCAGGGCTGGAGCGGTTTTGATCGTCGGCGCCTTATGATCGTTACAGGTATATCCTTTTTGGCGTTCGGTGTTTCTCTAATCCAGTTTCATCTTCTATCTGAAGCTCTCTTTCCCGGGGCCTCTTTGTTAGCGGCGCTGATATCATTTCCCGTTCTGGTGCTGGCTAGTGCAGCACCCTTTACCGTATCAGGCTTTGGCGCCCGAGAGGCTGTTGCCGTACTGATGATGGGGCGTTATGCTATACCTCGAGAGGTAGCTGTTAGCGCCACATTGCTCTCCTTTACATTTAATGTAGCTGTTCCAGGTCTGGTCGGAGCAGCCTTTCTGCAGCATATCGGCAGGGATAAAACCGATACTTCCGTTTAAGGATTGGCAAGAGAGAGTGTTAATGTTAAATTATACATGGCTGTTTGAACGGCGGCCGGCAGGATATGATGATTAAACCCGAAAAATGGAGAATAATAGATCCTTATCAGGTTCCCGGTAAGTATTTCAGAGCACAGCTCCACTGTCATACGACCCTCTCTGACGGTCGGTTATCTCCGGCTGAGGCGACGAAGTTCTATTGTCAGCGAGGTTTTTCTATTCTGTGCATTACCGACCATGCTCGCCGAACCGATACGGAGGGACTCTCCTCAGAGCAAATAATGGTTATATCCGGCCGGGAAATTACGGTATGCCGCCCTCCCTGGTCGCTGGGAAAGCATTTAGTGCTGTTAGGCGATGCAACCGGACGGCAGAAAGAGCTGCTTGAAGAGGTTGCCGGCGATCCATTTTTAGGTGTAGCCATGGCGGCACACCCTTCCTGGAAGGGTAATTTTGGCAGCGGGCAGTGGGCGGAACGAAATCTGATTGCTTTACCCGGGTTGCGTCTGGTGGAGACGCGTAATCCTCACTCTTCCGCAAAAGAGGATATGGTTCGCTGGCAGCGGGCTCTTGTGGCCAGAGGCCCGGGGAAGCCTCTTTGGGGAACAGCGGTGGATGATTTGCACGAGCTTCATCAGGCCGGCACCGGTTGGGTTGAGGTAAAGATGGCCGGCTTGAACAGAGAGGAGTTTTTTGCTGCCTTGCACAGGGGTTCTTTTTACATGAGCAATGGTCCTCAGGCCGAATTCAGCGTTGAGGCCGGTGCTATAATTGCCCATAGTCCCGGGGCAGTCATTAATTGCAGTGATGCCGATGGCCGTACTCGTGCGGAAAAGAAGGATAGATTGGAATACCATCCTTCGGGAGAAGAGGGCTTTTTAATAGTACATTGTCGAGATGAACAAGAAGGCTGGGCCTGCTCCCAGCCATTCTGGATAATTAAAAATGAAACAGGAGAGAACGATGGATCTGCTGGATAATTTGCTGAAAAGAAAAGGCCTGGCAGTGCTGCTGCTGCTGTTGTGGGGGAGTATTATTCTTTTTACCGGCATAGGTGCCTTCAGCCTGACTGAAGTGGATGAGGCCCGTTTTGCTGAGGCGGCCAGGGAAATGCTGGTAAGGCAGGAGTTTCTCAGTCCCTATTTCAATTATGCGCCTTATTTTAACAAGCCGCCGCTTTATATGTGGCTGACCGCTGCGACTTACAGCCTGCTGGGAATCAGCGAGATAACAGCCCGCTTATGGTCTGCCTTGTTCGGGCTGGGCACTATGCTGGTAGTCTTTGCTATGGGCGAGCTGCTTTTTAACCGCCGGGTAGGATTTATAGCTGCTTTAATCCTTATAACCGGTCTGCAATGGACAGCCGAATCTCGGCTGGGCCTGCTTAATATAGGCGTCTCCTTTTTTATAACACTCAGTTTGCTGGCGCTGCTGCTGGCGGTAAAGCGAGAACGCCCGCAGTACTATCTGCTCTTCTTTCTATCGATGGGGTTGGGAGTTCTTATGAAAGGGCCTATTGCGATTATATTTCCCGGCCTTATAGGGATTCTTTACCTTGTTTATGCCCGACGGTTGAGAGATCTTGCTTCTCCGTGGACTATTGCCGGAGCTTGCCTTATGCTGGCTGTAGCTTTACCCTGGCATATAGTTCAATGGCTGCGTTTCGGCCATGATTTTCTGGGGACATACTTTGGTTATCATATGGTGGAGCGGTATACCTGTTCTATTGAAGGACATGGAGAACCACAATACTATTATTTGCTGGTGCTGGCGTTGGGGATGCTGCCGTGGAGTGGCTTTATGCCTGGAGCGCTGGCTCTTTCCGGCAGGCTATGGCGCAAACACAGGGAGGGAATACTCTTCCTCTTGTTATGGTTCGCTTGCATATACGCTTTTTTTGCCGTCGGCAGGACAAAGCTGCCGGGATATATAACTCCTCTTTATCCCTGTTTATCACTCTTTCTGGCCGCCTTTATCGGCAGCAGAGAGGGACAGGGGCGTTGGCTGAGGGTTTCTTATCTCTCATTGTTTATTCTGGGTTTATTGCTATTGGTAGCTGTACCCGCTCTGCAACAGCAAATTCAGCCGAAGTACCATTTCTATATAAGATTTATCCTCTATATGGGTATAACATCTACTGTAGGCGGGCTGGCCGGCTGGCTGCTGTTGCGCCTGGCCCGGCGGACGGATATAGCTATCGCCTTTGGAGCGCTGGTGGCAGTAATTATGGTTGGCGTGTTGCACCTGGGTGCTCTGCCGATGTGGGATATCCATAAGCCTGTCAAGCCGTTATCCCGGATTGCTGCTACCATTATGAAGCCCGATGATGGTATAGCCAGTTATAAGCTGGGAGAGAACAGCTCCCCATTCTATTTGCGGCGACATGTGCGATTGTTCGATACGCCCGATCAGCTTTCAAGCTGGCTCTCCTCCTCCGATGCTCGTTACGCCATGCTGCCGGAGGCAAAGCTGGCAGAGGTGGAGGTGAGCTCCGATAGAAAGCTTATGGTTATCAGCAAATACAGGGAGTATCTGCTGATAACGAATCGGACGGAGGGAAAAGAGAGATCAAATGCTCGGGATTTGGATGCCCAAAAGGTGAACCGTTAACGGTGAACAGCGCCTGCAGGGTGCGCAGAGGAGGCATGCATGGAAAACCTGGAACCAACAAATAACCAACAACCGATAACAGCGCCTGCAGGGCGCGATACTGTTCTGCATGAAATCGGCAGAGTGATAGAAAGCCTGCCGGCATACGGCAAGCATCATATCTTGCGTATCCATGCTCCGAAGAGCGCAGCTGTAATTAAGCCGGGGCAATTTTTGCATATTTATTGCAACGGCCCTATCGTGCAAATATCCGAAAGGTTGGTAGATCCTGTTCCGGAACCCTCCGGCTTGAAACGCCTGAAGCGCAAGCCCTTGCTAAGGCGGCCAATCAGTGTATTCCGCCGCGATTCAGACCAGGGGGAGATCTCTATTCTCTTTCGTCAGGTCGGTTTAGGGACAGAGGCCTTGTCCGCGTATGGAGCTGGCGATAATGTGGATATCCTGGGACCTCTGGGCCGTGGTTTTGATTTGGACGGTGATGCTCCTGCATTGCTTATAGCCGGGGGTATAGGCATAGCGCCTTTGACGGCGCTGGCGGCAGAGCTTCTTGGGCGAGGGCGTTCGGTAACGGTGCTGGCCGGGATGAGAGATGCTCTTTCCTTCCCGTTGCTGCTGGACAACAGCAGCACGATCCTGGGCTGCAAAGCCGGCATAGCTCTGATGTGTGAAATGGGCGCAGTTTCAGCTGTAGCTTCAGAGGCGGGCGAGCCGGGAACGCATCCGGGGCTGGTCACCGGATTACTGGAGATATTTCTGGAGCAAGAGAGAGCAGAGGATTATGAAGCCTTTGTATGTGGACCCGGGATAATGATGGCTCGGGTATCGAAGATGCTGACGGAGGCGGGAGTGCCGGGACAGGCTCTGCTTGAAGAACGTATGGGTTGCGGTATAGGTGCCTGTATGGCCTGTGTCTGCCGCACCCGGACAAGAGGGGAAGAGACTAAATACAGCCGGGTATGCGTCGACGGGCCGGTGTTTGATATCAAGGAGGTGGTCTGGTGATGACGGGGGGTGTCAGAACGAATCTTGAGGTTGCCGGAGTAAGCTTGAAAAACCCGGTGCTGATCGCTTCCGGAGTTTGCGGATATGGCCTGGATTTTCGGCGTCTGGCCGATTACCGGCCGGAGGCTGTCGGAGGGTTAGTTCTTAAAGGAACCACGCTGAAACCGCGTGACGGTAATCCTCCTGTCAGGCTGGTGGAAACAGCCGGGGGAGTGCTCAATTCTATCGGCTTGCAGAATATCGGCGTGGATGCTCTTATCAGTGATGTGCTGCCGCAACTGGCCGGAAACAGCTCGGCAGTAATCTTGAATATAGCCGGACATGAGATGGGAGAGTATGTCACTGTAGCAGAGCGTCTGGCTGCCGTCGGCGGGTTCAATGCCCTGGAAGTCAACATCTCCTGCCCCAACGTCGCCAAAGGCGGCATGGCTTTTGGCACAGAGCCCTGTACGGCGGCGGAGGTAATAGGCGCAGTGTCACGTGCCGTGAGCGGCCGGTTCCCCGTGATAGCCAAGCTCTCTTCTGCGGCCGGTGATATTGCCGCTGTTGGTTTGGCCTGTGTGCAAGCCGGGGCCGATGCCCTCTCGCTTATCAATACCGTTCCCGGCATGGCCATAGATGCCCGTCGTCGCCGGCCGGTGCTGGCCAATGGAGTTGGAGGCCTCTCCGGTCCTGCTATAAAACCCATAGCTTTGCTTAGGGTACGGCAGGTGTTTCTGGCACTGAAAAAAGCCCATAAGAATATTCCTCTTATCGGCATGGGCGGTATAGTTACTGCTGAGGATGCTATGGAGTTCATCCTGGCCGGAGCCACAGCGGTACAGATAGGCACAGCTACCTTCTACGATCCTCAGATAGGAGCCAGAGTGGCCGAGGGACTGGAAGAGATTCTGCTGGATAATTATCGTTGCAGCGGCCAGGATAAAGACCTGGATATACGACACTATATCGGAGCCCTGGAGGATTAGAGAAGAAGAGTGGAGTATGAGCGCCATACGTTTAGCATATAGGCCGGCTTTAACTCGATAGCTTGAGAATAAGAGCATCGAGGTTCTCATACATTTCTGCGGGGTCACCGTAAATGGCCACAGCTCCTCCGAGTTCATTGGACTGGAAAGCGCCTGTAAGCAAAGCTACACAGCGTAATCCGACAGCATTTGCAGAGGCTATATCATAAGGGGTATCTCCAACTGCCGTTAGCGATTCAACCGGCAGAGAGAGCCGTTCCAGCATGCTCTTGAAGATATCCGAGGCAGGCTTTGTCTGTTCGACATCGGAGGCGGTAATGACCGTATCCACTATATCGCTTGCTCCCAGCAGCGCTATATATCGTCGGATCTCATGGCCTTTACCGGAACTGGCCAAGCCCAGTTTAAAACCGCGGCTTTTAATTTCGTTCAGCAGCAGGGCGGCCATAGGGAAAGTCCGGACCCGATGAAGATATTTTTCTCGAAAAATATCGCTATGGCGTTTATCGATGCGAGTGATCATGGTTGCCAGGGTTGCCGCATCCAGTTTCTCATCAGCCAGAAGATAGGGCACCAGCTTGTCGCCCCCTTTGCCGATCTGATCGTGGATAACAGCGCGGCCCTGCGCCAATCCGGCTTCAGCAAAAGCTGAATACCAAGCCTCTACATGAAAACCGACACTATCCACCAGTGTGCCATCAACATCAAAAATGAAGCCTTTGAGCTCAGTCATATTTCCTCCTTACGACCAGCTATATACCCTTAATCATGTGAATTGACACTCCTTATCCTTTTAAGCTAGAATTACAGAAGCGTGGCAGAAAGACCGAACGGCGGTAAGTATGCTCGACGGCAGGCTTGGATCCAGGCATATCTGTATCGGTGAAAGTTCTGGGACCATGGATTAGAAATCAGGAATAGAGGAAGCATGAAATGGAACGCTTTGCTTTTATATTACACCCTTTAACGCTGGATGATGTGCGCCGCTGGCAGCCGGCGGTTGCTGACAGGCCAGATGCCGTGCTGGAAAAGATGCTGGAGGGGATGCCTCCCTTTAAAGTATCGCATGTAACCGGCATACGCTCTGCCGCCGGAGCCGAGGCGGAAGGATGGTTTGTGGGCTGTCCGTTGACAGCACGGCAAATGATGGCGCTGGATGCGGATTTTGTTATAAAGAAGATTATCGAGGCTGCCGCTATGGCGGAGACGCTGGGGGCCGGTATAGTTGGCCTGGGAGCGTTCACGGCCGTAGTAGGAGATGGTGGCATAACGGTATCCAGGAACATAAATATCCCTGTGACCACCGGCAATAGTTATACTGTAGCCACTGCCGTGGAGGGGGCTCTTCATGGTGCGGAGTTGATGGGCATAGACCCATCTGCAGCCACTGTAGCCGTAGTGGGCGCTAATGGATCCATCGGCAAGGTTTGCTCATGTATCATGGCAGATAAAACGGCTGCACTAAAGCTGGTGGGGCGCAGGATTGAAGCATTGGAAGCTCTGGCTGCAGATCTTGATGGACGTAAAGCGGTCGTCTCCGCCACTACCGATATAAAGGCCGGTCTGGCTGCGGCGGATATAATCCTGACCGTTACCAGCGCCACAGATGTTATTATCGAAGCTGACGACCTTAAGAGCGGCGCTGTAGTTTGTGATGTTTCCAGGCCGCGTAACGTCTCTCGGCAGGTATCTGAAAGCCGTAATGATGTGTTGGTCATCGAGGGAGGAGTGGTGGCTGTTCCCGGAGAGGTGGAGTTCAATTTTAGCTTTGGCTTTCCTCCGCGAACGGCTTATGCCTGTATGTCGGAAACTATATTGCTGGCTCTGGATCAGCGTTATGAATCCTTTACTTTAGGCAAGGATATCTCGCTTAAACAGGTGAAAGATATCTCGGCCATGGCCGACAGGCACGGGTTTAAATTAGCTGGGTTCCGTAGCTTCGAGCGAGCTCTTTCTTCGGAACAGATTGCGGCCATAAGGCGCAATGCCGGCCGGTCGGCGTTATAAATATTTTGTCACAATCAATTTTCGGCACGAGTTTTGACAAAGATTATCAGTTGTTATATAATCCTTTTTAAACATGGGGGTTCTGGCATTTAATGGCAATTTGCACTGGCGCAAGCCAGTGCTTCTTCGTAAAATGCTGAAGGAGTGTTTGCATAGATGGAAAAAGAGACCTATCTTACTCCGGAAGGCCTGAAGAAGCTTGAGGATGAGCTGGAGCATCTCAAGTCCTTCCATCGCAAGGAGATTGCCGAACGTATCCGGCAAGCCAAGGATTTCGGCGAGATATCCGAAAATCCGGAATATGAGGCGGCTAAGAATGAACAGGCCTTTCTGGAAGGCCGTATACTTACCTTGGAGAAGCTGCTTCGCAATGCTAAGCTCATAGATGAAACAGAGCGTCACACGAAGGTTAATATCGGTTCTCGTGTCCGGCTACGCGATATGGAAACAAAGGAAGAGTTTGATTATACCATAGTCGGCTCAGCCGAGGCGGATCCTGCTCGTAACAAGATTTCCAACGAATCTCCGGTGGGCAGGGCTATCATGAATGCCGGTAAGGGAAAGGTTGTCGAGGTCGATACACCGCAGGGAAGTTTGAAGTATAAGATAATATCGGTAAAATAGTAGAAAGTATGTTCAATCTATAAGCCCGCGGCATTGCGGGCTTCTTTCTGTCTGTTAAGCGAGGTAGGGTGAAGACTTATGGAATTACATTGGGCTGATTGGATGGCAGCCGAGGCACTGGGAACACGAGGAACGCTGCATAGGGTAGCTACCGGCATAACCCCTTCAGGTCCTATTCACTTAGGTAATATTCGCGAGGTTATGACAGCCGATCTGGTGTATCGTAGTTTACAAAGCAAGAATATAGATCCTGATCTTATCTATATTGCCGATAGCTTCGATCCGTTAAGGAAGGTGTATCCCTTCCTTCCGGAAAGCTATCGGCAATATATCGGGAAGCCCCTGGCGCATATTCCGGATCCGCAGGGCTGCTGCGATAACTATGCTGAGCATTTTTTACAGCCCTTTCTTTGTGCTCTGGAGGAGCTGGGAATAAAGCCGCGGGTGCTAAGAGCAGATCGTCTATACAAAGAGGGCGCTTATACGAATGTGATAACCGAGGCTATGTCTTGTCGGGAAAAGATATCCTCTCTTCTATCAGAAGTTTCCGGTCGTGAAATGCCGCTGAACTGGTCACCTCTTAATGCCCTTTGTCGGCAGTGTGGTAGGCTGAGCGGATCTGCCATAACAGGATTCAGGCCGGAACAGCATCAAGTAGATTATATCTGCGATTGTGGGTATGAAGGTACGGCTGATTACTCCATCGGAGAAGCCAAACTGGTCTGGAGAGTGGATTGGCCGGCGCGGTGGAAAGCGCTGAATATCACTATGGAGCCTTTCGGTAAGGATCATGCCGCTCCGGGCGGGTCATACGATACGGGTGTGCGTATCAGCCGCGAAGTCTTTGGTTATGAGCCTCCTTTCCCTATGGTTTACGAATGGATATATCTCAAAGGCCAGGGTGCCATGTCCAGCTCGACCGGAGTAGCCGTTTCCATTGAAGATCTGCTGGAGCTGATTCCGCCGCAGGTGGTCCGTTATCTGATTGCCCGAGCCCGACCGGAGAAGCATATCGAATTCGATCCGGGCCAGGCATTGATAAATCTGCTAGAGGAATACGATAAGCTGGAGCGAATTCACTTTGGTGAAGAGCCGGCCGATGAGGCCAGTGCAGCTCAGGCAGGAAGACTTTATTCTCTAAGCCAGCCCGATGGCGAGGGTGAAGCCAGGCAGATGCGGATTCCTTTTCGGCATATGGTTGTTTCTGCTCAGATTGCCCGCGGCAGTTTCGGGCGCTTGAAAGAGGTTTTGAGCCGCAGCGGTTATGAGCAGGCTTTGCAGGATGAGGAGAGGACGAGGCGTGAGATGGAATACGCTCTGGTATGGCTGGATAAATATGCACCGCCTGCGTTTATCTTTGAGGTTCGGGAAAAGCTTCCGAAAGAGGCCGGGTTGTTAAGCGCCGCACAGCGTCGGGCGTTGTTGCAAGTGGCTGAAAGGCTGGAGGGCTATAATCCAGATGCCAAAGAGCTGGAAAGCATGCTTTATACTGTAGCCGGTGAATCGGGGCTGAAATCCACACAGCTCTTTCAGGCGATTTACACGGTTATACTGGGCCAGAAATCAGGCCCCAGAGCGGCACCTTTTATCCTCTCTCTGGAAAGAGATTTTATTGTAAAAAGGTTACGGCAGGCTGCTGCAACGGAAGAGGAAAAGGCGTAGCCTGCGGCAAAATATCTTCCGGGTTTAAAAACGTGAAATAAGTGCTTGAACGAAGGCTGTATTTATCAATGGATGAAATCCGAATTTTGATGGCTTGAGATGACTTGACATGAAAAGTGCGATGGTGTAACATACGGAAGCTGCATCACGGAAAGCGAGAT